>NZ_QASA01000001.1:0-1251356 GCF_003340495.1 Adhaeribacter pallidiroseus
ATGATTAAAGACTGTACGACAGTATGGAAAAACTGTCTGCAGGTGATAAAGGACAGCATAGGGGAGCAGAGCTACAAAACGTGGTTCGAGCCTATCGTGCCTTTGTTGCTGAAAGACAACGTACTGACGATCCAGGTGCCCAGTCAGTTTTTTTACGAATGGCTGGAAGAGCATTATGTTAGTCTGCTCAAAAAAGTTATTTACCAGGAGCTAGGGAACGAAGGCCGGCTGGAATATTCGATTATCGTGGATCGGGGCAACGATTTTAATAAACCGCAAACGGTAAATATTCCGACCAAAAAAGTACCCACGGCTATTTCTAATTCATACCATCCGGAGCAACATTTTTTAAAAAATCCGTTCGAATCCAAAACCATCGACCGGAATTTTTTTAATTCGCAGTTAAACGGTTCTTATAATTTTGATAATTACATCGAAGGCGATTGCAACCGGCTGGCCCGTTCGGCGGGTTACGCGGTAGCTGCCAAACCCGGTACTACGTCTTTTAACCCCTTAATGGTATACGGCGGCGTGGGTTTAGGCAAAACGCACCTGGTACACGCCATCGGCAACCATATTAAAAGTACCTGGCCCGAGAAATTTGTACTGTACGTTTCGTCGGAGAAATTCGTTAATCAGTTTATCGAGTCATTAAAAACCAATTCGGTTCAGGATTTTGCGAACTTTTACCTGCTCGTTGATATCCTGATTATTGATGACGTGCAGTTTTTGAGCGGGAAAGAGAAAACCCAGGAAATGTTTTTCCATATTTTCAACCACCTGCACCAGTCCGGCAAACAAATCGTGATGACTTCGGACTGCGCACCGCCGAAGTTAAAAGGTTTGGAAGAGCGATTACTTTCCCGGTTTAAATGGGGCTTAACCGCCGATTTGCAAAGTCCGGATTTTGAAACCCGCATGGCCATTATTCAGAAAAAAATGCAGGCCGATGGCATTGATATTCCGAATAACGTAATTGAGTACCTGGCTTATTCCGTGGATACCAACGTACGGGAACTGGAAGGCGTACTGATTTCGTTAATTGCCCAATCGTCGCTGAACCGCAAAGAGATTGACCTGGAATTGGCTAAAAATGCCTTAAAGCACATTATTGAAGACGTAGAAACCGAGGTAAACCTGGATTTCATTCAAAAAACGGTAGCCGAATACTTTGATGTAACCCTGGACTCGTTGAAAGCCAAGACCCGGAAGAAAGAAATTGTAACGGCGCGGCAGGTGGCGATGTATTTTGCCAAAGAATTTACCAGTCATTCTTTAAAATCTATTGGTTACCATTTTGGTGGCCGGGACCATAGTACCGTTATTCACTCGGTGCAAACCGTTTCGGATTTAATTGATACAGATAAAAAATTTAAAGCATCGATACAAGAACTACAAAAGAAATTTAAAGTGAAAACCGGCTGATAGCCGGAATTAGGAACTGATATGCTTTCAAAAAAAGCGAAATACGCTCTAAAAGCCCTCTTATACCTCACCAAAAACGCCGATAAAGGCCTCATTCTTATTTCGGATATTTCCGAGCGGGAACGTATTCCCCGTAAATTCCTGGAAGCTATTCTGGTAGATTTAAAAACCCAGGGCTTGCTGCAAAGTACCCGCGGTAAAAATGGCGGCTACGCTTTAGTAAAAGATCCTTCGCAAATTTCCGTGGGCAACGTTATCCGCATGATCGACGGCCCGCTGGCTCCTATTCCCTGCGTGAGTCATTTGTATTACCGCAAATGCGACGAGTGCGTTGACGAAATAACCTGCGAAATCCGGATTGTGATGAAAAAGGTGCGTGATTCTACTGCCAACATTCTGGATACTACCTATCTAACGGACCTAGAAAAAATGAATACCCTGGTAGCTTAAAAAAAAGATTTGGCTCTTTCAAAACTTCTTGCGTTATTTGTCTACAAATTCTATAGACAATGCCTTTAACTACTTGCTGCCATCTATCTTGCCTAACGGAAACAAAACTGTTTTATACCTGTTTAGGTGCTTTGTTTTACAGATCTGTTTAGCATTAAACGCAGCAAAATAACTAAAATTTTAAAAAAACTTCTGTACCACCTCACCAATCCTGCTTTTACCTTTAACCCATGAAAAAAACTTTTTTACTCCTTTACGTTCTGCTTATAGCTGTGCTAACCACCTATGGTCAGGAGAATAATATTATTGAAATTACGGGCCAAGTAACCGACCAGGAAGCCAAAGATCCTTTGCCCGGGGTAAGTGTCTACGTAAAAGGCACCGTTACCGGCACTGTAACCAATAATGCTGGCGATTTTTCTTTGCGTACCCGGTTACGGTTTCCATTTACTTTAATTTTTTCTTCGGTGGGCTTTCAGCAGCAAGAGTTTGAAGTAAAAGGAGTCGGCTCTAAATTGAATGTAGCTATGGTTACCCAAACCGTACTGGGTAAAGAAGTAGTTATTACGGCTTCGCGGGTAGAAGAAAGTATTTTAAAGTCACCGGTAGCTATTGAAAAATTAGATATCCGGGCGATAAAAGATACTCCGGCCCCCAGTTTTTACGATGCTCTGGAAAACGTAAAAGGCGTGCAGATGACCACTTCCAGCCTTACCTTTAAAGTGCCTAATACCCGTGGTTTTAATATCCCGAATAACTTCCGGTTTATGCAATTGGTAGACGGCGTAGATATGCAAGCGGCCACTTTGGGCGTACCGTTGGGTAATGCTATTGGCCCAACGGAATTGGATATTGCCAGCGTAGAAATTACGCCGGGGGCAGCATCGGCTTTGTACGGCATGAACGCGATTAATGGCATGGCCAACTTAATTACCAAAAGCCCTTTCTTGCACCAGGGTTTAAGTGTTTACCAGAAAACCGGGGTAAACCACGTAGACGGCATCGACCACGACCCGAGCGTATTAACCGAAACAGCTATCCGGTACGCCAAAGCTTTTAACAACAAATGGGCCTTTAAAATTAACGGGAGCTACATGCGGGGTACCGACTGGCGATCTAACACCGCTACCGATCAGAACCCCAATAACTTAAATACGGCTAATCCTAGTTTTCCGGAACTGGCAGGTGCCAACAACCCGGCTTACGATGCCTGGAATAAATACGGCGACGAAAACAACAATGCGGTTACTTTAAGCGGCGTGCAGTATCAGGGTAAAAACCAAACCTTTTTGGTGCGGCGTACCGGTTATTGGGAACGCGATATTGTGAGCCCAATCGTAGATAATTTAAAATTTGATGCCGCATTGCACTACCGCTTAAACGAAAACGCCGAGCTTTCTTATGGTTACCGCATTGGTAAAATGGACGGGGTTTTTCAGCGCGGAAATAAAATTCAGCTGGATAACGTGCGGGTACAAAACCACCGGCTAGAGTTAAAAGGCACTAATTATTTTATCCGTGGTTACGCCTCCATCGAAAATACCGGCGATTCTTATAATGTAAAACCGATGGTGGACAACCTGGATATCACCGGTGGTGGTACCAATTCAGTGTGGGGTGGAAAATTTAAAACTGCCTTGCAAAACGAACTAAATAGCGGCGTTGACTTAGCTACTGCCATGCAGAACGCCCGCCAGTCGGCTGATCAAGGTCGGCCGGAACCAGGTACGCCGGCTTTCGAAAATTTAAAAAATACCATTCGTAGTATCAATAACTGGGACCATGGAGCTGTAATTGCGGGTGCACCGGCTACCGGTGGCGCTTGGTTAAGGCAAATGAGCCGCTTGTATCACGCCGATGCGCAGTACGACTTTGGTGATAAAATTAAATTTGTAAATGTATTGGTTGGTTTAGATGCCCGTTTGTACGAAATTATTCCGGATGGGAACAACTTCGTAGACTTTTCGCGGCCTATCGAAGAAAGAACATTGCCGGGCGGTAACAACGTGTATTACAAAAAAGTAGGCGGTTTTGGCCAGGTAACGAAAACGTTTTTCGACAACAAATTAAAATTATTCGGTTCGTTGCGTTTGGATTACAATCCGGAGTTTGATCCGAAATTAAACCCGCGGGTTGCCGCTGTGTATACGCTGTCGGATCAACATAATTTCCGGGCTTCGTTCCAGAATGGCTTCCGGTTCCCGTCTTTATTTGAGGCCTTGTCTTACGTAAATAACGGCAATGTGCGGCGCGTAGGTGGTTTATCGTATATTAACGAGGGCCTGGGTTATTTAGATAATTCGTATACTTTAAATTCGGTAAATACTTTTAATGCCGCCGTTAATAAAGACGTAACGGCCGGCTTAACCGCGAACGATGCCGCTTTAAAAAACCGGGCTTTGCTGGAAGCAACTAACTTATCTGCTACCCGGCCCGAGCGCATCAATTCATTTGAAGTTGGTTATAAAAGCGTGTTGCTGGATAACAAATTAGTAGTAGATATTGATGCGTATACCAACGAGTACAGTGGATTTTTAGGCCAGGTAGAAGTAGCCGTACCTGCTTCCGGCAGAGTAGGAACCGATGCGGGTGTAACCGATATGTTAGCCGCTAACCGGAGTAAACAAACCCGCTACCGGGTGTATACCAACGCCAAAAATACGTACAATAATTACGGCTCTTCCTTAGGAATTACGTATAACTTTTACCAGAAATTTACACTGGCTGGTAACGTAAACTATAATAATATTAAAACTAACGCCGAAAGGGATGTGTTTGTAACGGGCTTTAACACGCCAAAGTTTATTACCAATTTATCTGTTGGTAACCGCGAAGTTTTTAAAAATGTAGGCTTTAACGTGGTCTGGAAATGGCAGGATTCTTTCTTGTGGGAAAGCCCATTAGCCAACGGTACCGTACCGGCTTATCACACTTTTGATGCGCAGGTAACGTACCGGGTGCCTAAAGTAAACACCACTATTAAAGCGGGTGGAGCTAACATCTTTAACCAGCGCTACATTCAGTACGCCGCTGGCCCAACCATTGGTGGTTTGTATTATGTAGCCATAACTATCGACGGATTGTTAAATAAATAAGCCGATTGCTCCGTTTAGTATTTGATTGAACAAAATCAGAGATTATTGGTTTTATAACCCAAGATGATAAAGAGCCCTATGCAAGTTTTTAAAATCGAAAGCTGTTGTTACATGTGTTGTTGTAGCTAGTGGCCGGACCGGAGTAGATGAACGGTGCTGGCTGTAATGAGTTAAAACTATTTTTCTACTTTAAAAACTTTGCCGCATGAAAGCCATTACCTCTTTATATTCCAATGCCCTTGTTTCCGAAAGCAATTTCCGGAGTTCTTCTGATAAATTACGTACTTATCCGGCGGCGGCCGCTAATGTTATTTCGGTTCTGATGACTACGCCCGCTAAGCCTAAAATTACGGTACTTAAAAACAGTCATTTAGTAGAACTGCAAAAGCTAACGAAATCGTTGCGCGCGCAGGTGCGCAATTCGGTAGCGCTAATTAAGTTTCTGCACGCCAAAAAAGTAGATTATACCGGAATCGAAACGGAACCAGCAAGTAAGCAAAACGCATTTGGTGAAAGCTTAACGTTCCGGTTTTCAACCGATCCGGAAGCTTTTTATTTGTTTGCCGATACCTTGCTCCGGAAAAGTTATTTTTTACATCACCACGCCGAAGTAGATCCGGACAACCAATTGCTGAAAGTACGCGTGGCCGAAAGCCGTTTGCCCGAACTGGAGCAGGAACTGAGTATTGTGTTCGAAAATATAAAACCAATAAATTACCTTGAGACTTATTTGCTACGGAAATAACCGGTGAAATTTAAAAAAGCAAGCAGCAAATATTACCTCGATCGGATTTAGTTTATAATTATTTAGTAACAGGCTGGTAGCAGGCCTTTACATGTGCTGCGTTTTAAAAATTGGGGTGTTGTTAAAAATTATATTTTATTTAGCGATTTTCAGAAAGTAGTACTTTCTGCACGGGTTAATTTTAATGGACAACATCTAAATAATCCTTTGTTTTACCTTTAACAGATAAAAAACTATGGCTTTACGATTAGGGGATTTAGCTCCCGATTTTACAGCAGAAACGTCGCAAGGCGTTATCCATTTTCATGAGTGGCTAGGCGATAGTTGGGCCGTTTTCTTTTCGCATCCGCGCGATTATACCCCGGTTTGTACCACTGAACTGGGAGCCGTAGCGCGCATTAAAGACGAATTTGATAAGCGCAATACCAAAGTAATTGCCGTTAGTGTAGACCCCGTCGACTCGCACGCCGGTTGGATCAAAGATATTAACGAAACCCAGGATACCACGGTAAATTTCCCACTTATCGCCGACCCAACCAAAGAAATTGCCAACCTGTACGATATGATTCACCCGAACGCCAGCGACACCGCTACCGTGCGAACAGTTTTTGTGATTGGGCCAGATAAAAAGATTAAATTAACTCTAACGTATCCGGCTTCTACCGGTCGCAATTTCGCCGAGATTTTACGGGTTATAGATTCGTTGCAGCTAACGGCCAATTACAGCGTTTCCACGCCGGCTAACTGGGAAAACGGTCAGGATGTTATTATTGTGCCCGCCATTGCAACCGAGGATATTCCGGCCAAATTCCCGAAAGGTCATACCATTATTAAACCTTATCTGCGAACTACGCCGCAGCCAAATTTATAATTCAATTGTTTTTTTAAATAAAGTAGCGGCTCCGACCGCTACTTTATTTTTAATTATTAAACCTTAGTTGCTGTATTACAGTAATTTGTATTTTCATTCCGCATTTATACCCCGTTTTATACGCCCATGTTCCGGAAATTCCGGCTTTGCATCCAAAAATTTAAAAAAACAGCTTTACTCCTTAATTAACTTGTATGCTTTTACCTACTAATCCATCCGGTAATAATAAAACGGAAGTTAAAACTGGAGTAACAACTGTATTACCAACCCCTATGAGTGAAACGGAAAAACCAGCAAAGCAAGGTCGTAAATTACTACGCTATGCGGGATGGGCTTTATTTCTGGCAGTTGGTTTATTTCTTTTGAGTCAAGTACCGGTTCGCCATTCCGCTACTATTTACGATTTACTGGCCCAAAATATTACTTCCGAATTTTTTCTGTATATGCTAGGGGGCTTTATCGCCCAGATGGTAGATGGAGCATTGGGTATGGCTTACGGACTTACGTCTACTACTTTTCTGCTTTCGGTGGGTATTTCGCCGGCGGCCGCTAGTGCCAGCGTACACGCTTCCGAAGTTTTTACCAGCGGAGCTTCCGGGCTGATGCATTTAAAATTAAAAAATGTAAACCGCAAGTTGTTTACCTCCTTACTAATTCCGGGAGTAATTGGGGCAGGTTTAGGCGCGTATATTTTATCGGAACTCGAAAGTTATAACCACATTATGAAGCCGTTAGTGGCCGGTTATACCTTAGTTTTAGGGGTTTTAATCATTATTAAAGCCTTTAAACCCAACCGTAAAAAGTTAAAAGAGAAATTAATTCCGCCTTTAGCGGTATTTGGCGGATTTATGGACTCGGTGGGCGGCGGTGGCTGGGGACCGATTGTGTCTTCCACGTTAATTGCAGGTGGTCATCCGCCGCGTTTTACCATTGGCTCCGTTAACTTAGCCGAGTTTTTTATTGCCTTGGCCAGCTCTCTCACCTTTTTTACCATGATCGGTATTCATCATTGGCAAATTATTGCGGGTTTAATTTTAGGCGGCGTTATTGCGGCACCTATTGCGGCTAATTTGTCGAAAAACTTGCCCGTAAAAGGGTTGATGATTTTGGTGGGAGTGCTGGTTATTCTGGTAAGTATCCGGATTTTATTTCTGGCTGTAGGAGTTTGATTTTTCTTTCTTTTACCTGATAAAACAGAACGGAAGGTGCTTTTGTACTTAAATGAAGCATTTCATACTAAATAGAACGCAGTAGGTTGCTATGAAAACCACGGCTTACTATTCGTTTGCATTGTAGTGTAAGAGAACAAATCCGGAAGTAAAGACATATCTTCAATCTCTGCCTTCTTTGTATCCACTTTGCTTAAATTAATAAGAATTATTCGCTGAAACCGGCCCTTCGGTTAAATCAAAATCAAACTTAAGCGCCATAATATGCAGTTGTTCTTTGATTTTTTTTAAATTTTTACGGCGGCTGATGATCTTTAAATCAATAGTATGCCTTTCGCCGTTTTTTAAAAGCAAGCGTAACGATAGTGGAGCAATGTGCAATTCGGCTACTTCTTCGAAAGAAAAAATGGTTTTGGGCTTGAAATGTCCGCGCTTCAGCACAATATAATCCGGAGTAATTTCGAAGTACGATTGGGTGCCAAATACAGGGGTATTCTGGGCTAAGATATATAGCAAGTAGCCAACGGCAAAAGTCAGGAAAACGTAATGAAAAAAATGGCTGTCGTTGGTAGGGCTTTCTGTAAATAACAGGAACAAGGCATAAATAATCCAGAAAAAAACTAAAGCTAACTGCACTCCAAACGAAAGCCGGGCATTTCGGGAGGGCCGCAATCCTACGCGTACCAATGATTTCATAGAAGAATTTTATTTACCAATAAGAAATTAGCGGCCGCTCATTGGGCCGCTAATTACCAGTTTATGCACTTTTTAAAGAAGCTTGCAAAGTAATATCCGGCACGCCGCCTAAAGCTTGCGAAATAGGGCAGCCTTTTTTCGCTTTTTGAGCGTGTTCCTGAAAGTCACTGTCGCTTAAGCCATTTACTTCGGCTTCGGTAGTAACATCGATCCGGGTAACAAAAGGACCGCCATCTTTACTGCCTAAAGTTACTTTGGCTGAAGTATTTATAGCCGTAGCCGGGCTGCCGGCTTGTTCGAGCAGGCTGCTCAAAAACATCGAATAACAGGCCGCTAATGCTGCGCCAATTAATTCTTCCGGATTGGTCCCATTCGGATCGTTCTCGAAACGAGTCCGGAAGGTATAGGGAGTATTTAACGCTCCACTCTCGGTAGATACCGTACCGTTGCCATTTTTTAAGCCGCCATTCCAGACAGCTTTACCAGTTGTAAATGCCATAGTTTTAGAGTTTGATTTGTCTTATGCTTAAGTACGCGATTTACTTAAAATATTTAAAAAAGCCAAGATAGGTAGCCGTAGCTCTTGCGTTATAAACCGTAGTTCTGGAAGTACGCAGTTCCGCCAAAGATGGTTAAAAACTAGCCGGTAATCGTTACAAGTACCAGCGAATATAATTACCTTTACCAACCGCAAAGCGTTTCACGTGATCTATGGGTATAAAAGCTGCTTTAAGTAAACCGTTTGCCGCCTACATGCACCAGCGCAACCAAGCCTGGATGCAACAACCGGCGCTGGCGCAGCAGAAAATATTTAATAATCTTATTCAAAAAGGCCAGCAAACTAAGTTTGGTCACGATCATTTTTTTAAAAATATTCGCACCCACGCCGATTTTACCCAGGCCGTACCCGTCCGCGACTACGAAGGTTTAGCGCCTTACCTGGAAAAAGTGAAAAAAGGAGAACCAGATGTAGTATGGCCGGGTAAACCCATTTACTTTGCTAAAACCTCGGGCACCACTTCCGGTACCAAATACATCCCGATTACCGCCGATTCTATTTCGAACCACATTAACGGCGCCCGCGATGCTTTATTAGCCTACGTGCACCAAACCGGTAAATCAACTTTTCTGGATGGTAAATTAATTTTCTTATCGGGTAGCCCGGAGCTCGATGAAGTAAGTGGCATTAAAACGGGTCGCTTATCCGGCATTGCTAACCACCACGTGCCCGCCTATTTGCGGCGCAACCAACTGCCCAGTTACCAAACCAACTGCATTGAGGATTGGGAAGAAAAGCTGGACGCCATTATTGCCGAAACCATCAACCAGCGCATGACGCTTATTTCGGGCATTCCGCCCTGGGTGCAGATGTATTTCGATAAAATTACCGCCCGCACCGGTAAAAAAATAAAAGACGTATTTCCGGATTTTTCCTTGTTTGTGTACGGTGGGGTAAATTTTGAACCATATCGCGCCAAGCTGATGGAAAGCATTGGCAAATCTATTGATTCCATTGAGCTTTTTCCGGCCTCCGAAGGTTTTTTTGCTTACCAAAACGAGCAGGACGATCCCGGGATGTTGTTGCTGCTGAACTCCGGCATATTCTACGAGTTTATTCCGGCCGCTGAATATTACAATGAAAATCCGCGGCGCTTACCTATTTCGGAAGTAGAAACCGGTATAAACTATGCTTTGGTAGTAAGCAGCAATGCTGGTTTATGGAGTTATTCTATCGGCGATACGGTAAAATTTACTTCTATCAACCCGTACAAAGTAATCGTGAGTGGTCGCATCAAGCATTTCATTTCGGCTTTTGGCGAGCACGTTATTGGCGAAGAAGTTGAAAAAGCTTTGCGGAATGCTATGCAAAAATTTAAGGAAGTAGAAGTAGTAGAGTTTACAGTAGCCCCTTACGTAAGCCAAACTGCCAGTAAATCGTACCATGAATGGCTAGTGGCCTTTGCTAAACCACCGCAGGATTTAGCTGCCTTTAGTCAGGAGCTGGACAAACAGTTACGGGCTTTAAACGTGTATTACGATGATTTAATTGTGGGCAACATCTTAACTCCGCTTCAATTAACGGCTTTGCCGCCGGATGCTTTTCAACGCTACATGAAAGATTTAGGTAAACTGGGTGGCCAAAACAAAGTACCCCGCTTAAGCAACGACCGGACTATTGCTGAAGCGCTGTTGCGCGTAAAAATTTAAAAAAGTTCTTTTATCAAAAGACCTATTTAATTAAAAAAGCAAATTGAAAAAAAGAATAGCGGTACTAGGCTCTACTGGTTCCATCGGCACCCAGGCATTAGAAGTAATTCAGGCGCACCCCGAAGCCTTTGAAGTAGAAGTACTAACCGCCCACAACAACGCCGATTTACTCATTACCCAAGCGCTGGCGGTAAAACCCAATGTAGTAGTGATTGGCCAAGAAACTTTGTACGATAAAGTTTTTGAAGCGCTGGATGCGCACAATATAAAAGTTTACGCCGGTAAAAACGCTTTAAATTCGGTGGTGCAAATGGATACTATTGATGTAGTATTAACCGCCATGGTGGGTTATTCGGGCCTGGAACCTACCATTAAAGCCATTGAAGCGGGTAAAAACATTGCTCTGGCAAATAAGGAAACGTTGGTGGTAGCCGGCCAGTTAATTACCGATCTGGCCCGCGCTAAAGGGGTAAATATTTACCCCGTAGATTCAGAACACAGTGCTATTTTTCAATGTTTAGTTGGAGAGTTTCATAATCCGATTGAGAAGATAATTTTAACCGCTTCCGGGGGACCGTTCCGAGGCAAAGGCCAACAATTTTTAAGTACGGTAACCCGCGAGCAAGCTTTAAAGCACCCGAACTGGGACATGGGCGCTAAAATTACCATTGATTCGGCCTCGCTCATGAACAAAGGCTTGGAAGTAATTGAGGCCAAGTGGCTGTTTCATTTGCAAAATCAGCAGATAGACGTAGTCGTGCATCCGCAATCGATTGTGCATTCGCTGGTGCAGTTTCAGGATGGATCATTGAAAGCCCAATTAGGTTTGCCCGATATGAAACTGCCTATTCAATACGCCTTAAGTTACCCCCACAGACTAAAAAACAGCTTTCCCCGTTTTAACTTCGTTGATTATCCGCAGCTAACCTTCGAGAAGCCCGATGTAGAAACTTTCCGCAATTTAGCACTGGCTTTTGCGGCCATGGAGCAGGGTGGTAATGCGGCTTGTGTCTTAAATGCTGCCAACGAAGTAGCCGTGCAGGCTTTTTTAGAGAAGAAAGTAGGTTTTTTGCAAATGTCCGACATAATCGAAAGTTGTCTGGCAAAAGTTGCTTATATTGCTCATCCGGCACTTACCGATTATATGGCTACCGATCAAGAAACCCGTCGGGTAGCGCAAGAAATGATTAAGTTTTAACTTTAAACGCCTAAATTTGTTTTTCAAGCGGCTCTGGTTTTTGTTTAGATATAGAGTAATAAAACCGCTAAAATTTTAATTATTTTTTTAAATGGATTTTTCTGAAATAGAATTTTTAGATCTTTTTGTTACAATCGCTCAATTTCTTTTGGGTCTTTCTTTTTTAGTGGCCATTCATGAATTTGGCCACATGTTAACGGCCAAATGGTTTGGTATGCGGGTAGAAAAATACGCTATCGGCTTTCCTCCCAAGATTATTGGGAAACAAATCGGCGAAACCGAGTACATGATTGGCGCGATCCCTTTGGGCGGTTTCGTTAAAATCTCCGGAATGGTAGATGAGTCTTTGGATACCAACATGTTAAACGAGCCACCTAAACCCTACGAGTTCAGGGCTAAACCTGCTTGGCAGCGCTTAATTGTAATGCTGGGTGGTGTTTTGGTAAACGTGTTGGCAGGTATTATCATATTTGTTTTATTGCTTTACATTTATGGCGAAAGGTACCTGCTGATTAATGATGCAACCTATGGCATAGTAGCAACTACGGTGGGCCAGCAAATAGGTCTTAAAGATGGGGACAAAATAGTAAAGGTTAATGGCAAAGCTATCAAAGAGTTTGATGAAATTAATAATCCGGACTTGTTGCTGGATAACGATCAAATCAATTACACTATTAACCGCGATGGTAAATTTATAGAAATTAAGCCTTCTGCTAATTTACTGAATGAGATTATAAAAGAAAACGAGCCAGTAGCAGCAGAGCGTAGCCCGTTCGTAGTTATCGATGTTACAAAGAAAAAAGCCATAAAAGCTGGTTTAAAAGCCGGAGATAAAATAGTTCAGGTAGCAGGGCAACCTGTTCAATATTATCATCAATTTTATAAGGCTTTACAAAGTAATAAAGGCAAAGTAACTAAAATTGTTGTAGAAAGAGGAAACCAAAATTTGGCCTTACAAGTGCCGGTAAATAAAAGAGGCCTTTTAGGTATAGAAGTAAAAAGCTTACTAAATTATAAGACAAGGCATTATACTTTTGCGCAATCCATCCCCAGAGGTGCTCAAAAAGCCTTTAATATTATTGTGCTTAATATTAAAGGCTTCAGTAAAATTTTCCGCGGCAAAATCAAAGCCAGTAATGCGGTAAGTGGGCCTATTGGTATTGCCAGTTTATTTGGTGGCTCTTGGGTCATGTTTTGGTCGTTAGTTGGCATGCTTTCCATGGTTCTGGCCTTTATGAACTTGTTACCTATTCCTGCCTTGGATGGCGGGCACGTCATGTTTTTAACCTACGAAATGGTAACGGGCCAAAAGCCTTCGGATAAATTTTTAGAAAATGCCCAGAAAGTGGGCATGGTGCTTTTATTAGGCTTAATGGTTTATGCCTTTGGCAACGATATCTATAAATTATTTACCTGATTTTAAATTAGAAAGCCATGCAAAGAAGGAGAAGGTACAGCGGGTGGCTGGTTTTTTTAATTTTTTTATCTTATCATCTGGTCCGAGCGCAAGCGCCAATTGCTGATTCGCTCCTAACAAGCAAAACAAAAGAGCTTACTGAGCAGCACTTAGTTCAACCCGGCGATACGTATTACCGCTTGGCAAAATTATACCAGGTGCCGGTAGATTCATTGATATCCTGGAACGGAGAAATTCTACCCGCAGGTAAATTCATTCGTGTGCGTCCTAAAGTTGCCAGTGATTTAACTCCAAGCTCCGAATCCGGGAGTAGCGCACCTGTATCGCCTACTAATGCTTTGTTTAAGTCTACCAAAAGTAAAAGTACGGTTGTTGCTGTTCCGCCTAATACTCCGGTTAGTACTACCATCACACCTGCGCCGGTAATTCATAAAACAGTTCAGCGGGTAATGGTGGTGCCGTTTGATCCGTACCTGTACTTTTCGGATGCCGATGAGGATATCGCCCGCCAATCGCGGGTGCCACGGCCCCAAGTACGTTATGGTTTCCGGAGCCGGCTAAGCGCTTTGCTAACGCCGCCTGGTTTTGAAACAATTAATTTATTACGGACTGGTACCAATAGAAATGCGGATTCGCTCCCCGAGATTTATAAATCTTTAAATTACCAGTACCGGAATGTTACATCTTCCAGGTTTAATCCTTTGCCCCCGAAGCAAAAAGCCATAATGTCTGGTCCGAAAACTTGGTTTTTAAAACAGAAAGAGAAGGCCGGCATCGCTACCGTACAAGAAGCAACGGTAGCGGCGGAGGGAGATAAGTACTACGGCGTAACTGTGAAAAGCCCAAATTTTTATACGTACTATAACAACCGCTACCAGCCCGATTATTATTTATTCATTAACCAGTTCGAAATCCATACCGATTATAGTAATTGTCTCGACCGAACTACGCAGGATTTTATTCGGGAGTTTACGGTTCATTACACCATTTTTGATGCGCAGGGTAATTTAATAGCCGGCAATAAAGTAAAAATACCGTACGTGTCGAATATGAATGATCTGGAGAAAATAAGCCGGGATAATTTAGGTAAGATAGCCCAACGCATTTTAGCCGATCTGCCACCCCCGCAAATTCCGGAATCGGAAGCCGCTCAGAATTAAATAATTTAAAAATTCTGATTAAATATTAATCTTTATTGAGGTAAAGAAGTTATAATCCCTTGTTGGACATAATAATGACATAAAAGGAATATAATGGATAACAAATCAGTAGTTACAATTTTAAATATTATTGCTGCTTCTGTAACTATCTATTCTACAGTCCCAGTTTTTGACTATTTCTCAAACTCTAGTGGCGGATGTGATGGCGGACTTTGTGCCTATGGAATAATATTCGGTGCAATTTGTTTTGTTTTAGTATTACTTATTTTCTCATCTCACTGGTCATTTACTATTAAGGGAGTAAAGAAATTACAAGAATTAAAAATGGAAGGAATGAATATGTTTTTAATCTCCTTTATCTTTTCTTTATTGATTTTACCATTTGGTGAGATGTTCTCTAAACCAAAAATTATATATCTGCTTTCAATTAATTTAATAAATTTTATGGGACTGATTTATTATTTTAATAATATGCCTAAATCTTCTTGGTTTGAAAATTGGTTTGGCTTTAAAAAGAAATAAAATTACTATGCCCAATCATACCTAAAGCACACTAAAGCGTACCTTAGCCAGGGCGGTAGATTGGTTTAAATACTTTGTTTATTCTTTCAAATTAGCAGGTTCTGGTTTTACTAATTTAAACTCCACACGCCGGTTAATCTGCCGGTCTTCTTCGGTTTGTTCTTCGCGTAAGGGCTCCGAACTGCCATAACCCCAGGCTTGCACCCGGTCGTCCGGAATTTTGCCTTTTTGCTCAATGTATTTTTTAATGGAATCAGCGCGTTTCTGCGATAATTCGGTATTAAACTCCGGGTCGCCGCTCGCATCGGTATGACCACCAATTTTTAATGTAAAAGTAGGATGATCAGCCAGAAACAAGACAATCCGATCAAGTATTGGTTCCATAATGGGTTTAATGTCCGATTTGCCTTCGTCGAACTCAATATTTTTAAAAATTAAAGGTATTTTATAGTTAATAGCCGACGTCATAATTTTGAGTACCGTATCCTGTTTCAAATCAATTTCTTTCTCTACGCTAAAAAAGTCGGGGCTCTGGATGAGAAGCATGTAGCGGTTCTGGTCAATTAAATCAAAATCAAAAGAACCATCGTTGCGGATGTACTTGGAGGCTACTTCAATGCCGTTGGTTAAATCAATTACCGAAACAATACCAGCCAGTGGGGAGTTGGTAACCGAATCCACGAGCGTACCTTCCAGGCGGGTTACCGCTAGGGGTTGCGCTTCCATGGGCAGCGGAAAAGAATATAAATCCAGATTTTTTAAATCGTTGGCCTCGGAGCGGGCATAATACAGGTTCTCGGATTTGCCATCGATGGTAAAATAATATTCGCTACCTTTGCCATTTACCAGTGGGCCAATATTGCGCGGTTCTTGCCACCGGCCATTCACGCGATAGGTTTTGTAAATATCAAAATCACCGTTATTTAGTAATTGCCCCCGCGAACTAAAGTATAATACTTGGTATTTCGGGTGAAAAAACGGGCTTACTTCGCTTTCGCGGGTATTGATGACCGGTCCCATGTTTTTAGCGGGTCCCCAGCGGCTATTTTTCTGTTTGGCGGTAAAATAAATGTCGGAAGTACCAAAGCCACCTAAGCGATCCGAAGCAAAATACAAAGTGTCTTCGCTCCGGGATAAGGTTGGTTGCGAATCCCAGGAAGGGCTGTTTACCTGCATGCCCAGGTTTTTAATGTTGCCCCAGGTACCATCTTTCATTTTTTTGGCCACGTATAAATCACAATTGCCGTGGCAGTCGCGGCAATCGCAGCGGGCAAAATACAAGGTTTGGCCATCTTTGCTCAAGCAAGCGGAGCCTTCGTTGTAAGTGCTGTTAATGGGCTTGCCAAACGATTTGGCCTTTTCCCAGTTACCATTTATGTTTTCGGTATAAAATAAATCTTCGTTATAGCCCGAGTTAATGGAAGGACCGCGGTTGCGGCGCGAGGTAAAAATTAAATTGTTGGTGTTGGCATTCATAGTGGGGCCATAATCTTCGTACTTAGAGTTAACATCCGGACCCATATTGGTATACACGCCTTTAGGCGGCTGAAAAGTATTAACGGCTTTGCGGTACTCTACCAGTTCATAATAAAAATTTAAAGGCAAGTACAACGATTTACTTTTGGCTTCCAGCGAATCGTAGTACAGCTGAATTTTAGTAATATCGGAGCGCGTATGTTTAAGAGCCAAGCGGTAAAAAGCTTTCGCATGATCCAGGTCGTTGGCTCGCTCGTATAATTGCGCTAAACGCCACAATAAAGAGGTATTGCGGTAAAAATTTTCGATGCCAAAGTTGTTGACGTAATTTCGGAGTAAAGGCAGGGCTTTCGCGTATTCTTTGCGTTTTTCGAGGCGGTTTATCGTTCTTAATTCTCGCCGGTTTTCAAAAAAAGAGATTTTATTCAGGTTAGGGAAGTCAATCACAACTTCGGCTTTAGGCTGGAACCGATGAGCCGTACTATCGCTACTTACTTTTCTTTTGAGCGAGAGTTTAGTTTGAGCCTGAACTGGCTCAAAAGTGCCGCAAAGTAAAACTAAAAATAAGTTAAATACAAAAATGCGACGCATACAACCAATTCAGCGTTTTCGGCACGTATATTCAATTAATTGATATTCAATTAGTCAAATATACCGTAAAATAATTCAAAACCACAACACTTATTAAATAGATATCTTGAATTAATTAAAATTTAAAAAAACAGTTAAGTAGGGATGACCAATTAGCTAGTAAACCAGGTTGTCTGGAAATAATACAAGAGTCGTATTGCTGCTTTCTACTACCGTTAGATTTGAGCCGATAGCCTGTAAAAAAGAATTAAAAAGAACAGCATTAATCTTTTTTAGAATAGTTTTTAAAATGGCAGGGCTTGTGTTGGCATAGGACTTGACAATTACTTATATTGATTTAAATTTACAATTCACTTCGCTGGTTGCTGTCAGTTTGGCACATCCCTGTACACTATGGATTATAACGCTGCTATTCTTCACGAGTTGTTTCTCGCTAATTCCCGGAGCGACGACCCGGAAGATATGATTTCTATTATTACTACTGAACCCGAAAACGACGACTTTGCTAGTAAAAAAATACCCGAATTGCTGCCTATTTTACCGGTGCGCAATACCGTTTTATTTCCGGGAGTGGTGCTGCCGATTACCGTTACCCGCAAAAAATCTATCCGGTTGGTGCGTAAAGCTTACCGCGGAAACAAAATACTAGGTGTAATAGCTCAGAAAAATACTAAAAGTGATGATCCTACTCTCGCCGATCTGTACGCGGTAGGTACCATGGCTAAAATCTTAAAAATGCTGGTGTTGCCTGACGGAAATACTACCATTATTATTCAAGGCCAAACCCGTTTTCAAATTAAAGAAGTAGTTCGCGAAATTCCTTATTTAACGGCTACGGTTAGTTATTGCCAGGAGTCCTTTCCGGCAAAGCCCAGCAAAGAAGTAAAAGCCTTGGTGCAGTCGCTGAAAGATGCCGCGGCGAAAATGTTGAAACTGAATCCGGAAATCCCCCAAGAAGCCCAGGTGGCGCTCGATAACATTGATTCGCCCAGCTTTTTAACGCATTTTCTGTCGTCGAATATCAACG
The DNA here is from genome assembly GCF_003340495.1 of Adhaeribacter pallidiroseus. NCBI lineage: Bacteria > Pseudomonadati > Bacteroidota > Cytophagia > Cytophagales > Hymenobacteraceae > Adhaeribacter > Adhaeribacter pallidiroseus. Next base: position 18,051 of record NZ_QASA01000001.1, read on the forward strand.
TGGAAGTGCAGCAAAAACAATCGCTTCTGGAAATTAACGATGGGGTAGAGCGCGGTACCACCTTGCTGCAATTGATGCTGCGCGAAATTCAAATGCTCGAAATCAAGCACGAGATTCATAATAAAGTACACACCGATATTGACCAACAGCAGCGGGATTATTTCCTGCGGCAGCAAATAAAAGTTTTACAGGATGAGCTCGGTTTCGACGGCCCGGACCAGGAAATAGAACGTTTCCGGGAGGCCGCTAAAAAGAAGAAGTGGCCCGAAGCGGTAGCGAAACATTTTAACAAAGAAATTGAAAAATTAGCACGTTTAAACCCCGCCGCGGCCGAGTACCCGGTATCGGTAAATTACGTGGAATTTTTGCTGGAATTGCCTTGGGGCGAGTACACCCGGGATAATTTTAATTTAAAAAGAACCAAGAAAATTCTGGATGCCGATCATTACGGCTTGGAGAAAGTAAAAGAGCGCATTATTGAATATTTAGCGGTTTTAAAGCTAAAGAACGATATGAAAGCGCCTATTTTGTGTTTATACGGCCCACCGGGCGTAGGCAAAACGTCGCTGGGCCGTTCTATCGCCAAGTCTTTAGGGCGCAAGTATGTCAGAATGTCATTGGGTGGCGTGCGCGACGAAGCCGAGATCCGGGGTCACCGGAAAACCTACGTGGGGGCCATGCCGGGCAAAATCGTGAGCCAGATAAAAAAGATTGGATCAGCGAATCCGGTTATTGTACTGGACGAAATTGATAAAATTTCTTCCGATTTTCGGGGCGATCCTTCGTCGGCCTTGTTGGAAGTATTGGATCCGGAGCAAAACAGCACCTTCGTAGATAATTACTTAGAGGTAGAGTACGACTTATCAAAAGTTTTATTTATTGCTACCGCCAATGCTCTGGATACTATTCAACCGGCTTTGCGCGACCGCATGGAAATTATTGATATTACGGGCTACACCATCGAAGAAAAAACCGAAATAGCTAAAAAACACCTGGTACCGAAGCAAAAAGCCGAACACGGCTTAGAGCCTAAGGATGTTGTTTTTTCGGCGGCGGCCATTCAAAAAATTATCGAAGATTATACTCGCGAGTCGGGCGTACGGGGCTTGGAACGGAAAATTGGCGCCGTTACCCGGAACATTGCTAAAGCCAAAGCAATGGACGAAGAATTTAAAAAAATAATCGAGCCAGCCGATGTCGTAAAAATTCTGGGACCAGAAATCTTTGATAAAGAAATGTACCAGGATAACGATACCGCCGGCGTAGTTACCGGATTAGCCTGGACGTCGGTAGGCGGTGATATTTTGTTTATCGAATCTATCCTGAGCCGGGGTAAAGGTAAATTAACTTTATCGGGGCAACTGGGCGATGTAATGAAAGAATCGGCCATTACGGCACTTTCTTATCTGAAAGCACATGCTTTGGATTTGAGTATTGATTACCGGATTTTTGATCAGTACGATTTGCACATTCACTTTCCGGAAGGAGCCGTACCCAAAGATGGTCCTTCGGCGGGTATTGCTATTTTTACTTCAATTGCTTCGGTGTTTACCCAGCGCAAAATACGTTCGCATTTGGCTATGACCGGTGAGATTACCTTGCGGGGTAAAGTTTTGCCGGTAGGTGGCATCAAAGAAAAAATATTAGCTGCTAAACGGGCCGGTATAAAAGATGTGATTTTGTGCCAGAAAAACCGGAAGGATATCAACGAAATTCCAACTGAATACTTGAAAGACTTGCAAATTCACTTTGTAGATAAGGCGCCGGACGTGCTGCAAATTGCTTTACTCCAGGAAAAAGTAACTAATCCGTTAAACCTGGAACTGAGCGAACCTGTACCTCCCGTTCCGGCTGAAGTTTAGATTAAAAATTTAAAAAATGGTTCTAATCTGGAAGGAATGCCGATAAATTACCGAACCATTTTTACTTTTTTAATTTTTATACAAGCGTTTCCGGGCTGGAGCCAGGTAGGCAGCCGGCAAACTTTTTCTTTTTTAGATTATCCGGCGGGTGCTCGCTTAGCCGCTTTGGGCAGCATAAATGTTTCCTCACCCAGTACCGATGTTACGATGCTGCAGGCCAATCCGGCGTTATTGCAATCCGAGATGCATCAACACCTGGCGCTGAGCTATACCGATTACCTGGCCGATATTTCGTTAAGTTCCGTTTTTTACGCCGTCAATCATCCTAAACTTGGACAATGGGGAGCAGGATTACAGTATATGGGTTACGGTGCCTTCACCCAAACAGATCCAACGGGTGTAGCAACAGGTAGTTTTTCGGTGCATGATTATGTGTTAAGTGTTACACATGCTACTACCATTAAACCGTTTACTTTAGGAGGAACCCTGAAAATAGCACTTTCGGGAATTGCCGAGTATAAAGCGGTAGCGGCTTTGGTAGATTTAGGTGGCGTTTATAAACATCCGGAAAAAGAATTGTACATAGGCTTAGCGCTTAAAAATATTGGTTATCAGCTTAAAACATATACCGGCGAGAACCAGGAAGCCATGCCTTTTGACGCCCAGCTTGGGTTAACTTACAGGCCGGAGCACCTGCCTGTGCAATTATCGATAACGGCGCATCACTTGCAACAATTTAATATTAGTTACACCGACACCGCTCAAACCAGCCTATATCTAGTAAATGCGCCTGCGCAATCGTTTGGTGATAAAATAGCCCGGCATTTTGTGGTAAGCAGTCAGTTTTTACTCAGTAAAAATTTTAACGTGCTGTTCGGTTACAATCATTTACGCCGGCAGGAGCTGCGTCTGGAAACTAAATCAGGCGGGGCGGGTTTATCTGTAGGAGCTACCGTGCGAATAAAAACGTTTGAGCTAACTTTTACCCATGCGTATTACCACGTAGCGGGCGCGAGTAATGCATTTACGGTTATTTCTAATGTAGCGCCCCTTTTTAAAAAGAAAACTAAGGTTTAATCTGTTTTATTACTTTTGAATGTATAATTTCTCTTCTACTATTACTAAAATTTAAAAAAATACTCCCGCCAGGAGATCTATTCTGGAACCTACCATTATGCTAGATACCACCCAATATTTAACCCCGGTTCAAATTGTAGCCGAACTAGATAAGTACATAATTGGGCAGCACGAAGCCAAACGCAACGTAGCCATTGCATTGCGTAATCGCTGGCGCCGGATGCACGCTGCTGCCGACATGCAAAACGAAATAGTACCCAATAATATATTAATGATTGGCGCTACCGGCGTAGGTAAAACCGAAATTGCCCGCCGTTTAGCCAGTATTGCCGATGCGCCATTTACCAAAGTAGAAGCTTCTAAATTTACCGAAGTAGGCTACGTGGGCCGCGATGTAGAAAGTATGGTGCGCGATCTGGTAGAACAATCCGTAAACATGGTAAAAACCCGCCGGAAAGAAGAAGTAAAATCACAAGCGGCCCAAGCCGTAGAAGATATTATTCTGGATGCTTTAATTCCGCCCATAACTACTACGCCCGCTAAGCCATACGCCGGATTTTCTTCGGTGAATGATGATAGCCAGATGCCAGACAGCGATCAGGAATTAAACGAACGGACGCGCGAAAAATTTCGGGTCAAAATCCGGAATGGCGAACTCGACGACCGGAAAATAGAAATAAAAGTACAGCAGAATAGCTCCACCGGCGTGGGCGTTTTAGGTCCTGGCATCGACGAAGCTTCCATGATGAATATTCAGGAAATGATTAGCGGCATGATGCCCAAGAAAACCCGCAAGCGCAAAGTAAGTATTGCCGAAGCTCGTAAAATTTTACTGGAAGAAGAAGCCGTAAAGCTGATTGACATGGACGAAGTAAAAGAAGAAGCCATCCGGAAAGCGGAAAATGCCGGCGTAATTTTTATTGACGAAATTGATAAAATTGCTTCGGCGAGTAATAAAGGCGGGGGCGGCCCCGATGTAAGCCGTGAAGGCGTGCAACGCGATCTATTACCGATTGTGGAAGGCAGCACGGTTAGTACCAAATACGGCGTTATTAAGACTGATCATATTCTGTTTGTGGCGGCCGGTGCTTTTCACGTGGCTAAACCTTCAGACCTGATTCCGGAGCTACAAGGTCGTTTCCCGATCCGGGTAGAACTGAACAGCTTAACTAAGGAAGATTTTTACAGTATTCTCAAATTTCCGAAAAACGCCTTAACCAAGCAGTACGAAGCCTTGCTGCAAGCCGAAGACGTAGAATTAACTTTTTCGGATGATGCCTTACACAAAATTGCCGAAATTGCTTTTGAAGTAAACGCCGAAGTAGAAAATATCGGTGCCCGCCGTTTACAAACGGTTGTAAGCCAATTATTAAACGAATTTTTGTTCGATGTGCCCGATAAGATTGGGGCTAACGCTAAAATAATAATTACCGCCGAAATGGTAGATGAGAAATTATCCGGTATGGTGAAGAACCGAGATTTAAGTCAGTATATTTTATAAAATAGTATTGTTATTATAAGTTGCTGCTGTAGCAAAAAAGCTCCTGTATGTATCAGGAGCTTTTTCTATTACACATATATATGTTTTTTGAATTTAGTATATGTTAAGTGGCTATCGGCAATTAAGTCTAGAGTGCCCCGGAGTTCGTGCTGCCTATTCCTGGACAATAACCGGATGCTATCCCAAATTTAGTTCGGAACGCAGACTATGGATAAAGTAGACCGTAGGGCAATAAAAATTTAAAAAAACGCAAAAGAAAGGCCGCTGATAAAACCAGCGGCCTTTCTTTTTCAAGTGAAGATCCGGATAAATTTAAGCATCGGCTTTTACTTGGCTTTGGCCCATTCGGCCATTACTTGTTCGTTCATGCGCACATAATCGTCGTTTTTAGCCGCCTTGGCTAGTTCAATCGATTTTTGCGCAGCGGCAGTAGCCCCTTTAAAATCTTTGGCCCGGGCCTGGATTTTAGCCTGCGTATGCATATTCCAGAATTTAGGATCCTTTTCGTTAGCTTTTTTAATCCACTCCAAAGCCAGTTTGTTGTCTTTATTATTTTCGTAATAATAGCTGGCGGCAGCGGCGTACATATCGGCACTTACGTTTTGGCCGTTGATCACCTGCTCCTGAATTTGCTTCATTACTTTGCTTTCTACCTCGGTAACTACTTTAAACTTAACCGAAGTATTTTCCCAGAGTATTTCTACGTTGGCCGTAGCCGGTGTCAGGTCCGAGAAGTTAATGGTAAAAGTTTCGGTTCTATTGGTGAGCCGGATGGGTTTTACGGTAAAACGGGTTACATCTTCGGTGGTTTTATACTCGTTGGTGTTGCCGCCCAGCGTTAAATTTTTGTTTAATACAATGGTCCACTCGGCTTCATTCGGAATAGTATAAAGGGCGTATTCGCCGGCCGGTACTTTGTTGCCCTGCACGGTTACATCGTCTTTAAAGGTAATTTTAGTAGTGCCATTGGCACCAGTACGCCAAGCTTTGCCAAATGGTAAAATGCCACCAAAAATTTTGCGTCCTTTAGCGCTGGGCCGCGAGTATTCTACGGAAATAGTGGTAAGACCAACCCGTTGGCTAACAGTGCCTAGCGGACTGGCTTGCGGTGTTTCTAACTGGGCAAAGGCAGCGCTCGTAGAAAGCAGGCAAGCCAACATAACCGACACACATCCGGTAATCAAATTTTTCATTTTAAAAAAAATTAATGGTTTAGGTATTCAGATTTAATTGTAAAAATAAGAAAACTCCTGGTAAGGCGAACGCTTTTTTAAAGGATATGTAATCCGACAGCTTTTTAAAAAAATAACCAACTCAGCATTGGGTTGGTTATTTCGGGCAAGTTTTTTTAAATTTTTAGCTTAGTTCAAACTGTAACCGGAGCAAGTTCGCGTACAAGCCATTCTCGTTTAAGGATAATTCTTCGTGGGTGCCTTGCTCTACGATGTGGCCGTTTTCGATTACCATTATTTTGTCGGCTTTGCGGATGGTAGATAGCCGGTGGGCAATAATAATGCTGGTGCGGCCTTTCATGAGTTCATCCATAGCCTGCTGTACCAGTTTTTCCGACTCGGAGTCCAGCGAACTGGTAGCTTCGTCGAGGATTAAAATAGCCGGATTTTTTAAAATGGCCCGGGCAATAGCAATCCGCTGCCGCTGACCACCCGATAATTTAATGCCGCGTTCGCCCACTAGCGTATCGAGCTGTTCCGGGAAAGACTGGATGAATTGGTAGGCATTCGCTTTTTTAGCCGCCTGGATAATTTCTTCTTCGGTGGCATGGGGCTTGCCATAAGCAATATTTTCGCGGATGGTACCGCCAAACAATAAAACTTCCTGGGGCACAATGCCGATGTTCTGCCGCAGTGCCGTTAAATTTAAATGATTGATATCGGTTCCGTCGATGCGGATGTGACCACCTTTTAGATTGTAAAACTTCATCAACAAAGCCACAATGGTTGACTTACCAGCTCCGCTGGGTCCTACTAAAGCCACTTTCTCACCCGATTGAATCTGAAACGAAATAGCCTTTAACACCGCAATATCGGGGCGGGTCGGGTAGGAGAAAGCCACCTGATCGTATTCAATATTGCCTTCTACCACTAAGCTGGGCACCGGTTGGTTAGCTTTAATCGTAGGTTCTTCGGGTTCATCCAGGATTTCCAGGATACGGTCGGCGGCTCCCAAAGAAGTTTGCACTTTGCCGTACATATCGCCTAAACCACCTACCGAAGCGCCAATAAACACGGTGTAAATAATAAACTGCACAAGCTGCCCTATGGTTAATTGCTGGCTTTCTACTAAAGAAGCCCCAAACCAAAGTACCAGGATAACACCGCCAAACAGGCCGATAATGATAAAAGATACAAAAGCGCCGCGAAAATACGACGCTTTTAAGGCATTGCGTACGGCATTGGATAAAGATTGCTTATAACGGGCAATTTCAAAAAGCTCGTTGGTAAACGCTTTTACTACGTTTATCGCTTGCAGCGTCTCTTCCACGATAACATTGGTTTTCCCTATTTCTTCCTGGGTAGCTTTGGAAAGTTTTTTAATGCGCTTCCCGAATACAAAGGCCAGTAAAACCAACACCGGAAAAGTACCCAACATAAACAGCGATAGCTTTACCGAGATAATCATAATCAAAATAACGCCCACTATCAGGGTTACCAATTGGCGAAAAAGCTCGGCCAAAGTAATCGAGAAGGTATCTTGTACCTGCGCAACATCGGAGGTAATGCGGCTGGTAATTTCGCCGACCCGTTTTTGCTCGAAGAAGGGAATAGGCAGTACCACAAATTTAGAGTACAGCGCCCTCCGGATATCGGCTACGGCAAACTCGCTTACCTGAGCAAAAAAGTAAATCCGGAAAAACGAGAAAATACCTTGCAGCAGAATAACCCCGAATAAGCCAAAGGCAATCCAGTTGATATTAGCCAGGAAATAATTACCATTATCGGAAGCCGCACCCGTAGCCGAATCTACTAACTGACCCGTAAGCGCCGGGAAAATCATAAAAGTAGAACTCGATAAGGCTAGAAAAATCAAACCTATTATAAATTTACCTTTGTAAGGAAGCGTGTATTGAAAAATACGAAGGCCTTTCTGGAAGCTTTCTTTGTTGAGTGGTTTTTTGCCGGAGGTTGAGTCGTCAGTACTGCTGGTTCTTCCCCCGAATCCGCGTTTAGCCATTAAATAAAAGTCTGCTGATAGTATTACTTATTAAACACGAAGTACGTGTAAATCGTTTGCAAAGGTAGGTATTCTTAGCTAAGTAGAATTTTAAATTTTTTCCGGAGTTTGCTACCTGAATCAAAGAAAACAAACTTTTTAGTTTAGTTTTAGGGATTCACCTTGCTCAGTAAAAGTTAACTCAAGTAATTAAATCTTATCACTTTAAAAAGAGTAGACACGGTAGCTATAAGTAACTAACGCCAGTTTGGCTCAGGAGGGCCTTCTGAGGTTGTGGTGCCGGAGGCATTCCGACGGAAGCAGGAAAACAAGCTTAGACAGCCCGGAAGAGCCAAACGGGGCCCGCCGGCCACGAGGCAAACTTGAAAGTTGCAAATTAGGCAGCGCCAGAGCCTGGAGACTTGAAAAGGCTCCACAGAAAAGCCGTTGATTTCTTATGTAAGTTTTACACCAAACAAGTTGTTGTGAAATAGAGTTAACTGTAGCATCTTTTAAAAAACAGAAGCCTCTCCACAATTCTATGAAGAGGCTTCTGTTTTATAAGGAAAAATTTAAAATTTTAAGGTAGCCGGTAAATATTTCGCTACTAAATCTTCGTAATAAGGCCGCAACTCCGTCCAGTTAGGTGGGGTTGAGTTTTTGGAATATAAATCGTACGGGTTAAAAAGCTGCACGTATTTAAACATCTCATGATCATGTGCATCCAGTAAATGGTCGTAGGCATTCTCGCGGTGTTGTGGGTAAAAAGAATGGTAGCGGAGCATGTACAAAGCGGGCTCCGGCAAGTAATCTTTCATCATGTGGTATACGTACTCGTCGTGGCCCCAGGATAAATGCACGTTGCGCAAACCACAGTTAGGCTCGTATACGCCGTATTTGGTGTTAAACCTTGGATCGTTAATGTCGGGATTATCTTTGAAAAACTCGGGATACACAATTTTATCCGAGAAAGCACAACCTACCGGAAACGTATCTCCTACTACCGCCCATTGGGGCTCGCCGAATAAGCAAAGCACTTTTCCCATGTCGTGCATTAAACCTACCATTACCATCCAATCGGGGTGGCCATCCGCCCGAATCGCTTCGGAAGTTTGCAGCAGGTGTTGCATTTGGTCTAAGTCCGTGTCCGGATCGGAATCATCTACCAACTGGTTTAAGAACTGAAAAGCTTCCCACACCGGCATTTCTTTTTTATCAAAACGCAGGAAATCTTTTTCTTTTTCCAACACAAAGTCGTAGCACTGGTAACGGTGGTTGAGCCGGTAGAATTCTTTAACGGTATCCCGCACCGGCGCTTCGTAGTTACGGTAAGCTTCGGTGGCTTTGCCTTGGGCAATATCTTCCGGATCGGGGTAACGTTCGAGCAAGTTTTCTTCCCACTCTTCTAAGCTATCCAGCGGATTTAAGATGGTTTTTTCCGTTGCGTTCATATTTGTAGTAGATTTTTAAAATAATAAGTGGTTGTTGCGTTGCTTTTGCTAATTTACTAAAAAATAAACCTAGGTTATGGTTAGCATCAGGTTTATTTACGCAATCGTTTGCCTAAAACGAAATCCGCCACCCGGCTAATACCGGAATTAATATGGAGAAAGTAACCCTGAAGCAAATAGCCAAAAGACTTAACCTGTCGGCTTCTACTATTTCCAGAGCTCTACAGGATAGCCACCAAATAAGTCCGCAAACTAAGCAAAAAGTGCTAGAACTGGCCACGGAGCTTAACTTTGTACCCAACTACCACGCCAGCGGTTTACGAAAAAAAGTAAGTAAAACCATTGCGGTGGTTATTCCGGAAGTAGCCGATAGTTATTTTGCCCAAGCTATTAACGGTATTGAAGCCGTAGCGCAAGAGCAAGGCTTTCATGTACTAATTTATCTCACCCACGAAAGTTTTTTAAAAGAACAGGCTATATTAAGAGAATTACAAAACGGCCGGGTAGATGGAGTATTACTCGCTATTACCGCCGAAACTTCGCATAATCGGCATATTCGGGAATTACTGAACCGGGGCATGCCATTAGTTATGTTCGACCGGGTTTGTGAAGATATGGAAACCGCTAAAATTATCACCAACGATCTGGAAAGTAGTTACCTGGCAACTAGGCATTTAATTTCTTGCGGCTGTAAACGGGTGGCTTTATTATCGGCTTCTAACAGTTTAGCTATGAGCGCTAACCGGCTGGCAGGTTACAAAAAAGCGTTACAGGAACAAGGTCACCCTTTCCGGCCCACCGATGTAATTGCCTGCTCTAAAGCCGAAGATGTTAACTATTTCTTTATAAAGACTTTACTAAGCAACGCACACCGGCCAGATGGAATTATCGCTACTGTAGAAAAGCAGGCTACCAGTGTGTACCAGGTATGTCAGGAACTAAATTTAAATATTCCCCAAAAGGTAAAAATAGTTGCATTTTCTAATTTACAATCGGCGGCTTTTCTCAATCCATCTCTTACCACTGTTATGCAACCGGCTTTTGATATGGGTAAAGCTGCTGCCGCCAATTTATGCAAAGTGTTAAAAAGAAAAAATTTAAATATACTGCCGGAAACCCAAGTGCTACCCTCTGTTTTGCATATCCGGAATTCTACTGGCTGAGCGCCGTTCCGGATTTAACACGGAAGATTAGTAGTTCCTCGGCCTGGTACGCTGGGACAATGCCGCTGAAGTTTTAATTGCCTAATGGGTTGAAAATTTAAAAAAAACATTTAAGCAAGGCCACTTGCGGAAAAAGCAAAGTCAAATATTTGCCAATTTCACAAACGCAGGTTGGGAGCAAAGGAAAGCAGTGTGTTTAAGCACAATCTGCTGTAAACATAACCACAATCTGCTGTAAACAAAAATTGAATGCTGAATAAGATATTACCTAAAATTTAACTATAAAAGAGTAAGCAGATGTTTGCGTTTACTCTTTCGTTATAATTTGTTTTAGAGCCTAAAATATCCAATAAAAGATGCTTTTTTTAAATTTTTTACTTTTTTGATCAGGTGTGTTCGGTAACAATTATAAAATATTTAAAATAAGTTATTTAATCTCTGCCGCAATAATTTTTAAATCCATTAAAACAATCGTTAAATTTGTTAGATGCCTGGTGCATTCCTTTTACTTACCTTACCTCCTTCATGAAAAAAAAAGCTTACCTGTTCCTGATCTTTTCCTGGATCAGTTTTTTGCCTGCGCGTGCACAAACTCAAGAAATTCCGGCCAGTAACCTCGGCTTAGTTCCTTTACCTTTAGAAGTTAAAGCCTACGAAGGAAAATTTAGTTTACCCGCGAAAATTGTTATTGCTGCTAAAACTCCCGACGAACAAAACGTAGCCGGCTTTCTAAAAGATTATTTTGCGGTGTTGGGTAAAGTAGTTACCATAACCCCGGACGCCAGCTTAGCCACCGTAAATTTAAAAATTGGTGCCATTACCAGTAAAAATCCCGAAGCGTATCAGCTCACTGTAAACCAGTCGGGAGCCAGCATTACGGCTTCGGCCGGGGCCGGTTTATTTTACGGCGCCCAAACCCTGATGCAACTTTTACCGCCCACGGCTCAGGAAAATATTGCTATTCCGTATGTGCGTATTATCGATGAGCCCGCTTTTAAATGGCGCGGCAACATGTTAGACGTAGCCCGGCATTTCTTCCCGGTAGCTTTCGTTAAAAAATACATCGATAACTTAGCCGCTTATAAGATTAATACTTTTCACTGGCACCTCACCGACGACCAGGGCTGGCGCGTGGAAATTAAAAAATACCCGAAACTCACGCAGATCAGTGCCTTCCGGAACGAGAGTTTAGTGGGGGCGCAGCAACTGATGAAAAAGCCCGAAGATTTTAAATACGACGGCATTCCGCACGGAGGCTTTTATACCCAGGAAGAAATTAAAGACGTGGTGGCCTACGCCCAAAAACGCTACATCACCATTGTGCCGGAGATAGAAATGCCCGGTCACTCCGTGGCCATTTTGGCGGCTTATCCCGAGTTGGCCTGCAAGCCCGGTCCCTACCAAACCCGCACTTTATGGGGAATTTCTGAGGATATTGTGTGCCCTTCCGAAGAAACTTTTCAGTTTTTTGAAAACGTGTTAGCCGAAGTAGTGCCTTTGTTCCCGGGGAAATACGTGCACATTGGTGGCGACGAAGCGCCTAAAGACCGCTGGCGCGAAAGCGACCTGGTTAAAGGCATCATGAAAAAAGAAAAACTGAAAGATGTAGAACAAGTGCAGGGTTGGTTTAATAACCGCATCGAAAAATTTTTACTGGCTAAAGGCAAAAAGTTAATCGGCTGGGACGAAATTCTGGAAGGCGGTATTTCGCCGAAATCGACGATTATGAGCTGGCGCGGCGAAAAAGGCGGCATCGAAGCTGCTCGCCACGGCAACGAAGTAGTTATGTCGCCGGCTTCGCATTTGTACCTGGACCACGGCCAGAATCCGGTGCCGCACAGCCCCGTTGAACCTTTAATGATTGGCGGCTACTTGCCTCTGGAAAAAGTGTACAGCTACAACCCGCTTTCGAGTGAACTCACGCCGGCACAGCATAAGTATATCCTGGGCGTGCAGGCCAACCTATGGACCGAGTACATCCCGGCCCCCGAAAAAGCAGAATACATGTTGTTCCCCGCATTATGGCTCTATCCGAAGTAGCTTGGACACCTTACACTAAGAAAAATTACGCCGATTTCCTGCAACGCTTAGGAAAGCAGTTTCCACGCCTCGACGCTAAAAACATTAAATACCGCGTGCCGGAACCAATTGGTTTAGATTCTACCAAAATTGTAAAACAAGGCGATAAAGCTACTATTACGCTAACTTCCATGGTGCCGGATGCTCAAATTCGTTACACCCTGGATGGAACCATACCCAACGAAACCGCTGATTTATATACCAAACCTTTGGCTTTACCAATTAATCGCAACTTAAAAATCCGGGCTATTACCGTTACGCCAAAGGGCCGACTAAGGGTGCCAGCGGAAGTAGTTATCCCTTAATAGACCCTTAATTTAATGTATACAAAATCTAAACAGCGCAAAAGAGTTACCTGGTAACTCTTTTGTGCTGTTTAGTAAAATATTTCTGAAATTTAGATACTCCCGAAAGTACGTTAAGGGAAATAATCTTCAGTATTTACTTTTCAACCCGCTAAACACTTACTCGCTCATAAAAAATTTAAAAAATTAACGGTTCCCAGTCATCAACTTAATCGATTAAGGTGTCTTTATTTAATAGTATCCTTTGGGGGAGTAAAGGGCCAATCAATTTTGATGCAAAGCCGATAGTTTGTTTGCCCGCGATAAATACCAGGACTGATTTTTTATCTAATCCCATATTATTTAGTTAGTTATATTGAACAGAATTTAAGAATTTTAAAAATCTCAAATTAGTAACCCTAATCTTATTATGACTCCAGACAAAGCAAATGCAAGGCGGAAGTTCCTTAAAACTTCAATCGCGGCGCTCGCGGGTATCACCATTGTGCCGCGCCATGTTTTAGGCGGTAAAGGCTACCTGGCGCCGAGCGATCACTTAACCAAAGGTATTATTGGCGTGGGTTCCATGGGCCGGGGCCACATTCCATATGCGGGTACCAAAGTAGTAGCTATTTGCGATGTAGAACAAAATCATATAAAATTGGCGCTGGATAAAATTGGCAGCACCGTTAAAACATTTTCGGATTACCGCGAGCTGATTCAGTTGCCCGAAGTAGATATTGTACACGTAGCTACCCCGCCGCACTGGCACGGCATTATGGCCGCCGATGCCGCCCGGGCTGGGAAAGATGTGTGGTGCGAAAAACCCATGACCCGCACCATTGGCGAAGGCAAACGCGTAGTAGAAGCCGTGCAGCAACATGGCCGTATTTTCCGGTTAAACACCTGGTTCCGCTTCGAAGATATGTTCTACGGCATGCGTACGCCGGTGAAACCGATTAAAAAACTAGTAGAAAGTGGCTTGTTAGGTTGGCCGTTAAAAGTTACCGTAGGCGCTACCACTGGTTACGATTGGAAATTTTACTGGGTAGGCAAAACCAGCCTCGATCCGATGCCCGTACCATCCACTTTAGATTACGATGCCTGGTTAGGACCGGCTCCTTATAAACCATACAACCCGCACCGCGTGCACCAAACTTTCCGGGGATATTGGGATTACGATGGCGGCGGCTTGGGCGACATGGGCCAGCATTACTTAGATCCGGTGCAGTATTTCCTGGGTAAAGACGATACCAGCCCGGTTTCCGTGGAGGTGGATGCTCCGCAGCAACACCCGGAAGCGGTAGGAACCTGGCGCCGGATTACTTATACCTACGCCGATGGTTGCCAGATTATTCTGGATGGTGAAGGCAAAGACACCAATGCCGCTTACATCGAAGGACCTAAAGGTAAATTATATCCTGGCTTTAAATCTGATATTCCGGACTTAGAGAAAAAACTGGCGGCTTTCCCGGATCCCCAACCACAGGTTACCGACTTTGTAGACGCCGTTAAAAACCGCAAAAAGTTTGCCTTGAACGAAGAAAACGGTCACCGTTCTTGTACCATAGTGAACATGGGATTAGCCGCTTTAAAACTAGGCCGCTCGCTGAAGTACGATCCGGTAAAACAAGTTTTCATCGACGACGATGCCGCCAACCGCCTCATCGATCAACCCATGCGCGCCCCGTTTGTGATCTAGGAAAGTTAAAAGGACACTCCTTTGTGAGCTTATCACATTAAAAATTTAAAAAATCAACCACCCTTGCCCCTCCTAAGCTTAGGAGGGGAGTTTTCAAGGTAATCTTTCAATATTATATTAATTGTTTTTAGAGCTATGAAATAAGTAGCCTTTGCCCAGTGCAGATCTGGACGATTTTGTGTTTGAGCGGCAGCGAGTTGAAAATCGTCTTGACTTTTTTGGTTCTTTTTGTGTCAAGACAAAAAGAACAAAGACCTGAGCAATGAAACAACTCAGCTAGTAATTAAAACTACTGAGCTATTACAAGACTCATTTTTGAATCAATATACCGTTATTCATGAAAAAATTACCCTTATTATTACTTTCCTCCTTACTACTGTTGGGCAGTGTTCAAGCCCAGACCAAAACCGATAACCGGACTACTTCTACCCGGATTGCCGATGTTCTGGCCATGTTCCCGGCGCAGAATGCGGAGCAATTAGCTACCAACATGAACGAGGTAGTCGCTTTGGGCGAAGCCGGCCTGGTAGATATGGCCAAAATGCTGGTACCTCCCGGCCAAGGCGATAACACGAAAGTGCAATACGCCTTAGCGGGCTTTTCGTATTACGTGGCCCAGGGTAACCGCGAAAACCTGCGCGCTATGACCGCCAACGCCTACGTGAAAGCTTTGGACCAGGTAACCGACCCAGTTAACAAAACTTTTTTAATTTTTCAGCTGCAAATGGTCGGGAAAGACGAAGCAGTGGCGGCTTTGGTTAAAAATTTAGGCAATGATCAGATATGCGGTCCGGCTGCCCGGGCTTTGGTTAAAATAAATACCGCCAGCGCTAAGTCGGCTTTGTTGACGGCTTTATCGCAAGCCCAGGGCAGTTGCCAGTTATCGTTAGTAGAAGCCTTAGGCGATTCCAAAGACGCCGCGGCAGTATCCGCTATCAGCAAAATAGCCAGTAGCGCCAGCGATCCTAAAGCTAAGAAAGTAGCGCTGTTTGCCTTGGCGAACATTGGAGATCCGTCGGCAGAACCCGTATTAGCCGCTGAAGCCGAAAAAGCGGGTTATGCATACCAGAATGCCAATGCTACCGCTGCTTACTTACGTTGGGCCGAAACCATGCTGGCCGCTGGTAACAAAGCGCCCGTAGAGAAAATGGCGCAAACCTTAATTAGTAGAGCAACTCAGGAAAACCAGGTGCCTACCCGCATTGCCGCTTTAAATTATTTAGTAGACGTGCAGGGCGAGCAAAGTTTACCAACTTTGTTAGACGCGGTAAAAGATAAAAACCAGGCTTACCGGGTAGCGGCTTTAAACCGGGCGGTAGAATTTAAAAATACCGGCACCGACCAATGGCTAACCGCTTTGAAAAAAGCCGATCCGGCGGCCAAAGCCGATATTATTAACATGCTGGGTCGGAAAGGCGATGCCGCGGCATTACCCGCTATTTTAAAAGCAACCAAAAACAAAAACAGAAATATTAAAGTAGCCGCTATTACCGCTGCGGGTAAAATAGGGCAGGAGGGAGCTTTGCCGGCTATTTTAAAGGCCATGCGCAAAGGCGATTCTACCGTGGTAAAAGCAGCACAAACCGCTATTCTTACCACTAAAGGCACTAACGTTGTGCCACAGGTAAGCCAGGCATTACCCAAAATGAACGAAACAGCGCAAGCCGCTTTACTCGAAGTTTTAGGTTCCCGCAAAGCGACCGAACAAATTAACGTAGTACTGGACGAAGCCAAAAGCAAAAATCCGGCGGTAGAGCTGGCCGCTTTAACGGCTTTAAAGGACATGGCCGCTCAAGAGAATCTTTCTTCTTTGTATCCTTTATTACTAGCTGCTGATCGCCCGGAAGAAGTAACTGTGATGCAGGAAGCCATCTACAACGCCGTAAAAGGAGAAAGCGATAAAGCTAAGCAAACCGAAACCATTCTGCAGCAAATGGGGCAGGCTCCTGCGGATAAAAAAGCCTTGTACTACGCGGTTCTGGCCAAAATTGGCGATAAAAAAGCGTTACAAACCGTAGTAGCTGATTTTAAATCCGGTAACGAGGAAACCAAGAAAGCGGCTTTCGCGGCTTTAGGTACCTGGTCCGATTTCAGCGCGGCCAATGAATTATACAACATCGCCCAAACTGATCCCAATTCACCTTATTTCGACCAAGCTTTACGCGGTTACGTGAAGCAGGTAAGTTCCGCTAAATTTCCGGCCGAGCAAAAGCTATTACTTTTAACTAAAGTAATGGACATTGCGAAAACCAGCGAACAAAAAAGCGTTATCCTGCGCGAAGTAGGCAAAAGCCCCACCTATTTAGCTTTACAACTAGCCGGTAAGTACCTCGACGATGCCGCTTTAAAGCAAGTAGCCGCCGATGCCGTTACCAGTATTGCTTTGGGCAACAAAAATATCTACGGTCAGGATGTCCGGGATTTGCTGAATAAAGCCATGAGCGCCATGCAAGGTGCCGAAGTAGAATACACCAAAGCCAACGTCCGTAAATTAATCGACGAAATGCCGAAAGAAGCCGGTTTTGTATCGCTATTTAACGGCAAAGATTTAACTGGCTGGAAAGGCCTGGTAGCCGATCCTATTAAACGGTCTAAGATGGATGCGAAAACCTTAGCCGCTGCCCAGCAAAAAGCCGACGAGCAAATGCGTCAGGACTGGCAGGTAAAGAACGGCGAAATCGTGTTTGTGGGCAAAGGCTACGATAACCTGACTACGGTTAAAAAATACGGCGATATCGAAATGCTGGTGGATTGGAAAATCTACGACGATGGCAAAAAACAAGGTGACGCCGGTATTTACCTGCGCGGCACGCCGCAAGTGCAAATGTGGGACACGGCCCGGGTGAAAGATGGCGCTCAGGTTGGGTCTGGCGGTTTGTACAATAATAAAGTAAACCCCAGCAAACCTTTGAAAGTAGCTGATAATCCTTTGGGCGAATGGAATAACTTCCGGATACTAATGCAAGGCGACCGCGTTACCGTGTACCTGAACGGTGAGCTAGTTACCGACAATGTGATTTTGGAAAACTTCTGGGATGCTAAACTGCCGATATTCTCCGAAGAACAAATTGAACTGCAAGCGCACGGTTCGCCGGTAGGTTACCGCAACCTGTACATCCACGAAATTCCCCGTCCGAAGCCTTATGAACTAAGCGCCGCCGAAAAGAAAGAAGGCTTCAAGGTTTTATTTGATGGTACCAACATGCACGAGTGGCAAGGCAATACCACCGATTATACCATTGAGAAAGGTACTATGGCGGTTTCACCGAAACCGGGCAGCCGCGGTAATTTGTACACCAAAGAAGAATACAGCGATTTTGTTTTCCGGTTTGAGTTTCAGTTAACACCCGGCGCGAACAACGGTTTAGGTATCCGGGCTCCCATGGAAGGCGACAATGCGTACAACGGTATTGAATTACAAATTCTGGATGATGGCGCCGATATTTACAAAGCCTTAGAGAAATACCAGTATCACGGTTCGGCGTACGGCGTTTTGCCAGCCAAACGCGGCGCCTTAAAACCAGTAGGCGAATGGAACTACCAGGAAGTAATCGTACAAGGCCCTAAAATTAAAGTAATCCTGAACGGTACCACCATCCTGGACGGCGACTTAACCGAAGCCCGCAAAAACGGCACCCTAGATCATAAAGATCATCCGGGCATTCACCGCAACTCAGGTTACATTGGCTTCCTGGGCCACGGTTCAACGTTAGCTTTCCGCAACATCCGGATTAAAGATTTAAGCAAGAAAGTAGCCCTTAAATAAAACCAAAATTTAAAAAATCATCCTTCAGGTAGAAACTAAGAAGCGCTATCCAGCTCACCAGATTCTGCCTGAAGGATTTTTTTACCATTAACTAATAGTTGTTTGCAATGCAAAAATTAATTGAACCATGGAGGATGATTACGATATTGACATTCTATTAACTCTAAACCCCCATGGATGGAGTACTTGCTGGATTATCAAGGAAAGGAAAAACTTTGAATTAGTCATTTCACATGTATTTGGAGATCCTTATTTTGATTTAATTCAAGCACTAACAGGATTAATAAACAATAAAGAGGAGGTAACCTTCTTTTGGTATAGAGAACCTGGTGGGGAAAAAATTGAAATCAGCAGAATAAAGGAAAGGAGACACGAGGTTCGGGTATTAATAAGTGGATTTCAAGAGTCTTTTGAAGAAGCAATCAAGGATTTTAAACCAACTGTTGAGTTTCAAATTAAATTAAAACAACTAATCATCATAATGTACTTTCAACTTCGTAAGACGTTCGTTCTCTTGAAAGATAAGGAATATTCAAAAAATAGGCCTAATAGTTTTCCTTTTGAAGAATACATGAAATTTGAAAAACTTGCATCTGAATATCTCGGACTGAAGAAATAATCAAGAATGCATTACACAAAACAACGTGCAGTAGTGAGCGGCAGAAACCGCAAAATTAAACGAAACTGATGTTTATCAATTTACACATCCGGGAAAGTCAAAGTTTAATCAATGTCGCTTTCGGTCGCACAAACTACAATAAAGTGTATGAACAAATGAAAAAGAATAATGCACTTTGCAAACCACTATTAGACAATACCAGAAAAACCGTAGCTAAGTGCAACTGACACCAGTTTGGCTATTGAGGGCCTTCTAAGGTTCCGGTGCGCAGCATTCCGACGATAGGAGGAAAGGAAGCTTAGACCGCCCGAAAGAGCCAAACGAGGCCCGCCGGCCATGAGGCAAAACTTGAAACTTGCTAGTTAGGTAGCACCAGTACATGAAGACTTGAAAAGGCTTCAAAGATAAGCACTTAGTAAGTCATCATTATTTATAAAGGGCTAATACTTCTTGATTAAACTTATCCTCAAAACATTTTTTAAATTTTTCCTTAAAACGGAACCCCGTTACCCTATATGAGAATACCTCTACTCACGCTTTTTTCGATTTTACTAAGCTTACAGCTATTCGCCCAAAAAAAGAATGCATCTTACCAATTACCCATCAAGGCAGCCTCATCCGAAATTAAAATTGATGGTGTGCAAGACGAACTGGCCTGGCAGGAAGCAGCCGTGGCTAAAGATTTTTACATGATGCTGCCGATGGATACTAGCTTTGCCCAGGTACCCACCGAAGTGCGCATGACCTACGATAAAAATAACATCTACATTATTGCTACCAACTACGTTACACTGCCTGGCCCGTACATGGTAGAGTCATTGCGGCGGGACTGGAATTTTGGAAAAAACGACAATTTTATTTTTTTTATCGATCCCTTCGACGACCAGACCAATGGTTTTTCTTTTGGCGCTAACGCCGCTGGTGCCCAATGGGACGGCATTATGTACGAAGGCAGCAAAGTAGATTTAAGCTGGGACAATAAGTGGGTTTCGACTGTAAAAAACTACGACGATAAATGGATTTTTGAAGCGGCCATTCCTTTCAAAACCATTCGGTACAAAAAAGGCATTACCAACTGGGGCATTAACTTTGGCCGTCAGGATTTAAAAAGTACCGAAAAATCAGCTTGGGCGCCGGTGCCCCGGCAATTTCCAAGCGCCGCTCTAGCGTATACCGGCAGCCTGATTTGGGATCAACCACCACCCGATGCCGGCACTAATATTTCTTTAATTCCTTACGCGCTAGGTGGCTTTTCCCGGAATATTGCGGCCGGGCAAAAAACCGACTACCGCAAAGAAGTAGGCATTGATGCTAAAGTCGCGATTACCTCGTCTTTAAATTTAGACTTAACCGTAAACCCGGATTTTTCCCAAGTAGACGTGGATCAGCAAGTAACCAACCTGGACCGCTTTGAATTATTCTTCCCGGAACGGCGCCAATTCTTTCTCGAAAACGGCGATTTGTTTACGAACTACGGCTATACTAATATCCGGCCTTTTTTCTCCCGGCGCATTGGCTTAGGCGTGCCCATTCAATTCGGGGCTCGTTTAAGCGGCCGCCTGAGTAAAAACTGGCGCTTGGGGGTGATGGATATGCAAACCGGCGCAGTAGGCGAACTCGGGTTGCCGGTTCAGAACTTTGCGGTAGCTTCTTTGCAAAGGCGGGTTTTTGCCCGTTCGTATATTGGGGTGTTATTTATCAACAAAGAATCTTTGAACTACAATCCGGGAGCAGAACCTACCAAACCGGTTTACTCGCGCTATAACCGGAACATCGGTTTTGAATATAATCTTGCTTCGGCAAATAACGTCTGGACGGGGAAGGCAATGGTTTTAAAATCCTTTAGTCCGGGCAAAACCGGCCGCGATTGGGTACACGCGGCTAATTTACAGTACACCAGCCGGGCTTGGCTCATTAACTGGCAGCACCAGTACGTAGGTCAGAATTATACCGCCGAAGTAGGTTACGTGCCGCGGCAAGGTTTTATTCAGATAAATCCCAAAGTAGGTTATTCGTTTTTCCCGAAGAAAGGGGCCATCTTAAACCACGGACCAACCGTAAGCACCAGCCACATCACCGACGAAAAATTAAAAACGACCGATAATACCAGCTTGGTTTCATATGGTTTTACTTTCCGGAGCCGGAGCGTTTTTAATATCTGGACGGCCTACGATTTCGTGAAATTGCTGCGGCCATTTGACCCAACTAATTTTAGCGGCGATACCTTGGCCCGGCGTACAAACCATTCCTGGAAATCCTGGGGAACCGATTTTGTATCTAAACCGCAGAGCATTTTTACCTATTCGTTTACTACCCGGTACGGTGGCTATTATGCCGATGGTACTCGTTTGAATCTCACGGGTAGTTTAGGATACCGGTTTCAGCCTTTTGTGAGTATTGCCGCTGCTGCCAGTTATAACGATATTAAACTACCGGAGCCTTGGGGCAGAAATAAATTCTGGCTGATCGGGCCGCGCCTGGATGTAACCATGACTAATACTTTGTACTTAACCACTTTTGTGCAATACAACGAACAAATTAAAAACGTAAACTTAAACGCCCGCCTGCAATGGCGCTACAAGCCGGCTTCGGACTTATTTATCGTGTACACCGATAATTATTTGCCTACCCACTTAATGGTGAAGAACCGGGCGCTGGTGGTGAAGTTTACGTATTGGTGGAATTTGTAAATTTTTAAATTTTGTGCAAGCAAGTAGGTTATTTGGGAATTACCGAACGGAGAACCAGCCATCTCCGTACAGACTAATCAACTAATTAACCGAACTTACATTTACTATGGAAAAACCAAACGTGCTTGTTTTTACTTACCACGAATTAGATCGAAAGCAAACCTACCTGCTTAACTTAAATGCCATCTCAAGGATCTTATTTGAGCAAAACGGCGAAGTAAAATCTTTACATATTCATTATTCTAATGGGGCAGAAGCCGATAAGTTTACCGGTTCCATTGCAGTTTCTATCGCCAATTTAATTACCGATACTTTAAACCCAGGAAATTCAGCTTATTCCTTAAGCACTGAGCTGTGGTAGGCTAAACTCGTTACTAAATAGCGTATAAACTAAAAAGCTCCGGCGATTCTCTATAAATAATCGCCGGAGCTTTTTAGTTTACATGAGTTTTGTTACAAATCTTATAACTGAGTTGTACATAGAGTTAGCATAGCGCTCTAAGTACAGTTCCTGCGGACAATCTCTGATTGGCGTTTTGCTGGGTTCTTGGTTACGCCAATCAGAGATTGGCTATCCAAAAATAAGTAGAGACCGCTAACGCGAACTTGACCTATAACAGAGGCAGGTTTAAGCCCGAAAAATTAGAAAAATTTAAAAAATTACAATCTGGCAAACCGTAGAGTTAAAATCAACCAGCCCAACCTTCGCGGTCGAGGCTACGATATTGAATGGCTTCGGCTAAATGTTCAATCTTAATTTCATCGGTACCCGCTAAATCGGCAATGGTGCGACTTACTTTTAAAATGCGGTCGTAGGCACGCGCCGACAAGCCTAAGCGTTCCATCGCCGTTTTGAGCAATGCTTTTCCGCCGGCGTTTATCTCGCAAATTTCTTTTACCATCTGCGACGGCATCATAGCGTTAGAATGAATATTCGGGAAATCTTTAAAACGCTCTTCCTGAATTTGCCGGGCTTTTACCACCCGTTCCCGAATAGCTTCGCTGCTCTCCGTTTTCCGCGATTCGGTCATTTGATCGAACGTTACCGGTGTAACCTCCACGTGCAAATCAATGCGGTCGAGCAACGGTCCGCTTACTTTGTTTAGATACCGTTGCACCACGCCCGGTCCGCACACGCAATCCTTATCGGGGTGGTTGTAATAACCACAGGGGCACGGGTTCATGCTGGCGATGAGCATGAAATTAGCCGGAAAATCAATGGTCATTTTGGCCCGGGAAATAGACACACGGCGTTCTTCGAGCGGCTGACGCATTACCTCCAATACGGTACGTTTAAATTCTGGTAGTTCATCCATAAACAACACGCCGTTATGCGATAGCGAAATTTCGCCGGGCTGCGGCACACCACCGCCACCCACCAAAGCTACATCCGAGATAGTATGGTGCGGCGCCCGGAACGGCCTGGTAGAAAGCAAAGAAGCGGATTCGCCGAGTTTACCCGCTACCGAATGAATTTTGGTAGTTTCCAAAGCTTCCTGCATGGTAAGCGGGGGTAATATAGAAGGCAAGCGTTTCGCCAACATAGTTTTACCCGCTCCCGGAGGCCCGATCATGATGGCATTATGTCCGCCGGCAGCGGCTATTTCCAACGCCCGTTTTATATTTTCCTGGCCTTGTACGTGGGCAAAGTCAGCTTCGTACTGGTTTACGGTTGCCTGAAAAATATCGCGGGTGTCAATTACCAAAGGCGTAATGTCTACTTTACCGTCAAAGAAATCAATGGCTTGTTTAATGTTTTCGACGCCGATAATGTCGAGTTTATTGACTATGGCGGCTTCGTTGGCGTTTTGCACCGGTAGCACAAAGCCCTTAAATCCTTCTTTGCGGGCTTGTATGGCAATGGGTAAAATACCTTTCACCGGCCGTAAGGTACCATCCAACGAAAGTTCGCCCATAATAATGTACTCGCCCAAGCGTTCACCGCGCATTTGGTCGGAAGCCGCCAGTATCCCTAAAGCAATGGGTAAATCGTAAGCCGAACCTTCTTTGCGAATACCGGCCGGCGCCATGTTGATGACTACTTTTTGCCGCGGCATGCGGTAACCATTGTATTTTAAAGCGGATTCGATGCGTTGCTCACTTTCTTTAATGGCGTTATCGGGTAAACCAACCATGTAATATTTGGTACCCGGCGTTACATTTACTTCCATGGTGATGGTATAAGCATTAACGCCTTGTACCGCGCTGCCGAACGTTTTTATGAGCATGAATTCTGTGCGTAATTTTAAATATAGAGAATTAGGTATAGTTGGAAGCGCAACAGGAACAGTCGGAAATAAATTCCAGAAAAAGGATTTTAGAAGAAGTATCCAGATTAAAATTAGTTAAGCTAAATTTTTTACTTTATGAAACAACTTTATTTTTTGTCGTTTCTAATTTCTGCATTTAGCGTTTCTGGAATTGAAACCCATATGGTTTCTGGTGTAATTTGTAATTTACAATCACATTCTGTTTCTAAGGTTGTTATTATATGGCGGAACCAATCAAGATATGTCCACTCTCTTGGTTTAGGTGAATACAGAATATTTTTATTACTATCCCAATGTACTTCGGTTGCCGTTCGATAAATCAGGGGAAACTTTCTTTTGTCGGGTTTTATGAAAAGCTGGCCATTTTGGTTTATCCCAATTTCCTGAATATTATCTGATTCCATATCTTGTAAATGTTCCCTAATAGCCCTATTGGTTATATCTTTTCAGGATGATTGGAAGCAAAGAAGGCATTACTTGGTGCTCAAGAAGACAAGTATTAAGCCCCAACCACTTTTTGTTCAATCAGCAAAATCAGAATATGAATAACTTTAATGTGAATTTCCTGAATACGGTCGGCAAAGCCAAAATGCGGCACTCGTATTTCTATATCACTGAGAGCAGCCAGTTTGCCCCCGTCTTTCCCTGTTAAACTAACTACTTTTATTCCTTTGTTGCGGGCTACTTCGGCGGCTTTTAACACGTTACCGGAATTGCCGCTCGTGCTGATGGCTAATAATACATCGCCGGCATTTCCTAAAGCTTCGAGGTAGCGCGAAAAAACAAAGTC
This sequence comes from Adhaeribacter pallidiroseus, assembly GCF_003340495.1. Taxonomy (NCBI): domain Bacteria; kingdom Pseudomonadati; phylum Bacteroidota; class Cytophagia; order Cytophagales; family Hymenobacteraceae; genus Adhaeribacter; species Adhaeribacter pallidiroseus. Next base: position 42,476 of record NZ_QASA01000001.1, read on the forward strand.
GTAGCCGTAATCGTTGCTCACGCAACTAATATGGCTGGAATCCGAAATAGAGATGGCCGGTAAAGCCCGACGGTCATTACGATAACGGCCCGATAATTCTTCGGCAAAATGCATGGCATCGCACATGGAACCACCATTGCCGCAAGATAAAATTTTGTGGTTGTTGTTAATGGCATGGCTCATGAGCTCAGCCGCCGCTTCTATTTGAGCAAAATTTTCGGGATTTTTTAAAAAATTGGTTAATACCGTGTGCGCCTCCGTAAGTTCGGCCAAAATAAGATCAGAAGTACTAGCCATTCCGTTTAGATAGAATCAGAATTGGGGGACGAAGGCCGGTTAGAGTCCTGGCCCGATGAAAAACCTGGTTTTACAATAATGGTATTGCGATCGTAGCTAGACGCCGACGAGTTTAAGGGCGTAGTTCCCGGAGAAACATTTGAAGCAGCGCTATTTTTGTATTGTTGCATCTCGTGTTTCTGGTCGTATAGCAAGGCTTTTAGCTCGTTCACTTTGCGGTCCTTGTGCGTATGTTCGCGTTTTAAGGTGGCAATATACAGGTTTTCTACCAGCAGTTCGAGTAGCAATATTACGCCTCCAATAATGTAGAAAGTAGTATTAAAATTAGGATTAGTATCCTGACCAACTTTTAATACATCCAGGTAAATAAGCGTAGCTGCTATTAGGTACAGCATCACCACCACATTTACAAATTTCTTAACAGCATCCATAAGTATACATTTAAAGTGACCTTCTGTTTTTACTACGTAAATAACAAACTCAAGATAAGCTGAATCTTTATTATGAAAATCTAAATTGCGGCTTGTAAACGGTTTTAAGATTAAAAATTTAAAAATTTGAATGTACGCTGCTCTAAAGATACATTTTTTGAGAATCAATTATAAAGAGATTACGCCGGTAGTAATCTGCATTTGATTTAAGCGGGCGTATAGGCCATTTTGGCGCAGCAATTGTTCGTGCGTTCCGCGTTCGCGGATACTGCCTTTTTGCAGCACAATAATCTCGTCGGCGTGCTGGATGGTGCTTAAGCGGTGGGCAATTACCAGCGAAGTGCGGTTACGCATGAGGTTGATTAAAGCTTCCTGCACTAATTTTTCTGATTCCGTGTCCAAGGCCGAGGTTGCTTCGTCCATGATTAAAATGGGCGGATTTTTTAAAATAGCGCGGGCAATGCTGATGCGCTGGCGCTGCCCACCGGATAATTTACCGCCCCGATCGCCGATAGTGGTTTGATAACCATCGGGCGATTGCATAATAAATTCGTGGGCATTGGCAATTTTAGCGGCGGCAATTACTTCGGCTTCGGTGGCGTTGGTTTTATTAAAAGCAATGTTGTTGAAAATAGTATCGTTAAACAAAATGGATTCCTGCGTAACCACGCCCATTTGTTCGCGCAAGGAATGCAGAGTACAGGTTTTAATATCGACACCATCAATGGTAATAACACCGCTCGTTGGATCGTAGAAACGCGGCAATAAATCGGCCAAGGTAGATTTACCACCTCCCGACGGGCCCACCAGGGCAATGGTTTTTCCTTTCGGGATGGTAAGGTTTATCTGCTGTAAAACCGCCTCGTTACCGTAAGCAAAGGATACAGCATTAAAAGTAATGGCATCTGAAAAGCCGGGCAATGTTTTAGCGGTAGGTAAATCCCGAATTTGCGGTTGGGTATCAATAATTTGTAAAACACGGTCTCCGGAAACTAAACCACGCTGAATATTACTAAACGCCGTAGAAATTGCTTTTACCGGCACCAGTACTTGCGAGAATAAGATAATATACGTTATAAATTGGCTGGGCGATAAATCAGAAGTTTTATTTAACACCAGATTGCCGCCGTAAAAAAGAATACCCGCTACCGAAGCAACTCCCATAAATTCAGATATAGGCGAAGCTAAACTTCTTTTATTCCACATAGATTCTGTAATCTGGCCATAGCGGTTGTTTTGCTGGGTAAACTTGTCTAGAATATAAGACTGGGCATTAAAGGCTTTAATAACACGAACACTCCCCAAAGTTTCGTCGATGATACTTAAAATGTGCCCCAGAGCTTCTTGCCCCAGAATAGCCGTTCGGCGTAGTTTTTTGGTAATAGAAGAAATAATAAATCCGGATACCGGTATTACTAACATCGTGAATAAAGTAAGGCGCGCCGACATGGTAAATAAAATTATAAATAAACCAATTATAGTAAATGGCTCCCGGACAATAACATTAAGCGTACTTACTACCGACGTTTCTATTTCTTGAACGTCGTTGGATAAACGCGACAGAATATCGCCCTTTCGCTCGTTGGTAAAGTAACCGAGCTGCAGCTGCGTAATCCGTTCATAAACTTTCTGGCGGATATTTCTTACTATTTTGGTTCTTACATGGGCCTCGGCACGTAGCCCTAAGTAACGGAATAGGTTAGATAAAAAAACAGAAATCACAATTAAGATACAGACAAATTGCAGGGCAGCAATTTTTCCGTTATTTACTATTATCTGACCGAAAAAATAATTAAATATTTTTTTGATATACTCCACATCCAGCGAAAAAGCTGGTTTTTGCAAGATGGCTTGTGCTTCATTAATAGAAGTGGTACCAAAAAGCACATCCAGGAGGGGGATTAATAAAGTAAAATTAAAAAGGCCAAAAATAATTCCAAGTATTGTGAAGATGGAGTATTGAGGTACAAAGCTTAGAAAAGGTTTGGCAAAATGAAGAATTCGGAAATAAGTTTTCATCAACGGCAAAGGTACACCTTTGCGGTAATTTGGACAGCTTAACCTGTTATAAAATTTACTGCCTTAAAAATAGATAAGCTATAATTCTGGCTTTTAGCTTTAATAAAAGGAGATTTTAAAATGCTATTTCATTAAAGCTAAAAAGTCAAAATGTTTCGGGGTAAGCATTTTAGTCTTATTATCAATAGGAGTCATTTTATTGCTAAATAAACCGTCTAAGCGGTATAATTGATACCCCATAGTTGTAAGCAATTCAAAATACTCAAACCGATCTTCCGGAGATAAACCAACGTAGCACTCGCTTAATAAAGTGGTTTTATGCTTTAAAAGTAGATCTTTAACTGTTTTAATTATTTCTTTATCAAAGCCTTCGGCATCAACTTTTAAAAATGATAACCTAGGTAATAAGTCAGCATAATTTGATTTAAGGTAATTTGTTAAATTTTTGCCTTCTACTTCTAACGGATAAAGATGATTTTTTTTTATTAATCCGGGATCTCCACCATTGCAAAAGGAAGCATCAGAATAATAAAAAGTTAGCTTTTCATTTTTAATAGTAGAAGCAAAGTTTAGCGGAATGATATTGGTTTTATCTGAATTAAGAGCAGCGTTTTTTTCTAAAATTTTAAATACGTATTTATTGGGCTCTAATGCTAAAACACAGCCGGTGGAGCCAGCCGCTAACGCTAATGGAATGGTACTATCGCCAGTATGTGCTCCGATATCAATAACGAAGTCGCCAGGTTTTATATAATTTTTAATAAAATTAACCTCATCCTGATCTATTTGCTTTTCACCTTCGAAAGGATGTGTCCATTGGGCATACTGAATTTCGCCATCATCTGGAAGATGAAACGTCTTTAACTTAAATCCATATTCCTGAAAGGTACGCCGCTGTTTATATTTTTTTAATTTGTTTTTTATATAATTAAACATCCTGATGGGTTGGTTATAAACGCAAAAATAAATTAATCCATTAAATAAAGCAGCATAAACAAAAGTACGAAGAGCTAAGTGTAAGAACGCATGCTGCTTTATTTAAGAAATAATAGTAACAATAGACAATTATCCCGGATTTTAAAATTCATGGAGCCGTTGCGGGATATTCCAGCGGAAGGCCACCGTAGTATAAGCAGAATTATAAGAGCGAGTAGCCATCTGGCTATCTACTTTCCTTAAGATTTGCTTTACATCCAGAAACATGTTGTGCCGAAGTTGCCACGACGCGGTTAACTCTACGTGTAATTGGTCGGTGGTGAGGCCTTGCCCTACTTTGTTGTTGTACTCCTGTGCCCGGTTATTGTAAGAAAGCAGCACGTTGTTGCCGTAATTAAGGGTATCGGTATCCGCGCCGTAATGCGTGTAAAAAGCTTTGGCGGTTAAGTTTAAACGGCCTAGGGGCTGGTAACGCAAAATGCCGATCCATTCGTACAAGTTGGCGCCCATGGGGTGGGCGAGGGGTTGTTGGTAGTGCTGGTAATTGGTAAATTTATTTTCGTGCTGGTAGGTGTAAGGACGGATAAAATTAAACTCTACCTGCGCATCGAGGTTATTAATTTTGGCCACATCAATGTATTTAGCCCCCAGCTGAAAGGCTTGTTTGTTGCCCCACCAACCATTGCGCGCGCGCACGTTCGGTAACGAAAATTCGTCGAGCATTAATTGTCCGTAAACCTGCGCGGTTTTAAAAACATTGGCTTTAAAGTCTAAGCCGAGTAAGGCGTTATCGTTGCTGCCCAGCATTAACTCCACGCTGCGGTAAAAAATAATGGGGTTGAGGTATTCTAATTCAAAATGGCCTTTGTCGCGGGCGTAAATGACCGATTCAAAAACGCCCACGTTTACATTGGGCGTAATATTTACACCCAAATGGTGGTAAGCAAAATACTTTTTTGGCAGCAACTGATCGCGGAACTCATAATCGGCATTCATTTCGGTAAACAGGTTGGTGTACTGCAGCTTCCAGACGTTTACATTAAATTTTAAAAAAAAGTAAGCCGGCGCGTAATCCGAGAGCACTAAAGAGCGATACCCGTTACCAATAAAATTTCGATCGTGGCCCAATTGCAAACTAAGGTGTTTAGAGGCGGCGTAATTGATATAACCGCGCGCTGTCGTAAAATCGTAGCCGGCCGCTGGGTCGTAACCAACGGTCCGGAAGGGTTTAAAATAACCTTCGTGGGGCAAAATAGTATCGCGCACAATGCGGTCGTTCACGTAATCCGGAAAGCGGGCCTGGTTTTCGGCAATAAAGGTGTAAAAGCCTAATTTCTCATCCAGTTGTCCTTCTACCTGAATGCCCCGGGTATTTACGTAACGCATGCCGTCTACGCGGGTATCGCGGCCGGCCTCAAAATGAACAACGGGATTAACGCGCAACGTAAAATCCGGAACATCCACGGAATAAAAGTCGGCGGGTTGCCGGAAAAAGTATTTCAGAAATGGTTTGTTGTAATTGGTCTGGTTCACCCGGTTGGTGTAATTCCAGTTATCGTTTAATAAATAAGTAGCGTTAAACTGATCGGCGCGCGACAATGAATCATTCTCCCGGATTACTTCCTGGGCCAGTTCGGCTACTTCCTTCCGGAAATAAGGTTTAATGCCGGTATGCAAGTTGGGAGCCTTGTCGGGGAATTTAATCAGAAAACGATCTATTCTGTGATACGTATCGGGGTCGAGTGGCACGTAAGTGCTTTGCGCCAACGCGGTAAAAAAGAAAAAATTTAAAAAAACTGCCGTAAATAATATTCTCATAGAGGCGGTATGCTAAGTAAATATTTAAATAACCCGGTTTCGTATAAAGCTGGTTACTAATGTTAAGTGTAACTACGTATTGGACCAAAACAGACTATGCCGTTTTTTTGCTAATAGAAAATAATAGTTACCAAACGTATAACTAAAATTTGCATATACTATTAAAAGCTCTACTGGGTTAAAGTCCTCTGGTAAGTAAGTGGTAGCCGCCATAAAGCTAATAACTTGCGGTCGGATAAATATAATTTTTGACGAATACGCTACAAAGTGCCTATAATTTTAATTTTTATGATAAGATCTAACCTGGTTCATATTCTTACCGAAGAGCCGTCCATCGCCAGTCAGTTTATTTCTGAATTGCGTAACGTGGAAGTGCAGCGCGACAGTATGCGTTTCCGGCGTAACCTGGAACGCTTAGGGGAGGTGCTGGCCTACAAAATATCTACCCAATTAACGTATGCCCCGCAGCAAATTCAAACGCCTTTGGCTAGCTGCGAGCAACAACAACTCACGGATTACCCGGTCTTGGCTACTGTACTTCGAGCGGGTTTGCCTTTTCACCAGGGATTTTTAAATTATTTCGATCAGTCGCCGAGCGCGTTTGTAGCGGCTTACCGCTTAGAGGCTACTTCCGAGATAACGGTAAACGTGGATTACTTGGCGGGCCCTTCACTCGAAGAGCGAGTTTTATTGCTGGTAGATCCGATGTTGGCGACGGGCACTTCGCTGGCGCTCACGTATAAGGCTATGTTGCGGTTTGGCACCCCGCGTGAAGTGCATATTGCCGCCGCCATTGCCAGCCCCGAAGGCGTCAAGCATATTCAGGAGCAGTTACCCGAAGCTATCCTATGGCTAGGCGCCCTGGATGATCACTTAAACGAACGGGCTTACATTGTGCCGGGTCTAGGCGATGCTGGCGATTTAGCATTTGGGTCAAAGATCTGAAAATAGAAATATTTTTATCTTTTAAAAACTCTGGTACTTTTCTTGTAAATAGATCTATACCGCAATTTTTACACGTATCTAATACGTTATATAAAAAGTAACCTCTAATTTAAGAATAAAGCAGTGCATACTTTGGCAGCCGAAATATTAAAATACCTATCTGTTTACCTGCTTAGCATGGTGAAATTTTTTGGCGGACCATTAGCCGGTATCTCCATGGGCTTGTCGTTCTGGATGACTTTATTACTAAGTGTTACCGGTATGATGACCAGTGTTTTTATTTTCTCCCAAGTCGGCATGTTAATTTCTAAATGGTATGTGCAACGGCATCGCGCCCAGAACAAACCCATTTTTAGTAAAAAAAGCCGGAAAATTGTAAAGATCTGGCAGCGCTTCGGGATTAAAGGCATTGCTTTCTTAACGCCGGTTTTATTTAGCCCGGTAATTGGTACTATCATGGCTACCGTATTAGGTGCCAGCCAACGGCACATCTTATTGCATATGTTGTGGAGTGCTGTTTTCTGGGGCGTTACTTTTACACTAGCCTTGCACGAATTACGCCACCTCGATTTGGCAATTTTTCATAAGTAGTATTTGGTGGTCATAATAACCGACCTGTTTTAAAAACTAGATTGAAATCTTGTTACCAGGATTTCAATCTACCATCAAAACTTAATTTTCCTGTTTTCAATTGAAAGGCTTCTTCCAAATAAACGAAGAAGCTTTCTTATTTTTAAGTGTTTTATAACAGCAGGTACAGAAACAAGCCAATAATTTTAAGAAGAAACAAATTAAATTTTGTTTAAAGCGCTAATCTTAACTATTATGTGCTTACCTCTTTTAATAAATTTGTGTTAAATAGCATCTTAGATAGCACTTGCGCACCGATTACTCCTTACGTTCGTCTTGTAACAAGCATGTAAAAAATTCTTAATTATTCAGGATATTAGGCAACTATACAGATAGTCTGAACACTATAGCTACTTAGGAATAATTTAAAAAAACCTGCCTTCTATCCCGTGTTTCATAGATGGTACAAACGAATGAAACTGCAGCTATGTACTTACTGGAAATCAAGATTTCCGCGAAGAATAAGCCAGCAAAGAAGGAGATTATAATAAAACAAAGAATAGCCTTTCTTCCCTGATACCATTAAAAAAACTGCGGTACTTAAATCTAATTAGGAAGTGATAAAAAAGAATAAGCAAGTCCTGGGTTTGCCTATTGTTTATTATTTGTTGTTAATTTTAATTAATACTAAACTAATAATTTAACTAATCTGCTTGAAATATTTTATTATAGTTATTATTATAATTAAAAAATGGCATAGTAATACCATAGTTTTTTGCGTATTTGTAATTACTTGTTATTTTAATAAATTTAATACAATTCTGTTTTTATTAGTTATGGATTATAAAAAATTTAAAATTGTTAAAATTTTATTAAATTAAGGTACTGCTTAGCAAGCTTACTTAACTTAAAACTATAAGCGGTTTTTAATGGTAAGTTCTGATTTAGAAAACAAATTGATAAAAAAGTATTACTTCTAAGCTTATAATTGGGGTTACCTTGTGGATTGATTTTAGAGTTGTTCGTTAATATTACTATCACCCAAATTAACAGTGCCCATGAAAAAAATACTCATTCTTGGCAACGTAAAAGTTGCGTTTTACTAATGCTGCTTGCTTTTAGCGGAGCCATAGACTCCAAGGCAGCAGTAGCTTACCACAAGGCAGTTATAAGAACCGTTGACTGGACGCTTACCGGCAAAGTAGTATCAGCTAGTGGCGAAGCTTTACCGGGTGTAACTATCTTAGTTAAAGGCACTACCAATGGAACCACTTCTGATTTAAACGGGGCATTTTCGATTAGTGTTCCCGAGTCAGCAGGTACGTTAGTGGTTTCTTACGTTGGTTATACCACCAAAGAACAAGCTTATTCTGGCCCCGGAGCCATTAATATTACTCTAGCGGACGATACGAAGGCCCTGCAGGAAGTAGTAGTAGTAGGTTATGGTACCCAAAAGCGGGAAGATGTAACCGGTGCTATTAGCTCAGTAAGTGCTGCTCAAATTGAAAAAACACCTGTAACTACCCTGGACCAAGCTCTACAAGGCCGGTCAGCTGGAGTTCAGGTAACCAACAACGATGCTTCACCCGGAGCCGGTATTCAGGTGCAGATCAGAGGTATTGGTAGCTTTGGTAATAACGAGCCTTTGTATGTAGTAGATGGCTATCCTATCTCTGGTGGTGTAAATACCTTAAATCCAGCTGATATTGCTTCTATGGATATTTTGAAAGATGCCTCAGCAACCGCTATTTACGGTAACCGCGCCGCTAATGGAGTAGTAATTATAACTACTAAAAGAGGAAAAGCCGGCGAGTTGCAAATTTCTCTGGATGCACTTACTTCTTTCCAGACAGAGCCTAATATGTACAAGCTGTTAAATGCGGAGCAATTTGCTACCTTGGCGAACGAAAGATCAGTACCGGATGAATTTGCCCCCGTACCAGAATGGAGCAATCCATCAGCTTTACGCAACATTGATTGGCAAGAAGAATTATACCGGACTGGTTTGCGGCAAAACTATAACGTAGCCGTTCGTGGCGGCGGTGAAAAAGTGCAGTCAGCCTTTTCTTTAGGCCTGGTAGATCAAAAAGGTATTATTCTGGGCTCTAATTACCGTCGGTATAATGCCAGCGTAAATGTAGATTATAACGCTACCAAATGGTTAAAAGCATCTACCAGTATTAAATATAGCCGGAGTGATAGCAAAATAGCTTTAGGTACCGGCGGTCAAAACTCGGGATTAGGGGTAGGTACTTTTACCAAGTTAATTCCTACCATGACCGGAAACCCATTAACCGATCAGGTAAAAGATGAAAATGGGGAATATGGTTATTATACTAAAAATAATACGGCAGTAAGTTATCTGGATAATCCTCTTGCTGTTATTGAAACGCAGGATCAAAAAAATCAAAACAACTATTTGTTAGCTTCCGCTTACCTGGAAGCTACCCTGGCCAAAGGTCTTCGATTAAAGACTAACCTGGGGGTGAATATAAGCGATTTCTCTGGTTATTATTTTACGCCTTCCAATAACCGTTTGCAAGCACCGGTATTATCTAACTATTCACAAAGCGCCACAAACACCTCAGAATATTTGTGGGAAAATACCTTGGCCTACACCAGAACCTTTGGGGTACATACCATTGATTTTGTGGGTGGTTTTTCTTTCCAGGATAATACTATTCGCCAGATTGGAGCTGGTGGAAATGGCCAGATTAGTGACGTTTTACGGAATTTAACTAACGTACAAACCATTACTAATATTTATGGCGACCAGTATTCTACTTCTTTGGCTTCGCAGTTTGGCCGGGTAAGTTATAACTTACTGGACCGCTATTTATTAACTGCCACCGTAAGACGTGATGGTTCTTCGAGGTTTGCACAAAACAATCAATACGGGGTATTTCCTTCCGTATCCGTTGCTTGGAGAGTTAAAAATGAAGCTTTCTTAGCAAATGTAAATGCGTTGAGTGATTTGAAAATAAGAGCCAGTTACGGACAAGTGGGTAATCAGGCCAGTATAGATCCTTTTAAATACTTAGCGCAATACTCGACTGGTGGGAGTCAATTGTCTATTAATAATAATGGTTATCCATTTAATAAGAAGTACCAGGAAGGATTAGTACTGCAAGGTTTACCGAATCCAGGACTGAAGTGGGAAACCTCGGTGCAAACCGATATAGGTTTAGATGCTTATTTTTTAAATAATAAAATAAGCTTAACTGCTGACTATTACCGTAAAGAATCCCGTGATTTCTTACTAAATATCAATGTGCCTGCACAAACAGGTTTTTCTACCGCTACCCGTAACGTAGGCAGTATCCGAAACAGTGGTATTGAATTAGGAATTGAATATCGGGAAGCAGAAAAGCCCTTTAAATACGGTATTGCTGCTAACATAACTACTGTTAAAAACGAAATTTTAAACTTAGGTGGTTTAAGTGCCATTGGTAATATTGGAGGCTTAGGATTTCCTAACGTGGGTGGTAATACCTGGGTAGAATTCAGCCGTTCCGAAGTGGGTGGCGAAATAGGTGCGTTTTATGGCTATCAGAATGCCGGTATTTTCCAAACCCAAGCCGAAATTGATGCTTTAAACGCTCGAGCATCTGAAATAAATGGGGCCAATACTCCTTATCAGGCTACTACTACGGTGCCCGGCGACCGTAAGTTTGTCGATCAAATTACAGTGGATTCAGACGGAGATGGTGTTCCGGATGCAAGAGATGGTAAAATTACGGCGAATGATCGGGTAGTATTGGGGAGTCCCATTCCTGACTTCTTTGGAGGGCTTAACCTGGATGCTTCGTTCAAGAACTTCGATTTTAACATGTTCTGGTACGCTTCGGTAGGGAATGAGATTTTTAATTACACCAGCCGCGTTTTACAAAATTTTGGCGCTACCCAAGGCGGCATTGGTTTGCAAAATATCGGTGAAGAATATTATTTAAACCGCTGGACAGCTACAAACCCATCCAATACCTATCCCAGAGTTACCCGTCCGGATTTGAACGGTAATACGCGCCCATCTGATGCTTATATTGAAGACGGTAGTTACCTACGTTTAAGAAACGTGCAGATTGGTTATACTTTCCCAACAGCCTTAACCCAGAGAGCTACTATTCAAAAAGTACGCGTATTTGTTAGTGCCCAAAACTTAGTAACGTTTACCAAATACTCTGGCCTGGACCCAGAAATTGGTCAAATTGCCGATCCGGATACTGGTAGACGAAACGTAACGATGTCCGGTGTAGACGTTGGAACTTATCCGCTGTCTAGATACTTTGGATTAGGTTTAAACGTAACATTTTAATTAAAGAATAAATTAAGAGTAACATGAAAATTAATAAAAGTATATACTTACTTACTTTGGGGGTAGCAACGATGCTGCCCTTGAGTTGTAAGGATTTTTTAAACGAAACCGATACTCGGGCTATTACAGACGAGTCTCTGTTTAAAAAACCGGAAGATGGTATTCGTTTAGTAAATGCTATTTACGATACTTTCCACGATGGTGATTTTATGAATAAATCATTGTGGTATGGAGCTAACTTCTTATCGCAGGACTTTCATAATTACGGGGCTGATGTATTTTTCGAAACCTACGAAGTGCCCGCTAACTTTGATCCCCTGAACATTCTTTGGCGCCGCTCTTACCAGGGTATTGCCCGAGCCAACTCGGCTATTCCGATTATCGCTAAAATGAAAGAAGAGGGCGTTATTACCGAGGCACTAGCTAACCGGCTCACCGGGGAAGCTTATTTCTTGAGAGGTGTTTTTTATTACTACTTAGCCTCTAGCTTTGGCGGCGTACCTCTGGAATTACAAACAGTAACTGACGATGGTCGACACCCGCGTAATACCCAGGACGAAGTATTTGCTTCGGTAATTACCGATATGCAAACTGCAGCCAACTTATTGCCCTGGAAAGAAGAATTAACCGCCGACGACTTAGGCCGCGCTACGAAAGGTGCCGCGATTGCTTACATGGGTTCTGCCCAGATGTGGATTAAAAAGTACGCCGAAGCGGTAGCTACTTTTAATCAGCTGGAAGGCCGTTATCAGTTAATGCAAAACTTCGTGGATATTCACGAATATAGCAAGCAAAATAACCAGGAATCTGTCTTTGAGGTGCAGTATTTAGAAGGAGCGGATCAATCGTGGGGCCATGCTAACGAAACTATTTGGTTTTCTTCTTTCCACATGCCCGAAGAAGTTTCTAACTTTGGCTACTCGTACGCTGATCCGAAATTGTACGCTTCTTTTGAGGAAGGTGATAAACGTAAGCTCCCAACTGTTATTGGACCCGGCGATACGCACCCCAGTCCAGCTATTAAAATTTCAGAATATCCAAAGGTTAAAGAACAATTTGGCGGTATCAACACTTTAGGTACCATCGATAAACCTTGGAAAGGTACTGATAAGTTGCGTTCGGGCTATTACAGCACCAAAACTTGGCGTGATCCGAACGTTAGAGGTAGCACGGGTAACCCGCAAACTATCTTTGGTGGCCAAAATGTGATTATGATGCGGTTAGGCGAAGTTTTATTGAGCAAGGCCGAAGCCATGGCAAAAAGCGGCAACGAAGCTGGTGCCCGCGACATCATCAACAACGTAATCCGGCAACGGGCTGGTTTAGCACCGGCTCCCGCTGATAAGCCATTTACTGATTTAATCGTGGATGAATATCGTCACGAACTAGCCGGTGAAATGTCGTTGTGGTATTTGTTACGCAGAGCCGGCGAGCATATTAATTATGCAAAAACTAGGTTTAACATTACCATCCCGAACGGAAAAGATATATTACCAATTCCGCAACAGGCAATTCTGGATAATGCTACTATCAAGCAAAATCCTGGCTACTAAACTTTTAATTTGATTTGTTTTAATAATACTTGCAATAAAGGCTTTGTAGAAATACAAAGCCTTTATTGTATAACTGCTATTAACTTTGTCGTTTAATTAGTGGTAGTCAAAGTGTAATAAAGAATTTAGCTGCTAGCTTACATTCAATTTTATTTTTTTATAAGGTTGGCCAATTTGCCTTTTGCTATAATACTTTTGCCTCAATGAAAATTAAAGTTTTTGCCCCTCTTCTACTTCTTCTCCTCACGCAATGCCAGTATTTCAAGCAGCCTACGTTGTACACTCTGCTTAAACCTTCCGCCACCGGGGTAACTTTTGCCAATACCATTACCGAAGACGATTCGCTGAATATTTTAAATTTTGTTTACCTGTACAACGGCGCGGGCGTTGCCGCCGGCGATATAAACCAGGATGGCCTCACCGATCTGTACTTTGGGGGCAACATGGTTTCGAGTAAGTTGTACTTAAACAAAGGAAATTTTAAATTTGAAGATATAACCTTGCCCGCGGGCGTTGGTACCAAGCTGTGGGCTACCGGCGTTACCATGATTGATATCAACCAGGATGGTCGCCTGGATATTTACGTGTGCACCGTGAAGCCGCTTGCCAAAGAAGGAGTTCCGAACCTGTTGTTTATTAACCAGGGCCAAGATACCACCGGTAAACCTGTTTTTAAAGAAGAAGCCCAGGCTTATGGCTTAGCCGATACGGGCTACAGCACCCAATCGGCTTTCTTTGACTACGACCGCGACGGCGACCTGGATATGTACCTGCTCACCAACGCTTCCGATAAAACCAACCGCAATAACCCGAACTATAAACTTACCAAAGGGCAGAATTCCAACACCGACCGGCTGTACCGCAACAACGGCAATAATACTTTTACCAACGTGTCGCAGGAAGCCGGTATCCAGATTGAAGGCTGGGGTTTAGGAGTCGGAATCAGCGATATTAACCAGGATGGCTGGCCCGATATTTACGTGGCTAACGATTTTATCAGCAACGATTTACTCTGGATTAACAATAAAAACGGCACCTTCACGAACAAAATTAAAGATTATTTAAAACACCAGAGCTACAATGCCATGGGCACCGACATTGCCGATTATAACAACGACGGCTTAGTCGATATTATGGTGCTGGACATGTTGCCCGAAGACAACAAGCGCCAGAAAACCACCATGGACGTACAGAATTACGACCGGTTCGAGATAAACAAGCGCATGGGCTACGAAATCCAGTACGTGCGTAACAGTTTACAACTCAATAACGGTAACAACACCTTTAGCGAAGTAGGCCAAATGGCTGGTGTGTACGCTACTGATTGGAGTTGGGGTCCTTTGCTGGCCGATTACGATAACGATGGCTGGCGCGATTTATTTATTACCAATGGCTACGTGCGCGATATTACTGATTTAGATTACGTGCATTACCGCCAGACTTCTTTACAGTTCGGCGACGAAAAAGCGGTAGCCGAAAAAGAAAAGGAAGCTTTTGGCCAGGTGCCCAAAGTTAAAATCCCGAACTACATTTACCAGAACCGCCACGATTTAACTTTTGCCAATAAAACTAAAACTTGGGGCCTCGAAGAATCTTCCAACTCCAACGGGGCCGTTTACGCCGATTTAGATAATGACGGTGATTTAGATTTAGCCGTAAACAACATTAACGCCGAAGCTTTTATTTACCAGAACAACGCCGAGAAACTCGAAAAAAATAATTTTTTAAAAATTAAGCTAAAAGGCGCTGCTCCGAATCAGGAAGGGATTGGCACTACCATTCGCCTGAAAAATAAAGGCCAGCAACAATTTTACGAGCACTACCTCACGCGGGGTTTTAAGTCCTCGGTAGATCCGGTGGTTCATTTTGGTTTAGGCAAAGCGCCGGTAATAGATAGCCTGGAAATTACCTGGCCCGATGGAAAGTACCAGTTGCTCACGCAGGTAAAGGCGAATCAGGTTTTAACCGTATCCTACCAAAACGCCACGGCTGCCAAGCCACAAGCAAAACCAAATCCAGAGGCTTTTTTCAAAGAAGTAGCTGCCGACCATACCATTACTTTTAAACACACCGAAGAAGATTATATTGATTTTAAAAATCAGCCTTTAATGCCGCACAAATTATCGCAAACCGGACCGGGTTTGGCGGTAGGCGATGTAAATGGCGATGGACTGGATGATTTTTTTGTGGGTGGTTCGGCCCGGAAAACCGGCGCTATCTTTTACCAGGATAAAAACGGCAAATTTACGGGGAAACCTTTAAGCACCTTGTCCAACACCGAAGACGATACGGGCGCTTTGTTTTTCGATGCCGATAATGATAATGATTTGGATTTATACGTAGCCACCGGCGGCAACGAAAACCTGGACCCCAATGCTTATTTGCACCGCCTGTATAAGAACGATGGCCAAAGCAACTTTACTTTAGATGCGCGAGCCTTGCCGCAGATTATGGTAAGTGGCTCCGTAGTAACGGCTGCCGATTATGATAAAGACGGCGACTTAGATTTGTTTGTGGGCGGGCGCAACAGCCCGAAAAAATACCCGATGCCGGGGCAAAGCTGTTTGCTGCAAAACAATAAAGGTACTTTCCGGAATGTAACGTCGGCACTTTGTAAAGAACTGGAGAAAGCCGGGATGGTAACCGCTGCCCTCTGGACGGACTTCGACCAGGATAACCAAATTGATTTAATTGTGACGGGTGAGTGGATGCCTTTGCTTTTTTTTAAAAATGACAAAGGAATTTTTAAAAATGTGACCAACCAAACCGGCTTAACGCACACCGAAGGCTGGTGGAACAGCTTAATAGCCGGCGATTTCGATAACGATGGCGATCTGGATTACGTGGCCGGAAACCTGGGCTTAAATTCCCGGTTTAAAGCTTCGCCGGAACAACCCGTAAGTTTGGTAGCTAAAGATTTTGATAAGAACGGCAACATCGATCCGGTAATGGGCTATTACATTCAGGGCAAAAACTACCCGGCTCCGCCCCGCGATGCGCTTACCGATCAGTTGGTTTCCATGCGTAAGAAATTTCCGCGCTACTCCGATTACGGCGAAGCTACGTTTGAACAAATGTTTACGCCCGAAGAACTGCAAGGCGCTTACCAGGCGAAAAGTTATACGTTTAGCAGCAGTTACCTCCAAAACCAAAGCCATGGCAAATTTACGATCAAACCTTTGCCCATGCCGGCTCAGGTAGCGCCGGTGTACGGCATGCTAGCTACTGATTTTAACCACGATGGAAATCTGGATGTAATGCTAGTCGGTAATTCTTATGCCACCGAAACGGCCGTGGGGTATTACGATGCTTCGGTAGGTACTGCTTTAGCGGGTACGGGCCAAGGTACATTTAAAATTATTCCGCCCAAGGCTACGGGTTTTAACGTGAGCGGCGATGCCAAGGCGATGGTGCAATTACTTACTACCAATAACAATTCTTTACTAGTGGTAAGTCAGAATGCCGATAGTTTAAAAGTTTTTGCTCCTTCCCAAAACCAGAATAATCAGGTGATTAAACTTCAACCTACCGATGCCTACGCTGATTTGTACTTTAAAAACGGCAAAAAACGCCGGGAAGAATTTACCTACGGCATCGGCTATTTATCGCAGTCGGGCCGGGCATTCATCAGCCAGAATTTATCGAAAGTTATTATAACTAGCTTTACCGGCAAGCAGCGGCAGATTAGTTTTGATAGCAAAGAAGTAGCCATACAAACCAAGCAGTAGAATCGTAAAAATTTAAAAAAACAGCGTAGCGGCTCTAGTAATTAGCCCTATGCTTTGGGTAGATTAGAAAAACAGGTAATTATTAAACAAGTTCTACGGATTTAAAACCAAAATAAGCTAAATTACTTCGTTGATTATTGTTTGCTTTCGCTATGATTTTTAAAAAACAACTCTTTAAACTGACCCTGGCTCTGGCCTTATTCGGTTCATTCGCTTTTTACCCAGGAGCCTTTAAACCCGCCGATGATGCTACGGAACGAGCCCGGTTAGCCACGGTAATTGATAAATCTATTAAAACCGAAATGCTGAATAAATGGTATCCGCAGGCCGTCGACAGAGAAGCGGGTGGATTTTTGAGTACTTTTTCTTACGACTGGAAACCCGTGGGCGAGCAGGATAAAATGGTGGTAACGCAAGCCCGTCACATCTGGTCTAATTCCAAAGCTTCCCAACTGTATCCCGAAGTAGATTATTATTTACCCAGCGCGAAACACGGCGTAGCCTTTTTGCGCGACAAAATTTGGGACAAAACCAACGGTGGTTTTTTTACTTTAGTAGACCGGCAAGGTAATGAGAAAAAACAAGAAGGCGGTTATGCGGGCGGCGGTAAAAACGCCTACGGCAATGCTTTTGCGATTTACGCGCTAGCGGCTTACTACCAAGCCTCCGGCGATACCAGTGCTTTAAACTTAGCTAAGAAAACGTTTCGCTGGCTCGAAAAACACAGCCACGACCCGGTAAATAAAGGCTACTACCAAACCCTGGCCGATGATGGTACGCCCATCCAGCGTACAAAGGAAGTGCCTTCTACTTCGGATGTAGGTTACAAAGATCAGAATAGCTCCATTCACTTACTCGAAGCTTTATCGGAATTGTATTTGGTGTGGCCCGATCCTTTGGTGCGGGAGCGTTTACAGGAAATGCTGGTGCTCATCCGCGACACCTTGGTAAATGAGAAAGGCTATTTAACTTTATTTTTTACCCCCGATTGGAAGCCGATCAGCTTTCGGGATTCTTCCGAAGCCGATATAGATAAGCACCACACCCTGGACGAAGTTTCGTTCGGCCACGACATTGAAACCGCTTATTTGTTACTGGAAGCTTCGCACATTTTAGGGTTGCACAACGATACCAAAACCATGGCCGTCGCCAAAAAATTAACCGATCATACCATCCGCAACGGGTTTGATAATAAAATGGGCGGGTTTTACGATGCCGGATATTATTTTAAAGATAAAACAAACATCACGATTATTAAAGACACCAAAAATTGGTGGGCCCAGGCCGAAGGTTTAAATACCTTGTTGCTCATGGCCGATCATTTCCCGAAAGATTCGCTGAACTATTTTAGTCTTTTCCAAAAAGAGTGGAAATACATTAACACCTATATCATTGATCACGAGCACGGCGAGTGGTACATGGGCGGTATTGATAAAGAACCCGACATGAAAACCGCCCAAAAAGGTCAGATCTGGAAAGCTTCGTACCACCAGTTCCGCGCCTTATCCAACATTGTGCAGCGTTTGCGTCCTGATAAAACCGCTCCTTCATCTCCAAAAAATTTAAAAAAGAGTGGCACTGGCACCTTAGTTCTGCAATGGGATAAAGCCACTGATAACCGGCGGGTGATTGGTTACAATTTATACCAAAACAATAAACGCATTGGTTTTACCCCGCTCACCAGCTTTGCTCTGGCTAATGCCGCTAAGTTAAAAGGAAGTAAAATCACGATTAAAGCCATTGATTACCAAGGAAACCAATCAGTGAATAGTACGGCTATTACGCTTTAATAAGAGGTTTTGCAAAACCTTGTAAAAAGTCCCCTTCGGAGGGGATAGGGTGAGGACAAACCAAGCAAGGTGCCCTTAGTACTAACCATTATTAGAAAAATTTAAAAAATTCCTTAAATCTATTTACCCAATTATGAAAAGAATTATTTGCTCATTGAGTTTTGCTGCGTTATTAGGCATGAGCGCTACCAACACTTTTGCTCAAAAAGGAACGCCGATCTTTCCGCAGGTCCCCGGTATGGAAGCTTACACCTACCGC
Organism: Adhaeribacter pallidiroseus; assembly: GCF_003340495.1. NCBI lineage: Bacteria > Pseudomonadati > Bacteroidota > Cytophagia > Cytophagales > Hymenobacteraceae > Adhaeribacter > Adhaeribacter pallidiroseus. The sequence continues at coordinate 61,134 of NZ_QASA01000001.1, forward strand.
GAAAGTTTTAAGAAAGATGTTGCCGCCACCCTTGATTCTATCAAAGCTTTAGGCATAACGGAATTGGAAAGCGGCCCCAATCCCAATGGCTTAACCCCGGAAGCCTTCCGTAAAATGCTCGACGAACGCGGTTTAACCGTGCCCGCCATTGGCGCTGGCTACGATGATATTGTAAAAGACCCCGCCGAAGTGGCCCGGAAAGCCAAAGTATTAGGCGCTAAGTACGTAATGGTAGCCTGGATTCCGCATAAAAAAGAATTTACCTTGGACGATGCTAAAAAAGCCGCTGCTGATTTTAACCGGGCTGGTAAAGTATTACAGGAACAAGGCGTTACCTTGTGTTACCACAACCATGGCTACGAGTTTCAACCATACCAAAACGGTACCTTATTCGATTACCTGGCCGAAAACACCGATCCCAAGTATTTGTCTTTTGAAATGGACATGCTGTGGGCTTACCACGGCGGTCAGGACCCGGTTAAATTATTAAATAAATACGGCAGCCGCTGGAAACTGATGCACTTAAAAGATTTACGCAAAGGCGTAAAAGGCGACTTAACCGGTAATACTTCCACGGAAAATGATGTAATTTTGGGTACCGGCCAATTAGATGTACCCGCTATTTTGCTGGCTGCTAAAAAAGTAGGTATCAAGCATTACTTCATCGAAGACGAAAGCCCCCGTTGGAGCAAGCAAGTACCGAAGACTATGGCGTATTTAAAGAGTTTGAAAGAATAGTTTTTGTCTGCATAGCAGCAGTTTCCTTAAATTATTACTATGGCACGGATTTACTTTCGTGCCTTTTTTAATATTTCTGTTCGTATTGCAGCGGCTTTTGCTTTAGCTAGTTGCTAGCTGATTTTCGTTCGCATAGCTACGGCTGATGCTTTGTTTTCGGAGTGCAGTTGTTTCATTGCTTAGGTTCTGTTCTTTTTGTCTTGATACAAAAAGAACCAAAAAATCAAGACGCTAAAAACTCGCTGAACAACAGAACAGTTTAGCGTCAACTCTTGCACTTCGCTAAAGCCGATTGTTGCATAGTTAGATGGCAAAATTTAAAATACTTGAAAATCAAAATACATCCACTTTGTCATTCAGGAGGAACCTATTTAGCTACGCAGCAGAACCGATTCAGGTAATAGAAATCTTTTTATGACGTACAAAGTAATAGATCCCTTAACAGATTCTAAATAACCGTTAGAGATTTAAAAAAGCAAAAAAGCCTTTTCTGAAAAGAGAAGGCTTTTTTATGTCAAGCTAAGTAAAACGCATTTGAGAATTCTATTACTAGCCAACTTCTAAATCATTTAGCTACTAGCAAAGATACCAGTTTGGCTATGGAGGGCCTTCTAAGGTTCCGGTGCGTAGCATTCCGAGGTACGAGGAAAACAAGCTTAGACTGCCCGAGAGAGGCAAACGAGGCCCGCCAGCCAGGAGGCAAACTCACCCCGTTCAAACACGATGGAACCGCCGCCTGGAGGCTGGAACAGACTCCAAAGAAAAACTTTCGCGTTTGTAATTAAATTAAATTTTAAATATTCCCCTTCTTCATTTCCTTCACCGCATAATCAGCAGACCGAGCCGTAAAAGCCATGTACGTCAGCGAAGGATTCTGCGTAGCCGTAGACGTCATGCAAGCCCCATCGGTCACAAACACATTTTTACAAGCGTGCATCTGGTTCCATTTATTCAGGATAGAGGTTCTCGGGTCTTTGCCCATGCGCACACCGCCCATTTCGTGGATATCGGAGCCCGGAGCACTTTTGGAATCGACGGGTTTAATGTTGGTGAAACCGGCTTTAGTGAACATTTCGGTGAATTGCTCCAGGTAATCCTGAATCATTTTTTCGTCATTATCGTCGAAGGCTACCGAGAAGCGCATTTGCGGAATGCCATAAGGGTCTTTTAATGTTTTATCCAACGTTACAAAATTGCTTTCCTTCGGAATGGTTTCGCCCATCATCCAGGAGCTAACGTTCCAGGGACCTAGAACCGGGTTCAATAATTGCTCTTTCAGGGTAGCACCAATCCCTTCTTTATTCTGAATCATGCCCCGACCGCCGCCAAATCCGGCCGCATAACCCCGCAGAAAATCTGTTTCTTGCTTGTGTACGTTCCGGAAACGGGGAATGTAGGAGTGATTCGGGGTTTTGCCATCGGTGGTTTTATCCATTAAACCTTCGAACTGCGCCGAGATGCGGGCCCGGTAATTATGGAAAGCTACGTATTTGCCCAACACGCCACTGTCGTTACCCAAACCATTTTCAAAACGCGACGAAGTAGAGTTTAGTAAAATTAAATTGGTATTCAAGGCCGAAGCATTCACGAAAATAATTTTGGCGTAGTACTCCAGCATTTCTTTGGTATTGGCATCTACTACGCGTACGCCTGTAGCCTGGCCTTTTTTATCGTCGTAAATAATAGAATGCACCACCGAATGCGGCCGTAAGGTCATCTTGCCGGTTTTAGCAGCCCAGGGCAGGGTAGAAGCGTTGCTGCTGAAATAACCGCCAAAGGGGCAGCCCCGCACGCACAACGCCCGGTGCTGGCACTTGGCCCGGCCTTGCTGGTAATGCACTTCTTTCGGCTGAGTCAGGTGGGCACAACGACCCTGAATCATTTGCCGGTCTTGGTAATTTTTAGCAATTTGGTCCTTAAAATAAGCATCTACGCAGCTCATTTCGGTAGCGGGTAAAAACTCACCATCGGGTAGGTGGGGCAAACCATCTTTATTGCCCGAGATACCGGCAAACTTTTCGACGTAGCTGTACCAAGATGCCAGATCTTTGTAGCGGATGGGCCAGTCTACGGCAAAGCCGTCGCGGGCCGGGCCTTCAAAGTCGAAATCGCTCCAGCGTTGGGTTTGGCGCGCCCACAACAACGATTTGCCGCCCACGTGGTAGCCGCGCGTCCAGTTAAACGGTTTATCTTCAATGTAAGGCTGTTCCCCGTCCTTCACCACAAAATGCATGGTGGCTTCGTTAAACAAACCTCGTTTCTGGCTTTCTATCGGGTTTTGCTTCTTTATTTCCAAAGGAACCTGGCCCCGATGTTCAAATTCCCATGGGTTTAAGTTGGCCGTGGGGTAATCAATTACGTGTTTTACATCCCGACCGCGTTCCAGTACCAAGGTTTTCAAGCCTTTACCGGTTAATTCTTTGGCGGCCCAACCGCCGCTAATGCCCGAGCCAATAACGATGGCGTCGAAGGTCATTTCTTTTACTGCGTCTATTGATAAATTTGCCATTATTTCTGTAACTGAGCTTGGGGAGTAGGCGCCGGAACACAGCCGTAAAAATGTCCCGGAATCATCTTGTAATTGGTGTGATTGGTTAAGTAATATTCGGAAGTAAGGTAGCCTTGCAAGGTTAAGTCTTTCACCAGCTTGTAAAACGAAGCCCAGTTCGGGTCGATGGAAATTTCCATGGTGGTTAAAATTTCTTCGCGTTGCTTGGTGTCGCAGGTAGCAAACGTTTTGGCGTAGGTTTGTTTCGCTAATTGCTCCGCCGTGGCTAAACCTTTTACTACGTTTTCCTGTACCTCGGGCTCATAGCAATCCGCAATCATTTTGTGCACGAACGTATAAATTTTTAAATCTTTAGCTCCGGGCGTATTGGTAGCTGGCAGAATGGTTTCGGTAATTTCGGCCAGCAAAGCTTCCTGCTCCGACGATAAGTAAGACTTTAGAGATTGGATAGAAGTGGCGCTCCAGCTATCGGCCCAGGCTGGCAGTGCCAGCAAACTCCCGAATGCTAAAGCCATGTTTTTAAGAGCTACTCGTCTTTTCATTTTTAAAATTTCAGCTAATTATTGTATACTCAGGCATTGTTTGTTAATGGTTGTTCGAAGAAATAAAGGCTGTAGTTCAATAAGGTATTATATTTTATTCGTATTCGCTAAATTAACCGGTATAAAGGGCCGCCCAAAATTCTGAAATCAACCGGCATTTTTTAAATTTTCGATGCCTTGTGGGCTTACTTTGCTTTTTCTGCAATTGGGGTAGCCGCTTTTTCAGAGTTACTCACAAAAGAAATAAATTTACTATCCGGCGACCACGAATTAACATTGATCGTTCCTTGTCCGCCGTACAGGTAAGCCATTACCCGGGGCGCACCGCCGGTAGTGGGTAACAGCCGCAAGGTTACCCGCTGGTAACTAGGGTGAGCATTCGGGTCGATGTCCGTGGGGAACGAAATATAAGCAATCCATTTGCCATCCGGCGAAATATGCGGGAACCAGTTGTGGTTTTCGTCGAAGGTGATTTGTTCTTTACCCGAACCATCCGGCTTCATCCGCCAGATTTGCATAGTACCGGTAGGGTTGGCGTTATAATAAATATACTTGCCATCCGGCGAGTATTCCGGGCCGTCTACGTGACCGGCAGTATTTTTGGTGAGCGCTTCTTCTTTGCCGTTGTTTATATTTGCCCGGTAAATGTTATAAATTTTGCTGCCATTGCGTTGGCCTACAAAAACTACATCCTTGTTATTGGTGGCCCAACCGTGCCAATAAGATGGCGATTCCTGGGTTATTAATTTCGGGGTGCCGCCAGTTAAAGGCAAAACGTACACGTACGAACCGCCGGTTGCACCTTCTTTACCGCCGCTAATGGCTAGTTGCTTGCCGTCGAAAGAAATGCCGTGGTCGTTATTAATGCGGGAAACGGTGCCGGTATTTAGTTTTTCCGGAGTGCCGCCGGTAACCGGAATGGTGAATAAGGCCCCGCCTTCGTTATAGAGCAATTTTTTACCGTCTGGCATCCAGTTTGGCGCTTCAAATTTGCCGCTAGATTCCTGAATCACTTTACGTTTACCATCCGCAATGGTCATGATTTCCAGACGGCAACCCAGTACATCCTGCGTTTTAGGTAAAAGTTTTTGAATTTGTGGGTTCGGGTGATAAATACTAGCCACTGGTTTATCGATGCGGACATTCCAAACTTTGGCTTCCTGTACATCGTCGGGGTTGTGCGACGAAATAAACAAACCCGCTAGCACCGCATCGGGCAGATCGGGCATCTCGTGCGAACCTACTTCTTGCAAAGGTTCGCCCCAGTTGGCTACGCGCATTATCATTTTCTTGCCGCTACGCTCCAGTTGAATTACCTGAAAAACGGTTTTCTTAGAGTAAAAAATTTCGTCTTGGGGGTCGCGCATGAAAGCGCCACGCAAAGGCCGCCACTGTAAAACGGTTAAACCGTCGCCGTGCACTACCGCGTTCATACTGGCCGCCGCTTCGTCCGCCGATTCCCGCACCATCCAACCGATTTTGCGGTGCGGATCGCCTTTCTGGCCCATAAATTCAAAATGGGCGGTTAAGATAAAATCCCCCTGAATGTGATTATAAAGGTAGTGAAATTCATCGCGGTTAAACCAGATATTACTGCCGCCGCCTCTTATAGTATAGGTTTGTGTATTAGAGTCGTAAGTAGCACTCCCGGTCATTTTAGGTTTTCCAACATCGGCGTTGTTTTGAAAAATACCCACTGGGTTTGTTTGAGCGAATGCACTCGAACCAATTAAAAAAAGCAGGGCAATTGATAAAAGTTTAGCCATCAGTACAATAAAGAGTTGAATAAGTGAAAATGCGTATAAGTTAAGCAGTTACGCGTTAGAAATTTTAAATTTTTTTAAATTTTTCGTTGCAGCAATGTATTAAATGTAAACGCGGCTACCAGAATAATTTTGGCGAAATTCTTTAGGCGTACACCCGTTTTTTTTGCGAAATATCCGGTTAAAATAAGATAGATTGTTAAAGCCGCAGTTATACGAAATTTCGGCAATGGTTTGGGTAGTGTCAATTAACATTCGCGAGGCGTGGCCCAACCGGATTTGGTTTAAACTTTCGATGAAGGTTTTGCCAGTCCGTTTCTTAATAAACCTACTAAACGATACTTCCGGCATATTTACCACGGCGGCTACATCGGCTAAGGAAATTTCTTTATTATAATTGGCCTGCATAAATTCAAACGCTTTTTCGATACGCCGGCTGTGGTAGTTAAATTGTTCCGAGGTAAAAGACGAGTTAGACAAAGAACGCATATTCGACGACACGGATAAATCGTGCAGAATAGAAATTAATTCCAGAACCGAGTCGAAACCAGTTTTTTGCGTCAGCTTTTCTAAACGGGGCCGGAACTTTTCGGTGGTTTCGGGCGGGAAAGCAATGCCTTTGCTGGACCGTTCGAGTAAGTTGCGAATAAAACTTAGCTGATTGCGCTGCAAAAACTTTTCGTCGAACAAATCCGAGTGAAACTGCAGGGTAATTTCAAAAATTTCCTTGCTTTTGCACTGGTGCGTAAACCAGCCGTGCGGCAAATTACTGCCTACCAAAACCAACTCTAAATCATCAATTACCTCTACGTGGTCGCCTACTACCCGTTTGGTGCCGGCGGCATTGGCAATAAAGTTCAACTCAAACTCGTCGTGGTAATGCAGCGGGAAATTAAATTCCTCTTTAATCCGGTGAAAAACGGTAAAACAATCATTTTGAGTAAGCGGCGTAATTTCGCGGTAAATGGTATTCATTAAAACCTTATTCTTATTGAATTCTATTTAATTAATACGTAAATATTTTGGTAAATTGATAAAATAATATCACTATTTTTCGCATACATTTATTAAAGTTTTAGACATTTAACCATTATTGGCCTCATGTATATAAAGTACTAATAACGTCTAATTTAGTTGGGTATACTATATAAATAATTGAAAATTAGCTTAATCATTCTGTTTTTTTACTGCTTGTTAAGATTGCAGTTTAGTTGGTATAACTTATCCAAAAATTAAAAATTTATTTTTACAAAGAAAAATAATTGGCGTTTTGGGCAAATAATTGATAAAATAGTATTACAATTCTGAAGTTAATTAAATATAAATTTGTTTTTCTGATGTATGCTGATTTGTAGTTAAGAAGGAATAATATGGCGTTTACCTACCAGCGGTTTTATGAAAAGCTAATTTGTTTTACTACCCACCGAAAGCCACTTATTGTATTACTGGCTTTTGGACTTTACTATTCTTCCGTTTCAGCTTTAGCGCAATCCTTACCCATTAACCCTAAAGCTACTACCGAAACTAAAAACCTGTTTGCGAATTTACAGCGGCTAGCTGGTAAAGGTGTGCTATTTGGCCACCACGATGATTTAGCTTACGGTATCGGGTGGAAAGACCAACCCGGCCGCTCCGATGTGCAGGCGGTAGCGGGCGAATACCCGGCGGTTTTTGGTTGGGAAATCGGGAAGCTGGAGTTTAACCATTCCATTAGTATTGATAGCGTGCCGTTTGCAAAAATGCGGGCGTATATCCAACAGGTATATGCCCAGGGAGGGGTAAACACTATTAGCTGGCATTTAAATAATCCGGTGCAACCCGCTAAAACCAGCTGGGACAAAGCGGATTCTACAGTTATTAAATTGTTTGCCGATAACAAGGCACTGAAACGCTACGAAGGCTGGTTAGATCATGTGGCCGATTTTATGAAAAGCCTGAAAAGCGCAGAAGGCGAAGCGATACCCATTATATTCCGGCCGTACCACGAGCATACCGGCAGTTGGTTCTGGTGGGGCCGCGGCCACGTAGCGCCTCCGTATTACGTGAAACTCTGGCGTTTTACCGTGGATTATTTGCGCAAAAAGAAAGTAAATAACTTATTGTACGCTTACTCTACCGATAGATTTACATCGCGCGAAGATTACCTGCAAAACTGGCCCGGTGATGATTATGTAGATATTATAGGATTTGATTTATACCACCGCCCGGAATCGGATCCTTATAACACCTTTGTAGCCGATGCCCGCCGCATGGTCGAAACCGTAAGGCAAATTGGCCAGGAAAAACGCAAGGTGTGGGCCTTTACCGAAACGGGCCAGGAAAGGGTGCCTTTTGCTAACTGGTGGACCGGATTTTTACTGCCCATTATTCAGGATGCTGGTTTATCGTACGTAATGGTGTGGCGCAACGCCCGCTTAAATCACTTCTACGCGCCGTACCCGGAGCACGTGAGTGCCAGAAATTTTAAATTATTTGCTACTAATCCCAAGGTTCTGTTGCAAACCAAAACGGCCGCCGAAAACTTGTATGCTCCCGTGCCGGCTCATTAAAAATTATCTCACCTTATACTTACCCTATAAAATTAATACCTGAATGAAATTAACCACCGGTGATATTTGCATTATTCTGGTTTACCTGGTAGCTGTTATTGTGCTGGGGTTGGTGCTGAAGAAAAGAGCTTCGAAGGATAAAGAAGCCTACATGCTGGGCGGTAAAACCTTGCCGTGGTACATGCTGGGCTTATCCAATGCTTCGGATATGTTTGATATTTCGGGCACCATGTGGATGGTAACATTGGCGTTTGTGTACGGCATGAAAAGCCTCTGGATTCCGTGGTTGTGGCCGGTTTTCAACCAAATTTTTATGATGATGTATTTATCAGTCTGGTTGCGGCGGTCGAACGTAACTACCGGCGCCGAATGGATAAATACGCGTTTTGGCTATGGCAAAGGGGTATTGGCTTCGCATACCATTGTGGTGGTTTTTGCCATTCTGAGCTGTTTGGGTTTTCTGGCCTATGGTTTTGTGGGCTTAGGTAAGTTTGTGGAGATATTTATTCCGTTTAGCAGCGTTTCGCCTTATTTGCCATTCTCGGTACCGGCCGAATACGTAGCCCACTTTTACGGCATTGTTTTTACGGCTTTTGCGGTATTCTACGCCATCTTGGGCGGCATGACCAGTATTGTAATTGGGGATGTGCTCAAGTACGTGATTATGACCATTGCGGCCGTAGTAATTGCTTACATCGCGATGCAGAACCTGGCGGTAAAGAGTTTGAATGTGCCGGAAGGATGGTTTACACCGTTCTTTGGCTCCACCTTGAACGATTTAAACTGGACCGGTATTATAAACGAAGTAAACGATAAAATACGGGAAGATAAGTACACCTTATTCGGGGTTTTCTTCATGATGATGACCTTTAAAGGTATTTTGGCTAGTTTGGCCGGTCCGGCCCCGAACTACGATATGCAGAAAGTGCTTTCCACGAAATCGCCGCAGGATGCGGCTAAAATGAGTGGTTTTGTATCTATTTTTTTGCTGCCGGTACGTTACGCCATGATTATGGGATTTACCGTGTTGGCTTTGCTGCACTACGACCAGCTTAATCTGCAATCAGCCACCGGTATTGACTTTGAAAGAATATTACCCGCGGCTATTCTGCAATTTGTACCAGCCGGTTTAATGGGGTTGCTTTTGGCTGGTTTACTCGCCGCTTTCATGGGTACTTTTGCGGGTACACTTAACGCTGCCCAAGCCTACATCGTTAATGATATTTACCTCAAATACGTGAATCCGAATGCCTCCAACAAACGCATCAGCAATATGAATTATATTACTGGTTTAGGGGTAGCCATAGTGGGCGTATTAATGGGCTTGTTTGCAAAAGACGTAAACAGCATTCTGCAATGGATTGTATCGGCACTGTACGGTGGTTATGTAGCGGCTAATGTTTTAAAATGGCATTGGTGGCGCTTTAACGCTACGGGCTTCTTCTGGGGTATGCTGGCGGGTATTGTGCCGGCTTTAATATTACCCCTGGTTTTTAAAGAAACATTAGAATTGTATTATTTTCCGGTATTATTCCTGTTGTCTTTGGCTGGCTGTATTATTGGCTCCTTATCAACTCCTGCTACCGAAGAAGCTACTCTAAAGTCTTTTTACAAAACCATTCGGCCCTGGGGATTTTGGAAACCAATTGATGCTTTAGTTAAAAAAGAAGATCCTGCGTTCGAGGAAAACAAGAATTTTAAATTAGACGCCTTTAACGTGGTCATCGGGGTAATCGCGCAATGCTGCTTAACCTTGTTGCCCATGTACTTAATTACCCGCATGAACAGCCAGTTATTCGTAACCATTGCTATTTTGGCGGTATGTCTGGTTATTTTAAAGAAAACCTGGTGGAACCGGTTACCCCAAGATAACCCTACGTTCGAGAATAAACCCAAAAAGGCTTTTGCCGGGCATTAGATTCACCTTGTTATCTGTAAATAATTTAAAAAAACAGAGGGCCGGAACTGCCAAATGGCGGTATTTGCTTAACGACAGAATTTCTGGATTTAAGAATTTAACTTTTAATCTGCCTAACTGAAATTGCCCCATCCGTTATCAAAACAATTAACAAACATGAACTTTAAAGAACGATTAAACCAACTGGAAAAAGCATATACCAAACTAATTACCCGCCAAAACGAAAAGCAGGAGTTAGGCAATGGCATATACTACCGTTATAAATACCCCGTATTAACCGCGCAACACGCTCCAATTTTCTGGCGCTACGATTTAAACCCGGAAACCAATCCTTACTTAATGGAGCGTTTCGGGATAAATGCGGCCTTTAATGCCGGTGCTATTAAGCTGGGCGGTAAGTATTTGCTGGTGGTGCGGGTAGAAGGCCTGGACCGGAAATCGTTTTTTGCCGTTGCCGAAAGCCCGAACGGCACGGATAATTTTAAATTTTGGGACCACCCCGTTACCATGCCCGAAACCGAAGACCCGGATATTAACGTGTACGATATGCGCGTGGTGCAGCACGAAGATGGCTGGATTTACGGGTTATTCTGTACCGAACGCAAAGACCCCGATGCCAAACCCGGCGATGAGTCGTCGGCGTACGCGCAGTGCGGCATTGCCCGTACCCACGATTTAGTTACCTGGGAACGTTTACCCGACTTAAAAACCAATTCGCCGCAGCAACGCAACGTAGTTTTGCATCCTGCGTTTTACCACGGAAAGTATGCCCTCTATACCCGGCCGCAAGATTCTTTTATTGAAGCGGGTACCCGCGGCGGCATTGGTTTTGGCCTGACGGATTCCATGGAAAATGCCGTGGTAGACGAAGAAGTTATTATCGATGAAAAACGATACCACACCGTGTACGAAGTGAAAAACGGCCAGGGCCCGGCTCCCCTTAAAACGCAAAAAGGTTGGTTGCATTTAGCGCACGGCGTGCGAAATACCGCGGCCGGTTTGCGTTATGTGTTGTATTTATTCTTAACCGACTTACAGGATATTACCAAAGTGACGCACAAGCCGGCGGGTTATTTTATCGCTCCGGAAGGCAAAGAAAGGGTAGGAGATGTATCGAACGTAACGTTTGCCAACGGCTGGATTCTGGACGACGATGGCACCGTTTTTATTTACTACGCTTCCTCCGATACCCGCATGCACGTAGCCACCTCTACCCTGGACCAGCTGCTGGATTACGTAGTAAATACGCCGGAAGATGGTTTCCGGTCAGCCGCTTCGGTGCAGCAACTAAACGCCCTCATCGACCGCAACCTGGCGTATAGCGCCATACCGGGTAAAAATTTTATTTTAAAAACCAGTAAAGTTAGTTAATGGTAACTTCCCGGATAAATCATCCAGTAGCTGATAAACTGCACCAGTACCAAACCGAAGCCGAAGCCGAAATCCGGCGAATTTTAAATTTTTGGGTAGAACAGGCCCAGGACGAGCGCGGCGGATTTATTGGGCAAATGAATAGCCAAGGCCAGGTAAACCCCAGCGCCCCCAAAGGCAGCGTTTTAAATGCGCGCATTTTATGGTCTTTTTCGGCGGCTTACCGGCATACGCAAAGCGAGCAGTACCGGCAAATGGCCGACCGGGCTTTTAATTACCTGCTCACTTATTTCATCGATCAGGAGTTTGGCGGTACGTACTGGCAAGTTAGTGCAGCCGGCAAACCCCAAAATACCCGCAAACAAATTTACGGACTAGCCTTTACCATCTACGGTTTAAGTGAATATTACCTGGCCACTCAGAATAACCAAGCTTTAAAAGTGTGTCAGGAACTCTTCCAGTGGATAGAAAAACACAGCTACGATCAAGTCCAGGGTGGGTATTTAGAAGCATTTAGTCGGGAAGGTGAATTATTGGAAGATTTGCGACTCAGCGAGAAAGACCGCAATGACCCGAAAACCATGAATACGCACCTGCATATTCTGGAGGCTTACGCCAATTTATACCGCATCTGGCCGGATAAATTTTTAAAAAATCAACTCGAAAAGTTAATTTGGGTTTTCCTTAACCATATTATCGACCGCGAAACCGGCCATTTAAAACTGTTTTTATCCACTAATTGGGCTTCTACCGCCAACCTGGTTTCTTACGGGCACGATATTGAAGCTTCGTGGCTTTTAGAAGAAGCTGCCGAGGTATTAGGCAATCCAGAATTACTCGTGGCAGTAAAAGCGGTGGCGGTGCAAATGGCCCGGGCTACCATCGAAGGCATTCAACCGGATGGCAGCTTGTACCACGAATGGAATAAAGACACCACCCATTACGACACCCATCGCGAATGGTGGGTAAGCGCCGAAGCCATGGTGGGATTTCTAAATGCTTATGGGATAACCGGCGAAGAAGCTTTCCTGGAAAAATCTTTACATTCCTGGCAGTTTATTCAGAAGTATATTCTGGATAAACACTATGGCGAATGGCTTTGGGGCGTATTCGATGATTATACCCCAATGATGGCCGAAGATAAAATTGGCTTTTGGAAGTGCCCGTACCACAATACGCGGGCTTGTTTAGAAGTAGTTAACCGGTGTAAAACTTTATTAAAGTAAATTATTCAGAGATAGTCCAGCAGCAGTTCTTATTTTTAAACCCGATAGAATACAAGAATATAATAGAATTATAAGGCATGTCAGAAAAAAGTAAGGAAGTTATTTTTAAGGAAATTGAACAGCAATTAACGGAGCAACAATTTACCATTGATAAACAAGATCAAACTCGACCCTGGGGCGGTTTTTTTGTGATTAAAGAAAACCAGGCGCAACAATTTGCCGACTTGTATTTTGACGGGATGCCCATCGAAGATTTAAAAATCTCGGGTAAACTAAGCCCTAAAATCTTGGTAGTGGCCCCAGAGATGCGTCTGTCGTGGCAGTATCATCACCGCCGCGCCGAAATCTGGAAAGTGATCCAAGGCAAGGTAGGCGTAATTACCAGTCCCACCGACGACGAAGGGGAACTAAAAACCTACGCAGTAGGCGGCCTGATTACCCTGGAACAAGGCGAACGCCACCGCTTGGTTGGCCTAAATGACTGGGGCGTTTTGGCCGAAATCTGGCAACATACCGACGCCAGCAATCCTTCCGACGAAGAAGACATTATCCGGGTGCAAGATGATTTCGGCCGGTAAATTTTTTAATTTTTGGAGCATCAAGGCGCATAAGCTAAGCTCATAGACCAATGTTATTCATCAAAATTTAAAAAAATCACAGCAGAAATGTAAAAGACGGCAATAGCTAGGTGCAAGAATTATCGCTAACCTGTTCCGTTGCCCAGGGCGTTTCAGCGAAGTTGATTTTCGCTGATTCCCCAGAGAACATCCTCTCCTTCCCTGTTTTTAGGGAAGGTCCCGCAGGCGGAAGGGTTCTTGTGTCAAGACAAAAAGAACAAGACCTAAGTAATTCAAGTGAAAACCGTAGTTATGCGAACGTATTAATAAGTTTGAACGGCAAAATCAACCGCCCCTAACCCCTCCTTATCTCAGGAGGAGAACTTTAATAAATTATAGTTTAAAAAATAAATTATTTGAATTTTCCTTTGTAACACCAGTCTAATTTTTAATGAAAAGAATCTTTTTTTAGTAACCAGTTTCCTAGTAACCTGCTCCGCTTTCAGCCAAGGTAACAACTATGCCCAAAACTATAAAAAGTTTGACGGATTAGCCATGACGCCACCCATGGGCTGGAACAGCTGGAACAAATTCGCCTGCAACGTCGACGAAAACTTAATTAAACAAGTGGCGGATGCGATAGTAGCTACCGGGATGAAAGACGCGGGTTATACTTACATTAACATTGATGATTGCTGGCACGGCGAACGCGACAGTTTAGGTTTTATTCATCCGGATCCGAAGCGTTTTCCTTCCGGCATGAAAGCCTTAGCGGATTACATTCACTCGAAAGGTTTAAAAATGGGCGTTTATTCCGATGCGGGTTCCCAAACCTGCGGCGGCCGACCGGGTAGCCGGGGCTATGAATTTCAGGATGCTCAAATGTACGCTAAGTGGGGAGTAGATTATTTAAAGTACGACTGGTGTAATACCGAAGGCTTAAAAGCCGAAGGCGCTTACAAAACCATTACCGCTGCTTTACGCAAGGCAGGCCGACCGATGGTACTGAGTATCTGCGAATGGGGCAACGACAAACCCTGGATTTGGGGACCAACCGTGGGGCACTTATGGCGGACTACCGGCGATATCTATAATTGTTTTGATTGCATCAACGATCACGGTTCCTGGAAATCATGGGGTGTTATGCAGATATTGGATAAACAAGAAGGATTGCGCCAGTATGCCGGACCGGGTCATTGGAACGATCCGGATATGTTGGAGGTAGGTAACGGCATGCCCGAGCACCAGGACCGCGCGCACTTTACCATGTGGAGCATGATTGCCGCGCCGCTGATTGCCGGAAATGATCTCCGCAAGATGAGCAAAGAAACAATGGGCATTCTTACGAACAAGGAAGTTATTGCAATTAATCAGGATAAATTAGGCATTCAGGGTTTTAAATATGCCGCTAAAGATAGTGTTGAAACTTGGTTAAAGCCTTTAGATAATGATCAATGGGCAGTTGTGTTCCTGAACCGGAGCAAAACAGCTAAACCAGTGGAATTTGATTGGCAAAAAACTCCCATCACCGACGATTTTGCTAAAAGAGAACTAAATGCGGCTAAAACTACTTACAAGCTCCGTAACTTATGGACGAAGAAGGACGTGGGTACTACGAAAAAAGCATTTAAAGCTGCCATTCCCAAGCAAGATGTAGTGATGCTGTTGCTTTCGCAGTAAAAATTTAAAAAAATAGTTTTAATACCAGTTATACTACAAAGAAAGGCCCCGGTTTTCCGGGGCCTTTCTTTTAATAAAAAAAATCATTTAAATATTCTTTTTTAACAGAGTAGTAAGTGTAGGCGTCAGAATATTTTTAATCAACGTGCCGATGTAGGATTTTATAAATGAGTACTATAACTACAATTCATTTTTTTTAGCTATTAATACTTTTGGATTTATACTGATTGTTCCAGTATAACTTTCATAATCCGGCACCTATGGCTATCCTTCATTAAGTAATATTTCAAAAAAAGTAAATTTAAAAGTAAAAACAGAAAGGTCTCCTACAAAAACTACTAAAAGCATTTATACGGCCTGAAAATTTTAAAATTTTTAAAAATAAGATGAATGCACGCCTAGTTGTCTGGTTAATGTTAGATTTTGATAAAATAGTATTTAACCAAGGATATTAGAATAAGTAAATTTGAAATCAACTTGTTTAAACAAAATAACCTGTTGGTACGGCTATTTTTACTTCTTCTCACTTTAAACCTTAAAGCTTTTTATTTCAGAATGTGCCAGCCTAGTACAATAGATTAATCTATCCCGCAGCATTTTATTTTCTCACTTTTTAAAACCATTATTTATGCAACAAATTTATCTTTGGATAAAAAAAAGCAGCTACTATTTTTCCGGGATGGCTGCTCTTACCTTAAGTGTATTTTTAAATGTATCCGCCTTTGCGCAAGCTCCCGAAATTAAATTAGAAGCCGAAAATGCTACCTTAAACGGGGTGAGTATTGCGAATTCACCGGAGGGCTTTTCCGGTACTGGTTTTGCCTGGAATTTTGATAACAGCGCCGATAATATAACTTTTGACTTTAATGCAACCGCTGGCGAGTACGACCTTTCTATTATCTACTATTCGCCCTACGGCGAAAAAGGCTATGGTCTGGATGTAAATGGCGTTTCTGCTGACAAAATGTTTTCCGGTACCGGAAGTGGTTTTGGTTCTGTTTCGGCCGGTAAGTTTACCTTAAAAAACGGATCAAATACTATTAAAATAACAAACGGCTGGGGGTATTACGGTATTGATTATATTAAACTGGTACCCGCCGGCGAAAAACCAAAAACCATTGTGCCTCTGGTAGATGGCAAAGCCGAGGCCGAATTGGCTGACCGGAACGGAACGGATGTATCTGCCGATCCAAAGGGTTATTCCGGAACGGGTTACGTTACCAGTTTTGATGCAGCTACCGACCAGGTAAGTATTAGTTTTAAAGCGCCGGCTGGTTTATACGACCTGCAAATTGGTTATACGTCTCCGTACGGCGAAAAAGGTTTTGATTTTGTAGTAAACACCGAGAGCGGCAGCGGTATGTTTACGCCGGAAACCGGCTTTAAGGCCGTAGGCGTGGGTAAATTCCTGCTGAACGAAGGCGTAAATACCGTTACCATTACCCGGGGCTGGGGGTATTTTGGCATTGATTATATTAAAATAACGCCTTCTGTTCCGCCCGTGCCGCTTAAACCATCGAAGCAATTAACCAATGCTAACGCTACGCAGTCTACCCGTGCCTTGTTCTCGTACATGACGGATTTATACGGTAGCAAAACATTATCGGGGCAGTACGACGATGTTGATTACGTTTTAGAAAAAACCGGTAAAGAATCAGCTATTGGTGGCTTCGATTTAATAGAATATTCTCCTTCGCGGGTAGAAAATGGCTCCCGGCCAGCCGGAACTTCCGAAAGATATATTAACTGGGCCAAGAAAGGCGAGGGGAAAGGCATTTTATCGCTGGCCTGGCACTGGAACGCCCCCACCGATTTAATTAACCAGGCACCGGATAAGTTATGGTGGTCGGGGTTTTATACCAATGCTACTACGTTTGATATAGCGGCCGCTTTAGCTGATAAAAACAGCGAACGGTATAAATTATTAATCCGCGATATGGATGTAATTGCTGCGGAGCTCAAGAAGTTTCAGGATGCGGATGTGCCAGTATTGTGGCGGCCCTTGCACGAGGCCGCTGGTGGCTGGTTTTGGTGGGGCGCCAAAGGGCCCGAACCTTTAAAAGAACTGTGGCGCATTATGTACAATCGTTTCACCAATCACCATCATCTCAATAATTTAATTTGGGTGTACACTTTTACTGGTTCCGCGGATATGAATTGGTACCCTGGCGATGCTTACGTGGATATGGCGGGCATTGATATTTACTCCAACGACCCGTACGCGAGTTTAAGCGGCGATTGGGAAAATTTATTAAACAAGTTTAACGGCAAGAAACTAATATCTTTATCTGAATCGGGTACGTTGCCGGTAATGAACAAAGTACGGGCTTACGGTACCTGGTGGTCTTGGTTTGCGATCTGGAACGGGGATTATATTAAGAAACAACCCGTAGATGTGCTGCGGGCCGTTTACCACGACGAAGATGTAATAACCCGCGACGAACTGCCGAACTGGAGAATGTACGGCCGGCCAACTGTATCGGTAACGGCTCCGGCGAATAACGCGCAATTCCTGGTTTGCGAAACGCCGGTTCTTACTGCGCAAGCTGCCGATAAAGAAGGAAAAGTAGAACAAGTAGCTTTCTGGGCCAACGGTAATTTATTAGGCACCGATACTACTCCTGGTGATGGCTGGAAGCTGGATTGGAAAAATGCACCGGTAGGTACGTACCAGATTATAGCCGAAGCTACCGATAACGAAGGCAATTCTACTCCATCGGCCCCGGTAACTATTACCATTAAGCCCGATGTGGTCGCTCCGGTTATTACTTTAAAGGCTCCCAAAACAATTATCCCGGCCGAAGATCATTTACTCAAAACCATTAGCCTGAGCAGCTTTATAGCTTCGGTTACCGATAACTGCGGTCCAGCACCAATTGTCCGGATTCAATCGGTAAGCAGCGACGAAGCTGTAACTGGTGGAGGAAGTGGCAATACCAAGACCGATATTATTATTAGCCCGGATGGCCAATCGGTGCAGGTAAGAGCCGAACGGGCGGGTACTGGCGATGGCCGGGTATACGTGATTACCGTGGAAGCGATAGACCAGGCTGGTAATATAGGGCTGGCTACCTACCAGGTACAAGTACCAAAAAGTGCCAGTAAGGCTGCCATCGCGGGCGCTCCGGTATACACGGTTAAAGGTAATTATGCGAAGACCATTGCTTCCCGCAAAGAAACTGCGGCATCTTTGCCAGTTACAGTAACTCCGGCGGTAAAAGTTTACCCGAACCCCGCTAAAGGAAATTACTTAACCGTGGAGTTGTTTGCTCCCGAAAAACAGGAAGTGAACTTAACTTTACGTAACGCCAATTCCCAAAGCGCCGTAAACTCCCGCCATCAGGTACAAGCTGGCGTTAACCAAATTCAATTGCCGCTCACCCATGTGTCAGCTGGATTGTATATTCTGCAAATTCAAAATGGCCAAGAAGTTATATCCAGAAAAGTAGTGGTTTCTAAACAATAGCATCTTTTTTCTCCCGGAAGCAGCATCAAGTTTCTTGATGCTGCTTTTATTTTGCGCCTTACCTTGGTTGAGATTAATTTTTTTAAATTTTTGCTTATCTCAGGAGGATAAATAATCTAAAATTTAAAAAATACGTCTAATTCCTAGTCGGTATGGTACATGTACTTCTATTTAAGTAGTTGGTCGTTTTTAGTTGTTCGTTGTTAGATTGTTAATAAATTAATAATCAATTACTTAAACTCAGGTTTTTATCAACTTAATTTTGTCCTGTTACTTATAAATTATTAAATCAAAAATTTTATGGCTTATACTCCTGATTCAAATCGCTACGTAGCTATGCCTTATCGGCGTTGTGGTAAAAGCGGCTTAAAATTACCGGCCTTATCGCTCGGCTTGTGGCACAATTTCGGCCACGTAGATGTGCTCGAAAATTCCCGCAAAATTATTCATACGGCTTTTGATAAAGGCGTTACCCATTTTGATTTAGCCAATAACTACGGTCCGCCGCCCGGCTCCGCCGAAGAAAACTTCGGAAAAATTTTAAAGCAGGATTTAGCCCCTTACCGCGACGAATTAATCATTTCTTCTAAAGCGGGTTATACCATGTGGGATGGGCCTTACGGCGATTGGGGTTCTAAAAAATACCTGGTATCCAGTTTAGATCAAAGTTTGCAGCGCATGGGCTTAGAGTACGTGGATATATTTTACCACCACCGTCCCGACCCGGAAACCCCGCTGGAGGAAACCATGGGTACCTTGGATTTAATCGTACGGCAAGGAAAAGCCCTGTACGCGGGTATCTCTAATTACCGGCCCGAAGAAGCCGCCCAGGCCATTAGTATTTTAAAAAAACTAGGTACGCCGTGTCTGATTCATCAGCCCAAATATTCGATGTTCGAACGGTGGGTAGAAGAGGGGTTACTGGATTTACTGGAACAAGAAGGCGTCGGGTGTATTCCATTTTCGCCTTTAGCGCAAGGCTTACTCACGAATAAATACCTGGGCGGCATTCCCGCTGATTCTCGGGTGGCGAAAGAAACCGGGGCCTTACAAGAAAATCAGATCACCGAAGATAAGCTCTCGCAAATTAAAAGATTAAACGCCCTGGCCGAGCAACGCGGTCAGACTTTAGCGCAAATGGCTTTGGCCTGGCTGTTAAAAGATCCGCGTATTACTTCGGTATTAATTGGCGCCAGCAAACCCGAACAACTGCTCGATTCTTTAAAATGCCTGGAGAGCCCGGATTTTAGCTCCGATGAATTAAACGCTATAGAAGAAATTTTAAAATAATTCAGTTATTAGAATAAGATCAGCGGCACGCTGGCCTTATTCTAATTTACCCACCAGAATCTCGAAAAAAATACGAACGGGCAGGAACCGCCTAATTAAAAGCAAGTTAAAACTATATTAAAAGGCGCCATGGTAGAAGCAGAAACTGGCAGGCCCATAAGGGTAAATTTTTGAAAATAGCGGTTGAATAAGTTATCCGTAATGTGCTTTTTTAAAATTTTACCCTTAAGCTGCCCCGTACCAACATGGCTGTTGGTTGAGTAAATTTTAGTCGGGTTAAATTTGCTGTATCGGGTATAATTTTTTAATGTTTAAAGTTAAAATTACCAGGCTTGTTTTTGCGGAACAATACTACAAATAATGTATATTTCCAGGGTTTAACCCGCCTGCTTTGAACCGACAGCATTATTTTATTTATCTAATAGCTTCGTTGCTGACGAGTGTTGGCTGTGTATGGGCTTGTAAGCAAACAACCCAAGAAAAACCAACGGTAAATTCCGCCGTATCCCCGGCTCAAGAAATTAAATCGCTGTACGACTTGGGCTACCAGAACCTAACCGATATGGATACAGTAGGAGCGGTAGCGGAAATATTGCTGCAAATAGCACAAAAGGAACCCGATGCTTTATTAAAAGGAAAAATTTTAAAAGCTAAATATTTTTGGCTGACTGGTAGTTACCAAAATGCCATGCGGGATGGGGTGCAGGCTTTAGCTTTGGCCCAGCGCACCGAATTAAACCCCGAATTACCGGTTATCTACTCCATGTTGGGTAACCTGTATAAAGAGAAAAAAAACTACCCCAAAGCTCTGGAATGCGCGGAGAAAGGGCTGCAAGCAGCCCAAGCGCTAAAAGATACCACCAATATTATTTTTTAATACGGTTAAAAGCCATGTTTACGCGGAGTTACGGCACCGAAATAAAAGATACTGCTTTAATCACAAAATCCTTACCCATCCATTTAGCCGGCCTGCAATTAGCCGAAAGCTCCGATAAGTTTGAAAAGGACCGTACGCCTTATTATAATAATATTGCTCAGTATTACCTCTACGATCAGCAAGACTACCCGAAGGCTATTTATTACGGCAATAAGGCTTTAGCTATTGGTACCAAAAATAAGCAACTGGCTTCCTTGCATTATACCTATAATTGGTTGGGCGAAGCTTACTTTGCGCTCGGCGAAAGAACAAAAGGACTAAATTTTTTAAAAAAAGCTTTACAAACTGCCCAAAAGGTAAACAGGCCTTACCGGGTTATGGAGTTATACCAAGTACTTGCCCGTTACCACCAACAAACCGGCGATTACCAAAAAGCTTTACATTTATTTACCAAATACGATTTGCTACGCGACTCGCTGGCCTTGCTGGATAATTTACGCCAGATGAACGAACTGGAAGTACAATACCAGGCCGGTAAAAAAGATCAGGAAATTAATGTGCTGAAACAAATTCAGAAAACGAGGTCGCTGCAAATTTCCTGGACTTTAGGCGTTATTGGTATTTTAGTAGTATCGGGCGTTGTTTTTGGTCTCCAATTCCGCACCATCCAACAAAAAAACCGTTTGCTGCATACCCAAAACGGGCAAATTAACGAACAAGCCGAACAGTTAAAACTGCTGATGAAAGAGCTGCACCACCGGGTAAAAAATAATCTACAGATTGTATCGAGCTTGTTGCGTTTGCAATCGAACCGGCTGGTAGACGAAGACGCCCGGAAAGCCGTGAAAGTCGGGCGGCAACGCATTGAGGCCATGTCGTTAATTCACCGGAGCTTATACCAGCAAAACAACCCGAACCTGGTAAATATGCGCGAGTACATCACCGATTTGCTCGAAAGTTTAATGGAAAGTTTTGGGGTAGACAAAGCGCAGTTAAATTTAAAATTATGCATATCCGTGGCCGAACTGGACGTAGACAAAGCGTTACCGCTGGGTTTAATTATTAACGAATGGGTGACCAACGCTTTTAAATACGCCTACCAGCAAGTGCCCGAACCGCAGTTACAGGTTGAACTCCATAATACCAATGGCCTGCAATTACTTATCCGGGATAACGGGCCGGGTTTACCGGCTACTGTCTGGGAAAAACCGCAAACTTCGTTTGGTTTAAAATTAGTGAAAGTACTCAGCAAGCAATTAAACGGTACCTGCGCCGTAGAAAATCAGGGGGGAACTACTTTTAAGTTGCACATTCCGGAAGTAATTTTAAAAAAAGCAAGCTGATGAACCATCCAGACGGCCGGGTGCACATCTTAATCGTAGAAGACGAAGGTATATTGGCCTTAGGCCTGGAAGACACCTTGCTGCAGGACGGTTACCAGGTGGCCGGGATTGCCGATAACGGGCCGGAAGCCATGGCTTTGTTAAAAGAAAATCCCGTAGATCTGGTTTTACTCGATATTCATATTAAAGGCGACTGGGACGGCATTGAAACGGCCCGGCAAATTCGCGCCATTAAAGATATTCCGTTTATTTACCTCACCGCCTTTGCCGACGAAGCCACCGTGAACCGCGCGAAAGATACGTTTCCGGCCGCTTACCTTACCAAACCCTACCAGCCGGCCAACCTGCGCATTGCCATCGAAATGGCCCTGCACCAATTCGCTTTCCGGAAATCCACCACCGAAGCCAAAGTAATTCCGTTGAACAAACCCGTCGAAAAAGACAAAACCAACCCTTCCGCTGAAACCATTCTGGCTATTAACGATGCTATTTTTGTAAAGCAAAACTACCGCTTCCTCAAGATTGTTCTGACCGATATTTTGCTGCTGGAGGCCGACAGTAATTTTACCTACATCTACACCCGCGAGAATAAATTTATTTTGCGTTGCGCCCTGCAACACGTCCTCGAAAAAATAAACTTACCCCAGTTAATCCGGGTGCACCGGTCCTTTGCCGTTAATCTGCAGCACCTCGAAACCTTTAACGATAGCTTTATCGTGATTGGTAAGCACGAAGTGCCGCTGGGCCGCAACTACAAAGAAGAATTTTTTAAAAATTTTAATTTTTTGTAGTTCTTCGTTCGCATACAACCTTTCTTTTTTCGCATACAAACCAGTGCTGTTAGCATACAATTCTAACTTCTGGCTTTTGCCATTGCTTACCTTCCGGCTACTATAAAAAACAAACCGGCTAAGATGCGCCCTCACGGCTCTTAGTACTATTTGTTCCGGAACCCGCGCCTGGAAAGCGGGGAGACTTTCTGTTCCAGTCATAATCTATTAAATTTTTAAATTTCTGATCATGAAACATTATTATCTCCGTTTTTTAGGATTCTTCCTGTTTTTTCTGGGGCTAGGCCGCACCCCGGTTTTCGCCCACAATTTTTACTACGACATTAATTATGAGCAAGGCAATGGGCGCGTTAAAGTTACCGTTTCGGTAAACGAAGACGATTGCGGGTCCTGCAACGACAACAAGCTAGAAGATTTAGATATTACCTACCGCTCACCGGTAGATGGGCGGTACTATGTTTTACTGAGCAATGCTACTTATTACAACCGGAATGGCGATAACAAAAGCTATTGGCTCGAAAACGGCGGTTCTGGTTGGGATGGGGTGTACGATAAGCAAGTGTATTACATCAACATTCGCCCGGAATGGATGGGCCAAACCATCAACATTAAAACGCACTATTATTGGGGCGATAACGACGATCGGAGTAACGATAAATACAACGATTTTTATTTTCCGAACCTGGCCTCGCCTACCATTACCTCGGCTTCTAACGGCGAGCAAACCGAAGTACGCTTAACCTGGGACAAGCCGGCTACCAATGGCTATCCTTCAAATAAAGTAACGTACCAGGTATATCAAAACAGCCGCTTAATAGGGTACCTGGATTACAGTACCACTTCTTTTACCGATGTTACTACCCAAAACGGCATAAAATACGAGTATCAGGTAAAAACCAATGTCGAATATTTGAATGGCCGTTCGTATACGTCGGCGAGCAGCCCGGCCAGTACCCGCACCGCCTGGAAAAATGCCCAACTGGTACTAACCCCTACCTACGTACCCTGCGCTACCGGTATTACGCTTAGCTGGCCCAAACCCAACCTGGAAGGAACTTATTCCTACAAAATACTGCGGAGTACCCGTTCCGACTTTAGCAGCATCGCCAATACATTTGAAGTAAACGGCGGATTAAACACCCTTACTTATTTCGATGATACCAACTTGCAACATCAGAAACCGCATTATTACAAAGTGCAGGTAATCCGGCCGGATAAACAGGTAGCTTCGGAACTTACGTCGGAGGCCAGCAGCATTACGCCTGATTTAAGTCCGGCTGCGCCCCAAATTTCTTTAATTGAGAGCGGGGTAAATTTTAAAATTTCCTGGAATGGTTACACGTGCCAAAGCCTTACCAATTTTAAACTCATCCGGAAGGTTAGTCAAGCGGGTAATGTGGTGGCCAATACGACCATTACCATTAACGGTAACCCGGGTTCGTGGGTAGATGAAAAGTTGCAAGCTTGTAATACCTACGAGTACCAGTTAGTAGCCGTAAACCAATATGCCGAAGTAGCCGGCAACATCGTGAGCAAAGCCGTACCGGACCAGATTGCCGATGCCTTGGAATGGGGCAACGAGGTAGCCGAACAGAATAACCCGCAAAATTTATTTTACAACCACGATTATAAGTTTAAAGCTTCTAAAGGATTTTTTACCAGTTATGTGCAGTTGCAATGGGACGCTAAATACAAAAGCCGCATCGAGAATTATGAGATTTACCGGAAAATTGCCGGTACTACTGATACCCGGGAATTGGTGCACGTAGCCGAAGGCGGCAGTTCCACGCTCTGGCTCGATGAGTTTGCCGAAGCCAATACCATTTATGAGTATACCATAGAAGGCGTAGCGGCTTGTAACGGGCAACAAATTAAAACCCGCGCGGCCAAAGCTTTGGGCTTCCGGGCTCCGTTTGGCACCGTAAGCGGCCGGATTTATTTTGAAGGCGGCCAGGTAGTAGAAAAGGTGCAGGTGCGGGCCCGCAATACCGATGAGGCCGCCGGTAAAGCCCTCCAATTTAACGATAACACCGCCGGATTTGACATTAAAGCTTCCCGGATTTTCTGGCCCAGCCAGGAAGGCTGGACGCTGGAAACTTGGTTACGGCCCAGTAATGCGGAAAATAACTTCGTACTCTACGATCATTACCAGAATGGCCAGGGTTTACAGGTAAGTTACGCCGACAAGCGCTACATTCTTACGGCGGGCGCCGAACAAGTAAGCATCGACCCCGGCCTTTTTTTAAAAAATAACGAATTTCATCACGTTTCGGTTAGCCTAAATACGGTTTCGCGGCAGGTGCAATGGGTAATAAACGATTCGGTTTTTGCGCCGCAGCAACTAACCAATGCTTTTCAACCTAACGCTAACCCCGATCTGCTTTTGGTATTTGGCAACAACCGCACCTATAACCAAGGTTTTCAGGGCGTGCTGGATGAAGTACGGATTTGGAATAAACCCCGCACCGCCGGCCAACTGGTACAGGATTACAGCCGGTTTTTAGACGGCAGCGAACCCGGTTTAATTGCTTACTGGAAATTAAACGAAGGTTTCAGCGATTTTGCATTCGACGGCTCGCGCGTAGACCGGAAATACAACGAAAACCACGCAAAATTGAAAGGTAGCTACGCCTGGACCACCACCATTCCCTCCGAAGACCAACTGGCCAACGTGGCTTATACCGATAGCAAAGGAAATTACCGACTCACTAATATTCAATTCCGGGGTTCCGGCGAAAGCTTCGAGATTACGCCGTTACTGGGCGTGCATACCTTTGATCCGAATGCGCTTTTGTTGTTTATCGGCGAAGGCGCTTTGAGTCATAACGGGAAAGATTTTAAAGATATTTCTTCTTTTCTGGCCAAAGGGAGCGTGCGCTACCAGGGCACTTCATTTCCGGTGCAGGGCGTGCAAATGCTCGTGGATGGCAAGACGTTGCTCAATGCTAGTAACGTACCCGTTATGTCGGATGCTAAAGGCGAGTTTGAAGCCCGGGTGCCCATTGGTCAGCACGTTTTATCTTTTGTGAAAAACGGCCACGTTTTCCAGAATGCCTATTGGCCCGCCCAAAACCAACCCCACGATTTTCAGGAACACCTGCGCGGCCAACTCGAAATACTGGATACCACCAAAGTAAAACTTATCGGCCGGGTAGCCGGGGGCCAGGTGCAGGGCGATAAACCTTTGGGGATGGGTCTTTCTAAAAATAACCTGGGTACCGCCAAAATAACCTTAGAGCCCGAAAAAGGCGGCGACCTGGACGAATCGCCCCTAAATTTTAAAAAAACCATCGATGTAACTACTGATCCGCAAACCGGCGAATACCTGACCTGGATTATCCCGGAACGGTTTATGGTGAAAGACGTGAAAACCAACAATGCCCTTACCGATGGTTCGCGCTATACTTTCGGGGAGCAGCCTATTCTGGATTTAAGTTTACCCGTGCAGGATTTACGGTGGGAGTACCAGCTAGATGATAAAGGAAAAAAAGTAGATTCGGCCAGTTACCATTTCAGCAAAAAGTTTGTGCTGCACAATCAAACCAAATGGTCCGTTAATAACAACGAGCTTATTGGGGAGAAAAAGGTAAAGCTCAGCGAAAATGGACCCGAAATCGATTTAGCGGGTAAACCATTCGGTGCCCCGGTGTTTAACATGAATGCCCAGTACGCGTTTCCTTTACAGTTCTTCGAAGAATACGAAAATGCCGACGACCACGAGAAAGAACTAGTACCGGTAACCAATGCTAAAATTAAAATTGTTAATAACTGGAAGCAGGGTAGCCCCGAAGAAGAATTAATTTTAAATAATCTACAAGGAATTTATAATTATAAATTCCGGGCCGGCAGCCCTAACTTAAGCGGTACCTACACCTATAACTTTTCGGCCGCCATTAAAATCGGCGACCAGTCTTACGCCGATTTAGGCACTTTGCCCGGTTACATTTTGGGGCAGGTTACCTCGGGTAGCGGCTTTGTTACCAAAGGCCCCGATGTAGTGGAATTTATTTTACGCGACCCGCCGGGTACCAATAGTTACGCTTACCTGAGCAAAGGTTCTACCACCACCAAATCCATGTCTATTACAAACGTTGGAGGGAGTACGCAAACCATTAATCCTACTTTTTATCTGGGGGCCAATATTAAAACGGCCGCTGGTTTTGGGGTAGCTTTAATCACCGAAACGGATATTGAACATGTACTCTCCAACGAAGATGTTATTACCGAACAACGGATCGAAAACGGCCAGCTCGTAGAAAGTTTACAGGTTACGGAAAGCTGGAAAACCAGCGACGATCCGGAGTTAGTGGGCAGCGATGCTGATTTATTTGTAGGGCGAGCCATGAATTTTATTCTGGGTAAAACCGAAACCCTGGAATTATTAGAACTAAAACCTCCCTTCGATCAGCTCCCGCATTCGGCTCCGTTTACTTATCAAGGCAAAACCTACGCTTTGGTGCGCCGCCAAGGAATTGCCGCGGCGCAGGATAACTACGGTACCCGGTTTATGTACACCCAGCAGCACATTCAAAATACTTTAATTCCTACGCTTAAGAATTTCCGGAATAGCTTGTTGCTCCGCGGCGACAACGTGTACGTCTCTAAAATCACCAAAGGAGATTCCCGGTTCGGCGCCGATAACTACGATAAAAATGTGTTTGCCAATGCGGCTTTGTCTAAACCCGCCGAAGGAGTAGCTACGCGGGGCGCTTATTCGGGACCCAGTTATAGTTTTAACCCGGCAAAACAAAGCGATCCGGATTCGGTGTACTTGCTCAATCAGCAAATAATTTTGTGGGAAGAAGCATTGCGAAGCAACGAAGCGAATAAAGTAGATGCTAAAACCAAAGGCACCGCCGAAGGCATTAGCAACGTTTCTTTTGATGGCGGCGTTACCCAAACCTGGGAGAAAAACTTAAATTCGCTGTGGGGTACCAATACTACCGTAGAAGTAACCGCCGACGCTTCCTTGGAATTTATGACTGGGGGTAAGTTTAATGGTTTTGGCGCTACCATCCGGGTAAAAGCCAACTTTTTTAATAATTTCAGCGGCTCGGCGGGTGAGTCTAATACCGAAAATCTAACCTTCGGCTACGTGTTGTCTGATGGCGATAAAGGCGATTTTTACAGCGTAGATGTGATCGATCCTTCGGCGATTAAATTACTAAACGATAAAGGCGACCACGTGGTGTGGGCCGATTATTATAAGGTGAAAGAAGACTTTGCCGACCGGAAAGAAGAGTACAACAATGGTTTCTTTTCGCCGATGTTCTACACCCGTGGTGGACAAACCTCGTGTCCCTACGAGGACGACGAAAAAACCCGCTATTACCAGCCCGGTAAAATTTTAAATGCGGCCACTTTGCGCCGCGAAAAACCCGAAATTAACGTTGAAAACAACGTCGTTACTGGTGTACCCGAAACCAACGCCGCGGTTTTTAAAATTTTACTGCAAAACAACGGCGATTCCGAAGAAGATATCTGGTACGGGGTACAGGTCGACGAAAACTCCAACCCCAACGGAGCCATTATTACCATCGATGGCTCTACCCCCAACCGGGCTTTCCGGGTACCGCCCGGCGAAGTAGTAGAAAAAGTATTAACCGTAAAAAAAGGTCCGGGGGCGGTATTTAATTACGAAAACCTGGGCATAGTACTGCACTCGCTTTGCGAAGCCGGTACGGTTGCGGATACGGTAAAAATCTCCGCCTTTTTCGCCCCGGCCTGTACGCCCGTTACCCTGCTTGCCCCGCTGGATAACTGGCTCGTAAATGTAGATGCTCAAGGCAAAGTTCCGGTGCAGCTATCGGGTTACGACGTAAACCTGCGTTCGTTTAAAAGCATTGAGTTGCAATACAAATCCACGGCTTCCAACACTTGGGCCACCATCCATACTTTTTATAATAAAGAAGCGGATTACAATGCCGCTATTGCCCAAAACAAAGATGCGGCGGTTTCTAAAATTGCCGGTAAAACCACCATTAACTTTAGTTGGGATATTACCGATTTGCCCGACCGCAATTACGAACTCCGGGCTAAATCGCTCTGCACGGATGGCTCGGTCAGTTACACCGAAGTGAAAAAAGGCTTGAAAGACGTGGTGCCGCCTCTGGTATTTGGCGCGCCGCAACCCGCCGATGGTATTCTGTCGCCGAACGATGAAATTATGATCCAGTTTGCCGACCCGGTAGAAGCCGGTTTAATTAACAAGAGCAATATTACGGTACGGGGAGTTCTGAATGGCTCCAACCTGGCGCACGGGGCATTTCTCCATTTTGATGGTCAACAAGGCCATGTGCGCATTCCGGAAGGTTTGCAATTGAATAACCGTTCGTTTACCGTGGAGTTCTGGGCGCGGGTAAATTCTAATTCGGCGAATGAAGACCGGATCCTCTTTACCCAAGGCACCGGAACAGAAGCCGTAACCATTGGTTTTGATAAGGCCGGTAAACTGTTCGCGGGTTGGGGATCCACGCCCCGCGTATTAGCCGATAAAACATCGCCAGCCACAATTTGGCAACACTATGCCGTTTCCTACGACGCAACCGCTGGTAAAGTAAGCCTCTATGGCAATGATCAGTTATTAGCCGAAAAAAACCAGGTGGAAGTAGTTACCACGCAAGGCGTAGTTTACGTGGGTTATTCGCCGGTTAACGGCAATGCCTTTCAGGGTGATGTACACGCCCTCCGCGTTTGGGATCAGTTTAAAACCCGCGACGAAGTATACGCCGGACAATCTATCCAGTCGAATGGGGGAGAACGCGGGTTAATCGGTTACTGGCCGTTCAACGATTTAAAAGGAACTGCCGCCAAAGATCTGGCCCGGGCTTTACACGCCGAAGTAGCCGCCCAGTGGGTAACCGAACCTGCTTCCAAAGCCATTTCGCTGAACGGCAACGGCTACGTTCAAGTAAATAGCGGCCATACTCCTGTTACCCAGGAAGGTGATTTTACGCTCGAATTCTGGTATAAAGGCGGGGCTAATGCCGCCAAAACGGCCTTATTCTCGGCCGCTTTACTCAACACCGATGTAAAATGGGCACTGGAATTCGACGAGCAAGGCGCTATTTTCCTGAAACAAAATGATCAGTTGTTTAACGCCGTGGATAATAATACCTTGGATGGAAAATGGCACCACCTGGCGATGGTTGTAGACCGCCGAGGCAATTTATCGTTCTTGCTGGATGGGGCGCTTACCAATTACCGTAAGGCCGATGTATTGGCGAAATTAACCGTTCCGGCTTTGTACTTCGGGGTGCGTTTCGACCAAACTTCCACGGCCGGCGGTACGCCTAAAGAGTCTTTTACTAATTATTTTAAAGGCCAGCTCGATGAAATTCGCTTTTGGAACTCGGCCCGGACCACCGAACAAATCAATCGCTCCCTCACTACGAAACTGCCCACCGACTTGGCCGACTTACAGATTTACTATCCGTTCGAAGCCTACCAGGATAACAGCGGCGTGATGCTTTCAATCGAATCTAATCGGGAGCAAAGCGGCAAAACAAACGATCAGGCTACTTTCGTGAATGCCACTTACACCAACGAATCCCCGAAGATAGACCGGCCGCAACCCGAGCAAAAAGTAGATTTTAACTACGTCATCAACAACGATAAATTGCTGATTACCCTAAACGAGCCGCAGGAATTAGTGGAGAAAACCATTCTGGATATAACGGTGCAAGGCGTTATGGATAAAAACAGCAACGTAATGCCCGGCGCTAAAACCTGGTCGGTGTTCGTGGATAAAAATCAAGTAAAATGGGTGGATTCTAACCGGAATTTTGAAAAAGAAGTAAACAAACCTTTACAATTCGAAGTGGAGATTACAAACATGGGCGGCAACCAGGAAAGTTTTCAAATTAATGGTTTGCCGGGTTGGTTAACGGTTAGTCCGGCCAGTGGTTCCATTGAGCCCAACAGTCGTAAAACCTTGGTGTTTACCGTAATCGAAAGCTTAAACATGGGCCGGTATACCGAAGATATTTTGCTGAGAACCAACTTTGGTTACGACGAGAAACTGGCCTTGCACCTGAAAGTGTTTACCCCGGCTCCCGAATGGACCGTAAATCCGCGCAATTTCAGTAAATCCATGAGCATTATCGGCCAGGTAAAAATCAACGATCAATTTTCGATTAATCCGGACGATAAAGTAGCGGCCTTTGTAAACGGGCAATGCCGGGGAGTAGCGCGCCTGGAGTACGTACCGGCCTACGACCGTTACCTGTTCTTTATGCAAGTATACGGCCAGGGGGTTGCCAACGAAAAAATAAGCTTTCAGATCTGGAATGCCAATGTAGGAGTCACGCATACCGAGGTGATTCCTGCTACCCTGGCTTTTGAAGATGGGATGGTGCATGGCTCCACCGCTAACCCCTACATATTAACTGCTAACAACATTATTTACCAGGAACTGGACTTAAAAGCTGGCTGGAACTGGATTTCCTTTAACGTGGATGTGAAAAACAAAGATCTCGCTTCGGTATTGGACCCCACTGCCATTGATCGTAGTTCCGTATTTATGTCGCAGGATTGGGTAGCCGATTATTCGGCTGGCGTCTGGTCTCCACCCGGCAAACAGGTTACCAATGTGGCCGGCTATTTACTAAAAGTAGCCGCCGCCAAGCAGCTGAAGGTAAAAGGTGCCATGTTAAATCCGGCTAACGAGATTATTACGCTCAAAAAAGGCTGGAACTGGATTGGTTACACGCCGCAGGTAAATATGCCGGTGCCCGATGCTTTAGCCGGCGTAAATTTAGCCGACGGGGATATTATTAAAAGCCAAACCGATTTTGCCGTGTACGATCAGAATAAAGGCTGGGTAGGAAGTTTAAAAACCCTTAAAACCGGGCAAGGCTACCGTATTCAGTCCTCCCAAAATACCGATCTTAAATTTACTTATCCGAAAACGTCCATTAACTCGGGTAATCGTTTGGCCAACGAAGAGTCGCCGTTAGCGAAGTTGGTGAATCCGGGAGTATTCCGGTACAATATGAACCTGGTGGCCGAAGTTGTCTCGGACCAAATAACCGAAGAAACCGGCATTCTGGTACACAATGCAGCTAACGGCGAAAAAGTAGGTTGGGGTACTGGTTACGAGATAGAGGGCAAAATCCTATTCTTTATTACCATGTTTGCAAACCTGGAAAACCAAGGATTGCGTTTCACTTACCACGATAAAGCCGGCAACTTACTGGTAAACCTGAAAGAAACCATGAATTTCCAGAGTGAGCAAATTATGGGCAGTATTTTGAAACCCTTCCAATTTACTATCAACGGCACCTGGGAAAAACCAGCAACAGCTACCATAAAAGCCGCCCGGGTGTTCCCCAATCCGTTTGCCGAAACTTTTACGATAGAGTGGCAAAATAACCCCAACGAAACGGTTATGCTGGACTTGTACGACGTAGCGGGCAGGCAAGTAAAACGACTGTGGAGCGGCCAAGTAGCTACAGATTTAGGTTCCTATACGTGCCCAGCGCAACAGCAAGCATCTTTAAGAGCCGGCGTTTATTTCCTGCGGATTACCCAAGGGGCAAAACAGGAAATGGTTAGAGTAATTAAAAACTAGTCTTTAAGCTTACCCGGTTGGATTAACGGGGTAAGCTTAAATTTTTAAATTTTAAATAATTTACAACCGAAAAGCAGAAGCAAAGCCAGTACATAATACCAGCCAAAACCGGTATCAACACCAACCAACCTAAAGCTTTAGCCAGGCTAAACACCTGGTTAAAGCTGATACCGGTGAAAATTTAAAATTTAAAAAAACTTAGCCTCGGCTACGTGCCCTAAAAGAAAATCCGGGCAACTTGTTTCGCAGGCTTTTAAAAACTACACCAGTTTTTCATCCAGCGCTTTCCGAACCAGTTCCACGGCATTTTTTACCTTTAGCCGTTTCATCATGCTGGCGCGGTGGTTATCGACGGTGCGCACGCTTAAGTTTAATTTTTCGGCAATTTCGCGGCTATTCGAACCTTCTACAATAAATTTTAGGACGGCTTTTTCCTGTTTAGATAGTTTCTTTTTCGGGGCAGATGAGGTTTCTGGTTCTTTAAGTTTTTGCAGGTAAGATGCTACAATCACATTCGAAACTGAAGGGCCGAAGTACTTTTCGCCGACGGCCACACTTCTAATAGCCTGCAACATTTCTTCGCGGGTATTATCTTTTAATAAATAACCGTAAGCGCCCGCTTCTACCGATTTTAAAATGTAATCTTCGTCGTGGTGCATGGAGAGTACCAGGCAGCGGGTTTCCGGGTACAGTTTACTGATTTGGGCGGTGGCTTCAATGCCGGTCATGACGGGCATGGCAATATCAATGAGCAACACATCCGGAGCTAGTTCTTTTACTTTCGTTAAGGCTTCGGCGCCGTTTTGCGCTTCTCCCACAATTTCTAAATCAGCGGAGTTCTCCAGTAGGGAGCGAATGCCGTTCCGGACTAGGGTATGATCATCGGCAAGTAATACTTTTATTTTAGTCATGGTCGAGGGCCAGGTAAGGTACTTTTACGTGTATTTGAGTGCCTTCTCCTGGTTTAGAATTAATATTTATAAGGCCGTTTAGTAGAAATACGCGTTCTTTCATGTTGCTGATACCGTGCGCCAAACCGGTTTGTTCCGAAGTCAAAGAAAAGTTATCGGGGGAAAAGCCTTGCCCGTTATCCGAAATGCGCAAGTGAATATATCTTTTTTTAACCTGAAGTTCAACGTTTATGTGCTTGGCTTGCGCGTATTTTACGGCATTGTGTAAGGCTTCCTGGCTTACCCGGTAAAGGCCAATTTCGGTATTTTTTGCTAGCCTTTTGCCAATCCAGTTGGTGGTAAACGAAACGTTTAGACTGGACCCGGAGGCAAGCTGATTGGTTAATAATTTTAAAGCCGAAGCTAAACCAAAATCACTTAACACGGCAGGCATTAAATTAAAAGAAATAGTGCGGGCTTCCGTTATGGTTTGGCTTACTAACTGGCGCAACTCATTTAAATGCTGTTGGGTAGTTTCCGTATGCGGTACGGCATCGCTGGTTTTCTCAATGCCATATTTTAGGGCCGTCAGCATCTGGCCCAGGCCATCGTGAATTTCCCGGGCTACCCGTTTTCGTTCTTCTTCCTGACCTTCTATGAGGTAAGTCGAGCGGAGTTTCTGCTCATTTATTTCCTGCTGGTATTTCTGATTGGTAGCTTGCAACAAAGCTTCTTTGGTTTCGGCCAACGATTTATTGGCTTGAAGTAATTCGTTGTTGACTTTTTGGGTTTGCTCCTGGGCTTGAATAAGCTGGTTAATGGTGCTTTTAATTTGCGTAACGGCCGGCCGAAACACTAATAAAGCCTCCAGTAACAAAATACCTAAGGTAAAGAACAAGACAATGTTCTCCATTCGTTGCGAATTATTTACCCGTTCGCTGGCTTCAGCATCATATTGAAACACAATCTGGTCCATAGCTTGTAAATAGGCTGGCTCATTTTTTAGAAGCTTATTCATTCGGGTAAGTAGTTCTGGAGCAGGTGCCTTTGTAGTAGGATGCAAATGATAGTACTGGTTGATAGCTTGGGCGTTCTCGAATAAAGCTTTAAAAAGTGGGTCCAGGCGGGAAAACTTTTGCCGAATAGCGGCGCTGTTATTTACCGGAATATCTAAATAAATTAGGTAACCATTTTTTAACCCGTCATGACTTTTCCCCCACAGCCTTAAGGCCTCTTGCAAATCGGTTATATATATAGGAGTAGCTGCTAAGTTTTCGTGGTGGTAAAGCAGTACTATAGTTTTGCAAATTTTCTGACTTAACATCCGTTGCCGACCAGCAATATTAATTATTCGGGAGTCGGTAAGCTGGCGTTGTAAAGAACGCTGCACTAATAATTGCCCCACCAATAAAAGCAAAGCTATCGCCGTAAGCGCCAATAAATAAAGGCGGGTAATTTTTTTGGAAATGTTTGCATCACTAGTAGAACTCATATTTATATACTGTATTAAACAGCTTAGTCCTTAAATACTCTATTTATAAATCTTTAAATACCTTATTAATAAAAGAGAGCCGTTCGGAGATTTTGGAGGAATTGGTTATGTAGTTAATACTTTGTAAACAGAACTTGGAAGGTGTCTTTAAATAAGTCTTTAAAGCTGTATATGCTATTGAGTAATTCTACTCAATTTATTACTTAGGTATTGTTCTCCCGAAAATGAGTGCCTTGATGCCAGGTTATACTTATAATTCTTCTACTAAAATCCGAAAGTCATATAAAAGCTATAAATAACTAAGTGATTTTCTCTCAAATAAATCAAATTACCTCTCCATTATACCTATTTCTGATAAATTCTCTCTTCAAAATAGCGTTTTAGCCTTAAAATTTTAGCTGCTTATTGAATATTTTAGGCTTTCATCCTCTTTTTAGCTCTAAATTGATTAGTATTTATTTAAAAAAGAAGCCATGTTTTCAAATAAATTATTAATTGGTTAAACAATCCGAAATTCCTCCTTAAAATTTAAAGCGTATTTTGTTAAAAAACTAAATTTTACCAGGAATACATTAAAAAATAACCAACTATTAAAAATTAAGTACTTTTACTCAAGATTAGGTAAAAATTATAGGTGCTTTAGTTTAAAAGGGTATACTTTTATTAAAATGGCTTTAAATTTAAGTTTAGCATTTGAAAAAAGCAGTAATATTTAAAAAGATGCTTCGAAAATTAGAGTAAGTTTTGAAAAAGCTTCCGAACCAAAGAGTAAAAAGTAGTAATCACGAAAATAGAAGACGTATGAGCCGTTTAGTAGCACAGCCGCAACGGATAGTAGTAATCGGAAATGGCATGGTAGGTTATAAGTTTTGCGAAAAACTAGTAGCTAAAGCCCAGCCGGGTACTATCCAAATTACCGTTTTCGGGGAGGAGCCTCGTCCCGCTTACGATCGGGTACACTTAAGCGCTTATTTTTCGGGTACTACTGCCGAAGAATTAACCATGGCACCCGTAGAGTGGTATGCGGAAAACAACATCAATCTGCATTTAGGTGAATTGGTTACCAGCGTGGATGCAGCTACCCAAACGATTACCACCCATAAAGGTGAATCTATTAGCTACGATAAATTAATTCTGGCTACGGGTTCCAGCGCTTTTGTGCCGCCCATTAATGGGGTAGAAAAAGAAGGCGTTTTCGTGTACCGCACCATTGAAGATTTAGATGCCATGTTGGAATACGCGCCTAAAGCCAGAACAGCCGCCGTTATTGGCGGTGGTTTATTAGGCCTGGAAGCCGCCAAAGCCGCCGTGGATATGGGCCTGACTACCCACGTAATAGAGTTTGCTTCCCGGTTAATGCCGCGGCAACTCGACGAAGCCGGCTCCGACATGCTAAAAAGAAAGCTCGAAAGTTTAGGCATCAGCATCTATTTAAATAAGAGTACTACCGCCATTTTGGGGGAACCAGGCGTGCAGAAAATGCTTTTCGCCGATGGCAGTGAATTGGAGGTAGATATGATCATTGTGTCGGCGGGCATAAAGCCGCGCGATGAATTAGCCATCAAAGCCGGTTTAGCCGTGGGGCCACGCGGTGGCATTCTAGTGAATAATACTTTGCAAACGTCGGACGCTGCTATTTATGCTATAGGCGAAAGTGCTTTGCACGGCGGCATGATTTACGGCCTGGTAGCGCCGGGTTATGATATGGCCGATACCGTTGTTACTAATTTGTTGGGCGGAGAAAAAACCTTTAAAGGTTTCGACATGTCGACGAAGTTGAAATTAATTGGTGTAGATGTAGCCAGCTTCGGCGATGCCTTTGCCAACCCGGCCACGAGCCGCTCCATTGTTTTTGAGGATAAAGCCAAAGGAATTTATAAGCGCATTAATATTTCGGAAGACGGCAAATATTTAGTGGGTGGTATTTTGGTCGGCGACGCCGGTAACTACAACATGCTGCTGCAAACGGTACAGAACAAAATTATCCTGCCCCAAGATCCGGAGGATTTAATCTTAGGTTCCCGGGGTGGTGCCTCGGAATCAGCCGGAGCGGGGGTAATGAGTTTGCCCGACGAAGCTTTAATTTGCTCCTGCGAAAACGTAAGTAAAGGTGATATTTGTTCGTCGGTAACCGATGGAACTTGTACCGATGTAGCTGGCATAAAAAAATGCACCAAAGCCGGAACGGGTTGCGGGGGTTGCGTGCCCATGGTGAATGATTTACTCCATGCTACTTTAAAGCAATTGGGCAAAGAAGTGAAAAAAGTATTGTGCGAACACTTCGACTACTCCCGCCAGGAATTACTGGATATTGTAAAAGTGAACAACATCCGCAGCTACGACGAGTTATTGCATAACCACGGCCGCGGCGATGGTTGCGAAGTTTGCAAACCAGCGGTTGCGTCTATTATGGCCAGCACCTGGAACGAGCTGATTTTAAAACAAGCCACCATCCAGGATACCAACGACCGTTATCTGGCCAATATCCAAAAAGGCGGCACATATTCCGTGGTGCCCCGCATTGCTGGTGGCGAAATTACTCCGGAAAAACTAATTGTGATCGGGCAAGTAGCCGCCAAATACGGCTTGTACACCAAAATTACCGGCGGCCAACGGATTGATATGTTCGGGGCTCGCGTCGATCAGTTGCCGGATATCTGGGAAGAATTAATTAATGCCGGTTTTGAAAGCGGCCATGCCTACGGCAAAAGCTTACGGACCGTAAAAAGCTGCGTGGGTTCTACGTGGTGCCGCTACGGCTTACACGATTCGGTAGGTTTTGCTATTCGGGTAGAAGAGCGTTACCGGGGATTGCGTTCCCCGCATAAACTAAAAGGCGGCGTATCGGGTTGCGTACGCGAATGCGCCGAAGCCCAATCCAAAGACTTTGGCATTATTGCTACCGAAAAAGGCTGGAATTTGTACATCTGCGGCAACGGCGGCGCTAAACCGCAGCACGCCCAACTTTTCGCCACCGACCTCGATACCGAAACCTGCATTAAATACCTCGACCGGTTCCTGATGTTCTACATAAAAACCGCCGAACCGCTTAACCGCACCGCTACCTGGTTAAATAAAATGGAAGGTGGCCTGGAATACTTACGCCAGGTAATTGTGGAAGATTCTTTAGGCATCTGCGCCGATCTGGATCGCGAAATGCAGTTTATGGTAGATACGTACGCCTGCGAATGGAAAGAAGTAGTGAACAATCCGGAACTGCGCCAACGCTTCCAGCATTTCATTAACACGCCCGAGCCGGATCCTTCAATCCGCTTTAAACCCGAACGCGGTCAAAAAGTACCGATTGTTTAAGGTTTAATAATCAATGATTTACTGAAAATTAAAAGATAGATTTTGGGCTATCCGGCCAGCGGCTTGCCTGATTTTTTAAAAAAATATAAAAATTAACGATCATGATACAAACGCCTCCTTCTGCTGATCGCCGCACTGAAATTTCTTTTTGGTTTAAAGCCGCTGAAGTAAGCGCCTTTCCGGAAAACGGTGGAGCCTGCGTGAAATACCAGGACCAACAAATAGCGGTATATCACTTTGCCAAACGCAACGAATGGTACGCCAGCCAGAACTTATGCCCGCACAAGCAGCAAATGATTTTAGCGCGCGGCCTGATCGGCGACCAGTGCGGCGAACCAAAGGTGGCCTGCCCGTTTCATAAAAAAACCTTCTCGTTGCTAACCGGCGAAAACCTGAACGGCGAATGCTACCACATAGAAACCTACCCGGTAAAGATTGAAGATGGTTACGTGTACATCGGTATCCGGGAGTAAGGTAAAACTTATAAAAATTTAAAAAATCGTTGCTGGCGCGAGCGTCCACGCTCGTGTCTAACCATCTGGTAGGCCTCCGGCCGGGCGAACGGATACAATTTTTTAAAATCAAATCAGCAACAAGTTCCTACCGGCCAGAGGCCGGACAATAAGCATCACGAGCGAGGACGCTCGCGATAGTAATTTTTAAAAATTTCACTGCCATCCATTTAAACAGCAAATCAATCCACCAGTGTAAGCGCTTAAAACCTATGAAGAAAATTTACCTTATCCTGTTCCTTGCCTTGTTTGCCTATAAAGCGCAAGCGCAATTCACGCTATCGGGGCAATTGCGTACCCGCACCGAGTTGCGCGATGGATTTGGCAATTTGCCGAACAAAGGCGCGTCACCAGCATTTTTTACTTCGCAGCGTGCCCGCCTCAATGTGGGCTACAGCTTAGATAAAATTAAATTTTTTACCACTATCCAGGACGTACGCATCTGGGGACAAGATGCCTCTACAATAAGCAACGCCGACGGCAATAAATTAATGCTGCACGAAATGTGGGCCGAAATTGCGCTCGCTAATGCTGCGGATTCAACAGCGGCTTTTAAAGGCCTGGATTATTTAGGATTAAAAATTGGCCGTCAGGAAATTAGTTACGACGACCAGCGCTTACTCGGCAACCTTGACTGGTTGCAGCAAGCCCGCCGGCACGATGCCGCCATTTTAAAATTAATGCACAAAGGCATACAGCTGGATGTGGGCGTGGCTTATAACCAAAATGCCGAAACCAAAGAAGGTAGAATCTACGTGCCGAGCAATGTGCACGCCGGAACTTCTACCGGGCAGATTCCGATAACTGGTCCTGTAAACCCAGCGGGTACCAACGGCATCGGGCAAATGTATAAATCGTTTCAGTACGTTTACCTGAGCAAGAAAGTCGGGGCATTTAAGTTATCCGGCTTATTCTTTAAAGACGATTTTCAAAAATCTACCGTAACCCCAACGGGCCGGGTATTTACAAAAGGTCTGAACAGTCGCTTGACTACCGGATTTAACGCGGCTTTGCTGCCTAGCCCGACGAATAAATTAATGCTGAATATTTCGGCTTATCAGCAAGGCCACCAAGACAAAGAAGGTAATCCTTTAGATGCTTATTTTGCCAGCATTTACAGCATCTATTCTTTTGGCGCCTTTTCGGCTGGTCCGGGTTTTGATTTTTACTCCGGTAACAACGGCGAGCAAACTACCCGGGTTAATCATCGTTTCGACCCGCTTTACGGTACGCCGCACAAATTTAGCGGTTTAATGGATTATTTCTACGCCGCCGATGGCCACGGTCCGGCCGGTTTGAAAGATTTTTATGTAAAAAGCCGCTACATCAAAGGCAATTTCTCCACGAACGTAGACCTGCACCAATTTTTATCCGGCAACCAGATTGCCTACCGCGAAAATAACGCGGATGTTTTAACCCGTTACCAATCTAATCTGGGTACCGAAGTAGATGTTATTTCTACTTTTACTTACGGCAAATACATCACTTTCGAAGCCGGTTACGCGCACCTGTTTGGCACCAACTCGCTCAACCGCATTAAAACTTCCGGGTTTCCGGCTGCTAACAACACTTTCCTGCCCAAGCAGCGCCAGGCTAACTGGGCTTACCTCATGATCAACATCAAACCTGAATTTCTGGCTACTAAAGCTACTCCACAACCTAAATCCTAAAAAAATTAAAAATAATTTACTAACCATAACCCATCAGTCATGACGCTACTATCCAGCCTTAAAGTCGGTAAAGCCACCAAAATTAAGATTTTTAGTTTTGCCGGCCCGCACATGCGTACGTTTCATATTACATGGTTTGCCTTTTTTCTTTGCTTTGTTGCCTGGTTTGGCGTGGCCCCGCTGATGCCGGTAATCCGCGAAGAGTTTCATTTAACCAAAGCCCAAATTGGGAATATCATCATCTCCTCGGTGGGTATTACCATTTTTGCTCGTTTGTTTATCGGCTGGCTCTGCGATAAGATTGGCCCCCGGATTACCTACAGCATTATTTTGATATTGGGTTCGCTGCCGGTTATGTTTATTGGCTTAAGCAATAGCTACGAATCCTTTTTGCTGTTCCGGTTAGCCATTGGGGTAATCGGGGCTTCGTTCGTAGTAACCCAGTTTCATACATCGTTGATGTTTGCGCCCAACGTGGTGGGTACGGCCAATGCCACCACCGCTGGTTGGGGTAACATGGGCGGCGGCGCTACCCAAATTATTATGCCTTTAATCTTTGCCGGTTTTATTAGTTTAGGCTACGTGGATACTGCCGCCTGGCGCTATGCCATGGTGGTACCGGGCGTATTGTTATTCCTGATGGGAATTGCTTATTATAAGTTTACCCAGGATACTCCCGAAGGCAACATGGCCGATTTAAAAAAGAACGACCCAGCTTACCGGATGAAAGCGGCCGAGAGCAAAG
This sequence comes from Adhaeribacter pallidiroseus, assembly GCF_003340495.1. Classification (NCBI taxonomy): domain Bacteria; kingdom Pseudomonadati; phylum Bacteroidota; class Cytophagia; order Cytophagales; family Hymenobacteraceae; genus Adhaeribacter; species Adhaeribacter pallidiroseus. The sequence continues at coordinate 101,946 of NZ_QASA01000001.1, forward strand.
GCGCTTTCTGGAAAGCCTGTAAAGATATTCGGGTTTGGATGCTGTTCTTAATTTACGGGGCCTGCTTCGGTATTGAGATTACCATCGACAACATTGCCGCTATTTACTACTTTGATAAATTTAAGCTGAACCTGGAAACCGCCGGGTTAATTGCCGGTCTGTTCGGGATGATGAATATTTTTGCCCGTACCCTGGGCGGTTATTTCGGTGATAAAGCCGGTATCCGTTACGGTTTAAAAGGTCGGGTAATATTTCTGGCGTTTGCCTTATTTATGGAAGGCGTGGCCCTGATTCTTTTCTCTCAAATGACTGTTTTGCCGATAGCCATTGCCGCCATGTTGTTCTTTAGCTTGTTTGTGAAAATGTCGGAAGGAGCCACCTTTTCGGTAGTGCCATTCATCAATAAAAAAGCCATTGGTTCCGTATCAGGTATAGTAGGTGCCGGTGGAAACGTAGGCGCCGTATTAGCCGGTTTCCTGCTCAAGGATGAATCGTTAACCTACAGCGATGCGCTGTTTATCATTGGTTGCGTTGTAACGGTCGTATCGTTCGCCTCTTTCCTGGTACGTTTCACCAAAGCCCACGAAGCCGAAGCCCAGCAAGAAATGAACGAATCGTTATGCAATGTTTCTGCCGGTTCAGAAACCTCTGTTCCAGCACTTGTCTGAACCTGGATTCATCGGATTTAAGGATTACCAAGATGAAGCCCGAATAGCGAATTTACGCAGATTTCCTGGATTACGTAGGTTCGAGAATTAGCAAAATTTTAAAATAATCTTGAATTCTAAGACAAGCAGGAGTTAAAAGCAACAATACCAGTTTGGCTCTTGAGGGCCTTCTAAGGTTCCGGTGCTGCATAGCAGCATTCCGCAGACGAAGTCGAGGAAAGGAAGCTTAGACCGCCCGAAAGAGCCAAACGAGGCCAGCCGGCCATGAGGAAAACAGGGTACTGGTCAAATAAGATAGCACCGCAGCCATCGGGGATTGCAAATCCCCAGCCAGTATGCTTCCGGATTACAAATCCGAAAGAGCAAGCAAACCTCCGAATTGCAAATCCGGAAGAGCAAATTAAAAAAGAAGCAAATGAAAAAGAATAAGAGCCATCGTTTTAAAACTACCTGTTCGTACTGCGGCGTAGGCTGCGGCATTGTGGTGGAACAAGACGCCAAAGGTAAAATTCGGGTAGAAGGCGATGCGGAGCATCCGGTAAACAGAGGCATGCTTTGCTCCAAAGGATTGAATTTACATTACGTGGTTTCGGACCATTCCGACCGCTTATTGTACCCCGAAATGCGCTGGGCCAAAAACCAGCCGCGCCAACGGGTAAGCTGGGATACGGCTTTAGACCGGGCCGCCGCCGTTTTCAAAACCATTATCGACAAGTACGGACCCGATTCGGTAGGTTTTTACGCCTCCGGGCAATGCCTCACCGAAGAGTATTACATCGTAAACAAGCTGGTAAAAGGCTATTTAGGAACAAATAACCTCGATACCAATTCTAGGTTGTGCATGAGTTCGGCGGTAGTGGGTTATAAAATGGCGCTCGGGGAAGATGCTGTTCCGGCCAGTTACGACGATATAGAACTAGCCGATTGTTTTTTAATTGCCGGGGCCAATCCGGCCTGGTGCCACCCCATTATTTACCGGCGCTTAGAGCAGCATAAAGAACAGCATCCCGAAATAAAAGTAATCGTCGTGGACCCGCGCCGCACGCAAACCTGCGCTTTAGCCGACCTGCATTTGCAAATAAATCCGGGTACCGATATTATCTTGTACCACGCCATTGCCCGTTACCTCATCGAAGAAAATTTAATCGATGCGGCTTTCGTGCAAAACCATACCGATGGGTTCGAAAATTTTAAAAAATTTGTATTTCAGACCAGTCTCGAAGAAGCGGCCTTTACCTGCGATGTGCCGGTTTCGGATATCAAGCTAGCGGCTACTTATATTGGCAATGCCAACGGTTTTATTTCCATGTGGGCCATGGGCTTGAACCAGAGTGTTATCGGGGTAGATAAAAATTTAGCTTTATTGAACTTGTCGTTGGTAACCGGGCAGATTGGGAAGCCAGGTTCCGGACCTTTGTCCTTAACCGGACAACCAAACGCCATGGGTGGCCGCGAAGTAGGAGGGATGGCCAATTTGCTATCGGCGCACCGCGATTTAGCAAACCCGGTACACCGGCAGGAAGTGGCTAATTACTGGGGGGTACCCAGTGTACCCGCTCAGCCGGGTCTTACCGCCACCGAAATGTTTCAGGCTTTGCGCGACGATAAATTAAAAGCCGTCTGGATTATTTGCACCAACCCCTTGGTAAGTTTACCGGATGCCGGCTTAATGGAAGAAGCTTTGAAAAAAGCCCGTTTTGTGGTGGTACAGGATATTTCGAACAAAGCCGATACCTTACAGTACGCCGATTTGGTATTGCCTGCCGCCGGTTGGCTTGAAAAATCCGGCACCATGACCAACTCGGAGCGCCGCATTAGCTACTTAAACAAAGTTGTATCCCCACCCGGAGAAGCTTTACCGGATGTAGAGATTCTTTGCCGCTTCGCCAAGAAAATGAATTTTTCAGGATTTGATTACAAACGAACTGATGAAATTTACGAAGAACACGCTCGCCTGACCAAAGGGACTAACATTGATATTAGCGGCTTAAACTACGAAGCCTTACAGGAAAAGCGTAGCATTCAATGGCCGGTTCCCGCCTTGGGCCACGAGGGTACACCGCGCTTGTTTACCGACCATCAGTTTTATACGCCCAATAAACGCGCGAAAATTTTAACTCCGGCTACTATTTACAACCAGTCGGAACAGGTGAGTCCGGAGTTCCCGCTTATTTTAACGACCGGCCGGGTCCGCGACCAATGGCACACCATGACGCGCACCGGCAAAGTGAATAAACTGAAGCAGCACTTAGGTAAACCGTTCCTGGAAATTAACCCGCTGGATGCCGCTCTGCGCGATATCAATGACGGCGATACCGTGGAGATTTTCAGCCAGCGCGGCAAAGTTCGGGTAAACGCCGTAGTTACTACCGATATTAAAACGGGGGTGATATTCCTGCCCATGCACTGGGGTAAAATATTAAACCGCGATTTTGGCCGTACCAATAACCTGACGAATACTTTGGTCGACCCGAAATCAAAAGAGCCGGATTTTAAATTTTCGGCGGTACAGGTACAAAAATACCAAAAACCATTTGAGAAAATAGTAATCATCGGGGCCGGGGCAGCCGCCTACCGGTTTATTAATACTTACCGCGAGAAAAATCTTACCGATGATATTCACGTGTTTTCGCAGGAAGCTCATCCGTTTTATAACCGCGTGTTATTACCCGAATACCTGAACGGCCACCTGAACTGGGAGCAACTCGAAAAATTTAAAAATGGCGAACTGGCTAAGTTAGACGTGTACCTGCACGAGTCAACCGGAATCCGTTGCATCAACCGCATAGCCAAAACCGTTACCGATACTCACGGCAAAGTACATGCTTACGATAAGCTGATTATTGCCACCGGGAGCCGGGCTTTTGTGCCGAAAGATGTGCCGATGGAACTTCCGGGTATTTTTACCATGCGTAACCGCGGCGATGCCGACCGTTTAAAAACCTTCCTGAACCACCAGGGCCACGTGGTAATTGTGGGTGGTGGTTTACTGGGCTTAGAATTGGCTGCTTCCTTACGCGAAATTGATATACAAGTATCCATTGTGCAACTAAGCTCGCGGCTCATGGAGCGGCAACTCGACTTAATTTCCGGCGATTTGCTGCGCGAGCACATCGACGAGATGGACGTTAAAGTTTATTTCAACGACCAAGTGCAAACTATTTTCCTGAATAAAAACGAACCGGGACTAGTAGTAAATTTAAAAAGTGGCAAAGCCTTGCCTTGTAACGCGGTAGTTTACGCTATAGGCACACGACCAAATGTAGAACTAGCGCTGGAGGCCGAAATAGCTTGCGGCCGGGGAATTCAGGTAAACGATTATTTGCAAACTACCACCGACCCGGAAATCTTTGCCATGGGTGAAGTAGCCGAATTTAAAGGCGTGGTAAACGGTATTACCGCCGCCGCCGAGCAACAAGCCGATGTAGCCGCCAGATTCTTGGCTGGTGATTTCAGTAGCTATTATTCCGGCTCTATTTTCATGAATATCTTAAAATTAGCCGATCTGGATTTGTGTTCCTTGGGACTGGTGGAGGTGCCGGATAATAGCCCGGATTACGAAGAGGTAATCTTCACGGACAAAGCCAAACGCTATTATAAGAAATGCATTATTCATCAGGATAAGCTGGTTGGGGCTATTCTGATGGGCGATAAAAGTGAATTTGCCGAATTCAAAACGCTCATCGAAAATAAGATAGAACTCTCAGAAAAACGCATGGAGCTACTCCGGTCCGGTAAACCAATTGCTCCGGTACTGGGTAAGCTGGTGTGCTCCTGCAACAACGTCGGCGAAGGAAATTTAACCGCCATGGTAAAGGGTGGCTGCACCGATTTCCGGCAACTATGTCAGCAATCCGGTGCCGGTCTAGGCTGCGGTTCCTGCAAACCCGAAGTTAAAGCTATTCTGGAACGAGCTCTACCATCCGAACCAGTTTCAGTTTAGTTAATTTTTTAAAATTATGCTGGCGCGAGCGTCTTCGCTCGTGTCTATTATCAGGTAGGCCTCTGGCCGGGCGAACGGTTAAACTTAAATTAGAAGTAAATAATATAAGGTTACTACCGGCCAGAGGCCGAACGATGAACATCACGAGCGAGGACGCTCGCGATAGGAAAGATGGGAAAGTATTAGCAGGAAAATAGAAAGATTTAGAGCATTCAACCTTCCAACCTTAAAACCAAAACAACTTGTAACCTGCAACTTGCAACCAAAAATGGAAAAAAGAGATTTAGTCCGGGTATTTGCCCGTGGGGGAGTAGTTTCGCCGGGAGATTTAAAGCAAATTCTGGCTACCGCCAGCGAGTTTGGGAACGAGGTTATTCATTTCGGGTCGCGGCAGGATATTTTGTTTCCGGTAAGTATTCGCAGCAAAACTATTCTGGATAGTACGTTTCAGGCCATTCGCACGGATTATGATTTTGGCGGCAAGCATTACGAGAACATCGTTAGTTCGTACGTAGCTGCCGATATACTACCGGCTACCAGTTGGCTCCATTCTGATACCTACTTGTATATTCTGGATGATTTTGATAAGTATCGGCCTCAACTGAAAGTAAATATTGCTGATCCCCGGCAAACTTTGGTACCGCTGTTTACCGGAAATTTGAATTTTGTGGCTTCCAAACAGGAAAATTATTGGTATTTGTACTTGAGTTTACCTGAATTTGGTAAAAAGTTGGTTTGCTGGCCGGCTTTGGTTTATACCTTTGATGTGGTGCGCACGGTAAAAGCCCTGGAAGCCGTTTACCAGGATCAACCTAATTTACCGGTTACCGGGCTTTTCGACCAGGCCAATACCCGCATGAAAGCCAACAACCGACCACTACCAGGCGAGTTAGATTTATCTACCGTACCTTTCCCGACTTACGAAGGCATGAACAAAATGGCTGGCGATAAATACTGGCTGGGGTTGTACTGGCGCAATAATCAATATACCATTAACTTTTTGCAGGCACTCTGCGATTTATGTGTGCAAACCAATATCGGTAAAATCAGCATTACGCCTTGGAAATCATTTATTATTAAAGGAATTGCCGAACGGGATAAAATAAAATTTGAAAAACTGCTGGGTAAATTCGGGATAAACATGCGGCATTCGTCGCTGGAACTCAACTGGCACTTGCCGGTACTCGACGAAGAAGCTTTGCAATTAAAACGGTACCTGGTACGCACCTTCGACCAGAACGACATTAGCACCGAAGGCTTAACGTTCGCGATTAAAACGGTACCGATGATGCTATTTACTTCCATCGTGATCGAGAAAAATCCGGCTTCGAAGTATTCGGATAAATACGAACTGCTGCCCACTTACAATGTGCTGTACTGCCGCGATTTTAACCCGAACAAACGCGATTACCAGACTTACGCCAAAGATGTACTACAGGAAGATCTGGCACCTTTGCTCATGGAGTTAAGCCGCTTGTACTACGAGCAATTAGATTACGAACCCGAAGTAAAAGTTACTAAACCGGCCGTGGAGCAAAAATCGTTACACCCGGTTTACCAATGTTCGCATTGCTTAACGGTTTACGATCAAACTTTCGGTGATGAAACTGCGGGGGTTTCGGCTGGAGTCACTTTTGAAGAATTGCCGCAATCTTACGTTTGTTCGCTGTGCGAAGCGCCTAAAAAAGAGTTTGTAAAGCTGCATTTAGAGAAGGCGGCGCATTAAAAATTTAAAAATTTCTTCATTTTATTTCCAGGTAACCACCTTGCTCTAAAATATGATACCGGTCTTGCAGAGGTTTCGAAAGTCTTATTTTTACTTCGGCTGGGTAGCCTTTGGCCCAGAACCGATCTCGTTCATCGTAAGTCATGGTGCTGTGGTGCTGGGGTAAAATATAGCTTGGCGAAAGCCGGTTTATCAGCATTACGGAGTTATCGATGTATGTATTATGTTCGGTAGGGGAGAAAAAGAGTACATCAATTTTTTCCTGAAAAAGCTGATCTTCCAGTAAAACCGAATCGCCGGGTTGGAGAAAGCGTTTGCCGCCAATGGTTATTACGTAACCACAATCCTGTAAATTAGCTTCGAAATACACCGCGAAATTAGCGTTGCCATGAATGGCCCGGATGGGTTCTATTTTGGCACCGAGTAGTTCAAAAGGCTCTCTTGGTTTCGCTACCCGAATCCGTTCCTGCGGTATTCCTAATTCCTGAGCAGTTTTCAAACAACTCTCTGGCAGCACAAAAATGCATTTCGAATTTTTTATAAATATTTTGGCGGTTTTGGGATCAAAATGGTCGCTGTGCGCGTGAGTAACCAAATAAATATCCAGTTCCGGAGCAATCTCCAGCGCAGAAACCGGAGTTGGTGCACTTCTGCCACCATATTCCAAAGCTAAATCGGTACTAATCAATAAATCTCCTGATTTAATTAACCAGCCATTGTGCCCGGTCCACCAAATAGCCGTTCCGGTGGTATGTTTTTTAATTTGCTCCAAGATAGATTTGGATGGACTAGGACCAGCAGTTTTAGAAGGCTTTCCGGTTTGACCGTAGCCAGTTGTTCTAAAACCACATAGTAGTAGCAGCAACACGAAACCAAGTGTAAAAAAATCTTTCATAAAATCCGGATTAAAATGTAGCTATTAAGGTGTAGCAGGTGAGGGGCATTTACATTTTCTAAAATTAATATTACCAGGGAGATTTAAAAATAAGACAGGTCACTGTTAAATGAACAAAGCAGTGCTTATTTTAAATCAGACCTAACTATAAGTAAAGCTCCGGTTTCAAACTTTCTCAATTCACCAAAATTTGTTTAAGTTAGAGCCTTTTTTAAGGTTTATGATAACAGTCGACGAAGCTTTTGCCCGAATAATTGCCCAAAAAATAGAGCTGCCCGTTACCGAGCTGAGCCTGGAAGAAGCTGTTGGAAAAGTACTGGGTGAACCTATCTACGCGGACCGGGATTTTCCACCGTACCACCGCGTAACCATGGATGGCATTGCCATTCGGTATGAGGCTTACCAGGCCGGCGAAGATACGTTTCGGGTGGAAGGCCTGCAACTAGCGGGCGCGCCTGCCCAAACCTTAACCAGCAAAGATGAGTGCCTGGAAGTAATGACCGGCGCCATTTTACCCAAAAACACGGATACGGTAATCCGCTACGAAGATGTAAGTATAACCGAACGCCGGGGAAAACGTTACGCGCATATTTTAGCCGCGCCCAAAATGCGGCTCCAGAATGTACACCAGCAAGGTTCCGACCGGCGCGCCACCGATTTACTGATTCCGGAAGGCACTATTTTATCTCCCGCCGAAATAGCCGTGGCCGCTTCGGTTGGTAAATCGAGTTTAAAAGTTGCCGAAGCGCCTCGGGTAGCCATTATCTCTACCGGCGATGAGTTGGTGGAAGTTACCCAAACGCCTTTACCGCACCAAATTCGTAAATCGAACAGCTATATGTTGCAGGCTGCCCTGCGCGAACAAGGCGTAACCGCCGATGTGTTTCATTTAGCCGATGATAAAGCTTTATTATTAAATGAACTGTCGGAAAAATTAAAAAAATATGCGGTGCTGGTGTTGAGCGGCGGCGTCAGTAAAGGCAAAGCCGATTATATACCGGAGATATTGCAGGAGTTAGGCGTAGAACAACTGTTTCACGAGGTAGCGCAACGGCCCGGGAAGCCGTTTTGGTTCGGGAAACACGCAGCAGGGCCGGTGGTTTTTGCCTTGCCGGGTAATCCGGTTTCTACGTTTGTTTGTTATTATAAATACATCCAGCCCTGGTTGCGGACTGTTCTGGGAGCCGCGCCCGCCTGGAACTTGCAAGCGCATTTAACTACCGAAGTCACTTTTAATCCCAAGCTGACTTATTTTTTACCAGTAAAAATTTTTATTACCGCCAACGGCATCTGGCGGGCGCAACCCATTACGATTGGCGGTTCCGGCGATTTTGCCGGTTTGCTGGCAGCCGATGGATTTCTGGAACTTCCCCCCGACCAAATGAAATTTTCGGCGGGTGAATCCTTTCCGTTGATTTGTTTTAGAGGGTAAGTAATAGACACAAGTATCAAGACGCTAGTATCAAGACTAAATACACCTATTTACGTGTAAATTAAATAGGTTAGTGATCTACTTTGAAAATACGCGTGTATCTTTCATTTCGTCCTTTTACTTAGATCTCAAATTTTTAAATGATTTTCTTTCCCGCTGGTAAAAATTAAAGCTGGTTCTTAAATGAAGATAACTGATCTGCTATGCTGTTGAACTTATCGGAAATTTTAAAAATGGGCGCAAGGGATGCCTTTAAATCCAGAATTTATTAGTTAAAATGCAGTATTGTTTTACGCTTCTAATCTATTCCGAAAAAGATGACCTTACCCAAAAATAATTCTAACTTTTTAACCAGTATCACCGATAGAAGGGCCTTTCTATCTTCCTTAACCAAAGCCGTGGGAGCTTCGGTATTACTAACCAGCCCGTTCGTTTCTCAGGCCGAAATTTTAAATTCTCCGCCGCAATCGTATACGGTAAAGCAAATTATTGATTTATTCTTAAAGGAAATACCGGAAGCGCCTTTCGAGAAAACCGTAGATACGCTAAAATCGGGCAGTATGGATATTAAAGTTACCGGCATTGTCACGACGATGTTCGCTACCGTGGAAGTAATCCGGAAGGCCATCGACTTAAAAGCTAACTTCATTATTGCGCACGAGCCCACTTTTTATAGCCACCAGGATGATACTGATTGGCTGCAAAAAGACGAGGTATACCAGTACAAAGCTGATTTGCTAAAGCAGCACAACATCGCCGTTTGGCGTAACCACGATTACCTGCATACCCATAAACCCGACGGCGTCATGGCCGGACTTGTAGCGGCTTTAAGCTGGCAAAAATACGTTCAACCCGAATCTTCGGCCCGTTTTGTATTACCGGCTACTTTTTTTAAAGATGTAGTGGCTCACGTAAAATCTAAGTTAAATATCCAGATGGTACGCTACCTGGGAGAGCCTACGCAATCCTGCCGGAAAGTATTGCTTTTGCCCGGAGCCTCTGGCGCCAAAAGACATATCGCGGAAATAGAAAAGGAGAAGCCCGATGTCGTGTTGGTGGGCGAAGCGCAGGAATGGGAAACCGTAGAATACGTGCGCGATGCCCGGGCCAAAGGCGATAAAATTTCGCTGGTATTACTGGGGCACGCCGTGAGCGAAGAGCCCGGCGCCGAATGGATGGCTACATGGCTTAAATCGAAGGTGCCTGGTCTTAAAGTAATGCACGTGGTATCCAAGAATCCGCTGTCTTTTATGTAGGTTTTTTAAATTTTAGCTGAGTTGATGGCTATTATACCTGCTTGAATTTAATGCCGGCAGTCTAAATCTTTTTCTACTACATTTCTGGCGCAAGTCTTAGCGGAGCGAGACTTGTGCCGAACAGACACCGGTCAGTCTCTAGACTGACGTATGGTTTTATTATTTTGCCAGTCGGGATACTGGCTTTTGTTTCTTAAGCACAAGTGACGCTTCGCTGAACACTTGCGCCAGCTTGAGTTGAATATGTTAAAATAATTAGAATATCGTCAATATTTTACAAATCGAATAACGAACAACTCATAACGACCAACTACTTAGTGCCGGCATTCTAAATCTTTTTCCACGACAATTCTCAGCTGTTTCTCATTGCCTAAATCAATCAGGTCATCAAACCCGATTAAATCGGTGTCGGTCCATTTCTGGGCCATTAATTCCGGAATAGAAATCGTAATAACATTGTCGGAAAAACGTACGCTAACTTCTTTGCCGGAAGTTTGTTGTAAAATATAGCGCAAGGCATTGGTTTCATCGGGGCTGAACAAGATGGTTTCTGCTACCTGACCCGTGTCTGCAAATTGAATTACCTCTGCTTCGGAAAGGCGCAAACGCAAACTGTTTCCCTGAATTCTTAGTTTCATAGTGTATTAGGCAATGGTCCATAGTTCACAGACCATAGATTTATGATTAAATTTGTTTTAGTTTAGAGCCTACCATCCGGTAGATAATAGGGCAAATTTATTATTCAACTTTTAGATTAGTAAGTAAGATATTTACGACTTGCTTTAGCAAACGTACAATGTATTAGGGAAAACATACAACCAAGATAATCTTTTAACTTTACAACTTTCCAATTTTTCAACCAACTTGCAACCTGTAACCTGCAATTTTCAACCAAAATGGAACCAGAGAAAACTTTTTCGCACCTGGATGCGGCCGGTAATCCGGCCATGGTAGATGTGAGCGCGAAAAGCGAAACCAAAAGAACCGCTGTGGCCCAAAGCATTGTCGTGTTGGGCGACGAAATTATGCAGCATCTTACTAACGGCGAAATTCAAACGAAGAAAGGTCCGGTATTTCAAACGGCGATTATTGCCGGTACCATGGGTGCCAAAAAAACTTCGGACTTGATTCCCTTGTGTCACCCCTTGGGTTTGGAAAGTTGTAAATTCCAGATTCAGGTAAACGAAGCCAACGAAGTAGTAATTCAATGTATAGCCAGCTTAACCGGTAAAACCGGGGTAGAAATGGAAGCGTTGACCGGGGCCAGTGTAGCGGCCTTAACGATTTACGATATGTGCAAAGCTTTTTCGCACGACATTGTTATTAAAGAAACCCGATTAATCAGTAAAACCGGAGGTAAAAGTGACTACACTGGCAAATAAACCCGCGCATCAAAAACATGTAGCCTTAAGCCGACCCGCTTTGGGGCATTTCGGCAGAACCGAATTGGCTATTTTGGGTACACCCTGCGGCAATATTAAAAAATTAGCTTTCGCGCTCACCGAAAAACTAGCCAAAAATTTAAAAATTGCCTACGTCGATGCTGACCACAAAAGTGCGGATGCCGCCGCGAGCAACGGTCCGGATATAAATACCGCTTTAGCCTACGGCAGCTTTCTGGAGTATACCGATAAAATTACCTTTCAACGGCTGGATTACCGGACTAACTGGAACGAATACCAGCAAAAAGCTTTTTTTCAAGCTACGGATTTAATTCTGGTTAACGGCAATCATTTTCCGGCTCAGGCGCAGATTATAGTAATTGATCCGGCAAAACCCCTGGATAAAAAACTGGATAAACTCACCAACGTGCAATTGATATTGCTGCAAACCGGGGTAACGGAAGTTCCTGAATTTATTCAAACGCATTTAGCAAGTGCGGCTTCCGTTCCGGTTTACGCCATTTCTGAAACAGAAAAAATTACAGATTTTGTTGTTAGTTTTTACCAGCAGCACGTTCCTCCTTTAAATGGATTGGTATTAGCGGGTGGTAAAAGTACCCGGATGCAAAGCGATAAAGGCTTATTGCAGTATTATGATCAAGACCAGCGCACGCACGTACACCAACTGCTAAGTGCTGTTTGCGTAGAAGCTTTTGTATCGTGTAATGCAACGCAGGCTGCAGATTTAGAAGGAAAACTGCCGTACCTGGAAGACCGATTTTTAAATTTTGGGCCAAAAGGCGGCATTTTAACGGCGTTGCAGCACAATCCGAACGCGGCTTGGCTGGCGGTAGCTTGCGATTTACCTTTCCTGAGTAAAGAAACCCTCGCTTATTTAATACAGCACCGCGACCCAACTAAAATGGCCACCGCCTTTTACGATTCGGATGATACATTTCCGGAGCCGTTATTGACGATTTGGGAGCCAAGAGCCTTTGCGGTTTTGTTACAGTTTTTGAGTTTAGGCTACTCCTGTCCGCGCAAAGCGCTCATTAATTCCGATGTAAAACTGCTAACCATTCCGGACGCCGGCGAACTGCGCAATGTAAACGACCCACAAGCGTATAAAGAAGCTATCACGGAGTTACAACAAAATTAGAAGTAATAATATGGAAAAGAGAAAGATTGAATTCTATACGATAACCGAAGAAAATACAAATTATGCTTACTGGATGTCGAAATCGCCGCAAGAACGTATTGCTGCTTTAGAACATCTTCGTAATCAGTATTTAACCGATAAAAATGGAATTAGACAACGACTTCAAAGAGTTCTTACAATTACTAAACCAATACAAAGTTGAATTCTTGATAGTGGGAGGCTATGCGGTGGCTTTTCATGGTTACCCTAGATACACGGGGGACTTTGATATTTGGATAAATGCATCCGGGGAGAATGCTGATAATCTTATTAGAGCTGTTGATGCTTTTGGTTTTGAGACAGAAGGCTTGCAAAATTTAAATTTTGAAACCGAAACAATAGCTTTTCATTTAGGTACACCTCCTATCAGAATTGACATAATGAATCAAATCTCCGGTGTAAAATTTAATGAATGTTTTTCCAGAAGAATAGTAACTGAAGTGAACGGTGTTACAAGTAATTATATCGGACTGCCGGATTTACTAAAAAATAAAAAAGCGAGTGGCAGATTAAAGGATTTAAATGATATTGAGAATCTACAATAAAGCTGCAACTTGTAACCTGTAACCTGCAACCTGTAACCATTTACGGGTGAGCGGCTACCCAAACTTCGCCATCTTCAAAAATTTCTTTTTTCCAGATGGGTACAATTTCTTTTAAGGTATCAATAATAAATTCGCAGGCTTCGAAAGATGCTTTACGGTGCGGGGTAGAAACCGCAATGACTACCGCTGCTTCGCCAATCGGCAACACGCCGGTCCGGTGCACAATTGCTACTTTTTGCACGGGCCAACGAGCCGAGGCCTGATCGGCTAGTTCCTGCATTTTTTTTAAAGCCATCGATTCATAGGCCTCAAACTCTAAGCGAACTACGGCTTTTGTCTGCGTCTTATTTCTTACAGTGCCAATAAATACATTAATCGCGCCGGCTCCATTTGCTTGTACTGCGGCAATTACTTCGTCTGTATTTATTGGTTGGTCCGTTAAGGCAATCATAATGGTATCAGGTATTAGGTATCAAGTATCAGGACTCTGAATGAAAGATTATATTTTCAAGTTATAAGTAGGTTAAATAGATGAAAGTAAAGTAGAAAAGTTAAATCTTACTACCTGATACTTACTACTTGATACTATTATCCGCCACTTACCGGTGGAATCAAGGCAATTTCATCGTTGGCGTTTAACTCAAATTCTGGCTTAGCATATTCATCGTTTACGGCCACTAAAACCGAGTGCAGTTTTGTAAGCCCCGGATAGGTAGTTTTTAAATTATAAAGTAAATCCTGGACCTTAGAAGTTTTGGGAACATCCAACGATATCCAGGTTTGGCCAATAATATCTTTGGTAATACCGTATAAGCGAATTTTTAACTGCATAAGTTTAGATAATAAATCCTCATTAAAGTTAACTAATTTATAATAGAATTGGTTTTCTATTTACATTCTCAAAATTTTAACTTACTTTCGATAGTAAGCATCTGATTATGACAAAACAACGCACCCCGATTATCGATAACCACGGCCGGCCGCTGACTTACGTCCGCCTGGCGGTTACCGACCGGTGTAATCTGCGCTGTTTTTATTGCATGCCCGCTGAGGGCATTGATTACCTGCCTAAAAAGCAACTGCTTACTTACGAAGAAATGGAGCGCATGCTGCAGGTTCTGGCCAGTTTAGGAATTAGCAAAGTAAGAATTACCGGGGGCGAACCTTTTCTGCGGAAAGATCTAATTTATTTTCTGCAACAGGTAAAAGCCATTCCGGGCATCGAAGAAATCCATATTACCACCAATGGCGTTTTAACGGAGCCGTATATCGAAGATCTGGTTAAATTAGGTATTAAATCCGTGAACCTGAGTCTGGATACCTTAGACCGGGAGCGTTTTTTTAAAATTACCCGCCGCGACGAATTTGAAAAAGTAATGCAAACGTATTATGCTTTGCTGGATAGTCAGATTCCCGTCAAAATTAACGCGGTGGTAATGGAAAATCAGAACATTGCGGATATTGTACCATTGGCGGCGCTCACCAAAGACTATCCGGTTTCGGTAAGGTTTATCGAAGAAATGCCTTTTAACGGGGAGGGCCAACATTACCCGGTATTAACCTGGAATTACCGCAAGATCATTCAAGAGTTACAAACTGCTTTTCCGGATTTATATAAAGTTTCGGACGATCTGCATTCTACAGCTAACCATTACGCTATTCCGGGTTACAAAGGCAATATTGGGGTAATTGCGGCATTCTCCCGTACGTTTTGTGGCACTTGTAACCGCATTCGGGTAACTGCCCAAGGTGGGTTAAAAACCTGTTTATACGGCAATGATGTGCTGAATGTAAAAGATATTCTGCGAAGCGGTACCTCTAATGCTACTTTGATCGAAGAATTATTAAGAACCTTTAATAGCCGGGCTAAAAATGGTTATGAAGCAGAGGCGCAACGACCTTCTTTATTATCCATTTTTGAATCTATGTCGTCTATAGGTGGCTAATTTTTAAATTTTTGTTACGACACAACAGTTTTAAGTTAAAATACAATATTCAACAAAAAAGCAGCTTTAGAAATAAAGCTGCTTTTTTGTTGTGAGATAAATAACTTACCTAGTTATAAAACATCGCTAAATATTCCCGGGAAAATACCTAAAACCATAGTAAGTATGGCAATAAAAATAAGCGTGAAGGTAGTAAAAGTATCTACTTTCACCCGCTCACCGGATGGCTCGCGCATATACATGGCAATTACTACCCGGAAGTAGTAGTAAATACCAACCATCGACATAATAATGGCCACTATAATTAACCACAATATATTTTGCTCTAAAGCGGCGCTAAAGATAAATAACTTTCCAAAAAAGCCGCCGGTTAAAGGAATCCCCGCCAACGAACACATCGAAATAGTCATAACGGCTGCTAACAATGGATTGGTTCTGCCTAAACCATTAAAGGCGTTATAAGAAACATCTTCGCGTTGGTCCGATACAATTTTTAAAATACCGAATGCCGCAATAGTAGTTATGGAATAGGCCAATGAATAGAAGAAAATGGCATTCTCGGAACGGTCGTTAAAAGATAGCAAAGCAATCATTAAATAACCAGCGTGCGAAATACTCGAATAAGCCATCATACGCTTAAAGCTATTCTGGGTAGCGGCCCCAATGTTCCCGATAACTAAAGTAATTACCGTCATGGCTACTAAAGTCGGAAACCAGATATTATAAGCTCCAGCAAAAGAAACTGACATTAATTTGTAAAAACCGGCAAACCCGGCTGTTTTTACTACAGTGCTCATAAAAGCCGTGAACAGGGTAGGCGTTCCTTCGTATACATCCGGCGTCCAGAAATGAAAAGGAGCGGCAGATACTTTAAAAGAAATTCCAATGAGCGTGAACAATAAACCCATGGCCAATAAAGGCGAAGTTAAAGCATCTGTTGAGCCTGTGGTAGCTACCGAACTTATTTCGGTTATGGTAAATGTGCCCGTCGCGCCATAAATTAAAACAATCCCGAACAGTAAAATACCGGTAGCAAAAGAACCCATTAAAAAGTATTTCAATCCGGCTTCGTTCGATTTTAAATTTTTCTTATCGCTGCCGGCCAAAACGTACATACTGATAGATAGTATCTCGATACCAACAAAAAGCATGATCAAGTTTTCGTAGGACACCATCATAATAGCCCCTACTAACGCAAACAACAGAATAGAAAAGAATTCGGCTAAGCTTTCATTTTGCTCGTCGGCGTACCTCTTGCCAAAAGGAACTACCAAAATAGTTGTTAAAACCACCACGGCGGTAAAGGCTACCGCAAAGTTGTCGATGGTTAACATTTGCTCAAAATACGTTTGCGTATTGTTCCAGTCGTAGAAATTAGCCAGCAACACAATAAGCAAAAACAAGAACACCAATGGTAAAATCAGCTTGTTTGATTTTCGGAACCCAACAAACAGGTTCAAAATTCCAAAGGTTGTTAGCAGTATAATGGAATTCATTTCTTATAAGATTTTAGATATTCGATGTTCGATAGTTCGGGTTAAAATATAATCGAATAATCGAACATCAAGATTCGCATTATCTATTTATGATGCCTAGTAAATGACCCACGGTCGGTTCCGTTAAACTCATGAACGTATTGGGGTGCAAGCCAATCCAGAATACCATTACTACTAATGGAATCAGAACTGCTTTCTCCAAACCGGTTAAGTCGCGGAAAGTGGCGGTAATACTGTTTTGTTCCCCGAACATTACCTTCTGGAACATCCGCAGCATATAAACAGCACCCAGAATAATGGTTAAGCCAGCAATAGCGCCCATCCAGCTGTTAAATTGATATACCCCTGAAAGCAATAAGAATTCGCCTACAAACCCATTAGTTAAGGGTAGCGCTACGGTACCTAAAACTAAAATTAAAAAGAAGATAGATAAAGCGGGAGTAGTTTGGGTAATGCCCCCCAAATTGGCTATGTCGCGGGTTTGGGTACGACGGAAAATAATATCAATAATAAAGAAAAGACCAACTACATTCACACCGTGGCTTAACATCTGAATGATACCACCCTGCATGCCGTGTTCTGTTAGCGTAAAAATACCCGCGGCAATTAAACCCACGTGCGAAATAGAGGAAAAAGCAATGAGTCGTTTTAAGTCGCTTTGGCGAATAGCAATAATAGCCCCGTATACAATCCCAATGATAGCTAAAACGATTACCAAAGTATCCCACTGGCTAACGCCCTTGGGTACCACTGGTAAAAGCCAGCGAATAACCCCGTAAATACCCATTTTTAACATAATACCCGATAAGAGCATGGTAGCTTGGGTAGGCGATTCGGTGTAGGTATCGGGTTGCCAGGTATGAAAAGGAAAAACCGGCATTTTAATAGCAAAAGCAATAAACAAAAACCAGAAAATCCAGCTTTGGTCCGTTGCGCTTAAGTTTAATTGGTAAAAAGCGTTGATATCGGAAGTATGGGTACCGGGGGTTTGAAAGTATAAGTACACGAAACCCACGAGCATAAACAAAGAGCCAATGATGGTGTACAGGAAAAATTTAAAAGTAACCGCAATCCGACGGTCTCCCCCCCAAATACCCGCGATAAAATAAATCGGAATTAAAGCTACTTCCCAGAAAAAATAAAACAGAAAAGCATCAAACGAGGTGAATACGCCAATTAACCCGGTTTGCATAAACAGGATTAAAGCATAAAATACATTTGGGTTTTTATAAGAATGCGGAAAAGAAGAAAGAATAATTAACGGTACCAGAAAGGTGGTTAAAAAAACTAGTAATAAACTAATCCCATCCATACCGATGGAAAAATTAATACCAAAATTCTGAATCCAGGTATGGTCGAAAGTAAATTGGCGGTAAGCATTAGGCTCATACTGCACCATGGCCAGTATTGCCAAAAAGAATTCAACAAGGGCGGCTCCAAAAGCTGCTCGTTTCGCACTCTGATCTTTTAACATTAAAATCAGGATGCCAGCTAAGCTAGGCCAAAGGAGTAAATACAAGGTAAGGTTAGACATATTTCAGGAGTAACTTATCTGATAACAAAGTTCAGGAGTAGAATCAAGGCAATGCTAATAACCATAGCGAATATGTAGAAGCCAATAGCACCGGTTTGTAAAAAACGCAAATTGCGGCCCCCAGCTAAAGTAACTTTACCAAAGCCATTCACAATAGGGTCGATGAAGCCTTTTTCCACGAAACGGTATAAACCCGTAGACAGCCACATCACCGGGCGAACAATTATGGCATTGTAAATTTCGTCAATGTAATACTTGTTGTAAATTAAATTATGTAAACCAAAAGTACCTTCTTTTTCGTCGGCCGGAACGGTTCTCTTGCTTACGTAGGTAATATAAGCTGCAATTATAGCAACTACTGCTACTGCCACCGATATAGCCATCAGCATGTATTCGGTAGCATGATCTAAATGCGCTTTTTCAAAAGCGCTTGGTACCGCCGCACGGGAGAATCCTAAAACCGGTTCTAAGAACTTAGATAAGATGTGATTTTCGCTGAAAACAGCCGGTAAACCCATAAATCCGCCAATAGTAGATAAAATGGCCAGAATAATTAATGGGAAGGTCATGCTGGCTGGCGATTCGTGTAAGTGATGTCGTTGCTCATCGGTGCCGCGGAAGGTGCCAAAAAAGGTCAGGAACAATAACCGGAACATGTAAAAAGCCGTCATGAAGGAAGTGAGTAAACCAAAAGCCCACATGATTTTGCTATGCTCGTAAACCTGCGCTAATAATTCGTCTTTCGAGAAAAAACCAGCAAACGGCGGAATACCCGAAATAGCTAAGGTGCCAATCAGAAAGGTGATGAAAGTAATAGGCAACTTCTTGCGTAAACCACCCATGCTCCGGATGTCTTGTTCCCCACTCATAGCATGAATTACGCTACCAGCTCCCAGGAACAATAAAGCTTTAAAGAAAGCATGAGTTAACACGTGAAACATAGAAGAAGTGTAAGCCATTACGCCCAGAGCCAGGAACATATAACCCAACTGACTCACCGTAGAGTACGCCAAAACTTTTTTAATATCATTCTGAGCTAAACCAATGGTAGCGGCAAAAACAGCCGTGGCTAAACCAATAATGGCGATGAATTCTAAAGTACCCGGAGCCAAAGTGTATAATACGTTGGAGCGGATAACCATGTAAATACCGGCCGTTACCATGGTAGCGGCATGGATCAGAGCCGAAACTGGAGTAGGGCCAGCCATCGCATCGGGTAACCAGGTGTAAAGGGGTAACTGCGCGCTTTTACCCATGGCACCAACAAATAATAATAAAGTAATAGTAACAATTACCGGCTGATTTACTTCATGGATTTGGGATGCCTGTTGAAAAACATCGCCGTACGAAACACTACCAAAAGTGATAAAAATTAAAAAAATACCTAATAAAAAGCCTAAGTCGCCGATACGGTTGATGATAAAAGCTTTTTTAGCGGCATTGTTGTACGGAGTAACTTTGTTCCAGAAGCCAATGAGCAAGTAAGAACACAAACCAACCCCTTCCCAGCCCACAAACATCATCACGTAGTTAGAGCCTAATACCAGCAGGAGCATCGAGAAGATAAAAAGATTCAGAAAGGCAAAGAACTTTCCAAAATTTTCGTCGTGGCTCATGTAGCCCGCAGAATACACATGTATAACGAAACCTACGCCAGTTACTAATAACAACATAACCAGGGATAACTGGTCAATGAGAAAAGAAAAGGGAATCCGCAGGTTGCCGACGTTTATCCAGTCAAATAAATCAACGGCGTACGATTGACCATTAAAATCGAAAAACAAGTAAAGGGAAATTAAAAAAGAAGCCAGCACACTGCCGCACCCAATTAAAGTTTGTAAACTTTTGGGCAAAGAACGGTTGCCAAGTCCGTTAATAATAAATCCGATAAAAGGAAGAAGGGGAATAAGTAAGCAGAACAAGGCCATGCTGGAATTGGTGGCAGGTAGTAAGTTTGTTTGCATCCTCTGGTTTTTTGTTCGTTGTTCGTTAGTGTCGAACAGAAATATTTAAAAAATGAAGTTTTTGGTAATAATGTTTATACAACTACCACTTCAGGTTACTCAGAATATTAATATCCGTTGACCG
Source organism: Adhaeribacter pallidiroseus (assembly GCF_003340495.1). Taxonomy (NCBI): domain Bacteria; kingdom Pseudomonadati; phylum Bacteroidota; class Cytophagia; order Cytophagales; family Hymenobacteraceae; genus Adhaeribacter; species Adhaeribacter pallidiroseus. The sequence goes on from NZ_QASA01000001.1 coordinate 122,055, forward strand.
TAAGTTGCGGTAGATCATTACAATGATAGCTAAGCCAACACAAACTTCAGCAGCGGCCACCGCCATAATAAAAAACACGAAAACCTGACCGTTGGCATCGGAGCGATAAGCCGAAAAAGCTGTTAACAATAGATTAACTGCATTTAGCATCAGTTCAATGCACATGAAAATAACAATAGCATTACGCCGGGTGAGAACCCCGATAATACCAATAACAAATAAAGTGCTGCTGAAGAACAGGTAATAATGTAAGGGAATGGTTCTGATTACTTCAGGGATTTCGTTCATTGTTTTGTAAGCTTCGTTAGCTTTTAATGTAAAATATTGCTTTCGCAATTAGCGGCGCAAGTTACCGCCATTTTACTATTTACCCAACTATTTATTAGTTTATGCAAATACAAATGGCGACAGGGTATGTCGCCATTTATAATTAAGTACTTTAAAAGTGCCGCTGCTGCGATTCTTTTTTCCCTAACATCACTGCCCCAACCATAGCCGATAAAAACAGAACCGAAACTAACTCAAAGGGTAATAAATATTTCGTGAATAATAACTGACCCAGATTTTCTACTAAACCAATTTGGGAATTAAAATTTTCGGTATCTACGGTGCCAAGTTCCGCGTCTTTTAACACGGCAATCATAATCACTAGTAACAATCCTCCTGAAATTACCCCAGCTACCTTCATCAGCGTTGATTTATGTTGCGTTTGCTCGGTATCCTCGTTTAAGTTTAAAAACATAATCACGAACAGAAACAAAACCATAATAGCGCCTGCGTAAACTATTATATTTACCGCGGCTACAAACTGAGCATTTAACAAAATATAATGGCCCGATAAGCTGAAGAAGGTTAAGATCAAGCAAAGTACGCTATACACCGGGTTTTTCGAGAAAACCACACCCAGCGCAGCAAATAAGGTTATAAAAGTCAGGAAGTAAAACAGGTTACCAGTCATTTTTGATAGTTAATAGTTGATAGTTGCTAGTCCATAATTTTAAATTTTCTACGGGCTATCAACTATCGACTGTGGACTAATATCTATATTTAATGTTTTCTTTTGAATTAGCGCGATCCAGAGGTTCAACCAGCCGGTCTTTGCCGTAGATAAACTCATCACGCTCAAAACGAGGTGGCGCCGTTTTATCATTTTGCAAAAATACTGCTTCCTTCGGACAAGCTTCTTCGCACAAACCACAGAATATACACCGTAGCATATTTATTTCGTAAGTTACAGCGTACTTCTCTTCCCGGTACAAATGCTCTTCGCCTTTTTTGCGCTCACCTGCCACCATCGTAATGGCTTCGGCCGGGCAAGCTACGGCGCATAATCCGCAAGCCGTACACCGTTCCCGACCTTGTTCGTCGCGGCGTAATACGTGTAAGCCCCGGAATTCCCGACCAAATTCTCGCGTTTGTTCCGGGTATTGAATAGTGGGCTTCTTTTTAAAAAAGTGCCGCATGGTTATAGACAAACCTTGGAAAATAGCCGGAAGATACATCTTCTCGGTCATCGTCATGGGTTTCTGTTCTAATACTTTCTTTCTATTTGATAAAGATTCCATTTTAATTTTTATATCTATTTCTCGTACAGCTTTTATTAAGAAGCTTTATGGAGAACAATATTTTCAATAATTTTTAATCTGCGATCTAAATCCAATACTCGTTCAATTTCTTGGGCCAGATGCATATTAGATAATCTTAGTTCCGAGTTTGATAATTGAAGTTTAATTATTCCTTCTGTATTTTTATCTACTGCTTTTTCCAGGTTTTCAAACCGGTTATTTGTTTCTGTTCGTAGACCTTTTATTTCAGTTTTTATGTCTTTTACCTCACTTTTCAAGTCTTTGATCTCAATTAGAACATCAGACATACTCTCGATTAATCTTTCATTACCGTCCATTCTGTTGAGTTAAAAGATTAAACATTTACAAAGTCTCGAATAAAATTAGTTAGCAATTAACCTCTGAAATATTCGTAAGTTAAAATAATAGCTCCGGTCAAAACGATATTGATAATGGATAAAGGAATCAATCCTTTCCAACCTAAATTTAAAAGCTGATCGTAGCGGAAACGAGGTAAGGTCCAGCGCACCCACATGAAGAAGAATATAAAACCGAATATTTTTAAAAATAATACCCCCGTTCCAATGATGGTTACCGCATTATGCGCTACCACCGGATCGCTGGAAATTAATCGGCCAACCTGGTCTTGAAAAGGAAAATTAAAACCGCCAAAGTACAGCGTACTCATTACCGCCGATGCCACAATGATATTCACGTACTCCGCAAACAAGTACAAGCCTAACTTCATGGAACCATACTCCGTGTGGTAACCACCTACTAATTCCGCTTCCGACTCTGGTAAATCAAACGGTGTACGGTTGGTTTCGGCAAACGAGCAGGTTAAGAAAATAATAAAACCTAAAGGCTGGTAAAAAATATTCCAATTAAAGCCCGATATGCCGAACAACGGTTCGGATTGTTGTAATGCAATTTCGCGCAACGATAAAGTTCCCGTCATCATGAGCATTGCAATAATGGAAAGTCCCATGGCAATTTCGTAGCTAATGTTCTGCGAAGCTGCCCGGATAGCGCCTAATAAAGAGAATTTATTATTAGAGGCCCAGCCACCAATCATAATGCCGTATACTCCCAGCGACACTACTCCAAAAATATAGAGCATCCCAATGTTTACTTCAATCCCTTGAATCCGAGTGGTGCCAAAAGTATCGGATAAAATAGTATTTCCGAAAGGAACCACAGCGCTGCTCATTAAAGCCGTTAACATAGCTAAAGAGGGGCCAGCTATAAACAGCCATTTATTGGCAGTAGCCGGAATAAATTCTTCTTTAAAAAATAACTTTACCGCGTCGGCTAAAGGCTGGCCTAATCCCCATGGACCTACCCGGTTTGGTCCGGGACGGTCTTGCAGGTAACCGGCAATTCTTCGCTCCGCCCAGGTACAATAGGTTGCAATTAAAAGGGTAATACCAAAAATAGCTAATATGATAAGGGCCTGTATGGCCAATGCTGGGATCTCCATGCTGGGTTAATATGGTCTCGGAATAAGATTTAATTCTTTAGTTGTACTTTCGGGTAAATCGGCAATAATTTGCGGATTTATTACCGGCAACTCGTAATGGTTAGCCGAAATAACAGAAGCACGGGCAATATGACGCGGGCCTTCGATAGTCCAATCCGCTACTTCTTTTTTCTCGAAACGACATTCGTTACAGATAAAATCTACTACTTCGCCATACTCATTTTTGCGAGCCGTTACCCGAAGCACATCATTTCCCCGGGTCCAGAGTACAACTTTACCCGTACATTTTGGGCAGTCGCGGTGTGCATCAACGGGTTTGGTAAACCACACCCGATTTTTAAACCGGAATGTTTTATCGGTTAAGGCTCCAACCGGGCACACATCTATTACATTACCAGAAAAATCATTATCAATTACGTTCTCTATGTAAGTGCCTATTTCCGAGGCGTCTCCACGGCCTAAAACCCCGTGTACCCGCTTGTCGGTAATCTGGTCGGCAGTATACACGCAGCGGTAGCACAGAATACACCGGTTCATGTGCAATTGAATCAGCGGACCAATGTCCTGCCGCTCAAAAGTACGCCGCTCTTCTTCGAAACGAGTAGCCGAGGTGCCGTGGTCGTAAGAAAAGTTCTGTAAATCGCACTCGCCTGCCTGGTCACAAACCGGGCAGTCTAACGGGTGGTTTATCAATAACATCTCTACCACCCCTTTGCGCGCTTCCAATACTTGCGGCGATAAGGTGTTTTCTACCACCATGCCATCTTGCACCGGCGTTACACACGATGCTACCAGTTTCGGCATGGGACGGGGATCTTTTGCGGAGCCAGCGGTTACTTTTACCAGACAGGCACGACATTTACCGCCGCTGCCTTTTAAAGGCGTATAGTAACACATGGCGGGTGGCACTACATCACCACCTATTTTACGGGCAGCATTCAGGATAGTAGTTCCGTCTTCTACTTCTACCTCTATGCCGTCGAAAGTTATTTTTGCCATTTAAATTATATTGTTGACTACTTTTCGCCTTTTAAAACTACTCAGCTTCAGTTTTTTAAATTTTTTAAATTTTAGAGGCTAGATTAGACGTTTATAAAGTCCAGCATCCAGCTTCTAATTACGCGAAAGCCAGATCTTCTGCTCCGCGGTAAACCGCACCCGGTGCTGTTGCTTTATCCGGATGGTTTACATGCCATTCAAATTCTTCCCGGAAGTGACGAACCGCACTCGCTACCGGCCAAGCGGCAGCATCACCCAGTGGGCAAATAGTATTTCCTTCAATTTGCTTCGATACATTTACCAGCAGATCAATATCGTGCATGTGGCCATGGCCGTGCTCAATCCGATGCAGAATTTTTTCCATCCAACCGGTTCCTTCGCGGCATGGGCTACACTGGCCACACGATTCGTGATGGTAGAAGCGGGCAAAATTCCAGGTATTTCGTACAATACAGGTAGTATCGTCCATGGCAATAAAGCCACCAGAGCCTAACATAGTACCACTTACAAAACCACCTTCCGATAACGACTCATAAGTCATTACCCGCGGGGTACCTTCCGCTGTTTTTAAAAATAATTGCGCTGGCAAGATAGGCACCGACGAACCACCCGCCACAACGGCTTTAAATTCCCGGCCTTTCCAGATACCACCGCAGTATTCATCCGAGAATAAAAATTCCTCCACGGGTAAGCCTAATTCAATTTCGTAAACACCCGGGCGGTTTAAATGCCCACCCGCCGAAATTAACTTAGTACCGGTACTCCGACCTACGCCAATTTTAGCGTATTCTTCGCCGGTATTGTTTACGATCCACGGCACCGCCGCTATCGATTCTACATTGTTTACCACCGTAGGGCAGGCGTACAAACCTTGCACTGCCGGAAATGGCGGCTTGTTCCGAGGATTGCCCCGCTTCCCTTCTAAAGATTCCAGAAGGGCTGTTTCTTCCCCACAGATATATGCACCGCCACCAGGGTGCACATGTAAATCTAATGAATAACCGGAACCCAGAATGTTCTCTCCCAGAAAACCTGCTGCATAAGCTTCGGCAATTGCTTTTTCTAAAATCCGCAGCACAAACATTAATTCGCCGCGAATGTAGATATAAGAAGTGCGGGCACCCAAAGCATAGCTCGAGGTAATCATCCCTTCAATTAAGGAATGCGGAATTTTTTCCATTAGTACCCGGTCTTTAAAAGTACCCGGTTCTGATTCGTCGGCGTTGCAAACTAAATAGCGGGGTTTGCCTTCTGGTTTAGCCAAAAAGCTCCATTTCATACCGGTTGGAAACCCAGCCCCGCCGCGACCACGTAAACCAGATTTTTTTACTTCATCCACCACTTCGTCGGGCGTCATGGTTTTCAAAGCTTTCTCTACTGACCGGTAACCACCCATTTTACGGTAGGTTTCCAGAGTGTTAATGCCCGGAACGTTTATATGTTCAGTTAATATTTTAACTCCCATTATTTATTTATTTTAGACACTAGTATCAGGACACTAGTATCAAGACTTTGAAATTTTGTATTTCTCAGGTGAAGCTTCAAGTAAAATTTAAATATTTTATACTTGTTACTTGCTACCTGATACTTGTTTATTGTTTACTTAACTCGTCGAGTAACTGATCTGTTTTTTCCGGGTCGAGGTTCTCGTAGTACTTTTCCCGAATCTGCAGCATCGGACCAAAGCCACAAGCCGCCAAGCATTCTACTGTTTTCAACGTAAATAGGCCATCCGCACTATTTTCGCCCACGCGGCAACCTAAGCGATTCTCCAGATGCTCAATTAATTGGTCGGCGCCCCGTAACATGCAAGGTCCGGTACGGCACACTTCCAGAACGTGCTTACCAACCGGTTTTAAATTAAACATGGTATAAAAAGTGGCTACTTCGTACACCTCAATTGGCTGAATGTCTAAAATTTCGGCCACTTTATCTTGAACCGCGGGGCTTACCCAACCACCAAACTCCGCTTGCGCAATGTGCAGTATGGGAAGAATAGCTGATTTTTTCCGATCCGGGGGTAGTGTGAAATATATCTTCTGATTTCGGCCATTGCCTCCTCAGAAAATTGTACTCTGTTTTGAGTTGTTGTTGATTCCATCAACGGTTTATTCTTGTTTATTTTATCAACATTTAAGTATTCCTTAACTGCTGTTTATTTTTATTTACTTTAAATCTCTGGCAAAGAGAATCAGCATTATATTTTAAAATTGTTGACTTGCTGCTTCCAAATCTTTTAAAGCTTGTACTATTATTGGTTTTGAGTCTGGTAAATTATCATGTATAAGTTTCCAAACTACCGCTTTGTTGACTTTAAAATATTCATGCACTATTATATTTCTAAATCCTTTTATCCCTAACCAATCAACCGTATTATATTTATCTTTAATATCGGCTGATATATGATTTGTGGCTTCACCAATAATCATCAGGTTTCTTACACAGGCTTCTGCATCATCCGGTTTGATTCAAAATCTGAAAAAGGAATTCCTTCTACAAAATCATCCAGTTCAGCAATTGCATCTAATATATGGTGCAACCTGTGTCGATCACCAATTTTATCGCGCATATATTAGCTTTTTGTCTTTTTCGATATACGGTCGGATATTATCATAAACATCATATGATGGAATTACGTCTACTTTTCGATGTAATATTTCTTCTAATTCCAGGTGCATGCCAAAAAAACGCCAACCAATATTTTGCGAATAATCTAAGTCAACCAGTAAATCAATATCGCTCTCGGCATCTGCTTCCCCGCGGGCAAATGAACCGAACAAGTAAGCTTTTAACACGGGCTGATCTTTAAAATATTCCCGGATTAATTGTATTTCCTGTTCTGTTAGGTTCATTGTTTGGCCACTCCCTAAATCCCTACCCGGTGGAGAGGGACTTTTGATTACAGTTAGCAGATAACTTTTAACTTTACTTAAGCGTCTAATTCTCCCGCAATTACGTTCATGCTACTCAAAATTAAAATAGCATCGGATAACTGGGTGCCCACCACCATTTCGGGATAGGCTTGGTAATAAATAAAACAAGGGCGCCGGAAATGTAAGCGGTAAGGCGTACGGCCCCCATCACTGATTAAATAAAAACCTAACTCGCCGTTACCACCTTCTACGGAGTGGTATACTTCGCCTACCGGAGCTTCAATTTCACCCATAATAATTTTGAAGTGATAAATTAAAGCTTCCATGTTCTTATAAACGGCTTGCTTCGGCGGCAAAAAGTACTCCGGAGCATCGGCGTGATATGGGCCTTCGGGTAAGTTTTCCAAGGCTTGCTGCACAATCCGGAAGCTTTGCCAGATTTCTTCGTTCCGAACCATAAACCGGTCGTAAGTATCACCCGTGGTGCCTACCGGAATTTCAAAATCAAAGTCTTCATAAGACGAGTAAGGATTCATTACTCGCACATCATAATCTACACCAGCCGCCCGAAGGTTAGGTCCAGTAAAACCATAATTTAAAGCTTTTTCAGCAGTAATGGGGCCAACATCTTTAATTCGGTCTACGAAAATCCGGTTACGGGTAAACAAAGCTTCGAATTCCTTCATTACTTTCGGGAACCCGGCAATCCATTCGCGCAGTTTATGAATAGCAACCGGCGATAAATCGCGTTCCATACCGCCAATGCGACCCATGTTGGTAGTTAAACGGGCACCGCTCAATTCTTCGTAAATCTCGTAAATTTTCTCCCGCTCCTGGAACACGTACAAGAAACCGGTAAAAGCGCCGGAGTCAACCCCCAAGATACTGTTACAAATCAGGTGATCGGCAATCCGGGCCAGTTCCATTACAATTACCCGGATATAATCGGCCCGTTTTGGGGTTTTAACACCTAAAAGCTTTTCTACCGTCATCCACCAGCCCATATTATTAATAGGGGAGGAGCAGTAGTTCATCCGGTCAGTAAGCGGGGTTATTTGATAGAACGGGCGGCGTTCGGCAATTTTCTCGAATGCCCGATGAATGTAGCCAATGGTCGGAACACCCGACACAATCCGCTCCCCATCCATTTGCAAAATATTCTGGAAAATACCGTGCGTAGCCGGGTGCGTTGGGCCCAGATTCAGCGTGGTAAGTTCGCGTTCGTGTTCGTTATATTGAGCAGGCAATGAATCCGGAATTTTTTCAATTCCCACATTCGTGTTTACCTTGTCTTCTATTATAATATCTGCCATGTTAGCGTTGTTCGTTATTCGTTATCTGTTATCCGCTATCTCTGTCTATGCAACCTGAAACAAATAACGCATGGTTAATTTTTAAATTTATTCGTTGCTTTGCTTTAATATCCTTCTTTCAAATATGGTTTAAACAACTAACTACGAATAGGGGTAAACTAAAATTAACGGCCAAAGAAAGTATCCACCTTATCTTCCCGGGTACCATCTTCTAGGGGATAGTGCTTGCGCATGGGGTGATAAGTCATGTCTTCTACATTTAAAATGCGGATGAGATTCGGATGCCCTTCGAACTGAATACCGTAAAAATCAAAAGTTTCCCGTTCCATCCAGTTTGCCGCCGCGTACAAATTAGTGGCCGTAGGCACGATAGGGTTATCAATCGGAAAGAAAATCTTTATCCGCAACCGTACATTGTGCACCAAGCTATGAACATGATAGATAACCCCTAACTCCTGCTCTTTGTTATCGGGATAATGAATGCCGCACATGGTGGTGAGGAAATTCATTTTAAGATCCGCATCGTTATATAAATGCGTTAAAAGCGGAATAATCTGATCGCGGGTAGTGGTTACCGTTAACAGGCCGTAGGGCTCTTCTACATTAAAAATAGATTCGCCAAATTTAGCAGTAATATTATCTAAAACGTGTTGGTTGGTTAACCCTTGCTCGGCCATGGATTATTTAATGTTGTAAGAAGCTAATAGTTCCTGGTATTCCGGTGAGTTCCGGCGGCGTAAAGATTCGTTTTTAGCTAATTCCTGTACTTGCATTAAGCCATCCAGTACTTGCTCCGGACGGGGAGGGCAGCCGGGAATGTACACGTCTACCGGAATAATGCGGTCGATGCCTTGTAACACACTGTAAGTATCAAAAATACCCCCGCTGCACGCACATGCCCCCATGGCTAATACCCACCGGGGTTCGGCCATCTGCTCATAAACTTGCTTTACAATAGGCGCCATTTTCTTAGCAATCGTACCCATTACCATTAATAAATCGGCTTGGCGGGGCGAGAAGCTAGGACGCTCGGAACCAAAACGGGCAATGTCGTAAGTAGAGCCCATCGTTGCCATAAATTCAATACCACAGCAAGACGTAGCAAAAGGTAGGGGCCAAAGCGAATTACTGCGGGCAATTCCTACCACTTTTTCTAAAGAAGTAGCAAAAAAGCCTTGTCCTTCTACACCTTCGGGCGCCTCTACCGTTTTTATATTACTCATGATTGTTTCTATTTAGATTTAAGAATAAGAAATATCCTACTTCTTAACATACCTGTAATCTTAAAAGTTTATCCACACCTAAGTATTTAGGCTGGGGTTACTCCCACTTTAATATTCCTTTTTTAATTACGTAGAAGAATCCTAACATCAGCATGGCCATAAATACGATCATCTGTATAAAGCCCTCCATGCCTAAGCCCCGGAAATTAACGGCCCACGGATAAAGGAAAATAACTTCTACGTCAAAAAGTACAAAAAGAATAGCGGTCATGAAGTATTTATAGGAAACCGGTGTACGGGCATTGCCTACAGATTCAACGCCGCATTCCCAGGCCGCATCTTTTACTTTACTGTGGCGTTTAGGGCCGATTAAGTGCGTAACTACAATAGCAAATACGACAAAGCCTAAAGCGGCGGCAAATTGTATTAATATCGGTAAATAATCGGAAGGCAATTGAGCGGTGGCGGCTGTTTCCATCTCTAAAAAATCGGTTATTAAAATTTGGGAGCAAAAGTACGCATTAATCAGAATTATTCAAAAGAAAGCAGTACCGGATATAAAAGGATCGGCCACAATTTAAAACCCGAAAGAAGATTAAGCGGCCATAATAGCTCTAACGAAGTAAAAACTTCGATTTTTTTAAATTTTAGACTAATTATAAATTACTTGGTGAGTTACAAACTGGTTTAAATTAAAAAGTACCTGTAGCACTTGGGCGTATTTATAATTGGTTTTAGATAAAAGTAATTAGCTTGAGTTCGAGATAAGAATAGAACAAAGTTTAGTCTAAAGTTATCCTTCTTTATTTCGGTCATTTCGAAGGAATCAAATCAGTAGGTAACCGGTTAGATTCCTTCGGAATGACCAAATTAGATAGGAAGAAACAGCCGAAATAAATCTTTAAAGTTTTTCTATAAAATAAATAAGTGCGGTTTTATGCATAAATGCTTATGTCGAACTCACGTTAATTAGATGAATTTTTAGATTTTGATTAAGAAAGAGTGTTGGAGTTTTATCAGCCAGACTGTTTTTATAATAGCGTGCAACAAAAAAGACCTTTGCTAAACTTAACAAAGGTCTTGGTATAAAATGGGGTCGTTGGTTATTTTACAGTAGTATTTTTTATAAAGTTGCTGGCCATCATCCAGTTTAAACACCGGTCGAACCAGTAGTCTGGCGTGGTCGGGTTTTTAAGTCCGAAACCATGGCCTCCTTTGGGGTAAATATGCAGCTCGGCGGGAATGTTTTGCAGTTGTAAAGCCTGGTAAAATAAGATACTGTTATTAGGCGGTACCACCTTGTCATCGGAGGCGTGGACCAGAAAGGTAGGCGGCGTTTGTGCGGTAATCTGCTGATCGTTGCTGTATTCTTTTAACTTTTCCGGAGAAGCATTTTTACCTAATAGTTTTTCAAAAGAACCCGCGTGGGCTACTCCCGGTTGGCTACTAATTACCGGGTAAACTAAAATCATAAAATCGGGGCGCACCGAGATATTATCCGGGTTCGGGATAACGGCTTTTTGAAAATGAGTACCCGCGGTAGACGCCAGATGGCCACCTGCCGAAAAGCCGATAATGCCGATGCGTTGCGGATCTATCTGCCATTCGGTTGCCCGTTTGCGTACTACCCGGATAGCTTGTTGGGCATCTTGCAACGGCGAAATTTCGGGGTTAGTAGAAATATTGGCGTCAGGTAAACGGTACTTTACCACAAAAGCGGCAATGCCGTGTTCATTAAATTTCCGGGCCACGTCTGCGCCTTCGTGGGCGGCGGCCAAAATAGAGTAACCACCACCCGGACAAATAACAACCGCGGCTCCGGTTGCTTTTTCTTTTGGTGGTAAGTAAGCAGTCAGGGTTGGATTGCGAACCTTACTAATGCGCAGAATGCCATCTGTTTCGGATTTTTCTTCGTTCGGACCGGGCTTTTCATTCGGGATTTTGCCTTCGTATAAGGGCATCTCCGAAGGTTTAGTTTGAGCAGACACAGAAAGTAAACTTAGGCTGGTAAGAGCAAGCAGCAGAATAGCTAATTTTTTCATGGTTCGATTATTATAAATCGCAAATTAATCTTTTCTGGAATAGCTGTTCAATTTAATTCTTTATACCTGATTTTTTTAAATTTTTTCTCAAGAGCTAAATCTGTGTGTGGATTAAAAACAAAGCCCGGAATTCGCCGGGCTTTGTTTTAAGTTTAAATTAATCTGCTTGCAAAAAAGGGTAACGATAATCTACGGGCGGCACAAAGGTTTCTTTAATGGTGCGGGTAGAGGTCCAGCGAATCAAGTTAAAAACGGAACCGGCTTTGTCGTTGGTGCCAGAGGAGCGGGCTCCCCCAAAAGGTTGCTGACCCACTACTGCTCCGGTAGGCTTATCGTTTATGTAAAAGTTGCCGGCAGCGTGTAGCAATTTACTGGTTGCTAAATCAATGGCGTACCGGTCGCGGGAAAAAATAGAACCCGTTAAAGCATACGGCGAAGTGGTGTTCACAATCTCCAACATTTCTTCAAATTGCGATTCTTCGTACACGTAAATGGTAATCACCGGCCCAAATATTTCTTCGCACATGGTTACGTAAGCCGGGTCTTTTACCAATAATACCGTTGGTTCGATAAAATAACCTACTGATTTATCGTAATTTCCGCCCGCAATCACTTCTACCTCTGGGTCGTTTTTGGCCGATCCGATGTATTTGGAAATCTTATTAAATGATTTTTCGTCGATTACAGCGTTGATAAAATTGCCAAAATCTTCGGGCGATCCCATTTTAAACGTTTCTAAATCATCCACGATGGCTTGTTTTACTTCCGGCCACAAGTTAGCCGGAATATAAGCCCGCGAGGCCGCCGAGCATTTTTGTCCCTGGTACTCGAAAGCTCCGCGGGTAATGCCGGTGGCTACTTCTTTGGCAATAGCCGATGGATGCGCCACGATAAAATCTTTACCGCCGGTTTCGCCCACAATGCGCGGGTAGCCCCGGTACAGGTGTAAGTTGTTGCCAATGGTTTTCCAGATGCTGTTAAATACCACGGTAGAACCGGTAAAGTGGATGCCCGCAAACTGCCGATGGCTGAAAATTATATCGCCAGCCACGGGGCCATCTACATAAATTAAATTAATAACGCCATCGGGTAAACCGGCAGCCCGGAATAACTGCATTAAAAACTGCGCGGCATATATTTGGGTGTACGCGGGTTTCCAAACCACTACGTTGCCCATCATGGCGGGTGCGGCGGGCAAATTACCCGCAATGGCGGTAAAGTTAAATGGCGTTAAAGCAAACACGAAGCCTTCTAAAGGCCGGTGCTCTAAACGATTCCAGATGCCAGGGCTTGATTCAGGTTGTTGCGCATAAATTTCGGTCATGAACTTGGCATTGAAACGCAAAAAATCGATCATTTCGCAAGCCGAGTCAATTTCTGCTTGATAAGCATTTTTAGATTGCCCCAACATGGTGGCCGCGTTTAAACGGGCTCGCCAAGGACCAGCCAGAAGTTCGGCCGCTTTTAAAAAAATAGCGGCCCGGCTTTGCCACGGCATGTTAGCCCATTGTTCCCGGGCCGCCAAAGCGGCTTCAATGGCTTGCGTTACGTGGTTGGCATCGCCTTCGTGGAAATAACCTAATACATGCTGGTGATCGTGGGGCATAGTAAGCGGTAGTTTATTGCCGCTCCGTACTTCCTCGCTGCCAATGTACATAGGCACATCTAGTTGTTGGCTTTTTAAATCCTGATAGGTTTGTTGTAATTCTTTTCTTTCCGGCGAACCCGGGGCATAACTTTTTACCGGCTCGTTTACCGGATGTGGTACTTTAAAAATCCAGACATAATATTTTAGTTTTTCAGTTGCAGGTTGCAAGTTATTTGGTTGGAAAGTTAGAAGGTTGCAGGTTGCAAGTTACAGGTTATAAGGTTAAAGAGTTACGAAGTTAGATTCTTAGATAGTTGAACTGTTAAGGGAATAAACCATTTAGTGCCTTATATATGTGAGATGCTCTTATAAAGCAGACTTTCAACTTGCTAATTTCCCAACTTGCAACCTGCAACTTGTAACCTGCAACTTATAGCACCCGCATCAATTCGCTGAGACAGCTTATTTCGTAGGTTACTTTTTGATGGTGGCGTTTTTTATCGGGGTTAAAGAATATCTGGTCAATACCCGCATTTTTGGCGCCTAATATATCGGCTTCCAGGCTATCTCCAATCATAAGACAATCTGCGGCTTTTACATTAGCCCGGCTCAAAGCATATTCAAAAATTTTACGGTCGGGTTTGCTGCAATTAATGCATTCCGAGGTAATTACTTCGGTAAAATAACCGTGTAGTTTAGACGCCGTCAGTTTAATTTTTTGCACCTCTTTAAAGCCGTTGGTAATAATGTGCAGCTTGTATTTGGTTTGCAGATAGCTTAATACATCGTAGGTATACGGAAAAACGGCCGTTTTCGTGGGGCAAAGCGTGGTAAAAGCGTCGGGCAAACCCGTTGGTATTTGTTCGGGCGTTAGACCGAGCTTAGTTAAAGTTTGCTCAAAACGACTTACACGTAATTCTTGCTGCGTTATTTTGCCTTCGTGGTACTGGCGCCACATGCGGTGGTTGATATAACTGTATTTTTTGTAAAAATCAGTAGAGGTAAATTTGCCAAATTTGGCCAGCTCATACTGGTTATATAAAGTAATGATAGTTTCTTCGGCGTTTTTTTCAAAATCCCAGAGCGTATGGTCCAGGTCGAAGAAAATGTGCTTATAGGTTTTTAACGGAAAAAATTTCACGGAATTAAGTTAAATCTGTTTAGTAAGCAACCAGCGGTAGCTCTTTTGCATCTGTTTATTGTGGCATCCATTTACGGTTGTGTAGTTTGTTTACGGCTAATTCGCGGTTTGAGTATAAAACCTGATACGTTTCTTGATCTTTCAGTAACAATTCGTCTTTTTCCAGGTAATTATAGATGGTGTGCAGCAAATCAGCCGTTTCGTCGCGTATGTAATAAAATACCCAGTTATCGATGCGCTTAAACGCAACTAAACCCGAAAGTTTTAAATAAGACAAATGTCGGGAAGTTTTGGTTTGCGTAAAATCCAGAACCTGTTCTATATCCGAAATACACATTTCGGTATTTCGGTAAATCAGGTTTAAAATCCGGAGCCGTGATTCATCGCCTAAAGCTTTGAATACTTGTTCGCCAAAAGCTACGTTAAAATGTTTCAGCCGCATTTGCGTTAGTTAAGGAGTTTGTACGGGATAGATTAAAATATTTTTAAACATTTGCCTTTTTTTTAAAATAAAGTAGTACAACAAAATTAAACGGCAAATTGATTTTTAATAAAACCGTAAAGATTCTATATTTAATAAATGGCTTATTTAAAATAGAGTTGCTCGCTGAATACTTTCAGAAAAACAGTATAATTGTAAAGAATAAATGTAGATATGTTACTTAATCACCTTAATTATATACGGCTTTTTAACGGTACCGTAAAGCTGCTTTTTATTTGTTTCCTGTGTGGTGCCGGATTAATAATCCCGGAAAAAGCTTTTGCCCAAGGTAAATCAACGGTGGTGCAGTTATCAGGGGTGGTGGCTAGTGGCGATAGTTTGTACGGGGTACCCGGCGTTACGGTCTTTGTGCCCAAAGCAGGTCGCGGTACGGTAACCAACGAATATGGCTACTTCTCGATGCCCGTGCTGGCCGGCGACAGCGTGGTAGTACGGGCCCTGGGTTTTAAACACCTGACCGTAATGATTCCAAAAAATTACAATAAACAAAGTTACTCCGTAGTGCTGGAATTAAAAGAAGATGCCACCTTACTACCCGAAGTGCGCGTTTTCCCGTACCCCACGGAAGAATTATTTAAAAAAGCGTTTCTGGCTTTACGCGTACCCGACGAGCAAAAATCAGCGGCCGAAAAGAACCTGAACGAACAACTAATGGCCCGGATTTTTGATAATACCTCCATCGGACCCTCGGCTAATTTCCGCAACACCATGGATATGCAGCAGATGTATCTGAACAAGCAATCCATGCCCAACCAATACAACAACAACCCCTTACTTAATCCTTTTGCCTGGGGACAACTCATCAAACAAATTAAAAACGGCGACTTAAAACGTAAGTATAAAGACGATTAGGTTATAGGTTGCAAGTTACAGGTTGATAAAATTAGAACTTTGCGTCGTGTTATGTTCCCAGATAATCAATTTTTTAAATATTTTACCTTCTGCAAGACCTATCTTTCCGTGGATTAGCAATATTAAACGCTGGTAAGTAACAAGTTTTGGTAATTATCAGTTTATAACAAGGTTAGGTTTAACCTGATTATTCATTAAACTGTAATTTCCGATGAAAATTAATATACCTGTTACCGATCAACCGCGTGTAGTTATTATTGGCTGCGGCTTTGCGGGCTTGCGGCTCGCCAAAAATCTACGGCACGCCAACTTGCAAGTTGTACTCGTGGATCGCAATAATTACCACAACTTTCAACCGCTGTTATACCAGGTGGCTACTGGCGGCCTCGAAGCCGATTCCATTGCTTATCCGATCCGGAAAATATTTACCGGTCAACAAAACTTTTTCTTCCGGATGGCCGAAGTAACGGCTATTCACCCGGAAATCAACCAAGTGCAAACGACTATCGGCGACATTCGCTACGATTACCTGGTTATTTCGTCGGGCAGCGCTACCAATTTCTTCGGCAATAAGCAAATCGAAGAAAATGCCATGCAGATTAAGAGCATACCGAGCGCTTTAAATTTGCGCAGCTTAATTTTTCAGAATTTCGAAAAAGCTTTGCTGATGACCCGCGAAGACCAGCGCGACCCTTTAATGGATATTGTGGTGGTAGGCGGTGGCCCAACCGGGGTGGAGTTAAGCGGTACTTTAGCCGAAATGAAAAAGTACGTGCTGCCCAAAGATTATCCGGAGCTGGATCTAAAAATGATGGACATTTACCTGATGGAGGCCGGGCCTACTTTACTCAACGGCATGAGTAAAGAATCGCAGGAGAAAGCTTTAAATTACCTGAAAGATATGGGAGTACATGTACTACTCAGCTCTCCCGTAGAATCCTTCGAAAATAATGTAATTAAGTATGGTGGGGGTAAAACCATCAACGCTTCTACCATGATTTGGGCGGCCGGCGTTTTTGGCGCCAATATCCCCGGCTTAAATGAACCGGCAGTTGCCCGTAACAAACGGGTAAATGTAAACACTTGGAACCAGGTAATTGGTTACTCTAACATTTTTGCCATTGGCGATCTCGCCAATATGGAAACCAAGGATTTCCCGAAAGGACACCCCATGGTAGCACCCGTTGCGATCCAGCAGGCCGAGTTGCTCGCCGAAAATTTACCTAAAATAATGGCCGGACAAACCCCCCGCGAATTTGTGTACAAAAACAAAGGCGTTATGGCAACGGTTGGCCGTAACCGGGCGGTAGTAGATTTACCGAATTTTAAATTTGGCGGCTTCTTTGCCTGGCTGGTTTGGATGTTTGTGCATTTAATGACTTTGGTAGGATTCCGGAACAAACTGGTAACCTTTGTAGGTTGGGTCTGGAATTACTTTGCCTTCGATACCGCTTTGCGTTTAATTATCCGGCCGTATTTAAAAGAAACCCGCGATGGCAAACAGCAACAACCTTCACCACCGCAACCACCTGCCGCGCAGGGCGGTAATCCTGCGAAGCCCGAAGCGCCGCAACCGGCTATTCCCACGGTGCAAAATGATCAGAAGCAAACCGCCGAAGTATCGCAGCCCGCAGTGGCCACAGTTAAGCCAGAACTGACTGCTGCTCCGGTAAATGCAACGGCAACAACGGTGCAAAATACGTCAGGAGCTAATTCGCCGGAAAAAGTAACAACCGCCACCACCGGTAGCTTTAATCAGCCGGCACCCAATGCGGTTAAGATTCCGCCGGGCACTCCCTAAAAGATTATTGAATTTTAATACAAAAAGCCTTTCTATAAACCAGAAAGGCTTTTTTAATAGAGTAGAAGGACTAAAATTTAAAAATTGATTGGTTTGTTTCAATTTTAGATACGTTTAACCGGCACTTTAACTTACAAACATTTCTTAAGCTACTTTTATTTATTGCTTGAGTTCAGCCTTTGAACCAATAATTCTTGAGCTTTTTCTAATGCTTTTTCTGCAGGTACTTCATGATCCGGAATTACTCCAACGGCTTCCCAATTCGTATTAGTATGCTGGTTTACCAATCTTCCATACGGTACTGTCATTATATATTCCTTTGTAACTTTCATTTCTTTGTAGGTATGTGCCCCGCCAACGGTTTTTTCTCCAACAATTGTGGCTCTTTTGGCAGCTTGCAAAGAATAACAAAAAGCTTCACTGGCCGAGAATGTTTCCTTACTGGTTAGTATTAAAATTGGAATTTCCAGGAAACGATGCCCCTCTACATAAGGCAAAGTCCAGGATTGTTCTGTCGCCGCTGTACCACGAAAATGCCAGGTATATAAAAGCATATTGGGTGGTAGAAAATAGCTTAGTAATAGCGCTAAAGTATAGGAATTACCGCCGCCGCGACTTCTTAAATCAAGTATTAATCCATCAACATGCTTCAGAAAAATAGAACTAGCCATCATCACAGGGCCTGCCATTTCAGGTGATGTAAACTTCGATATTTTTAAATAACCGATATTGTTCTCCAAAACTTTGGCTTCTGGTAAACCGAAGTTGCTTTTTTTTCTTTCAGTAAAATCTTCTTTGTAAAGCTTTAAACTGTCTTGTTTGGTTTTTACTTGTTCTAACTCCTTCACCATGTTAGGGGAGTATAATATTCTTAAATGTTTGTCAAGCGTAACTTCTTGCATTAACAGCTGTAGTTCTTTACCAAAGGCTTTCGGGTCAGCTACTTTTTCAAAATCACCCGCTTTAAACTTTTCATTTAATAGCTTTTCAATTTTCTTTGCCTTGTTTGGGAAAAGATAATTATCATTAAGAATCTGAGACGCCGACTGTATAACACTATATTTTTTCGTATCGGTTAAATCAAAATTTAGCTGCTGACAAAATGCCGGATTCAAAACTAATACAAGGAACATAAAAACAATATGGCCGATATAGGCCTTATATGTAGTATCCATTTTTTTGACATTTTATGTTTGCAGAAACGATTGTATTCCAAATAATTAACGAGTATCTGTTAATATATTATATTATTCCTCTAAATGAAACCTACATGCATACTTCGTTTGATATTAACGCAATCTGGTGCGAGTCTTAGCGCAGCAAGACTGGAACTAAGTAGTTGGTCGTTATTAGTTGTTCGTTGTTCGATCTATAAATTATTGATAACTAAAACATTACCTTGAAATATCCTTACGTTTATTTTTGTCCCGATACTTAGTTATCTATTTGTTTTCTGTATCCAGAATAAAAGTTTCCTAAATCTGCTTTAAAGCAATAAAAGTGAAATACATCCTTTCAGCCCTTATTAAAGAATTTTGTTTTAATTTGAATCGGAGTACATTTACCCCGAAGCAAAACGAGTATTTATGTCGGCTAACGAACACGCCCCTATCAAACCCAAAATAACCCCTATTTACCAGACTTCTGTTTTTACCTTTGCTGATTTAAACGAACTGGAACTGTACTTCGACCAGCCGGGGCAACATTACATGTACAGCCGCTTTGGTAATCCTAATTCGGATGAGTTAGCAGCCGAAGTAAACAAACTGGAAAAAGGGGACGGGGCGGTGGTAACTTCGTCGGGTATGTCGGCGATTTTAACGGCGGTGCTTACTTTTTGCCAGGCCGGCGATCATATGCTCTGCGCTGAGGAAATTTACGGTGGTTCGGCTACTTTACTTAACCAAGAGTTACAACGTTTAGGTATTACCGTAACTTTTGTGCCTACCGAGCACACCTACAATTTAGCTTCTTACGTGCAAGAAAATACCAAAGCCATTCTGGCCGAAACCTTTAGTAATCCGCTCTTAACCGTACTGGATATTGCCCGTTTGGCAGCGCTTTGCCAGCAACACCAAATTAAATTAATTATTGATAATACTTTTGCCTCACCCGTAATAACCCGTCCCTTAGACTTAGGCGCTGATCTAGTGATGCACAGCGTTACTAAATATTTAGCCGGTCACAGCGATGTTACGGCCGGGGTAATTGTGGCCAAGGGTGAAGAAGCGGCTAAACGGATTAAACAAATCGTGATGTACTACGGGCTAAACTTAAGTCCGTTTGATTCGTGGTTGGCGACCCGGGGTTTGAAAACGTTGCGCCTGCGCATCAAACAACACAGCGCTAATGCTCAGGAAATCGCCATTTTTTTAAGCCAGCATCCTAAAGTACGCCGGGTTTATTACCCCGGCCTCGCGGACCATCCGCAGCATGAACTGGCCCAGCAACAAGGTAAAGGTTTGTTCGGAGGAATGTTATCTTTTCAAATCAGCGATGAACTGGAGAAAGTAAATGCCTTCATGCAGGCTTTGCCCCATATTCCATTTGCCCCGTCTTTGGCCGGCGTTACCACTTCCATCTCGCATCCGCTTCGTACTTCGCACCGTTCTTTTAGCCCCGAAAAGCAGGAAAAACTAGGCATTACGCTCGGCCTGATTCGCCTATCGGTGGGAGTAGAAGAAGCAGAAGATTTAATTCAGGAGCTGGATACAGCATTAGCGGCCATCTAAAATTTTAAAAAATGAGCTAATTTTTAAATTTTTAGCTATTCTATCCCGAATTTCCGGCGTTCAGCTGTTATCTCGGCGTTCCAGTACTGCAATAAAGCCTGATCCGGTTCCCGCAGAATACTCACCTGCGTTTCCGATTCGCGGTACAAGGGGTTATTAAGCCGGCCAACAATTTGAGCCGATTTAAAGTGCGGTAATAAGTCGGTGGGCGCTTCATCACTTACCAAAATTACAATCTTAGGATTTACCCGGGCGGGGCTCCACAAAGAGTAACTGGCATTGGTACTGTGCGCACGGGGTAATTGGTACTTGGCGTTGTAATAGTTTACCGCACCCGCTTCGCCGTAATTATCGCACCAGATGATAGTTTCGGCTCGCTCCGCCGCTGGAATTTGGGCATAAGCTTTCCGGACTAAAGTAGCCATTTCTTCCCAGCCCAGCATGTCGGCGTAATCTTGCGGCAGTAAGTGGTCCTGACCGTCTTCCCAACGCAAAACTCCCGTTGCTTTAAACTTCTGGCAATAACGAGTAGTAGCTTCCGGTGATAAAACCGGTAATAGCATGGGAATTAAAGGAGCTACTAAGAATGAAGGTAAAACCAATAATAGGGGTCGCAAATAGGGTAAGTGCTTATTAATGAGTACCCTTTCCCAGGTTATCCCGCCAAAGGCCATTAGTACCGGATAAAGACCCAGGGCGTAATAACTTTTGCCGTGTAATATTAAAAAAATACCGATTACCACCAGATAAATCCAGCCAATTGCCCGGTAAGGTTTAGTCCATTGGGCCAGAAACAAAGCTATTAAACCTGCTATCCAAACAAAAGCCGCCGGTAAATTGAGTAACAGTTGGTCTACCAGAAAGTCGGAAGGCTTTACCAAATCGAGTTGCGTAGCTTTTAGCTCCTGCATATGCTGGAAAAACGGAAACTGATGCTGCCATTGCCAGATGAGATTTGGGAGAAAAACTACTGTTCCAATTAACAAAGCCAGGTAAAAGGCTGGTTTCAGGAACATAAAGCGGTACCGCGAAATAGCAATTACCGGGAGTGCTGCCGCCAGAAAAAAGATAACGGAGTATTTGTTTAATAATCCTACCCCGACAAAAAAGCCTAATAAGTACAGGTATTTGTTTTTAGGATGTTGTATGTAACTAATCAGTAAATAAAAATAAACCGTCCAGCATAAAAACTCCAGGGCATTAGGTTGAAATAAAATATTAATCCGGAGGTAAGCTGATGCTAGAAAACCAACACCCGCCAGCGCCAACGCAAACCAACTACCTTGCAGGCGTTTAACAGTTAAGCCAATTACCCACATGGTTAAAGCCCCGAAAATAGCGGGCCAAAAACGCACCAGGTACCAATGGTTCCCAAGCGCCTTTGTAATCCAGGCTTGGATAGACAAAGCCGGCGGGACTTCCAGAAATCCCCAGGCTAAATGATTGGCTTCATCCAGGTATAAGTATTCATCACGCTGAAACTCGTAAGCCGGATGCACGGAAGCATAAGAAAGCGCAAATTTAGTAAGCACCAGTATTAATAAAATAATCTGAAAACGGGAGTTGTTGTTTGGAGCCATATTGGAAGCTTAGCTTGCGGCTCAATATCTGCATTTTATATGTAATTTTTAAAAAATTATCCGGCCGGGTTTCCTAAGGTTTAAACCGGGAGAAAGTTTAGTAAATTGCCCGCAAAAATTTCATAATGATTGCTTTCCCCAACGCTAAAATAAACATTGGTTTACGGGTTACCGGGTTGCGGTCCGATGGATTCCGGAATTTAGAGTCGTGCTTTTATCCGGTAAACTGGTGCGATGCACTGGAGATTATACTGGCCCAAACAACTCAGTTTACTTCTTCGGGATTGGATATACCGGGCGATTCCATTAATAATCTTTGTTTAAAAGCCTATAAACTGCTGCAACAGGATTTTGATTTACAACCCGTGCACATTCATCTGCACAAAAACATTCCTATCGGAGCAGGTATGGGAGGTGGTTCCGCGGATGCGGCTTTTACTTTAAAGTTATTGAATGATCTGTTTGAGTTAAAAATAGCAGTGCCGGAATTAGAAAATTACGCCCGAAAGCTAGGGAGCGATTGCGCTTTTTTTATTCAGAATAAGCCGGTATTTGCGATTGAGAAAGGCGATGTTTTTGAACCCTTAGCCATAGATCTGACCAACTACAAAGTAGTAGTGATTTATCCGGATTTACACATTACCACCGCCGAAGCTTACCAAACCGTAGTGCCCCAAGTTCCCGCCGAAAATTTAAAAAAACTACTGCAACAACCGCTAGCTACCTGGAAAGACCACGTGCAAAATGATTTTGAGAAGGCTTTATTTTTAAAATACCCGGTTTTACCGCAGCTAAAAGAATATTTGTACCAAGCCGGAGCGCTGTATGCTTCCATGACGGGCTCCGGGTCGGCGGTATTTGGGATTTTTTCGCCGGATTTTACCGGACCATTACTCGTGCCCAACGCCACCTATGCCGTTTGGCAGGGTAGTTTGTAGCTGGCGGCTTTCGTAACGCCGGTCCAGGAACGGATGAATAAACACGCTAAACAAAATAATAAGCGCTCCTAAATAAAACCCCGTGGACATGTGCTCGCTTTCACCAAAGATAAAGTAGGCAAATACAATTCCGTAGACCGGCTCCAGATTAATGCTCAGGTTCATGTTAAAAATGGGAATCCGTTGCATGAGCCGCACCGAGCCCGTAAATGGATAAACCGTGCAGACCAAGGCTAAGGTAAACAAGTAAACCCAATCCATAGCGGTTAAAACCAAAAGTAAGGTATTATCCGGACTGAGGAAAAGCAGGTAAAAAGGCATAAACAATGCCGTGCCCAGGCAAGCGCCTACCATCTCGTAGCAGGTAATATTAATCGGCGAGTAGGTGCGGGTTAACCGGCTATTAATTATCGAAAAAGCAGCCCCCAGCATAGCCGAACCTACGCCCATTAAAATGCCCAGAGCATGATCAAATTCAAATTGAAAAATCAAATACAAACCAAAAAATATCAGCAGCGCCAAGCCAATTTCGTGGGGTTTAATTTTTTTCCGGAAAAACAAAGGCTCCAGGATCGCCGTCCATAAACTGCTGGTAGCCATGCCGGCTAAACAAATACTCACCGAAGAAACCCGGGCCGAAGCAAAAAATAACATCCAGTGTGCCGCGATCATCATACCTACCCCGATTATTTTAATAATCGGTTTACGACCAATGCGGTACGATTTACCGGTAAACTTGATAATTATGGCTAAAGCCGCTGCCGCAATCAAAGTTCGGAGAAATACCAGTTCTACTGCCGGAATCGAAATCAACTTGCCCAGGATGGCCGTGAATCCCCACACGAATACAATAAAATGCAGTTCTAAATAATGCCGGAATGAAGCCATAGATTAGTCCATAGTCCACGGTCCACAGACCACAGATAGAATTGTCTGATTGTTGAATTGTTAAATTGTTTTTAGTTTGAAATTAACCGGCCAGAAAAGTTAAACGTAGAACTTTACAACTTTCAACTTTCCAACTTTTTAACCTTACAACCTTCCAACTACCTTGGTACCGTTTTGTACAAAATAATACCAATGCCGGTAAAGATAATGGAAGGAATCCAGGAAGCCAGAAAAGGACTTACGTCGCCGACTTGCGCGAGACTTCGGCTAAGAATAACGAATATAATAAAGATAAAAGCTAATGTAAAGCCTAAGGCTACCTGTAGACCAATACCCCCACGGCGTTTGCGCGAGCTCAGAATTACACCAATTACCGTTAGAATAATAATGGCAAAAGGATAACTAAATCGCTCGTACTTTTCAATCAGATAAGTTTCGGTATCATCGGCACCCCGCATTATTTTTTGTTTGATAAATTTATTTAACTCCGGCAAAGTAAGGGTTTCGGCTAAGCGGTAAGTACTGGCAAAATCTTTTGGTAACAAGTTTAAAGTAGTATCCAGCGGGCCGTATTGTTTGGTTATTTCTTTATCACCTTCGAACTTGCGAAGGATGTAATTATCCAGGTGCCACTTATTCTTTTTCTCGTCCCAGGTAATGGCGTCGGAGGTAAGTTTAGCTTTTAGTTCGGCGTCTTTAATGGTTTCGAGCGTAAATTTATAGCCAATGTTGGCGGTGTTATTATAACTTTCGATGTAAGCGTACGATTCCGGATTTAATTTAAAATGTATGTTGCGGCCTTCGAAGGTGTATGGTTTTTTAATGTATTTTACTTCAAAAGCTACCCGGGTTTTGTTGGAATTCGGAATAACCCAGCCGATCATGGCAAAAGTAAAAGCCCCAATTACAATGGCGCCCATAATATAAGGCCACAACATGCGCTTAAAACTTACCCCGCTACTCAAAATAGCCACAATTTCGGTACGCCCGGCCAATTTAGCCGTTACAAATACGGTGGCAATAAACACCGTAATGGGGCTGAGCATGTTGGAGTAGAAAGGAATCAGGTTTAAATAATAATCGAAAATAATAGACTTAAACGGCGGGTTCGTTTCTAAAAAATCGTCGTTTTTCTCCGTAAAATCGATGACGCAAATAATTATCACCAAAATCAGCACCACAAACACGAAAGTGCTCAGGTACTTCTGGAGAATATATTTATCAAGTAATTTCATGTTGTGGTTACAAGTTGCAGGTTACAGGTTGCAAGTTGGTTAAAAGTTGAAAGGTTAGAAAGTTGCAAAGTTAGAAGGTTGGAAAGTTTTGCGTTATACGTAGTACGTTAAGTTTTTTACCTATCAGCCATTTAACATGAAAAACCATTCAACAATCCAACAATTTAACAATTTTATCCGTGGACTATCGACCATGGACTGTGGACTATAATCTTACCATTAAATCTTTTACCATTTTGTCTTTCCAGGTCCGGAAAGTGCCGGCCAGAATTTGCTTGCGGGCTTGCTTTACCAGCCACAAATAAAACGTTAAGTTATGCACGCTCGAGATTTGCGCTCCCAGCATTTCGCCGCTGTGTACCAGGTGGCGTAAATAGGCTTTGGAGTAAAACGTACTGGCATAACCGCCTAGTGTTTCATCAATCGGCGAAAAATCGTTTTTCCACTTTTCGTTGCGGATATTAATAATGCCTTGGGTAGTAAATAACATGCCGTTGCGGGCGTTACGGGTTGGTAACACACAATCAAACATATCTACGCCTAAAGCAATATTTTCCAGAATATTAGCCGGAGTGCCCACGCCCATTAAATACCGCGGCTTATCGGCAGGTAAAATATCGCACACCAGTTCGGTCATTTCGTACATCATCTCGGCGGGTTCGCCCACCGATAAACCGCCAATAGCATTACCGGCCCGGTTAAACGACGCAATGGTTTCGGCGGATTTAACGCGTAAATCTTTGTAAGTGCTGCCCTGCACAATCGGGAAAAGATTTTGCTCGTAACCGTATTTACTTTCGGTGGCATCAAAGCGGTCGCAGCAACGCTGCAACCAACGGTGGGTCATGTCCATGGATTTGCGGGCGTAATTATACTCGCAAGGGTAGGGGGTACACTCGTCAAAAGCCATGATAATATCGGCGCCAATGGTCCGCTGAATATCCATCACGTTTTCCGGCGAAAAGAAATGCGTCGAACCATCGATGTGCGATTTAAACTTTACGCCTTCTTCTACAATTTTGCGGGTACCCGATAAAGAATACACCTGGTAGCCGCCGCTATCAGTTAATATAGGTTTATCCCAGCCATTAAAACGGTGCAAGCCACCCGCCTGCTCCAGGGTTTGTAACCCAGGACGCAAGTATAAATGGTAGGTATTCCCTAAAATTATCTGCGCTTGAATATCGTCTCTTATTTCGCGTTGGTGCACGGCTTTTACGGTGCCCGCGGTGCCTACCGGCATAAATATGGGGGTTTGAATAAGACCATGGTCGGTGGTGAGCGTACCAGCCCGGGCTTTGGTTTCTTTATCGTGAGCAGTTAAAGTAAATAACATTCTTTTTAGTCCATAGTCGATGGTCCACGGACCACGGCTTTTTAGTTGAATTGTTGGATTGTTGGATTGTTGAATGGTTGATTATTGCTAAAAGCTGAAAATGCTAAAGTTTTTCGTTAAACCCAGTACATTCAACTTTTCAACCTTAAAACCTTTCAACCTTCAAACTAATTATAGTCTTTCACCGAGCGGTTTCGGATCAGTTAAAGCGGTATGCAGATACTCCACGAGTTGCTGAACGGCCCGGCCCCGGTGGCTGATTTTGTTTTTTTCACCTGAATTTAGTTCTGCAAAGGTTTGGGTATATCCTTCCGGAATAAATACAGGATCGTAGCCAAAGCCTTGGTCTCCTTGCGGTTCTTCCGCAATCTTACCCTGTACCGTACCATCAAATTGAAACAGGTTGTTGTCCAGAATTAAGGTAATGGAAGTGCGAAACTGCGCGGTGCGGTTTTCTTTGCCGCTTAAGTTTTGCAACAGTAAGTTGATGTTATCTTGGCTGCTTCGTTGCGGGCCCGCATACCGGGCCGAGTACACGCCGGGTTCCATGTTGAGGGCTAAAACTTCTAAACCAGTATCGTCGGCAAAACAATTTACGCCGTATTTTTGCCAAACATATTCGGCTTTCTGGCGCGAGTTGCCTTCTAATGTAGTTTGTTCTTCGGGTAGTTCTTCGTGGCAGCCAATATCGGCCAAGCTTTTAACCGCGTATTGATCACCCAGGATTTCCCGGATTTCGGCAAGTTTATGCGCACTGTTACTGGCAAAGCAAATTGAGAGCATAGTTTTACAATTTTTTAAATTTTTACTCCGGATAAAAGATCTGGTTGGCCGCTTGCGTAATTAATCGGCTAATTTCGAGGGCCGCACTAAAAATAACGAGGTGCCCGCCGGAATAAACTACCGCCGGATCTTTGATGTAAGGTAACGGAAATATTTTATCCTGATTGCTGTGTACGTGTAATAAACCGGGTACTTGATCCTGACTTTGCCAATTAACAATGGCGGTTAAGGCCCATTTAACAAACGCTACATCGGTATCCTGAATAATTTCGCGCAGCATTTTCTTTTCCGTAAAGGTTGTTGCGCCGAAGATCCAGTGATACAGCCAAGGTAATTTCTTCGCCCAGTGCAGCGGCAGGTAATGGTGTAGATTTAGCTTACCTAGAATCTGCAAATAATGGGGCAGCTCCTGGCTGGTTTTAATACTGGAAATTAATATAGTACGGGCAACCGGCCGTATTTTACTAATTTCCACCGCTAGCATACCCCCGAAAGAAACGCCTACTAGCACAATCGGCTGGTGGTGTTCCGGAATTTGCGCGGCCATTCGTTGCGCGTACGCTGCCAAAGACTCGTTTTTACGCGGGGGTAGCCAGGTTAATACTGATTTTTTAAATTTATGACTATCTAGTTGTACCAACTGGTACATGCGGGCATCGGCTCCTAAACCCGGGATAAAATAGATGGCTGGTAAAGTAGCTGGCAAACGTTATATTAAATAAGCTCCGTACGACTCTTCGTGCAGCACCACCCGGATGTGCTCCAGCAAAGTAGTAGCCAGCGATAAACCGGTGTAAGTAACCGTGATAGGATATAAAGTATTATTCCGATTAATAAGCGTAGCGGTTTCTACCTTTTTTACTTCGGCTTTTAAAAATAAAGGCAAGCTGTACGCCATGGTTTTACCGGAATTCAGCACATCATCCACCAAAATAACAACTTGGTTTTCTAAGTTCAAGCTATCGGGTTCCAGTACAATGGGCTGGTTTAACGGACGCACTTTATCCAGGGTTATGCCTAATAAATGAATGGTTAGCGGGGAAATTTGCCGTAGCTCGGCCGCCAAAAGTTCCGCCAACTGGTACCCGTTTTCGTGAATACCGGCCAAGTACAGTACTTCTTCTGCAAAGTTTTTCTCGTAAATTTCATAAGCCATCCGCTTAATCTTTTGCATAATTTCCTGGCGGGTAAGAATGCAGGAACTAGGGCTAAAACTCACTGGTTCGGTAAACATAGGCAATTATTTTAACGAGTTCAGGCACAAAAATACAGAAGGAACTATTCGGAAACACTAATTATTAATAATTTATAGAAAAATTAATACCCCAAATAGGTAATATTTCTCCAAAAATTTTGTAATTTTGCATCCTGATTTTTGAAACTAGTTATTATATAAACATATAAGTACCAATGAAAAAAGATATTCATCCCACCTACAGAGAAGTAGTGTTTCAGGATACATCCAGCGATTTTAAATTTGTTACCCGCTCTACCATGACATCCAACGAAACGATTACCATGGAAGATGGTAAGACTTACCCAGTGATTAAGGTAGAGGTTTCTTCTGCTTCGCACCCTTTCTACACCGGTAAAAACATTTTCGTGGATACTGCTGGTCGCGTTGAAAAATTCCAGAAGCGTTACGCCAAAAAATAAGGAGTTTATCCTTTTTAATTTTAATAGAGTCTTCCGGAGTAAAGTCGGGAAGACTTTTTTATTTTTGCCTTATGAATATTATTCTTTTTGACGATAAACTCATTCGTCCGAATTTATTGCCGCTTACTTTTACCCGCCCGGTAGCGGACATCCGGGTAGGGATTTTAACCATTGCCGAAAAATGGCAAAAGTTTACGGGCCAGCCGGTTTCGTACTTAACGCAGCCTTATCTTCAAAAAAAATACCTCTACGATCCGGAATTAACCGCTAATCTGTACGTAAACGGGGCCGTTTGCCCGGATGCGGAATTACTGAAAACGCTGAAGAAGCTAAAGCCCGGCAAAGCACTTTTTTTAAATGATGTTCTTTTGGCCTACAACGCCAATGAACAAATTTTCGAATCGCTGGCCGAATTTTATAACTTTAGTAACGCTATTCCAAAAACCTACTCCGGCCTAGCCACGGTTATTCAGGAAGTCTGGGAAATATTTACCCGCAATGGGGAGCAAATTAGAACTGACTTTGCATTAATTACCAAAGGTCGGCAAAGTTGCCCCATTACTGATCCGCATACCGTAGTCTATGCTCCCGAAAGCATTTTCCTGGAAGAAGGCGTAAAGCTACGGGCAGTAGTATTGAACGCCGAAAGTGGCCCGATTTACTTAGGTAAAAATAGCGAAGTGCAAGAGGGAGCCGTTATTCGCGGTTCATTTGCGCTCGGCGAAGGCAGTATGCTTAATATGGGCGCTAAAATGCGGGGCGATATAACCATAGGGCCATTTTGTAAAGTAGGAGGTGAAATAAGTAATTCGGTAATCTTTGGTAACTCTAACAAAAGCCACGATGGGTTTTTAGGTAACTCGGTACTGGGCGAATGGGTGAATTTGGGTGCCGATACGAATACTTCTAACATGAAAAATAATTATGCCGATGTAAAACTCTGGAACTACGCCAAGAATGGTATGAAGAATACTGGTTTGCAGTTTTGCGGTTCTATTATGGGCGATCATACCAAATGTGGCATTAACACCATGCTCAATACCGGCACCGTTACCGGCGTAAGCGCTAATGTATTTGGGGCCGGTTACCCACGTAATTTTATCCCGTCGTTTACCTGGGGCGGAGCACCCGGTATGGAAACTTACCAATTACCTAAATTTTTTGAATCAGCAGCCCGGGCCATGGAGCGCCGCAACCGAGTGTTAGACGAAGTGGAAAAAGGAATATTAAGTAACGTGTACGAACAAACCAAAGGCGATCGCCCCTGGGAAAGAAAGGTAGTGCTTGAGTAATGAGTAAAAGATTGTAAGAGGAGTTTTCTTTATATTTTTTAAAAATTTATAGGTTTAGCAGGTAAAAGGTGCTTTTAAAAGGTACAATCTCCTGAGCAGTTTTTCGTTTATCGGTACGTACTTTTATCTGCTTTAAGAATCTGCCGGCATGCAAGCAAACAGTATTATTTTAATGGTGGTATTTAGCCTCTGTGGTATTCTGCTGGGCCTAATTGGGCATCATATCCGGAAAAAGCAAGCGATTGAATCTATTATGTTGCCCGGTTTGGTTTTACGAAACGTGAAAGATAAAAAAGCCCTGGCTACCTTTGTGGGCAACAATCTGAGCAGTATGGGATTTATCAGTTTGCTGATTGGCGGCAGTATTCTATTGTTACCTACCGTTAAAATGATTGTACTTCTGATGTTCCTGGTGGCGCTGATTGCCATTTGCATCCGGCTGATTGTAGGGTTACGTAAATTTAAAAGTTCATAATCCCCAATCCACAAATTTTAATTCAACACCTATTATTAACAAGAGGAAGTGTTTTCTTCCGTGGACTATGAACCACAGCCTATAGACTAATAACTGTCTGTGGCCTAACAACTAAACTGCATGTTTTTTTCTGAAATACAAGGACACGACGAAACCAAACGCTTATTGCTCAACTCGGTGCAGAACAAGCACGTCGCGCACGCGCAATTGTTTCTGGGCCCCGAAGGTAGCGCCAATCTGGCTTTAGCGTTGGCCTATGCCACTTACCTGAACTGCGAAAACCAGCAAGCCACGGATGCCTGCGGTACGTGTGCGAGTTGCGTGAAGATTAACAAGTTAATTCATCCGGATGTAAATTTTGTAATGCCGGTAACTACTACCAAATCGCAACCCAAAGATCCTTTAAGTCAAAAGTTTTTAACGGAATGGCGGGAGTTTGTGCTGGCGGCTCCTTACCAGACGCTAAACGATTGGATGCAGTTTATCGGTGCCGAGAACAAACAAGGTAACATCTCGAAAGACGAAAGCCGCCAATTAGTAAAGTTTGCTTCTTTAAAAGCGTTTGAGGCAGAATTTAAAATAATTTTAATTTGGTTACCCGAGCTCATGCACCCGGCGGCCGCCAATGCTTTGCTGAAGTTGTTGGAAGAACCGCCCGCTAATACTATTTTTTTGCTGGTGGCGAATAACCCGGATAAGTTGTTGGCCACTATTTTATCGCGCACCCAACTGGTAAAAGTACGCGCCTTCACGGACCAGGAAGTAATTGCTTACCTTACGCAAAAAAACTTAACCGACGAAACCGGCGCGCAGCAAATTGCTTTGTTAGCCGAAGGTAATTTACAGGCGGCCGTGCAGTTAAGCACCAAAAGAACGAACGATTATTTTGCTTTTTTTGTGCAATGGATGCGGCATTGTTACGCCAACAAATTCGGCGAAGTGGTAGAATTAAGCGAAGAATTTCAAAAAATGGGTCGCGAAAACCAGAAGAATTTTTTGCATTATGCTTTAAGCAGCTTGCGCAAAGTTCTGCTTTACGGCATCGATACGCAATTAATTTCGTTTATACCCGCGGCCGAAGCGGATTTTGTTGGTAAATTCTCGAAAATTGTGCGGGAAGCCAACGTGCCGTATTTAACCGAAGAACTGAACCAGGCGCATTACCATATTGAGCGCAATGCTAATCCCAAAATGGTGTTTATTGATTCTTCCATTCAGATAGCGCGCTATTTAAAATTACAAAATTAAAATACTGCATGTCCGAACAACCCGGAAATATTATTCGCATTGCTACTCGCGGGAGTCGACTGGCCCTCTGGCAAACCCACCACGTGGCCGAGAAACTGCGTGCCGCCAATTTTACTGTGGAGATAGAAATAATTCAGACCAAGGGCGATTTGGTACTGGATCGGTCGCTAGATAAAATCGGCGCCAAAGGCGTTTTTACCGAAGAATTGGAAGAAAGCCTACGTAACGGCGTAGTGGATATTGCGGTACACAGTGCTAAAGATTTACAATCTACTTTACCCGACGATCTGGAGATTCTGGCTTTTATGGAGCGGGAGAAAGTAAACGATGTGGTTATTTCCTTTGACTCTACGTTTACCCTCGATCGCGAACAAATCGTGGTAGGTACTTCGTCCACACGCCGACGGGCTTTATTGAAGCGTTATTACCCGGAAATTATTACGGCCGAGTGCCGGGGTAACCTGCAAACCCGTTTACAAAAGTTAAAAGATGGGCAGTACGATGCCATTTTACTGGCGTACGCGGGAGTTTTCCGGATGCAATACAGCCATTTGATCACCGAAATTTTACCCGAAGATAAATTTGTACCGGCCGCTGGGCAAGGTAGTATTGCCATTGAGTGTGCCAAAAACTTGCCGTTGGCTAAAAAGCTGGCGCTTCGTAATTGCCTCGATCATGAAGTTACGCATATTTGTTTAACCGCCGAACGGGCCTTTCTGCGGACGATGGAAGGCGGTTGCAGCATTCCGTCGTTTGCCTTAGCTACCTTGCACGGTGCGCACGTAGAAATAACCGGCGGTATTGTGAGTTTAGATGGCCAGCAAATGATTACCGATACTTTACAGGCGGCGCCCCACGAAGCCGATGCGTTGGGCGTGCGTTTAGCGGAAAACATTCTGGCTATGGGCGGCGATCAAATTTTAAATTTTATTAAAGCAGAACGTTCTTCCATTTGATATTTTCCTTTTATGCCACAACAAAATCACAATCTAACTATTGGTTCTTTAAACTTAAAATTATTCCTTTTTCTACTGCTCTTTGGGTTAAGCCTTACGGAGAGCTTCGCCAAAAAGAAATCCAAAAAAGATACGCTTGTTACTATTTCCACGCAATTTGGGGATATGGTAGTAGTGCTTTACGACGAAACGCCCCAGCACAAAGCCAATTTTTTAAAATTAGTTAAAGAAGGTTTTTACAACAACACTACTTTTCACCGCATCATCGACGATTTTATGATTCAGGGAGGCGATAAAAACTCCAAGGACGAAGATAAAACCAACGATGGGGCCGGCGATATCGGTTACCAGATTCCCGCTGAATTTAATCCGCAGCTAAAACATGTACGCGGGGCTTTGGCGGCGGCCCGTCAAGGCGATTATGTTAATCCGCAACGCCAATCGAGCGGTTCGCAGTTTTACATTGTGGAGAACCACCAAGGCACCCCGCACCTTAATAATCAATATACGGTATTTGGTCAGGTAATTAGTGGCTTAGACGTGATCGACAAGATTGCCGAACAACCGAAAGATGCGCGCGACCGGCCGGTTACGGATATTCGAATGACGGTAAAAGCCGAAAAGCTGAAGAAGAAGAAAATTACAAAAAAATACGGTTACGCTTACCCGGTTTAAAAATACTGCTTTTCAAAGCCTAACCTTTGGGAAGAACTACTCGGTAATAAGCAGAATAGTTGTTACAGGGAAAATCTGGTAGCCTGGGTCTGTGTCCGCACAGCCTTTTTGATTTCTTTATAACTGCAAGTAAACCCCATCGGGTTGCACCTCTATCTTGTACGTTTTTAAACGGTTGGTGCGGTTATTACATTCCTGCCCATTTTCCAGCGAAAAGCGGTAACTATGCCAGGGGCATACTACTTCGTTTAGGTAATTAGTAGTGCCTTTACTTAACGATTCGCCTAGATGCGGGCAAACATCCGATACCGCAAATATACCCGCGCGGTTGCGCACCAAGCAAATTGCATCCGCCCGGCCTGCCACCCATAGTTTTTGGGGCTTTCCTAAAGGAAGCGCTTTTTCGGCCTCCAGAAAAGAATCAAACAATTTATGTGGCGTAGAAGAGGTGGGTTCGGGCATAAATCAATAGGATAATTTTCGCAGAATACCCGTAATTCGGGGCAATTGATCCGGGGTATTTTAATTTTTTTTAAAAATCAGGATGTGCTGTAAGGGTAAAATATTTTGATTTTCTACGAATTTCAAGCCAATACCCGTAACTTCTTTTACGGCTTGTTTCTCCGACATGCGGTGCAAAGCTTTAATCGGCACGTACGGATCTTCGGCTTTGTACTCTACTAATACCAGGCGGCCACCCGGTTTTAAGGCATTTTTTATTCCCAGCAACATCTCGTGCGGATACGAAAATTCGTGGTAAGCATCTACCAGCAATACTACATCCACGCTGTCGGTGGGTAAGTTCGGATCTTGTAAAGACCCCAGAATAGGTTCTACATTAAAGGCGTTTTTTAAAATGCGATTATCCATCAGCATATTCAGGAATTCTTGCTGCACATCTACTGCCAGTACTTTACCCTGCGGTACCAACGGACTTATGCGAAACGTGAAATAACCACTGCCTGCCCCAATATCGGCTACTACATCAGTGGGCTTTAGCTGTAAAGCTTGCAGCAGTAAATCGGTGCGTTCTTCTTTTTCGCGTTCGGCGCGTTCGAGCCAACTAGCTTCGGTATGGCCCATGGTATAAGCAATCTGGCGCCCGCGGTAGTACTTGCCAATGCCGTTGGGGTCGATGGGCTTTTTATAAACGTATAATGAGTCGGGCTTAACAGTAGTAGCATTAGTAGTAGCACTGCTATCGTATTTACAACCCGAGGCACACCAAAAAATTAAAAAAATGATGATAGCTTGGCCTGTCCATTGTGTTGGGTGCGTCATGTGTTTCCGTTCTGAACTTAACTTCGTACTTGTTAAGTAGAACGCAAAAGACAAGCGTTAAGATATAAGAATATATAAGCTGTTATTTTATAGGGGTAGTTTAGCTTATTATAGGGGTAGTTTAGCTTAATTTTAAAAGTAAGCTTTTAGTTATAGCCTAAACCAATGCCAGCCGAAACAGTGGGGTATTTGGCCCAGGTTCCTTCGGCGTTCAAAGTGAAAATAGCTAATTTTAAGCGAAAGCCGCCGGTAATTCCTAACTGGGTATAATCAGTAATAAAATTTACCGGATCGGTAACATTCTGCACTTGACGCGTATAAGGCGGCTGTTCCCGCAAAACGGTTATTGGATAGTTGCCCAGCATGCCCGTAGTTGTTGAGGCACTGCTGTAACTAAAACTCGCGTATCCGGTAATTACCGAAATAGTTTTAGAGGCTACTAATTGGCCTATGAAGGCTTTCGTATCAAAGATAATTCTTTGGTTAGTATAATCGGCTGGGTTTGGGTTAACCACTCCACTCTGGGGATTTACTTCTAGCTGATAACTCGAGCGGAAAGAAGAATACGCTGCGGCCGCCGTAATGTCAAATGGTAAATCGGCTATACCTGGAATCCATTGGCGAATGCTGTGTTTTAAGCCAACGCCCCATAAATCCACATTAAAATCACCAGCTTTGCTTTTAGGTATAAACCGAACCATTAACTCCGTTTCTTTTACTAAACCAACGGTGACCTGAGCCATGGGAATAGGAGCGATACCAGTGCCAATGCCTTCGGGCGTGTTAAAAGAGGTAACTTGTTCTTCTTGCTTGGTGTCGGGGCGGGTAGCGTACACGTTTAACAATGGGCCAGGCGAATCGTCTCCGAAAACCGTAGGGGCTAATTTGCTACTGCCAGGCGCTAAACGTACGTTCGAATTTAAACCAATGGTACTTACATCAAATGTCCGGTCTTTTTCCGGCACAAAAGCCGCATTGGCAAATACCCGTATTTCAAAGCGCCCCGGTTTAAAAGCTTTGCCTGTGGTTATCCAGCCGGTATTGATATCGGTACCAAAAGCTTTACTTAAGGGTTGGCTGTACGCTTTGGCTAATAACTCGGCATTGGTTATACCGCTTTTAATTATTTCTGCCGTTTCGTTCTGGGCCCTTACTGTTTTTACTGTTCCACATAAACCAATAAGTAAAATAAGAGTAAAAGATTTTTTCATTTCTGATTTTATAAATAAAGTCCTAAATTAAAGTAGTTTAAAATTTGACTAGAGTAGCAAGAAACGCTTTAAACTAGACTAATAGTACAAATTGCAAACTTGATGGCTTAGTTCCGGAAATAAAAACAATTTGATAAAGAGGAATGGAGATGGTATAAAAAATGACCTTAAACCGGATCCACATCCACTACCACCCGAATATTTCGGAAATCCTTGTTAAATTTTATTTGGTTAATGGCATCTGCTATTACCAGTTTGGCCGATTTTAAACTGGTATGTTCGCGGTCGAGTTTAATATGAATTTCGCTGAGGAAGTAGTTGCGAATTTTAAAAATATAAGGCACCTCCGGACCCAGAACCTGATTGTTCGGCAAACGATCGGTAAATTCTTTAGCTAATAGGGCAGCGGCTTGTTCGTTTAATTTTTCGTCCACGTGTTTTACGGTAACTTTTATTACCCGCATAAACGGCGGGAAATTAAATTTGCGGCGTTCCTGAATTTCGTGTTCGTACAAAGCCATGTAATCGTTTTCCATTACTTTCTGGAAAATACCTTGCGAGGGATTACCCGTTTGAATAATTACTAAGCCTTTTTTACCTTTCCGGCCGGCCCGGCCGCTTACCTGCACAAACATCTGATAAGCCCGTTCGTGCGCCCGGTAATCGGGATAATTAATAATACTGTCGGCGTTTATGATGCCCACTAAACTTACATTTTCGAAGTCCAGGCCTTTGGTTACCATTTGGGTACCCACCAGCACGTTGGTGTTATTGGCTTCAAAATCCGCGATAATTTGCTGGTAGCTGTTTTTACTGCGCGTAGTGTCCAGATCCATGCGCTGGATGTTGGCTTCGGGCAGTAAAAGTTTAAGTTCGTCCTCTATTTTTTCGGTGCCAAATCCTACAGTTTTAATCATAGCGGAGCCGCACGCCGGGCATTCATGGGGCATGGTTTCGTGGTAGCCGCAGTAATGGCAGCGTAGTTCGCGGTTGTATTTATGATAGGAGAGACTCACCGCGCAGTTTTTACATTTCGGAATCCAGTCGCAGTCGTGGCAGTTAATGTAGGGCGCGTAGCCGCGGCGGTTCTGAAACAAGATTACCTGTTCTTCCTTTTTTAATTTTGACTCAATCATAGCCAGCAATTTCTGCGAAAAGTGGCTGTGCATGGTTTTCTTCTGGCTCTCGCGACGGGTATCCACCAATTCAATATCCGGTAAACCTGCCTGACCGAACCGCTTGTTCATGGTAACTAAGCCCCAGCGTCCGGTTTTAGCGTTATAGTAGGTTTCTACGGCTGGCGTAGCGGAACCGAGCAAGGTTTTACATTTGTGGTAGGTGGCGAGCATTAAGGCTACTTCGCGGGCATTATACCTAGGAGCCGGTTCGTATTGCTTGTAAGACGATTCGTGTTCTTCGTCCACGATTATCAGCGACAAGTTATAGAAAGGTAAGAATATCGCGGATCGTACGCCAATTACCACCGAAAACCGACCTGAGAGAATGCCGTTCCAAACCTCTACCCGCTCGTTGTCGGAGAATTTGGAATGGTAAACACCTAAACGATTACCAAAAACTTTAATTAAACGGGTTACAATTTGGGCCGTGAGCGCTATTTCGGGCAGCAGGTACAAAACCTGGCCGCCGCCCTCCATGGCTTTTTTGATCAGATCAATATAAACTTCGGTTTTACCACTTCCCGTAATCCCGTGCAATAATACAATGTCCTTGCTGCCGAATAAATTTAAAATTTCGTCGCGGGCCGCTATTTGATGTTCTGATAAATTAAAAGCGGGTATAGGTTTCGTATCATCAACCGGGAACCGCGATACAATGGTCTCAAACTGCTCCAGAATGCCTTTTTTAATTAAAGCATTAATAGATGACAGCGACAAATGCGGATTGGAAGTCAGGATGTTTTTATCTACTCCTTTTTCGTTTAAGTGTACGTTCTGGTGCACCGGTACTTTTTGCAAATAATGCAGCACCACATCCAATTGTTTTGGCCGAACGGCTAGCTGGTTCATTAACTCCTCCAGCATTTCGGCTTCATGGACGAAATTAGGGGATAACCGCAGTTTCTTAACTACTTTAGGGGTGTACTTATCGGCAATTTCTTCAAAAATAATAATAACTTCTTTTTGAATCAGAGACTTAATAATTTTATGAAAATGATTGATTTGTAATAAATTACCAACTTCGGTAAAGGTTAAAGTTTTGTTTTGGCCTAAAGCAAAAACAATTTTTTCTTCGGCAGGGGAGAGCGGATAAACCGGATATTCTGCATTAAACTGCGGGTGTAATTGGATGCGCGATTCGCTGCTCAATTTTAAAGCCGATGGTAAAGCCGCATTTATTACTTCGCCGATGGTACACATGTAGTATTCGGCAATCCAGTTGAAAATTTTTAATTGTTGCGGCGTAACTACGGGCTTTTCATCGATAATTTCCAGAATGTACTTGGCCTGGTAACCGGCTGGCGGCGTTTCGTGTACATCGGCCACAATACAGCTTAAAATTTTCTTCGCGCCAAACTGTACAATTACCCGGGTGCCCACAAAAATATCGTCGTTCATATCAAAGGGCACGCGATACGTGTATAATTTAGGCAACGGCAAAGGCAAAATTACATCAGCAAATAAAGTTATTCGCTCGGTGGCCTGGTCAGAAGATTGAAATAATAAAGGCTGGCTCAACAGTACTCTGGTTTAAAACGCTGAAGAAATTTCAGCTCTAGCAAAGGTCGCAAGAACCCGAATCTTTCCCAAACAGTTGAGCTAGTTGGAAGGTTTTAAAGTTGGAAGGTTGGAAAGTTTTAAAGTACGAACGCCGATTTAGTAATTACCTTAATTTATTGCTGGTGCGAATAGTAGATAGAAAGAATTTTTAAATTTTTCTTAATTTTATTACTCTAAAATTTGTTTTCATATCTACAAGAATGAATTTTAAAATTTTAAGAATCAGACTTGCCTGCATTTTAAATTAAGTTATTTGAATGCGCCCGGCTGGAGGCCTATCAAATAAGTAGCCACGAGCGAAGACACTCACGCCAGCATCATTTTTTTGATTTTTGGTAAATTCTCAACCTTCTAACTTTTCAACTAATACTATCTAATTGTTCCAAAGCTTCGCTTAAAGTATGTACCGGTAACTGGCAGGTTTTATTGTAACAGATGTAGATGGTTGTTTCTTCACCAATGGCAAAACGATCGGTGAGTAGGGGTAAGGTGCTTTCGGTTTTGGTTCCTGTAAAAATAGCGTTCGGAAGATAAAAGTCGGCAAAGGATTGCCTAACGGCTTGAGCTTCCGGACCCACAATGGCTATTTCGGCGGTGGGTTTTAATTTGTAATAATAAACAGTAGCCCAATTAGCTAAGTGCGAAGGTTGTTTTACCAGCAGCTCTTTCACCTGGCTCAGCATGGCATCCGATATATCGGCGTATTTGGGCCGGTCGAAATGTAATGCTAAGAACAAAAGGTTTAAAGCCATCACGGAGTTAGATGCCGGTATTACATTATCCATTATCTCTTTCTTGCGGGCGATTAGTTGTTCCCCTTCTTTATCAGTATAAAAGAATAAGTTTTCTTTTTCATCGAAGAAGTTGCTCAGCGTATACTTGGCTAGTTGGTGCGCTTCGTTCAGCCAGATTTCATCAAAAGTTACTTCGTAGAGCCGGAGAAATGCCTGGATCAGGAGCGCGTAATCTTCCAGGAAAGCATCAATGGTGGCCTTACCATTTTTGTAATTACGAAACAGCTTTGGGCCATTTTTTAAATTTTGTCTTAAGAAGCTTGCGTTTTGTAAAGCTAATTTTAAAAATCTTTCTTCCTGAAAAACGTGGTAAGCATCGGATAGGCCTTTTAACATTAAAGCATTCCAGGAAGTTAGAATTTTATCATCCAGACCGGGGCGAACACGTTTTGCACGGGCTTGCATAACTTTTTCTTTCCAGCCTTTTATTAGTTCTTTTAAAACCAATACCTCTAATTGATGTTCGGCGGCAAAAGCTTCATCGGTTTGCCGGCGGTGCAATATGTTTTGGTTGTGTTCCCAGTTGCCTTCGGCCCGAATGTTATAGTACGCCGAAAACAAAGGTTCTTCGGTGCCGATTATTTCTTGTAATTCTTCTTTCGTGAAAACGTAAAACTTACCTTCCTCACCTTCGCTATCGGCATCCAATGACGAGTAAAAGCCGCCTTCCGGGCTCATGAGTTCGCGCTCTACAAAAGCTATGGTTTCGTAAACTACCTCCTGGTACAATGGATTTTTAGTTACCTGGTAAGCTTCGGCGTATAAACTTACTAACTGGCCATTGTCGTAAAGCATTTTTTCAAAATGCGGCACCAGCCATTCGCTATCCGTGGAGTACCGGGCGAAACCGCCACCGGCCTGGTCGTAAATACCGCCAAAGGCCATTTCGCGGAGCGTTACGTTTACGTGTTCCAGCGCAGTGGTTTGGTTGCTGTATTGGTGGTAGCGTAATAAAAATAAGTAATTTACCGGCATCGGGAATTTAGGCGCTTGGCCCATACCGCCGCGTTCTTTTTCGAAACGAAGGCTTAAGTTGTGGTATATTAATCGAAAATCCTGGTCGGTAAATTCAGAATTTACTTGTTGAATGCCGTATTTTTTTAAATCAGAAGTGTTGAGATGCTCCGCAAACTGCTCCGCCGATTGGTCTAATTCTTCGCGGTTCTCGCGGTAAGCTTTGGCTATGTTTTGCAACATCTGCGACCAGTTTTGCGGCGGGAAATAAGTGCCCCCGTAGAAAGGTTTTGCCTCCGGATTTAAAAAAACGTTTAACGGCCAGCCGCCTTGTAAACCCATAGCGTGTACGGCATCCATGTAAATCTGATCCACGTCCGGGCGTTCCTCCCGATCTACTTTAATGCATACAAAATGCTCGTTCATTAACTGAGCAATGCCTTCGTGCTCGAACGATTGGTGTTCCATCACGTGGCACCAATGGCAAGCGGCATAACCAATGCTCACGATAATCGGCTTTTGTTCCGATCGGGCTTTTTGCAACGCTTCTTCGCCCCACGGATACCAATCAACGGGATTATAGGCGTGTTGTAACAGGTACGGGCTAGATTCGTGGAGCAGGCGATTGGCTTTTTTCATAGTTAAAGGTATTTACATTAAGCAAAAAGACAAATAGTACCAGTAGAGCTACATACGAAAGAATCTGGTTTTAGCCCGTAGTTATTCTATTTTTTACCTCCAAAATTTCGGACTGGCAGTCAATCTGAGTGGCTAAAGTTTCTAGCTGAATTAACAGTTTTTTTAAAAAAAGTTGATGGCTAACCGATGCAGGATGAAATGGTTTGTGCGCTAAGGCCTGCCGAACCTTATCCCATTGCAAAGCGAACTGCTGAAAATCTGAATCGAAATACGCAACTTTGAATTTCTCCCAGATATAATCTTCGGCTACTTCCGAGGGGTGAATCATATCGGGTTTATAAAACCGGTAATCCCGTAAATCATCCAGCATCAGCTCATAAGCTGGGAAATATTCTACAGCGGCATATTGCATACTAAGTTCATAGCAGGCTACCCGCAAAATAGATTTACTCACGCTATTGCCCACTATCGTTTCTTTTAAGTGCCGCACCGGGCTAACCGTTAAAATAATCCGGACTGGTGCATTTACCTCCAACAAGGCTTTGTAGAATAAGCTGAAGGCGGTAGTAATTTCGGAAACAGATAACACACGTTTCTCAAACTGCGATTGCGGTATTTTATGGCAATTAGCAACTAATCGATTACTAGCCTGATGAATGTATCCAACAGCGGTACCAAAAGTTAAAATCAAAGTATTTGCTTGTTGTAAGAAGGCGTTGGTTTGCGTTAAGGTTTGATTAATGCGGGATAAAAGTTCGGTTTGCGAAGTAAAAGCAAAAGAAGAATGAAAATCATACGCTAACCATAAATCTGCCCGCTGAACCAACTCGCCGGTGAATTTCGGCTGCGGCTTTAAAGAAGTCTGTAATAAATTAAAAAGAGAGATTGGGTTGAAAATAGTACCAAATGGATTTACTAAGGCCGCTAACTTGTATTGCATTAATTTTTGACCAATTACTTCCGCAAAGCAAGACCCTGCCGTAAAAATACTAGATTGTAAGGTTAATAGTTTTCCCGTAGTTTGGGGAAGAAGTTCGGTACGGAAAGAAGTTGCCATACGGTAAAGGTAATTTTTTAAAGAAGGTTATAAACTAATTGTACAAGAGTAATAAGCCGCTATTTAATCAAGAAAGTTGCATTTCAACAAAGCTGGTTTTAAAGAGGCTAGTGTAGGAAAAATTTAAAAAAAAAGTCCTGCTGAAGATCTCAGCAGGACTTTTTTTAAATTTTTTAATTTTATTTATTCTGCC
The DNA here is from genome assembly GCF_003340495.1 of Adhaeribacter pallidiroseus. NCBI lineage: Bacteria > Pseudomonadati > Bacteroidota > Cytophagia > Cytophagales > Hymenobacteraceae > Adhaeribacter > Adhaeribacter pallidiroseus. The sequence continues at coordinate 164,095 of NZ_QASA01000001.1, forward strand.
ACTACGTTAAAACGTACAGAATGCTTTACTTCTTTGTGCAAGGCAACAGAAGCGGTGTACTCCCCAGCCGCTTTTACTTCTTGATCGAAAGAAATTTTCTTGCGATCTACTTCAATACCTTTAGCTCGTAAAGCTTCAGATAATTGGGTAGTAGTAACCGCCCCAAAAATTTTACCGCTTTCGCCTACTTTGGCCCGCAATTCAAATACCTGGTCACCAATTTGGTCCGCAATTGCTTGCGCATCTAACTTAACTTTCTCGGCTTTATGCGATGCCTGACGAATGTTTTCCGCTACAATCTTTTTATTGGTTTTATCCGCCATTACCGCTATTCCTTGCGGAATAAGGTAGTTACGACCATAACCTGGTTTTACTTCTACGATATCGTTTTTAAAGCCTAAGCCTTTAACGTCGTCTTTTAATATAACTTCCATTTGTCTCGGGCCTCCTTATTTTAACGAATCTGCAACATACGGTAAAATAGCCAAATGGCGGGCACGGGCTACTGCCTGCGCTACCCGGCGCTGAAACTTCAGGCTAGTACCGGTAATCCGGCGAGGCAATACTTTACCTTGTTCGTTCACAAATTTTAATAAAAAGTTACCATCTTTATAATCGATATACTGAATACCGTTTTTCTTAAAGCGGCAGTATTTTTTGCGGGTATCCTGCTTGTGGATTTTTTCGTTAACTAAACTCATGATGCTTGGGCCTCCTTCTCTCTTTTAGCAGCTTTCTGCTGATTCATTTCGCCATTACGCCGACGCTCGTTGTACGATAAAGCGTGTTTGTCTAAAACCGTGGTTAAAAACCGCACTACTTTCTCATCCCTTCGGTAAGCAACTTCCAACTGATCTACAATCTCAGCCGGACCTCTAAACTCCATCAGGATATAAAAACCAGTTGATTTTTTCTGAATCGGATAGGCTAACTTCCGTAACCCCCAGTTTTCTTCATGAATAATTTCGGCGCTATTTTCCTTAAGCACCTGTCTGAACTTCTCGATCGTTTCTTGTACCTGGGCTTCGTTGAGCAACGGAGTCAGGATAAAGACCGTTTCGTAATTTTTTAATACCATTTGGCTTAAAATTTTTAATTTTTAGTTAAGGGCGCAAATATAAGAATAAATATTTTAATAACAAGCTGATATACTACTTAATACAAGCAACTACTTACAAGACTCTATCTTCGTTTAAAAATTTGAATAAGTTATACAACAAATAATGCTGCTACTCCTAATTATAGGTTCATAAAGCTCCACCCAAAGTGGACGGAAAAATAATTTGTATAAGCAATCAACTTCTCTGAAAATTTTACCTAAATAAGGCTAGCAAATCTGCTTAAATACAGAATGGCAAGCCTTACCTTTTTTGTTGATATAAACCAAGCGCAAAAAAAACAGTAAATATTTAATTATAATCAATAGGGTAAGAACCGCCTGGCCAACTCAACTACTTAGTTTTTATGCTTTTGCTAAGTATTGTTTATTTTGCTAAAAAAACGAACAAAAATAAGGTTATGAAGGTTGATATAACAGATAATAATGCTAAAGAATGTGGTAAACGATTAAAATAATGTTGTTCAGCATATATAGGAAAGATATTGTTTAAGTCTAACAATTATTATTTCTAATTTCCCAGACCCTCCCGCAAATGGCTAAATATTTTTAAATTATAATCTTTGATTTTTACATGTTTTATAATTTAAAGCTATTCTAAATAATGTAGTTTAATGGCCTTTGTTTATTGGTAATCAACAATTTAAATAACTGCAATTAGAGCATCCGGAATAAGGTTCAAAAATCTAGATTATTATGTTTGAATAATAAGATTCGCATAGTAGATTTGTGCCCATATTGTAGTTCCATCTTACTAAAAAAGCGATCCTGGCTATGATTAGCTGTAAAATCAAATCAACATATTCGTTCTTTTTCTTTCTTTTATTTTTTCTTTTTACTGCGTTTTCTTCTTTTGCTCAAGGTGAGCAAGCTTCTATTGCGCAAGATGGCCTTACTGCCGGTACGGCTACGGGCGATGATGCCGTAGCAGCCGCAGGAGAAACTTTATTTAAAAATAACTGCTCTTCTTGCCATGCGATTGGTGAGAAAGTAGTAGGGCCAGCTTTACGTGATGTGCAGAAGCGGCATAAATTGCCTTGGCTAATTAGCTGGATTCGTAACTCCAGCCAAATGGTGCAAAAGGGTGATAAAGAGGCCGTGGCATTATTTAATGAGTACGACAAGCAGCAGATGCCCAGCTTTGCTTTCTCTGACGATCAGATCACTTCTATACTTAAATATATTGAGAAAGCAAGTGCTGCTCCGGCTGCTTTACCTGCTGATCCGGCCACTGGTGGTTCTGGGGTAGCGCAAGGCGGGACAGATGGACCTGGTGGAGGAACTGCCGCTGCTGGCGCAGGGGCGGCCGGAAAATACCTGGATTACGTCCTAATTGCGCTTATAGTAGTACTTATTGTAATGGTTATTACCTTGTTAATAATTGCTAATATTCTAAGCGGCTATTTACGAGGTAAAAAAGACTTAGATGGCCGGGATATAGAGCTGGTTGACCAACGTTTTGATTTTTCAAAAGTTTATAAATCCAGAGCCGTTCAAGTTATTGTAGGGTTAATTTTTACAGTGATAGTTTTGGATGCTGCTATCGAAGAAACTTATGGGGTAGGTATTCAACAAGGATATCAACCTACGCAGCCAATTGCTTTTTCGCACGCCCAACACGCTGGTCAGCACGAGATTAATTGTAATTACTGCCATACTTCGGTTTATAAAAGCAAAAATGCCAATATTCCTTCGGCAAACATCTGTATGAACTGCCACAGCCAGATTAAAAAGGAGTCGCCGGAAATACAAAAAATATACCGAGCTATTGAAAACAACAAACCTATTGAATGGGTTCGGGTGCACAACTTGCCTGATTTAGCGTATTTCAATCATTCGCAGCATACACAAGTTGGAAAAATAGAATGTCAGACTTGCCACGGACCTATCCAAACAATGAATGTGGTTTATCAGTATTCGCCGCTTACCATGGGTTGGTGTATAAACTGTCACCGCGAAACCCCTTTAAATACCGAAGGTAATAAATATTACGATAATCTGGTAAAACTGCATGATCAGGCCAATAAAGGAGCAGCATTCACGGTGTCATCTAACGGTGGTACCGAGTGTTCTAAATGCCATTATTAATCCTAATCTGAGTTAAATTTAGAATCCGAGTTTTCTTTATTATATATATGCAAGAAACAATTAAGTACTGGAAAGGGCTGGAAGAGCTCGAAAATACTCCCGAATTCAATAAAACAAAGCATAATGAGTTTGCTGAATTCCTTCCGGTAAAAGAAACAAATCAAGCAACAAATAAGGAAGTAGCGCCTCGCCGTGATTTCCTCAAATTATTAGGATTTGGAATTGCGGCAACTACCCTTGCTTCTTGTGAAGCTCCTGTTAGAAGGGCTATTCCTTACTTAAATAAGCCCGAAGAAGTTGATCCAGGTATAGCCAACTGGTATGCCTCTACTTATTTCGTAGGCAGTGATTACAACAGCGTTATAGTTAAAACCCGCGAAGGTCGGCCCATTAAATTAGAAGGTAACACTCTTTCACCGGTTACCAAAGGTGGATTAAGTGCTCGGGCTCAAGCTTCTGTTTTAAGTTTATATGATAAAAATCGTTTAAAAGCTCCCTTAGCTGGTGGTAAACCAGCTACCTGGGAAAAAGTAGATGGCGAAATTACTTCTAAGTTAAGAAGTGTACGAGGTAAAGTTGCTATCGTTTCTAATACTATTATCAGTCCTACTACAAAGCGGGCAATTGCCGAATTTGGAAGAAAGTTTACTTCGTTTGAACATGTTATGTATGATCCGAATTCTGCTTCGGGACTTTTAAAAGCAAATGGTGGCGTTATTCCGGGTTTTGATTTTAGTAAAGCCAGAGTAATTGTAAGTATAAGTGCTGATTTCCTGGGAACCTGGTTATCTCCAGTAGAATACGCCAAGCAGTATATTACTACCCGCAAGGTAAGTAAGACAAATCCTACCATGTCTCGGCATTATCAATTCGAGTCGATGCTTACCTTAACCGGCGCTAATGCGGATATACGCGTACCAGTAAAACCATCAGAACAAAGTTTGGTGGTAGCTGCATTGTATAACAGAATCGTCAGCCAACCAATTAATACTCCGGCTTACAATAATGCCCGTTTAGATGCCGCGGCTAAAGAGTTGCTGGCTAATAAAGGGGCAGCTTTAGTAGTTGCCGGATCTAATGACCCTGCGGTACAAATGTTAGTTGCCGAAATTAACCGGACCTTAGGGGCAGAAGGTACTACTATAGGTACCACTCCTTCGCTGGTACGTCAAGGAGATGATGCGAGTATGATTCGGTTAATCAATGAAATGAATGCTGGTACTATAGGAGCTATTATTTTCTATGGCGCTAATCCAATTTACGATCACCCGCAATCTGAAAAAATACTAAGTGGAATACAAAAAGTGCCGTTAAGTATTGCTCTTACAGATCGCATAGACGAAACGGCGACACGGGTGGCTTATGTTTGCCCGGATCACAATTATTTAGAATCTTGGAACGATTTTGAACCAAAGCGCGGTCAGTTTAGCTTCTCTCAACCTGCTATATCACCTTTATTTCAAACGCGCCAGGCTCAGGAAAGCTTGTTAAGATGGTCGGGGAACAATACTTCTTATTACGACTATTTACAAAATAATTGGCGCGGAGTATTTGGTTCCCAGGCGGCTTGGGATAAAGCAATCCATGATGGGGTTTATTCCGGTACAGGTGTTAGTAGCCCAGGTACAACCACTCCAACTGCTCCCGCTATGACTATTGCAGCAGCAGCCGTTTCTATTAATAAAGCAGCTAGTGCAGCAAGCAGAGGAATTGAAGCGGTTATCTACGAGAAAGTAAATATTGGTCCAGGTCGCGAGGCAAATAATCCTTGGTTACAAGAAAACCCTGATCCTATCACCAAAGCTACTTGGGATAATTATGTAACACTTCCACGGACTTTGGCAGTGGAGATGGGAGTAGAGCAAAATGACATTTTAAGTGTAAGTGCTAACGGTGTAACATTTGAGTTACCTGCTCTAATCCAACCAGGTCAGGCTAAAGGTTCTGTGGGGATTGCTACAGGGTATGGCCGTACGCAGGCAGGACCAGCGGCAAACGGAGTAGGTGCTAACGCTTATAAATTGATATCAGTTAATAATAATGGATTAGTTTACGGAAATACGGTAAGCTTAAAGAAAACAGGTGCTCAAAAACCAATTGCTCAAACGCAAACGCACCATACCATTATGGATCGTTTGGTCGTTCAGGAGTCTACTTTAGATAAGTATAAGAAAGATCCTAAAAGTGTAACGGAGTATATCAAAATTGCGACACCAGAAGGTGCTCAGACTCCTGCTAAAGTTTCATTGTGGCAGGATTACGAATATAAAAATCACCATTGGGGAATGGTGATCGACCTGAACTCTTGTATCGGTTGTACATCTTGTTCTGTAGCTTGCCAAGTAGAAAACAACATAGCGGTAGTAGGAAAACAAGAGGTTTTAAATCGTCGCGAAATGCATTGGTTACGTATCGACCGCTATTATAGCAGTGATGCACATAAAACGGATGAGGGTAAAGGTACGGTTGAGAAATACCACGCGATGGAAGAGCCATCCGAAAATCCATCAGTTATTTTCCAGCCAATGCTTTGCCAGCACTGTAATCATGCTCCTTGCGAAACGGTTTGTCCGGTGGCGGCAACTATGCACAGTTCAGAAGGTATTAACCAAATGGTGTATAACCGTTGTGTAGGCACGCGTTACTGTGCCAACAACTGCCCATATAAAGTCCGTCGTTTTAACTGGTTTGCATACTACGACAATGAAAAATTTGCTGAACAAAATCCACAAATGAATTCTGATTTGGGTCGGATGGTATTAAATCCAGACGTAACTGTCCGGGCTCGTGGGGTGATGGAAAAATGCAGTTTCTGCGTACAGCGTATTCAGCTAGGTAAACTAGAAGCTAAAAAGCAAAACCGTCGTCCGAAAGATGGTGAAATCATTACAGCCTGTGCTCAATCTTGTCCAACAAATGCCATTGTATTTGGCGATATGAAGGATCCAGATAGCCAAGTTTCTCAAATTTTACGGGAGCAGCAAGGCGAAAGAGCTTTCCATGTGTTGGAAGAAATTAATGTACAGCCAAACGTTACTTATTTAACTAAAATCAGAAATTTAGTTTAATAAGTAAAGTAGTTTAGTAGACAGTAGTTGCGATTGTTCGTAAGATTACAATGGAAGAATTAGAATAAGAAACAATAAATTAAGCATATGCAGCACGTATCTCCGATAAGGGAACCTCTTGTAACAGGAGGGAAAACATACCACGACATCACCGAAGATGTTAGCCGGCAGGTAGAAGCGAAACCGAATATTCGCTGGGCAATCGCTTTAGCCGTAGCCTTATTTTTTTTAGGTATATTTATTTACTCTGTTTATCGGACTCTGTGGTACGGTATCGGAGAATGGGGATTGAATAAAACAGTAGGTTGGGCTTGGGACATTACCAACTTTGTATGGTGGGTAGGTATTGGCCACGCCGGTACGCTTATTTCCGCCATTTTATTATTATTTCGCCAAAAGTGGAGAAGTTCTATTAACCGCGCTGCAGAAGCAATGACAATCTTTGCGGTAATTTGTGCCGCCATGTTCCCCGTATTACACATGGGGCGTCCTTGGTTAGCCTATTGGGTATTACCCTTACCTAACACATTTGGTTCCTTGTGGGTTAACTTTAACTCTCCCTTACTCTGGGACGTATTTGCAATCTCGACTTACTTTACTGTTTCGTTGGTGTTTTGGTATTTAGGTTTAGTACCGGATTTCGCTACCATTCGGGATAGGGCAACTGGCCCAATTGCTCGTAGAGCTTATGCTTTATTAAGTTTAGGTTGGAAAGGTTCTGCTAAGCATTGGTCGCGTTACGAAACTGTTTCCTTAATTCTAGCGGGCGTTTCCACTCCCTTAGTGCTTTCCGTACACACTATTGTTTCCATGGACTTTGCAACGGCTGTTATTCCTGGGTGGCATACCACTATATTCCCTCCATACTTTGTGGCGGGTGCAATCTTCTCGGGATTTGCAATGGTGTTAACCCTTATGATTATTACCCGGGATGTGTTCCGTTTAAAAGATTATATCACCTTGGAACATATTGAATCCATGAATAAAGTAATTATTCTGACAGGTTCAATAGTAGGGGTTGCATACATCACGGAGTTCTTTATCGCCTGGTACTCTGGGGTAGAGTATGAACAATACGCATTTATCAATCGGGCTACCGGACCATATTGGTGGGCTTATTGGTCCATGATGACTTGTAACGTAATTACACCCCAGCTTTTCTGGATACGCAAGATTAGAAGAAGCATTGTAGCTACTTTTATCATTACCATATTTGTGAATATAGGAATGTGGTTCGAGCGATTTGTAATCATTGTAACCTCCCTACACCGCGATTATTTGCCATCCAGTTGGGTAATGTTCTCACCAAGTAAAATAGATGTAGGAATATATGTGGGTACACTGGGTTTATTTTTTACTTTATTCCTACTGTTTGCAAAGTACTTTCCGGTGATAAACATGTTTGAAGTTAAAACAATTTTAAAATCATCCTCTGGTGTACCGCATTCTTTGGAACCAGAAAAATCAATGCACGCTACAACACCTGTAACCCACCATAACAAGCATCATGACTAATAAAAAGTTTATTCTGGGCGTATTTGAAGATGAAGAAGTACTCCTTCATGCCATCGAAAATATAAGATGCGCAGGTACCAAAATCTATGAAGTATTTTCGCCTTTTCCGGTACACGGAATTGACGATGTTTTAGGAATTAAGCGTTCTCGGTTACCCATAGCGGCATTTCTATATGGATGTGGTGGACTTGCTTTTGCTTTGTGGATGCAAATTTATATGATGGGATTTGACTGGCCGATGATTATTGGAGGTAAACCGCATATAGCTCTACCATCTTTTATTCCGGTAAGTTTTGAGTTAACTGTATTTTGTACAGCTCATGGTATGGTAATTACATTCTTAATTGTATGTGGGTTATATCCACGAATGAAAGTGCCAGTGTTAGATGTACGGTCTACGGACGATAAGTTTGTAATGGCCATTGAAGTAAAAGATGGGGTAACTGATATAAATAAAGTAAATGACCTGCTTCGCTCTAATGGAGCTATTGAAGTGAATCAGAAGGAGGTAGAAGAATAATGAAAAATAAATTAGAAGATATACTAAGAACATCTTTCGTAATCTTTGTATCTGTGTCCATGTTCGCCTGTAACAAAGGGCCTAATGATACGGGAACTCAATATGCACCGCAAATGTACGATGACCCTGCTTACGAAGCTTTGAAGCAAGTAGATTACAACAAAGTAAATCCGGGTCGAATGAATATGCGGGTGCCGGCTAAAAATACCATACCTAGAGGCAAATTAGCTTATTTTAACCACATACCTAAAAACGATAGCTTAAATCAAGCCGATGCACTTAAAAATCCTTTGGTAGCCAACGATCAGGTGCTGGAAGAGGGTCAAGTTTTGTATGAAAGATTTTGCCAGCATTGTCATGGAGCAGAAGGCAGAGGTGATGGTTTAGTAGGACAGAAATTCAAAGGGGTAGCCAACTTACAATCAGATGCATTAAAAGCGGCAACGATGGGGCATATATATCACGTAATTACTAATGGTAAAGGTCGTATGTTGCCGCACGGATCTCAAGTGAATCCTGAGGAACGGTGGAAAATTGCATTATACGTAAAAAATGTGTTGCAAGGAGCAGGCGAGCAATCAACACAGGTGAGTGGTGAAGCAGCAACAGAAGCTTCTTCAAAAGACGGAGACAATATCCAACAAGCAACCGGAACCCCAAACACTACTGAAACAGAATAACTAACCAAGTTCTAATAGTTAAACACAAGCGTAAATTTTACTGATAATGTTAGAAGAAAGATTGAATATTTCTAAAAGAACAAACAACCGGTTCTACATGATGATTGGGCTAGGTTTGGTGCTGCTTATTTTGGGAATATTTTTAACAAATAGTGGTGGCGCGCATCACGGTAGCGGCGAACACGAAGCTGCTAATGCAGCAGGTCATCATGCTATTACCTGGAAGAATCGCTTATTCGCGAACTTATGGCTAAATAATGTTTACTTCACTGGTATAGCTGTAATAGGTTTGTTTTTTACCGCTGTACAATATGTGGCATATGCAGGTTGGTCAGTTCTGATTAAACGTGTACTAGAAGCACTTAGCTATTATTTGCCAGTAGGTGGGGTAGTAATGTTAGCAGTTTTCTTGTTAGGTCAGCATCAATTATTTCACTGGACGGATCATACTTTATATGAAGTAGGTAATCCAAACTATGATCCGATCATTGCAGGTAAAGCCGGATTTTTAAATATTCCGTTCTATTTGATAAGAATGGTAGGTTATTTTGCCTTATGGATCATATTTTTCCTGTGGATGCGGAAGCAATCTCTTGCAGAAGACTTAGAAGGTGGTCTGGAATATTATAATAAAAGTATCCGAATAGGAGCCATGTTCTTGGTTATATTTGGAGTTACTTCTTCCTTATCTGCTTGGGACTGGGTACTTTCTGTAGATACTCATTGGTTTAGCACTATGTTCGGCTGGTATGTTTTTGCAAGCTGGTTTGTTTCAGGGTTAGCGGCAACAACATTAACGGTAATTGTTTTAAAACAGAATGGCTATTTGCAAATGGTGAATGCAAATCACCTGCACGATTTAGGTAAATTTGTGTTTGCTTTTAGTATTTTTTGGACGTATGTGTGGTTCTCCCAATTTATGCTTATCTGGTATGCAAATTTACCAGAAGAGTCAATCTACTTCATGGAAAGGTTAAGTGGTTATCAAGACCATTATACCTGGATCTTCTTTGTTAACTTAATTGTAAACTTTGTGTTCCCATTCCTTGTTTTAATGACAAGAGATGCCAAACGCCAAATGATTATGTTAAAATTAGTTTGTATAGCAATTTTAGTGGGTCATTGGTTAGATTTTTATCTAATGATTATGCCAGGTACTTTACGTGGTGAAAGTGGTTTTGGATTAATAGAATTGGGTGCCGCACTTACTTTCCTTGGTATATTTTTATTGACTTTCACTAGAGGATTAAGTAAAGCTTCCTTGGTTCCGATAAATCACCCGTTCCTGGAAGAAAGTGTTCACCATACCGTTTAAGCCAAAAATTAAAAACATTCTATAATGATTACATTCGCTATAGTATTATCAATAATTCTAATTGGGATAATTTTAGCTTTACTCTTTCGAATACAAATACTGGCATCTATTTTTAATGGCAGTTTTCAAAAAAGAGCAGGTAAGAGTAATAAAATTAATGCCATTTTTCTGTTACTTTTTTAATTTTAGGTGGAGCAGCATTTATTTGGTCTTTCCAAAATGCAGAAGAACGTATTCACATTCCCGTCGGTTCTGTACATGGTGTGTGGATTGATGACATGTTCTGGTTAACGATGGTAGTAATTGGAATTGTGTTTGTGATTACTCAAATCCTTCTTTTCTATTACTCTTACCGGTACCAATATAAGGATGATAAAAGAGCTTATTTCTTTCCTCATAATAATAAATTAGAGATCATCTGGACAATGATTCCGGCTGTGGTTATGGCCTTGTTAGTCTTTAAAGGTTGGAAAACCTGGACAAAGATTACAGATCCGGCACCAAAAGAAGCAATGGTAGTGGAAGTTGTAGGAAAACAATTTAACTGGATTGTTCGGTATCCTGGTACCGATAATGCTTTAGGTAACGTAAGAACCAACTTGATTGATGCTACGAACGAATTAGGTATTGATTTTTCCGATCAAAGAAGTGTTGATGACATTGTACCAAGTGAAATTCATATACCAAAAGGCCGACCTGTATTGTTTAAAATTCGGTCGCGTGATGTAATTCACAGTTTCTATCTGCCTCATTTCCGGGCGCAGATGCACGCTGTACCTGGTATGCCAACAAAATTTTGGTTTGTGCCAACAAAGACTACAGCGGATATGGCGACAGAAACAGGAAATCCCGATTTTAAATACGAATTAGTTTGTAATCAAATCTGCGGAGCTAATCACTTTGCTATGCGAGCCGTTGTAATTGTAGATGAACCGGAAGATTACCAAAAATGGCTGGAAAGTCAAAAAGCATTTGTAGCGGATAAGCCTGATTTATTAAAAAACTTGAAAACACCCCAAGGAGTAGTTTTAGAATCAAAGGTGAAAAATGCTGAAAAAGCGTCATTGTAAACTAATTTAAAAATATAACTGCTCTTGCGAAGCTATTATATTTTAAGTTTAAAGAAATAGCGCAAGCAGTTAAATAGTAAACGAATAACAATTTTATATGTCAAGCACAGATATTTCTTTACACAATAATGTGCCAATTGCACATGAAGAGCATGATCATGACCACGATCATCATGACCAGCCATTTATTTTTAAATATATTTTTAGCCAAGACCATAAAGTAATTGCTAAACAGTTTCTGATTTCTGGAATTATTTGGGCATTCATTGGGGGGCATTGTCTAGTTTATTCCGTTTACAATTAGGTTGGCCTAATGAGACCATGCCTTTCCTAGAACCAATCTTAGGTAAATGGATTGAAGGTGGTAAATTAAATCAAGAGTTTTACTTGGCATTAGTTACAATGCACGGTACCATCATGGTTTTCTTTGTTTTAACAGCTGGTCTCAGCGGTACCTTTAGTAACTTTTTAATTCCGTTACAAATTGGAGCCCGCGATATGGCTTCCGGATTCTTGAACATGTTGTCGTACTGGTTCTTCTTTTTATCCAGTATGGTGATGTTCCTTTCCCTCTTTCTGGAAACTGGTCCTGCTTCTGCCGGATGGACGATATATCCTCCGTTAAGTGCTTTACCTCAAGCTATTCCTGGATCAGGTACAGGCATGACTATGTGGATAGTAGCTATGGCTTTGTTTATTGTTTCTTCTTTATTAGGAAGTATAAACTACATTTCTACCATTATCAACCTACGTACCGCTGGGATGTCGATGACTAAGTTGCCCCTAACTATTTGGGCATTTTTCTTAACGGCAATCTTGGGAGTTTTATCATTCCCAGTTTTATTTTCTGCCGTTCTGCTTTTAATTTTTGATCGATCTTTTGGTACAAGTTTTTACTTGTCTGATATCTATGTAGCAGGACAAGCTTTAACGAACACTGGTGGTAGCCCTATTTTGTTCCAACATTTATTTTGGTTCTTAGGCCACCCGGAAGTTTACATTGTTATTTTGCCAGGCTTCGGTATCGTATCTGAAATCATCGCTACAAACGCTCGCAAGCCAATATTTGGTTATCGGGCTATGATTGGCTCTATGCTAGGAATATCCATTTTATCATTTGTAGTATGGGCGCATCATATGTTTGTTTCTGGCATGAATCCGTTTTTAGGATCGGTTTTCATGTTCTTAACATTAATTATTGCCGTTCCATCGGCGGTTAAAGTGTTTAACTGGATTGCAACGCTCTGGCGGGGTAATATCATTTTCACACCAGCCATGTTATTCTCCATCGGTTTCGTCTCTTTATTTATTTCTGGTGGTTTAACTGGAATTATATTGGGTAACTCAGCATTGGATATTCAATTACATAATACCTATTTTGTTGTTGCCCACTTCCATTTAGTAATGGGATCATCGGCTTTCTTTGGCATGTTTGCTGGTGTTTATCATTGGTTTCCAAAGATGTTTGGTCGTATGATGGACGAAAAACTAGGTTATGCTCATTTCTGGTTAACCTTTTTAGGAGTATATTTAGTATTTTTACCCATGCATTATGTAGGTATTGCCGGATTCCCTAGACGATACTATTCCTGGACAGCTTTTGAGACTTTTAGCCAATTTGCGGACTTAAATATGTTTATAAGCTCGGCAGCAATTGTTGCTTGGTTTGCTCAATTTATTTTCCTCTTTAATTTTGTTTACAGTATATTCCGTGGAAGACGTGCTGTTGAGAATCCTTGGCGGTCAAATACATTAGAGTGGACTACACCAATCCATCCTGGACATGGTAACTGGCCAGGTGCTATTCCATCTGTTCACAGATGGCCTTATGATTATTCTAAACCGGGTGCGGAAGAGGATTATATACCACAAACAGTACCTTTTGCACAAACCAAGTCTTCTAACCTGCCTAATGAGAAGGAGCTTGAATAATTAAAATTTATGAGTAATGAATCTTTTATTTTTAAAAGATTTAGAAATATAGGAGTTCTAACAATTACTTCAGTATATTTTTTGATCTTGGTGGGAGGAGTCGTACGAAGCACTGGCTCAGGAATGGGTTGCCCGGATTGGCCTAAGTGTTTTGGTAGCTGGATTCCTCCTACTAATGTTAATCAATTGCCAAGTAATTATCTAGAGATTTATAAGAATAAGCGTATTCAAAAGAATGAAAAGCTTGCTGAAAAACTTAGTAAATTAGGATTTACCGAAGTAGCTGCAAATATTTTCTCACATCCATCTCAATATATAGAAACGGAGTTTAACGCAACTAAGACTTGGATTGAGTATTTAAACCGATTAGTGGGAGCTTTAATAGGTGTTTTTGTATTTCTTACCTTGCTTTTCTCTGTTTCTTATATAAATAAAGATAGAACTATATTCCATTTTTCTCTTTTGAGTTTCTTTATAGTTGGAATTCAAGGCTGGTTAGGGTCATTAGTGGTTTCCACAAATTTGTTGCCTATAATGGTTACAATTCATATGGCTTTAGCTTTAATATTAGTTGCAATCTTGATTTATGTAGTGACACGATCTCAAAAGAGCAGCTTTAAACAGCTAATTCAAACTTCAAACACTAAGATTTATTGGACTTTCTACTTAGTAATCTTTTTATCTTTTACTCAAATTCTTTTAGGTACTCAAGTACGGGAACTAATAGATGTAATTGCCTCAGAGCTGAATTATTCAGGACGTGAAACCTGGATAGGTAAATTAGGAACTCCCTTTTATATCCATCGTTCTTTTTCGGCGATTATCTTTTTGGTGAATGTGTATCTATGTTGGCAGCTTTATAACCTTCACGAAAATCAATTATTTAAATTAGCTAATAGTTTACTGGCCTGCATTGGTATTGAAATTATAGTAGGTACAATCTTAACATATTTTGCTATTCCAGCACCTTTACAACCGGTGCATTTAGTATTAGCTACTGTTTTGTTTGGGTTGCAATTTTACATGTTATTAGTTTATTATTACTTAACCCGAAGTCGGGTTTTAACAATGGCAATTAGATAATGTTGGTAGATAAAGTAGATCATAGATTGCCCACTTTGTTAGCTATGACGAAAGTAAAGCATTATTTCGGATTGTTAAAGTTTCGGTTATCCAGTACCGTAGCTTTTTCAAGTGCGATTGGGTATATGCTTGGAGAAGGGCACTTAGAATTGTTAAATGTTATACTTATTATGCTTGGCGGTTTCTTGGTTACGGGATCTGCAAATATCATAAACCAGATCTTAGAAAAAGACCTGGATAAATTAATGAAGCGTACAGCGCAACGACCATTGCCTACGGGCGCATTATCTGTTGCCGAAGCTGCTGTATTTTGTTGTATAATAGGAATAATTGGTATCAGTTTATTAGCTTTTTATTTTAATATTCTTACGGCAGTTTTAGCTTTAATGTCCTTAATTTTATACGGTTTTGTTTATACACCATTAAAAAGAATTTCTCCTATTTGTGTATTAGTTGGTGCAATACCGGGCGGTTTACCTCCCTTGTTAGGTTGGGTGGCTGCAACTGGGGTAATTAGTATAGAAGCCTGGATATTATTTGGTATTCAATTTACTTGGCAGTTTCCACATTTTTGGGCTATTGCCTGGGTGTTAGATGATGATTATAAAAGAGCAGGATTTAAAATGTTACCTATGGAAGGGGGTAAAAATTTAAAAACAGCCTTCCAGATAATGACTTACACATTGCTGCTTATACCTTTAAGTATGCTGCCACTGCAGTTCGGTATGACCGGTAAAACTTCGGCTATTATAGCTGTTTTATGCGGAGTCTTATTTTTAGCACAAACTCTTTATCTTATGCAGACTTGTTCGAAGAAAGCTGCTATGAGTATTATGTTTGGGTCCTTTTTATATTTACCAATTGTTCAAATTGCATTAGTATTAGATAAGCTTTAGATAGATAAGTGATGAACGCGAAAGCAATAGATGAAAGAACAACCACAACGGGAGTGCATCCGCTTAAATTTACATTGTGGTTATTAATAATGAGTATAATAATGATGTTTGCTGCATTTACAAGCGCTTACATTGTTCGTCGGGAAGAAGGAAACTGGTTAGAGTTTAATCTTCCTAATGGTTTAGTACTAAATACAGTTTTTATTGTGTTGAGTAGTATAACCATGCAATGGGCTTATATCTCAGCTAAAAAAGATAATTTGATTAACTTAAAGATTTCATTATTGATTACCTTTATTCTGGGATCCGTTTTCTTAGTGGGTCAATGGAATGTGTGGGGAGAATTAGTAATAAATAAAATATTTTTCGGTGGACCTACTGCAAATCCTTCTGGCTCATTTATGTATGTATTAACTGGTGTGCATGGATTTCACCTGATAACCGGATTACTATTTTTACTCATTGTGCTTATTTCTGCTTTCCAGTACAAGGTGCATTCTAAAAATTTGGTGAGAATGGAGCTATGTACTACTTATTGGCATTTTTTAAGTGCACTTTGGGTGTATCTTTACGTGTTTTTAGCAGTATACCATTAATAGTTATTTAGGGCAACATTGTCTATAAATTAGTATTAACATAAAAATTAGAATACTTAATAACCAAATTATGTCTAGCACAACATCTAGTTCAACAACTCTAGATCGGCCAAAAACAGGAACCTGGGATGGCGGCAATGAACCCATGAAAGCCAGTTATGGAAAACTCATGATGTGGTTTTTCTTGCTGTCGGACACCTTTACTTTTGCCGCTTTTTTAACTACTTACGGTTTAATCAGACACCGCCATTTGGCTTATATTGGAGCTCACGATAAATTCGTTTTTTCTAATGATTATTGGCCTATTCCGGATAAGGTTTTTAATGCTTTTCCTTTTTTTCACGGCATTGACTTGCCTTTAGCATTTGTGGCTTTAATGACCATGATTCTTATTCTATCTTCTGTTACGATGGTATTGGCAGTGGAGGCTGGGCATAGAATGGATAAAAAAGATGTTGAAAAATGGTTGTTGTGGACTATCTTATTTGGTTCTACTTTCTTAGGTTGCCAAGCATGGGAATGGACTCACTTTATAACCGGTACCGAAGCAGGATTAACTTTATACGATGGTTCAAAAATATTTGGTGCTAATCTTACCGTAAACCAATACGGTCCACCTTTATTCGCGGATCTTTTCTTTTTTATTACAGGCTTCCATGGCACTCACGTATTTAGTGGCATTGTATTATTGATTATAATGTTTATTATGGCTGTAAATGGCGCTTTCCAGAAAAGAGGTCATTATGAAATGGTGGAAAAAGTAGGCTTGTACTGGCACTTTGTAGATTTAGTTTGGGTATTTGTATTTACCTTCTTCTACTTAGTATAATAGAACTACTGTTCTCTACGTACATCAATATAATGGCTCACAAGTTAAGCTTGGAGTGTATAAAAAAATTTAAAAAAATATTAAGATATGGCTTCGCATTCACATCATTCAGACGAGGGAGAATATTCAGGTGATATTCCAGCCCCTCAAACCAAAGGTATTTGGCGTGTTTTTTTAATTTTATGTGTTCTTACAGCCATAGAATTTGCTTTTGCTTTTTTGATGGATCCAAGTACTTTACGGAATAGCATATTTATTGTGCTTACTTTATTTAAGGCGTTCTTTATTGTGGGAGAGTTTATGCACTTAAAGCACGAAACTAAGTCATTGATATGGAGTGTTTTAATTCCTACTGCTTTATTGGTCTGGCTTTTAATAGCTTTAATTACTGAAGGAACTTACTTTGGTGATAGTGTTTATAATTATTTAAAGTAATACGTTTATATGTCTCCTAAAAAGGTACTAATATTAGGTTTACTTTTATTAGTACCTATTTTTTTGTTTTTGTTTTTAAAAGGTTTTGGTACAAACCATTATTCTTTACAAACTTATTATCCGGAAATTGATTCCACAACAGAGTTGCCGGTAGTTAAAAGTGGTGATACTGTTTTTCAGAAAATACCTGATTTTCGATTTGTTTCGCAAGAAGGTAAAACGGTGACACAAGCCACCTTAAACAACAATGTTTACGTGGCTAACTTTTTTTTTGCATCTTGCCAGGATGTTTGTAAAAAAATGTCAGCACAAATGGTGCGGGTAAATGAAGCTTTTCGCAACAATCCTCAAGTAAAGCTTGTTTCTTATACAGTAGATCCGGAACGTGATTCAGTAGCTGTGTTAAAGCGGTATGCGGAGATGTATCAGGCTGACGCAGCTAAATGGTTATTTTTAACTGGTTCTAAAAAGGAACTTTATACCCTGGCTCAAAACGGTTATAAGGTAGCGGCAATGCAAGCGCCAGGCAGTGTTCCTGATTTTATACATTCTGAAAAATTAATATTAGTAGATAAAGGAAAGCATGTACGCGGCATTTACGATGGTACCAACTCGCAAGATGTTGACCGTTTGATTACCGAAATAACTGTGCTGTTGCACAGTTATCAGCAAAATGAAAAATAACGATCGGAAATATTTGATATTAATTACCATTCTCTCGGTGGTAGTTCCCTTATTAGTAGCTTTATTAATGTTTAAGCCGCAAACCGGTAGATTAGGAAATGTAGATGTAACTTTTTTGCCTAAACTGCATGCTTTATTAAACTCTTTAACCGCTATATCTTTGCTGATTGGCTATTCTTTTGTAAAAAGCAAAAATATTCGCGGCCATCGATTTGCTATGGTTACGGCATTTACTTTATCTGCTTTTTTTTTAATTTCTTACGTTACTTACCACTACCAAGCTGCTCCTACCAAATATGGAGGTGAAGGAACCCTCAAAACTATTTATTACGTTATATTAATAACCCATATAGTTTTAGCTGCCGTTATTGTTCCGCTAGTATTATTATCGTTGTATTTTGCGGTAAGTGAGCAGATAAATCGGCATCGTAAAATTGCTCGTTGGACCTTTCCTATTTGGTTGTATGTGGCGATTACGGGGGTGGTAGTGTATTTTATGATTGCTCCTTATTATCAGGTTTGATAAAACTAATTGTTTAATCACATGAAAAAATTTTCAAAAATAATTGTCTTTCTATTTACAGTAACCTTGTTAGTTGCTTTAGCTGATATTCCTGCCTCTGCACAATGTGCTTTGTGTCGTTCTTCGGTAGAATCTAATCGGGCCGATGACAAATTAAGTAAGTTTGGTAATGGCTTAAATAAAGGTATCTTGTTTTTAATGTCAGTGCCTTACATATTAGTGGGTACAGTGGGATTCTTATGGTATCGAAACAATCGTAAAAAATAATGAAAGATACTTCTGGCATTAAAGCTACTGCATGCACAGAATACTCCATTACCTAAGAGGTATCCTACCTGTGGGCTTCGTTAAGAAGTAGAAGTTTTCTTTATTTATTAATATATTTAAGTTTAGGCTTTCAGCGGACTTTATAGTACTTATTGGTATTATGTTGTAATATCATGCCCATTGCCTGCTTGGGTTTATTATAAGCATGGATTAATGGTGTTTGCTAATATATATTTCGTTATGCACAGCTTCTGACGCTATACTTATCTGATAGTATCAGTTACACTCCTTATTATAGCCTTTCACAATCTTAATAACTCTTAATATTTGAGGTATTTGCACATTTTTTGAATAAATTCGTGTAACCATACTTTTTTAAATTGAAGTCTCGTCCGTTTCCTTATATTCATTTAATTGCGGCCATCATCTGTTTTGCAGCAGCAGCTGTCTTAAATCTATATACCTATTTTTCTCAATCGTCGGCTGATAAAAACATTTCGTTTGTGGCTGATAATATAAGCAAAGTTATCAATGGCGCAGATCAGGATATGGTGTTGGCCAGAACGTATATACGGGAGGATACAGTTCTATTTTCTAGATTACTAGGTAAAACCCAGTATCCTTGTTTTATTCTAAAACAAGATCGCCTAATTTTCTGGTCTAATCATACTACCGCCACTGAGTTCGATAATACTGCTATTAAAGAAGGTTTTAGTGTTGTTGAATCAAAATACGGTAAACATTTGGTCAGTAAAAAAAGCTATTTAAACTTTACAATTCTTATTTATATTCCGCTGGAAGTTAGCTTTGGAATAAACAACAGTTATCTACAATCGGGTTTAAACGATGCTATTTTTGGGAGTATGCAAGCTCGAATACTTACGGAGCCTAATTCTCCATTTCCAAAGCTTAGAACCGCCGATGGTACTTATTTATTTTCGCTGCAGCAGTTTGGAGAAACCGATGTACGGAAAAGTAGCCAGGCTGCTATTGCTATTATTACCTTAGGTATAGGTTTTCTGGTGTATTGCTTAGTCTTTATTAGCCAATCTTATTTAAGAAAGGAGAAATATCTGCAAGGCTTAGGAATATTAATATTACCGTTATTTGGGCTACGTGTCATGTTGTTATCTTTTCACTTTCCTTTTTCGGTTTTAGAATTAGATGTTTTCAATCCTAAGCTTTACGCCGCATCCTTTTGGTCACCTTCTATTGGTGATTTATTATTAAATGCAATTTTGTTAGCCGTACTTACTTTTAATCTGGCTTATATTTTCCGGAAATTGCATGTTACCAGTTTGCTCAAAAATTTAAAAGCGAGAGGCCGCATTCTGGTAAAACTAAGCTGTGCCCTTATTTTTTACATCATGTTGCACAGTTTGTATGGGTTTTATTTAGATTCCTTTACCGATTCAGTCTTAGTTTTAGATGTATCGCAGAGTTTAGATTTTTCTTTTTATAAGTTTTTGTTGTACACCGCTTTTATTCTGCATACAGCTATATTTTTTATTTTTGTTCATTTTCTCACGCAGGTTTTTCATGCGGTTCAGCCAGATAATACAGCACCTTTTTGGTATTATTTATTAACTGGTTCGGGTGGACTTTGTGTAATTTTGGGCGCTTTAAACAATAAAGCCGGCGTTATCTTATTTGGGCTAAGCCTATTGTTTTTTGTAGCTATTATTTTTGTTCGGTTTCGCCGCAACATCACTGCAAATCCATATCAAACGTACCTGTTTATTTTTTGGATTATTGGTATGAGCTCGGCGGCCGGCAGCTTAGCCATGTATGTGCATTATCAAAATTTACTTTTAGTAAATAAAAGAAAGTTTGCATCCGGTATATTACTGGATAATGATATTCAAGGCGAATATTTGCTAAATGATATTTCGCAGAAAGTACAAGCAGACCTTTCTATCCGGAATAAGTTTGCCTTAGATCCTTTTGTAAATGTAAATTTTATCAAGCAAAAGATTGAACGTTATTATTTACGCGATTACTTTGATAAATACGAAGTTAATGTTTTAATATTTGACGCCAATGATCAAGCCTTAAACGCCAACGATGTAGGCATAAAAGGGGAAGATGACGCTATGAACTTACCTCTTTATCTTAAATATGTGCGCCGCGATGCAGTACCTACCGAAAGAGATGGTTTATTTTTAATTAAAGAAGAAGAAGAGCAAAATTCTCGAAGGTACATTCAGTTTATCCAGCTTCACGCTGCGGATAAAATAGTAGCTACCATTGTTTTGGAGTTAAATTTAAAAAAATTAACTCCTTACAGCGTTATTCCGGAATTATTAGTTGATCAGAAATTTTTTCAGCCTTTGTATAACCGGGATTTTAGTTATGCTTTTTATCAAGATAAAAAACTTACTTACAACGAAGGCGATTATAATTATACCCGCTATTTTTCACCAGCTATTCTCGATAATCCGGAACTAAAATTAAATGGGTTACAGGTAAATGGTTACCATCATTTAGGCTTTCCAACCAAAGATGGTAAATTGTTAGTAGTAACTACGGCGCACTATTCTTTCCGAGATGTAGGATCTAATTTTTCTGCATTGTTTTTAGTACATACCTTATACCTGCTGCTTTACATGTTGCTCTTTTTCTTAATGCGAGCACGTTATATTCAGGCATTTAGCACTAATTTTAGTACTAAGATTCAGTTATACCTAAACTTTGGTATTTTAATCCCTTTGATTTTAATAAGCATTGCTACTGCCAGTTTAGTTACCGGTTCTTATCGCCAGGATTTAGAAGAGACTTACAATAAACGCGGCAAGTTAATTCAGGAAAACTTTCTAAGTACAATTACCAGAAAAGACGACCGCGATGGACAAGACGGATTAGCCGCTCAAGTAAGGCAATTGGCAGATCTATCGGAAACAGATATAAACTTATACGATAGTCAAGGGAAATTACTTTTTTCGAGTCAGCCTCTAATTTTTGAAGCAGGCTTATTGTCGCGGTTCATTAATCCAGAAGCTTTTGTGAACATTGAAGAAGGACAAGCTCGTAAAGTGTTATTACAGGAACACGCTGGTAACATTCAGTTTAACGCCTTGTATATCCCGCTTTATACCGATGGCTACAATAACCGGGTAAAAGCCTTTATTGGTTTACCTTTTTTTGATTCGGAGAAAGAGCTAGATTCCAAGTTAATTGAACTTTTTACGACTATAATGAACATTTTCACGGCCATGTTCATTGTGTTTATGGTATTGACCTACATTGCTTCCCGGGCCTTGACGGTTCCTCTAAAACTAGTTACTCAAAAGCTGAAACAAACCACGCTTACCGGCCAAAATGAAAAGCTCGAATATTATTCAGCTGATGAAATTGGCTTGCTGGTAAGTGAATACAATAACATGTTGCTAAAGCTGGAAGAAAGTAAAAAAGAACTGGCTACCCGTGAGAAAGAAGCCGCTTGGCGCGAAATGGCCCGGCAAGTTGCTCATGAGATAAAAAATCCGCTTACTCCCATGAAGTTATCTTTGCAGTACCTGCAAAAAGCAATTGCCGAAAAACGCGAAAATACGGAAGCATTAATAAGTAAAATTTCGGGTACTTTAATTACCCAGATAAATACTCTGAGCGATATTGCTACTTCTTTTTCCAGCTTTACCGCTATGCCAGAGTTAAAGCAGCATGAGATTGATATTGCTGATATATTACAACAATGCGCCGAATTACACCAAGACGCTCATAACCGTATCCAAATTCATATTCCGGAAGGCCATTATCACGTGATAGCGGATGAAAGTTTGATGGTTAGAACTTTCAATAACCTACTCATTAATGCTTTACAAGCTATTCCGGCGGGCCGTAAACCTTGTGTTTTAGTTTCGTTGCAAAAAACAACGCCCGACAAGGTGCTTATTTCGGTGCGGGATAATGGCAGCGGTATTCCGGCAGAAATATGTCATAAAGTATTTATTCCTAACTTTAGTACTAAGTTTTCTGGTTCTGGAATTGGTTTGGCTGTCGCTAAACGTGGCATAGAAAGTGCCGGTGGTCGCATTTGGTTTGATACCATTGAGGATCAAGGAACCACCTTTTTTATTGAACTACCAGCAATGGCAACATGAACAAATGGTGGTTGATGGGAATTTTGTGGGGACTTATTTCGTGGTCGGCCCAGGCCCAGTATTCCAACCAACGGTGTAAATGGGTAATGCTAGCCGATGCACCGATTCAATTAGATTCGCTTACTATTTTGCCGGGTTCTATTGTGCTTCGGGGAGCGGCAGCCGATACGTTGAAGTTTATTTATAATCCTAGTTTAAACCAATTTCAGCTGCTGCGTGCACCAGTCCCGGCTATTTTGTTGGATAGTTTAAAAAATGTAAAAACCACCTCTAATTTACCCCGTGATTCAGTTTTGGTTTGTTACCGGGTTTTGCCATTTAATTTGTCAATGGCACGTTACCGACGAAAAATAACGGCTAACGATTCGGTTTACTTACCCGGTACTAAATTATATACCGAAGAAATTGGGGTTAAAAAAGAAGAATTGTTCCGTACACCAGGACTAAACAAAAGTGGAACGATTACCCGCGGCATTTCTTTTGGTAATACACAAAATGTATTCGTTAACTCTGCCTTAAACCTCCAACTGGAAGGTAAATTATCGGAAGACATTGGCATTACCGCTTCTATCTCGGACCAGAACGTTCCTTTCCAGCCGCAAGGTAATACGCAGCAATTGCAAGAGTTTGACCGCATTTTTATAACATTGCAGCATAAACTTTGGAATGTTACCGCCGGCGATATTGTATTGCGCAATAAGCCCGATTATTTTCTACGTTATTACAAAAATGTGCAAGGAGCCGCTTTTGAAGTAAACTATACTCCCAAACCGAACCAAAAAGCCAGTACCTCCGCCGTGGCTTCGGTAGCTAAAGGTAAATTTTCTTCTATTCAGGTTAAGCCAATTGAAAACGTGCAGGGGCCTTACCGGCTAACCGGACCCGCATCGGAAAAGTACGTTATTGTGCTGGCTAATTCCGAAAAGGTTTACTTGGATGGTAAATTACTGACCCGCGGTTTTGATTACGATTATGTCATTGATTATAATCAAGCTGAAATTACCTTTACCACCCGCAATGTAATTATTCAGAGTTCCCGCATCCGTATTGACTTCGAATATTCTGATCGCAATTACAATCGTACGATTTACCAGGCTAGTCACTATCAGCAAATTAATAAGTTAAATATCCATGCCAACCTGTATAACGAATCGGATAACCCGAATAACTTATTAAACTTAGATTTAAGGCCGAGCGATAAACAATTACTAAGTGAAATTGGCGACAGTCTGCAGCAGGCATTTACCCCAGGCGTAGAAACGGTACCTTATGATCCGCAACAGGTATTGTACAAAGATTCTACGGTGATGATTAATAATAACACCCAACCAATTTATGTGTATACCGAAGATTCTACTTTAGCAGCATATTATTCGTTACGTTTTACGGATGTGGGATCTGGTAAAGGCGACTACGTACCGGTAACTACCACCGTAAACGGACGCTCCTTTAAATGGGTAGCACCTATTGATGGCCGCCCACAAGGCCGCTATATGCCAGTTCGTATTTTGCCAACGCCTATACAAAAACAAATGGCTACAATAGGCGCTAATTATCAAGTAAACAAAGAAACGAGCGTTTACCTGGAAGCAGCCGGCTCCAAGTACGATATAAACCGGTTTTCCAGCAAAGATTCCGATAACGACCATGGAAAAGCTATAAAAGTAGGTTATACTGTTCGCGAGAAAGCTTTACCTATTCTGGGAAAGTACAAGTTGCAAAGTAGTTTTAATTACGAATTTACCGATCGCAACTTTGTGCCCATAGACCGGTACCGGGATGTGGAGTTCGACCGGGATTGGAGCAATGGAGTTACTGCTAATACCCAGCAAAGTGATAATATTGTAAACTTTTCGGTAGGGTTAATGAAAGATAATACCCATGCCCTAAACTACCGGATTAGCCGACGATACCGGTCACAGGAGGTAGACGGAGTGCAACATTACCTGGATGTAGCCCAAACGTTTAAAGGATTTTCGTTGAAAGGTAATTTTTTTACATTATATAGTACCCGGCTCAACCAGGTAAAATCAGCTTGGGTGCGGGGATTAGCCGAAATTTCGTATCCCACCAAAAACTTGGTGCCGGGTTATACTTACCGGTTCGATAAAAACCGGGAAGATTCGGTTGTAAATCCGGATTCGCTTACCAATTCGGCTATTTACTTTGATGAGCACCTGTTTTTTGTAAGAAGTAAAGACAGCGCCGCCACGCGTTATGGATTAAGTTACGGCTACCGGGCCGATAGAAGGCCCCGTTCCGGAGAACTCAGCCAACCCGAAAATGCCCAAACCTACAACGGTTATCTGCAAACCAAAGTAGGCGGAACCCAGGATATTCAGGCCCAGCTTACGTATCGGCAGGTAAGTAGCGTCGACAGTTTGAATAAGGCTACCGTTTTATCTACTATTAACTGGAACGGTGATTTGCTGCAGCGCCATTTGCGTTCGGAACTAAGTTATACGGTGGCTACCGGCCGGGAAGTAAAGCGCGAATACGAGTTTATTCAAACGGTACCGGGCCAGGGCACGCATTACCTCATGCCGGGCGGTAATCCCCGCGATTTGAACGATTATTACGAGGCCCAAACCCCAGATGCGCAATACCGCACGCACATTAAAGTTTTTTTACCCACCGACCAGTACATTATTGCTTATACCAACCGCTTAAGTTACCGGTTAAATTCCAGTTTACCCCGCAACTGGCAGCAAGCTGCCTCTAATTTTAAAAAAATGGCTTCCCGCTTAACGGCTATTACTTCTATTACTATTGATAAAAAAACGACGGATTCTGATTTAACGAACCGGTTCAATCCCTTCAGCCAAAATATAGAAGATAGTTTGTTGCTTTCCATGATTAATTCTTTCCGAAATACGTTATATTATAACCGGAGTAATCCCAAATTTGGTTTAGAGTTTACTATTCAGCAAAATCAGCAAAAAGTATTATTAACCAATGGTACCGAAGCGCGTAATTTGTTGGTTCGCTCCTTAGGCGGACGATATAACTTAAATGAATATTTTACCTCCAAGCTCCAGTTAAACCGTACTATCCGGAGTAATACTTCTAACTATTTAAGTACCCGTAATTACCGCATTCGTGCCTACGAAGCTTTACCCGAATTAGCTTTTCAGCCGAACAATAAACTCCGTTTTACCAGCACGTACCAATACGCTATTAAAAAGAATATTTATAATTCCGACAATCCGGAAGGAGCTGTATTTAACGATCTAGGCCTGGAAAGCCGTTTAAGCCAAGTAAATAAGCGTACTTTTTCGGGACAATTGCATTACACGCATGTTTTTTTTAGAGGTAACGTAAATACTCCCATTGGCTACGAAATGCTAAATGCGCTGCGGCCCGGCAATAATTTTACCTGGAATTTAAATTTGCAGCAACGCCTCAGCAATGGTTTAAATTTATCTTTTAACTACGACGGGCGAAAACCAAATAATCTGCGGACTTTTCACTCGGGCCGGATGCAAGTCTCAGTTTTATTTTAAAAATTTAAAAATATTCTGGAAGCTACCGCTTAGTGTTTATTATACACCATTTGCGTTGCTGGTTTAGTACTATTTTTTAAGAATTTCTTGCGCAAGCGGGTAAGCAAGAGCAGCCCATTCCGCGTACATTTTTCCGGAGAAATGAAGATTGTCGGCAGCTACGTAGGAGTCATCCTGAAAAGCTTTCCGGGAGACCGGGGTGATATCAACAAAAGTAATGTGGGCTTGTACGCATTCTTCCTGGGCTATGGCGTTAAAAGCTTCAATTTCCTGAGTTATTTTAGTTTGGTTCTGTCCTTGGGCAAAAGGAGTAACCCCCCAATCCGGAATAGAAAGAACTAAAACATGCCCTGGCTTTCCGGCCGCAAAATTTACAGAAGTTTGTAGTAATTCCCGGAATTCTGATCGGTAAGTTTCTAAACTCTGCCCCCGGTATTGGTTATTTACGCCAATAAGTAAGGTTACCAAGTCGTAAGTAATAGCAGTGTTACTCTGGCGGATGGCGGCCTGTAACTCGGCGGTAGTCCAACCGGTATGAGCAATGGTAGTTGGGTTTGCAATGTCTACGCCGGCTTGCCGCAAATAATTGGCTAAAAAGTAAGTCCAACGGCTTTCGGTAGCTACGCTTTCGCCAATAGTATACGAATCGCCAAGGGCTAAGTACGTATATTGGGCCTTTACCGCCGGAGAAGCTGGTTCTGGAAACATGAAAGTATCTTTGTTGTTACAGGCTAAACAAACCATTAAAAGTAAAAGGCCGCCTATTCGTCGTGGTAAAAACATTTTCTGCATTTTATTTTACTTACGCAGAAAAGAGCGGCTTGTATTTGGTGAGTTCTCCTGATGATTGAAAATTTAAAAATTTGGTGCTGCTAGTCGTAAGACCGCATGGGGTGAAATACGTCCAGAATATAACAATCTGTGTGGGCCCTGGCGCTATGTACCGCATTTGGAGGAATGGCTCCTACCATACCGGGTTCCAGAATTTGTGTTTCGCCGGCTATGGTAATTTCTAACTGACCCGAAAGCACATTGGTAACCTGTTCCTGCGGATGCGCGTGCTCCGGTAGTAGTGTGCCCGCCCGAACGCGCACGTAAACCAACGTTAAATTTTGACTAGGAGTATGCATAATTTTGGCGATGAAACCCGGAAATATTTCTTTATCCGGAATACTATCTAGGGCAATGTAACTCATTGGATTTTTAAAAATAAGGCTACTTTCTTTATTTAAAGTACTTGTATACTCTAAACTAATTTTTTTGGTATGAAGCAGCGTGTGCTTCGTAAACTTGTAATAGTAAATTAAATTTTTATTAACAGGCGCAGGCAAAATAATCTTCAAACCCAGGAGCGGGCTTTCCTTCTACCCGTATAATCCGGTCAAGTCTTATTTCCTCGCCCGTATTCAGTGCCAAGTATTCAACGTTATCACGAGCGTAAACTTCTTTTATTACTGCTTTAGTAGAAAGATATTCCCGAATATCAGAAAAATACTGCAAACTGATGTAAATCCGTCTTTCAGCGTAACCAACTAATTCCTCGCGGAAGAAAGTTGCTACTGGAGCATACGATTCTTTCATTTTTTAAAAATTTATTTAGGAACGAGTAACAGCACCGCCTGCATGATTACCGAAGCAGCCGAAGCCAGCAAGACAGCCTTCGCACTGGTCTACGGTATGCACCAGGTATGTATCTACGGTTCTGGTTTAATTATACCAGCTTGCCAGCAAATAGTTTTTGGGTAGTAAATAAAAAAATACATCGTGTGTAATTCCAGGAAAGCCTGCATCTAATAGCTAAACAAAATAAAAACTGTTATAAACTCTAAGAAATAAGTAGTTGATAAAAGCGGTTGTATTTAAATAACTATAAACAAGAGGTACTCTGGTTTTAAGACAAACTAAGCAAGTTTAAATCGATTTCTCTATGATACATAATAAAGATGATACAGAATTATTTATCCGGAATGTGGCTTGCATTTTGCCATAACAATTCATTATAAAATTTAAAAATTTATTATAAATATTATATTTTAAATATATTTAATTGTTCACTTGTATGAAAAGGATCACTTTTATTTTCGTTTTATTCCTGACCGTTGGATTTACCGCACAAGCTCAGTTTTCTATTGGTATTAAAGGAGGATTAAGTTCTTCTGGCGTTGATGTAAAAAATGCCAAAAATACGCTTAACCAGTTAAAAGATTCCGATAACATTACGGGTTATCACTTAGGTGCTTTTACTCGGGTGAAAATTAATAATTTCTTTTTGCAACCCGAAGCCTATTTTGCTACTTCGGGTGGTAAGCTAAAACAAACCGATATGCAAAATAGCACGGTAAATGAAGTAAAAGCCCGCTTCAATCGCTTAGATGTTCCGTTACTACTTGGGGTGAACTTCCTAAAAGTAGGCCGGTTACAAGCTGGCCCAGTAGCTTCGGTGTTAGTAGGGAGTAAAATTGGGGAGCAGCGCATTAAAGATTATCTGAATAAAACAGACTGGGGATTTCAGGTAGGCGCCGGAGTAGATATCAGTAATTTAACGTTAGATGTGCGGTACGAAAATGTGAAGCGCAACTATACCAACCAGACCAGTTCCTTTGATTTAAGTAACCAACAAGTAATTGTTAGTTTAGGAATTAAATTAATCGGCAAATAAAGTAATTAATTTGTATTATTCGTAAAAAGCGTCGGTTCTGGTGTTTAGCAAGAGCTGGCGCTTTTTTATGCGGGATTATTTAGTAGCTTAAAATTAAAAAAATTAAAAAAGTGGCTAAACTCAGGCTTAAAGTTTAATGTTATATTAATTATAACTGATAAAATTGTTTGTTATTCAAAAAATACAATATAAAATAGCTATTGTGAAGTTATAAATATTGGGATAAGCGTATAATAATGCATCACAAAGGTAATTTATAGTACTTTTTACCAAACGATAGAGTGCAATTTTAGTTATATTTAGCTGACTTAGAGTTGTCAATAAAGTTTAATAACTAAATTTTAAAGTTATTAACTGTTTAATAAGAAAAAGCTATGAGAAATACAGTTATAATATTACCTATTGAGCTAACTTTTAATTACCGTTATAAAGAACGTTTTAATGGTACTGTTGTTCATAACAAACTTATCCGTACTCCCGAACCACGCACATATCCATACATGATTATACCGGATTTCGGAAAATATGAGTATTCTTTAAATTAAGCTTTATGATTAGTATATAGAAGACCAGCAGCAGTATAGTTGTTGGTTTTTTTTATGTAAGATTTTTTAGCACATACTACTAAGCATAAGCAATAGTAATTGATTTTAAACAGCCATTTCAGGTTTATTTTAAGAGCTTGTTCCGGAGCCGGAACTTGTTAAATCTGAATTTTGTAGAATTAGATAGCAGTGAATCTTTAATTTAAAATATTTACGATACATATGGCAGTTAACTTAGAACAAATCGGAACTCGGCTTGGCTTTTATATGAGAATTAAAGGCTTAGATATTTTCGCAATGGGGGAACGAACAAATACCTCGGCGGCTTTAATATCTAATATAGTTTCGGGAAAAAACTATTCTATGGATGATTTACTTTCGGTTCTGAATAAGTTGCCTAACTTAAATTCGCATTGGGTTATTTACGGTGAAGGAAATATTTTTAAAGAAGAAAATATTGCTTTATCAAGTTTAGATGCCGAGTTAATGCATAAAAACCGGATGAAACATTTAACGGAAATGCAAAAATTGCTGGAAGTGTTGGATGAAATTGAACGGACTAAGAAAAATACTACCAGGGTAGATGAGTTAAAAGCTCGTATATCAGAATTAACCAAAAAGCTTTAATGCTTCTACAAAAGTCTAAATAATAAAATTTAAAATAATAATCGATGCTTAGTTAATCTGAGTAAAAAGTAACCAGGTTAATCAAGCATTTTACTTTTACCAGAGTTTTATTCTTAAAGCACGGTTTTTACAAAGCCGAACGTCTATAACCTTTGTTGAGGGAAATTACCCGGGAAATAATAATGCTTATTTTTCGTAATTTTTGAGTAAGCTCCAATAAAGATTGTGCATTATCATTTTTTGGCGAGTTTGGCAAGTCTAAATGGGCTTGCGTATCGGCCTTTATAATCGTACGTATATCAGCTTCTATCTTACGGCGATACGTGTATAAACTATTATATAAATACCCAAATTCTGCTAACGGCAACCTCGACTCCTGCATGAAACTCCTTGTTTACTAACTTACTGCTTGCTTTAATAAGTATTTATACGCTTATTTCTGAATTTCTACGTAAAAACTATCCGGGAGTTTAGATACACGCTGATTTAAGTACATATTTGTTTATAGTTACCGTTTAAGTAAATAATTTTATTTACAACGTAATTTAAAATTGGTAACTACTATCTTTTTTAAATATTTAAGCGGTACAGCAACTTTAATTACTGATCTGCCCTTAAACCTATATTGTAATTTCTTAAATTGTTTGTTGCGTTATAAACAATAAGGTGGATTTAACAATTTGCTAATTCTAGAACAAACAGTACCGTAACACAAACCAAATCTCTTTAAAAACCATAGTATGAAGGTCATACTTGTTCCGATAGCACTATTAACAGTGATATCCGCTCTTGTTAGTTGCTCGGTGAATAACAAACGGACTTATCTTTCTAATATATCATTAGAGAGCGGAAAATGGGTTTTAATTAATTTAAATGGACAAGAAATTATAAAGCAAAATACAGAACGGCCTATTTATTTAGAGTTTAATGTAACCGACCAAAAAGTAGTTGGCTTTGCTGGTTGTAACCGGCTATTTGGAGCTTATGTAATGGAAGGAAGCTCCATCGTTTTTTCGCGGGTGGGTTCTACCAAATTAATGTGCCCCGATGCCGAAATCGAAAATACTTTTGTTACGAGCCTGCAACTAATAAATCGTTATCAAATCGAGGGTGAAAAACTGCTATTATATAATCACACTAATTTGGTAGCAACCATGCGTCTATTAACAGACTAATACATTTTTATTCAATAATTTCCGAGAACTCCCTGCTGGGCAAAATAAACCTTTTTAGCTCCTGTTTCCACAAATAATACAACCAAAAATTAAATTTTAGCAATAAAGCAACTAAATTAGAAGTTCAGGCATCTTATCTGTAATTCCATGATTAAACCAAATGGAAGTGCGCTTGTCTAACGATTATGAAAGATTGGATTTTCTCACCGCGATTCTTCTTGTTTGCTTTACTGCTGCCATTTATTCTGGTGCTGCCGGGTTGTACCGGCGAGGAATTGGAAGTAGCGCCCTATCAAACCTGTGATACGCAAGCTACCGTCCGGAGCCAAAAGGATTGTGGCTTAGTGTTGCAGCTTGAAAACGGGCAATTATTGATGCCGTTACATGTTACTACTTTACCCCTAGCAGGTTATGATAAGCAGCAATATAAAATCAATAATTTCACGGTAAGCGAAAATCAGCAGGTAATTATAGGCTTTGTTAAAAAAGGGGAAGCTTCTAACAATTGCTATAATGGAATCCCTCTCGTAGAAGTAACCTGTATAGTTGGTTATCAGATACAATCATAAAAATTGTTTACACAAGCCTGCAAAAAGTAATAAATAATTTTAGCTACTACCTTTATTGAAAGCCTGTTGCGTTGTTTTTACTGCACAGGTTTTTAAATTCTCGCATCTGCCGGGAAGT
The DNA here is from genome assembly GCF_003340495.1 of Adhaeribacter pallidiroseus. Classification (NCBI taxonomy): domain Bacteria; kingdom Pseudomonadati; phylum Bacteroidota; class Cytophagia; order Cytophagales; family Hymenobacteraceae; genus Adhaeribacter; species Adhaeribacter pallidiroseus. The sequence continues at coordinate 196,009 of NZ_QASA01000001.1, forward strand.
AACTTAGTCTGGCACAATACTTGTCTCTAAATAAGTAACTAAGTTTTCTAATTCTCGCTACAAGATAGCGGATGGAGTATTAAAGATAACTTATAATTTGAAAAAGAGATGAACTGCCGGAAATGAAATGGCTGGTAGCATAAAATAAAGATTAAAGTTTAGTAGTTTAACTGAAAAGGCTCTGGTAGTTTACCAGAGCTTTTTTTATGTCTAATTTTTAACTGACCATTCTGGTTTATTATGTAATCAGGTTATATGCTCCCGAATGGCATGAAAAAACGCAATTGAATAGCTAAGTAATACTCCCTTGCGTATAGGCAGGCATTACCAATTAGCAACCAAATCACATGAAAATTATAGATAAGCAAATAGCGTACGATGGTTTTTTTAAATTGTACAAAGTAAAATTAGAAGACGCGGGCAAAATTTTAGAAAGAGAGCTTTTTGATACCGGCCAGGCCGTGGCGGCTTTAGTATTTGATACGGCCCGGCAAAAATATATCTTTGTTAAACAATACCGCCTGGCAAACAACAGTAAGGTTTTAGAAGTGGTAGCTGGTTTGCACGATAAACCCAGTGAAAGTTTAGAAGAAGCTGCCTGCCGCGAAGTAGAAGAAGAAACCGGCTATGCCATAGACCAAATTATTCCGATTGCTGCTTACTACTCTTCACCGGGTGCTTTTGCTGAGAAAATAAACTTATTTTATGCCGAAGTAAGCCAGAAAAAGTCAGAAGGTGGCGGGTTAGCCGAAGAACACGAGAACATAGAAATTGTAGAAGTAGCTCCACTGGATTTAGCTACGTTGCCCATAGAGGATGGTAAAACTTTAATTGCGGTACAATGGGCTTTGCTGCGTAATAAATAATTTTAAAATTTTCAATGATTGCTTCCTGCAAAAACAAACGGCTGCTTGTAAAAAAGCAGCCGTTTGTTTTGCGGTGACTAGCAGCAACAATTACCGCAGCCGGTCTACGGAACGGACTAGTTGCTCATCCCGGCGAATAAAACGGTTGGCTAATGCATTTAAAGCTAAAGCTAACAAAGGCAAATAAAATCCGGCCTCATAATCGCCGCGTCCGGCCGCTTTTACCGTAGCTTCGCCCACGTAAGAAACATAGTAAAAACAACTACCCATTAAACCAGCCAATAATAGAGTGTTTAAAAAGCCTAGTTTCATTTGCGTTAACCGATTTTTATATTGAAAAATCTCGTACAGAGCTACCAGTGCAGCTAATATCGCCAACACGGCAATTACAATGGTGGATGTAGAAATACTAGTGGTTGCAGCCCCCGGAGTGCTTGTGGTACTGGTAGTGGCTAAAGAAAAGGCATTTAATACGTATTCCTGACCATTTGCATCTGTTTTGGACCAAATCGGTAAAAACAAAAAACAAAGCATGGCAATAGTTATAAGTAATAGAAAAACAGATTGAATTCTCTGGATCATACTCTGATTTTTTAAATTTTGGTTACAAAAATAGATACTTCTTTTGCAAAAACCATAGATGCTACTTTTAATATAGGAGTTTCCTGGTTGTTGTGTAAGTTGGGTTTGCTATTTTGTGGTAATTAATCTGTTTACTAACTTACTAATCTTAAGTAACATGCTGTTGCAATCAGAAGCTGCGAGCGCGGCAAAAATTAGAACTTATTCATAAAAATTTAAAAAAGTAAGTTGGAGCAGTACCCCAGGGTAGCGTTATAAAACTAATTATTGATTTTTTAAATTTTATCAGCTAAGCCGGTATTTTAAGACCAGGTATTCAGATTTTATAAGTACAGAGCCGCACTACCAAAATACCATTATAAGAAATAATCTTCCGGAAACATAAATATGAGCGAATCTATGATATATTTGTTCATATGCGCTATTTCCTTGAAATTGCTTACGACGGCACTAATTATCACGGTTGGCAAATACAACCCAATGCTTTAACGGTGCAACAGGTACTCAACGACTGCCTTAGCACGGTTTTGCGCGAGACCATTGAAACAGTGGGTAGCGGCCGTACGGACACCGGCGTACACGCGGAGCAGCAGTTTGTACACCTGGATGTAACCGGGAAATTAGATAAAGAAGAGGCGTGTTATCGCTTTAACCGCATTTTACCCCACGATATCGCCGTTAAAAATGTTTACGAAGTAATGCCGGATGCGCACGCCCGTTTTGATGCAATAGCCCGAACCTATGAATACCGCATCAGCCTGGTTAATAATCCTTTTATTCACGCCTACAGCCATTTTTTGAGCCGGAAACCCGATGTAAATCTGATGAATGAGGCAGCGGCGGCTTTGCTAAGCTTCGAGGATTTTACTACTTTTTCCAAGGTAAAAGGCGAAACCAAACACTATCGCTGCCAGATTTTTCGGGCAGATTGGCAACTGCAGGCAGACCGGTTATTATTTACGATTCGGGCCAACCGGTTTTTGCGCGGCATGGTGCGGCTAGTAGTAGGTACTTTGTTAGATGTAGGCAATGGCAAGTTATCGGTAGCTGATTTCAAAACAACGGTGGCTAGTCAGAACCGACACCTGGCCAGTGCGGCCGCTCCGGCAGCCGGTTTGTTTTTAACGAAAGTAGAATATCCGCCAAATTATTTCGGGTTATAAGGGTTATTACTTTTACGTCTTTGCTCCGGTAAATTTACTTTGCGGCAAAATAAACATTCCTGACCTCGGTCGCGTTGTTACAGATATAATTAATTTTACAGCAGCTTGTTCTGGTAGCAATACTTTATTGCGCTGTACCGGCTTGCTTCAAACAATACCCTGCATTTTGGAATCAACTACAAATACTAAAATAGGGAAGGCCTTTGATTATAATACCCTGCGGCGTTTATACGCGTTCGTGAAGCCTTACCAGAAATTATTTTATTTTCTAATTTTTCTAACGGTAGCTTCAGCCTTACTAGCGGCCGTACGGCCTTTTTTAATTCAATACACCGTTGATGAGTACATTATGCTGGACAATTACCCTGGCTTAAACCGCATGTTTATTTGGCTGGCGGTTCTGCTGGTGGGGCACTCGGTGGTATCGTACCTGCATACTTATTTTGCCGGTTGGCTCGGGCAACACATTGTGCGCGACATTCGGGTGGTGCTATACCGCCATATTTTAAAATTACGCCTTAAATTTTACGATCGTACTCCGATTGGTACTCTTGTTACTCGTAATGTATCCGACGTGGAACAGTTGTCCGATGTTTTCAGCGAAGGCTTGGCTGCCATGATCGGCGATGTGCTCCAGTTAGTTTTTATTCTGGGTTACATGCTGTACATCGATTGGAAACTGACCCTGGTAAGTTTATCGATGTTTCCATTGCTTTTTGTGAGTACCTACATTTTTAAGGAAAAAATTAAATCGTCGTTTCAGGAAGTGCGTACCGCGGTGGCCAGCCTCAATGCTTTTGTACAGGAGCACATCACTGGTATGAGCATCGTACAGATTTTTAACAACGAGGCCCGCGAAATGGAAAAATTTGAAAAAATTAACCAGGAACATACCCGGGCGCAGATTAGGTCGGTATTGTATTACTCTATTTATTTTCCGGTGGCCGAGGTAATTGGTGCGGCTGGTACGGGTTTGCTGGTTTGGTATGGCGCCAAAGGCGTATTAAACCAAGATGTAACCCTGGGCGTGCTCATTGCCTTTATCATGTACATCGCCATGTTTTTCCGGCCCATCCGGCAAATTGCCGACCGTTTTAATACCTTGCAATTGGGGGTAGTAAGTACCGATCGTATTTTAAAATTACTCGACAGCAATGAACTGATCTCGGATACCGGGCATTACGCTCCCGCCAATCTTAAAGGCGATGTGCAGTTTGATCGGGTGTGGTTTGCCTATAACAACGACGAGTGGGTTTTACGCGATATTTCTTTTGAGGTAAAAGCCGGGCAAACGGTAGCTTTTGTGGGCGCCACCGGAGCCGGTAAAACGTCTATTATTAATTTACTAAGTCGGTTTTACGAAATAAACAAAGGAATAATTCGCGTCGATGGGCACGATTTAAAAGAGTACGATTTAAGTGTTTTGCGTCAGCACATTGGCGTAGTTTTGCAGGATGTGTTTTTATTTTCCGGTTCCATCGCCGATAACATCACCCTAGGAAATAAAGCTATTACTACCGAACAAATCTGGCAAGCTGCCGAACTGGTAGGAGCCGATAGATTTATTCAGCGTTTACCGGGCGGTTTAGATTATAAAGTAATGGAACGGGGCGCTACCTTATCCGTAGGGCAGCGGCAATTAATTTCGTTCGTGCGGGCCATGGTGTACGATCCTAAAATTATTATTCTGGACGAAGCTACTTCGTCGGTTGATTCCGAAACCGAAGAACTGATTCAATATGCCATTCAGCAGTTAATGCAGGGCCGGACGTCTATTGTAATTGCGCACCGGCTATCTACCATCCAGAAAGCCGATAAAATAATTGTAATGGATAGAGGTGAAATTAAGGAAGCCGGTACCCACGACGAACTCATGCAACACGAAGGCTATTATACGCAACTTTATAAGATGCAGTACAAAGAAGTAATTTAATAATAGTGCTGATTGGTGGAGTTAGTTCCTTAGCATTTGCTAGGGCTTATTTCTTACCTTTATCTTAAAATGTAAAATTACGGATCTGGTGAATAAAAAATTTCTGCTGATTATTTTTTTAATTTTAGCGATTGGCTTTGGCGTGTATGGTTATTTGGGTGGTTTTAACCAGGTGCAGGTTATTCGGACTACTTCTAAACCGGTGTTTGTTGCCGGCAAATATTTTGCCGGCAACATGCAAGATAAAGCCTTGGGTACTTATTTTCAGGAAGCCGCCAAATTAGTCGAAGATAAAAAGGTAGCCGGCTATTTAGGCAATATTTATTACAATAACCCGGAGGAAGCCCACGATAGCATTCAGGCGTTTATTGGCATTGTGGTGCCCGATTCAACGGTGCAATTACCGGCAGGTTACGAGTTGCGCCAATGGCCGGGGAGCCAGCCAGTGGTGCAGGCATCTATAAACGCTCATTTTTTTATTGCTCCCAATAAGCTTTACTCCAGTTTATTCGATTACGCCAACAACAATAAGGTAAATTTAAAAAAACGGTATTTAGAAGAATTTCCGGATAAACGCTACGGCCGCGTTCAGGCACAAGTAACAGAGTAGTTAACGGCTCAGATAAAAACTTGCCCCAATTTGCGAGCCATTCATAAAACGCGCCTCTATAAAACTATTGGTAGATTTATTGTTTTCATCTGGTTTGTAAACACCATGGTTATAAGATAAACCACCAATAGTCAGTTCCAAGCCCACCTTAGAAGATATAAAATAAGTTAATCCCGGAGCCAGATTGGCGTTGATGCCATAATAATCTTTTAATCTATAATTGTGGCTGTAAGTAGCGGAAGCTTGTCCAAAAAAAGCTAGTTCTGGTGTGGCAAAATGATAATACCTTACAAACGGGCCAGCCTCTAACGTTTGCGATTGTCCTTCTGAGATAATTCCCTGTTCTACATCCAAGCTGCGGGTTTTGTTATGCTGGTAATTAACTAATACGCCTAGAGCAAAATTATTCTTTAAAAAATAAGCTCCCCGAGGTCCCAGTTTAAATTTTTTATATTCAATTTGTTTATTGGGGTTATACAGCAAGTCTTCTTTCGAAGCGTCATTCTTGGCAAAACTTACCGTTCCGCCCAAAAGCAATGTGCCTTTATTTATCTGGCCAAAGCTGGTAAAGCAGCCGAATGTTAGCAGGAGAACTAAAAATCCAATTATTTTCATCAGACAGCTTAATTAACGACCCAAATAAAAATTAATACCCAAAAAGATGTTGCTGGCTTCAATGTTAGCTACAAATTGGTTCGAGGTATTCTCGTTGGAGTTGTTCGGGTCTTGAGAAAAATTCTTATTATCACTATGGTAGAAGCCTAAATTACCTACCGTCGTTTCAATACCAATTTTAGGAGTGGCAAAAAAAACAAACCCTGGAGCTACTCCGGCCCCAACAAAAGAGTATTTTTGATAGATAAAGTCATCGGTTTTTATTTGGCCTTTGGTATAGGAAGCGGTAAGTTGACCAAAAAAAGCTGCTCGCTCACCCAACATTTTGTAATAACGGCCAAATGGATTTATACCAAATGATTGTTGTTTGTTAACATAAGATTCATTCCCAGGAGTATTTTTAGATTTAGACCTAGATCCAAAGTAGTTAATGGCTAAACCTAAGGCTATATTATCAGAGATAAAGTAGCCAGCCTTTGGATTGAAGTTAAAGTTAGAACCAGAAGATTTGTAAACAATATCTGGCCCTTGGTTATACTTGCTAGTTCCTTTAGAGTAAGAACCACTTCCACCAACAAATGATGTACCTTTAGTAATCTGAGCCGAGCAGGTACCAATTACCACAAAAGAAAAAAGCAACAACAGGGTTATTTTCATACGTGTAAATTTTAAATTTTTTAAATTTTAGTTGTTGTGGAGGGCCTTTCCAACATTGGAACGTAGAATATATTTAATTAATATATTCAGATAAAAAATAATTTTGAGGAAACGCAAGCAACTGATTATTACTCCGCGATAAATAAATCCAAAGTAATTTGGTCGGCTAAAAGCTTGCCGGGGTTGGTTAAAATAAGGGTATGATCTTTTAACTGGGCTAAGCCTTTTTGTATAATTGTAGCCAAGTAATCGCCGTGCAATAACTGCAGATCAAAGCCATACCTAGCCTTTATTAAATTTAGATTGCATCCCCAAATAGTACGCAGAGTAGTCATCAAATATTCATTCGCCTGATCGGCCAGGCTTAAAACTTCAACGGTAGCGGGCAAGGTATTCTGGTTAATAGCAGCGAGGTATTGGGTATTATTAGCCACATTATACTGCCGCGACGAACCATTAAAAGAATGCGCACTCGGCCCAATACCTACATAAGGAACACCTTTCCAATAATTACTATTATGCCGCGATTCCCAGCCGGGTTTGCAAAAATTAGATATTTCGTACTGCTCATACCCGTTGGCCTGCATCTGGGCCAGTAAAATCTCGAATTGGGTAGCCACAAACTCATCTTCGCTGGGAGTAAACTTTCCTTTTTTAGTCCAGTTACCTAAGGCTGTTTTGGGCTCTATGGTTAAAGCATAACTCGATACATGCGGTACTTGTAAGGCAAATACTTGTTCTAAATCTTGCTCCCAGATAAGGTGATTATCAGCCGGAATACCATAAATTAAATCAACAGTAAGGTTGGTAAAACCAGCGTCCTGCGCCATTTTAACGGCTCTAAACGACTCAGCCGCCGAGTGCGCCCGGTTCATTAAACGCAAGTGCGGCTCGTGAAACGACTGCAGGCCAATACTTAAACGATTTACCGGCGTTTTTTTTAAATTTTGTAATTTGGCAGCAGTTAAATCGTCGGGGTTAGCTTCCAGGGTTATTTCGGCTTCCGGCGCAATTGTAAAATATTGGGTAAGGGTGTCAAAAATCTGAGCTAATTCTGCCTCGGTTAGGAGCGAAGGAGTACCGCCACCAAAGTAAATAGTTTGAATAATGTCCCTAGATAAATAATGCTGCTGTAAAACAATCTCGCGACAAATAGCCTGTATAATATCCAGCTTCCGGCGCATCGAAGTACTAAAATGGAAATCGCAGTAATGGCAAGCTTGTTTGCAAAACGGAATGTGAATATAAATACCAGCCAATTTTTAAAATTTTAAAAATAATGTAAGGTGTACTTGATTTTTGTTTGCTTCTTTAAAACAAATACAAGACCTATATTAGTTTGCTATTAAAGGAACAATCGTACAAATGTACGATGTTACTACAGCACCTGAATTTATAAAAGCGCACGTAGCTGCTTTCCATCAAGCAAATGTACAAAGCCGGAGCCTGCCTTTTCTACTTATTACTAATCAGCTTTACCGGGTGGGCCCAGCGCGAGGTAAATGTAAGTATCAACACCCCGATTGGCAAAGACCGGGAAGTATTGCGGAAATACGTTTATCCAGCGCGGTTTCCAGATTCGTTGGCGGCCCGCCAAGGTATGCGTAGTTTAATGCAACAACTGCAGCACGACGGTTATTTAACGGCATCCATCGATACTTTTTATTTTAAAACTGGCGTATTGTACAGTCAGTTTTTCATCGGCGAAAGGTACCAATGGGCCCGGCTGCGCAATGGCAATGTAGGTAACAGTTTACTCGCGCAAGCCGGATATAAAGAAAAGCTGTACACCGGCAAACCGTTTCTGCCAGCTGAATGGGCAAAGCTGCAAGAAGCTGTATTAACGCAAGCCGAAAATAATGGGTATCCGTTTGCCAGCGTCCGCTTAGATTCTATCGAAATACGAGATAATCAGATAGATGCCGCCGTGCTGGTGGAAAAAGGACCGCTTATTGTTTTCGATTCCTTACAGATTTCCGGCACTACTAAAACTTCCCGTCGATTTTTGAGCCGTTACCTGCAAATTTATCCCGGGCAGTTGTACGACCAGCAAAAAAATAAAAATATTACCAGGTTGCTCAAACAATTGCCCTACTTAGAAGTAACGCAGCCACCTTTATTGCAGTTTGGCCGGAATCAGGTGCGCCTATACTTATTTTTAAATGATAAAGAAGCGAATCAGTTTGATGGAATTGTGGGTTTCTTGCCCGACCCGCAAGGTAAAGAACAAAAGCTACTAGTTACCGGCGAATTAAATTTGGATATCCGCAATGTAAAGGGTAGTGGGAAAGCGCTGGGTTTGCACTGGCGAAAAGTGCAACGTGGCTCGCAACTATTAAACGCCAGTTATAGCCATCCTAACCTTTTTGGATCACCACTCGAACTAGGATTTACTTTTAACCTGTATAAGCAAGATACCGCTTTTATTACTTTAAAACCCCGGCTGCAGTTCGGTTTTAATACCTTTAAAGCCGGTAAAGTTACGCTATTCACCGAATTTCAAAATTCTAGATTGTTGCTTTCGCCTGTGGGTTTGCAGGAAAAGCGCGACTCCATCCCGATTGCCGACTTTACCTACAATGCTTATGGTTGGGAGTATCTTCGCCAAACACTCGATGATCTGTATTTTCCGCGGCAAGGCTACCAATTAGGCGGACAAATAGCGATTGGGAATAAAACTATTAAGCGTAATATAAGCCGAGAAGCTAGTTATTACGACACTATTCGCCTGAAAACAACCCAAGTTTCTATGAGCTTGCACGGGGAACATTATTTTAAATTAAATCGCACAAGTGTGGTATTAACCCGTTTACGGGGTGAAGCTTTGATTAACCCGCAATTGTTTTATAACGATTTATTTCGGCTGGGCGGCCTAACCACGCTCCGCGGTTTTCCGGAATACACTTTTTATGCTTCTAGGTATGCCATCGGCACCTTAGAATACCGGCTGTTTACCGGGCAGGATTCGTACGTTTTGCTTTTCTACGATCAGGGTTATTATCGCCGTAGCATTGGCAAAGACCGGGTGCAGGAATACCCCATTGGGTTGGGTACCGGCATTAGTTTTAGTACCGGAGCCGGTATATTTCAATTCATTTACTCCGTTGGGCAATCAAAAGCCTTAAATCAACCCATAGGTTTAAATTATTCCCGCATTCATTTTGGTTTAACCAGCCGATTTTAAAAATATAGCAATTAATTAGCTTGATGCTGAACTACTTATTGGCTTATTCCTGCTTAAATTAAGAATTATTTTGTTTTTTAATAGAAAGCCACTACTTTTGTATTACAAACAGTGCGGGATGGAGCAGTTGGTAGCTCGTTGGGCTCATAACCCAAAGGTCACAGGTTCGAGTCCTGTTCCCGCTACCCAGTAAAAGGGCTTTAGCATTTACTGCTAAAGCCCTTTTTATTTCGGAAGGGGCCAGTGTTTCAGAATTAAAAATCACTTTTTTAAATTTTAGGTAAGCAAGAAGTTAATATTGTTTAGAATAGGGGAGTTAATTTAAAAATTAAATTAACTCCACAACTGCTGATACAGCAAATTCTATAATCTCACTTGGAATTAACCCGAGGTGCTTTTTATTTTTACCTAACTCCTTCTACTGGTAAATCTAGCTACACCTTTTTACTAAATTATTCTTAATTCTTGCTGCTAAAGCTGTTCTGATGCTGGAATTTATACTCTTGCGGGGTTTTGTTGGTTGTGGCTTTGAATTGCTTATTAAAATTAGACAAATTATTAAAACCCGACTCGTAGCAAATCTGGGAAACCGTTAATTTCTCATCCAGCAAAAGTTTACAGGCATACCCCACCCGGATTTCGTTTAAAAACTGCACAAACGATTTTTGAGTAACCCGCTTAAAGTACCGGCAAAATGCCGCCGGGTTCATGCTGGCCACATCCGCAGCTTGCTCCAAAGAAATATTCTCCAAAAAATTATTCATAATAAAATTGTATACCTTATTAATACGGGCCGTATTGCTGGCCTGATAGGAATGAATAAAGCCCGGACTAGCTAGTAGTTCCAGTTCATCGGAATGAGCTATAATATTTAAAATTTGCATTAAAGCGATAACCCGCTCTCCGGCCGTAAGCCGGAATACCTTCTTCATTTTGCGCTGAACAATTTCTCCCGTCCGTCCGAAAATTCGAATACCTTGGGTAGCCGTGCGCAGTAAATTTTGAATGGGTTGCAGTTCCGGCAATTGAAAAAAATCCTTGCCCGCAAAATCTTCCAGAAAGAAAAAATTCATTAATTCCGCCTGTAGATCTTCCCGTTCCAGGTAATATTCTTTATCGTTGCGCCAAACGTGCGGCAAGTTAGAACCAACCAGTACTGTATCGCCATCCGAAAAAGCACCTACGTGGTCACCGATAAAACGGGTGCCGGTTCCTCTTATAATGGCGTTCAACTCCAATTCCTGGTGATAATGCCAGGTATCGTAAGTATGCGGCACCCGCGCATGTTGCATCTGAAAAGACTGTTCAAAGCTTTTGGTGTTCTTTTTTAAATAAAGCGGATGCATTTTTAAATTTTCTTCTTTATAGATGACCAGTCAACGACATTATACCTAAACTTTTCACTCCGCAATTTAAAATCCGATCATAGGACATAACCAGAAGCTCCCATGCGAATCTATTGTTATTATCCGGGCCAACTTCAACCTAAAATTTGCCATTAAAAATTATCCATGGTTTAAAGATGCAAAAATAGTATCAGTTCTGGCAAATTTTGATAAGGCGAAGCAGCATCAATTACTATAATTTTACTAAATACTTAGAAGAAATAGAAGCTTAAATTTAAAATTTATTAATGCTTCGGCTTATTCGCTTCCTGGCAATGCTGATAAAATACTTTTTTAAATTTTAATACACTATTTAAAATTTTATAGATAAGGCAATGATACAATCTTTATTCAGATACAGTTATTATAGGCTATTGGTGATAGTCTTTTTGCTCGGATGGAATTGCTTGCCCGCGTACTCGCAAAGCACGGCAATCTTGATTACCGGAAAAATATCGGACGAAAAAGGCGATGCCTTACCCGGAGTAACGGTTCTGTTAAAAGGTACTTCTATTGGTACTGCCTCAAACACCGAAGGTAAATACTCGATTAGTGTTCCTAACTCTAGTGGCGTACTGGTGTTTTCCTTTATTGGCAACTTAACCAAGGAAGTCTCTTTTAACGGCGCCGGCGTGCAGGATGTAACGCTGCAGGCCGATACGAAGGCTTTGGAAGAGGTAGTGGTAGTGGGCTACGGCGAGCAAGAGAAAAAAGATTTAACGGGAGCTATTAGTTCGGTAGCCGCCAAAGACATTCAGAAAATTCAGGTCTCCAGCGTGGACCAGGCTTTGCAGGGGCAAGTAGCCGGGGTGCAGATTTCCACTACTTCGGGCGCACCGGGGGGTAATGTAAACGTATTAATTCGGGGCGTTTCCTCCATTAACGGGGGCGTGCAGCCTTTGTTTGTGATTGATGGCTATCCGGTAAGTAATGTGGGCATTGGTAATCCTTTAAATACCATTAACCCCAACGATATTGAGTCGGTAGATGTATTGAAAGATGCTTCGGCTACGGCTATTTACGGATCGCGGGGTTCCAACGGTGTTATCATTATTACGACCAAGCGCGGTAAAACCGGGGCGTCTAAAATTGAACTCGACAGTTATATGGGTTTTCAGGAGGTAGGAAAAAAACTGGATTTGATGAATGCCCAGGAATTTGCCAGCATGGTAGTAGATGCCCGCAACGCCGGTTACCTCGATAATTTCCCAAACGGCAATATCAATGATGATAATACCAAAAGGTCCGGCGTTAACTTTGATATATCGGATAAATTTAAAAATCCGGCCGGTCTGCCCACCACCGATTGGCAAGATGCCATTTTCCGCCGGGCACCTATCCGGAATTACCAGCTTTCGGCTAGTGGTGGTACCGATGCTTTGCGGTACGCGGTTTCCGGGGGCTACTTCCAGCAGGAAGGTATTATTATTAATTCCGGGTTAAAACGCTATAACTTCCGGGCCAATCTGGATGGGCAGTTGACCAAAAAATTAGCTTTTGGCGTGAGTTTACTACCCAGCTACACGCAACTCCGCGAAGTGCCGGCCACCGGCCATTACGGAGCTTTAGGTTTAATTGCCTCGGCTACCGGTATGGACCCATCAGTGCCCGTGTATAACCCGGACGGCACTTACGGGAACACCATACCCCCCGTGGATGGCAATGCCGCTATTCAAAACCCGGTGAAAATTGCCAACGAGCTGCAAAATCCTTCTTCACAGTTCCGGATACTGAGCAATGCTTACCTGGAATATACCCTGGTGCCCAATTTAAAATTACGAACCTCGTTTGGCGTGGATTTAAATTATTTTAAATCCAACCTTTGGAATCCATCTACGCTTTCCTCGGCGGCCGCTACGGGTCCGGCTACGGCTCGCGCTTCTAACACCGAAAATACCAACTGGCTCACCGAAACCACTTTATCTTATAAAAAAGCTTTTGGGGAAAATCATTTGTTGAATTTTGTGGGTGGCTTTACGGCGCAAAGAGCTTATAACAACAGTGTAACCACAACGGCGGGTAACTTTCCGGACGACCTGATTACCAATATCAACGGGGGTATTATAAACGGCGGTAGCCAGAATATCGAGGTAAATAACCTGGTTTCTTTACTGGCCCGAGCTAACTATTCTTACCAGGACAAATACCTGCTTACCGCTACGGTGCGCAGCGACGGTTCTTCTAGGTTTGGCCGAAATAACCGCTGGGGTACTTTCCCCTCCGCTTCGGTGGGCTGGCGCATTTCCAACGAAGAATTTATGAAAAATATCCGGTTTATAAATGATTTAAAATTACGGGCCAGTTACGGGGTTACGGGTAATAACGCGATTGGTAATTACCGCGCTATAAGCTTGCTAAGCAGTAACAATTATGTGATCGGCGATGCGGTAGTGCCGGGTTTAGTTCCGGCTTCCTTATCCAACAATAATTTAAGTTGGGAATCGCAGAGTCAATTGGATATTGGCATAGACTTATCGGTAGCGAATGGGCGGGTAAACATTACCAGCGACTTTTACGACAAGCGCAACAAAGACATGCTCTTTAACATCCAGACGCCTTCGGCAACCGGCTTTACCAACGCGTTTGTAAACGTAGGCGAAGTACAAAACAAAGGCATCGAGCTGGGCATTAATACCCGCAACCTGGTGGGCGAGTTTGGCTGGAGTACTAATTTTAACATTACTTTTAACCAGAATAAAGTGCTGGCCATGAACGAAGAAACCGCCCGGATCTTTGGCAGCACTGCTCCCCGCGCGAACTCTAACGTAACCCAGGTAGGCGACGCCATCGGGGTATTTTACGGCCGGCGCGCCATTGGTATTTTTAACTCGGCCCAGGAGATAGTGGAAAGTGGTGCCCAACCAAACGCCAAACCCGGCGACATCCGGTGGAAAGACGTGAACCAGGACGGCAAAATTGACGACAACGACCGCGAAGTAATCGGCAATCCTAACCCGGACTTCTTTTTCGGCTTCAATAATTCTTTTTCTTACAAAGGCTTTTCCCTCGATATAACCACCAGTGGCATGTACGGCCAGGACGTGTATAATGCCATGTTTGCCGTTAATAATTCGGGAGTACAAAATAATTTAAAATTCATCGACGAAGCCCGGTGGCGTTCTCCCGAAAATCCGGGAAAAAGTCAGGATGGTAAAATGTTTGGCCGGGCTATCCGGGGCGGTTTAAACGGCAATACTTCGTACAGTTCGCTTTATATTTTCGATGCCTCGTACTGGCGAATCCGCAACGTAACGCTCGGGTATAATTTGCCCAGTGCCTTGTTGAAAAATTGGAAAATACAGAATGCCCGGGTTTACCTGGCGGTTAATAACCTGTACACCTTCACCGATTATATTGGCTACGACCCCGAAGTAGGGATTGCCGATAGTAACCAAACCGCTTTAGGCGTGGATTTCGGTACTTATCCGATTAACCGTTCCTTTACCATTGGTATCAACCTGGGCTTTTAGAATTTTAAAAAAATAACCCGATTATGAAAACCTTACTCGCCAAATATACCTTTTTCCCGAAATACAGCGTCTTTTTCTGCTTGTTGTTCTGGTGCAGCAGTTGCGAAGATTTCCTGAACGAAGTGCCCCAGACTACCCGCAGCGCCGAAAATTTTTACAAAACGGCAGCCGACTTTAACAATGCGGTAATCGGAGCTTACGGAAATTTTAAAAATCCGGGACTTTACGGTAATGGCGGTACCAACGCCAGTATGTTGTGGCTCACCGAAGTAACTTCCGATAATAGTACGCATGGCGCGACTAAAGCCGTTTCTAATTTATCGCAGTTTGAACTCGATGAATTTAATATTTCCCTTTCCAATACGGTAACTACTGCTGCCTGGACCGGGCATTACATCGGCATTGGTCAGGTAAATACCATTCTGGATCAATTGCCACTGGCTACTTTCGAAGAACCTTTAAAAGTTCGTTACGAAGGGGAAGCAAGATTTTTACGAGCTTTTTATTATTTCAATCTGGTTCGTTTGTTCGGCGATGTGCAATTAATTCAAAATAGCATCGATAATCCCTACGGAGCGAACGGAATACCCCGAACCAATGCGGCGGCGGTCTATGATTTAATCATTAGCGACCTGACCATAGCGGAAAACAACCTGCCTACTACCATTCCGGCGGCACAAGCAGGTCGTGCTTCCCGTTGGGCCGCTAAAGCTTTATTGGGTAAAGTATATCTTACCCGGAACCAACCCGAACTGGCCGCAACCAAACTGAACGAAGTGATTGCTTCGGGTCAGTTTGATTTATCTACCGGTTATGCGGCTACCTTTAGCCCGGCTACTTCTTTCGCCAACAATAAAGATGTGATATTGGCGGTGCAGTATAAAACCGGTTTAGTGGGGCAGGGCAGCGCCCTTTGGTCCGATCTGATTCCCTGGGGGGTACCGGGTGTTTTATTCGGTACCACTGGTTCGGGCGGCGGCTTTATGCAACCCACCGCTGACTTGGAAAATGCTTACGAGCCCGGCGATTTACGCAAAGATGCCTCCCTGCAAGCGACTTACCTGGGCGCCAATGGTACACCGGTAAATGTGCGCCACGTCGTGAAATACAAACAGACTGGTCCCCAATCCGGAGATGCCGACTCGGACTTTCCGCTCTTGCGCTACGCCGACGTGCTCTTAATGTACGCCGAAGCCCTGAATGCCCAAGGACAAACTGCGGCCGCCGAACCTTATCTGAATCAGGTGCGGGCTCGGGCCGGTCTGCCGGAAAAAACCGGGTTGCGCCAAGCGGATTTTGCCTTAGCCCTGGAACAGGAACGGCGGGTAGAACTAGCATTCGAAGGTCATCGTTGGTTTGATTTAGTCCGGACGGATCGCTACGTAGAAGTAATGACCGCTAAGGGTTATCCGGTAAAGGAGTTTCATCGCTATTTTCCGGTTCCGCAACGCGAAACCGATTTGAATAGTCAACTCACCCAAAATCCTGGTTATTAGAATTCGAGCTATGAAATTGCTGCTGCTTGCCCTGGTATTTCTATGCGCTGGTTTCACCGGAATCAATCTCCAGTCGGAAAGGGAAAATCTTGCTCAAAAGGCCAGCAGGCAAAAGTGGTTAGGGGAGCATCGCAAACAATTAAGTTTAAAACTTTCCCGGATAGAAGTAGTTGATTCAATTTTTTCCGGAAGAGTAAAGAAAGTAAGTTCCGGGCGGGTTATTCATCGTTTTTTTGATACTTCGCCTATGAGTCCTTCGGGTAAATATCTGGCTTTATTTCGATTTCCTGCGGAAAATAAATCGCCGAAGCCAGGCGATGCCGGAGAAGTGATTTTGGTAGACCTGAAATCCGGAAAAGAGCGGGTGGTAGCGCAGTCGCGTGGTTGGGAAATGCAGTTAGGCGCTAATGTGCAATGGGGCAGTTCCGACAAAGAACTATATTTTAACGATGTAGATACCACCAACTGGAAAGCTTTTGCGGTACAGCTAAACCCGCTTACCGGCCAAGCCAAACGAATGAGCAATACGGTTTTTATGGTATCGAACAATGGGAAATACCTGGCCTCTTACAACTTAATAGCCTCGCGGTTGGCGCAGGTAGGCTACGGCGTGGTACTGCCGGATAATCTAACGAAGCGCAACATTGGCCCGGTAGAATCGGATGGTTTGGATGTAACTACCGTTGCTACAAATAAAACCAAAAGGCTGGTTACTATCCGGCAAATCTACGAACAATCGGTACCCAGTATAAAAATTCCGAATCCGGAGGAATATGAATATTACCTTTTCCAGGTAAAATGGAATCCGCAGGGCACCCGGCTATTAACTACTATCCAATGGTCGCCGGTAAAAGGCGGTGGCCGACGCCGGGCAGTGATTACCATGCGGGCGGATGGCAGCGATATACGGACAGCGATCACTCCGGAGCAATGGGCAAAAGGCGGACATCATGTAAACTGGATGCCCGACGGCGAACATATTTCGATGAACCTGAACGTAGACGACAAACCCGGTTTAGAATTTATCACGGCCAAATACGACGGTTCCGACCTGAAAGTAGCTTTTACCTCGGGCTCCGGTCATCCCTCTTACCACCCGGCGGGCTTGCCATTGGTTATTACGGATGCTTACCCCGATGAACCGATTGCCCCGGGAAAGGGCATCTCCCCCATACGTTTGTTACATACCAGTACTGGCCAGGAAAAAGAAATTTTTAAAATTTTTGTTTCCGACACACAAGGCGAATTTCGCATTGACCCGCATCCGGCCTGGGATCGCTCCGGTCGCTATGTGATATTTAACGGCTATGAAGGCAATACCCGCAATGTTTTTATTGCTGATTTAAATGATATAGTGATTAATTATTCTAAAAATAATCTGGTGAAGAAAAAAGGTGATTAATGGCTGCAAATGATAAATTTTAAAAAAGCTTGAGAGAAAAGAATAGAAAAGAAAAGTCCTTCTTGGAAGTAAAAGTAGTTGAATTTTTAAAATAAGTTGCTGGCGCGAGCGTCCTCGCTCGTGTCTATTATCGGGTAGGCCTCTGGCCGGGCGAACCGATATACATTAGTTATCAGCAATTAGCCATTTACACCAGCCAGAGGCCGGACGATAATTCTCACGAGCGAAGACGCTCGCAATAGCAGTAATTAAGAATATAAGTTTTATAAACAGCTTACCCAACTATAAATTATGCTAGCATTATTAACGATTGCCACGCTGCTTTTACAAATGTTATTTACATCCGGACCCGAAAAACCAACAGAGGCCTTGGTGCCAGCTGACTGGAAAGAGGTAGGCCAGTTAAAAGCCCGGTCCGCGAAAGAAATTAAAAATTCTACCTGGAGCATTGGGGGCGAAACTCTGGACCGGGATTATACCGATTATCAAGCCTACAAAAAATATTTAGGTCCGTTGGGTGCTACCCGCATCCGGTTGCAGGGCGGCTGGGCCAAATGCGAAAAAGTAAAAGGCCAATACGATTTTGCCTGGTTAGATGCCGTGGTAGACGATGCCCTGAGCCAAGGCATTAAACCCTGGATTCAAACTTCTTATGGCAATTCCATTTACGAAGGCGGGGGCGAAGCGGCTTTGGCCGGTGGCATCCCGACTTCCGAAGTAGCTCTAAAAGCCTGGGATGCCTGGGTAGCTGCCTTGGTGAAACATTTTAACGGCCGGGTTACGGAATGGGAAATCTGGAACGAACCTGATTTAAGCAAGAAATTTACGGCCAGCCAATTTGCCCGTTTTCACGAAAGAACCGCCGGTATCATCCGTCAGGAACAACCCAAAGCCCGGATTATAGGTCTGGCCCTGTGCTGCACGAACTGGAACGAATACGCCGATACGGTATTAACGCACTTAAGTAAGGTAAACAAGAAAAATTTAATGGATGTGGTCACTTTTCACGGCTATGCCTTGCGCCCCGAAGACACCTACAAACGCGTAGAGGAACTGCAGAAAGTATTTGCCAAACACGGTATGCAGGTAGAGTACATGCAAGGCGAAAACGGAGCGCCTTCCACGCCCAAAGCCATTACCATTGGCGCCATGCGGGAACGCGACTGGACGGAGCTTACCCAGGTAAAATGGGACTTACGCCGCATGCTCGGCGACCATGGCCGGGGCATCTCTACCAATTTGTTTACCATCAGCGATATCCATTACGCTGCCGGCGACCACATGGAAGGGGTTAATTCCAAAGGTTTGCTTAAAACGAATCCCGATAAAACCATTGAGCGGCCCAAAATAGCTTACCAAGCGGCTCAGAATATATTCTCGCTCTTCGATAACCAACTGGAACGCCTCCCGGAAACTAAATTAAAAGTAAATCAGGAAAACATTACCACGTTCGGGTACGAGCATACATCAGGCAAAGGAATAGTAGTAACCCTTTGGGCCGACGAAGCTACTCCCGCCGAAACGTATACGCCTAAAACAACCACTCTTACCCTTACCGGTACATTTAAATCTCCGGTTTTTATTGATTTAATTTCGGGTAAGGTGTATGGCATTCCGAAGAATGACTGGAAAAAAGAAGGCAGCACCTACACATTTACCAATATTCCGGTACCCGATTACCCGGTCGCTATTGCCGAAAAATCGATCCTTACCTTAACTAAATGATTGCTGTATTTTATGAAATTTTTTAAAAAAACGGATTGTAGGAACGTGCCGCGGCACGTTCCTACAGGGAAGAAGGAGAGCTTAGAGAAGCCTTTAAGCCCCTCGATGGCGCGAAATTTACTTCCATTTCTCCACATATAAGCAAGGAAAAAGCAGCTACTACCAGGAGAGACCGGGCAAGGCACGGAAGTAACTTCCGCGCCATAGTGGAGCCCCAACTACCGGAGTTAAAAGTGTAAAACAAGTAGTTGAATTAATTGGAGGGTCAGGAAGAAAAGCCGTCGCTACCAGTAAACGACATCAGTTTGGCTCAGGAGGGCCTTCTACGGTTACGGTGCCGAGGCACTGTGAGGAATGAACAAAGAGAGCTTAGACCAGCCCGGAAGAGCCAGACGGGGGCCTGCCGGCCAGGAGGCAAACTTGAAAGTAGCTAGTTAGATAGCACCATAGTCTGGAGACGGGAACCAGCTCCATAGATAAGCTTTCAAAGCACATAATTTAAGTTAAGCCAGAATTATAAATTCTATTAAAAAAGTCCGCCAATAGTAAGTTATATTTTATGAAGGATTCGCTGCAATTGTTAGATTACTCGGCCATTGGTATTTACATGGTTTTAATGGGAACCATTGGGTTGTTTCTGGGCCGTTATGTCAAAAATATTAACGATTATTTTGTCGGCGATAATTCTATTCCGCCATTGGGCGGGGCCATCAGCAATTTTATGTCGCTGTTTAGTACGTTTGTGTTTGTGGCGTACGCCGGCATTGCTTACGAATACGGTGTAGTTGCCATTCTGGTATTGTGGAGTTCGGTGCCGCCAGCTTTAATAGCGGCTAAATATTTTGCCCATCGCTGGCGGCGAGCCGGTTTAATTACGCCGGTACAATTTCTGGAAGCCCGTTTTAATGCGCCCGTGCGGCAAATATTATCGTGGGGCGGTATTGGTTTTAAAATTCTGGATAGTTTAGTAAGGCTTTACTCGATTGGTCTTTTTATTGCGGCCGCTACCCCGCTTTCCTTAGAAACAGCTATTCTGGTATCGGGCCTGATTGTGGTGCTGTACACGGTGCTTGGTGGTATTTGGGCGGTAGTGGTAACGGATGCCGTGCAGTTTGTGATTCTGATATTTTCTACGCTGATACTATTGCCACTTTCCATTAAAGCAGTGGGCGGACTGGATAACCTGGCGCTCACCATTCCGGCGCACTTTAACCTTTTTAACGGACCCAAAGGAACGCCTTTGTTTTTACTGGGGTATTACGTTATGGTGCTGATTAAATACAACGGTAACTGGGCTTTTATTCAGCGTTTCTATAGCGTGCGCGACGAGGCAGCCGGCGTAAAAATGGGCTTAATTACGGCCGTTTTCTTTTTTGTTTTTCCGGTAGTTTTCCTGATTCCGGCGATAGCGGCCCGTAGCTATATTCCGGATTTAGCAGACAAAGAAATGGCCTATGTAAGCATGTGTTTGCGGTTGTTGCCCGAAGGAATTATGGGCGTTATGATTGCCGCCATGTTTGCCGCGACTATGTCGGCTTTGAGCGCTACGTATAATGTAGTGGCCGGCGTACTCACCGAAGATATTTATAAACGTTTAATTTCTCCGTATGCCTTAGGTCGAAATTTATTGCTGGTAGCCCGTGGCTCTACGCTCCTGATTGGTATTCTGGTAACTTTCGGGGCTTTGTACATTGGCAATTTTGGCGGAGCTTTCGAAGCGAACAAACTTTTTACCGGACTTTTTGCTATTCCCATGGCCATTCCGTTGCTCATGGGCATTTTATACCGCCAACCCAAACCCTGGGGCGCCCTGGTAACCATTGTGGCAGGTATTGCGATAGGCTTAATTTTAAACCAGGATAAAAGCATTTCCTGGGAAGCCGCTACGCTGCTGCAAATAGCTATCTGCATTCTCATCATGGTTATTTCGGGTCTGGTACCCAGTAAAGATCCGGCATACGAATTACGGGTAAATCACTTCTTTAAACGCCTGGCTACTCCTATTTCGGCTGCCGAAAAACCAATCGTAAATGAGGCTTTTATGCGGTCTTTGAAATATTTGTTTGCCATTGCCATGAGCACCACGGCCGTCTTATTTTTAACCATGAGTTTACCTTCTATTGCCCAGCTAAGCGGGCAACTAAGCTTTGGGGCCGGAATTATTTGCTTGCTCGGAGCCGCCATTTTATGGGTACAAGCCAAAACAACGGATAAAAACAAAATACCGGTATTACCTAAGCCGGAAACCATGACTTACCAGGAAAACTAATCAACGCAGAACCAGTCAAAAATTTAAAAATTTTAAGTACGCCAACGAAATTAGTGAAGAGCATGATTAGTAATATACTGATTACCAAATATTTATTAACGCAATAACGAACGACGTACAACTACCGAGGGGCATGTATAACAAAGAAGATACTTTAATTACTTACGCTGCCAGGACCATGGCCAAACTACCTACTTCCGGTAGCTTCCTAACGCCCGAATTTTTGTTAGAAAATAAAACGGCATCCTGGCTTTACCACGAAGTAGCGGCCGGTTTACCGATCATTGATTATCATAATCACTTAAACCCGCATCATCTGGCAGAAAACCAAAATTTTAAAAATCTTACTCAACTCTGGATTACCCACGATCCCTACAAGCACCGGGCTATGCGCATCAACGGCATCCCGGAAAAGTACATTACCGGACAATCTACGGATAAAGAAAAATTTTTTAAATGGGCCGAAACGCTGCCAAATACGTTAGGTAATCCTTTGTACCACTGGTCCGGTCTGGAACTTAAAACGGTGTTGGGGATAGACAAACTGCTAAACCCCGATACCGCCGAAGAAGTCTGGAATACCGGCAACGAACAACTGAAAAGTACAGAATTTGGCACTTTAGCAATTTTAAAAAAATTTAATGCTGAATTCACCTGTACTTCCGACGATTTACTCGATGATGTAACATTACACCAGGTGGCAACCTGTAAAGCCGATGGCTTGACTATTCTACCATCGCTGCGCGCCGATAGTATCGGGAACGTCGGGCAGCCTGCTTTCACGAACTGGGTTAATAAACTGGCAATTAGATGTAACTCCGAGATCAATTCCTTGCAAACTTACCAGGATGCAGTTCGGATGCGGCTGGCTGCTTTTGACACTGCGGGTTGTTTATTAGCCGACCATGCCCTGAATGCCGGCTTTTGTTTTAAACTTCCCACCGTTGCGAAAGCAGAAGATTTATTTCAAAAAGTATTACGGGGTAATAACTTAAACTCGGAAGAAAAAGTGCTGCTGCAATCTTACTTACTGGTTTTTCTGGGGCAAGAATACCGGCAGCGGGGTTGGGCTATGCAATTGCACATCGGGGCGCAACGCGCTACTAGTACCCGTCTGCGCAAATTGGCTGGTCCGGCTGGCGGCTACGCTACTATTGGCAAATCTGTAGATATTAGTAGCCTTTGTGGCTTTTTAGATGCATTAGATAGCCATAACAACTTGCCCAAAGTTATTTTATACACCCTCAATCCTGCTGATAACGATGCGTTGGCGGCTTTAACCGGTTCTTTTTCGGAGGATGGGGTAAAAGCTAAAGTGCAATTTGGGCCGGCCTGGTGGTACAACGACCATTTAACCGGCATCGAAAACCAATTAATTTCCATGGCCAGCTACGGTTTGCTCCCGCATTTTATCGGCATGACCACCGATTCCCGGAGTGTGCTTTCTTTTACCCGGCACCACTATTTTCGAAGAATACTTTGCAACCTAATAGGCCAATGGGCCGAAACCGGGCGCATACCGGCCGATAAATCTATCCTGGAAGAACTTATCCGCAATATATCTTATCACAACGCAAAAAACTGGCTTATAAAAACGAAGTAATGACAAGCAAAAATTTAAAAAATAAGGTGGCGGCGGTTACTGGTGCCGGGGGTACGCTTTGTTCCGAAATGGCCCTTTCGCTGGCGGAGCAAGGTGTAAAAGTAGCGCTCATTGGCCGGGATTTAAACAAACTATTGCCCGTAGAAGAACAGATCAGGTCAGCGGGTGGTACGGCCATATCGGTTAGTGCCGATGTATCCAACCAGCAAAAAGTAGCAGAAGCCCAAGCAAAAATTAAAAAAGAACTAGGCATTTGTGAGATCTTAATCAATGGCGCTGGCGGGAATCAATCGGATGCCATTACCACCATTAACGAATTTGAAGAACAGGAACTGGATAACAGCGATGCGGAATTTCGGGGTTTTTTCAATCTGGATATGCAGAAGTTCCAAAGTGTGATTCAGGTAAATACCATGGGAACGGTAATCCCCAGCTTTGTTTTCGGCCAAGACATGGCGCGTACCAAGCACGGCTGCATCATCAATATTGCTTCCATGAACAGCTTCCGGCCGCTTTCCCGAGTGGCGGCTTACGGCATTGCCAAAGCGGGCATTGCCAATTTTACCCAATGGCTGGCCGCTTACCTGGCACCCGCCAACATCCGGGTGAATGCCATTGCGCCGGGCTTTTTTTTAAATGAGCGCAGTAAAAAACTTTTATTAACCCCAGAAGGCTACAGTAGCCGCGGAAGTAACATTATGCAGCATACGCCCATGCGCCGTTTTGGCGAAGCTACCGAATTAATTGGCTGCATGAACTGGCTCATTAACGACGAGGCCGCGGGTTTTGTAACCGGCACCGTAATTCCCATCGATGGTGGTTTTCTGGCCTCCTCGGGAGTGTAATGGATATAAGTAGCAAGTATCAGGACACCGATATCAAGATGTAAGTATCAGGACACAAGTATCAGGATGTAAGTATCAGGACACAGGTATCAGGACACAGGTATTAAGATGAAAGAATTATAACCGGTATACTCTGCCTCGGCCTGTGTCTTCACAGACCGAAAGAAAGGCTTCAATTAATACTATTTTAAAAAAATCGAGAAGGCAAAGACTGGGGATTCAGCTTGCTAGATGATAAAAAATTTAAAAAATAAGCGCAAACATTCGATCTCTAGCCTGTAGGAGGTGCTTATTTCGTTTCGGAACTAACAAGTTTCCTGCTGAATAATAGGCCTTAACTACACTATTAAAAATTGTGTCTTGCCAATAAAGTGTTAGAGTTTCCAAGATTTATACTTCAACTAAAAAATAAGAAAATGAGTGTCGATCAATATAAAAAAGAAGTGGGCATGATGAACCTGGAAAAGCTGATAGAGAGCCGCGAAGGTATTTCTATTAAAATTTTCCCGGTATCGGATGCTGAATTATTAAGCCGCTTTGAGCAATTGTATACCGGTGCCGTAAACGATGTATTGCGCGAGTTCTGCCTACTCAACCAGGCCTTGCCTAACCGCATTATGCCGCTGCGCGAGTACCGTACCGTTGCCGGTTTTGCCTTTACGGTAAAGAGTGCCCCTAATGCCAAAGTAAGCGGCGAAATGGAATTCCGGACCCAAATGTTGGATGCCATGCACGAAAACGCTTTCATTCTGTGGGACACCAGCAAAGACGAAAAAGCTACTTTATGGGGCGGCGTAATGACCGCTACGGCCAAAGGCTTAAAAGTAAAAGCCGCCTGCATTGATGGTGGTATCCGGGACACCCACCAGATATTAGAAGCTGATTTCCCGGTGTTCTATAAGTACCGCACCTCTAACGGTAGCCTGGGCCGTTGCCTAATTACGCATTACCAAATACCCCTGCAAATAGACGATGTTACGATTAAACCCGGAGATATTTTATTAGGCGATATCGATGGCGTGTTAGTAGTGCCGCGCGATATTGCTTACGAGGTACTGGTGCGCGCCGAAGAAATTAAAGAAAACGAAAAGAAGATATTTAGTTGGGTACACGAAGGCCAAAGCATCCACCAGATAACCGAGCAAGGCGGCTATTTTTAAAAATCTGTTGAATTGCTGAATTGCTGATTTACTAGATTGATTCTGAATATAAAATTCTATTTCAACTTTACAACCTTCCAACTTTTTAACCTTCCAACCTACAACTTGCAACTTGTAACCTGCAACCTCATCTCCCATGAAATTGTCCATGCTTTTGCCCCCTAAATACGACGAGCGTAAATGGACGCTGGCCAGACAAATCGGGGTAAATTATGCTATTACCAAAGCGGCGCCCGAGTTATCGGGCCGTGCAGCTCCTTATGATTTGGCTTCGTTACAAGCCATTAAAGAAGATTTCAACGAAGCTGGTTTTAATTTGTATGGTCTGGAAGGCGACCAGTTTGATATGTCGGCAATTAAGCTGGGTTTACCCGGCCGGGATGCATTAATTGAAAAATACCAAGCCATGCTCCGGAATATGGGCCGCCTGGAAATACCCTTGTTGTGTTACAATTTCATGGCGGTAATTGGCTGGTTCCGCACCCGCGTGGATATTCCCGAAAGAGGCGCCGCCATCGTGAGTGAATTTAACGTGGTAGATACGGCTGGTCAGGTGGTACCCGCAGAACAGCAAATAAGCGAAGAAAAGCTTTGGGAGAATTTTTTTTACTTTCTAGAGGCCGTTTTACCCGTAGCGAAAGAAGCTGGCGTAAAAATGGCCTTGCACCCCGACGATCCACCCATCAGTCCTTTAAAGGGGGTAGCTCGGATACTCACCAGTGCCGCCGCTTTTGACAAAGTTTGGGAAAAGTTTCCTGTAGAAAGCAACAGCATTACCTTTTGCCAGGCTACGTTTAAAATCATGGGCGAAAATTTAAAAAACATCTCCCGAAACTGGTTACAGCAAAACCGGATTGCCTTTCTGCATCTTCGCGATGTAGCCGGCGACAAATACCATTTCCGGGAAACCTTTCACGACAACGGCCCCACCCCCATGGCGGAGCTGTTGAAACACTATGCCGATAACGGCTTCACCGGTCCCTTACGCCCCGACCATGCGCCGGCCATGTACGGCGAAAACCAAAATACCTTTGCGGGTGGGATGTCGGTAGGCTACGAAATTACGGGGAAAATCTTTGCCGTTGGCTGTATCAAAGGCGCTGCAGATGCCTGTAATATCCCGATGGAATAAATAATCAGGAAAAAGAAACACGGTAGAGTACCGGATACCTGCGGGATAAAACTGCCAGTTTTGCCCATTTTACCAAGTTATGTTAAAGCCCCTGCGCCTCTTATTACCAGAAGCGCAGGGGCTTTAACATAACTCTTAAAAAAAAGCTAGTCACAATTTTAGAGCAGCGAAGCGCCGGAGCGCATTAGTCAACAAAAAAGCAACCTGGCTAAATAGCCGGTTAATGTTACCTGCTGGCAAAAGAAACATGGACGAATACTGAGTGCTGGCTAAACGGATACCGTTAAAAATAAAGATAAAATTTTTGTAAAAACTGATAAAAAAGCATCAAGAAGTTCCTGCCAAATATTTGACATTTGTACAAGCTGGTTTATCAAATTAAAGAACAGTAAAGGGCAGTCGTATAACCGGAAATTTTAAAAATGTTTTACTACTCGCTTTAAATCAAGTTTTAACTAAACCTGCTTAACCGGGTTGCAGGATTACTTGCGGCCAGTTTTTACTTTAACTGAAGCTTCTAACGGCTAAATACACCAGCTAAAATATTTTGATTCCAAAACAAATATCATGGAAGACAAACCATACAAAATTGCGCTATTGGGCACTGGTTTAATAGGTACTTTTTATACGACGAGTTTGCACGGGCAACGCCGCATGGATAAGGTGCACACCGTTTATTCGCGTTCGGAAGAACGGGCAAAAACCTTTGCCCAGCAATGGAATATTCCTAATTACGAAACAGATATGTTACGAGCCATTCAATCGGCGGATATTGATGTGGTAGTAATTGGTTTGCCTAATAACCTGCATTTAGAGGCAGTACGGGCAGCTGCTGCAGCCGGTAAAGCCATTTTATGTACCAAACCCCTGGGCCGAAATGCCGCCGAGGCTTTGGAGATGCTTAAAATTGTGGAAGAAGCCGGGGTCTTTCACGGCTATCTGGAAGATTTGGCTTATCCGGCCAAAACGCTGAAAGCGCTAAGTTCTATCCGGAACGGGGCTCTGGGAAAAATACTGTGGACCCGTTCCCGGGAAGCCCACCCGGGGCCGCACAGCGATTGGTTCTGGGATGCCCAACTTTCCGGCGGCGGCGCTATCATCGATATGGGCTGCCATTGCATTGAAATCGGCCGAAATTACATTGGCAAAGACATCCGACCGGTAGAAGTAATGTGCTGGGCCGATACGTTGGTAAAGCCGATTGAAGCCGAAGACAATGCCATTGGTTTAGTGCGCTACGCCAGCGGGGCCGTGAGCCAGTTTGAAGTAAGCTGGACCTACCGGGGCGGTATGGATTTACGGGACGAAGTGGCGGGCACGGAAGGTACGCTGCGGGTAGATCATTTTTTACGAACCGGTATGGAGTTGTTTACCAGTGTGGGCGAAAAAGGCTATGTAGCCGAAAAAGCCGAAAGTGAAACCGGGTGGCTCTTTCCGGTGGGTGACGAAGCCCACGCCTTAGGGTATCCGCAAATGTTTGAAGATATGTTTACCGCCCTGGATAAAGGCGAATCGCCCATGGAAACTTTTTACGATGGTTATGTGGTGAATGCCATTATGGATGCCTGCTATTTATCGGCGAAAACCAAAAAATGGGAGCCCGTAAATTTAGAAGTATGGCGCGGCAATGAAGCCGAAGACCAGCAACGCGAATATAAAGAATACGATAACAATCACTACCTGATCAAGGAAGAACTCTTACCCGATGGCCGAAAAAAAATAATTCTGAAAGAAAAATCCGGTGGCCAGCTGGTACAACGTGTGCTGGATTAACAACTACAGAAAGCAGGTGTTAGTTATTTGTTGTTCGTAATTTTAAAATAATGCTATGGCAATCATCAGATTACGATACTATAGAACTTCCGCTAAAAAAACTCAAGAGTCTTTTTGTGAAGACACCAACGACGGAAATGCCCGTTAGTGATTTATTGGAAGTAAAAGGACAGATTTCTCTTTTGCTAGTTCTCATTATCTGGTTCAAGTTTGAGCGCAGCGGTAACTTGGACCGGTAAGTATAGGCCAGTTTTCAACTGGCGGGAAGTTGAAAACTTCCTCGTATCATAACCCTCCAGATACAATCTGCGGGAGCAAAGGGATACAAACAACGGCACCGCCCACAGGCAATGTCCTCACTGCCAACTTTCGGGCAAGTCTTATGCTAAAAATTTAAAAAATGATCTTGACGAAGGTCTTAAATTTAAAAAAGTAACATCTGCAGTACTAAAATTTCTTAGTGGTTATTTCTTAAGTAGTAAGTAAAAACCTTGAAATGTTTATAAACAAAATGATTGCCACTATGGACTATCGTCTATGGACCATGGACTAAACTATGCTGCAAAATAAGAATATTGTCATTATTGGGGGTACTTCCGGATTAGGTCTTTCGGCCGCAAAAGCTTTCTGCCGATTGGGAGCCAAGGTAGTAGCAGTGGGCCGCGATCCGGAAACTGGCCAGCAGGCCCAGCAAGAACTAGGTGCCTCCGCATTGGTCTTCACGGGAGATGCAATCCAGGAAAATACCGCTGCTCAGGCCATTGCGTTATGCCTAAAAGAATTTGGGCGGCTGGACGGCTTATACCACGTTGCGGGCGGCAGTGGCCGGCGAATGGGCGATGGTCCTTTGCACGAAATTACCCTGGAAGGATGGCAAAAAACCTTGGATTTAAATCTGACTTCGGTGATGCTTTCTAATCAGGCGGCTATCCGGGTTTTTCGGGAAGCGAAACAAGGCGGTACCATTTTAAATATGGGCTCCGTTTTGGGTTATTCACCGGCCCCTACTTATTTTGCCACGCACACCTACGCCACCGCTAAAGCCGCTATTATTGGTTTTTCAAAATCCATTGCTTCTTACTATGCCCCGGATAATATCCGGATTAATGTAATAGCACCCGCATTAGTAGAAACACCCATGGCCCAGCGGGCGGCCCAGGATGCCAGTATTCAGGACTACATACGAACCAAACAACCCCTGGACGGAGGAAGAATTGGCCGCCCGGAAGATTTAGACCACGCGGCTGCTTTTTTATGTCCGATGGTTCTGGCTTTACTACCGGGCAAGTATTAGCGATAGACGGCGGTTGGAGTATTAGTGATGGTCAGATAACCTAGTATTGATGCACATGACAACAGCTATCGGAATTGACTTAGGGGGCACCAATATAAAAGGAGCTCTGATTAATGCGGCTACCGGGGAGATTTTACACCAGACAGTACAAGCCACAGGATCCAACACCAGCCATAGTAATGGAGCTGGCAGCCATTGGAAAAAAGTTATTTGTCAAATAGTACAGGAATTAAAATCCAAGAGCATTTACCCGGTAGATGCTCTTGGATTAGCTGCCCCAGGCTTACCAAATACAAGCAATACCTCTATTATAAACATGCCGGGCCGGCTCGATGGCCTGGAAAACCTTATTTGGTCAGAGGTATTGCAGGAGAAAGAATTATGGGTGTTAAACGATGCTCACGCTGCCCTGATGGCGGAAGCTACCTTCGGAGTAGGACAGAATTTTAAAAATATTGTAATGCTAACCCTGGGAACGGGGGTAGGCGGTGGTATATTAATCAATGGCGAATTATACCAGGGTAATTACCAGATGGCGGGACACTTAGGCCACATGACCTTGGATGTAGACAGAGAAGACCCCGGCATTACCGGCATGCCCGGAACTTTAGAAAATGCTATGGGCGATGCTACTGTCGCCATTCGGTCGTTTAAAAAATTTACCTCTACTAAAAGCCTGGTAGCGGCGCATTTGCAAGGAGATACGTTTGCTACTTATGTATGGCTCAATTCCGTGCGGAAGCTGGCTCTGGGAATCTGTTCTATCTGTAATTTACTTTCCCCCGACCTGATTATTCTGGGGGCGGCATAACCAAGGCGGGCGATGCCTTATACAAACCCCTGGCTGATTTTATAGAGGTGTACGAATGGAAAAATTCCGGTAAAAAAACACCCATTCGGCAAGCCCATTACAGCGATATTGCCGGCGCCGTGGGGGCTGCCGGTTTTGCCATGAACCGGACATTACAAGGTCAATTACTATAATGATAGATTATTATTAAGTACCAAGCGAAAATCAGTTTTAAGTACACAATCATTTATCTATGACTGTCCTTCAGGAGGAAACTATTTGGCTACGTAGCCAAATAGTTTCCTCCTGAAGGACAGAATACTTTAACTGATTTTGTCTAAATACGCAGTATAAATAGCAGTTTGATTGATAAAATTTAAAATTTTTTAAAAAAGAACATGGATGTTATTAAGGATTATCTGGATAAGTGCCGCCACATTATAGAAGTAGTAGAAAAGCAAACCGAAGGAATAAAGACCGCCGCCGCTTGGTTTGCCCAAACCATTCTGGCCGGTCGTATGGTGCACGTGTTTGGTTCCGGACACAGCCGGATTATGGTGGAAGAAATGTGGCCCCGGTACGGCTCTTTTCCCGGCTTTAATCCCATTGTAGAGTTATCGCTAACTTTTCATAACCTGGTAGTAGGCGCTAATGGCCAACGGCAAGCCATGTTTTTAGAAAATGTACCCGGCCTGGCCGAAAGAATTTTACGCAATTTTGATTTGAGTAATCAGGATACGGCTTTGGTCATTTCCTCCAGCGGTTGCAACGTGGTACCCATCGAAATGGCCGAAAATTTTCAAAAGCAAGGCCTTAAAGTAGTGGCTTTAATCACTTCCGAGCATTCGGCCCGCAGCACCAGCAAACGAAAAGATGGCAAAAAGCTGAGTGATTTCGCCGATCTGATATTAGACACGGGGGCTCCGGCCGGTGATGCTATGGTATACGTGCCTCATTTAGATACCCCCGTAGCTCCGGGTTCTACGGTAGGCGGAGCCATTCTTATAAACTCTATCAAAGCCGAAGTAGCCCGTTTATTAACCGAAGCCGGACAAGCACCTACCGTATTAAGCGGCGCCGTAATAGTAGGTAACGAAAGAGCCGTAGAGTTATTCGAAAATGCCTACGACCAGCATGCCCACCGCCTGGCCGGCCTGTATAAATCAGTAGGGCTGAATTTGCCGGTTGAATCGTGACAGCAACTTATTTTTTTTAATTATTCTGCTCAAAGTAAGCTGCTAATCAAAAATTTAAAAAATAAAGCTGTGGGCTGTCGTCTATGGACTGTGGACTCATCGGATTAACTAATAAACCATGCTAAACTTTATCAACCATCAACAGATACCATTAGTGGCCGAAATCGATATTTTGGTGATAGGAGCTGGTTCAGCTGGCTGTTTGGCGGCTTTAGCGGCCAGTCAGTCTAAAAAATACCGGGTGATGCTGGTAGAACGGTATGGCTTCCCGGGGGCACTTCTACCCAAATGCTGGATACCTTTTATGGTTTTTTTACTCCCAGCGAAACTCCTAAAAAAATAGTGGCCGGTTTACCCGATTTAATTGTAAATGAGCTAGATAAAACCGGTGATATTTTTTTACGCCCGAATACCTACGGCGCCGGCACTGGTGTCAATTACAATCCGGAACGTTTAAAACTGGTTTGGGATCAAAAAATAGTACAGGCAGGTATTCGATTTCTGTTGCATACTACCCTGGTAGATGTGGTACGGAAAGAAGGGGAACCCATTACTTGTATTTTCTGGAATAAAAGTGGTTTTTTTAAAATTATTGCCCAAAGAGTAATTGATGCTTCCGGTGATGCCGATTTTTGCCATCTGGCCGGTTATGCCTACGAAGTAGCCGGCGAATTGGAGCCTGCCCAAAGCATGACCACCACTTTCCGGATGTGTAACGTAGACCTGGATAAATTTAAACAGGCCGGCGGCAAACACATGCTGCAAGAAAAAATGATTCAGGCCATCGAAACCGGTAAACACCCCTTGCCGCGTAAAGAAGGTTCGGCCCACGAAATGTGCCAGCCCGGCTGTATTTCTACGGTGGCGGTAAAAGTAAGTGGTTTACGAGCCTTACAAGCAGAAGAATTAACCCAGGCCGAAATAGAAGGAAGAAAACAGTCTTTTATTTACGAAGACTTTTTCCGCCAGGAAGTTCCCGGTTATGAGCATTCTAAAATTATCGGGCTATCGCACCAAATTGGCGTTCGGGAAACCCGGCGCGTATACGGCGAGTACCGCCTCACCAAAGAAGATTGCTTATCAGGCATTATGCCCGCCGACCGTATTTTTCTTTGCGGAGCGCCCATTGAAGACCACCGGCCCGGCAAAAACGGCGAAGACGAAACTTTCTGGCAATACATTCCGGAAAATGGCGTGTACGGGGTTCCTTACGGTACCATCGTACCCAAACAAAGCGAACGGGTTTGGGTAGTAGGCCGTTGCTTTTCGGCTACCCACGATGCGCATGCTTCCTGCCGCTCCATGGCCCAGACCATGTCGATGGGGCAAGCCGCGGGTTTAGCCGCGGTACTCTCTTTAGATACCGATACGGCTGCCAATGCGGTAAATATTCCGCAATTACAGGCAAAGCTGCTACAATTAGGGGCTATTCTGGATAACCCGGCTACAATAGCCGATACTAGCCGAAACGGTTGGCAAAATAATTTCCGGGTCCAAAACACCCTAGCTCATTCGTTGTAATTTCTGAATCCATGGAACCAAGCCCTAACCAGAAATTTGTGCGTACCGTACTCGGCGATATTTCGCCGGAGGCAATGGGATTAACGTACTCCCACGAGCACATTATTATCGACGAAAGCTACCCGACCCTGGGCAATCCTTTGTTTTTGCTGAATGACGTAGAAAAAGTTAGTGAGGAACTGCACCGTTTTTACGCTGCGGGTGGCCGCACCATGGTCGATACCATGCCGGCCGATTGTGGCAGAAATGTGCGCAAGCTGGCCGAAGTGTCCCGGAGAACCGGCGTGCACATTATCGTCCCCACCGGCATTCATTTGGAGCAATACTATTTGCCTAATCATTGGCGCTACACCTACACCGAAGAGCAATTAACCCGATTATTTGTGGCCGATGTAACAGAAGGCATTGATGCGCATGACTATAACGGGCCTTACGTAGAGCGCACCCCGCACAAAGCCGGTATGGTAAAACTGGCTACCGGCGACGAAAAAATTACGGCGCACCAGGAAAAAATCTTTCACGCGGTAGTAAATACCCATAAAGAAACCGGGGTTCCCATTTTAACGCATACCAATTTCGGTAAACATGCCCTGGACCAGGTAAACTTGTTTGCCAAACTAGGCGCTGATTTAACCCACGTGGTGCTCTCGCATGTAGACCGCTACCAAGATATTAACTATAACCGGGAATTGCTGCAAACCGGCGTTAAAGTAGAATACGATAGCGCCTTCCGCTGGAAAAACGAACCTAACTGGACCTATAAATTGCTGGAAGCCTTGCTGTCCGAATTTCCGGACCAGATTACCATGGGAATGGATGCCGCTAAAAGCAGTTACTGGCAATCTTACGGCGGAAACCCAGGCCTAAATTTCCTCATAACTACTTTTAAAGTAGACTTGCAGCAGATGGGTTTAGGAGAGTACTACAACCATATATTTTTTAAAAATCCAGCGCGACTGTATGCCTTCTGTAAGAAAATTTTAAATTTTTATAAATGAAAGAAGAGAGTTTGTTTCGACTTAACCATTTACATATTACCAATTACTAATTACCAAGTAGCCATGCAACAAACAGCGTTAGCCAAGTGCAAGTTCTGACGCTAAACTGTTCGAGCGTTCAGCGAGTTTTTAGCGTCTTGACTTTTTTGGTTCTTTTTGTGTCAAGACAAAAAGAACAAGAAGCGAGCAATGAAACAGTTTCACTTCGAAATTAAAACAAAAACTGCCGCTATGCGAACGAATATTTTAATAATTAAACAGTTGTTTGTAATAAAACACAAAGCTTTCCAAAACTATTACTTCATTTAAAAAGTGAATTTCTGATTCACAGTACATTTTAAAGCTTTTCAGGAATAATTAGTTAAATTACGTAAGGCCCCAATTATTAGTACGATGAAACCGCGACTGGAAAAACTAACTTTAGAGCCGAAATATTCTTTTATTCTGCAAAAGGATGTTTATCCCTATTATCCTACTCCCTGGCATTATCATCCGGAGTACGAGTTGGTATTGGTTTTAAAAAGTTCTGGCCAGCGAACCGTGGGCGACCATACTGATACTTTTACCGACGGCGATTTGGTGTTTTTAGGTCCAAATTTACCGCATGCCTATCAAAATGACCCAGCTTATTACCAGGGAAACCCAGACCTGACGGCTGAAGCTATTGTGATTCACTTTCGGGAAGAATTTTTGGGTAAAACGTTTTTTAACTTACCCGAAATGATTGCCATCAATCAACTTTTCGATAAAGCCAAATTCGGTTTAAAAATTACTGGAAACACCCGGCAGCAGATTGCGGATAAGATGCAGGAAATGCTAACGCTTAGCGGTTACCGGCGCATTACGCACTTGTTGCATATCCTGGAGCTTCTGTCTTTATCCGACGAATACCAACTTTTGGTAAGTCCCGGATTTGTAGAGCAATATGTGCCGGCGGGTACCGATCCTATTACCAAAGTGCATGCCTACATTATTGCCAATTTCCGGAAAGATATATCCCTGGCTAATGCCGCCGAAGTGGCCAACATGTCCATTCCTTCGTTTTGCCGTTCCTTTAAAGCCTGCACCCGGAAAAGTTTTTCGCACTTTTTAAATGAAGTGAGGGTAGGGTATGCTTGTAAGTTGCTCCTGGAAGATAAGTTTAATATTTCGCGGGTTTGCTACGAAAGCGGCTTTAATAACATGTCTAATTTTAATCTACAATTTAAAAAAGTTACTGGTATTCCGCCTTTAAAGTATAAGAAAATGCGAAACGAGAATCCTTCTTATAGTTCCGGGTCATAAAAGCGAAGTACAATTATAAGATTGCTTATGTATTCGCATAGTGGCGGCTGTTGCGCTACCTTTTACTAAAGCTGTTTTTTGCTCGGGTATTGATTCTTTTTGCCTGGACACAAGGACTCTTCCGCCCTTTAGGGCGATTTCCCTAAAAACAGGGAAGGAGATGTGGCTATCCTGAGATTAACAAAAATCAAGCTTGCTAAAAACCTACTGAGCAACGGAATAGTTTAGCGGGGCTACTTGCACCTGGCCAAAGCAGTTTGTTGCATGACTATCAAAAAAATTAAAATTTTTAAATTTTTTGTAATGCTCCAATCATAAAGCAAACGAAAGAGGGAAAAGTCCTCCTTCCGAGTGGCTAGGAGAAAAATAAATTCGCGCACAACTATTCTGGTGTTTAATAAATGGTAAATGGAAATTGATAAATGGTAACTATAAAAAAGCTTCCCTCCTTGAATAAGGAGGGGCAGAGTTGGTTAATTTTGGCGTTAATTTAACGCTGTTATATTCTGACATCCTTCCTCTACGCCCCATTTATTTAAAAAATCAATTTAAAATACCCTTTTGTTTAAGTAGATATTTCAGCGCTTTTAACTAGCGGTATACAGCGTGAAGAGCCTGTAATTACTCTGATAAAATATTTGTAGTAAATGGCAAAATAGCACCAATATGGTAGTTTAAGTTGAGGCATATTTGAATAATCATTCAATATAGAATGGTGAGGGTTCAAACACAACTTATTACTTTTTGCAGCCTGGCCTAAATCAGAAGTTAGCTTGCCGCACCTTCATAATTAAAAATACTCCGGATCTGGAGGCATAAAGGTGCCTCCGCTGCGGAGCTGTCGTTTTGTACTAATCAGGCAGAAACAGGCGGTATCGGTATTGATTAACTTATTATTCTGATAGTTGAATAACAGCAATTAAAATGATCAATCGTAATTTTTAAAGATGTTACACGTACGAATATTTAAGGGAATTTTGGTGGTTCTAAAAAATAAATGGGTTGGTTTTTTTCTAATCGGTATTTCTATAGCCAGTAGTTTTTACTCCTGTAAAGGCACTGGTAATACTCTTCCTGCGAGTAATAACTCTCCATTGGGTACTTCAGTGCAATCGCCGATTGCTAAACCAGACTCCAACCGTTTTCAGAAAATAGAGTTAATTTCTCATTTAAATGAACCCTTGGAGTTGCAGGTTTTGCCGGAGGGCGATGTCTTGTTTATTGAACGAACGGGTGCTTTAAAGCTTTTTAAGGCAGCTATAAACAAGGTGAAGGTGCTGGCTAATCTTCCGGTATTTCACGATTTAGAAGATGGATTGCTGGGATTAGTGATCGACCCGGACTTCCCCAGTAACCGTTTTATTTACCTTTTTTATTCGCCGTTGGGTGAAAAAGAAGAACAACGGGTGTCCCGGTTTTATCTGGGACCGGATGCTTTAGACTTGAAATCTGAAAAAATACTATTAGAAATTCCGACACAACGCAAAGAATGCTGCCATTCGGCGGGTTCGCTGGCTTTTGGGCCCGATAAGAATTTATACATTGCCGTCGGCGATAATACCAACCCGCACAACGCCGGTTATTACAACTCCATCGACGAAAGACCGGGGCGGGCATTCTGGGACGCGCAACGAACAGCCGGTAATACCAACGATTTGCGGGGAAAAATTCTGCGGATTAAACCCGAACCCGATGGCTCGGTTTCCATTCCGGTGGGCAATTTATTTCCTGTAAATACCCCAAATACCCGGCCCGAAATTTACGCCATGGGTGCCCGGAACCCGTACCGGATTACCGTTGATTCCCTGACTGGCTGGTTGTATTGGGGCGATGTAGGCCAAAATACCATTAATAATCCCGCCCGCGGGCCGGTTAGTTACGATGAATTTCACCAGGCCAAAAAGCCGGGCTTTTTTGGGTGGCCTTATTTTGCCGGAGATAATCAACCGTATGCCGATTTTGACTTTGCCACCGATCAGATTGGCCCCTTCTTCAACCCTCAAAAGCCCGAAAACAACTCTCCGAATAATACAGGTTTAGCAACATTGCCACCCGCAGAAAGTGCTTTCATCTGGTACTCTTACGACGAGTCTCAAAATTTTAAAAATTTAGGTACCGGGGGTAAAAGCCCCATTGCTGGTCCGTTTTTTCATTCTCAATTTTATCAACAGCAGCCCGTTTGGGTAAAGACTCCCCGCAAGTTTCCGGAATATTATAATGGCAAATGGTTTATTGCCGAATGGATGCGCGATTGGATAAATGTAGTAACCTTAGACGAAACCGGTAAACTAGTAGACATAGAACGGTTTATGCCTTCCGCTAAGTTTGACCACCCCATTGATTTAGAGTTTGGACCCGATGGCGCGCTCTACGTTTTAGAATACGGTACGGGTTGGTTTGCCCATAACCAGAATGCCCGCCTGAGCCGGATTGATTATGTAGCCGGAAACCGACCGCCAGTCGCTAAAATAAACGCCAGTAAAACGGCGGGCGCGGTGCCCTTAACAGTAGCTTTCTCCGCTGCCGAATCTTTTGACTACGATAAAAATGACAAACTAACTTACGCCTGGCAACTGGTGAATCCGGAAGAAAAGCTCGCAACGGAGCCCGAAACCAACTACCAGTTTAAGCAGCCAGGCCTGTATACAATTCGCTTAACCGTAACCGACGACCATGGCCTAAGCGCTACGCAGGATTTAAAAATAGAAACAGGAAACGAAAGGCCGGCCGTAAATATAGCTTTTGGGGGGAACGAAACTTTTTACTGGAACCAAAAAGCAAAAACTTACCAAGTACAAGTGCAGGATAGAGAAGATGGCAGTTTGGCCACCGGAAAAATTGCCCCGCAGGCTGTATTAGTAACCGTAAATTTAGCCGATATGGGTACGGATTTAACGCTCCTGGCCCAGGACCAGGAAAAACAAGCTACCCTTTACCTGCACCCCGGGCAGCAGCTGATTAAACAAAGCGATTGCTTGGGTTGTCACCAGGAAAAAACCAAATCCATTGGCCCGTCTTGGCAGCAAGTAGCCAGCCGCTATCCGGAAAACGAGAAAACCATAGAAACTTTAACCCAAAAAATCAGGCAGGGTGGCAACGGCAACTGGGGCGAAGCCGCTATGTCGGCCCATCCCCAACTAAAAGCACCGGAAATTTTCCAAATGGTAAAGTACATCTTAAATTTAAAAAAAGAACCCACGGCCAATAACCAGTTGCCGGTAAAAGGCACTTTTGTACCGGATAGTAAAGCCGAAGGACTCTACGTGTTTCGGGCTGTTTACCAAGATAAAGGGTTTAACGCTGCTCCCGCGCAGGTGGGCCAAACCACGCATGTTTTACGTAACGCCCTGGTCAAGGCTATCTCGTGCGAGGAGCTGAGCGGGGTAACGCGCTATAACAATTCCTACATCCGTTTTCCGGCCCAAAAAAGCTTTATCAGCTTCCAGAATATGGACCTGACCGGCATTGCCAGTTTAAAAGTAGCATTTGATGCTACTTTCCCTTGCACCTTATCCGTTCGGTTAGATCAGCCCGATGGCGTAGAAATTGGCTCCTTAAAGTTACAACCGGCTGCCAAGCCGGCCGAAAATAAAAACATTACGGCCACCATCAGCACATGGACCGAACAGGAATTAAAACTAAAGCCTTTATCAGGAAAGCACCACCTGTACCTGGTAGCTACTGATATTCAAGCAGGCGCTACCGGCAGTAATTATTTGAGCCTGAATACTATTTATTTTCTTCCCCCTCGGGGTAATAGCCTATAGGGTAAAAGGAAAATTTTAAATTTTTAAAAATAAGATCAATGATCCATAATCGCCGTTCATTTCTGGGTTACCTGGCCAGCTTTCCCGCTTTTGGTTTGGTCCATAATTTAAAAATTGGGGAAAATCCGTTATCGGCAGAAAAATTACCCTTTGCTACGAATGAATATTCCTGGATTACTTTTTCCAAACGCCAAGGCCGGGATTGGTTCACCGATTTAGATGCCTCTTTAAGCGAGCTGGCAAAATCGGGTATTAAAGGCTATGAACCCGCAATCAAAAAACCGGAAGATCTCCAACAGTTGGCGCCGCTACTGAAGAAACATAAACTGGAAATGCCTTCTATTTATGTTGGCAATACCTTGCATCAAGAAAAAGAAGCCGCGCAAAGCCTGGCGCAAACGGTAGCTATTGCCAAGGCCGCAAAACCGCTGGGTTTAAAAATAATAGTAACGAATCCCAGCCCCATTCGCTGGGGCGGACCAGAAAATAAGTCTGATGCAGAATTAACTACGCAGGCTAATTACCTGAATAAAATAGGCGCTGAAGTTCGGAAGCAGGGAGTAACTTTGGCTTACCACAACCACGATATAGAGATGCGAAATTCGGCGCGGGAGTTTCACCACATGATGCTTGCCACTAATCCCGAAAATGTGTCGTTGTGCCTGGAAGCGCATTGGTTATACCGTGGTTCCGGTAATTCGCAATTAGCGATGTTTGATATATTGCGTTTGTACGGTAGTCGGGTGGTGGAAGTACATTTACGGCAATCCATTAACGGTACCTGGTCAGAAACTTTTAAAGAAGGCGACATTGATTACCTGAAACTGGCTAAAGAATTAGCCGATTTAAAAATAAATCCGCACTTTGTACTGGAACAATGCATCGAGAGCCAAACCGCTAACACCCTCGATGCGGTAGCAGCGCATCAAGCAGATTTAAAATACGCTTCTAATGTATTTGCTTCTTTTAAAAATGTAAAAAGTTCTGGTGTTTATAAAAAACAAAACGAATCAATGAAATAGGAGATATTTTAGAGGAGTACCCTGATAAGATATTTGTAAAAATCGGTAAAAAAGCATCAATATCTAAGTGTAAGTTTATTCATATTTGAATAGCCGTTCTTGTATTTAACAGGTAAACGGAACGACTAATAAGACCAATTTGCTGCTTATGCTACCTCAAAACTTGTTTACCCGTCGTCAATTAATAAAGCGGAGTGCTTTAGTAGCCGGACTTGTTACCATTGCACCTTGGTGGACTTTGCTCTCTGCGGGTAAACTTAAAAAATACAAGATAAGTACCTGCGACTGGTCCATTGATAAGGGTAGTAAAGTAGAAGCTATGGCTTTGGCCAAGAAAATTGGGTTAGATGGCGTGCAAGTGAGTTTGGGAACCGTAGAAAACAACATGCATCTCCGCCTTCCGGAAATACAAAAAGCCTATAAAGAAGCCGCCAAGAAATATGGCGTGCAGGTGTCTAGTCTGGCTATTGGCGAATTAAACAATGTACCTTACAAATCGGAACCAATAACAGAAGAATGGGTAAGCGACAGTATTGATGTGGCCCAGGCCATGGGGTGTAAAGTAATTTTGCTGGCGTTCTTTCATAAAGGCGACCTCCGGGGCGATAAAGCTGGAGTTCAGGAAGTAATCCGCCGGTTAAAAAAAGTAGCTCCTAAGGCCGAAAAAGCCGGCATAATACTGGGGATTGAGTCTTGGCTGAGTGCCCAGGAACATCTTGATATTATTCAAGCCGTTGGTTCTAAAAATGTGCGGGTGTATTACGATGTGGCAAATTCCACGCAAATGGGCTATAATATTTACGAAGAAATGAGCCAATTAGGCAAGGAGTACATCTGTGAAGTGCATGCCAAGGAAAATGGGTATTTACTAGGTCAGGGAAAAGTAGATTTCGTTCGGGTAAAAAAGATATTGGATGATATGGATTACGAAGGATGGGTGATTATCGAAGGAGCCGTTCCGGAAGGAGCCGATCCCTTCCAGTCTTATGTGGCTAACAACAAATACCTCCGGTCAGTCTTGAATAAGGCATAGTTACATTTTTAAAAAAGGAATTCTTTTGGGTTAATAGCAGCCGGGTAAGGTGGCCACACGCCTCCATTCTAGAAAATAGTAAAAGCAGATTTAAAAAAGCAAAATTTTTAAATTTTTGATATTTAGCAGGTAATGACAATTTATAGAACAACCGTTTATATTTTATTTTTGGCTTTCCTGACTATCTTTTCCTGCAAACCCGGCAGAGAACAAACGGAAAAAATTGCTCCCAAACAACCCGCTTTATTCGTTCCGGAGGACTTGGAAGCTACGCTCTGGGCCGAGTCCCCGCAATTATATAATCCTACTAACCTGGATGTGGATATCAAAGGCCGCATCTGGGTAACCGAAGCCGTCAATTACCGCGACTTTAACAATGCTAAAGGTCATTTACAGCACCCGGCAGGAGACCGGGTAATGATTCTGGAAGATACAAACCAAGATGGAGTGGCCGATTCTTCTAAAGTTTTTGTGCAGGATAAGGATCTGCGTTCGCCCCTGGGTATAGCGGTTTTGGGTAATAAAATTGTGGTTTCTTGTTCTCCTTCCGTTATTATTTATACCGATGAGAATGGCGATGATAAACCCGACAAAAAAGAAATCTTCCTGAAAGGATTCGGCGGTTTGGATCATGACCACGGATTACACGCCGGCCTGGCCGGGCCCGACGGGAAGTTGTATTTTATAACGGGCAATGCCGGACCTCATAAAGTAACCGATAAAAACGGGCAGACCATTCAGGCGGGTAGTGTATACACCGGTGGTACGCCTTATAACGAAAAAAATACTCCTGCCTTAAAAAGCAGTGATGGGCGAATCTACACGGGTGGTTTTGCTTTTAGAATAAACCCGGACGGTACCGGTTTGGAAGCCCTAGCCCATAATTTTCGTAATTCTTACGAAATCGGGGTGGATTCGTACGGTAACTTATGGCAGAATGATAACGACGACCAGGTAGCTACCTGCCGGACCAGTTGGGTGATGGAAGGAAGTAATGCCGGGTATTTTAGCACCACCGGCGAACGTACCTGGCAGGCCGACCGACGGCCAGGACAAAGTATTGAAACGGCTCACTGGCACCAGGAAGATCCGGGAGTATTACCCGTTGGTGACCTTTACGGTTCCGGTTCTCCCACCGGCATTGTATTGAATGAAGATGATGCTTTAGGCAAAAAATACCGCGGACTGCTGTTGAGTGCCGATGCCGGTAGAAATATTATTTTTGGCTATTATCCCCAATTAAAAGGTGCTGGTTATCCATTAGCTGGTCGCAGCAACTTTATTTCTTCCGTAGAAACAGACAATACAGATTACCGCTGGTACCAAATAGAGGAAAATAAAGCCAAATGGTTTCGGCCTAGTGACGT
Source organism: Adhaeribacter pallidiroseus (assembly GCF_003340495.1). Classification (NCBI taxonomy): domain Bacteria; kingdom Pseudomonadati; phylum Bacteroidota; class Cytophagia; order Cytophagales; family Hymenobacteraceae; genus Adhaeribacter; species Adhaeribacter pallidiroseus. The sequence goes on from NZ_QASA01000001.1 coordinate 238,151, forward strand.
AACTATGGGTACCGATGGCGCTATTTACGTGGCCGATTTTTTCGACCCTGTGGTAGGTGGGCATCAGATGAATGATAAACAAGGTTATGGCCGTATCTACCGGATTACTCCTAAAAACAAAAAACTAACCCCACCGGTCATTGACCTCAGCAACACTGAAGGGCAGGTACAAGCCTTGTTAAATCCGGCAATAAATGTTCGGAACCAAGGTTTTGAACTTTTGAAAGTTCAGGGTGAAAAAGCATTGCCCAGGGTAAAAGCGATTTTAAATTCTGATAATCCGTATCACAGGGCCAGGGCCATTTGGCTGTTGTCGCAATTAAGGGTATCCGGGATTAAAGAAGTAACAACATTATTCCGGGATGAGGACCCGAACATCCGAATAACCGCTTTTCGGGCTTTGCGGCAAGCCAATCCGCAAAAAATACTGGATTATGCCGGGCAATTAGCTCGGGATAAATCTCCGGCGGTACGCCGAGAAGTGATCTTGGCGGTGCGCGAAGTACCCTTAGCGAAAAGCGAACCTATTCTGTTAACTTTAATAGATGGTTACGACGAGCAGGACCGCTGGTATTTAAACGCCTTAGGAATAGCCCTGGAAAATAAGGCGGAAGCTTTTTATCCGGCCCTATTAAAACATTTTAGTGCCCAAAATCCAGAGGACTGGCCCCCGCCTGTAGCTAATTTAGTATGGGAATTACATCCGCCCTCGGCGGTTAAAGCCTTACAGGAAAGAGCTTTGTCTCAAAAACTATCCGTTAAGGAACGAGAGAAATCTTTGGTAGCTTTAGCTTTTACCCCTACGCAAGCAGCCTCTGATGCTGTCCGACAGATATCCCAGAAAGGAGCCGCGGACATGGTGCCTTTAGCCCAATATTGGTTGCAATTCCGGAAAACGAACGACTGGCAACCATATCTGAAAGATTGGAAAACGCCGGCTGATCAGTTACCGGAAGCTCATCCGGAATTACTGGTTCTCCGGAAAAAAGTAGCTGATCCAAAGTTATCGATTAATCAACGCCAGAATGCCGCCATGGCGTTAGTGAAAAGCAAAGCCGGTAAATTATACCTGGTAGATTTAGCGGCAAATGAAGCTTTATCCGATACCATTAGGCAAGCGGTAAAAGAGCAGATGCTGCAGGAAGAGGATCGCTATATGAAGCCTTTAATTGCCAATTATTTCACTCCTTCCGATTCTGCTGCATATCCAATAAAAGCTTTAAATGATTTACCGGCCGATGTAGCCAAAGGAAAAAAATTAATGTACGGCAATTGCCTGGTGTGCCATAAAATGGGCAATGCCGGGGGTGAAATAGGACCGGTGCTCACCCATATAAATCAGAAGTATGATAAACCAAGCTTGTTTCAGGCCATTGTTCATCCGGAGGCCGGTATTGCTTTTGGCTCCGAACCTTATCTTATATCGTTAAAAAACGGTGGTATTGTTTATGGTTTGTTACTTTCGGAGGGACCGGTAGTTACGGTACTGGATATTTACGGACGACGCTACATGATGGAAGCTTCACAGGTGATAAGTAAAAAACAGCTTAAAACCAGTCCCATGCCATCTCCGAAACACCTGCAATTGAGTCAGCAGGATGTTGCCGATATTACGGCCTTTTTGCTGCAAAAAGACAAGAGCTTATGATTTTTCTAGAAACAAGAATTTAAATATGGCGGTGCTTTCAGGAGGCTGCTCATGAATAAAGGCCTACCTTCCGTACAATGGTATGAAGTTAGTCCTATTCTTAGGTTAGAGTCTTAGCAGAGTATCTTTAAACTGATAAATTAAAAAAGGGTTTAAGATTCTGTTCTCACTTATAAACAATAAAGCCCGGTAAGCATGTAGCTTACCGGGCTTTATTGTTTATAAAATTTATTTATCGAAGTTTGGCTGCAGGAAATTAGAAGTAGCTTAAAAATTTTTAAATAATGGCATCGCAATACCAGTTATCCAAATCAAATCTCATTTCTTTTTGCGCTGGTATTAAATGCTGGATGGCTTCTGTAACCGGGTACGCATATTTCTCGGCATTGTACTTTTTGATGGGCGTAGCAAAAGTCTTATACGTTTTAAAATTTTCAGCAGCATCCGTATTCTCCGGCGATAAGGCTATAATACGCGGGTAACCCATCATGGTATCAACTGCTTTACCGAATGCATCGGCTTCCTCCTTTAAATTAAAAATCACGTACTGTATCATGCCTGCCATCATCTTATTAATTATATTATAATCTGTATTTCTTGCTTCTTTCAACCTGAAGCACCTATTTCTAAATTTTAGTTTAAATTTCCATACGCTCCAGCTTACAAATTTGAATCAAGCGTATTTGGTACTAAGTAGTTGTTCGTTTTTAGTTGTTCGTTGTTCGATCGTTAAGAAATTAATCATCAAGTACTTAAACTTTGGTTTTTATCAACTTAATTTTGGCCAAGTACTTATAAACTTATAACCTAAATCCTATTATTAATCCAGATATTCTTTACCCAGACAAAAACAAAGCCAAAACGCGTAACTAACTTTAATTTTGTACAAGAACTAATACGTGGATAGAACATACTTTTAATAAACAATTGGCATTGTGGTAACCCATGAGCTGCTTTAAAAAAAACTTATTTTTGTTCGTTTTTGATTGAAAGCTGAAAAACCAGGAGAAAACTTGTATATTTTGTATCCAAAATCAGGTAATGGCAAGTTCAGGTAGACAATACACGTTATGAAAAATTCTTCTTTTAATCGCCGCAAGTTTGTGAAAGATACTTTGGCTGGTGCCGCCAGTATAGCTGGTTTAACTACTTTACCTTTAGATTTACTCGCCAGCTCCGATCGGTTAATACCAGCAGAATCTGTTAATAAAGACAAAAGTTTGCCGGTTCTACCATCTAAAATTAAATTTTCGGTAATCGGGTTAAACCATGGGCACATCAACTCGCAGGTAGAGGCGGTTATTAGAGGAGGAGGCCAGTTTATTTCTTTTTATGCGAAAGAAGAAGATTTAGCTGCCGCTTTTGCCAAAAAATACCCGCAAATAAAACGGGCTCGTTCTGAAAAAGAAATTCTGGAAGATAAATCCATTCAGCTGGTAGTAAGCGCTTCTATTCCGGATGAGCGGGCCCCGTTAGGCATACGGGTAATGCAGCACGGAAAAGATTTTATGGTAGATAAACCCGGTATTACCTCTCTGGAACAATTAGCGGAAGTACGGAAGGTACAAAAAGAAACCAAGCGCATATACTCGATTATGTACAGCGAACGTTTCGAGAATAAAGCTACGGTAAAAGCCGGTGAACTGGTAAAAGCCGGGGCGATTGGCAAAGTAATTCAAACGATTGGCCTTGGTCCGCACCGCATGAACCCCAAAACGCGCCCGGACTGGTTTTTTGACCGGCAACGGTTTGGCGGCATTATTTGCGACATTGCCTCGCACCAATTTGATCAATATTTATTTTTTACCGGTTCTACCCAAGCCGATGTGGTTGCGGCCCAGGTGGGCAACGTGAATCATCCGCAATATCCAAAGTTCGAAGATTTTGGCGACGTGATGTTGCGGGGCAATAAGGGTACCGGTTATATACGTGTCGATTGGTTTACCCCCGACGGCTTAAAAACCTGGGGCGATGGGCGACTCACTGTTTTAGGTACCGAAGGCTTTATTGAAATCCGGAAGAATATTGACATTGGTGGGCGAGAAGGGGGGAATCACTTATTCCTAACGGATCAGAAAGAAACCCGTTACCTGGACTGTAGCCAAGAACCTTTGCCTTACGGCGAGCAATTAGTAAATGATATTGTTAATCGTACCGAAACCGCCATGACTCAGGAACATTGCTTTTTGGCCACTGAGTTAGCGCTTAAAGCCCAGCAACAAGCCAAAACGATTACTATCTAGTTGGTATAAATTATGAAGGAAAGAAAATTTAAAATATTGGCAGGGCTTCTTTCCATACTACTGCTTTTTAGCTTGATTATTAAGTTGGTTAATGTGCCAGGTGGAATGATTTTATCTGGTTTAGTTTTAGGCAGCTTTGTCTTAATTGCAATTCTCCTTGGTTCCTTAATAGTTGCTGCCCTTTTGAGGTTGGTTTTTAAAAAATTTTCCATTTTGACTTTGTATTCAGTCACTACTTCTATTGGCTTTCTTTTACTCCATTACAACTTGTATTCACCAACTTTAAGAATTATTGTGCCACCAGGTTTTACAGGAGAAGTTAATCTCATCTTGTCAAATGTTGATGATAACATTCTAGAAGTTGATAGCAACGGAATTGGGTATGTAAACCAATGGACTTTTGATAAAATATACACTAAACCGATTGTTTTTGAGTCATCTGGGAAAAATATAACAGAACGTTGTGTTGGATTTAACCCTTCGACTTTCTGGAGTAAGGGAAAAACATGTTGCCTTCAGGGAAATCAAATCAATACATTGAGCTTTGAAGTTGTCCCAATTGGAAAGATTGGTCAAAAACAATATTATTCTAAAGATTTGACAAAACTTGTAGACACATCTTTAGTTTTAGCCACTTTACATGATAGATACACCAAAATACAGACTCAACCTTATGAAGTGGAACTGAATAAAAAATAAATTATGCCAACAAAGTACATAAGTCATGCTACGGCCGATTGCCTTGCACGCCTCAGGTACGAGAAGTAAGCCTGACCTGCGAATTTATCGGCAAATGTAAAGTCGTATTGTTAAAAGAAAACGTCTAAGTCGCTGGGCAAACTTATTTAAAAAAACAGGACTGCTTACGATTGAAAATTTAAAAATTTGAAGCGTATATGTGGCGTAAAAAAGGTAAGGGAGTAGTTTAAAGATTTAAACTACTCCCTTACCTTTTAATTTTTAAATTTTTACTTTACCTACTAAGCTATAATGCTTTCAAATACTGCAGATACCCAAAAACTAATCTACCCGGAATTTATTGATGCCGAGCTGCACGTACCCTTTACTGAGTTTATTGGCTTGGTCGAATAATTTTAGGGCTTGTTGAAAATCCGGGTCGGTTTCGTGGAAGATCGGATACAGTCCTTCGGGGCCGTACACGCTGCGGGCAATGTAAGCTTTAATATTATTCTTCAGCAGGTTTTTCGATCGTTTAAATTCTTTATCGTTATACGTGATTTTTAAATCTTTGGCTTCCTTGTTAATAGCTTCCAGCATTTTATCACTTACCTCAAAAGTAGCTTTAAATTTTTCAAACGGTATTTTCTGTAGTTCTGCTTTATGATCCTGGTAGTAATTTAAAGCAAATTCGCGCACCAGGTTTTTACTATACAGTTCATTTAAATAATTGGTGAGTTCCATGGTATCGCGGGCCACAAATACATCGGGCATAATGCCACCTCCACCGTACACGACACGGCCGTGCAAGGTTTTGTATTTCAACGAATCGTTAAACTTAATGCTATCCGGATGAAAAAATTCGCCGCGCTGAAAACGGTTTAAAATATCCATTTCGTAATCTTCGGCTCCTTCGGTATAAGGTTTTTGAATAGAACGGCCGCTGGGCGTATAATATCGCGAAATAGTTAAGCGGAGCTCCGAACCGTCATTTAGCGGAATAGGCATCTGCACTAAACCTTTCCCAAACGAACGCCGGCCCACAATTAAAGCACGGTCGTTATCTTGCAGCGCACCCGAAACAATTTCGGACGCCGAAGCGCTGCCTTCGTCAATTAATACTATTACGGGACCTTCTTCAAACTCGCCGCGCACATGCGCGTAAGTTTCGTTATCGTACTTGGTACCTTTGCCGTCGGTATACACAATTTTTTTATTGCCCGCTATAAACTCGTCGGCCATACGGGTAGCCCGGTCCATGTAACCGCCGGGGTTACCGCGTAAGTCCAGGATAAGCCGGTCCATGCCTTTTTTCTTGAGCTTTACCAGCGCCGATTTAAACTCTTCGTAAGTATTGGCCGCAAAACGGGTTACTTTAATATAGCCCGTGTGGTTATCTACCATGTAACCGGTTTCTACCGAAACCGTTGGTATTTTATTACGCGTTACCACAAAATCCATGGGTTTCTTTTCATTACGCCGCAAAATAGTCAGGTTTACTTTGGTGCCTTTGCTGCCGCGTAATTTTTCAAAAACGCCCTGCGTGGTAATGCCTACCCCGGCTATATTCTTTTTATCCACCTGAATAATTTTATCGCCGGCCTGTAAACCAACTGACTCTGAGGGCCCGCCACTGAGCGGGGCCACAATAAACACGGTATCTTTAAAAATATTAAATTCTACCCCAATACCATCAAAATCGCCTTCCAGGTACGAGCGGGCTACGTCCATTTCGCTGGCGGGTATATAAGCGGTATGCGGATCCAGTTTTTCCAGCATTTTGTTAATGGCATAGTCCGATAGCTCTTCCACGTTCACGGTATCCACGTAATCCCGGTCGATGTACGACAGAATATCCCGAAATTTTAAATAGCTTTTAGCGGTGCTTTGCGGATTATTGCTGGAAGCTTGAAACACATTGGCACCAATTAGGATTCCGGCCGCCATGGCCAGGCCTAAAAATAAAGGTAATCGAACCTGAAAGGGGGAATTTTTAAATTTTTCGCTCATATAAAATTAATGTATTGCGGCCGGGAATTGGTAAAGATTACCTGCGGGTAAAAGCAACCCAATATATAAAAAATCAAATTATAAAACTAGTTGTTGGTAGGCTCTGTATTGGGCAATTACCTCTAACATAAAGTTGCACTATTAAATGGGTTTCCTCTGTTTTAAATAAAGCAATAATATGTCGTTTAAAATTGTAAAGTATTTACAGTGTGGCTACTGGCAATTACCTTTATATAAAAATGCTTTATCAAAGTGTTTACGAAAGTTTACTATTACTTAGTTCGGGTAATGCTTTAAAATATGATAGAAATTTAAAAAATTATCGGGCAACTGCCTTTTTAACTTTACAAAATTTAATAGTAAAACAATCTATTACTGGTGGTGCTACTCCACTAAAAATAAAGCGTATACAGATGATCAGGCTTTCTCTTTCTAAAAATTACTTACTTTTATAAATCTTAACTAAACTTTACTTAATACAATGGCCCGAATTGTAGCGATTGATTACGGAAATAAACGGGTTGGTATAGCCGTAACCGATCCGTTAAAACTGATTGCTACGCCTTTAGAGACCATTCATACCCAGGATATTTTCAGCTATCTAAAAGCGTATACCCAACAGCAGCCAGTAGAAGCAATTGTAGTAGGAATGCCAAAAAAATTAGATAATACTCCTACCGATGTAACCAGTGCCGTAATTGGTTTTGTGCGCAAATTGCAAAAAGAGATACCCGGTATACCGGTGCATACCTTAGACGAGCGTTTTACTTCCCGGATGGCTTTCCAGGCGATGATTGCGGGCGGATTAAAGAAGAAAGACCGGCAAAATAAAGCTACCGTTGATAAAGTAAGTGCCGCTATTATTCTGCAATCGTATTTAGAAGCTAATCCCTAGCTTTTGTACCTGATAGTAGGTGTTATAATGCTGCCAGTATCTTGTTTGCTTGTATATAAATGCCACGGGAAACCAGGTAATAATTTTTTATTTCGATCGTTTTTTTCAAACAGGTACCCAGCACCGTAAAACTTCTTTCGGATTTCTTCTTAATTTTGCCGGAAGAATTTGTTGGGTACGAGGGTAGTTTAGTTTGGTTTGTATGCTACGGCTGAAAAATAGAAGCTGCCTCTAACCCGTGAACTATTGGCGCTAGTATCGTTGAAAGATTTAGTATTTAATTTATTATGATATATCCCATTATCGCTTACGGCGACCCCGTTTTACGCACGAAAACCAAAGCTATTCCGCAGGATTACCCGGATTTAAAAAAACTGGTGGCCGATATGTACGAGACCATGTACCATGCCCATGGAGTTGGGTTAGCCGCGCCGCAGATTAGTAAAGGTCTCCGGTTGTTTGTAATTGATTCGGCTCCTTTTGAAGAAGACGAGGAAAAGAAAAAATTAGCTGTGAAGCAAGCTTTTATTAATCCGCAGATATTAGAAGAAAACGGCGAGGAGTGGGCTTTTGAAGAAGGCTGCCTGAGTATTCCGGGTGTTCGCGAAGATGTTATCCGGCCCGAAAAGGTGATTATCCGGTACTTTGATGAAGATTGGAACCAGCACGAAAAAACCTTTGACGGCATGGTCGCCCGGATCATTCAGCACGAATACGACCACATCGAAGGCGTACTGTTTACCGATCATTTATCGGGTTTTCGGAAGCGCTTAATTAAAAGCAAACTTACTAAAATTAGCAAAGGCGATGTAGATGCCGATTACGTGATGCGCTTTTACGGCAATAAAAAGTAATAACAGCTTACTTATATTAAACATTAAAGCTATTCCGGCTTATTTTTAAAAACTCCTTTTGCTAGCAGAAAGAGTTTTTATTTTATATAAATGCCTGGCTGTAATAGATTAATTTAATTCGGTAGAGTAAAGGTTGGAAAAGTTTTTCTGATCAAATTTTTAAATTTTGGAGTCGCTTACCTGCTTTAGTATAGGTTGTAATCTTTTATCGGTAATACAATACCGGTGTCCTTCCACCAGCAGGTGCATCACCAAGTTTTCTACTGCAATCGGCGAGCCATAAGCCACCTCATCAATGTTGCAGTACTGAATTTGGCTGCCATCAATAATGGTTACTACCCCAGGGCCAAATACTTCTACCAGGCTGCCTTCTTTAATAATTACCCCGGTTTCTTCCCCTAAACCTATACCCAGGTAATCGGGCCATTTAGCAATCGCTACCGCCAAACGACCAAATCGGCCTCGTTCAGTAAAATGCGAATCAATGTATAATTTTTGTACAAACGAGAGGCCGGAACACGTTTTGGTTTCGCCTTTTACTAGAGAGTTAGAGCCGTAACCTTCGTAAATCATGCGGTTAGAAATAGCACTGGCCCCGGCACTGGTGCCGGCAATTACAATATCTTCGTTTTGGTACCGCTGCTGCATTAATCGCTGTACTTGGGTATCGAGCAGAAATTGGTTGATGCGGCGTTGGTCGCCGCCGGTAAAAAAGAAAACATCCGCCCGGTTAATTCGCTCTAAATATTCTGGTTTATCCGCTGCATTTTGTTCATCAATGTGCATCACGTGGGCATTCTTTAAACCCAACTCCACAAAAGCTTCCTGGTACGCATCACCCGATTCCTGCGGCGAAGGAGCGGCCGTTGTAATTACTTCCACCACGGAATTAGCTTGGCAATAATCTGCCCGGATTAATTGTAGCAAGCCATCGTCGTCGCCACCACCCAGCGCAATTAAGGTACCTTTAGGTTTTGTCATACAGTTTTATAATTTAAAATTAACTGTGCATACTGTTTAGTAGGCAAGCAGGTTTTTTAAAATTTTTGTTCCGATAAGTACAGTCTTGATTTTATAAATATGTACTAAAATTGTGTAACGCCTTCTACTGCAGGGTACCTTACTTTTGTAGTGTTACAAACCGAAAAGCTGGTAATTAACAACCAGGGTTCCGGTATGTTTAACCTTATAAATTTAAAAAAATGGCCATAAACACCACCGCAACACTTGCCTCAGATGTAGTTACTGCTACCTATCCCGTGGGCGGTATGACTTGCGCCGCCTGCGCTGCTAGTGTCGAATCGATGCTTCAAGCCCAGCCGGGCGTAATTTCGGCTTCCGTATCTTACGCCAACCGTTCGGTAGCTATTCACATGCAACCCGGTAAAGTAACTTTTAATCAGTTACAGAAAACGGTAAGACAAATTGGTTACGACTTGCTGGCTAATCCCGAAATGGCCGAAGAACTGGAAAAACAGCATTATACAAAACTTAAGAAAAGAACACTAGGTGCTTTTATCTGCGCGGTGCCGGTTATTATCATCAGCATGTTTTTCCACCACGGTTTTCCCGGATCGAACTGGTTATTACTGGTGCTTACTACCCCGGTAGTTGGTTGGTTTGGGCGGGATTTTTTTGTAAACGGATTTAAAAAAGCCAAGCACGGTGCAGCTAATATGGATACTTTGGTGGCTCTTAGTACCGGAGTTGCCTACTTATTTAGTGCTTTTAACACCTTTTATCCGCAATGGATGAACCAACGCGGGTTAGAGCCGCAAGTTTACTTTGAATCGGCGGCAGCCGTTATTGCTTTTATTTTATTGGGGAAGTTACTCGAAGAACGAGCCCGCAAAGGAACTTCGGCGGCTTTGAAAAAATTAATCGCGCTGCAACCCAAAAAAGTAAAAGTGCTCCAACCCGACTCAACCGAAATAGAAATACCCATAGAGGAAGTGCAATCCGGCGACCGCATCCGGATCCGGCCCGGTGAAAAAATACCCGTAGATGGCTTGGTGCAACAAGGAGAATCGTTCCTGGACGAAAGCATGCTGACGGGGGAACCTATTGCCTTACGCAAAACTATTAACGACCGGGTATTTACCGGAACGCTTAATCAGAAAGGCAGCCTGGAGATTGTAGCGCAAAAAACCGGTTCCGAAACCATGCTGGCCCAAATTATACAAACGGTACAAAAGGCCCAAGCGAGTAAGCCGCCCGTGCAAAAATTAGCCGATCAGATTTCGGCGGTTTTTGTACCAATCGTGTTGGGGCTGGCGCTTTTGAGTTTTGGTATTTGGTACCTGGTTGGCCCCGATAATAGCTTAACTTTTGCTTTGCAGGCTTTTGTTACGGTATTAATTATTGCTTGCCCTTGTGCGCTAGGTTTAGCCACGCCCACGGCTATTATGGTAGCTGTAGGAAAAGGAGCAGAAAATGGGATCTTGGTGAAAGATGCCCAAAGTTTAGAAATAGCCCACAAAGTAAACGCCATTGTACTGGATAAAACCGGTACTTTAACCAAAGGTCGTCCCGAAGCCGAAGAGTTTATCTGGGTTAGTAATAAAAGCAATTATTCAGAAGTAAAAGAAGCAGTGTTGGCCATCGAACAACGTTCCGAACACCCTTTAGCCGAAGCCATTACGCAGAACTTACGTTTAGATGAATTAAAACCAGTAAATATAGAAGAATTTAAAAGTATAACGGGCCAAGGCGTACAAGCCAAAGTTGGCAATCAGTTATACTCAATTGGTAACCGTACGCTACTTCTGGATTCCGGTATTGTTATTTCAGAGAGAGCCGAACAAATAATGAAGGAGCAAGGCGAATTAGCCAAAACGCTGATATTCGTAGCCGTCGAACAGGAACTCGTGGCTGTAATTCCGGTAACGGATCAGATAAAAGAAACCTCCGTACACGCCGTCCGGGAACTGCAAAATTTAGGATTAGCTGTTTACTTACTTACCGGCGATAACCAGCAAGCTGCCGAAGCTATCGCCCGGCAAACAGGTATTGTACATGTAACAGCAGGCGTATCGCCAACTGGTAAAGCAGATTACGTGAAGCAACTGCAACAGAATAATTTAACCGTGGCGATGGTAGGCGATGGCATTAATGACTCGCCCGCTCTGGCCCAGGCCGATTTAGGAATTGCGATGGGACAAGGTACCGATGTGGCTATGGAAACGGCGGGTTTAACGCTGATGCAATCGGACCTGCGTTCTATTGCCAAAGCCATAAAACTCTCCCGGGCTACCGTTAGTACTATCCGGCAAAACCTTTTCTGGGCCTTTATCTATAACTTAATCGGTATTCCTATCGCGGCGGGGGTATTATATCCCATAAACGGCTATTTATTAAATCCCATGCTGGCTGGAGCGGCTATGGCGCTTAGTTCCGTATCGGTGGTGGCCAATAGTTTACGGCTGCGCCGATTAATGCTGTAGCACAAAGAGTAAAATTTAAAAAAAACTGAAGCTACTGTTATTGGAGCAGTAGCTCCTTTCTAGTTTACCTTTGCCTTGTATTTACTTTACCAGTTCTTTATTAACCGGGGTAGGGCTATTAAATAAATCGCTGTTTACATTCTGACTAACCACAATATCCTGCATCCTCATTTTTTCGTCGCCCCGGCTGGAAGCGATTTTAATTTTTCCGTATTTTTTGTATTCGGTCCAGGGTCGGGTAAAAGCTGGTTTTTCGTCGGTAGCATTTCGGAAAAAAGACCATTCAGTTACTAAACCGGCGTTTTTATCGATTCCTAAAACATACCGGTTGTTAGGCGTAACACCAACTTCTTTAAACGTAAGTTCTATTAAATCTACAGCAGCCCCAGTTTGGGTTTTTCCTTCACCTGTATACTTCAGCGTAACGCCCTTATCGCGTAGCTTAAATGGCATCAGCAGCCAGTACGAATTATTGGCCCATACCGCATATTGTTTGTTTAGTATTTCCCGGCTCTTTGCAGTATCTGGCAGCACTTTGCCTTTGCTGTAAACAGTTCCTTTTTTTGTGTTCAGGTCCGAGATTACGACCAACGTATCTTTTTCGTAGCGAAATTTATTTTCGTATTTATCCCAGATATGATACTGCCCCAGCCAACTCCAGGCAATAAAACGGGTATTGTTCCAGTTTTTGATGCCGCCCATGTTTTTGATCACTTTATCAGCTAAGACAATGGCACGTTCATCCGACGCGTTAGTGGCGTTTTGGGCAAGTAAATAGCCGGGTAATAAAATCAAAAAACAGCGTAAAAACCAAATGGTAGTTTTCTGAAACATCTTTTTAAAGCATTTACTTATAAACTTCTTTAAACTAAATAAAGATAGAAAATCCGATTAAAAATAAAATATTAATATTATTTTCTGGTGCGGCTCTTCGGTAACTAGTACGCGTAGTCATCTAAAATATTGTTTTTTAAAAATATAAATGCTACTTAAGTTTTAACTACTCGTAAACCCGAAATAAAAACAAAGATTAACCTGTCTGACGCCGCTTGCGTAAGGGTGCATGGAATGGTTCGGCCTTTTTGACGATAGAATAGAGGCTTAATAACCCCTGATGGTTTAATTGTGCTACGTCTATTGGCTGTTTAGCCACTCCCTTATAGTTAATTAGATATATTTAAAAAAATGGCAAAATATACCTTTAAAGATGTTCTCTCCATTGGCAAACATGCAGTGTCCGAGTTTATGGAGAATAATTCCTTCCGGTTAGCGGCAGCCCTGTCTTACAATACTATTTTTGCTTTGCCGCCCTTACTGCTGATTTTAATTACGGCGGCTAGTACTTTTCTGGGCGATGTAGACTGGTCGAGCAAGCTTGCACTCCAGATTCAAGGCATGATTGGGAAAGACAGTGCCGCTGAAGTTCAGAAAATGGTTAATAACATAAACCGCAACGATGCCAAAGGCATTATGGGCGCCGTAGGAGTGGGAGCCCTTATTTTTACCGCTACTACTTTTTTTATAACCTTACAGGATGCCCTTAATACAATCTGGAATATTAAAGCCAAACCCAAAAACAATTTTGTAAAAGTACTGCAAGACCGGTTTTTATCTTTCGGCTTAATCATCAGTATTTCTATCTTAATGCTAATTTCCTTTATTATCAGTGCTGCTTTAACGGCCATGATGGATATTTTAAAAAAGATATTTCCGGATATAGCGGTTATTTTCATGCAAATTTTTGATTTTGCTTTTTCTACCGGGTTCATTACGTGTATGTTCGCTCTTACTTTTAAATACCTACCCGATGCCATTATTCGCTGGAAAGATGTTTGGGTAGGTTCGTTTTTAACGGCTCTGCTTTTTGTAATAGGTAAATATTTAATCGGCTTTTACCTAGGAAACAGCGATGTAGCCTCAGCGTATGGAGCAGCCGGCTCAGTTATTATTCTTCTGGTATGGATTTATTATTCTTCGTTAATTATTTTCTTTGGAGCAGAGTTTACGCAAGAGTACGCTGAACGCTTCGGTGAAAGAGTAAGACCAAAGTCGCACGCCGTTGAAGTAAAATTACAAGAAGTAACGCACGCCGAAAGCCAAGATAAACAAGCGGGTCGCCCACCCGCCGAAGGACGGTTCCGCAAAGAATAAACGGAACAAAGCATTTGTTTTACAATAGACTTCTTTCAAAAGTAATTAGATATTAAGTAAATAGCAGAACTTTGCGGTATGGTGACAAAATACGAACAAATCCGCTTTTTAAGCGAAGCTCTTTTCCGGCGCTTAACAGGGGTGCATAAAGCCACCTTTGAGCACATGAAAGCAGTTTTAAGCGAACAAATAGCCAAAAACAAGAAAGTTCTCGGTCGTCCTAGTCGCTTGTCGGAGGCCGATCAAGTATTGATGATGTTAGAATATAATCGGGAATACCGGACCTATTTTCACATCGCTCAGAGCTACCAAGTGAGTGAAGCCACGGCCTTCCGCTTGATTACACGAGCGGAAAATCTTTTACTCCAATCCGGGGAATTTAGCTTACCTGGCAAAAAAGCCCTTCTCCAAAGTTCCATCAGTTACCAAGTAGTACTGGTAGATGCTACGGAGACAAGAATCGAACGTCCCCAAAAAAACAAAGACGCTACTACTCGGCTAAAAAGAAACAACATCATCTGAAAACACAAATGATAGTGGATAAGAAGAGCGGAAAAATCATTTGTACGCATTTTGCCAAAGGAGCAGTGCATGATTTCCAACTTTTTAAATGCAGCCAGCTTAAACTCCCAACTCCTATCCTGCTATTAGCGGATTCGGGTTATCAAGGAATCAAAAAGTTGATCCCGCAAGCCCATACCCCGAAGAAGGCCTCCAAACATTATCCTTTAACGCGGCAAGACCAGCAACAAAACCGAGCGTTGTCTTCCCAGCGAATCAAGATTGAAAACGTGTTTGGTTTTCTTAAACGATTCAAAATTTTTGCTACCAAGTATAGAAATCGTCGAAAGCGCTTTGGCTTACGCTTTAACCTCTTTGCTGCCATTGCTAATTACGACACTATCTAAGTACTTTTGAAAGAAGTCTAATAAGAAAGCCAGCCTGGTAGGTACACCAGGCTGGCTTTCTTATTGTAAGTATTTTGTATATAACAAGCTCATTTATAATCAGATTTATAATCTCATCAGCATGCCGCTTTTATACTTTGGTTTTAAGTGTTATTACTGATTGTACATGCCAGAATAGAGGTAATAAAGTAGTGCAGAAGCAATACAAATCAAGGCTTCCATTCTCTTTTGCACTAAAAATTAAAATTTTAATATAATAAAATAAATATATAACAATTTTCTACTAATTGGCATGATTATTCCTGCTACTAACCGGCTTGTAATAACTTCTTTTTTAAAAAATTATCGCCAATCCAAAATCTCTTTTATACATACTTAGCTCGGTTCACATACATCCATCAACTATTCTATTTATTAGCCTATGTTATACAAAATTCTACTTTATTTAATAAACAGATCTGTCTCTCTTTTTTCCGAGAAGTTAATAGGGTTTCTGTTTTTCTTTCTTGCCTTAGCGCCTCTTATTCAGGCGCAAACGGTAGATGCCAACTTTAAACCATCGGTGTACAGTAATTATGAAATGGACGGACAAATACTGGCTAGTGCTCTGCAACCGGCGGATCGAAACTTAATTATCTCGGGCGATTTTACCAAAATAGATGGCTCTATCCGCAAATCTTTAGCTCGTCTGAAGTCCGACGGTAGCCTAGATCTTAATTTTGATCCGGGAAACAGTGTTGATAATAGTATTACCGCTATAGCGATACAACCCGACGGTAAAATTATTATCGGCGGTATGTTTACCACCTATGATGGCAAACCGCAAAATAAATTAGCCCGCTTAAATAAAAACGGAACACTGGACGAAACTTTTCATACCGGTAATGCGGCAGCTAATAATTTTACGATTGGTACCGGGGCTAATAACTATATAAATGCCATTGAATTACAAGCTGATGGCAAAATAATAGTAGGAGGTTATTTTACCACCACTTCTGGTTTTTACCTGAGTAAGATTGCGCGACTTAACGCCGATGGTACCATTGATACTAGTTTCAATCCGGGGTTTGGCGTTAACAATACTGTAAACACGGTAGCTGTACAGCCGGATGGTAAAATAATTATTGGCGGTTCCTTTACGGCGGTTAACAATATTAGCCGTATCCGGATTGCCCGCCTAAACCCGGATGGAAGTTTGGATACTAGTTTTGATGCCGGCATGGAAGTAAGCTCCGATGCTACTACCAAGTTAGATAAAGTATTGCTGCAGCCAGATGGTAAGGTTTTAATTGCCGGCGATTTTGTATCGGTAAAAGGTTCTCCGCAGCGCTACTTTGCTCGCCTGAATGCCGACGGTAGTCTGGATGTAACTTTTAATACGGGTGGAGGTGCCGATGGGATTGTGAGTTACTTGCTGTTGCAGCCGGATGGCAAAGTAGTATTAGCCGGCGATTTCGAAAATATCAATGAAACTTCTAGCCGGCACATTGCCCGTTTAAATGCGGACGGTACCCTGGATAATACCTTCGTCCCTGGTTCCGGAGCCGATGGTAAAATTGTGACTTTAGCTCTTTTCCCCGATGGGAATATTGTGGCAGCGGGAAGTTTTACCTCTTATTCTGATGTAGAATGTCAGAATTTAGTGCAGGTAACTTCAGTTGGTAAGCTTAATACGCAGTATAATATTACAAAAGGAAATAGCAGTAAAGTAAAAGCTATTTTAATTCAATCAGACGGCAAAATTTTAATTGGTGGAAGTTTCTCCAATGTAAGTACCTTGCCACGTAACCATGTTGCCCGGCTGAACAAAACGGGTAGCCTCGATAAATCTTTCAATGAGGGTTCGGGCCCTGATGGTTATGTAAATGCATTAGCGCAGCAGGCCGACAAAAAAGTAATAATTGGCGGTAATTTTACCACAGTTGATGGATTAAGCCATAATTACTTAGCTCGTTATAATGCGGATGGTAGCTTAGATAAAAATTTTAATCCCTTCACCAATGCGGAAGTAGAAGCCATAGCCATTCAAAAAGATGGGCGTATATTACTTGGGGGTAGCTTTACCCAGGTAAATGGCCAGGCCCGAACCCGAATTGCCCGGTTAAATGCCGATGGCACTTTAGACGAAACCTTTAACCTTGCTACCGGAATTTCCAACACCGTATCCGCGATAATTGTAGATGCTGCGGGCAAAATTATAATCGGGGGCGATTTTTTAAAAGTTAACAATATTAACCGCAAATATTTAGCCCGCTTAAATCCGGATGGTAAATTAGATGCCAGTTTTTATCCGGGAACTGGCCTAGACGGAGCGGTGAAAGCTATTGTGCAACAACCGGATGGTAAAGTAGTTTTTGCCGGTTTATTTACTTCCGTTAACGGTGAAACTAGAAAAAATATTGCTCGCTTAAATACCGATGGTACTCTGGATGTTTCTTTCCAGACGAATGCGAACGATGGTATCTATACGGTGTTGCTTCGGGAAGATGGCCGGATAATGGTAGGTGGTATTTTTACCCAGATTGACGGTAAAGTACGTAACCGTATCGCCCGTTTAAAAGCCAATGGAAGCTTAGATCCTACTTTTGATCCTCGTTTCAGAAGCAATGCAGGCACTAACCGCGAAGTAAATACCTTGGCTCTAATGTCTGATAACCGATTGCTATTAGGAGGTTACTTCACCATGGTTACCGGTTACGGACGCACCCGCATTGCTTTACTTTCGGCAAAAGCCCCGCAAACTATTAAACTATCCCCCATTAGTGATGTAACAGACCAAAGCAATCCTATCCCTGTTACTGCTACCGCTTCTTCTGGTTTACCGGTTACCATTGAAGTAATTTCGGGGCCAGCCATTTTAGAAGGAAATACCCTGGTAATTACCGGTTCCGGCGAAGTAAAGATAAAAACTACCCAGCCGGGTAACGAAGACTACAGTGCGGCCACTCCGGTAGAATTATCTTTCTGTGTGACACCGCCTCAGCCAGTTATTACGATAGCTAAAAATGTGCTCACCTCAAGCAGTGATACGGGAAATCAATGGTATTTCAACGGCGAAGCTATTGCGGATGCTACGGGGAAAACCTACACGGTTACTAAAGCCGGTGAGTATACCGTAAAAGTGGGTACAGGTACTTGTCTCTCCACAATGTCTGGGGGGCAAAAGATTAGCGAGGAAACCCTCGGGGAAATAGAACCAAAACCAGAACCAAATCCCGATCCAACAATCGTCGCTCTAGCTGCCTTCCCCAACCCAGCTAGTACAGAGCTTAAAATCGAAGGCAGCGCAATTGGCCCTGGATTAGTTACTATTATTTTTTATGATGCGGTTGGCCGTAAAGTATGGCAAGAAGAGGTTGAAAGTACTACAGTTGATTTAAATTTAAATTTTTCTATTACGCAATTACCCCGGGGATATATGATCTTGCATGTTATTACTCCGAAAGGGACTATCCGGCAACATCATGTTCTAAATTAATCTGTATTTTAAAAATAAAAAGACTAATCCCGAAGCAACGAGTCGCTTCGGGATTAGTCTTTTTATTTTTTACCCAATGGGTTTAGGCCATCTAAAATAATTTAAAGCTAGTCGTTATTAGTTGGTTTATCCTGATAAACGGGGAATGGTAGAAGGAATAACTTGAGAGTAGGTACTGTAAAATTTCGCTTGGGCAGCGCAGGCGTTTATCAGAATAAGTTAATTTTAAAATATGGCTTATAAATTATTTTAACTGCCTTGCAACCAAAGTTAGCCAAGCCGGGTCATTCCGGTACACACCCGTTTTATTTTTAAATTAATGAAACTACGCTTGGGCAGAACCCAAAGTATTTACAACTTATTGTACATGCTTATTTATTATATATGCTTTCTCGGCCTGCTAATAGCGCTCAGTGAACTTTCTTTTCCGGCCGGTAGACTTGCTTTTAACCGATTATTACCGCTTAGCTGCTAGTTACTATTTGTTTTCGAACTGTTTAAAAATATTCTGTATGCAAAACCATGACGCTACTTGTTTATTTTTTAGCCGCCCGGCAGCTTATATCTTATTTTTAATAGCATCTTGGTTATTTACTGCTTGTACAGAACCCTGCGAAGGAGTTTATAGCTACAAAGTATACGAACCTGTCTATCAATCGCCGGCGGAACTCCTGGCTTCCATTAAGGCACAACCAGCCAAAGCAATTCGTAAAACCGGTAAAATTTACGCGGTTGATCAGTATATTTTGGTAAATGAATTAAACCAAGGAATTCATGTAATAGATAACAGTAATCCTAGCAATCCGCAAAATATCAGTTTTATTTCCATTCCAGGTAATGTGGATATGGCGGTCCGGGATAAGGTACTGTACGCCGATGCGGCAACGGATTTGATGGTCCTGGATTTTAAAAACCCGAATGCAGTAAGTGTCCTGAAGCACTTAGAAAAAGTATTCCAACCTAACCCGGTTTTTTAAAAAACGGTACAATCGAAATTCCGGATCCAAGCAAAGGAATAGTGGTTGGTTACAAAGAAAGAATATTAACCGAAAAGCGCCGTTGTGATGAAATGGCTCCCGCAAATCCAAATGATGACTGGATCGCGTTTGATAGAGCCAACACGGTTAATTACGCGAATAGCGCAGCAAAATCTAATAACAATAGCTCAACTGGTAAAGGCGGATCAATGGCGCGGTTTACTATTACTGGAAATTACTTGTACACTGTAGGCACCAGCCAAATGGGCGTTTTTAACATTGCAAATCCGATAAATCCACAATTAAAAGAACCGGTGTATTTAGGGGCTGGCATTGAAACAATCTTCCCTTATCAAAATAAATTGTTTATTGGTTCTAATGCCGGCATGTTCATTTATGGCTTGTCTAACCCGGCGGTACCTGCTTACTTGGGAGGATACTCGCACCTGCGGGCTTGCGATCCGGTGGTAGTAGAAGGAAATTATGCTTACGTTACGTTGCGGGCCAACGCCAATAGTGTTTGCGGGGGTACGGCTAATCAGCTGGATGTAGTAGATATTAGCAACGCGGCCATGCCGCAGGTCCGGAAAACGTACCCGATGCAAAATCCGCACGGTTTAGGAATTGACAAGAATGCTTTGTTTATCTGCGAAGGCAACTACGGGTTGAAAGTTTTTAATGCGACCAATCCGGATGCAATTACTGATAATCAGTTAAATCATTTAAAAGATTTACATGCATTTGATGTGATTCCGCTGGGTAAAAATTTATTGGTTATTGGAGAAGATGGTTTCCGGCAGTACGATTACACTAATCCTGAAAGTTTAAAATTCTTGAGCAAGATTCCGGTGGTGTCCCAATAGATAACGGGCAAATAGCTTGATTTCGGAAATTAACTTAAAAAAATGTTTTTAATAAAATCTTGGATTACAAGGTGTAGAGCCAGATTATTTTAAATTTATTCAACGTTATTGTAATTTTGTTACAGAATATTGATAAAAATTATTTTATTATTGAAAAATATAAATACATTTGTATTAAACAATTTCGGTTTAGATTCACGATTATTTCAGATATAATACTTCAGAATAACTGTTTAACCGGATCTTTTTACGTTTTAAATACCAATTTTGCTTTACTTGTTCACTGTTCAATGAAAACGCCTGGTATTATACCAGGCGTTTCTTTTTTAACAAATTTTTAAATTTTTAAGCAACTTGCTCTTCTTTGGTAGCTAATTGGCCACAGGCCGCATCTATATCTTTGCCCCGGCTGCGCCGCACATTTACCTGCACGCCCCGATCGGCGAGGTAATACACAAATTTCGACAAGTGATCTTCGTCGGTGTTCTTAAATAATGCCGCCGCAATCGGATTGTATTCAATAATATTAACCTTACACGGAATTACTTTCGTGAAGCGGTATAATTCTTCGGCATCCTGCAGCGTATCGTTAAAGTTTTCGAACACGATATACTCGTAAGTAACTTTTCGACCGGTAACCTGGTGATAATACCGGAGGGCTTCGGTTAAAGCCTCCAACGAATTGGTTTCGTTTATCGGCATAATCTGGTTCCGCTTTACATCATTAGCCGCGTGCAACGACAAAGCTAAATTAGCTTTAATATTATCGTCGGCCATCTTTTTTATCATTTTGGCAATACCAGCGGTACTTACCGTAATACGGCGGGCCGCCATGTTTAAACCATCGACCGAAGAGGTAATGCGCTCGATTGATTTCATGACATTGGCATAATTTAAAAGCGGTTCGCCCATGCCCATAAACACAATATTGGTTAAAGGTACCCCGGAGTTTTCCAAGCTTTGCTGATTAATAAGCACCACCTGGTCATAAATTTCGGCGGCATCCAAGTTTCGCTTCCGATCCATGTAGCCGGTGGCGCAAAACTTACAGGTTAAAGAGCAACCTACCTGGCTCGATACACACGCAGTTTTCCGTTCGTCGTGCGGAATTAAAACGCCTTCTACAATATTGCCATCAAATAATTGAAAAGCAGATTTTACCGTTCCATCGCTGCTCAGTTGTTGTTTGGCTACTTGTACCGTATTAATGGAGAAGTAATTATTTAATTTTTCGCGCAGGGGCAGCGAAATATTATTCATTTGATCGAACGAGCGAGCCGCGTGTTTCCAGAGCCATTCGTATACTTGCTTGGCCCGGAAAGGCTTTTCGCCGTTATCGGAAAACCAAACTTTTAACTCATCCAGCGAAAGTTTGCGAATATCAGTTTTTGTGCTCGTCGGTATCATCTTACAAAGGTATAAAATATAAGTAGTTGGTCGTTATTAGTTGTTCGTTGTTCGACTCATTAAATATTTAAAATCAGCTACTTATTCTACTATTTTCTTTTGTTTAATTTAATATAAGTACTTATCAGGTAATGGGGGATGCCAACCGGATCATGGTAGGTAATCTGAATATTAGGCGCTTACAAAGCTGATTTTACCTAATACAAGGGCAAAACAAAAGCAAAGCCGCAATAGTTGCAGGCTAATTTTAGTTTTTAGGTCTGCCGGCGAGCTTAGAACCAGGCGCTTAGCCCTTACCAGCTTCTTCTAATTTGGCACGAACTTCCAACGGAACAGATACTACTTTACGGGTAGTGTAATTAAAGCACAGCATGCCCGTTTTGGCATGGGCCACTGGTTTGTTATCTTGGTTGGTGACCCGGTAAAGTAAGTCAAAACCGTATTTATTAAAGTCGGCGGGCGCCATTTGTATGAAAAGCGTGTCCCCTAAAAATCCTTCTCCTTTATATTCAATAGCTACATCGGCCATAATTAAGGAACTGCTACCAAATGCTAATTCGGTGTAGCCCAGAGATTGCAGGTATTGTAACCGGGCATCGTGCAGAATGCTAAGTAAAGCATCGTTGCCCAGATGCCCGCCGTAATTTATATCGGACACCCGAACTTTTATTGTGGTAGAAAAAACGTAGTTCTCGGGTAGTTCAATTTTTATACGGGCCATGAGATTGGTTGCAGGTTACAGGTTGCAAGTTACAGGTTACAGGTTGGGAGTTATTAGTTATAGTTTGTAAGTTTTATTTTGGTTAAGGAAATTGGGTTTGGTTTAAATACGTAAACAAATTTTTAAATCTATTTATAAAAAATCTATTAACCAGTAAGCTTTATCAACGTTCCATTTCAACCTGTACCTTGTAAGTCACAACCTATAACCTGCAACCTGTAATCAACCCCATGAAAACGGAAATCCGGCAAACGAAAGACGGTTCAGCTACTTTATACGTACCCGAACTGAATGAGCATTACCATTCGGTGAATGGCGCCTTGCAAGAATCCATGCATGTATTTATTCGGGCGGGTTTAGAATATGCCTGGCAAAACCAAACTGAACTTGCTATTTTGGAGGTTGGGTTTGGTACTGGTTTAAATGCCTTACTTACCTTGCAGCAAAGTTTACTTTACCAAAAAAAGATTGTGTATCAAACCCTGGAAAAATATCCGCTTGCTCCGGCCATTATCCAGCAGATGCATTTTGAACAATTTATTTTAAATCCGGAATTGCTGGATTATTTGCAGCCCTTGCATACAACTCCTTGGAACGAACCGGTGAAAATAACCTCGGAGTTTACTTTATTTAAATTAGAAGCGGATTTACAAACTTGCTCGTTCCCCCAAGAGCAATACGATTTAATTTATTTCGACGCTTTTGCCCCCGAAAAGCAACCGGAACTCTGGACCGATGACATTTTTAAAAAATTGTTTCGTTCGTTAAAAACAGAAGGCTTTTTGGTAAGTTACTGCGCTAAAGGTAGTTTTAAACGCAGCTTAAAAGCGGCTGGCTTTGTGGTAGAAGCTTTGCCTGGTCCGGCCGGTAAACGCGAAATGACCCGAGCCATTAAGTAAGCCTTTATTGTTTTTAATCAGAAGAGTTGAATACACTTTTTCCACGTAAAACCTGACCGTTTTCTAATCGTTTAGTACAGGTAATAACTATTAATTTACGAACACTTTTATCTAAAATCAGAAGCTTATGGCAAAAAATAAAAGTAAAGCTGATAAAAAAAGTAAGGGCAAAAAGAATAAAAATAACAAGCACGATTTCGCGGATATTATATCAAAAGTTATCGGCAATCTAGCCCGGAAGAGTACTAAGAAATTAATAAAATCTTTTGAAAAAAGAGCTGGTAAGCTGGCTGCTAATGTTACACCGGGTAACCTGCTGGCAACTGCTTTCGATACTGCTGGCAAAAACCAAAACAAAGAAGTAAAGCAAAATACTACCGCTGTAGTAGAGGAGTAAAGAGTTTAACTTTGTGCTGGCTTTTAATTTAAATTGTTGCGTTATAAAAACCGGCTTTTTAATTCAGGAGTAGGTACCATGCAGCTTTCTTGTTTCCCAAACCACCGGTACCGGTTTCGGGCAACACCCACGTAAATAAAATCACGCAGAAAGGCTGGCAAAATAATAGCTGCGTAAGCTAAGGGCCAAAATCCATCTAGCCGGGCCAGTATTTTTAAAGCAGCCGTGGAGCGGACAAACATTTTTCCGTTTTCAACTAAAACAACGGTGTCCAGCGCATTATTTGAAAAATTTACTTGCTGTAATATTTCTTGGCCAGCGTCTGACTGCAAAGCGGTAAATTTAAAATAACCTTGCCGATCGTGTTTAATAACGAATTGTACAAAGCCATTGCATAAGTTGCAAACACCATCAAATAGAATAACAGCCTGATTAGTTACAGTCATTTTTTTAAATTTTTTCGATTCCGTATAATTACAAATATTGTAGCTATTTGGTTACTACTAAGGATAATATTGCTACTAAGTTTAACCAAATTTATCTTATGCACGTATCTTAGGTTCAATACGGGTTACCTTTTATATGTTATTAGTATTAAGGGCTAGTTTACCTGTTAGTACAAAATATTTTTTTTGAATTGTTAACCTTAAAGAATACCAAACGTATAGCAGGCAACTAATAAAATTATATTTATTACTAAAAATTGTAACATTAGTTAAAGTAAAACTATGAAAAAGACCTATTTAAGCATCTTAGCAGCAGCATTTGTAGCAACAACCACTTTCACTTCATGCTCCAGCACTAATACCGACACGGGTACATCTACTGGTACTTCTACCACTGACGACGCTACTGGAACTACTTCTGGATCTACTTCAGGCACTACTTCCGGATCTACTAGTGGTACAACTAGCGGAACTACCGATGGCAGCACTACCAGTGGTACTACTACTTCAGGCACTACTAGCGGTACTACTTCTGGCACCACGAGCGGTACAACCTCCGGAACTACAAGCGGTACAACCTCTGGATCTACTACTATGGGTACTACTGCTGGCACAACCAGTGGCACTACTTCAGGTACTACTACAACGGGTACTACCTCTGGCACTACTAGCGGTACTACTGCAGGAACAACAGCCGGGGGCACAACTGCTGGTACTACTAGCGGTACTACTGCAGGAACAACAGCCGGGGGCACAACCACTGGTGGTTCAACAACTGGCAACTAGTAAATAAATTATATTTTTTGCGAAAGCAATAAAAGGCATTAACCATTTTGGTTTTTGCCTTTTTTATTTTTAGGCCTTGGGTAATTAAGTCAATCTGCTTAGTTCTGCATGCATTATCTCTTACTTTATTTAAAAAAAGTATTTACAGTAGATTGCCGGGCTTTAGCGCTTATGCGCATCGGCATCGGGTTTGTTTTGTTAGTTGATTTAGCTATAAGAACTACCGACCTGGAAGCGCATTATTCTAATATTGGGGTACTGCCCTTGCACGTACTTTTCCAATATGTTTGGGACCCTTATTTAATTTCCATTCACGCTATAAGTGGTTTATGGCAAGTACAGGCTATCCTTTTTTTAATAGCCGCTTTTTTTGCAGTTTGCCTTATACTGGGATACCATACCCGTTTGGTAACCATTGTATCGTGGTTCTTGCTTTTATCGCTGCAGAACCGTAATACGCTTATTGGGCAGGGTGGCGACGATTTGCTGCGCATGCTTCTATTCTGGGCGATATTTTTGCCCTGGGGACGGTTTTACAGTTTGGATGCTCGGCGTATTATAAATCTTCCTAAATCCTTTATCCATTTTAGCGCAGCATCAGTAGGATTGGTGGTGCAAATTATGTTGGTTTATATTTGTACTGCTTTACTCAAAAACTCACCTGAATGGCATACCACTGGTACAGCCTTGTATAATGCGCTTAGTCTCGACCAGGTACTATTTCCGGTTGGTAAGCTTATTTATCCTTATCCCGTATTACTAAAATACTTAACGATAGGTACTTACTATACCGAGCTTTACTTGCCCTTTCTTTTATTAATACCTGTTTTTAATCCTTTTTTCCGGTTAATAGTTATTGGAGTATTAGCCGGATTTCATTTAGGGATTAGCCTGACACTTTTTGTGGGTTTGTTTTACTTAATTAACTGGGTTTCGCTATTGGGTTTATTGCCCCCGGTAGCCATAGACTGGTTAGAGACTAAATTATTACCTTATTTTCAAAATTTAGGGTATCGTTTTAAGGGCTACACAAGTAAAATTCCCTTACTGTTCGAAGTGCGGGCTGTGTGGCATGTATCGCCTGCCCGCCGAGAAGAAGTTAGTGCCATTAAAGAAGGCTTTGTGATAGCTGTATTGCTTTATGTAATTTGGTGGAATTTCTCGAATGTACCCCAGGTAAACCATCCCCTACCACCGGCGGCCCGCTGGCCCGGCATGTTGCTGCGGGTAGACCAGCACTGGGGCATGTTTGCACCCGAAGTTTTTAAAGACGATGGCTGGTATATTCTGGAAGGAATAACTACCGAAAACAACCACATTGACTTAAACCGGAACGGCTTACCCGTTACCGAAAAAAAGCCGGAATCGGTGGTGGCTTTGTTTAAAAACGATCGCTGGCGCAAGTATAGTGAGAATTACTTGTTTGTAAACAACTCGTTTATGCGGCCTTACTTCTGCAACTATCGCCTGCGAATTTGGAACGAAGCTCACCGCTCCGCAGATCAGATTAAAGAATTACAAATTATTTACATGATGGAGCGTACTTTACCTAATTACCAGCCCATTCAACCGCAAAAGCAAGTACTGTGTATTTGTGGTACCCAGTAAATTTTTAAATTTTTCTGTTTTACGAGCGTAAACTGGGTTTAACAAGTACGTGACCAAGTGTAAGATTCCCTCATCTGAAAGTTGCGCAAAGGTGGATCGTCTATAGATCTTAGCTTGTGGCGTTAAACTTGCCTTAAATTTAAAAAAAAATCGTACACGCTTTTCATAAGAAATACTTTATCGCTTAACTTAAAAACGATAACTATGCCCCAAGGAGATAAATCAGCGTACACCGATAAACAAAAGCGGCAAGCAGCGCATATTGAAGAAAGTTACGAAAAGAAAGGCTTAAGCGAAGAAGAAGCAGAAAAACGCGCCTGGGCCACCGTAAACAAACAAGATCACGGCGGCAAAAAAAGCGGATCGGGTAGGGGAACGGCTAAGGAAAAATCCTGAAACTTTAAAGGAAAGCTTAGAAAATGCAGAATTAAAAAGTTAAACGCCGATTTCTTTACGTCAGAAACCGGCTTTTGACATTTTTAAGTTTTACATAGCCCAGTCTTTGGGTAGTTTGCGCTTTTTATTGGCATCCCGAATACCTTGTGCGGCGGCGGCTGTAACTAATCCGCCTAAAAAGTACCATGTTACCGTCATTACTTTTGTTTGCAAGGTGCGGCCGCTGGGTTCCTCGCCTAAGCCCATTGGGCCAGGCAATACTACGCCACCAACCCCAGCCAGTGAACCTAATAATATCCCTTTTACCCAGGGCTGCTGACCAGTAGCGGCTAGTGAATAATACAAGGTATTAGATACCAAATCTCCCACCATCGACCACTTAAACAATTCATCACTGGCTGGTGGTTGCTCGTCCATTTTGTATAAACCTTTGGCAATAGCCCGCATGCCCAGCACATCCATCCGGGGGGCATTAGGTATAAACCGACGGGCTGTTTCATGTATAACCGTTACGGCAACCGCTCCGGCTAAGCCACTTATTAAAGCTTGCCAAATACTATTTTGCTCGCTCCGCTTGTGTTTTTTCTTTTGTTTTTTTAATTGGTTCTTCATAGGAGTTTCAGTTTAAAAGTATGAGCTACATGTACAGGTTTAAATACTAATGGATGAGCTTTGATGTTAATCAGCATGTAAGAATCATTCAGTATTTAAAGCAATAGCCCTTAAAAGAAGAGCTTTTGCCTGTAGCAGCAAGAACTACATTCCACATAAAAGTTACCTGCTGTCCAAATAACTAAATTTAATTTTGTTTACGGGGAATAACGCTCACGTTACCACTACGCTCTAAATACGCTTCCTGCACCTCTTCTACCTGGGTTAGCTTGCCGTTTAAGCGCAATACTTCGTTCAAGTCGTGGATCGTGAAGTTTTGTTTCTTCATATTTTCTTCTTGGATTTGCCCATCTTTAACTAAAAGCAACTGTTTGCCTTTAATGAGTAATCCAAAAGCATGGTATTTTTGGGAGATCATAGCTAGGAACCAGTGCAAAGCTACCAAACCGATGCAGGTAATACATGTTGGCACAAAAGGAGCATTCCCGGTTATTGCCCGGCTGAGTAAGGAACCCAGAATGATTCCCAAAACAATATCAAAAGCAGCATTTTTGCTGAAAATTCGCCGATCACCGACACGTACCAGGATGATTGCTAATATAAATACCAATAATCCCCGGAAACACATTTGCCACCAGTTTATAGCATTAGAGTCTGGGCCAATAAAATAACGAAGTGTTTCTTCCATTAACTAACCGTGCTGTTTGTAGCTCTAATGAACGGATCATATTTTTTTAAGTTCTTAAAACTAAAAGAGCCTGTTTTTATATACAATGTACCGGAGCTCACTAAATACAAAAATTTAAAAAACAGATCAGGTTTAAAGGACGGGCAATCTTTCCGGAAACTTTTTATGACAAATGGTAATCGGTAAAACAAAATGCCTGGTGTTATGAGCACCAGGCATTTTGTTTTAATTAAAAGTTATAGAATTAGTATTGCTTTAAATTGTGCGCAACGTTCCGGAAGTTCAGGCGAGAACGTCTGGATAGGTAACCAGCACCTAACACTAACAAGGCACCGCCAATTACTTTCTGGGTAGTGCTTAAGCCTTTTACTTTATTGGCAGCTGTAGTTCCAAATTGCTTTAACTGATCCGGAACCTGGTTTAGGTTAAGGTTCTTAAAGTAAGAAGAAGCGGTATCCAAGATATTATTGGCATTGTCTGCCGGCTGATTTAAATTATTGGTGTTATTTTCCATAGTTGTAATGATTAAAAATTTTAAGCTTGTATTTAAAGGTTATTGATCTCTCCGTTATATGGCCAAATAAAAATAACCGGATTAATCTTATCGCGAAAGAGCTTGATTTGTTACATTTTAAGGCAATTTTATTTTAAAAAAGGCTTTTTAACAGCGTGAGTTCTGTTTTTATTTTTACTGTGGGTTGATTCATCCGGTTATAACTTAGCTCTTGCATTAAAAAACTATTCTTAAATTGCAGGCTAATTTGTAAGAACATTCTTACCATGACGTACGCCGATTTTGTAAAAAATATTTCTTTCCGGTTTATTAAACCCGGCACCAAGCAACCATTAGGCACAGGTACTTTAAAACGTACTTTGCCAAAAATTGGATTTTCGCTGGATGTACTAAATACCGTATTACCAGAAAAGCACACCGAGTGGAAAGAAAGGCTAAAAACGGTTTGTAAAATTCCGCGCATGTCTACGTTTGCAGTAGGAGCCGTGATTAACCGTGGCGTTTCCGAAATGAAACCGAATGAGGTTTTTGTAAACGTGGGCGTATGGAACGGATTTACCTTTTTATCGGGTGTAGCGCACAACCCCACCAAAACCTGCATCGGCGTCGATAATTTTTCGCAGTTTGGTGGCCCGCGTGAAGCCTTTTTAAAGCGCTTTAACGCCCTGAAAAGTACCAACCACCATTTCTACGATATGGATTATGAAGAGTACTTTAACCGCCTGCATACTGGTAAAATCGGCTTTTACATTTACGACGGCGATCACAAATACGAAGATCAGTTACAAGGCCTGCAAGTAGCCGAACCACACTTTTCGGACAACTGTATTATTCTGGTAGATGATACCAACTGGCCCGACCCGCGCCAGGCTACTTACGATTTTATGCAAAACAGCGTTTATAAATACGAAGTTTTACTGGACGTAAAAACCTACCGCAATGGCCACATTACTTACCATAACGGCATTATCTTGTTCCGGCGAACCGGTAAAAAATAGAGATTACGCGTATCTATAATTCCAGTTCCATTTGAATATCGGCGCGCTTGTACCCGTTTGGCGCGCAAGGTACCTGCTGAAAGCCCATTTTCTGGTACACGTGCAAGGCCGGTTTCAAGGTTCGATGGCTCAAGAGAATCAACTTTTTAGCGCCGAGTTCTTTGGCTTTATCAATAGCTGCCGCTACCAGTTGTTGGCCAATTTTTTTGTCTTGCATGGATGCTGTAACGGCCATTTTACCTAACTCATATGCGGTTTCGTTTATTTTAAGTAAGGCGCAGGTGCCAACAGTCTGGCCATTGTAGCGGGCCATGATAATGGCGCCACCTTTGGCTAAGATGTAACTTTCCGGGTTGTCGAGTAATAAATTATCTACTTCTTCTAACTCGAAATATTTAGTGATCCATTCGTGATTTAAAGTCCGGAAGGCTTCTGCATCGGTGGGAGTATAGGCCTCAATTTGCAACATAAAGGGTATTTTTAAATTTTAACAGAATTAACTCCTATTTTAAATAAATCGGCCATAACAGCATCGGTATTTAGTTTACGTTCGTCAGTAGGGCTATCAAAAACAATAATGGCGTGGTGTTTATCAAACAACGTTATGCCTTCGGCTTTATCCTGACCCGAGGTAGGTCCGGTTCCGTTCGGAACTTCAAACAACTGTTCTAAATCGTTGCGGTGGGTAATGGATTGACCGGTTTGGCGCAGAGCCTGTGGCCAGCGGTAAAGGGCAATGGTGCCATCCAGGTCCATAGAGGGTCCGGCCAAAATTAAAAGATCGTCGCCGGCTATATCCAGCTCCCGGATACCCATGCCTTCCAGATGCAAAAAATGTTTGATGTAAAGTTCGCCTTTTAGTCCGATGGGTTTTAATTCAAAAAAATAAGAATCATCGGTATCTTGCACGGCTACTTCCAGAATAATGGCCCAGCCCCGCAACACGGGGCCGCGTAAACCTATAAAAACGCGATCGCCGTGAATGGCCAAACCTTCAATGTCAAAACCATTGTCTTTGCCCGGAATTTTTAAAAAATCCTGTACGTGGATGTCGTTGGTTAAAGCTTCCAGAAGTTGGTTGGTGCCGGCATGATTCCCTGCTAACTGCGCTGCCGATAACATGAAATTCGGTTCGTAGGGGTGCGTAACGTGTTTCACTAAGCTGATTTCGCCGGTTTCCTTATTGCGGTTTAACGGTATACGCGCCAGCAAATAGCGGTTCTGGTCGGTTTTTAGTTTAGCCAAGCGCTTGATTTGTTCGTCCGGTTCCTGGCTTTTTTTGGGTTTGCGGCGGGCCAGGCTATGGGAGCCCACCAGCCACAAGTAATGTTCTTCTAAAGCAATGCCTTCTATATCAATTTCGTTTTCGGTACCAGCGGGTAATTTTAAAAATTGGCTTAAATCAAAAGAATGGTGCTCACCAAAGGTATTTTCGTCTATTTTTTTTAAGCGTTCCAAGCTACACCGTTCATCGCAGCTTACCCATAAGTAATCACCAGTCCGTAAAATAGTGGATAATCCATCACGTACGTGTTTGCCATCGGCGTTTATGCTGAGCTCCGGATTAAATTGTAACTTAACGGTGCTTTTTTTCATAATTTATATCCAACGCGCTTAATTGAAAGTAGTATGTGCCTGATGATAGGAGCATAATCGCTATTTAACAGGTGCTAATTTATTTTGTTGTGCTTAAAATTAGCTTTCAAGAATGCAAAAATTTTAAAAAAGAAAGACTTTATTCGTTTTTAAGACTATTTATTTTGTAATTCCAAAGTTGTAGTAAAACAAAAAAGCCCGTTGGGCAACGGGCTTTTTAAATAGTTGGAAGGTTAGCTAAATCATTATTTCTTCACAAATTTCTGCCGGAAAACTTCCGTGCCAATCTGCGCTTCTACAAAATAAACACCTGCTGCCAGATGATGGAGCTGGAGTTGCGTTTCGTACACGGTAGTTGGTTTATTGGTAACTTCTTCTTTTACCTTCCTTCCTAACTGGTTCCAAACCCGGATCAGCACCTCGCCCGTGGAGTACGTGGTTAATTCCAGGTTAAGTTGCTCGTCAATGGGGTTAGGCTTTACGAGTAGTTGACTTTGGGTAAGATAAACCTGGTGCATTTGGTCTTTGGATGAGGCTGTGCAGTTTTGTTTGATTATTTCTACCCGGTAAAGACCGGAATTACGCGCCTGGATTTTCTGCGTATTACCGGCTTTAAGCGGCTCATTATTAAAAAACCATTGATATTGCTCGGCGAAGGGGGCCGTTAACGTATCGCCTGTAACGGTAAAATTAATTGTAGCGGGTTGTACGGGTAAGGTAACAGTTGTTACCGCACTTTCGCAGCCATTTACGGTTTGGGTTACATAATAAGTGGTATTTTCCGAGATAGTTTCGGGTTGGTAAATATTGCCCGAGTAAAGCATGATCGTTTTTTCTGCATCGGCGTACCACGTAATATTTTGCCCGAATACGGTTATTGCTTGCGGCGACAATTCGCATTGTGGGGCTATATCATCCACAAGGGGCGGTTCCGGAACAGGCAACCGGTGCAGGGTAACCCGGCTGCGCGAAACTTTTTCGCACAACTGAATTGTCCATTCCACAATTACATCGCCGTAACCAATATTTTTGATTTTGGTTATGTAATTATCCGGATTCACCAAAGTGGCCTGCCCACTAATCAGTTGCCAACGGCCTTTGCCTTTTTCGGGTTGATTTCCGGTTAAAGTAGTATTATCGGTATCGCATAAATTTATATCTTCTAGGGTATGGGCAGTGGTGGGCAGGTCTTTACCGCAATCATACACCACTGTTTTCTCGGTGGCCAGCATAACGGTATCCCCAACTATATTAAAAACTTCGTTGGTTTTAACGGGTGCGTTGTAATCAAAATAGTTGTAAGCGGCGTTTATGATGCGGGTACCTTTGGGATTGTCGGGCGTTTGCGCAATGGTAAACTTCACAAACCCGTGGCTGGCCGGTTCGTTGGTTTTATGATCGGGTAGGTTAATGTTGTTAAAAGTAAAGGTAAGGACCGGCTTTCCTTTTCCCGACACTGTATAGATAAACGGATGAGAAGCTGCTCCCACGCGTAAACTAGCAATATCCAGCTCTTCGCTTAAGGTATCTACCACCACTACTTTGTAGGCCACGTCGGTGCCGGTGTTCTGGAAGCGGATTAAATATTCCAGTTCGTCGGTAGCTTTAATGTAGTGCCGCTTAGTTATGCCAATAGGACTTACCTGTTTATCATTCGGGTCATAAGAATCAATAATCGGCAGGCACGAAATTTCTACGTCGGCATCGGCATCGTCCTGGTAAAAAGCATCTTCTGGGGTAGGAGGGGCATCGGGCATTGCCATCATAGGCTGCACCGTAGCATTGGGCCGGCTACTACCGGGATGATCTTTCACCTGGTCAGCCTCTACCCGAAGGGCCTGCGATTTCATTGGTATTTCCAAGGTGAGTTTATCGCCTTTATCCAGTTTCGTTTTTCCCTCTTCCACTAGGGTTTCATTGGCAAATACCCGGTAACTGGTACTATCGGTCATGGCACCGTCCCCGGTGTTTTCCACTATAAAAGTGGCGGTTTCGGTTTCTTCCTGGTACGTACCCATTACGGCTACACTCGCCTGGTTCCAATTAGGGTTGGGTGTCATACACGTACTCTTGGGTGTAATCATGGCTTTTACGCACTGACTTAAACCGCGTATATTTTCGTTCCCACAAACTGTAGAATCCGTGATAATAAAACTGCGTTTTTCGCCGGCTTTTAACTGCCCAATGGTAAATACCAGCAGTGAATCTTTTTGAAAATTCCAGGGAACGGTACTGCTAATCGGCACAACGTACTTGGGATAAATTACTTTTACCTGAACATTCTGCGCATCTGCCGCCCCTTCGTTGGCGAAAGTAACCGTGGTTTGGCTCCGGAAACAACGCCGCCGCCGGTCAGCGGCTATGTCTACGGTGAGAACAGTGCAAGGAATAGTAGTATAACCAAAATTAATATTAGCAACTTCTTTATGTAAACTATCGGTTTTAGCTTCTAAACTGGAAACGCAATTTCGGATAATTCTTGATTTAGTAGTTGTGGGAAGGATTGGTTTAACTGTATAGATTCCTGGCGGAACGGCTACCGCATATAGACCTTGCTCATCCGTAACCGTATAGTATTCTCCCGGTTGTATCTCCAGAACAATATTGGGGATGCCTTTTTCTGTTTTGTCTTCCACACAGTTTTTATTACTATCATCAAATACTTTCCCCCTTATAGTAGTATTATAATTAGTCGTAGTAATAGTTGTATCATTGATTTTAGCTATAAATATATCGCCCTGACCCTTACTAATTACTGATAGGTTATTAACTGTCATCTTATCATAAAATCTGCTGGCTAAGGTTAACTTTCTTTGTTGAGGTAAAAAAGTTAAAGTTGGATATAAAGAATTATTAATACCTCCAA
The DNA here is from genome assembly GCF_003340495.1 of Adhaeribacter pallidiroseus. NCBI lineage: Bacteria > Pseudomonadati > Bacteroidota > Cytophagia > Cytophagales > Hymenobacteraceae > Adhaeribacter > Adhaeribacter pallidiroseus. The sequence goes on from NZ_QASA01000001.1 coordinate 272,233, forward strand.
ATCGAGTTGCCCAAACTTTTTTACCATTTAAATTGAGTTTGATAAGGAAAATACTTCCACCAGGGCTAGTATTTTTCAAAGTTTCATTCTCAATATTCATACTTCCATAGAAAATTCCTGTAAGATAGATAGCTTGATTAGCATAAATTAATTTACCTGGTTGATAAGTGTCAGCATCAATTGATTGATAGTTGACTCCCCACTCTGCTTTACCATCGGGATTAAGTTTAATTAGTACTGTACCAGATGAAAGTTCTAATTCCAATTCATCAACTTTTACTTTTGCAGGCTTTTCTAATGAGAATACTGAAGTAAAATAAATATTATTATTATGATCTATAGCTACATTATCATAGTCCAGAACTAATTGGTTTAAAGTATTTGCTTTTAAAGGATAACTTTTTGCCCACAAAATATTTCCATTTGGGTCTCTTTTTACTAAAAATGCGTTATCAACCTTTCCATAGCCATCATCTGGCGAACTATTTTCTAGTTCAATATCATTAAAATTTACTTTACCTATAAAACTCCCTGATGTAACCAAATTGCCACTGTTGTCAATTGTAATAGAAGTATAATTTATATTTTCATTTAGGGTAGTTTTAACCCAAAGCGCTTTACCATCTGGATTGAATTTTATTAAAAAATCAGTTTGTGCATTTAGTTTGGTTGAGTTTAAGTTGAATGCAAAACCATCAATGTTAGCGCCGTCAAAGGAACCTACTATATATGAATTTCCTTGTTTATCAACAGTCACACCGTAGCCAACAAAATCGTTAAATATCGTTTTGGATTTGTACTTTTTCTCCCATAAAAGATTTCCATTTCTATCCAATTTCTCTAAAACAAAGTTTGAATAATCAGCTCTACCGGTGATGTAGACATTACCTTCTGGATCGACTATCCCATCTAAGTAAGCGGGCATTAAAGTATAAGAAGTATGTTGTTTAATCCATATAAGCTGATTTTCTTTGCCGTTATATTTAGCGATGAAGCTGCCAGAAATTTTTTTGGGTATATTAGCAAAATAGGTGTCGTCAATAACCTTGTTATTTAAATCATTTCCGTCGCCTTTGCCGATATATCCAATAACGTAGAAGTTGTCTTCTTTATCACTGATGATCTTTATAACCCTATCGTCATAAATATTACTAATGGGTTGTAAAGATTCTATTGATTGAGCATAAGTAGTAAAGGGGTTTGTTACTATGGAAAAGTAAATAAGCAGTAAAAGTCTCCTCATAAATAAAGTTTAATTTAAATGCCCTTTTTACCACTCAACAATCATACAAATATTTTAAATAAAAAGAGCAGACATTTAGGCCTGCTCTTTTTTTAATTCTGCTTAAAAACCTTAGCTATTCTTCTTTTCGGGGGCTTCCGGTTCTTTCACTTTTACTTTGTTGTCCTTTGTAACGCCCGAAACTACTTCGATGTTAATGCCGTCGGAGATGCCGGTTTTTACCAGTTGTTTTTTAAATTGTTGCGGTCCGGTTTCCACTTCTACGTAAGTGCTGTCTTTACCTTTCCCGAATTGCAGCAGACTTTCTTTTAAAGCTAAAACATTTTCTTTTTGGTCCAGTACAATGTCGGCGTTGGCGCTGTAGCCAGCCCGGATAAAGTCTTTGGGATCAAGCAGTACTTTGGCGCGAACCTGAAATTTAATAGCGCCTTCTTCGGTAATTCCTTTAGGAGCAATGTACTCCAGTTTCGCTTTAAAGGTACGGCCCTCAATGGCGCCAATGGTTAAATTTAAATCCATGCCTTCGCGCACTTTCCCTACTTCCGATTCATCAATTTTACCTTCAAAAATCAAATCTTTCATATCGGCTACGGTGGCAATAGAAGTGCCTTCGTTAAAATTATTCCGTTCAATAACCGACGTGCCTACTTTCACGGGCACATCGAGCAGCATGCCGTCGATGGTTGAATAGACCAGAGTGGAGCCCCCACCGGTGCGTTTAGAAGCGCCTTTTAACGCAATTTGCAAATTGTTTTCGGCGGAGGTAAGGGCTTCTTTTTTTAAATTAGCATCGAGCCGGATGCGGTTAAATTCCTGCTCGGCAATTACTTTCTGGTCAAATAGCTGCTGTTGGCGGGCTAGTTCGCGCTGAGCTTCGGCGTAATTTATGCGGGCGGTTTGCAAACTAGACTGGGCATTGTTTACGTTGGCTACATTGGGCACAATTTTGATTTTGGCCAGCAACTGACCCGCTTTTACAATCTGGCCGGCTTCCACGTACAATTGTTCCACAATGCCCGAAACCTGCGATTTTACCTGCACTTCTTTACGAGGAACAATAGAACCGGTAGCTACCGTTTTTTTAATAATATTAGTGTAAAAAGGTTTTTCGGTTTGGTAAACGATCGGGTCGGTATTGGCTTTTTTATAAAAATAATAACCTAGCCAACCCGAAAGTCCCAGGAATACCATTACCACTAAACCCAAAATTACTTTTTTCATATATTAAATACTAGATGTTAGATACCAGATGTTAGTTATTAGTATTTACTGTTTAGAAATAGAAATGCCCATCAACTTTCCCGATTCCTTCTTCTCTAAGGCAAGAAGTTTTTAAAATTTTGAGTTAACCTTCAACCTTTTAACTTTTCAACCTTCTAACTTTGTAACCATAAACCTGCAACCCATCACTCATCGCGTAAGGCTTCTACGGGGTTTACGCGGGCGGCTTTGGTAGCCGGAATTAAACCGGCCAGGGCTCCGGAAAAAACCAACAGCAACACGGCGGTTAAGGCAATGGGTACATTTACTTCCGGATTCGAGAAATAGCCGGCATCTACGTTCAGGCGGGTCATGAGGTAGTCGATTAAAGCAATGATACCCGTACCGGCAATTAACCCGAGCCAACCCGCTACACCGGTAATAACAATAGATTCCTGAATAATTAAGCTGATGATGGACCAGGGCGTAGCGCCCAACGATTTGCGCACACCAATTTCTTTGGTGCGTTCTTTTACCACAATCAGCATGATATTGCCTACGCCAATAATGCCCGCGATAATGGTACCAATACTCACAAGCCAGCTAAAGGTAGAAATGCCGGTAAACAAACCTTGTATGTCCTGAAACTCTTTTTCGATGTTGGCCGAACCAAAAGCTTTTAAATCATCGGGGGCAACTAGGTGCCGTTTCATGAGCAATTGTTTTACCTTCTCTTCCACGAGGGCCGCAGGAACGCCGGATTTGGGTAACATGGCAAAATAACCTACTTCGTTTACTTTGTTATACGTTTGCTGCAAAGTGGTGAGCGGCAGGAAAATAGTTTGGGCATCTTCGGTTAATGCTTCGCCTTTGCCCACTCCCCGAAAAATGCCGACAATTTGAAAATAAATACCTTTAATCCGGATGAACTGCCCAATCGGGTTTTCGCCTTTTTGAAATAAGACCTCGATGATGCGCTCGCCCACCACCGCAATTTTGCGTTTCTCCTGCATATCAAGATTGTTCAGGAAGCGGCCTTTTAAAATATGCATGGGTTTTACCTGCCGAAAATCCGGATGATCGCCCCGTACTTCAAACGATGAACTTTTGGTGAGGCGGTTTACGGTAAAAGTACCATCCAACTGGTTGCTGGGAGCCAATACCGCCACTTCCGGTATTTCGGCAGCAATGGCCCGCATGTCGTCGTTGGTTAGTTTTATAAAGCGACCGGCTTTTAGGCCTTTATAAGGTACCGCGGTACGTTGCGTCCAGACGAAAACGGTATTTTTGGCAATGTTAAAATCTTTGATTACGCCATTTTCCAGACCTTTACCGGCCCCCAGCAAAACAATCAACATAAAAATTCCCCAGAATACGCCAAAAGCCGTTAAGCCGGTGCGCAGTTTGTGTTTGCGTACCGTCGCGTAAATCTCCGCCCATTTGTCTAAATCAAACATGGTTGAAATGTTATATTGTTGAATGGTTTTATTGCTGGATTGTTGATTTGTTAAATCGTTAGATTTTCATTGGTGAATTTTATAAGCCAATTGATTAATTTAGGTAATTTTTCTAAATCTATTTCAATCTTTTTACCATGCTCGATGGGTATTAACTTTCTAATTGTGGCTTTTTTATACCAGTTTAAGGTTTCTAAGGTAGAACCTTTAGCGTAGCGGTAAAAGTTAACTTTGTCCTTCTTAGAATATCGGCCATAGCCTTCAGCAATATTAGCCGATATACTATCTGCTGCTCGTACAAATTGCTTCCCAATAGTATCTCTTGAAAAATTATCCCATTGTAGAACTGCATTCCACACTGTATTGCTTAACTGAAAAGCTGTTTTATAAGCTTCTATATCTTCAAAATGTAAGTATTTTCGATTATCCATTCAGGTTCAACAACATGCGACCATTTAACTATTCAACAATTTAGCAATACAGCACTTCAACAATCCAACCATTCAACCTAATCTGCCCGAAGGGCTTCAATGGGTTTGATGTTGGCAGCTTTTAGGGCCGGAACCAGACCGGCCAGGGCGCCGGCCAGTACCAGCACAATAGTAGCGGAGATAGCTACTCCCAGGTCTACTTCGGGGTGCGCAAAAAACGGGAGTTCTACGTTATTTGCTTCCAGTAAATAGCGAATTCCATCCAGCAGGCCCGCCCCGGCCAGTAAACCCAGGTAACCCGAAAAAGCGGTAATGACAATAGACTCTTGCAGGATCAGGCTTACCACCGAAAAAGGCGTAGCTCCTAAGGCTTTGCGCACGCCAATCTCGCGGGTGCGCTCTTTCACGATAATCAGCATAATGTTACTTACGCCCACAATACCGGCGATCAGGGTACCAATGCCCACAATCCAGACAAAAATTTCGATGCCCCGGAACAAGCCATTGAGTTGGTTTAATTCGGTTTCGTTGTTGTTCACGTACAAGGCCATGGGGTCTTCGGCGGCGAATTTATGACGTTGGGCCAGCACTTTTTTAACTTTATCCTCGATTACCTTGGCTGGTATGCCATTTTGGGCGACCATGGCCATGGTTTGTACCTGGTTTGGTTGGTTAAACGTTATCTGCAAGGTCGAAAACGGAATGTACGCCCGTTCTTCGCCGCGTCCGCCGTTGTTGCCTTTTAAATTAAAAATGCCGACTACTTTAAAGTAAATGCCCCGGATATTTACGTATTCGCCAATCGCGTTCTGTTCCCCGAAAAGTACTTTTTTAGCTACCTCGCCCAGTATCACCACTTTCCTTTTTTCCTTGGCATCCATGGCATTCAGCAAGCGGCCTTTGTTTAAGCGCTCGCCGTTAAGGAGCAGAAAATCGTCGGTGGAGCCAAAAACCTGGTACGAACCGTTTTGCTTTTTATAGTTAATGGTAAACTCCCCAAAAAGTCGATTGCGCGGCGCGATAATTTTTACATTACTAACCTCGCGCATAATAGCCGAAAGGTCATCGTTCGTAAATTTTATTTCCCGACCCGGTGCCATCCCTTGGTGGGCTACCGAAGTACGACCCGTAAAAAAGAAGATGCTGTTTTTCGCTCCATCGCCAAACCGGTTAAAGATGCCGTTCTGCAACCCTTTGCCCATACCCAGCAGCAACACCAGCATAAAAATTCCCCAAAATACTCCAAAGGCTGTCAGGAACGAACGCAATTTGTTCTTGCGCAACGTGCCGATAATCTCCTGCCATTTATCTATATCAAACATAGGTTAGTCGATAGTTGATAGTCCATAGACCATAGTCCACAGAAGTTATTAGTTATTAGTTGGCAAATGCAATCAGAGCTTAATTAAACCGGTAATTGCTAAATGGTAAATATTAACTGGAAACTGGTACCTGGTAATTGGTTACTGGTAAATGTACCGGGTCGTTTACAATCAAGCCATCTTTTAACCGGATGACTCGTTGGGTTTGCGCGGCAATATCATTTTCGTGGGTTACAATAATAACGGTAATGCCTTCGCCGTTTACTTCTTTAAAAAGCTCCATTACTTCAAAGGAAGTTTGCGTATCTAGGGCGCCGGTTGGTTCATCGGCCAGAATAAGCTTAGGCTTGCTGATAAGGGCTCGGGCAATAGCTACCCGTTGCTTTTGTCCGCCGGATAATTCATTAGGAGAATGTTCGGCTCGATCGAGTAAACCTACCCGGTCCAGGTATTCTAAAGCTAATTTATTGCGTTCCCGGCGGCCTACTTTCTGATAGTATAGCGGCAAAGCCACGTTTTCCATGGCATTTTTAAAAGAAAGCAGATTAAAGGACTGAAAAACGAAACCCAGAAATTTATTGCGGTAATAAGCGGCTTTGGTTTGCGATAGGTTGCGGATATGCGCTCCCGCCAGGTAATAATCGCCGGTATCGTAGTCATCCAAAATACCCAGAATGTTGAGTAAGGTAGATTTACCGGAACCCGAAGAACCCATAATCGACACCAGCTCGCCTTCTTCAATAATCGTATCAATGCCTTTGAGTACGTGCAGTTTGTTATGCCCGACCGCATAGTATTTATGGATGTTCTGCAGTTTGATCATGATTGTTTAATAAGGGGCGTAAGAGCTGGCATTACGAAGATTAAAGCTTTGAAATTTAAAACGTTAATCTACTGCCAAAATAATATATTTCTCGGCAAAAGATAATTATTTCCGAAAATTTAACTTCGTGTTCTTAACCAGATGCTTGATGGCCAAAAAAGGTTGTATGAGAAAAAATTAAATTCCAACCAACGTTAAAACCAGCTGCAATACTGGTTATTATATAAAAAGGAAAAAGCAACACCGGAGACGCAATTGGTATAGCCGGAGTATTGTTGCTGATTTAGATGGAGTATCTTTTGTAAAAAATTGGTGTGGTTATTTGGTTCAGGTATGCCGTTTGGTAACGAATTGTAAAATGATTGCAGAATAAAAATTAAGATAATACCAGCAACCAGATTTATAGTCACTATTTACACGTGTAATCAGAATTAAAATTTAAAAAAAGTATCCTTACTCTATTCTTTTAACCTTTTTTGCTGTTGTTCTACCACTGTGGCTACCTCCAGCACCGGGGCAATCCAAATAGTTTTTTCGTGCTGCTTTAAATACCGTAACAATTGCCGGTGGGCGGGTAGCGAAACATTTAAACTGTGTTCGCCGCCTACACCATGGAAAAGAAACACCAGTAAACCACCTTGAGCTTCGGCTTGTTTTACCTGTTCAATCAATTCCTTCCCGGTTTGCCCGTTGGCTACAAAGCAATTGATGTTGTACAAATTAACTTTCGCCAGGGGCTGCAATCCCGCACTTACGCCGCGGGCCCCGACAAACTCTTTTCTCAGAGAAGCTAGATATTCCATGCCATTAATTTTGGTATCGCCGCAGGGGTAAGCAAACGTTCTTCTGGTTTTACCATCAATGGCATACAGCAATGTGTTCATCGATTGGATTTCATCGGTTATTCTTGCGGCGGTATACTTACTTAAATCGTAGTCTGGCTTCACAAATGCTCTGCCGGGTAAGCTGCCGTCGCAGGGATGATGAATGGTGTGATTTCCTAACTCATGGCCTTTTGCTGCCGCCGCTCGCCAGGTTGGGATTTGTGCTTGTAAACCGCCAAAATAATCCGAAAGGTAGAAGGTTGCTTTTAGTCCCAGAGAATCTAACGCTGGTAGAACATAGGTTAAGTGCACCTTCAAGCCATCATCGTAGGTTAAAACCACCGTGCATTTCTTCCCTTCCCGGAGCAAATTACTTTGAGCTTGTACGGCAAACGCCACAAGAATAAGTAACACCGATAAAGTAATCAATTTGTTCATGGGTTATTTAAGAACACTGGTTAGCTCTTTAACCTACCACAAAGTTAGCGCTTGCACGATTTGGATAGCTGCTAAGCTTAAGAAAGAATTTTTAAATTTTTACCCTGATTAATCCCTCAGACTTGTTTTAAACTGACCGGATAAATGTATCTGGACAGTTTAAGAATAAGTAATTAGCACCGATCAGGCTTCTTTTTTACCTTCGAAACTGGAACCATCGGCATCTAAGGTCATGCCGTTTACTTTTTTATCGGTATCACGCTTAAATTTTAAAATGGCCCTACCCGAGGCATCAAAAGTGTCTGCTTCTGGCAACGGAATTAAATCTCCTTCTTCGGCACCGGTATTTGCGTGCAGTTTTCCGTTTATTAACGTTATTGTTAAGTATTCAAAAGGCAGTCCTTCAAATTTGTACTTCCCAATATATTGGTTTAAATCCATTGGATCATCTACTACAACTAGCTTAGAGGAGGCAGAAGTAAGTGCTTGAGGCACAAAAGCAAAAGTGGTTGAAAGCGCAAAAGCACAAATTCCCGTTAAAATAATTTTTTTCATGATAGTTAATAAGATGTGGTTCAGATTCCTGATTCTACTAATGTAAGTAAATACCAATTATTGATGGCGTAAAATTTACTGGTTTTTACTCGGAAATTTTAAAATTTTTAGATTTCTGCGGTTCAAGCCGCTTCTTTTTGGAAACTTCTTTAGGTATGGTGATACCCAAACGCCCGCCCCTTAAAAAAATAGCTGGTCAGCGACTAAAAATTTAAAAATTTCTGTTGGGAAGAAATAACCACAAAAAAGCTTGGTTTGCATCATGTGATAGCTGCAAGGAGTGCCCCGGCTTTACTAGATCTTTATTCTGGTTTTGCCTGATTAGTAGTAGTTTGAGGCCTGCTTTTTCGCTTAATCGCTTTCTTTCGGTAAATTGGGGCATTAAATTTTTAAGGTAGGTGCGTTTATGAAGAAATGGAATATACTGATAGGTTTATTTTTACTATTTACCCTGGTGGTTAATGCCCAGTCTCCAACAGATAGCCTGAGGGGTAAAAAGCTGAATGAAGTAACGGTAACGGGGCGTAAATCCAATATTGAACGCTTACCTCGTTTAAAAGATACTTTCCTATTTTCAGGTAAAAAAACGAAGTAATTAATCTGGGTAGTTTAAACGCGAATATCACCGAGAAAACGCCGCGCCAGTTGTTTGCCAAAGTGCCCGGCGTGTTTGTGTACGATATGGATGGCTCCGGCAATCAGGTAAATATTTCTACCAGGGGCTTAGACCCGCATCGGGGTTGGGAGTTTAACATTCGCCAGAATGGCGTTATTACTAACTCCGATATGTATGGCTACCCAGCCTCGCATTATAGTTTGCCCCTGGAAGCCGTGGAACGCATCGAGCTGGTGCGGGGCACTGGTGCCTTACAGTTCGGTGCGCAGTTTGGCGGTATGCTGCACTACGTAACCAAACAACCCGATACTACCCGCACCCTGGGCCTAGAAAGCGTAAATGCCGCCGGATCTTTTGGTTTGCTGAGTACCTATAATGCCATTAGCGGTACTAAAGGTAAATTTAGCTATTACGCTTATTACAGTAAACGAGTATCAAATGGCTACCGCGATAACAGCCGCACTAATTACGATGCGCAAGGATTTTTGCTTCACTATAAACCCAACAAAGAAGTAAGTTTAACCGCCGAACTGGGCCGCTCGAATTACGTGTACCAAATTCCCGGCCCGCTAACCGATAGTATGTTTCGGGCTAATCCGCGGCAGTCTACGCGCCGCCGCAATTATTTTAACCCGGATATTTACGTGCCTTCTTTTACCGTAGATTATAGCTTATCCGCGAGAACAAAAATGAAATGGGTTACTTCGGCGGTACTGGGTGCCCGCAACAGCGTGCAGTTTGACAAGCCCGCCAATGTGGCCGATGTGATTGATCCGGCTACGCTGGCCTACGTGCCGCGCCAGGTAGATGTCGATCATTTTAATAGTTATACTTCCGAGTTGCGGGTATCGCATACCTACGAAATAGGTTCTGTTTTTTCTACTTTGGTAACGGGTTTGCAAGTAATGCGCAATGATTTGCACCGGCAGCAACTAGGTAAAGGTACCACCAACAGCGATTTTGATTTAACCTTAACGCAACCCCAATGGGGCCGCGACATGCATTTTAAAACCCGCAACGTAGCTATTTTTGCCGAAAACCAATTTCAACTAAGTCCGGCGTTCTCGCTTAGTCCGGGTATTCGGGTAGAAAGCGGTCAATCCGATATGGGTGGTAAAATTACGTACTACCAAAACGAGCAATTGCCAACCGTTATTAAACACCGTTTTCCTTTACTCGGGATAAATGCCGATTACCAGTTAGGAACTAACCAAAACTTTTACGCTGGTTTCTCGCAAGCCTATCGCCCGGTAATTTTTAAAGATATTATACCCGCTACCACCTACGAACGGATTGATAAGGACCTGGAAGACGCCAGCGGCTACAATGCCGAAATGGGCTACCGGGGAGAGCAGGCCGGTTTAAAATGGGATGTGAGCTTGTTCCAGTTGCGGTATAACAACCGTTTGGGTAGTTTAAATCAAAGCGATGAAGCGGGTAATTTTTACCTGTATCGCACTAATATTGGTAATTCAGTAACAAACGGGGTGGAGCTTTTTGTCGAGTACACGCATCCGTTTTCCTCGTATAGCCAGTTATCTTTTTTACCTCTACCGCTTACATGGATGCCCGTTACCTAAACGCGCAAGTGCGCCAAGGCAACGAAAATATTTCGGTTAAAAACAATCACGTAGAAAGTACACCTCCCTGGATTAGCCGCAATGGGGTAACCTATAACTACAAATTATTCAGTATTTCGGGTTTGTACAGCTACACCGCTAAATGCTACGCCGATGCATTAAATACGCGCAAGCCTTCGGTGAATGGAGCAGTGGGATTGGTGCCGGCTTACGGTATTTTTGATATGAACGCTTCGTACCGCATTTCGCCGCAGGTTAAAGTACGCGTAAATATTAATAATCTGCTAAACAACCACTACTTCACCAAACGTCCTACGTTTTATCCCGGTCCGGGAATCTGGCCATCGGATGGACGTAGCTTTAATGTTTCTGTTGCTCTTTCTATTTAAAATATACAAGAGCTGTAAAATCTAAACAGGTAGCCCCAAGCTACCTGTTTAGATTTTAAGATTTATTTTTAAAAATTATCTGGTTAACTCTGACTAAGGGTTTGTTACCCAAGTAAGTAGATTAACGGTAGTTTTTTAAATTTTAAATGTGAATTGGCCGATTTTCCGAAGCTGCTAGGCAAGCTTCTTTCAGGGCTTCGGTATAGGTTGGGTGCGCGTGGCTCATCCGGGCCACATCTTCCGCCGAAGCCCGGAACTCCATGGCTACTACAGCTTCGGCAATTAAATCGGCTATCCGCGGTCCAATCATGTGTACGCCCAATATTTCGTCGGTTTCTTTATCTGCCAGTACTTTCACGAAACCATCGGTATCCATGGAGGCTTTGGCCCGCCCAGAGGCTTTAAACGGAAACGAACCGGCTTTGTAAGCACGACCTTGTTCTTTCAATTGCTCTTCGGTAAATCCCACGCCAGCTACTTCCGGCCAGGTATAAACCACACCCGGAATTAAATTGTAATTAATATGCGGCTTCTGACCTACAATTTGCTCAGCCACTAAAACACCTTCTTCTTCGGCTTTATGGGCCAGCATCGCGCCCCGGATTACATCGCCAATGGCGAAAATACCCGGTACATTGGTCCGTAAGTGATCATCCACGGCAATCATACCACGTTCCGCCATTTGCACACCGGCATTTTCTAGGCCCAACCCTTCCGTGTACGGTTTGCGGCCGATGGAAACCAGGCAGTAATCGCCTTCAAATGTTACGTTTTCCCCTTTCGGGTTCTGTGCCGTTACGGTTACGCCTTCGCCGGTGTTGGTAGCGCCGGTAACTTTGTGCTGGAAATAAAAATCAAAGCCTAAGGTTTTCTTCAGAATGCGCTGCAATTCTTTGCCCAGCGATTTATCCATGGTCGGGATAATGCTATCCAGGAATTCAATTACGGTAATTTTAGCGCCTAAGCGCGCGTACACCGAACCTAATTCCAAACCAATTACGCCGCCGCCAATGATTACCATGTGTTTGGGTACTTCTTTCAGCTCCAAGGCTTCAGTAGAAGTAATAATCCGTTGCTTATCTACCGGAATAAAAGGCAGTACCGTGGGTTTAGAACCCGTGGCAATAATGGTATTGCTGGTTTCAATTTCCTGAGAAGTACCATCCTGCGCGGTTACTTTAATGCGGTTTTTATCTACAAATGAACCCAGACCGAAATACGTATCAATCTTGTTCTTTTTCATCAGAAAAGTAATGCCATCGTTGTTCGATTTTACAACTTCGCCTTTGCGCTTAATCATTTGCTCTAGATTTACCTGCAGGTTATCCAGTTCAATGCCGTGCGTTTTAAAGGTATGCGCCGCATTGTGGTAATGCTCCGAGGAGTCGAGCAGAGCCTTAGATGGAATACATCCTACGTTTAAGCAAGTACCTCCTAGTACGCTATATTTTTCAATGATGGCGGTTTTCAGACCAACCTGCGCGCACCGTATGGCCGCCACATATCCGCCCGGACCAGAACCAATCACTACAACATCGTATTTCACTGCGTTCAAGTTAAGAGTTAAAAGTTATAAGTTATGAGTTGTTATTTTTAGCCGTCAGGATAATGCTGCTTAACATCTTTTTCAACTCTATATAATCTGAATGAATGCTGCCAAAACCTGTTTGACTAAGAATATCTGCATCTTTGAGTAAACGTAGCCAATAGCTGGTTTCACGGGTTTCCTTTAAAGCAATGGCAAGTTTATTTATAAAATCAGCTTTTGACTGTGCAGCTACAGCTTCCTCGATATTCGCCCCAATTGAGTGCCGCTCCGCAATAATTGCCTAGATAGCACATGTTCCTTTTTCTGATTTCGCAGGTACTGGCACAGCTTAATTATCCGTAATGCAAATTGGTAAGACTTCTGCGCAACAATACTCTCCGCCACACTTTTTTAGTTAATAGTTATAAATTATAAGTCATGCGGTGAATTTAAAATTTAATGTTCAATTGATAATCATCTGATGATAATCATCTGAAAAATTCAATAGACCTGGTCACATCCCAGCACTCATAACCTATAACTCTTAACTTATAACTGCGTTTATTACTGGGAGTATAAAATTATACTCCCAGTAATAAACGCATGGGGTCTTCGAGCAACTCTTTCACACGTACCAGGAAGCTTACCGATTCGCGACCGTCGATGATGCGGTGATCGTAGGATAAAGCTACGTACATCATAGGGCGAATAACTACTTGATCGTTAATGGCGATTGGCCGGTTAACGATGTTGTGCATACCCAAAATAGCGGACTGCGGTGCATTAATGATAGGAGTAGACATCATGGAGCCGAATACGCCACCGTTGGTGATAGTAAAGGTTCCGCCGGTCATTTCCTCGATTGAAATTTTATTTTCGCGGGCTTTTTTAGCTAAACGAACAACTTCTTTCTCCACCCCATCCAGCGATAAACTTTCCGCGTTGCGAATTACCGGCACTACTAAACCTTTCGGAGCCGAAACCGCAATCGAAATGTCGCAGAAATCGTTAAATACAATTTCGTTTTCTTCCAATTGAGCGTTTACGGCGGGCCATTCCTGTAACGCCACGGTACAAGCCTTCACGAAGAACGACATAAAGCCCAGATTCACTTCAAATTTTTCCTTGAACTTATCTTTGTACTTCGCCCGGATATCCATGATCGGCTTCATGTCTACTTCGTTAAAAGTAGTCAGCATGGCCGTTTCGTTTTTAACCGCAACTAACCGGCGGGCTACGGTTTTCCGTAAGCTCGACATCCGTTCGCGGCGTTGGTTACGACTTCCAGTTGCCGCCGGAGCCGAAGCTGGTTGTGAAGTTGCTGGTTTGGGAGCCGGAGCCGATGGCTGTGCGGCTGGTGCTGGTGCAGCAGGCTTTGACTGAGCACTTAAAGCATCTTCCTTGGTAATACGGCCATCACGACCAGAGCCATTTACATCATTGGCGTTAATGCCTTTTTCGGCCAGGATTTTTCCGGCGGCTGGCGAAGGCGTACCACTGGCGTAGGTTTGAGCACCGCCACTGGTAGCAGCTGCCGCTTGCGCCGGCTGCGGAGCAGAAGCAGGTGTACTGGCCGGAGCAGCAGGTGCACCAGATACCGCACCCGTAGTACTTTCAATTTTACAAATAACGGCTCCAACTGGTACAGTGGCCCCTTCTTCAGCCACAATCCGTAAAGTACCAGCCACTTCGGCGGGTAATTCAAAAGTAGCTTTATCGGATTCCAACTCGCAAATAACTTCGTCTAGGGCCACCAATTCGCCGTCTTTTTTAAGCCACTTGGAAATAGTTACTTCGGTAATCGATTCACCAACCGTTGGGATTTTAATTTCTTTAGTACCACCAGCAGCGATAGTTGCAGCGTTACCTGCTTGCGGATTATTATTAGTTGACACTGGATTGTAAGAGCTTTCAGCTACTGGCGCTTTTTCGGCGGCAGGTGTACCTTGTGGATCCGTGATGGTTTGGGCTTCGGCTGGTTGGGGTTCAGCTACGGCGCCTCCATAACCAGAACCACTGCCTTTACTTTCGGCAGTGGCACCACCACCCGTATTACCAGTGCCATTACCGCTATCTTCGATGCTACAAAGCACGGTGCCGATGGGAATAGTTTCGCCTTCGGCAACGATGATGCGCAATATACCGGCACCTTCGGCGGGCAGCTCAAAAGTAGCTTTATCCGATTCCAGCTCACAGATTACTTCGTCCATGGCTACCTGGTCACCGTCTTTTTTAAGCCATTTGGCAATAGTTACTTCGGTTATCGACTCGCCCACCACAGGCACTTTTACTTCCAATGACATATATCTTTGAGTTATGAGTTAAAAGTTAAGAGTTATGAGTTAAAAGTATGGAATTAGGAAGAAGGTTAATAAGATAAATTTAAAAAACTTAAATCTGCTTAAATTTTACTTCTTTTCAACTCATAACATTTAACTCATAACTCTCAACTATTATATAGCGAAGGCTTTTTCGATGAGCTCGCGTTGTTCTTTGTTATGAATTTTTAAATATCCAGTGGCTGGGGAGGCACTGGCTTTCCGGGCAATAAAGTCTTGTAAAATATTTTTAAGCCGGAGCGCCCGCAGAACATACGCCCAGTAACCCATGTTAGAAGGTTCTTCTTGCGCCCAGTATACTTTTGGATCGTTGTATTTACTTAATTCGGCTTCCAGTTGCGGATGCGGAAAAGGATGCAGTTGCTCCAGACGAATAATCGCTACATCTTGCCGGTTATTCTTTTGCTGTTCATCATATAAATCGTAATAGAATTTACCTGAACATAGAATTACTTTTTTTACTTCACTAGCCTCCGCATACGTATCGCCGATAACTTCTTTAAAAGTACCCGTTGTAAAATCCGAAATAGGCGAAACGGCCAACGGATGGCGCAGCATGGATTTCGGTGCCATGTTAATTAATGGCTTCCGGAACGGCAATGCTAATTGACGGCGCAGCACGTGGAAGAAGTTAGCCGGTAAAGTAATATTGGTTACAAAAATGTTGTACTCGGCTGCCAGCTGTAAAAATCGCTCCGGACGGGCATTGGAGTGTTCCGGTCCCTGACCCTCGTATCCGTGGGGCAATAACATAACAACCCCGTTCATTCGTTGCCATTTTGATTCGGATGGCGTAATAAACTGGTCGATCATTACCTGGGTGCCGTTGGCAAAATCACCGAATTGCGCTTCCCAGATAGCTAAAGCGTTAGGATTAGCCATAGCGTAACCAAATTCAAAACCTAGAGCCCCGTATTCCGAAAGCAAGGAGTTGTAGATACGCATTTTCTCCTGCTGCTCATCGATGTAATTTAAGCTGTTGTAACCTGAATTGGTTTCAGCGTCGTGCAATACCGCGTGCCGGTGCGAGAATGTGCCGCGTTGCACATCCTGGCCACCTAAACGCACAATTTTATTTTCCAATAACAAAGATCCGTAGGCTAAAAGCTCGGCAGCGGCCCAGTTCAGGGTTTGCGTATTAAAAAACATGTCCTGACGCTCTTTCAGCAGTTTTTCAATTTGCTTTAGTGGCTTAAAACCTTCCGGGATAGTTGATAGTGCTTTACCTACTTTATCTACTACTTCCTGGCTAATGCTGGTATCCGGCGATTTTTCAAAATCTTCGGGCTTTGAACGGCGTAAAACTTGCCATTCTTTTTCCAACACCTGGTAATTGTAAGGCAGCGGTTTTTGTTTCACTAAGTTTAAGCGATCTTGCAGTAAATCACGGAACTCTTTGTCCATGTTTTCGGCCAATTGCGCGTCTACTTCGCCCCGGTTAATTAAAGTTTTATTATAAAGTTCCCGCGGGTTCGGGTGCTTCGAAATCAAATTATATAATTGCGGTTGCGTAAATTTAGGCTCATCGCTTTCGTTGTGCCCATGACGACGATAACAAACCATATCCACGAAAATATCGGCGTGAAAACGCTGGCGGTATTCGGTGGCTACCTGTACGGCGTAAACTACGGCTTCCGGATCGTCGCCGTTCACGTGCAATACCGGGGCATCCACAATCTTCGCTACATCCGTAGAGTAAATAGACGAACGGGCATCTTCAAAATCAGTGGTAAAACCAACCTGGTTGTTAATCACAAAATGAATGGTACCCCCCGTTTTGTAACCTTCCAGTAACGACATTTGCGTGACCTCGTACACAATGCCTTGACCGGCTAAGGCCGCATCGCCATGAATTAGGATTGGCAGAATTTTTTTGTAGTCATTATTGTACATGCTATCTATTTTCGCGCGTACAAAGCCTTCTACTACCGGGTTTACGGCCTCTAAGTGCGACGGGTTGGGTGCCAGTTTTAAATTTACTTTTTTACCCGAAGCCGTAGTAACCTCACTGGAGTAACCCATATGGTACTTTACGTCGCCATCACCCATGGTTAAATCCGGCACGGCCGTACCTTCAAACTCACTAAATATTTGCTCGTAGGTTTTACCCAGGGTATTAGCCAGCACGTTTAAACGGCCCCGGTGCGCCATTCCGATCATGAATTCTTCCACCCCTAGTTCCGAAGCTTTATCGATAATAGCATCCAGAGCCGGAATAGTAGTTTCGCCGCCTTCCAGCGAAAAACGCTTCTGACCTAAAAATTTAGTGTGCAGGAAGTTTTCAAAAACAACCGCTTCGTTTAATTTTTTAAGAATTCGCTTTTTGTACTCTAGCGGTGGATTAAAATTTAAAAATTCTTTCTCTATTTTATCCCGAAACCAATCTAGAACTTCCGGATCGCGGATATACATGTATTCAAACCCAATGCTTTGGGTGTAAATTTTATTTAAAGCAGCAATAATGTCGCGCAGCGACGATGCACCAATTCCAATGGCTTCCCCGGCCTGGAACACAATATCCAAATCAGCTTCGGATAAGCCAAAATCTTTCAGGTCCAATAAAGCATTCCGGTCTTTACGCGGACGTACCGGGTTAGTTTTAGAAAGTAAATGTGCCCGGCTTCGGTAAGCCTGGATGAGGTTACGTACTTTTAGCTCCCGATCAATGTCGGAAGTAGCAGTAGTACTTGCGGGAGCGGTTTTGCTGGTACCATTGGTGGATGGTGCCGCATGGCCATTTTCTGACGTATATTTAACGGAGAAATCGTACCCCTCAAAAAACTTACGCCAGCCAAAATCTACCGATTCGGGATTTTGTTGGTAGGCTTTATACAACTCATCAATGTACGATGCGTCTGCATTAGCAATATACGAGAAACTACTCATAAATAATGGTTATTTTTAAACGATTTCAAATGTAAATACTTTGTTTAAATTCAAAAAATTCGTATTCGCATAAACAAATATACCTGAAAAACAATTATATATACTTTTAAGTGCCCCTATGTGGTAACAAGTAGTAAATAGCCATTCACAGATTATTAAAATATTGGATTCTCAACACTTAAAAGCTAGTGCGCATTAAAGCTGTTAATATGAACGCTTTAGCGGTAAAATTTGATGATTTTTTTCTAACAAACAACAGGTTTTAAGTAAAATCATCCGGTAGTTTATTGAAAAGTTTTTAATGAGAAATTTTTAAATTTTGAATTTACTGCCAGCTTTTACGCCTAAAATGTACTGAATTATTGATCTACTATTTCTAAAACAAAATTTATCTTACGAAAAAATAAATTTTATATCGCATGAAAAAAGAATATTTTCTGATTTTGATTTTAATAAGTAGTGTTTATTGGGGTGGCTGTCAAAAAAATAAAGAAGCGCAAACGGCCAATCAGCAAACCAGCGCTACCTCGCAGACCGAAGATAGCGCACAAACAGCTCCCATCTACGACCGATTAGGAAAGTACGTGCAAGTAAGGCTTACTGCTGATTTAAATGGATTATCCGCGAAGGAAAAACAAATGTTACCGCTACTAATAGAGGTAGCTAAAATTATGGATAATCTTTTCTGGTACGAAGCCTATGGTAACCGCGATTCTTTACTGGCTACCGTAAAAGACGGTGCTACCCGCAAGTTTGTGGAAGTAAATTACGGACCCTGGGACCGCTTAGAAAATAACGAGCCTTTTTTACCGGGAGTAAAAGCCAAACCCGAAACAGCTAACTTCTATCCGCCGGATATGACGAAGGCAGAGTTTGAAAAGACTGATCTGAAAGATAAAAAAAGCCAGTATACGTTTTTGCGCCGCGCTGCGCAAGGAAAGTTAATAACTGTACCTTACCACGTGCAGTTTAAAGCCCAGATAAAAAAAGCTGCTGCCTTGCTGCAACAAGCCGCCACCTTGGCCGAAGATGCTGGTTTAAAAAAATATCTGACTTTACGAGCCAATGCGCTTTTAACGGACCAATACCAACCCAGCGATTTGGCCTGGATGGATATGAAAACCAATACCATTGATTTTGTGGTTGGCCCCATAGAAGTGTACGAAGATAAACTATACAACTACAAAGCGGCACACGAAGCCTACGTGCTAGTAAAAGATCAAGCCTGGAGCCAACGACTGGCCAAATACGCCGCTTTTTTACCAGAATTACAAAAAGGCTTACCGGTACCAGGTAAATACAAAGCCGAAATCCCGGGAACCGATTCGGATTTAAATGCCTACGAGGTAATATACTACGCTGGTGATTGTAATGCGGGTAGTAAAACCATTGCTATTAATTTGCCCAACGACGAAGAAGTACAGCTTAAAAAAGGAACGCGTCGGCTGCAACTTAAGAACACCATGCAAGCCAAATTTGACAAGATAATGGTGCCAATTACGAATACATTAATAGCCCCAGATCAACGCCCCTTGGTTAACTTCGACGCTTTTTTTGCTACTACTATGTTTCACGAGGTGGCGCATGGCTTAGGAATTAAAAATACAATCAATAAAAAAGGAACCGTACGCGATGCGCTTAAAGAACAAGGGTCCGCGCTGGAAGAAGGCAAAGCTGATATTTTGGGATTGTACATGATTACCCAACTGCACAAAAAAGGGCAAATAGAAGGCGATTTAAAAAATTACTTCACTACTTTCCTGGCTGGTATCTTCCGGTCGGTTAGGTTTGGAGCCGCCAGTGCCCATGGGCAAGCCAATATGGTACGGTTTAACTTCTTTGCGCAAAATGGAGCCTTTGTACGGGATGCGGCTACTGGTACGTACCGGGTAAATTTTGAAAAAATGGAGCAAGCCATGAATAAATTATCCGAAAAAATACTGGTGCTGCAAGGAAACGGCGATTATGCAGGGGTTAAACAACTGCTTAGTGAGCAAGGCAAAATAAGCCCCGAACTACAAAACGATCTAAACCGATTGGCACAAGCAGAAATCCCGGTGGACGTAGTGTTTGAGCAAGGGCCACAAGTTTTAGGGCTTTAATGATTAAAAAAGTGTTTAGATTAATTTAGAATTTTTTTGACTCTTTAATGGTACAATAGTATAATGTTGCAAGATATACGCTTTTTTAATTCTCAGAGAACAACCTTGCGTAGCAGGTACTGGTATAAATCAAACGGAGAATAACTGTTATACATTTGCTTACCCGCTCTATGTAGCTTTTATGAATAAACTCAGGTAAAAGAATATTCGCTGTTTAAAAACACGGATGAGTTTGCATTTACTGTGCAGGTAAGAGCGTACGTTCGATTTTTTTATGATACTAAACACTGCTGCAACCACCATTGATTTACAGTTACTTTTTAATAATCTCCCAGGACTTTACCTTATTCTGGACACAGATTTAAATATACTGGCGGTAAGCGAAGCCTACTTAAAAGCCACTTTAACAAAGCGCGAGAATATTATAAATCGGTATATTTTCGATATTTTTCCAGATAATCCAGCGGCTGGTGAAGCTAATTCTGTTAAAAACTTAAAGCGGTCGCTGCAAAGAGTTATTCAGCAAAAGAAAACGCAAACACTGGCTGTGCAGCGATACGATATTCTCCAGCCAGCGGAGCAGGGAGGTAATTTTGAAGTGCGTTATTGGAAGGTGCGCAATTTCCCGGTAAAAAGTGCTGACCATACACTGCGTTATATTATACATCAGGTAAAAGACATTACGCCCTACTATTTGGAAAAGCTAGCGCACCGCCGAAATAAAGAATTAATACAAGTTGTTTTTCAAACCATTAACGATGTGGTCTGGGATTGGAACCTGCTGACAGATCAAACAACCTGGAGCGAAGGTTTTAACACCCGGTTTGGATACCCGCCGCAGGAAACAGAGCCCACTATTGAATCGTGGTATTCCCGGATTCATCCCGAAGATTTAAATCGCATTCAGCAGAGCATTCATGGGGTAATCCAGCATGGCTTGGAAGTTTGGAGCGATACATACCGTTTTAAAAGAAAAGATAATTCTTATGCCTACATCCTAGACCGGGGTTTTGTGCTGCGCGATGAAAATCAACAACCTTACCGCATGATTGGGTCTATGATTGACATTACCAATACCAAAAAAGCAGAGCAAGAAGCAAAAGCCAACGAAAATCGGATTACTACCATCATGGAAAGCTTTCCGTTAATGACCTGGACTGCTTTGCCAAACGGGGTTGTTAATTATTACAACCAACGCTGGATAGAATACTTAGGAACTCCTTTGCAAGATTTATTTAACAAAGGCTGGCAATGTTACATTCACCCGGAAGATTTAGAAACTACCACCAGAACGTGGCAGCAAGTGCTGACCAGCGGCGCAAATTTTGAAGTAGAAAACCGCTGGCGGGCATCGGCCACGCAGGAATACCGGTGGTTTTTGGTAAGAGCCGTACCCATCCGGGACGAAAACAACAACATCATTTTATGGGTGGGTTCGCATACCGATATTGAGGTTAATAAAAAATTGCAGTCGCAATTGCAAAAACAAGATGAAAAGTTGCAACGGGTACTTACCCAGGCACCGGCGCATTTTTGCTTAATGAAAGGACCTGATTTAATTGTTGACCTGGTAACGCCAGGCATGGTAGCGCTATTTGGGAACAGGTACTGTATTGGCTTACCTGCTGCCGAAGCCTGGCCCGAATTTAAGGAACAAGGTTTTATTCACATATTACAGCAAGTATACGAAAGTGGCAAAGTCTATAATGGCGTAGAGCAAAAAGTTTTGTACCAAAACAACCCATCTGGCCCGTTAAAGGAAGGGTATTTTACTTTTACCTACCAACCTTTTTATGATTCAAATAATCAGATAGAGGGCGTACTTTCCGTAACAGTAGAAGTAACTGACCAGGTAAAAGCCAAAAAGAGAGCCGAAATACTAACCGAACAGTTACGTACCGAAAAAGAACGTTTTCAGTTTCTGGCCGAAGCAGTGCCGCAATTTATCTGGACGACGGATGCCCAGGGTTACCACGATTATTTTAACCAGCGCTGGATAGATTACACGGGCTACGACGTAGCAAGCAGCCAAGGTACCGAAATGTGGAAAAACTTACTGCATCCGGATGATCGCGAGCGTTCCCGGATTAGGTGGGAACATTCGCTGCGAACCGGCGAATTTTACGAAATTGAATACCGCTTTAAAAGTAAAGCTGAAGATTACCGTTGGTTTTTGGGTCAGGCAAGTCCTATACGCGACACTAGCGGGGCCATTGTAAAATGGTTTGGAACCTGCACCGATATCGAAGAGAAAAAACGGGCGGAACAAGAAATGTTGCAGATAAACCAGGAGCTACGCAAAACCAACGAAGACCTGGATAGCTTTGTTTATACCGCATCGCACGATTTAAAACTGCCTATTATCAGCATGTCACGCATCTTTAGCGAATTAATGGAATCTGCGCAGTTTCATACCCCGGATGCTGATATCCTGGTTTCTATGTTTCATAAATCGTTAGATCAAATGCATACCACCATCCGTGATTTAGCCGATATTGTGGAAGTACAGAAGAACATCGATCTAAACTGGGAGGTTACAGCCTTTGCCGATATCACCGAGGAAGTGCAGTTAAGCATTCAGGATATTATTAAAGAATCAGAAGCCCAAATTATACTGGATTTCAGCCAGGTCCCAGCTATTTATTTCTCCCGCGTTAATCTAAAAAGCATTATTTATAATTTATTGAGCAATGCCATTAAATATCGCTCCCCCCACCGAAAACCAGTAGTGCATATTAAAACAAGTTTAGAAAATGAATTTATCTTATTAACGATACAGGATAATGGTTTAGGCATTAACTTAGACCGGCACAAAGGCAAGCTGTTTCAAATGTTTAAGCGCTTCCATAATCATGTAGCCGGATCAGGCATTGGCCTGTATATCATAAACCGGATTGTACAGAACAACGGAGGGCACATTGAAGTATCTAGCGAGGTAGATACGGGCACTACCTTTCAGGTGTTCTTAAAAAATCAATCCGGTTCCTAAACGCTATGCGAAAAATAATACCCTTAAATTTAATAATGCTGGTAGACGACGACGATACTACCAATTACCTGAACCATCGCCTATTAAGCCGGTTAAATGCCGCCCACGAAATAAAAGTGATTACTGATGGCGAACAGGCCTTTGAATATTTAGCCCACGCTTGTGATCAGGTAAGCCACCAAACGCAACCCTGCCCGGATTTAATATTGATGGATATAAAAATGCCCGTGATGGATGGTTTTGAATTTTTGGAGATGTATCAGCAAGCCAATCTTGCCTTAAAAAACAAAATAGTAATTTTAATGCTTACCTCTTCGGCTAGTTTCTACGATCTGGAACGATTGAAGAAATACGATGCAGTAAAAAAGCATTATTCTAAATCGCTTTCCGAAGCCGATGTAAAAGAAATTTTAGAAGAATATTTTCCGGAGCACATTACGCAGCAGTAAGTTGGGCTGTTCTAATTTTTATATTTATAAGTACTCGGACAAAATTAATTAAGTGCATAACTTAGAATAAAACATTGACTAGTAGTGTCTTATGAATCGAACAACCAACATCTACTAACGAACAACTACTTATATAAGTAAAAGCTTGCCCTACAGGGAGAGAATTCCGGTAATATTAGGGAATAAGACTTACTCGAGTTTAAAAACCAGCTTTGGCTTATGGATATAAGGTATTATAATTACCTGCAAGTGGCCGGTCGGGCGGTAGCGGTTTACTTATTTATCATTCTGGCTATTCGGTTATTCGGTAAAAAAGAACTAACCCAATTATCAGTAGTGGATCTGGTATTTATTTTATTAATCAGCAACTCCGTGCAGAACGCCATGGTGGGTCCGGATACTACTTTAGCGGGCGGACTAATTGCGGCAGCAGCTTTATTTGGAACTAACTATTTTTTAAAATTAACTATTTATCGTTCGCGCATCTGGAGTAAATTAATACAAGGAGAACCGGTAATGCTTATTTACAAAGGAAAGCTAAAAGATGAAAACCTGCGTAAAGTGCATCTATCCAGAACTGAGTTGGAAGTAGCGGCTCGGGAACACGGTTTACAAGATTTAAAAGAAGTAGATCTGGCAGTTTTAGAAGTTGACGGGAACATCAGTATTCTTACCCAAGATTTTAAGAGCCAGCATAAAACGCATCGTTCTAAATTAGCGGGCCATCCGCCAAAGAACTTAGCCAGTGGTGGTTTGTAAAAGTGTGATTTTTTTAAATTTTAGCTTTGCTTGTGTTTGGGAATAGTCAGGTGTAATCATAAGGGATGCCACGATGGTTTTAAAAAAACTACTGCCAATTTTTTTTATTCTGTTTTTAGTATTAGAGACGTATGCCCAACAAAGAATAAATCTGGTTTTAAAACACGAACTGGATAGCATCTATGTCCTGGACCAGAAATATAGATACCTGCTATCTTTAAAAAACAATAACACAAAAGCGGACTCCTTGGCAGCCGTATACCCTGTTACTAACCCAGATTTAGACTCGCATTTGTGGAGCAAGCAGGAAAAAATAGCTTCTTCCAACCTGATTAGAGTAGAAAAGATAATAAAGCAATACGGTTATCCGGTCAAAACCCTGGTAGGTACTCCTACGAACGAAGCCGTATATTATGTACTCCAACATTCCCCTAAAATAAATCTGTACTTTCCCATCGTCGAACAAGCAGCTATAAAAGGAGAACTCTCTTTTCAGCGGTATGCCACCATGCTAGATCGCTTATTGATGCAGGAAGAGAAAGAACAACTGTATGGGACGCAAGTATATGGTTTTAAGCACATTAATTTATAAACAAAGAAAGAGGAATAGACCGTGTTTGTATGGCCCATCAAAAATCCGGAAACGGTAAATAAAAAACGCCGGCAAGCAGGTTCTGAGCAAACAGTGGAAGAATATGCTAAAACGTTTGGTGTGGATTAGAAGATAACAACGCTTGAAGAATTTAAAAACATGAAATTTAAATGATTTATACGCCTTACTACATTTGTAAGGCAGCCTTATAGGCTGCTTTGTTAAGTTTAATAGCTTTACAAATTAATAATTGATGCGATGCCGGTACTGTTAAAATCTATATTAAGCGCTGTGTTATTTGGTGGACTAATCCTGGCCGCTCCCGCTTTTGCCCAGAAACCGAATACTACCACGAATTATGTTAATTTAAACGTCGTTAATTTTCAGAAGGAACTAGCTGCTCAAAAAGGTGTGGTGCTGGATGTGCGTACACCTACGGAGTTTGCCCAAGGGCACTTACCCCATGCTATTAATATGAATTACCAGGATCCGGAATTTGAACAAGCTATTAAAAATTTAAAACCAAATCAGCCTTATTTTATTTACTGCGCGAAAGGAGGCCGAAGCGCCAAAGCCTGCGACCAATTAAAAGCAAACAACTTAAAAAAGGTTTATAACCTGGAAGGTGGCATAGCGGCTTGGCAACAAGCCGGTCAGGTGATAGTAAAATAAAATTTTTAAATTTTCGGAGCTTTACCGGATGTAAAGTTCTTTTCACACCATTGTAGCGCTATGAGAAACTTAATTTTTTTAGCAGTCGGCACACTGCTATTGGGAAGTTGCCGCGAAAATAACCGAAAACCAACTGCCACTGCTGCGGATGGCAGTACCCTAGTCAATAAAACAATTCAAACAGCACTGGCTAGTTTTTCCGCCGATGACATATTAAAACAAACAGAGGTTTTGGCTTCGGATGTATACGAAGGCCGGGCGCCCGGTACCCGCGGCGAAGATTCCACAATTGCTTACCTGACGCGCCGGTTTAAGCAACTGGGTTTGGTGCCCGGCAACCCCAACGGGAGTTACGTGCAGGATGTTCCGTTGTATGGTTTTACCTCGCAGCCTACCGCTTCTTTTACGGCCCATAACAAAAAGATTAGTCTTAATTTTCCGGAGGACTACGTGGCGTTTTCGCACCAGTACAAACCACGCGTTACGGTTGCTAACTCCGAAATGGTATTTGTAGGCTACGGCATTGTGGCTCCCGAATACGGCTGGGACGATTACAAAGGCGTAGATGTAAAAGGCAAAACCATTGTGATGCTGATTAACGATCCGCCGATTCCGGAAGAGAACGATACCACTAAACTGGACAAGAAAATGTTTGGCGGACGCGCCATGACGTATTACGGCCGCTGGACGTACAAATACGAAATTGCTTCGGAAAAAGGAGCCGCTGCCGCCATCATTATCCACGAAACCGGACCGGCCGGTTACCCTTACGAAGTAGTATCGGGCAGTAACAGCCGCGAAAACGTGGATATTCAAACGCCTGACAAAAATGCCAAACAAGTTGCCGTAAAAAGCTGGATTACCACCGATAAAGCTAAAGAATTGTTTGCTGCCTCGGGTCAGGATTTTGCTACTTTAAAGAAAATGGCTTTGCAAAAAAGTTTCAAACCCGTGGCTTTGCCGGCTAAAGCTAATTTTGATTTAAAAATAGGTTTGCGCGAAATTAAAAGCCGCAACGTTATTGCCAAGCTGGAAGGATCGGATGAAAATTTAAAAAATGAATACGTGGTCTACTCGGCGCACTGGGACCACCTGGGCATAGATCCGAAACTCACCGGTGACCAGATTTACAACGGCGCCTTAGACAATGCCACCGGCACCGCGGGCTTGCTGGAACTGGCCGAAGCGTATAAAAAGTTACCCGAACCTTCTAAACGGACCATCTTGTTTCTGGCGGTAACCTCCGAAGAAAAAGGCTTGCTAGGTTCTAAGTATTATGCTGCCAACCCGTTGTACCCGCTTAATAAAACTCTGGCTAATATAAACATGGATGTGCTGAATGCTTATGGCCGCACCAAAGATGTTATTATCATTGGCTACGGCAATTCTACCCTGGATGATATTCTGGCAAAGGCAGCGCAAACACAGAACCGGAAAATTGTACCGGAGGCTACCCCGGAAAAAGGCTCGTTCTACCGTTCCGACCATTTTGAGTTTGCCAAGCAAGGCGTACCCGCCCTTTATGCCGAATCGGGCGAAGAAGCAGTAGACAAACCGCAGGATTATTTCCGGAAAAAAGCCGAAGCTTATACCGCTAACGATTACCACAAAGTATCGGACGACATTAAAAAAGATTGGGATTTCTCGGGCGCCATTCAGGATTTACAACTGTACTTTATGGTAGGCTACGACGTAGCTCAAGGCGATACTTACCCCGAATGGAAACCCGGCACGGAGTTTAAAGCCAAACGGGAAGCCATGCTAAAGCAATAATAAACCGGTAAAAGCGAATAAAATTTTAAAATTTATTCGCTTTTACTTTTTAGGAGCCAGCAAATCCATCACGGAGGCGCTCATGGTTTGCACACCCGTTTTAATGGTTGGTTCCGGCAAGGGCGCAAAGTTGCTGGAATGCAGTGTGGGGAAGGCTTTACCCGTTTGTTTGCTTTCGGCTAGTTTCTTTGGATCAACGGTGCCGAGCCAGTACAGGCTAATCGGAATCTTTGCTTCGGTGCGGCCGTAAAAAGCAAAGTCTTCGCCCACCATGGAGGGCGGTGTTTCCAGCACGTTTTCTTTCCCCAGAACCCGCACAAAAGATTGCGTTAACCTTTTCGTAAGATTAATATTGTTGTAGGTAAACGGATTAAACTGGTCGCGGACGGTGACAACAGGTAAGCGGTCCTGGGGAATGCCCGCGCCTTCGGCTAATCCTTTACAGATACGTTTAATGCTGGCAATGGTATTGTGGCGTACTTCATCGGAGTAGGAGCGCAGGGTTAATTGCAATTTTACCTCATCCGGAATAATGTTGTACGACGTACCCCCGTGGATAGAGCCTACCGTAACCACGGCTGGTTGCAAGGGCGAGGTTTCGCGGCTTACAATGGTTTGCAGAGCCATTACAATTTGCGACGCCAGTACCACCGGGTCTTTGGTGTTTTGGGGCATGGCTCCGTGGTCACCTAATCCGCGTACGGTAATCTCTACGGCGTCTACGTTGGCCATAATGTTGCCTTCGGTGTAACCTACTTGCCCGGCGGGTATACTGGCGTGGTTGTGCAGTGCTAAGCAATAATCGGGCTCCGGAAATTTAGTGAACAATCCATCTTTTAACATGGCCTTGGCGCCACCGCTACGTTCTTCGGCGGGTTGCCCGATTAGGATTACCGTGCCCGACCAGTTTTTTTTAAATTTTGCCAGAGTTTGCGCTACTCCGGTAAAAACCGTCATGTGCATATCGTGGCCGCAGGCGTGCATCACGGGTACTTCTTTGCCAGCATCGGCTTTACCAGTGGCTTTACTGGCATAAGGCAAATTGCTTTCTTCCAGTACGGGTAATCCGTCTAAATCCGTCCGGACCAGCACCGTAGGACCAGCCCCGTTTTTTAAAATTCCGACCACTCCGTAACCACCCATGTTTTCAGTTACCGCAAAGCCAGCTGTTTTTAATTGTGCGGCTATGGTAGCCGCAGTATTTTTTTCCTGAAAAGATAGTTCTGGTGCGGCGTGTAAGGTTTGATACAACGAAAACAATTTGCCGTAAGATTGTTCCACAAAGGCTTGCACTTCTTTATCGCGCGCCGTTGGTTGCGCACCGCTGGGCAGTACTATACTAGTAAACAGAAAAAGGAACAGGTATTTAGAAAAAGACATTAGATTCTGATTTTTTAAGCAAACAAAGAAACAAGATCAAGAGGATTGCCGCCCTGAATTTTTAATTTTTGAAGCCATAAGCTTTCGTAAAACAGATAGATTTTTAAATTTTTGAAAAACGAACCCCTACTTTTCTATTAATAGTTATTACGCCATAGTTGGCTTAAAATTAAGTGTTTACCAAAGCTTTAAACATAAAAGTTGCAGAATTTAAAGCTGGAGCTATTTAGAAGATTTCCAGATTTATTTCGGCCAAGGGTTACTTTATTCAGGTTAGAAGTATAAAGACTAAAATCTGAAAGTAATTAATCTAAAATAATCTGTTATGAAAAACTTATCGAAAATTATTGTTTTAGCATTTGCCGCTCTTTCGTTCACGTTTGCTTCTTGTAATTCTAAACCCGCTGAAAATGCAGAAAGCGCTACTGAAGGTGCGGTAGATGCCGCTGGTGCTGAGCTGGATTCGGCTACAACGCCTACTGAAGGGGACACCGCGGTAGTTCAAGATCAACCGGTACAAGATGGTGTTGTAGATTCTACAGCTACTAAATAAGGTAAAACTTTTTAATACAAAAGCCTTGTTCTTTCAGGAGAACAAGGCTTTTTGTTTTCGATGAGGTTAGTTAAAATTTAATAAATAATCCAGGGCTAAAAGCAAATTAGAAAGAAGTACGCTTACTTTTTATTCTACTATCTATTGGTGTTCTTTAAATTAAATCTTTAGACCAAGCTAAACGGGATTTACTATCCCGTTTTTTACGAAACTGGATTAGGAAGCCATTTGGGTTCTAGTAATTAAATCAAACAATTAGCTCAAGTTTTTTAAATTTTCAGGCGCGCCGGGTTTAGTTTACCCAATCTTTTTGCTTATCTTTTAGTAAACATGTCCGTACTTGTATCAGGTATACTTATTAGCTACAATAGGCCGTTTTATTCGATATAACTTCACTAAAACTTTATCAGTTATGGTTTTACTCCGAAATAGTTTAGCAGCTTGTATTTTTTTAGTTCTTACTTCTTTCACGCTTTTCCATCATGGTTGGGCCGACTACGACCAAACCAAAGTGCTCGATTATACGGGCACCATCGAAGAATTTACCTATGAAAATCCGCATGCCCTGGCTAAGGTGAAGCAGGACGACAAAGTATGGACGGTTTATCTGGCACCTCCCAGCCGCATGGAAAGCCGCGGCGTTCCGAAAGCTAAGTTAGCTAAAGGTAATTCGGTGCGGGTAGTGGGTTATCCGCATAAAGAAGTAAAAGACGAAATGCGCGCCGAACGCATTTTCGTGGACGGAAATAAATTTGAATTGCGGTAAACTTGGCGGCTACTTACGCGGAGTGGCTGTTGTGGGTAGAGAAATCTAGCTGGGCCGCCGCTATCCGGCAATCTAATTGGTTATACCAGTGGCTGGAAATCGGGCATATTGTAGGCATAGCCTTATTGGTAGGAGCGGCTTTTTTGTTTGATTTGCGACTGTTGGGTAATTCCCGGTTTTTACCTGTTTCGGGTTTGGCGCGCTATTTACTTTCCTGGTCGCGGCGCGGTTTAATTCTTATTGTGCCCACGGGAATTTTGTTATTTATTACTAACGCCGGGGCTTTAGGCCAGGATCCTACCTTTGGGCTTAAAATGCTTTTACTCGTTCTGGCCGGCCTGAACGCAACTGTTTTTCATACTTTTACTTACCCGAAAGTAAGATATTGGGATGTAAATCAAAGCACTCCTTTAAAAGCTAAATTAGCCGCTGTTTTTTCTCTTGTCCTCTGGTCGGCCATTATTGCCTGCGGTCGTTTGCTGGCATATTAAAACTCTTTTTTTAAATTTTTTTAATTTTTTACGCTTAACCGCCCGCTATATCTAAGGGCTGGTGGATACTTTGTGCAGTAGTAAAACAAATTTCACTACCGCCAGTATTAACATCATTCTGTTTCAATAACGCCTATATGATGAACAACACCCGCATTGAGCACGATTTTATCGGGGAAAAAGAAATTCCCGCCGACGTTTATTATGGAGTACAAACTTTACGCGCCCTCGAAAATTTTAATATTACCGGCCAACGCATCTCGCAGGAGCCTTTTTTTGTGCAGGCTCTGGCCTACGTGAAAAAAGGAGCCGCCATGGCCAACCGTGATTTAGGCGTGCTGGACCCTACTATTGCGGATTACATTATTAAAGCCTGCGACCAATTAATTGCCGGTAAATATCTAGAGCAGTTTCCTTCCGATATGATCCAGGGAGGGGCGGGTACTTCGGTAAACATGAATGCCAACGAAGTAATTGCCAACGTGGCTTTGGAGATGATGGGCCACGCCAAAGGCGAGTACCAGTATTGCCACCCCAACAACCACGTAAACTTTTCGCAATCTACCAACGACGCTTACCCAACTGCTTTCCGGATTGCCATCCTGAACAAACTGACCGCCTATACGCAAGCCTTAACCGCTTTATCGGCGGCGTTTGAAGCCAAAGGAGTAGAATTTAAAAATGTTTTAAAAATGGGCCGTACGCAGTTACAAGATGCGGTACCTATGTCCATGGGCGATGAGTTCCGGGGTTTTGCCAATACTCTGGCCGAAGAAGTAGGCCGCCTGGAAGATGCCAAACAATTAATGGCCGAAATTAACATGGGCGCTACGGCCATTGGTACAGCAGTAAACGCGCCCGAAGGTTACCCCGCCCTAGTAACCAAAATTTTGGCCGATATTACGGGCTTGCCTCTGTACCTGGCCCCCGATTTAATTGAAGCTACCTCCGATACGGGCGCTTACGTGCAGCTTTCCGGGGTTTTAAAACGCACGGCGGTTAAAATTTCGAAAATCTGCAACGATTTACGTTTGCTGTCTTCTGGTCCGCGTACCGGGTTCTTCGAGATTAGTTTGCCGCAAATGCAGCCGGGTTCTTCTATTATGCCGGGCAAAGTAAACCCGGTAATTCCGGAAGTAGTAAACCAAACCGCGTACTACGTTATTGGTGCCGATTTAACCATTACCATGGCTGCTGAGGCGGGGCAATTGCAGCTTAATGTAATGGAGCCGGTTATTTCTTTCGCGCTATTTACCTCTATCAGTTACATGACCAATGCGTGTTATACCCTTCGCGAAAAATGCGTGTTGGGCATTGTAGCTAACAGTGCCCGCACTCAGGAAATGGTGATGCACAGCATTGGTATAGTAACTATCCTTAACCCGATTATTGGTTACGAAGCGGCGGCAGCTACGGCCAAAGAAGCTTTGCAAACCGGCAAATCGGTGTACCAAATAGTGGTTAAAGAAAAACAACTGGTAACTCAGGAAAAATGGGACGAATTGTATTCTTTCGAAAACCTGATAAAGCCAAAATTTGTGCAGAGTTAAATCTTGCTATCTAAAGTGCCTCCCTAAGTAAACCTGCCTGATCCGGAAAGGCAGGTTTTTGCTTTCTTAAAAATAACATTCGTCAGCTAACTTCCTGCATTAGTTAAAATTTTAAAAAACAGCCATAAACCGCTTATAGTCGTAACCGTAGTAGTAAGTAAAAGCTACTTTAAATAACGATCCTTTAAAAGGCATTTGTTATTTCACATTAGGGTAGGCTTATAGCTACTTTAGAAAAAATATTTTAAAAATACAGGAGGTTGGTATATCTAACCTGAAGCTCTATATATAATTTCTGTAATTTTATGTAAATTTAGTGGTTCTTAAAAAAATAAGATTATGCTTAAGTTATCTACTTTTTTGTTTCTGTTGGTGTTAGTTATGGGTGTTTCGTGTAAGGAAATAGATAAGTTGCTTACATTTGAAATGGAAAATAGCCAAATTATTACATTAGATTCTGGTTTTCCGTTAAATAGCAGTGTGGTGTCGCTTCCCATGGACATCACCACAAACTCGGAAGATGAGTTTAAAAATAATAATACCCAGGCCGAGTTTGTAAAAGATATTACCTTAAAAGATTTTAAGCTGACTATAACCGATCCCCCCTCCCAGGATTTTAGTTTTTTAAAAAACGCTAAAGTGTATATCGCTTTGCCCGACAATACCGAAGAAGTACTCTTGGCCTACCGGGACGATATTCCCGATACGATTGGCAATACCATGGAACTGACCTCTACAAACGTGGAATTGGATAAATACGTGAAAGCGCCTTCTTTCAAGATTCGTACGGAAACTACCTTTGATAAATCAGTTACCAGTGCTATTACCTTGCGGGCCGACATGAAATTTAACGTAACCGCCGATCCGTTGTAGTAAAACATTAAGCAGGTAAAAGCTGTTTTTAAACTCCCGCTCGTACAAGCGGGAGTTTTTTATATAATTTTCTACAAAACACATTTTCAACATAAGGCAATCTGGATTTACAAATTTTAAAAAAAAGTTTATCCGTATATTTGCCAGCCAAAATAGATAGTATATTATGCAGATATCCGAAACAAATAAGTTGCAGAAGATTATAATTGTGGGTGACCGGGTATTAATAAAGCCGAAATCTGCCAAAGATCAGACCAAAAGTGGTTTGTTTTTGCCGCCGGGCGTGCAGGAAAAAGAAAAAGTACAGGAAGGTTACG
Organism: Adhaeribacter pallidiroseus; assembly: GCF_003340495.1. Classification (NCBI taxonomy): domain Bacteria; kingdom Pseudomonadati; phylum Bacteroidota; class Cytophagia; order Cytophagales; family Hymenobacteraceae; genus Adhaeribacter; species Adhaeribacter pallidiroseus. Next base: position 305,130 of record NZ_QASA01000001.1, read on the forward strand.
TAATGAAAGTAGGGCCGGGTTATCCTATTCCGGCCGATTATACTTTTGAGGAAGAAACATGGAACCAAAACGAACCCGAAGAAGATGTTCGCTACATTCCTTTGCAAGCCAAAGAAGGCGATTTAGCCATTTACCTGCAACGCGATGCTATTGAAATTAACTACCAGCAGGAACGCTACTTTATTGTGCCGCAAGCCGCTGTATTAATGCTAATCCGGGAAGAAGATCTAGATTAAAGTTAAATATGTTAACCAGTAAGAAAGCAGCCTTGAGGCTGCTTTTTTTATAAAGAAAATTTAAAAATTAGTCTGTAAACCGCTTATTTAGCCAGCGCGCCAGCACAATTAAGGCCCATAACTCGGTGCTGTAATCATGGCGGCCTTGGCGCAAAGCCTGAATTAGGATTTGGGTTTCCGGAAATTTTAAAAATTTAAAAATAAGGTGCTGCGGATTCTGTAAGTCGGCGAATAACCATTGGTTGGCCGTTTCTTTTAACCATTGTCCCAAAGGCATTCCAAAGCCTTCTTTGGCCCGATGGGTGAGCTGCTGACCGTGGTGTTGTTCCAGAATCCGTTTTAAAATCCATTTAGATCCATTCTTAAATAAAACTTCGGCCGGTAAACTCTGGGTAAATTGGTGTAAATGGTTATCCAGGTACGGCGTCCGGACTTCCAGCGAATGCGCCATACTGGTTTTATCGGTCATGGCCAGAATATCGGCAATTAAATATTGATGTAAATCCCGGTCTAAACCCCACCGTAATAACTCTGTTGACATATTAGACTGTTCTGCCGGAGTTTGTAAAACCTGAAACTGCGGTTGCAGTAACTGTTGCAGGTGCCGGTCCATGGAGGTAAAATTTAAAAAAGTTTGTTCCGGATGTTGCGGTTTAATTTTGTACGCTAATTTTCTTAATAGTAAAAATTGTTTCCGTAAAGGGTGTTTAATTCCCGTGGCCAATAGAGGAGCGCTGGCTTGTAACAAAGGCAAAGCCATCCGCGCCAAGGAGCGATGCTGCAAAAAATGGTAGAAAGCCCGGTGCCGGTTATAACCACCATAAAGCTCGTCAGCGCCGGCTCCCGAGAGCGCCACTTTGATTTTTCCCTTTACTTGTTCCGAGAGGTAATACGTCAGCAAAGCCGCTCCGTCGGCAATGGGTTGATCCAGGGTAGCTACCAATTCATCCAGATAATGCAGAATGGAAGCGTTAATTTCAAAAGACAAATGTTCGGCGCCGAATTGCTGAGCGGCCACCCGGGAAAACCAATAATCTTCGGAGCCAAAAGTACTTTCCGAGGCCTTGTTACTTACCGTAAAAGCCGGAAAATGCGCGTAGCCTAATTGTTGCGCTAAGGCTAAAATTAAGGTAGAATCAATGCCCCCGCTTAAAAAAAGTCCCACGGGTACATCGGCTTGTAAGTGCCGTTCTACCGATTGCAACAACAAACTTTCCGTTTTTTGAATAATTTCGGCCTCGCTGTAAATAATTAAATTAGGCGCAGGCGGAGTTAGGTAAGAAGCCAAATGTAAAGTATGATTGGCATACGTTAGAACTTGGCCTTCTTCTAACTCCATGATATCTCGGTAAAAAGTTTCCGGTTTTAGCGCATGGCGGTAGCGCAAATAGGCGAGAAGCTGCGATTCATTCAGTTCTTTTTTAACTAAACCCGAAGCCAGTAAGCTGTTTATCTCCGACGAAAGAAGCAAGTAATCGGGGGTATGCACATAATACAACCGCTTTATACCAAATCGGTCGCGGGCAGCCAGCAGCTGTTGCGTTTGCGTATCGTAAAAAACAAAGGCAAACATGCCGTTTAACTTTTCTATGCCGGCTTGTCCGTAAGTTATTAAAACAGCCAGCAACACCTCGGTATCAGAATTCGTCCGGAAAGCGTAGCCTTGGGTTTGCAGCTCTTGCCGCAGGGCCAGGTAATTATAAATTTCGCCGTTGTATAAAAGCAGGAAACGTTCGTCCGCGGAGAAAAAAGGTTGGTTTGCTGCCGGCGAAAGATCAATTATTTTTAAACGGTTATGCCCGAAGTAAATCTGGCCATTCTGGTAAGTATCGGTAAAATAAACAGTGGCATCCGGTCCCCGATGCTTATTTGCTTCTGTTAGCGCAATTATGGCCGAATCCGGCGCCTTACCTTTTTTACTAATAATCAGATTAATGCCGCACAAACTCTTCAGGCTTAAAATATATAAACGTAATATCCGGAAACAGATACCCCGTTCATACGAGATAAAAACAATTTATAAGGCATATTTATTTTACCCGGTACCATGCTGGCTGCAAAATTAAGGAAATAACCTGTTTAAAATACCCGGATTTAAATTTTTAACCTAAACGGTTTTCCGGGTCATCCAGCATATTAGGCCAGTGTGTCTGGTAAAATTTACAGAAGTGGGTAAGGGGGCAAACAGCGCATTTGGGCTTACGCGCGACGCAAATATACCGGCCGTGTAAAATGAGCCAGTGGTGGGCTTTCGGTACTACCTCTTTGGGGATATAAGCCATGAGTTGCTTTTCAACCTCCAAAGGCGTATGCGCGTTTTGCGTTACCAAACCTAAGCGCTTCGATACCCGGAAAACATGCGTATCTACGGCCATAGCGGGTTGGTTGTAAACAACCGAAGCAATTACGTTGGCGGTTTTACGACCCACGCCGGGTAATTTTTGCAATTCTTCTACACTGCTGGGTACTTCGGCGTTAAACTGCTCCACTAGCATTTTGCCCAAACCAGCCAGATGTTTGGCTTTATTATTTGGGTACGAAATACTTTTAATAAACGGATAAATCTCTTCGGGTGTAGCAGCAGCCAGGTGTTGCGGGGTAGGAAACTGCTCGTACAAGGCTGGGGTTACCAGGTTTACGCGTTTATCGGTACATTGGGCACTCAGTACTACCGCCAGAATGAGTTCGTAAGCGTTACCGTAGGCAAGTTCGGTTTCGGGCTCCGGAAAATTATGAGTGAAATATTCTATTAAGTGTTGGTACCGTTCTTTTTTGCGCATAAAAAAAGTTTGCAGCTTTTTACTGCTGCAAACTTAAGTTTTTTGAATAAGTTAAAATAGAATTGATCGTTTTTTCACTCGGTACTTTCAGTTCAACGTTTAACTTTTCCTGCAAAATTAATAACTCCGCACAATGCTCAGCCAATTCGTGATTCTGGGCAAGGGTTTGTTCAAATAATTGTTTCTCACCCAAAGCCAATTCATCATAAATGTATTGGATGAGATCATTGTGAGTAGTGGTTTTTATCATAATCTATGTTCTGGTTAGTCATCTTCTTCCGAAGATTGATCAACGCATAACGCATACGGCCTAAAGCCGTATTGATGCTAACCCCCGTAGTTTCGGCAATTTCCTGAAAGCTCATATCCGCGTAATGGCGCATAATTAAAACTTCTTTTTGCGCTTCAGGCAACTGCTGGATCAATTCGCGAAGCCGCTTGTGCGTGTCTTCTTTGATCTGCAGGGATTCAATTGATTCTTCGGCGAAGGCTAGCGTGTTAAAAACATTGCTGCCATCTTCCATTTCAATAGTGGGGTTGCGTTTTTCTTTCCGGAAAAAGTCGATTGCCAAGTTATGGGCAATGCGGCAAATCCACGAAGAAAATTTACCCTCCTCGTTATACCGACCACTTTTCATGGTATGGATAGCTTTAATAAAAGTATCCTGCAACAAGTCTTCGGCGGTGTAAGTATCTTTCACGATTAATAAAATCGTGGTAAAAACTTTGTTCTTGTGTCTTTTTACTAAAAGTTCGAAAGCGTTTTCATTACCTGCAATATATAACGACACCAGTTCGGAGTCGCTAAGTTGGATTGTGTTCATATTAAAGCTACATAAATTTAACGTAGAGCTTTATACCATATTGTGCAGATTAAAAACTTTTAAGGATATATAAAGGAGGAGTTTATGTAAATATATAGAAGTATTTTTGGATTTGCAAAATATCAAACGGCCAAGATTACTTATTTTTGAAATTTTTTTTAAAAAGACATGCAAAAATCGTCCCATATTAAAAATATTCAGTAAATACGCATGGTTTTCTGCTTAAATTTCAGGATAATAGGTATTTGTTGTTTGGCTATGTACGGATTTAAATTGCCGCTTAGATTGCTGAAAAACAATTATTTTAATTTTTATTCTTGAAATCAGAGAGGTCGTGAAAGAAATTTTTAAAAAATAGGATGTTGCAGTAAGTGTAAACGACCAAGAACCAGACAATTTTAAATTTTTACTTTTTTTCTGCGTTGAAACGTAACAATTTATTTTTTGTGATTCCCGAAGAAGGTAGGTGCGCTAATTGTAGGCAAAAAAGGGAGAAATAAGGGGAAATACGAACAGCTAGCCGTATACATTAACTATTTACTGAGCTGGTTTTAATTGTTGCAACTATTCTGGCATACAGTTATTTCTTGCCAAATGGCTTTACTGCTCATTTTCTAATTCACTTAAAAATTGCAGAAAAAGCGCGCGTACTTTTTGAATCTGATCTACGTTGAGATAATAACACACGCAAGCGCCATTTACTTCGCCGGTAATCAGGCCCGCCGATTTTAATTCTTTTAAATGCTGCGAAACCGTAGATTGTGATAAGGGTAATTCTTCTACAATATCTCCGCAAATGCAAATCTGCTTTTTGCTCAGCATGTTTAAAATAGCTACCCGGGCTGGATGCGCCAGGGCTTTCGCATAAGTGGCTAAGGTGATCTCACTTTCGCGGAAAGCCGCTATTTTAGGTGTAGCCATGATTTTAAATTACGGTTTGCTAAGGATGTGTAAAAATAGCTGACTCGCTGCTAAAATTAATACGGATGATGGTTAATCAGGTAAGTGGGTTTAATAGACTTCATGCAAATATTTTTTAAAATATAAACCCTTAAAGATACAGAACTTCTCCGGGGCAAAGAACAAATAATCTTTACTCCTGAATAGATACAGGTAAGGCTTATTACCTTTGCAGCCACTTACTATTGTTTTATGATTTCTTTCGAAGAACTCGTTCGCCTTACTGCCGGCAAGTTGCTGCAATACCAACAGGAATACAGCATTCAGTATGTATTAACGGATAGCCGGCGACTGGCGCACCCGGTTAGTTCTTTGTTTTTTGCTATAAAGGGGCCTTTTAACGATGGCCACCGGTATATTTTAAATTTATACCAAAGAGGTGTCCGGCAATTTGTGATTGAAGCAAACCATACTGTACGGGAGCTAAAATCAGAGCCCTCGTTAAGACAAAATTTTCCGGAAGCAAATTTTTTGCAGGTAAGCAGCAGTTTAGAAGCCCTGCAACAAGTAACCGCGTACCACCGGCAGCAATTTACGTTGCCCGTAATTGGTATTACCGGGAGTAATGGAAAAACTATTGTAAAAGAATGGCTTGCCCAATTACTCAGCCCGGATGAGCGGGTGGTAAAAAGTCCCCGCAGTTATAATTCGCAAATAGGCGTACCCCTTTCGGTGTGGCCAATTAACCAGAACCATACCCTTGGAATTTTTGAAGCCGGCATTTCGCGACCGGGGGAAATGGAAAAATTAGCAAAAATTATTCAGCCTACTCTCGGAATATTTACCAATATCGGCCAGGCCCACGCCGAAGGCTTTGTTTCCAGGGAACAAAAAATAAACGAAAAGCTGCTTTTATTCCAACACGTAAATCTTCTTTTTTACTGCCTAGATCACGAAGCTATTCATGCTGCCGTAAAGGCGGCTAATATTCCGGCGTTTACTTGGTCGAGGTACCAACCGGCGGATTTGCAAATGATGAGCGGTGCGGTACGCGGTAGCCAATATACGCTGGAGTTTCGGTACCAGAAGCAAAATAATTTATTGGTGTTGCCTTTTACTGACGAGGCTTCTATTGAAAATTGCCTGCATTGCCTGGCTGTTTTATTGAACCGCCAGGTGCCCGCACCGGAAATTCAGCAGCGATTTCTGAAGCTAGCACCGGTAGCCATGCGCCTGGAAATGAAAGAAGCTATAAACGGCTGCTACCTGATCGATGATTCGTACAATAATGATTTGAGCGGTTTAAGTATTGCCTTGGACTTACTCCAAAATCAAACCCGCACCCAGAAAAAAACGGTGATCTTATCGGATTTACTTGAATCGGGCTTAGCGGAAGAAGTATTATACCAGCAGGTAGCGGATTTAGTGCAGATACATGGCCTAAATCAGTTGATTGGCATTGGCCCTTTAATTAGTCAGCATCAGCAAAAATTTAATTTATCGCGCGTGTTTTTCCCCAGCACCGCTGATTTTTTAAAAAAATTTAATCCGGAGCACTTCCGGAACGAAACCATCTTGTTAAAAGGAGCTCGAGTTTTTGAATTTGAGAAAATTGTAAATGCTTTTCAGCAGAAAATACACGGTACAGTACTCGAAGTAAACCTTGATGCTTTGGTACATAATTTAAATTTTTACCGATCCCGGCTCGCACCGGCTACTAAATTAATGGTAATGGTAAAAGCTTTTGCTTACGGCAGCGGTTCTTACGAAATTGCTAATTTACTACAATACCATCGGGTAGATTACCTGGCCGTAGCCTACACCGACGAAGGGATTTCGCTGCGCGAACACGGCATAAGTTTACCCATTATGGTAATGAACCCGGCCAGCGATTCTTTTGCTAAGTTGCAGCAATACCAACTGGAGCCCGAAATTTATTCCCTGTATATACTGGAAGCGTGTATTCAGGCTTTACCCAATGATTTACGGTACCAGCAAAATATTCATCTAAAGCTGGATACCGGCATGCACCGGCTCGGGTTTACCGAAGCTGATTTAGAAGAATTATTGACGCGTTTGGCCGCTACGTCGCAATTGCGGGTAGTGAGCATGTTTAGCCATTTAGCCGGGGCCGACGAAGTACAGCATAACGATTTTTCGCAACTACAGATAACTCGTTTTCGCCAGATGGCAGCTTACCTGGAAACGCGTTTGGGTTATTCCGTTAGCAAGCATATTTTAAATTCGGCGGGGATTGTGCGTTTCCCGGAGCACCAAATGGATATGGTTCGCCTGGGGATAGGCTTATACGGGATAGAAACAGCTGGAGCGAAGCAAAATGCCTTGCGGTTGGTAGGCCAGTTAAAAACTACGGTTTCGCAGGTAAAAGCCGTTGCGGCCGGTGATACGGTAGGTTACAGCCGCAAAGGAGTTGCCGATGAACCCAAGCAAATTGCTACCATTGCCATTGGCTACGCCGATGGGTATGACCGGCGGTTTGGAAATGGCGTGGGCCAGGTAGTAATTAATGGCCAGCGGGCCAGCACCATCGGTAATATTTGCATGGATATGAGCATGCTGGATGTAACCGGCCTGGAGGTAAAGGCCGGCGATAGCGTGGAAATATTCGGGGAAAATAGCAACCTGACCGCCATGGCGCAAAAAATTGGTACGATCCCTTACGAACTGCTAACCAACGTGAACGGGCGCGTAAAGCGGGTGTTTTACACGGAGTAAAAACCCTTTTGTAGTAGCTCTTTTAAAAATTGTTTTGACTAAGCGTAGTAATCTATCGGCAACAATTTTTTAAATTTTAATAAAGAAACAAATTAAAATTTACGCGTACTTTATCCTATGCATTCTCTTTCAAGAAGTTGTTATGCCTTGTATATGGTAGTGGTCTGATACATTATAAGCAGTAACACAAACAAAAAAGAGCTGCCCACTGGGCAACTCTTTTTTGTTTATTGCGGGTAACATATTTAGTCTTTTTTCACACAATTCGGTACTTTTTTACCGTTTTTGTTTTTCATTCCTTCTTTCTCGTAGCCATCCCAGCACGGATCTTTTTTATCGGAAGCTTTCTTTTTCGTAGCCATCTGGTTTTTTAGTTAGTGTACCATTGTTTTACGGATTAAAATGAATTCTGGCCGATGCAAAAAGTTATTTATTTGTACTTTTTTGATTTTATAGTAGCATAGGTGTAATAATTTTTAGAAATATCAAGATGTTGGAAGTTCTTGACCTAACTTGATATTAAACTTTACTAAATCTTATTAACAATTTTTTAACCGGAACTATCTCTCATTTAAGGCTTTTTTCTAGCTGTTTCCGGCATCGCGTGTAACTGTATTCCTTAAAATTGGGTAAGAGTAACCAAAATTAAAATTTAAGCCGGTATGTATTCAGCTAATAGTAACCGGCCTCTATTTAAATATGGCTTTTCTATAAAGCCCCTGAGTCTACTGCTTTAAGGCGGTGTTTACCGCCGCCAATGATTTTAGCCTGTTTTTAGTACGGCTGGTTTTATCCGTTTACCGTGGTACCTATCTATGCGCATAATACTCATGAAAAAACGCTATTTTCTATTAATCTTCACGCTTATTCTAACGGGTTGCGGTATTCAGGAGCGGGAAAAACTGGTGCAAAAAAAAGAAAAAGAACTAGCCCAAAAAGAACAGGAATTAATTACCCGGGAAGTCGCTTTACAACTGAAGGAAGCAAGCCTTGCTAAAAAACAACACCAGATCGATAGTACCCAAACCGATTCCGCGGCCATTAACTCTAACATTACCGGCTTATGGAATGTGCGGATGGTATGCGTCGAAACCACCTGCACCGGATCGGCCATTGGCGACACTAAATCCGAAACCTGGGATATTTTTTACCAAAACAACCAGGTGGTGGCCAAAGCCATGACCGACAATACCGTAACCAGAACCTACGAAGGTACTTACCAGGATAATCTTCTGGAATTGCGAGACAATATCGAGGTTTCTTCTCAAACCCCGGCTACCGAAATTGTAGTGCGATTAACGCCACAAAATGAAAATTCTCTGGAAGGACAACGCCAAATCATCCGTTCCGGCGACTGTAGAATTGTGTATTCCCTACAATTAGAGAAGGATAGTCCGATACCTTTTTAAATTAAAACTATGGTTTTATTAAGTGAGCTCAACTTTGAATTACCATTACGTAATCCGGTAATTATCTTTTCGCTGGTACTTTTTATTATTCTGTTTGCCCCCATTTTATTTAACAAAATAAAAGTGCCGCACATTATCGGGCTGATAATCGCGGGCGTTATTGTGGGGCCACATGGCTTAAATTTACTGCGCCGGGACGCTAGTATTTTACTATTTGGTACGGTAGGCTTGCTGTACATCATGTTTCTGGCGGGCCTGGAAATCGACCTGAAAGAGTTTAGCAAGAATAAATTTAAAATTCTGGTTTTTGGCCTGACTACTTTTATACTGCCTCTGGTTTTCGGGGCTTTGGCCAGTTATTATATTCTGGATTATAGTTTAATGTCGTCGGTGCTGCTGGCCAGCATGTTTTCGACGCACACCTTAATCTCGTACCCTATTGCCAGTCGCTACGGTATTACCCGCAACCGGGCTGTTACCTTAACCATTGGCGGCACCATGATTACCGATATTCTGGCGCTATTAATTCTAGCAACCATTGCCGGCATGACCAAAGGCGAGGTGTCGACGGCTTACTGGCTTCGCTTAGGTATTTCGTCGCTGGTATTTGTGGGCATTGTGTTTTTTATTTTTCCGTTTATCATTCGCTGGTTTTTTAAACGTTTCGACGATAATGTGTCGCAGTATATTTTTGTGCTGGCCATTGTTTTTCTGGCCTCCTTCCTGGCCGAAGCCGCCGGGGTAGAAGCCATTATCGGCGCTTTTTTCTCGGGGTTGGTATTAAACCGCTTTGTGCCGCATTCGTCGCCGCTCATGAACCGCATCGATTTTGTGGGCAATGCCCTGTTTATTCCTTTTTTCCTGATCAGTGTGGGCATGCTGGTAGATGTTACCGTGCTGGTAAAAGGCTGGGGCGCGATAAAAGTGGCGGGTGTAGTGGTGGCCGTAGCTGTAAGTACCAAGTACCTGGCCGCCTGGCTGACGCAGAAGTTTTTTAAACTTTCGGCTGACGAAGGGAAAATGATTTTTGGCTTAAGTACCTCGCACGCTGCGGCGACGCTCGCTATTATTTTGGTAGGCTATAACATTATTATCGGGGAAACGCAAAGCGGCGAACCTATTCGGCTTTTAAACGAAGACGTGTTAAACGGTACTATTTTGCTGATTCTGGTAAGCTGCGCCATCAGTTCTTTTGTGGTGGAGAAAGCTTCCAGGCAATTAGCTACTCTCGAAGAAGCCGAGCAAGATATAGCCACCGACGAACCCGACGAACGAATACTGGTATCGCTGGCCTACCCCGAAACGGTAAATAACCTGGCCGATTTAGCTTTTCTACTCAAGCCGCATAAGAGTAATATGCCAATTTATGCTTTGCACGTAAACCACGAACAAGGTATTTCGGAGAGTAACCAGGCCATTGGCAAAAAAATGATGGAAAACGTAATAAAGCACGCCGCTGCTACCGATAATACCATTATCCCGATTAACCGCTTTGACTTAAACATTAGTAACGGCATTATCTACACCGTTAAAGAACATAATATAACCGATTTGATTATTGGCTTGCATCATCTGGCGCACACCAGCAAACGCTTTTTAGGGCCGGTGGCCGAGAAAATACTGGAGCGTACGCCCATAAACGTATTAATTTACAAAGCGGCCCAACCGATTAATACCCTGAAGCGCATTTTGGTAGCGGTACCCCCGAAAGCGGAATACGAACAAGGATTTCCGCATTGGTTTAACCGGTTGCAAACTATTGCCAGAGGCACGGGTTTGCCGCTGCTGATCTACGCCGAAACTAAAACTTTAAAAAAACTACGGCAACTAAACGAAGAAAGTAAATCGCCGCTCACGATAGATTTTGAAATTTTTGATAAGTGGGAAGAATTTTTAATTTTTAGCCGCGAAGTACGGCTCGATGATTTATTTATCATTATTTCGTCTCGCAAAGGACACTTGTCTTATAACCCCGAAGTAGAAAAACTGCCGCATTATTTAACAAAATATTTTGCCCAAATTAGTTACATTATTTTGTACCCGGAGCAATTAGAAGGGGAGCCGGATTATAATTTAAAATCGCTGGAGGAAAATGCCGAGTTTATGAACCGGGCCGGCAGTTACGTTAAAAATATATTTGCAACGGGTAGCGAACAGGAAAAAAGATCTTAAATATAGGTTACCTATCAATCTATGCGGTTGATTTAAAATAAATTAAAACAAACCCACCTGATCTGCCAACATATTTTGGAATAACCCGGAACACAATGTATCTTGCAACTGTTTATAATAAGTCTAAATAAGGAGAATAGGTGCAGAAAAGCGAAAAAAGTGTCCGGGATTTAAAAATTGGGGAAAGCGGTACTATTTGCTGCCTCAGCGATCCGGAAATGTCCTTGAAGCTTCTCGAAATGGGTTGCATACCCGGTACGCCGGTAAAACTAAACAGCAAAGCTCCGCTCGGTGATCCTATTACCATCATTGTAAACGATTATACCCTTTCTTTACGTTTAGACGAAGCAGCCACCATCAAGCTAAAATAGTTTCGTCTATGGCCGAATTGATCTATCCGGGAGAAAAAGTAGCAGTAAATACCTCCGTCCAAAAGCCGATTGCCCAAATTGCGTTAATCGGAAACCCTAATTCCGGAAAATCATCTTTATTTAACCAGCTAACCGGTTTAAACCAGAAAGTAGGCAATTTTCCGGGCGTTACCGTGGATAAAAAAACCGGCATCTGTCAACTATCCGCGCAGCAGAAAGTCCGGATTATTGATTTGCCGGGCACGTACAGCCTGTATCCGAAATCGCTAGACGAAAAAGTAATTATTGATTTGTTGTACAACCAACAATCCGAATTATACCCGGATCTGGTAATTATCACTGCCGATGCCTCTAATTTAAAACGTAACCTGCTCTTATTTACCCAGCTCGTGGATCTGCAAATACCGGCGGTGCTGGCGTTAAACATGATGGACGTGGCCACCAAAGAAGGGGTGAAAATAAATGTAGAACAATTGCAGCAAGATTTAGGCGTGCCAATTGTACCGGTAAATGCCCGCAATGGCAGCGGTATGGCAGCTTTAAAAATTTTAATTTCGCAGCAGCTCCCGGCTCCCGACCGTACATTTTTTAAAATTCCGGAAAAATTAGAAGGCTTAGTTCACCAAATCCGCCAGCACTTTAATCTGCAGAACGATTACCTGGCCTGGCATTACCTGCACCAATTTAAAAATCTGACTTTTTTATCGGAAACCGATAAAACCTACATTGCTGAGTTATTGCAGCAGTACGAGTTTAATTCTAATACCTTACAAGCGAACGAAACCATCGGGCGCTATACACAAATTAACGAGTTACTGCTCGACTCGGTACGCGTAGAAAAACCCGACAATAACGAAAAATTCAGCAACCGTTTAGACCAGATTTTAACGCATAAAGTTTGGGGTTACCTGATTTTTTTTACCGTGTTGTTTATGATGTTCCAGGCTATTTTTGCCTGGGCCACTTACCCCATGGATTTAATTGACGAAGGCGTTACGGCGGTTAATGCTTTTATTCAAAGCCATTTTGATGGTCCTTTGATTAGTTTGCTTACCGAAGGCGTAATTGCCGGATTGGGCGGCATTCTTATTTTTATTCCGCAGATTGCTATTCTGTTTGCCTTTATTGCTATTCTGGAAGAAACCGGCTACATGGCGCGCGTTACTTTTATGATGGATAAAATTATGCGCAAATTTGGCCTGAACGGGAAAAGCATTGTGCCGCTTATTTCGGGAGTAGCCTGTGCCGTGCCCGCGGTAATGGCGGCCCGCAACATCGATAACTGGAAAGATCGGATGATTACCATATTCGTGACGCCGCTCATGAGCTGCTCGGCCCGGATACCGGTATACACGGTTTTAATTGCTTTGGTAGTACCCGAAAAGTATTACCTCGGATTTTTAAATTTGCAAGGCATGGTGCTGATGGGGCTCTATTTACTGGGCTTTATTGCGGCGGTACTTTCGGCGTGGGTGATGAAAATAATTTTAAAAACCCGAGAGCGCAGTTACTTTATTATGGAGTTTCCGGTGTATAAAATGCCCCGCTGGAAAAACGTTGGCCTTACCATTATCGAAAAAGTTAAAGCCTTTGTATTTGAAGCCGGTAAAGTAATTATTGCTATATCTATTATTTTGTGGGTAATGGCTTCTTACGGTCCCGGCGAACGCATGGCCGAGGCGGAGCAAACGATACAGCAACAGGCGAAACAATATAACTGGTCGCCCGAAGAAACCGAAATCCGCCTATCTTCCGAAAAATTGGAATCGTCGTACGCCGGCGTATTTGGCCACGCCATTGAACCGGTGATCCGGCCTTTAGGCTTTGATTGGAAAATTGGCATTGCTTTGCTCACTTCTTTTGCGGCCCGCGAAGTGTTTGTGGGAACCATGTCTACGATTTACAGCGTTGGCGATTCTGAAAATATTAAAACCATTAAAGAAAAGCTACTGGCCGAGAAAGACGATGCCGGACAAGTATTCTTTACCCCGGCCCGCGCTTTTTCCTTGCTTATTTTTTACGTGTTTGCCATGCAGTGCATGAGCACACTGGCCGTAGTGTACCGCGAAACCAAATCGTGGCAGTGGCCGGTTATGCAGCTTATTTACATGAGTGGTTTGGCTTATGTTTGCTCGTTTATTGTTTACCAGTTATTTAAGTAATTAGATTAAAATATTAATCATTTTTAAATTTTAGTTAGTCTAGGAGCCGAGTTAAGTAATTTTGTTTGGCTTATTTACTCGTTCAAAGAAGAAATTTAAAAAATCAGATAACTGTGAGGTAAAAACAAAAAGAGGAGCCCATACAAATTATGAGCTCCTCTTTTTAAGTAGTTAAAATATTTTTATTGTTTCTTGATAATCTGCAGCGGTTTAAAACTTTGCCCTTCCGAAACGGCTTTCAGGTAATACATGCCATCTGGTAAAGTAGATAAATCCACCTTTAATTCGCCAGAGCCGGTAACTATAGCCGCTTTTTGCTGGTAGATCTGACTGCCTTTAAAATTAAAGATTTGTACCGTAACATCTGAGACATCCTGGGCTTTAATAGCCACGGTAAACTTACCATTTCCTGGGTTCGGATAAGCGAATACATTAATAGCAGCGGTATCTGAAGAACTGCCGCCTACTACTGTAAAAGTAACTTTTTGCGCCATACCGGCTACTCCGGTGGCATTAATACCGGAATAAGGCGTAACAGTAAGCGTGTGCTTGCCCACCGGAGGTGTCCAGGATCTGTACGTTAACTTTCGGCGGTCGTCGCCGGCTAAAGCGTAAGGCAAATAGTTCTCCGTGGTTTTATTCTTATTTAATTGAAAGACCACACTACCCACCGACATCGGCGAGGTATTGGCCCGGATGTTCAGTTTACGGCCAACTTTATCTAAATCAATAGTGCTGCCATCTTTCACTTCGTTAATATCCTGACCAGTTTCGGCGTTTACTAAAGTAAGATTAGAAACAGCCTGGTAGCCTTTCTGAATGGCTATATCGTCTATAGCCCAGCCCCAACTGGTTAAAAAGCCATCAGAATGTAATCTAAAACGAAAGAAAACGGTGTCGCCGGGCGCAAAAGCATTGAGAATATTAACCGAGTGATTCACGTATAAATCGCTGCTGCCGGCTGCTTCATTATCGAAAGCCTCGCGCCATTTAGCGTTGTAATCAGCGTTATAGCCATCTTCCAACCTTTTCCAGGTAATGCCGTCTTTGGTGCCTTCCACAATTACAAAATCAAAAAAGCCCGAGCTGCCATAAGGAGCCCCAGGATCGCCGGGTTCCACAAGGGCTACATCTTTGTATTGAAAAGTAGCATTTTTATCGGCCACAATAATGGGCGTTTTTAGCTGGTACGTAGAATCAGTACTTACCGTATAAGGATGTTTAGAATGGATAGCTGCATTGGAAAAGCCTGGTTCTTGGCGAACAGAGAAACCCGGACCAAAAAAGTCAGTAGAAGCTTTATTGAAGTTATTGGTATAAACGTAAGCGGGAGGAATATTAAAGAAATCAATGGATTTAGCTGTAGATACTAATCTTTTACCGTTCAGGAACGAGGTGAAGTACACTTCGGTAGGGCCGGCCTGGTTATAGGTAAACTGAAAAACTGTATCCAATACAGCGGTTTTACCTAATTTTTTAAATCGTTTATCGTTGATGTAAACAACCGTAGAATCGTAGCGATTTCTTAAAGAAGCATCTACTACCAATTTACCATTTACTGCCACTCGTAAAGCATTTAAATAAGGCACAAACACTACTGTTTGCTCTACCTCCGGAATAGTGGCCGACCAAATTCCGCGACCGTGGGTAGCTACTACTACCTGGTCGTCAACAATTTTTAATTCCCAAATAGAAACATTAGGCAATCCGTTTTTAGCTAAAGCCCAGTTTTTACCCCCATTCGTGGAAGTTACTAATCCAATTTCGGTACCTGCCCAAATAATGTTGGGATTATGCGGCATTACCAAAAGGCTGTAAACGGCTACGTCCGGAAAGCCATTGCTGCTTTTATTGTTTTTGCTAAAACCGGAGATATCATTCCAGGTCTTACCTAAGTTGCTCGTTTTTAAAATTTTTGGAGAGCCCGCAATAGAAAACAAGGCAAAGGCGGTAGAGTCTTCGGTGGGGTGGGTAGCCAATCCGGTTAAGCGGCCTAAAACCGCATCGGGATAATTGCTGGTGGCTTTAAAGCTTTTGCCTCCGTTGGTGGATACATGCACGCGGCCCGCGCTGCCAATGGAGTGGCCGGCCCAAATATATTGCGGGTTGTTTTCTGATACTTTTACATCACCGGCCAAACCGTTATAATCCCATAATTCCGAGATTGGCGTGAGTTTCCAGTTAGCTCCAAAATTATCCGACACCCATACGCCAGAAGCGCCAATAGTGTACAGTACATCCGGATTAGACGGGTTCGTAGCCACTTGGGTAATAAAAGGACCCCGGTCGTCAACATCGGTAAGTCCACCACTAGCCGCGGACCAAGTAGCACCGCCATTTACCGACCGGTAGAAGCGGTTATTGTAAATAGAACCAAGAATTTTGTTTGGATTAAAATAATTCCAGGATACTTCAAAACCATCGCCGCCGAGTTGGGCTACGTAGTTAGAGTTGGCCGAAGCTTGCTTTAAACTGGGCGAACGCCAGGTACCATTATCCTGGGTGCCCCCAATATATTCGTCGGCTTTGGGTTTTTTATCTACCCCGTAAAACTGGGTGGTATTGTAGCCATCGCCCGCAAAAATCCAGGAATTTTGCGCATATCCTGGGTCCGTATCGGGTTTAGATACGTACACTCCACCGTCGTTAGCGTCTAAAATTTTAAAAATTTTGCCCGCTGTATCGGTATTTATAAAAACCAGATTATGATGGTCCGGGTGCACATAGGCGTTTTTGCCACCAAATTCGTTGTAAGAGTCGCTGATGTTTTGAGTAATCCGGAGCCGGGTAGTTAACTGCGCATTGTTAATAACCAGTTTAGATTCCGGTAATTTATTAGGGTTCCAGGTGGCACCGTCGCGTAAAATAGGCCAGAGCAAATACATATTGTTATACTGGTGTCCGCCATTCTGCGCAATGTTTTTGTTTGATTTTTCGGCGTAAGGCGTTGTGTGAATAAAAATATATTCGCGGCGCTCTACAGTACCTTTATTTTCTAATAAATTAAATTTGCCGTCTTCCTGCTGGTCCCGGAACGAAACCATTAGTTGTTTTTTATTAGTTATATCCCAGACTTCAAAAGGAACTTCTACGTAATCGCGGTATTTAAAATCGGCGGCCGGTACCCCGGCTCCTCGGCCATCTACGGTAAAGCGGTGCGCTTTCTGAGCTTTGCCGGGGCCAAATCGTAGCTCCACACTTACAAAATCGGCAGCGGGCACTGTTCCTAGCACTAATTTACCGCCAAAAGCTTGGCCACCTAAGTTAACAAAGTCCAGGAACGGCTGGGTATTTATTTCTTCTACGCTGGTGATAATAGGGTCAGGCGTTTTACCAGTACCATTGGTTATCGTCATTTTCCAGAGTTGTACACCACCCAGGTACACTATATTTTTATTATATGGATGTACCCGTAACGTATTATCGTACCAACCTTGGCCCCGGAGCCAGTTTACATTTGCTTTGTTTGCCTCTTCCAATACGAGTTGCCAGTTAGCGCCGCCATCCCTCGACAAATATAAATCCGAACCACTTTGGCTTAACGTTCCTTCGGCCGCAGCATAAAGCCAGGAAGGATCGGTGGGAGCAACGGCTATTTCTACCCGGCCAGCCGGATACATGCCTTTATTAGCCAGAAACCAGGTTTTACCCGCGTCCGTAGATTTAATAACACCAGTGCCATTCACGGAGCCATATTGAATTTTAAAATTATTGGGGTTGGCCACCAATTGCTGAATAGGAGCGGCTAATGCTAAAACCGCAGACCAGGAGCTGCCCCCATCCATGGACCGCATAATCCAGGAGGTAGGGGCGCCAACATTTACCAGGTTATAACTGCCAACACTGGTGCAAGCCAGTAAAACATTCGCATTATCCGGGTCCACGATCAGGCGGTTAATATTTTTAAATTCTTGCTTGCCGGCGGTAGCATTTAATTGTTTCCAGGTTTCCCCCCCATCCGTAGATTTAAAAATACCATCGCCGTTTACAGCATCGGCATTAAAAAAGCCACCTTCGCCGGTGCCCGCATAAATAATGTTGGGGTTGGATCGTGCCATGGCCAGGGTAGTAGTAGCTAAGTTGGGCAAATCCGGTGTTTTGTTTTTCCAGTTACCTCCGGCATCGGTGGTTTTCCAGATGCCGCCGCCGGCTGAGCCCGCGTACCAGATTCGTTCGGGATTGTCCGGGTGGGTGAGCAGGCCGCGGGTGCGTCCGGGTACGTTGGCGGGGCCACGCTCCGACCAGGAGATGTTCATAGCAGTAGCATTAACCTTTGCGGTTGCACTTACTTGCTGTTGAGCCGTGTATAGTTCGGTTAGCTTATAGTTTAACTTATAAGCCGGGGCTTTCTCGCCTTCCCGGGTGCGAATCATTCTTTGGTACTCGGCGTATTTATCTGGTTTATCCGATTTTACATATCCTTTTTTCCGGCGCTCCCGTTTGCGGATTTTTTCTAATAATTTTATTTCGGCAGGAGTGTATTCTGTTTTGTGCTTTACCAACGTTTCTTCGTCAGATGTTAAAACAACTTGCTCCACCGGTACCGAGGAGCTGGAAATTTTGGCGAACGAAGGCTGAGGGGTTGCTTCATTTTCTGTAATTAAACGATACCTGTTTGGTTTGCCGGAAGTTTGGTTTTTTCCTATGGCAGTTAAATTACCGGGCGAGGTAAGCTGGTCCGATTGCCCAGGTTTGCTTTTTAGTAAAAACCAACTAAAAACAACCAGACCCAAAGCAGAAAATAATAAAAGTAAATTTTTCATAGTAAAACAGTTATAAAAGTAAGTTCACTAGTTTAACTCCAGTAACAGGTATTCGGCACTTCTTAAAGCTTTTGAGCACCGGGCACTAATTTTTGCTGTGTTTCAAGATCGTACAAATAATAGTTCTTTGGTTGGTTAAGTTGATTTTGTAAAATTCCTGGAGAGGTTCGTATTTTAAGCTGGGCATTGTTATACCACTCTACCTGGGCATTGGCTATTTGATCTTCGTATAGCAGGCGGTTGTCTTTTAACGCAATTACTAAAAAGCGGAGCAAGTGGGTAATGCCTGGTGCCGCCATGGGCTCGCTACTAAAACCCAAAACCAGGGTATGTGTCTCGTTAAAGGCGTACTGAACTTTGCCGCCGAGTCGGCTTTCGGCTAATTGGCGGTAACCCGAAGAATTTTTCATAGGCACAGGAACAGTAGTCGCGGAAGTACCCACCGGTTTACAAGCACCCGAAAGAAGCAGCAAAAATAAACTTAGCTGATACAGAAACTCCATAATTGGCACTGTTTATAAATACTATTTTGAGCAACAAAACAGGTAATGAACTAATTAAAACAGAGGAGTAAAATCAAACTGTCGGGTTAAGCGCTGCAGCCATTTTTTAAAATTTATTGGTGCCAGTAGTAATGGCCAATAAAAATTTGTTTAAGTAACCAAAAACCTGAACCCATTTGAATAAGGCCAAGCTTTTGGGGATAGAAAACCTGTAGTTTTATCCTGGATGGTTTAAGCTTTACACTTGACTGATCATGAACCGGAAATTCTGGCCAAATAAAGGTGCGAACAGTTGCTAAGCGCAGAAAAATTTAAAAAATAACAGGAACCTGGGTAAAAATTAAAGCGAACAGTTAAATAGCGCCGTAAAAAATAAATTTCTTTAGAAAATATAAAGTTTAAAAACAGCATACCAGAACCTTAGTTAATATATAAGCTATTTTTTAGTTATACAAGCTTTTATAAATACTTCTGTCATTTTCCTAATGATGTGGTTGTAAAAACAATTTGGACACTTCAGAACAAATCCAGTTGCTGCTTGCTAACATTGGTTTTTGAAGTAAAGTAAAAAAGCCTGGGTTATACGTTTTTACAATAAGGCTTGCTTTAAAATAAAAAAGCCTTCTGTTGGGCAGAAGGCTTTTAGCGGAAGTTTATCTTTATTTAATTAGAAGCCGCCGCTTTTTTGAGCGAGGTTAAATATTCTACCAGGTTCACCAGTTCTTTTTCGGTCATGGCTTGTTGCAGGTTAGAAGGCATTAAAGAAGTTTCCATTTGCTTTTTAGTCGTTACATCGGCTAGGGCGTAACTGGTAACGGTACCACCCGGCTGGCGCAAATCTAGCTTATCTTCGGTTTGGCTGGCAATTATACCTACCACCTGGCTGCCATCTTTTAATTTCAATTGGTAACCTTCGTAGCCAAAACTAATACCGGCATCGGGGTGCAGAATAGATTTGTACAAAGCTTCTTTGGGCAGTTTATTGCCAATTTCGGAAAGTTCCGGACCAAAGGCTATTCCTTCACTATTAACTTTATGGCAAGCTACGCACGATTGTGAAAATACGGCTTTGCCATTTACCGGATCGCCGGTTAAAGTAGCTAATTGATCAATCGGAGGAAGCGGCTTCCCTTCCCGGGACGGAGTTTTTAAATATTGAGCTGCTTCGGTTCGGATGTTTTCCCGCCAGGAATTTAGTAAAACGCTGCCCGCCGCCTGCTGCATTTCCGGACTTAACTTGTTATTTTTAACAATAGCCAGCAAGCGCGCTTCGCCGGAGCCACCCCGGCCAATTTTCTTTAAAGCCATTTTGCGTACTTCCGCGCTACGGTTTCCGTTCAGGGCTACATCTTCGAGTAACTCCTGGGCTTTTTTATCTTCGTAGCGGCCCATCGCGGTTATCAGGGCCAGGGCAGGTTCGTCTTTGCCGTTCAAAACTTTCATAATCTGGTCCGGACCGGTGCGCAGCAAAATTCTGGAAGCTTCTATACCGGTCTCAGATTCGGGTTGGGTGGTAGCTAACTGTACCAATTCGGCATTTTGATCTTTTACCTCAAAGCGTTTTACCAGTTGCACAAATTGGTTCTGACCTCTTACGGTTTGCAAGGCTCGTTTTAAAGCGCTTTGCACCTGCGGGTCGGCGCCGTACTTTTTCGCATCAATGTGGTTTAAGGCCAGCGAAGTAATCTGCGCTTGCTGCGGAGAGTTGCCGTTTAACAAACCAATTAAAATTTGCTGCTTCGCATCATCTTCGGGGTAAAAATCGAAAGCCCGGAAATAGCGCGGCCGTTCTTTTTCGGTAACGGAAGCTTGGGTAATAATGGTGGGCAACATTTTCAGCGCTTCCGGAGTGCGGGCCCGCCAGATAATATCGCGATTGGCTTTATTGCTTAAATCGCGGTTGCTTTGTTTTTGCCAGGCGGCTAAGAATGTATCCCAGTGTAAATCCGCGCCGATACCCAAAGCTTCCAGGTACCAGCGATCCTGCCCATCGTATTGGTTCGCCAACGTGGTCCAGATTTGGGCGGCTTCCGGCGATTTGTTAAAACGTAAATTAACGGCCACCTCCCGGCGTACCTGTGGCGATGGATCCTGGGCCAGTTTGGTTAAAATCGGAATGGTGTTCATCTTTAACTCTTCCGCGGCGCGTAAGCCCGCCATCCGGATGTTCGCGTCGGCATCGTTAACGGCGGCATCAATGTACTTTTTGCCTTTTTTATCCAGCTTGCTCAATAACCAGAAAGCCCGGGCCCGGAACCGGGGATTGCTATCGGATTTAAACATTTTGGCCAGTACTTTCTCGGACTTTTTGCCCCAGCCCTGTAGTTTTTCGTAAGCTAAGTAACGGGTAGCCAGGTTCGGACTTTTTAAAGCTTCGGCAGCACTGGTCGGAGTAGATAAATCTAATTTAGGAACCGTATAGGCGGTGCCCGGTGGCGCTATCCGGAAAATCCGGCCTTTCGCCAGGTCACCGACCTGGTGACCGCCTACGCCCGGGTCGTACCAATCGGCTACCAACAAAGAACCATCCGGCGCTATGGCTACATCCGAAGGCCGGAACCATTTATCTTCTTTCGTTTTTAAAATATTTACGATTTCGGCTTTATAACCAGCGCCGTCGTTTTGCACCGGATAAGCGCGTACCACGTTCGGGCCGGCATCCGAGTGAATCATCTGACCCTGAAACTGGCTGGGCAGCAAATTCCCTTCGTACAGCACCATGCCGGTAGGCGAACCCGCTCCGGTTTGTAATAAGTTAGGTACCACGCCCGGGTCGTTTAAATGCCAGTGGCGTAAAGGTATTTCTTCTTCCAGGTTGGTGCGCGGCGATTGCCAGCTGGCACCGGTAATTTGGTCCTGGTAGCCGTAGTTGCCGTAAGGCATCACGTAGTTAATACGCACCCCGCGATTGCCATCGTCATCGTTATCCGACTGCCACAAAGTACCGTAGGAATCCACGGCTACTTCGTAGTTGTTCCGGAAGTTATGGCCCAGTACTTCAATGTTAGAGCCATCCAGGTCGCAGCGGAAAACCATGCCTTGGCGGTAGGGCTTGCCGTTATTGGCAATTTCGTTGCCTTCGCGGTCTACCAGCGGTTTGCCGTTTTTGTCTTTAATTTGCTGGCCTTCGTTGCCAAAGTTAAAATACAGTTTGCCATCGGGGCCAAAGGTAAAAGCGTGCACGGCGTGGTCGTGTTGCTCGCCGCCTAAACCGGTAAATAGTAAATCTTTTTTATCCGCTTTATCGTCCCCGTCGGTATCAGTAAACACAAATACGTTGGGCGATACCGATACAATTACCTTGTTACCCAGTACCGCAATACCCAACGCTGCGTTTACGTCGTTGCCCTGGTAAAATACTTTTTCTTTATCGGCTTTGCCGTCACCGTCAGTATCTTCCAGAATCAGAATGCGGTCGCCTGCTTCCTGACCCTTGTTTTTAGGATTAAGTTTGGGCCGGTAATTTACGCCTTCGCATACCCAAATCCGGCCTTTGGCGTCAATATCCATGTTGGTAGGGTTGCGCAGCGAAGGCTCCTGGGCAAATGTTTTTACTTCCAGGCCGCTGGCTACTTCAAAGCCTTTGGTTAGATCATCATCGGCGGGACGGATTTTGTAGATATTGGTGCTAAACGCGGCACTCACGCACAATAAGCCGCCAACTAATAAGCGGCTTTGGGTGCTTCGCAGCGAAAGCCTTTTTCTGAACTGCCCGGATTGTTGCTCGGCAAATTTACCTTTCTTACTCATTACCAAAATTTTAAAAATTTAAAAAACTAGGCCACACTAAAATCATCCGAAGCTACGTAGGCGTTAATCACAGCTTTTTCGCCTTCTTTACCGGGAGCAGCATTGCCGTGTTCCATGCCCATAACGCCTTTGTAGCCTTTTTTGTAAATGTGTTCAAATACTTTTTTATAGTTTATTTCACCGGTAGTGGGTTCTTTCCGGCCCGGTTCATCACCAATTTGGATGTAAGCAATTTCGTCCCAGCATTGATCCATGTTGTAAATCAGGCGACCTTCGTTTTTCTGCATGTGGTAAATGTCGTACAGGATTTTGCAGGCCGGGCTTTTTACACCTTTGCAAATCATGTAGGTTTGATCGGAATAGCGCAGAAATAAATTTGGCGAATCGCTGAGTGGTTCCAGTACCATTACCATATTATTCGGTTCCAGAATTTCCGCTCCGCGTTGCAAGGCTTCAATTACGTTGCCAGTTTGGATGCCAATGGGTATATCGCGGTGAAAATCGCCGGGTACTACGGTCATCC
The DNA here is from genome assembly GCF_003340495.1 of Adhaeribacter pallidiroseus. Taxonomy (NCBI): domain Bacteria; kingdom Pseudomonadati; phylum Bacteroidota; class Cytophagia; order Cytophagales; family Hymenobacteraceae; genus Adhaeribacter; species Adhaeribacter pallidiroseus. The sequence goes on from NZ_QASA01000001.1 coordinate 328,259, forward strand.
ATTTAGCATTTACGCGCTTAGCGGTTTCTACGGCTTTTTTGCAGCCATTCAGAAAAATATCAATGTATTCTTTTTTGCCGGCCGCTAAGGTGTTTTGCCCATTGCCGCCTTTATCCACTACAAATACACCCATGGTCATACCTAATTTGGCCAGGGTTTCGCCAATTTTAGTTTGTTCGGCGGGCGGGCGGCCCATCATGCCATTATCTTCCAGAGCCATAAAACCATTGTCGGCCATAAACTTAAGCTGATCTACCACATCGTCGCCGGCGCTGTTTTTAAACATCCCAAAGTGGGGGGCGTAGTTTAGCTTAAACTTCCGTTTGGGAGCAACTGCTAAGGAGGCAGCCTGTAGTTCCGGACTAAGCGCAGCCGAACCTAAGGCCACGGCAGCACTGGCAGCTAAGCCTTTTTGAAAGAAATTTCTACGGTTCATAAGAATGGTGTATTTGCGAATAATTTCGATTAAGGATAAGGTTTTAAGAACCTAAATTAGGGTATTAATTTAAAATATTTCAAGTTGCCTTGGCGTTATCTTAGCTTTTTTACATTTTGTTTAAGGTAACGGGTAAAATTTTGCATTTAGTGTTACATTAATAGGTTATTAATGTTAATTATACAATATGGGGAGAAGCCCGGTAAAAGGCTGGTAGTTGCTAACTTGCTGTACCGGACCGTTAAATTATTAAAAATTTAAAAAAACGGAATACTTGTAATTTTTTGAAAGTACTGGGCGTATAATTTTTTAACTTTCTAGTAGTTTTAGAAGCAAAGTGCCGTATTTTCGAGGCTACGAATAAAGGATTCGGGTTACGAGCCACGGGTACTTAAAATTTAACTAAATCACAAAAACAAGATAAAAGCTTATTGTAAATGATGAACCGAAAACTTAGAATGGGCATGATTGGTGGAGGCAAAGATGCCTTTATTGGGGCGGTACACCGCATGGCTGCTGCTTTGGATGGGGAAATTGAATTTGTTTGCGGGGCCTTCAGTAGCAACGCCGAAAAATCAAAAGCTTCCGGCGAAGCTTTACGTTTACCGCCGGACCGGGTATACGCCAATTTCGAGGAAATGATCCGGAAAGAAAAGGAACTGCCCGAAGGCGAACGCATGGATTTTGTTTCGATTGTAACGCCCAACCACGTGCACTTTCCGCCGGCAAAAATGGCGCTGGAAAACGGTTTTCACGTGGTGTGCGACAAGCCGGTTACTTTAAACTTGCAAGAAGCTTTAGATTTAAAAAAAGTTATTGATCAAACCGGTTTGTTGTTTTGCCTCACCCACAATTATACCGGCTACCCCATGGTAAAAGAAGCCCGAGCGATGGTGCAAAGCGGTAAGCTAGGGAAAATCCGGAAGGTAATTGTAGAGTACCCGCAGGGCTGGCTGGCCCAGTTACTCGAAGCTACCGGTAACAAGCAAGCCGACTGGCGCACCGATCCGGCCCGTTCTGGCGCGGCCGGTTGCATGGGCGATATTGGTACCCACGCCGAAAACTTAGCCGAATACATTACGGGTTTAAAAATAACCGAACTTTGCGCCGACTTAACTACTTTTGTGGAAGGCCGCAAACTGGAAGATGATGGCAATGTATTGTTACGTTTCGACAACGGCGCCAAAGGCGTATTACACGCCAGCCAGATAGCCAACGGCGAAGAAAACGATTTAAACATCCGGGTTTACGGGGAGTTCGGCGGTTTGCAGTGGTGGCAAATGGATCCCAATACGCTTATCTACAAAACCAACGAAGAAGGCGCCCGTCGGTTACGGCCGGGCGTAGGGCAGCAATCCGAAGCTACCAAAGCCCACATCCGGGTACCCGCCGGTCACCCCGAAGCGTTTCTGGAAGCATTCGCCAATTTATACCGCAATTTTGCCATTACGCTGCGGGCCCGCATGAACGGCGAAGAACCCAATCCGATTTACACCGATTTCCCCGGCATTGCGGAAGGCATCCGTGGTTTAGCCTTTATTGATACCTGTTTGGCTTCCGCCCATTCCGACCAGAAATGGACAAAGTTTGTGATTTAGGCTATGGTTGATAGCCCACTGTCCACAGAAGAAATACTATTAGTATGCTTTATTTAATCTGTCGTTCAGTAAAAAACTAATTACTGGTTAATTTCGGTACTAGTACAGCCAGCTTTAGCTACCAGAAACTTTAAACAAGCTGTTCCACAAAGAACTAATTTAACTTTTATTTAAAATTTTTAATTTTTCGAGCAACGAATAACGAACAACTAACAACGATATATGAAAGGACCCGGAATATTTTTAGCGCAGTTCTTGGGCGACGAAGCCCCTTTTAATTCTTTTGAGAGTATTTGTAAATGGGCCGCCGGTTTAGGCTATAAAGGCGTACAAATTCCTACCTGGGCCGGCAGCATTGTAGATTTAAAACAATTAGCCGAAAGCAAAACGTACGCCGATGATTTTAAAGGCGTAGCCCAGGCCGCCGGCGTAGAAATAACGGAATTATCGACGCACTTGCAAGGGCAATTAGTAGCCGTTCACCCCGCATACAACGCCATGTTTGATGGCTTTGCTCCGGCCGAATACCGTAACAACCCCAAAACCCGTACCGAGTGGGCCGTACAACAATTAAAATACGCCGCTAAAGCTAGCCAGAATTTAGGTTTAAATGCGCACGCTACTTTTTCGGGAGCGTTGTTGTGGCATACCGTTTATCCTTGGCCGCAACGCCCGGCAGGTTTAGTAGAAACGGGTTTTAAAGAATTAGCGGATCGTTGGATGCCTATCTTAAATGCCTTCGACGAAGTAGGCGTAGATGTATGCTACGAAATTCACCCGGGCGAAGACTTGCACGATGGCGTAACTTTTGAACGGTTCTTAGCGGCTACTGGTAACCATAAACGGGTAAACTTACTCTACGACCCAAGCCACTTTGTGCTCCAGCAATTAGACTATCTGCAGTACATTGATATTTACCATGAGCATATTAAAATGTTCCACGTAAAAGATGCGGAGTTTAACCCAACGGGCCGTTCCGGCGTGTACGGTGGCTACCAGGATTGGATCGATCGTCCGGGCCGTTTCCGTTCTCTGGGCGATGGACAGGTAGATTTTATGGGCATTTTTAGCAAATTAGCGCAGTACAACTACGAAGGCTGGGCCGTACTGGAGTGGGAGTGTGCCATTAAACACCCCGAAGATGGCGCGGCCGAAGGCGCACCGTTTATTCAGCAACACATCATTCGCCGCACGGAGCGCGCATTTGATGATTTTGCCGGCACTGGTTCCGACGAAGCGTATAACCGCAAGGTTCTGGGATTGGATTAGTTTATTCAGCAACCTGCATAAAAACAGAAGCCTGTTCACATTAATGAACAGGCTTCTTTTGTTGATGAATCATTTAGATAACGACTCATCATAAAATTAAGATAATTTGTTTAAAAAAGTATTATTGTAATTGTCAATAGATTTAAAATGCTACTTTCATCGTAAAAATACATATCTAAAAATTTAAAAGTTTTAGCTACAAATTATTTAGTATTTACTTTTACGTATGTATAATCATCAAATCTATTTACAGAAACATAAGCCGACTCATTAGCAACTCTAGTAAATGCTGGATTATTTATGGTAATCCAATCAGCCTTTTTGTTAATAAAGACTATTTCAATTCGGTTGCTTAAATACGTATATTTATCGCAAGGACAATTTGCATTAGATGGATTTACTTTTTCTTTCTTATTAGGCTCACCAAAAATTTCTTCTATTTGAGACTTGGACTTTCCAGCAATATCATCTACTATCACTACATAATTTGTACTCTTAAGGTATCTATAATTATCAAAAGTTTTTGAGTTTAGATATTGTTCTAGTTCTTTCTCACTTCTTTCGTATTCATTTTCTTTTACTAATTCTTCTAATACATATTTATCGTAATTTGATTTAGCGTATTTATTAACGAAAGTACTCTTTAGTCTATTATTCCAAAGACTTTGTTGAGTCAGTTTAACTTCTGGCTCTCTAATGTTTTTGGAATTACTTTCACATGAACTTGTTAAAATTGCACACGTAAGCACGAATACTAAAAGCGTTTTTAAGTTCTTCATTTATTAAATATATGAATTAGCTATTTTCTTAGTAACGTAGAACTAAAATGTAATTATTACTTTTTTAAATTTTGATAAAACAAACCAACTTTGGCGAGTACTTAAAACTGGTTTGTTTTATCAAAATTTAAAAAACCTTATTCTGGTATAAAGCTAATAGTTTTCAGGTAAGCGCGGCCACCTGGCTGAACGGGTTTAACTACCAAATATACATCTTGTAATTGGCCGTTGGTTGCATTTTTAGGCACTGGCACACTGGTTGTTACTTTCTGCCGGCTATCGGCAAAATCAACAGTTGTTTGCCCAATTACATTGCCGTTGGCTTGGCCACTGCGTAACTCTACTTGGTATTTGCCAGGGCGTCCGCTGCCAAAGCCAGCTAATTCAATGCGGCTAATACCGGTTAAATCCAGTTGCTCACCTTTTATGTAGCCTTCGGTAGTAGGTAAAGTTAAGTAATGGGCACCCGCTGAATCTTTTGGTGCAAAGCCTTTTACTTCGCGGAAGTCAGTTACATCCATGGTCGTATTGCGCAAGTAAATAGCCTGCGAACCGGAAAGCGGCTGAATACCGGATCCACCCGCATCGGTGTACGTAGCCATTAACCGGAATACGTTATTTTGCTTTTTCTCTTCGTTTATACTGGGAATAATTTTACCAACTGCCGGTAAGCTTGGTTTGTTACTGTCGGCATTAGCCAGCGATAAAATAAAGGTAACAATTTGCCGAACATCGCCTTCTTTCATGGTTAAGTGAGCCGGCATTACGTTTTCGCCCCAAACACCGCCGCCACCTTTGATAATTTTACTGATCAGGTAATCGTGGGCCCGGGTATCCTTCTGGTAACGCTTCGCTACATCGGTAAAGGCTGGGCCAATAGATTTTTCGGTAATACTATGGCAAGCTTTACAATCGGAGTTCATCATTAGGTTTTTACCCAAAATAGCTTCCGAAATAACCTGGTGACCAGTTGAAGCGGCGGCCATATCGCGACCCTGGATGTAGTCGGTAGAAACAAACAAGTTCTTAGAATCTACTTTGGCGCCTTCATCGATTACCTTAACCTGGTAGTTAACGGGTTTATTCGGAAAGTAAAAAGATTTATTTCCCTGAATGGCTATATTTACCACCGGCTGTTCATTACCGGCATAAACGGTTACCACATTGCTGCTGCTCGCTGCTTTTTTATCATCCAGCACTTGTACCTGTACTTTGTAGTCGCCGGCTTTATCCAGGGTGTATTTTAATTGTGGTTCTTTGGTTTCTTTTTTAATGTCACCGATGCTCCACACGTACGTTAAGTTATCTTTTTCCGGGTCGTTCGCTTTTACGCTGGCCGTAAAGGTAAATGGTAAGTTTCCGTTCAGGTTGTCAATGTCTATGGTAGAAACTTTTGGCGGACGGTTTCCTGCCAGATAATCCACACGGGAAATACCAGCATCCGGGTTTTTCGCGAACCAGCCTTTACCGTATTCCAGAATGTACAAACGGCCATCCGGACCTACTTCCATATCAATGGCGGCCGCTAGTTTCGCATTTTGCATGAACGGCTCCATTTTGTCATAATTATGATCCTTGTCTAAGGTTACCACTTTTATCCAGTCCCGAATCCACTCGTAAATAAACAATTTACCATTGTAATAATCCGGATAACGGGTTTCTTTCGGGTATAGATCGGTGTAGTAAACTGGGCCAGCCATCGCGTTCCGGCCACCGGTACCTACTTGCGGGAATTCCGGCGACTCAGCGTAAGGATACCAGATAAATGCAGGTACTGCTGGCGGCAGTTCGGTTAAACCGGTGTTATTGCGGGAGTTGTTGATTGGTTTAGCCGGGTTAAAAGCTTCGCCACTTTTACCAGTTGCGTAATCAAAAGCCCGGTACGGGTAGTTGTTACCAATAAACAAAGGCCAGCCAAAGAAACCAGCCTTTTTAGCTTGGTTCACTTCGTCGTAACCACGCGGGCCACGGGTAGCCATGCTGTCTTCGCGGGCATCCGGACCAACTTCGCCCCAGTACAGAATGCTGTTTTTCTGGTCCACGGTAATACGGTAAGGGTTTCGGTGACCCATGGTATAAATTTCCGGACGGGTTTTCGCGGTGCCTTTCGGGAATAAGTTTCCTTCCGGAATTTCGTAAGAACCATCCGGCTTCACACGAATACGTAAAATTTTACCACGTAAATCGTTGGTATTACCTGATGAACGACGCACATCGTACTGTAAATGTCCGGGAATATCGTTTAAAGGGGCAAAACCGGAGCTTACGTAACGCACATTTGGTTCATTAAAAGGGGTAGAGTTATCGCCGGTAGAAAGATACAATAGCTTATCCGGACCAAAGGCAATGGAACCACCGGTATGGCAGCAGATTTCGCGTTGCGAGTATAACTGCAATATTCTTTTCTCCGATTTGCGATCCAGCGAGTCGCCTTTAAAGGTAAACCGCGACAACCGGTTCACCGAAGTATCGGCTGGGCTATAATACAGGTAGATGTAGTTATTATTTTTAAAATCCGGGTCCGCAGCAAGCCCCAGGATACCTTCTTCGGCATTAACGCCTTTGGTATTTGTCCGAAAATATACATTTAAAGCACCTACTTGTTTTACTTTTTGCTCTTTCTGGCTGTAAAGCATTAATTCTCCGCGACGCTGGGCCACTAAAATATCCAGGTTTGGCAAAACGGCCATTTCGGTTGGCTCATTAAAGTTGCCTTGGTCCAGTAATACCTTTACAAAACGATCGTCTTCGGGTACGTTTTGGGTTTTAGCTTTGGCGTAGTCTAAAGGTGCATTTTTACCAACCGCGTATTTTAGGCCGCCTAATACGTGTTTTAGGTATTGCGGATCATCGTACGATTCGTCGGTGTGGCCTAAACCGGTATAAAAAGCACGGCCGCCATCGTAATCGTGGTACCAGGCAATCGGGTGATTTTTGCCGTTTTTGCCGCCTTCGTAAGTGCTTTCGTCCAGGTTCATTAAAATTTTAATATCCGGGCTGATTTTTTTATAACTGTACCACTCGTCCCAGCGCTTCCATTTTTTTGGCAGGTGTTTAGTTGCACTATTCTTGCGATCAACTACCTGAATGACAGCGTCTTGTTGCTTCGGATGGTTTAAAAAGTAAGCTCCTACCAACCGGCCGTACCAACCCCAGTCGTACTCGGTATCAGCGGCCGCGTGGATGCCCATAAAACCCCCACCCGCCTGAATGTAGCGTTCGAATGCCGCTTCCTGGTAATTATTTAATACGTTGCCGGTAGTGCTTAAAAATACCACGGCGGCATATTGCTTTAAGTTATTGTCGTTAAAAGCCGTAGAATCGGTAGTGGTATCCGCGTCCATGTCATTTTCGCGGGCTAATTTCAGGAGGGCCAGTTGGCCTTTGGCAATAGAGGCATGATGATAGCCAGCCGTTTTACTAAATATTAAGATCTTGGGCTTTACTAACAGCTTGCTGAAAGTAAACAAGCCAACAATCAGAATAGCAAAGATGCTTCCGGCTATAAGCCGCCAGGAATTTTTAATTTTCATTACGTTTGCTTTATTCAATTAAGGTTTTGTTTGTTTTAAAATAGTACAGGTTATACACAGGAGACTACCGGGTGCTAAATTATACTGTGTTTCTTAAATTATTCTTTTTTAGCTAAATCGTTTTAAAATAAATATAAAAATTTATAATATAAGAGTAAGTTATTTAACTATCTATTTAACGTATGCCGATGCTTTTAAGTCTAAACCTATTTTGGTTGATGCAGGTAATCTTTTCCTCAAAATAGGGTTTAAAGTAATTAGATGGAATTTTTAGGCCTTGATTGATTGAAGAATACTTAACATTGATATAGATTTGTTTTAAATCCGATATCTAAACACTTTAATTATTGTATAATTTACAAAATTAGTAAAATTCAAATACGCGAAAGAAAATTTATTTCGCCGATTTGTTTTAAATTATTTATTTTTAGACAAAATTCAGTTCTCCAAATCATTCCCTAAACAAAGCTTTAATGAAAATTAGTCTTAAAAAAGTAAAACTGCTGGCTGCTTTAGCGGCAACCATATCGTACCCAGGAGTGGCTCAAACGCAACAGCCTACTAAGGCGGTAACTCCCACTCCTCAAACGATAGCGCCTACTACTTCTGATCAACAACTGGCTATGTCTAAAGCTATAAAAAACAAGGTTATGGTGGATAATACCTTATCCCCCGCTGAGAAAAAAGCCGGTTATACCTTACTTTTTGATGGAAAAACCATTAATCAATGGCGCGGTTTTCGGAAAGAAACGGTGCCGGATAGCTGGGGCGTACAAGAGGGGGCGATAGCTTTAGTGGGTAAAGGCGGGGGCGATTTAGTTACAAAAAACCAGTACGAAAACTACGAGTTTCTGGTAGATTGGAAGATATCGGAAGGGGGTAATAGCGGTATTATTTATAATGTATCGGAAGATCCGCAATACCAGGCGACCTACCATACCGGCCCGGAAATGCAGGTACTCGATAATGAACGGCACCCCGATGCCAAACAAGGTAAAAACGGCAACCGCCAAGCGGGTGCTAATTACGACATGATTCCGGTAGCAACCCCGGCCGTAAAACCAGTTGGGCAGTGGAACAGCGTGAAATTAGTGGTAAATAAAGGCCACGTAGAGCATTGGCTGAACGGCAAAAAGGTGGTAGAGTATCAGTTAGGTAGCCCCGAGTGGGAAGCTTTAGTGAAAGAAAGTAAATTTGCTGCTATGCCGGGTTATGGTAAAATTAAAAAAGGCCATATTGCCCTGCAAGACCACGGCGATAAGGTATGGTTTAAAAATTTAAAAATCCGGCAGCTATAATATTAGCTATCAGCAAAAGGAAGCGCTACGATTTAAAGGGCTTCCTTTTTTAATTTCCAGGAACGTCAACATTTAAAAAACTACTAAACTTAAATTATAATGAACGAGAACATTAATAAAAACGCTCTGTTTTACGGGAGTTGCTTTGCCCTTATTACTACTGGTTTATCTTATTCCATCAGGGCCGGTATTTTAACCCAGCTTCGTAGCGATTTTAATCTGAACGACGTACAACTAGGACTTATCAATTCCATGTGGTTTTTTGGTTTTCCTATTTCCATGGTAATAGGGGGCTTAGTCTATCATTCACTGGGGCCCAAAAACATTATGCGGATCGCTTTTGTAGCGCATACCCTGGGAGTATTGCTCACTGTTTTTGCTACCGGATACGTGAGTTTACTTATCTCAATGTTGTGTATCGGTTTGGGCACGGGCTGTACCGAAGCCGCTTGTAACCCCATGATTGCGGATATGTATTCCGGGGTAACCATGAACAAAATGCTGAATAGATTTCACATGTGGTTCCCGGGCGGTATTATTATGGGTTCACTCATTTCCAAGTTCATGTCGGAAGCCGGTTTAGGTTGGCAGGCCCAAATGGGCGTAATTATGGTTCCGGCAGTTGCTTACTTTATTTTGTTTTTAGGAAAAACTTTCCCGAAACCACAAGTAGAAGTGGCTACCTCGCTGGGCCAAAATATAAAGGCGATGCTCAGCCCTTTGTATATCTTCCTGATTGTATGTATGGCTTTAACCGCTATTACCGAATTTGGTCCGGGCCAATGGGTAGGCATTATTCTGGGCAGTAGCGGCGCCGACCCAATGTTGATTTTAGCGTTAACCGCCGGCTTAGTAACAGTAGGAAGATTTTTCGCCGGTCCGGTGGTGGCAACATTGGGGCAAACAGGAGTTTTGCTGGCCAGCGCCGTTTTTGCCGCTATTGGTATTTACATGTTTAGTACCGTAACGGGTTCTATGGCGTATGTGGCCGCTGTTATTTATGCTTTAGGTTATTGTTATTTCTGGCCGGTAATGGTGGGTGCTGTAGCCCAAAGAGTACCTTTAAGTAGCGCCCTGGGTATGTCCATTATTGGGGCCGTAGGTATGTTTTCATCGGGTATTTTTCAGCCCATTATTGGCGGCTGGATTGAGGGCTCCAATGCGGCATATACAGCTCAGGGGCTTTCTGGTAGTGCCTTGGAATTAGCTACCGGGCAGGCTACTTTGCAAAAAATGTTAACTTTCCCGGTAATTTTAATTGTGTTGTTTACCATTTTGTTTTTCTGGCAAAGAAATTCTAAAAAAACGAAAGAAATGCAAATGGCTGGCCACTACTAAAAGCAAAGAACTATTTCGAGAGAAACTGCTTTTTACTAAAATTTAATTTATCTAAAGAAAAGGCTGCTACACTTGGGCAGCCTTTTTTAGTATTAGCCTACTTCTAAGCAAAAATTAAAAAAATGTTCGGGATGAAGAAAAGCCGGTTATTTTTAAATATTTTTTACACAACCTACCGGTATTTACTAATAGGTGGGCTTCTTCTCGCTGGTAGCTGCCAAAACAAAGAACCAGAAGTAAGTTCTACGCCAACTCCTGTAACACCAGCCCCACCCACTAATGTAAATACCATTACCAATGCGGTGGCGCAATTCGGGCAGTTGCGGGTGCAGGGTAACCGCATAGTCGATAAAAATAATAACCCGGTGCAGTTGCGGGGCATGTCTTTATTCTGGAGCCAGTGGATTGGGAAATACTACACCCCCGAAGCCATAAAATGGTTAAAAGATGATTGGCGTTGCACGGTGGTGCGGGCCGCTATGGCTGTGGATTACGAAGGATATTTAAAAAATCCGGCAGTAGAAAAGCAAAAAGTAATAACGGTAGTAGATGCCGCCATAGCCCAAGGTTTGTACGTAATTATCGATTGGCACGACCATGAAGCCGAAAAGCATACCGAACAAGCCAAAGCTTTTTTTGCCGAGATGGCCCAGCGCTACGGCGATAAATCCAACGTGATTTATGAGATTTTTAATGAACCTTTAAACGTATCGTGGTCGGGTGTTATAAAGCCTTATAGTGAAGCGGTTATTAGTGCTATCCGGCAGCACGACCCGGATAATCTCATTATTTGTGGTACCCGTAATTGGTCGCAGCAAGTGGAAGAAGCTGCCGAAGATCCTATCAAACAACCGAATGTAGCGTATACCTTGCACTTTTACGCGGCTACGCACAAAAAATGCCTTCGCGATGCCGCTGCCCGCGCTTTAAACAAAGGCATTGCCCTCATAGTAACCGAGTTTGGTACTTGCGAAGCCTCCGGCAACGGCGTGCTTGACCAAGCCGAGACCAAAGCCTGGTGGAAATTTTTAGATGATAACAAAATCTCGTGGTGTAACTGGTCTCTGGCCGATAAAGAAGAAACTTCGGCGGCTTTAAAGCCCGGAGCTAAACCAACCGGAGGCTGGTTAAATTCTGAAATAAGTGCTTCGGGCTTGTTTGTCCGGGAAGAATTACAGGCGAAAAATCCAAAATAATTTTAGCTATTTCTATATTGATAGTATAAAACAGGAATAGGCAGTTTGGCTTGCATTTTTTTAAATTTTTCTGGTGTAGAAAAGAATATATCCTGATTTTAATCAGTTTTATTTACTGGAACAAAGTTTATTTTTAGCCTAAATTTATAAACCATTGATGCCCTATGAGCCCTTTAAGAATTTTTTGTTTAATAATGACGGTTGCCTTTTTATACGCTACCGTTGTGCAATACAACGATCCGGACCCTTACTACTGGATGCCCATTTACCTGGTACCGGCTGCCATATCGCTGCTGATTTACTTTGGGCGAGGAACTAATGCTTTAAAAGGTATTTTATTGGTTTTAGCCTTAGTTTACTTTGCCGGATCTTTTTTTATGTGGCCCGCGCACTGGGAAGGAGTAGCCTTGCAGCACGGCATGAAAACCATAAACATTGAAGAAGGCCGCGAGTCCTTAGGTTTAGCCATTGCTGGTTTTACCCTGGTTATTTACTTTTTGTCGTTGAGCCGAACTAAACGCATTATAACTTAATAGTTAAAAATTTAAAAAAAGCCGGCTTAAACCGGCTTTTTTGGTTTTAAAAGGTAAATAGCAAAGGCTATATCTTAGCGCTGGTTTAAACGTACTTGTACTATATTCTTTTGGTTTAGCTATGAAATATACGTTACTCGTAACAAGTCTATTTTGTCTTATATCTCAGGCGGCAGTCGCTCAATCCAGCACCGAACCACCGGAACTAGATTCAGATCGGCCTAATTTTACGCAAGCAGCCACCGTTATTCCGCAACGCACCTTACAGCTAGAAACCGGCTTAGGTTATGAAAAAGAGAAATCAGATAACGAACAAACCAGAAATTATTTGTACCCTACTACCCTGATTCGGGTAGGAATTTTAAAAAAAGCAGAGCTTCGGATTAATTTTGATTTTGAACAGGAAAACCAAACTCTAACTTCGAAACCAGGAGCCACCATCTCGGAAGCTAAAGAACGGGGTTTTGATAATGTGCAAATAGGTACCAAAATAGCTTTGGTAGAAGCCAAAGGAGTTATTCCGGATATTGGTGTTTTAGCTTCTTTATCATTGCCCGTTGGCCTAAAAGAATATCGACCGCCCCATGCTGCACCTTCCATTCAAATGCTGTTTAATTCGCACTTTTCGGACAAGGTAGAGTTACAATACAACTTTGGTTATCGCAAACACAAAGAAGAAACAGATTATTTAGTGCAATTGCTCTACAGTGCGTCGGCTATTGTGCATCTAACCGAAAATCTGCAAGGTTTCGCCGAATTTCAAGCATTTAAAACGCACCAGCAAGCCGCCGAAAATAGTATAGCAGGTGGGTTCATGTTTAAACTAGTGCCAAATTTACAATTTGATATTTTGGGAGGAGTAGGCGTTTCGGAAAAAGCACCGGATTATTATACCGCTGCCGGTGTTACCTGGCGGGTACCGCATTAATTACTTATAAGTAGTTGTTGGTTATTAGTTGTTCGTTGTTCGGTTTGTATACATTTGATGATCAGTACGATATCACCAATGATAGTCTAAATTAATTTCGGCAAAGCACTTATTAGAAAATAAGACAAGCAATTAATAAGTTGCTGGCGGCAAAAACTAAACAAATAGTAGCGAATACTTGATAGTAAACGAAATACTTTGAAGAAGCATTATCGTTTAAAGCAGTGTTTGATTAACAAAGCCCCATCAGTAAAGAACAAGAAGCTATTATCATACAAAAGGTCCGCGTGCATTGGAATTTTCGTTTTACTAAAGGTTAAAGAGTAACTATTTAACCTTTAGTAAAACGAAACCGCTTATTGGGTTCGGAGTTACAGTGCGAGGTAAACTTTTATAAGATCACTTGAGATAAAAGGTAACAATGAAGCTTTCAAATAGGTGATTTTTCGATTTACTACGCCCCAAAAAACGCCGTCTTTAATGCACAATTAAATTGATTAACATAGATTTAACTCATCATTTATAGCTGCGGAATTTTATTTAATCTAGTTCGTACTTTAGAACTTATGATAGTCTTAATTAAAGTTATCATACCAATTCATAGTATAGAAAGATAAAATCTACTGGTAAGGAAGGTACTTTAACTGTATCCTGGATTATTTATTAATATAATTTATATTTTGTATTTTTTTAATTTATAACTTAGAATCAACAATTCTGTTTTTCTCTTTATTAAGTTTAGTAAAGTAGCTAATTCTTTCAATTTTGCCGGGTTAGTAGCTGCCAGGTTTTTCTTTTCACCAATATCCGGTTGTAAATTATAGAGTTGCGGAGTAGGATCATTCCCTAATTCTGTTTGCGTATTCTTGTTAATCTTCGGGCCATCGGACGGTTCAATGTATTTCCAGTTTCCTTGGATCAGGCATAAAGTGTTATTTAGCGATTGTTCGATCAAGTATTTCCGGCCTAGTTTATTTTTGCCTAATAAAGCATCTAACTGGTTAAAACTATCGGGTGCCTGCTCCTCCGTAACGGGTTGGCCAACCAGCGCGGCAAAACTTTTTAAAAAATCGACTTGACTTACCAAGGCTTCGGAAACCCCAGGCTGTACCTGACCGGGCCACCGGACCAGTAATGGTACCCGGGTACCGGCTTCGAAAGCGCTGTATTTACCGCCCCGCAACGGGCCGGCAGGTTGGTGGTTATTCAGCTTTTCTACTGCCTCATCTACGTACCCATCGTCCAGCACCGGGCCGTTGTCGCTGGTAAAAATAACCAAGGTGTTCTGGGTTAAGTTAAGTTCATCCAAAATCTTCAATATTTCGCCGGTACTCCAATCTAGTTGCAGCAGCGCGTCGCCTCTTAAACCTAAGCCGCTTTTACCCACAAAACGGGAATGCGGTACGCGGGGTACATGAATATCGTGGGTAGCAAAATACAGGAAGAATGGCGCTGCTTTATTTTCAGTGATAAAACCGACTGCTTTTTTGGTTAAAACATCCGCCATATCTTCATCTATCCACTGGGCCGCCTTTCCGCCGGCCATGTAACCGATGCGGCTCACGCCGTTTACAATGGCTTGGTTGTGGCCGTGCGATGGCTTCAATTTCAGCAGCTCCGGATTATCTTTTCCCGTAGGCTCTTTCCCGATCGGATCTGTATAACTTACCTGAATGGGATCTTTGGGATTGAGGTTTACAATCCGGTGATTCTCGACGTAAACACAGGGTACCCGGTCGGCGGTGGCGGGTAAAATATAGGCATAATTAAAGCCTAGTTCCAAAGGACCCGGTTTAATTTCGCCGTTCCAATCGGGGCCGGATTCCGGCCCTAATCCTAAATGCCATTTGCCCACTACGGCGGTTTTATAATTAGCTTTTTGCAGGACATCGGGCAGAGTGAGTTGCTGGGGATCGATGATTAAAGACGCATTACCGGCGGCTATGCCCGTGCCGGGTTTACGCCAGGCGTACTCGCCGGTAAGCAGGGAATACCGGGATGGGGTGCAGGTTGCCGAAGTAGCGTGGGCATTAGTAAAGCGCAAACCTTCCCGGGCAATCCGGTCGATGTTAGGGGTTTTTATTTTGGTAGCGCCGTAACTGCTCAGGTCGCCGTAGCCTAAGTCGTCGGTATAAATTAAGATAATGTTTGGTTTTGGTGGCGTCTGCCCCCAGCTTAGAAGCGAAGTGAGAAAAAACAGCAGGAAAGAAGTTAGTTTAATTTTCATTCGATTCTTTTTTGGTCTGGTTAGTATTTCTGGCTAAATTAAAAATATCCCATTCGGGCCGCACCGTAGGCGTATGTTCTTTTTTAACAATTTCCGCTACCTTTTTAATTAATTCCGGATGCTGACCAGCTACGTCAGTTTTTTCCTGCGGGTCACTGGTTAAATCGTATAGCTGCCAGGCGGTACCCGGATTTTTTCGGATGCCCGTTTTTACCGCTTTCCAGTTTTCTATTCGCACCGCCAATTGCCCCCTTTTTCCGGGTATTCCCAGTATAAAAATTCGTGTTGCTTCTGGGTTTTGGAGTTACCTAATAAAGTAGGCAATAACGAAATGCCGTCATTTTCGGGTGCTTTTAAATTTAGTAAATCCGCGAAAGTGGCCAGCATATCGTAGGTAGCCGAAACATGGTCGGTTACTTTTCCTGCCGGAATTTTCCCCGGCCATTTGGCCAGGAATGGCTCCCGGATGCCGCCTTCGTATACATCCTGCTTCCGGCCTCTTAACGATCCGGCACTGTTAAAGAAAGTATTATCTACTCCCACCGACGAAGCCGGACCATTATCGCTCGAAAACATGACGATGGTATTCTGCTCCAATCCTAGTTGTTTTAACTGTTCTTCCATTATGCCAACCTGTTTATCCAGGTAAGAAATCATGGCGGCGTACGTGGCCAAAGGATAAAGCGTTGGCACATAACCGCCTTGCCAGTTAACCTGCGGCTTTTCCTGAAACAAGTTGGCGTAGAAAGGCACATCGGCGCTGGGAACCTGCAAAGCGGCGTGGGGTAAAGTTAAGGGCAAATACAAAAAGAATGGCTTATTTTTATTATCCTGAATAAACTCGACCGCGGTGGTGGTCATTTTATCAATGGCGTATTCTTTTCCCTGGTAGGCTGCTACTGCTTCCGGGCTTAAGGCGGCTTCTTTGTTTAATTCCGGGTGTACATTTATTACCGGATTGTTTAGTTTATTTGGTTGGCCGTTTTTCCAGAGGTGCGTGGTGTAGTAATTATGCGCATGGCGCTGGTCATAGTAACCGTAAAACAAATCGAAGCCGTGCTTTAGCGGGTCACCGGTGCTATTGTAATTTCCCAAGCCCCATTTACCAATAGCCGCTGTGGCGTAGCCGGCTTTTTTAAATAAGGTGGCTATGGTAGGCGTATTTTCCGGAATAGGGAACTGACCATTCTCGTTTTTATTTTCTTCGTAGCCCGGCAAACCGTAATTGCCCCGGATATAAGACTTGCCCGCATGATGCCCGGTTAATAAGTTGTAGCGAGCCGGGGCACATACCGGCGTACCGGTATAATGTTGCGTAAAGCGGGTTCCTTCCTGGGCTAATTTATCTAAATGCGGCGTTTTAATTTTTTGCTGGCCGTAGCAACCCAACTCGCCATACCCTAAATCATCGGCTAAAATATAGATCACATTGGGCTTAGCTGCGTTTGGCTGTTGCTGTTGCCGGGCTTTTAGAGGAATAACGGCCAGCAAACAAGCTCCTACCCATAAATTTTTAAAAAATTTTATTTTAGTGAAATGAAGCATAAGTTTAAACGGTAATAACAATAGGTTCTTGGGTATTTTTTACAACAATTCCTTTCAACACTTTTTTCTTTTGTAAATCCGGGTCGCTTACCACAATGGTGTAAGGACCCTCGCCAAAAACTTTCGGTTTAAAGGTAGACGTGTTCAGCCGGATAGTGTATTCCGGCGTATTCGTTTTTTCGTGAATAATTTCTAAAACGGGGTTAGTTAAACCTTCGATTTTAAGAAGAGGTAAAAAGCCGGTTTCTTTGCGGTTATAATTTTGCTGTTGCTGAATGGTTACGGGCCAGCCTAAATATTGCCCTTTGGGGTTTTGCAGCGGATCAACAAACCGGGGCCAGCATTCTACTACAATGTCTCTGTTTTGCTTGTTAAAAGTTACCACGCCGTAACCCGTAACGCGGTCGTAAACAATGGCTGGTTCTTTATTGGTTTTGTGGGGGTTAGCGACTGCATGAACCGTTATTTTGTTATTAAAGCCATCGGTAAAATTGCCGGTATAAGCGGGTTGCCCGGGTAAATGCTGGTGATCGGCCGAAACGGGGGGCCACCAGCGGCGCGGGAAAATATTGCCTAAAGCGGGTGCGGCAAATACAAACCCACTATCCCCATGATTGTCTTCGCCATACTGTACTACGCTCGGTAAATGCTGGTCCCCGGCAATATGAAAGGTATAACTTTGGCGTAGTAATTTTACCACTTCGTCGCGACGATTATGCGGCCAGCCATCCGTATCCATGTCGCGGGTGGGGAAATCACCGGCTATGTATTGGCCGGGTTCCGGAATTTCCAGTTTACCCGTTACCGAGTCGTTGAGCGTGCCTTTCGGTAAAGTTTGCAGGCACATAAAGGGCGTAGCCGAAACCAGCACTTTAAATTGGGTATTTTTAGACCAGTCTTGCGTCCAGGATTTTAAAAATGCAAGCTGGCGGTCGCCGAGTAACTGAACGGTTGCGGGTTCTTTAAATTGCTGAATGTCGAAAGTTTGGTTTTGGGCGTAGCCATTGCGTACATTGGCCATTGCTGGTAATATTTCTTTTGGGGCAGATTTGAATTTCCGGTCCTCGATAATGCCAAAACTAATACCGCCGTATTGCCAATGCGTGTAATAAACCGAAATGTTCTGCAACACCGGGGTAGCATCAAACGGATCGGGCATGTGGCTGGTCTGGCAGAGTTGCGCTAAATTCACCCATTCGGGCGGCATTTGGTAGCCTCCGCTATCCTGCCGATCATTTTTAGTGGCAGCGTTAATGGCGGCTCTTCCTCCACTTCCCCAGATGTTGCCGTGGTACATGTCGTGGTCGTCGGGTAAGCAGGCCGAAGGAATATGCCGGAACAACTCCCGGTACGACCAGCCAAATTGCACCCACTTTCTTAAATAATCCAAAATAGCCTTATCCAGAGGAGCAGTTTGAATTCCGAAATCGCCATTTCGTTCGTAGAATTGGTCGCCTAAGAATAATATTAAATCGGCCTGGTGCTTTTGGGCATTTTCAACAATATCAGTATCGGGGAATCCTAAATCCCCGTTGCAACTAAAAGTTAAGGCCTTTACCTGGTCTTTTTGGGTAGGTTCGGCAGCAATGGTGCCTTCGTAATAACAAGGCATTGCTTTACCGTTGCGGGAGCTGAGGTCGTACCGGACCCGGTAAGGTACCGCTCTTTGCGTTTGCCAGTTTTCCACCCGGAAGGCCGCTACCCGGGCCTTGGGATGAATGATTACCTCGGCAATTTTCTCCCAATTATCATCCCTTTTTACCTCCAGTGAAGCTTTCTTTTGAGAAGTTAAATTTACCGGTGCCAACTGAGCGCTCAATTTTAAAATATTATGGTTAACGGTATATTGCGCAAAGTAAATTGGGCCATAAACCTGCTGCGGGGCATAAGCTAATTTGTCGCCGGTTACCTGCCAGTTATTAAAAGAAGCGGAAGGGGTATCTACCGGGGTTTCCAGTTCAAAATGGCTGATTAAGGCAATGTTGCCCACCAAACTATCCGCCGGAATATTTTCGTTTTTTATGGTCACCAGTTGCTTCTTCCCATTGTTTCCGGAAGCCGTTAATTCCAGGATGAACTGATTCCCCGCCGGAGTAGCGGTTAATTTTAAAAATATGCCTTCCTGCAGGTTTGGTAAAGAAACTACCCCGGTGGATACTGCCTGACCAATAAATAAAGAACCATCGGTATTTACGCCCACGTTTAAACCTTTGCCGGTTATAATGGCCGAACGGTAATCGGGAAAATTGCCTTTTATGCCTACTTTAAAACCAACAAAATGGCCTTTTTTTGGATGGGCGGTATTTAGAATCTTTAAATTTACATTGGTTGTAAAAGCGGCTTGTTTCTCGATTAATTGGTGGGTGAGCAAATGCACGGTGCGGTTAGGTCCGCTGAGCAGGCAAGCTAGTTCCCCCTTTTGAATACCCCAATCCTGTAGTCGCTGGGCCCATAGTTCTTCGCCAGTCCAAATCCTATCGGGCATGTTCTGCCAGTCACTCCGGTAAGGTTTACTTATTAATTCAGATTTACCGGCCTCCATTTCCGGTTCAGGAGAACTTAATTGAGATAGATTGTTTTGCGCTGCCTTGGTTTTTGCCTCCAGCACGATATTGGGCGCAAAAGCCCCCAGGGTAATGGCTTTTAATAATTTCCTGCGGTTCATCTTTCTATAAAATGCGGATTTTTTTAAATTTTTATCTAGCCGGCTATCTCCAATGGGTAGTCTGCCCGGAAAGAAGTGTGGTTATCGGAAATTATTTTAAACCCGGATTAACGTTTATTTCACTTTGAGGAATAGGCCATACCTCATCCACGCCGGGACGGAAGTTGCGGGTGGTTACATACCAGCGGCTAAATGGATCGGGCGTATTGCCTTTGATTTTCGTTTTTACGGCTCCCGGAAATGGTGCTCCGTAAAAATCGGCTTTTAATACTTCGCCGCCTATCTTCCAGCGAATGATATCCCAGTACCGGATTCCCTCAAAGGCCAATTCGTTGCGTCGTTCGCGGCGCAAAATAAGGCGCAGCGCTTCCGGATTGGTCTCCGTAACGGGAGGCATATTCACCGAGGCTCGGCCTCTTACTTTGTTGATAGTGGCATCCAATAAAGCCTGATCAATAGGCTGGCCGGCTTCCAATTTGGCTTCTAAATAACTCAGCAGTACTTCGGCGTACCGAATAACCGGGAGGTTACCCCCGTAATTAGTTAAGTTACCGGAAAAGCCTTCGTCACAGAATTTCTTTAAGCCATAACCGGTTTGGGTGGTTTGTTTACCGGCCCCTAACTGATCCGGTGAAGCGGCCGAATCCGGATGGGTAACATAGCGTAAATTTTTAAAAATATTCCGGTTGTAGATAATATTGTACCGTAACCGGGGGTCGCGATCCTTGCCAATATCGGCGGCCGTATACCGGGCATCCGTATACGAAAAGGGGGTTCCATCCGTAAATTCATACGACTCCACGATACTGCCCAGCGGGCAGAAGATGTGCCAACCGCCCGCCACGGCCGGAAAGAAATGCTGGTTCATGCTGTTAGCGGCAAGGTTCTCCAGAAACTGCGAACTGAAAATGATTTCGTTGCTGTTTTCATTAGATGTCTGGAACAAGCCAGCGTAGTCGGGGTCAATAATATTGTCGTTTAAATCAATAATGGTTTTATAAACCTCGGCGGCTTCGGTGTACCGGGCTTCTCCGAGCAAAGTCCGGCCCACGAAAGCCAAAGCGGCCTGCTTGCTGGCCCGGCCTTTTTCCGGATTGGGTATATCTTTATGGCGGGGCAGATCCGCAGCGGCTGCGGTTAATTCGTCCAAAATAAATTTTACTACTTCCGCTTTCGGGTTTTTAGCAACCTTGTTGGCGGTTTCGGGCGTGAGGGTAGTGGTTACTAAAGGTACCGCCCCCCAGAATTGAGCCAGATAAAAGTATTGCGTGGCCCGCAAGAACCGGGCTTCGGCGTTAAATCTTTTTTTCCGGTTTTCGTTGAAAGTTACTTTTCCTACATTTTCTAAAAAGTAATTAGCCCGGGCAATTTTGGCGTAACTATTAGCCCAGTAGCTGTTCAGGATATCCACGTTGCTGGTTAAAGTACCGTTGGATAATTTATGAAAGGCCGAATTGTCGCCGCGGCGATCGTACGCATTATCGGTGGCAAATTCAGTAAATAACAATCCCGCGTAAGACCACCAATCGCTCGGTAAAGTTTCGGTGCCTTTTATTTTAATATTGCCCCGGTATACGCCGGTAAGTGCCAGGTACGTATTCGCTTCACTTACCCAGAAATTTTCGCTATCAAATCTATCTAAAGGCGATTGATCCAGTTCTTGCTCGCAACCGGTTAAAAAGGTAAAAAGCACTAACCAGAAAGCCCACCGCTGCCCAGAGGCTTGCATTATATTTTTCATTCTATGTAAATTTTTAAAAAATTAGAAAGTTGCGTTGATACCAAAGGTGTAGGTACCCAAAATAGGATAGAAACCTCCGCTGGAATTAATTTCCGGGTCCCAGCCTTTGCGGTATTTTTTCCAGGTGTAAAAGTTCTCACCACTCAGGTAAAAGCGTATTCCGGCAATTCCGGCTTTCGAGATTAAGGCATTTGGTAAAGAATAGCCCAATTGAACGTTTTTAACCCGCACATACGAAGCATCCAGTACCCAGAAAGAAGAAGTGAGCGTATTAGGAGTACCGGAGTTGGAAATTAATTCTAAGCGGGGATAACCGGCATCGGCTCGGGGGTTAGCGGCCGTCCAGCGTTCATCCATTTGCCAGCGCTGCACCGTACCGAAATTATTAAAAGCGTAACCCGCGTAGGCATTTAACATGCCTTTTACCTTGGCTACTCCCTGTAACAAAATATTTACATCAAAACCTTTGTACTTGCTGCCCAGGTTCAGGCCAAAATTGTACTTTGGGATGCGACTGCCCAATATAACGCGGTCGTAGGTGGCATCTACTTTACCATCGGGTTGCCCGTTGGGGCCACTGATATCTTTGTAGCGGATATCGCCGGGTTTCGCCGCCGGGTTAATGGCTTTCATATCGGCCCATCCTGTTACATCAGTTTCGTTTACAAAAATACCGTCGGCCACGTAGCCATAGTAAACGTTCATGGGCTGACCAATAAATAAATTAGACCCATTCCCCACCAAGCCATTCGGTTGCTGAATATTGCCTACGCCTAAATCAAAAACCTGATTGTTGATGATGGTTACATTACCCTGCACGGAATATTCAAAACTATTTATTCGGTTGCGGTGATCCAGGGTAAACTCCCAGCCTTGATTTTTAACTTTCCCGGTATTCTGCTGCGATAAACCAAATCCTAAAACGCCCGAAACGCTGGCATCCGGTTTATACAAAATATCATAGGTATACCGATCAAAGTAATTAGCACTACCGCTTAGTTTTCCGCGGAAAAGGCTAAAGTCCACACCCACATCGGCGGTGCGGGTAGATTCCCAGTGCAAATTGGGATCGGTTAGCTGCGTTAAAGCAACGCCGGAGGCCACGTTCCCCCCAAAGGAGTAGATAACGCCGGGGTTCAGCGTGCGCTGGTACGGGTAATTGGCAATGTTCTGATTACCTAAAATGCCGTAAGAGCCTTTAATTTTTAAATCAGTGAGCCAGCTGATTTTATCTTTAATAAAATTTTCTTCAATTAAGCGATATCCCACTGCCACCGACGGAAACAATGCGTAGCGGCGCGAAGTGGGGAAACGAGAAGAACCATCGCGGCGCAAAGTACCTTCTAATAAATACTTATTGGCAAAACTGTACCGCAGCCGGCCAAAGATGGATTGAATCGCCCATTCAGAACCAGTGCCGGAATTTTTTTGGTTATCGGGGGCGCCTACATCAATCTGGGTTAAATCATTGCCGGGTAATTTGTCGCGGGAAAGCGAGAGCGTATCGGTCGTGTTGCTTTCGAAAGAGTAACCCAGCAATAAACCAATGTTGTGTTGGTTGATTTGTTTGTTGTAATCGGCTAAACCCTGCAAGGTTTTATAATCGTTTTCTTTGTTGCCTTGCACTAACTGATTAGGGCCTAAGGTTAACGTCGGATTTAAAATTTGGGAAGCAAAGAGTTGTTTAAACTGACCGGTTGTTTGGTTGTAACCACCAATTACAGAAAGCTTCAGGTCCGGAATTACTTGATAATCTAACCTTAAATTGGCCGTTAAGTTCTGGTTTTTGGTTTTAGTAAAAGATTCACTATCTAAAAAAGAAATGGGCGTTCCTTTTTGCACCACGCCCAAACCATAATACCCCGTGGATAATTTGCCGGCGTAAATAGCCGGGTAACGTACCGCCGAACTAATAATGCCCAAAACGCCACTGGCATCTAAAGTAGCCGGACTGCCGGGTTCCGTAGCGTAAGAATTAATAGCCGCCAAGCGGGTGGTTACGGAAAGTTTATTGTTTATTTGGTTCGTTAAATTTAACCGCACGTTGTAGCGCGAATAATTATTTTTTACCACCAACCCATCCTGAAACAAGTAACCCAGCGATAAATTATACTGGTTTTTATTAGAACCGCCGCTAATGGTTAAGTTATGACCGGTTTGGGTGCCGTTTTTTGAAAAAACCTGCCCAATAAAATCGGTGTTCGGAAAATTATCCGGGTCGCTGCCATCTCTAAATTTTTGAATATCGGCCTCGCTGTAGGCGGTGGTGCCGGTAGCTTCGTTAAACAGTTGAGCGTACTCCCAGGAGTTTACTAAATCGGGGTAAGCGGTGGCTTTCTGAAAACCAACGTACCCGTTGTAGGTAACGCGGGTCTTTTCGGATTTGCCGGTTTTAGTCGTAATTAAAATAACGCCATTGGCGGCCCGGGCCCCGTAAATAGCCGCGGAAGAAGCGTCTTTTAAAACCGATATGGTTTCAATATCATTCGGATCAATCTCGTTAAAAGAACCGGCCTGAATGCCATCCACAATAATCAACGGTTCGGTTCCGGCTCCAAAAGAACCAACTCCCCGGATATTAACCTGCGACGAGTTTACTCCCGGTTGCCCCGACCGTTGAATTACGGTTACCCCGGGTAATTGCCCGGTTAAAGCATTGGAAAGTTGCGTGGTTTGCCGGTTATTTAACTTGTCCGCATTTACCTGCGAAATAGAGCCAATTACGTTTTCGCGTTTCTGGGTACCGTAACCCACCACTACTACTTCATTCAGGGTTTTAGCATCTTCCGATAAACGTACCTGGTAAGCAGTTTTTCCATCCAGAGGTACTTCTAATGGTTGGTAGCCAATAAAAGAAAAAATTAAAATTCCTTTATTATCCGGAACCTGTAAACGAAAAGATCCATCATTAGCGGTGGTAGTTCCCACATTGGTTCCTTTTAACAAAATAGTTACCCCCGGTAAAATTTCTCCAGTGGGAGAGGTTACCTTACCCGTAATCGGAGTATCCTGCATGGTTTGCTTTGCGCCATTTTCGGTATTATACAAGAGCGAGAAAGAAATATTCGATCCATGAGCCCAAACGTTTGTTTGAAAAAGTGCAAGCAGTATTAACAATGGACTACTTCTTTGTAGTAGTTTTTTCATAATCCAATTAGATTAAAGTTATTATTGAAAACTCTATAGAATTAATAGACAAATCAATCAAACCATTATGTATAATCCAAATTATCTTATAAGTATTTATTAGCTTTTTATAATAGTATATTTAATAAAGGTAAACTTAAACTGATGCTAACTTTATTTAAGACGAGTCAGGCACTGAAACTCTTTAGTCTTCAAGTTAATATTATTTAAAACAGAAATCCATTGGAGAATCTAATAACCAAAAGGGTGAATGGAATTCTTAAGCCGGAGTATCTCGGCTACCAAAAGGTGTATTCTTCAGGCGCGGCGGGTACTAGAGCCAACGGTGTTTCTCGATAACTACAAGCACTCTTACCTAAGTTGGGTTATGCTGGCTCCCGAGCAGGTACACCCCCAGACGGAGCAACTGAAAAGAAGATGGACTAATTATTTAAAAAAGTATTTAGCAACTCTGGCGGACAACGAAGACTGGCGAAACCAATATTGGTCAACTTAAGCAAGGATTAACAATAAACGGTGTTATCCGTGGTTAAGTTTACCATTTTGAAGGATTAAAAAGTTACTTTACTCTACTTCAAAGCTTTTCCTTCTTTGGTTATTTTGCTTCTTTTTACCTATTTCACTTTTAAAATGAAAATATATAACTTGTATGTAATAAAAAAAGCCACTTGCCGATTTTACTCGTAAGTGGCTGATTTTCAAGCTCCCCCTCTTGGGCTTGAACCAAGGACCCCATGATTAACAGTCATGTGCTCTAACCAACTGAGCTAAGGAGGAGTTTGTGAACTCGTTTAACGTTGAATTCGGATGCAATATTAGGGCAAAAACCGGTGTGGCGCAACTGTTTGTTCGAAAAAATTTAAAAATAGTTGCATCTGATTGAGTATGAATAAATTTAATTATTGATGTAAAGCAAGTTACCCGTTACGGCGGTGTTGTATTTTCTTAAGGGGTAGCGCGAGGGTCCGCCGGTTACATACCCGTTTAAATCGAAAATTGACTGGCAACACGAATCCGTCATGAAAAAACCGGATGGATCCATGGATACTGTGGCGCAAGCATCGTAGGGTTGAAAAGGGCAGTTTCGTTCAAAAGCCACGTAGGTATCGCCGGTTTGATGGAGTAGAATAATGCCTTTTACCCCGCTATTTAAATAAACGTAGCCATTGTCGCGGCGAAGAGCATTGTATTGGATATTGGTTAAGTTAATCTGCTCGTTTACGATTACGTTCGGAATGAAAGGCGTATCCTGGTTTTCGTCGCAGGATGCTAAAAAGAGTAGAAATCCACAGTAAAAAAGAAGCCTTAAAGTACTCATATAAACTTAGCTAAGTCCGTAAGCCAGAATTCTTAAATTTTACGGTAGTCTGCATGTTCTGACTAAGATAGAATGGTCAATCTTAAAACTAAAATGTCTTTTAGCTACAGGCCTACGATGTAAATGAACAAGGTATAATAATTACTTTCTGCATTTCCGGTATATAGCTTGTAAACGAGGGAAGCTGGCTAATCTTGTATAGTAAAAGCCTGCGTTGTTGCTTTAATTTTAAAATAAATTGCTTAAGAAGCTGGTTTCTGGAATAACGCAGTAAATTTTTGTTCTGGAAATACAAAATTTAAAAAACCTGCAGGAATAGATTTTAGAAATTTACTCTTGTAGGTTTTGCAAATAAAATGTTATCGGATTACAAAGATTCAAACTGCCGCAGGAAGCGCACATCGTTTTCGGTAAACAGGCGTAAGTCTTTAATCTGGTATTTCAGCATGGCCATACGCTCAATACCCATCCCGAAGGCAAACCCGGAATAACGCTCGGGATCAATTTGGCAATTTTTTAACACCTCCGGGTCTACCATGCCGGAGCCCCCAATTTCTACCCAACCGGTTTGTTTGCAAATGTTACAGCCCGTGCCTTTGCAAATTAAACAGGTAATATCAATTTCGGCACTGGGTTCAGTAAATGGGAAAAACGAAGGCCGGAAACGAATATGGGTATCAGCCCCGAACATTTCCTGCACAAAATAATACAGCGTTTGCTTTAAATCAGCGAAGCTCACGTTTTCGTCGATAAACAAGCCTTCTACCTGGTGAAAAATACAATGCGCTCTAGCCGAAATAGCTTCGTTGCGGTACACGCGGCCCGGCGAAAGCGTCCGAATAGGAGGCTGCTCGTTTTCCATTACCCGCACTTGCACACTAGAGGTATGGGTGCGTAACAGCATCGTAGCATCTTCCCCCACGAAAAAGGTATCCTGCATGTCGCGGGCCGGATGGTTTTCAGGAAAGTTAAGCGCCGAGAAGTTGTGCCAATCATCTTCAATTTCGGGACCTTCAGACAAGTTAAAGCCCATACGCTCGAAGATCCGGATTATTTCTTCGCGCACTAAAGTTAATGGATGCCGGTTACCCAGCGTTTGGGGGATAACCGGTAAGGTAAAATCAAAATTAGTCTCGACCTGGTTAGTGCCGGCTGCTTCCAGTTCTTCTTGTCTGGCTTTAAATTTAGCAACAGCCTGCTCTTTTAAGGCGTTTAATTCTTGTCCGTAGGCTTTTCGCTCTTCGGGAGCCACATTTTTAATCCCATCAAATAAATCGGCTATGCGACCTTTCCGGCCGGTATATAAATTTCGGAATTGTTCCAGTTGTTCTTTATTAGCCAATTCGTAGGTTGCTACCTCTTGGGCTACCTGGGTTATCTCTTCAAATTTCATGGTTGCAAATATACAATTTATCGGAAACGGATGCACAACTAAACACTAGCCTAACGGTATTTTGGTAATATAACCACCCGAAACCAGTCCTTGCTTTTTAAGGTTGCAACTGATTACCTGATAATTATAAACGCTGTAAAATTTTCACCGACTATTTCCTGCTTTTTACCGGTAAATCTTACCCCATTAGCTTAATCAAGCTTGTTCGCTTTTTAGCCAGCCGGTACCTTTAAAGCATTAATCGAATAAATGATAAATTATCTAATAAAGATGCCACTCTTGTTAGATAAACGCAAAATCCAGCAATGAAAAAGGCCATTCGTAAAACAAATACTAAATTTTCAGGTTTATGCTTGGAAACTTTGGAAACAAAAATAGTTTCCTTAGTTTTGTGCCGGATGGCAACAGAAATGGAAATCAAAAATAAGATTTTACAAGCCGCTTTTAAACTGTTTATGCGCAACGGAATTAAAAGTGTTTCGATGGATGATATTGCGTTAAGTTTGGGAGTTTCTAAAAAAACCTTATACCGCTGGTTCGAAAACAAAGATCAATTGGTATCAGCCATGTTGCAAGAACATTTAGGCAAAATGGAAGCTGATTGTTGCCATTTTTGTACGGAGGCCAAAAATGCCATTGAAGAATTATTTCAAATCATGCAGATGATTCGGCAGCAAATGGCGGGCATGCACCCTTCCGTTTTTTATGATCTGCAAAAGTACCACCAGCCAGCCTGGCAAATCTGGACGACGCATAAGAATAAATTTATTATGCAACAGATTATCCGGAATCTGCAGGCTGGTATCGAGCAGGGCTTGTACCGCACCGATTTTGATTTGGAAATAATGGCCCGGTTAAGGCTGGCCCAGATTGAAGATATTTATAATCCCGAGCTATTTCCGCCGGATAAATTTGATCTGCAAAAAGTACAGCTGGCTACCATCGAGCATTTTATGCGGGGTATTGCCAGTTTAAAAGGACACAAACTTATTAATACCTATAAACAAGTAGTTGAACAAGAATAAATTATGAAAAAACAATTAATCATCTTCTTATGGGGTGCTGTTTTAATCTGGTCTGCTTCGGTTCGGGCGCAGCAGGCACCGCAAGCATTTAGCTTACAGCAAAGCATTAATTACGCCCTGGCGAATCAGCCAAATTTAAAAAATGCGCAGTTGCAGAACGAAATTGCGCAAGCCCGAATTGGTCAAATCCGCTCGGCTGGTTTGCCCCAGATTAACGCCGGGGTAGACGTAGGTAACAATGTTATTCTTCAAAAAACTTTACTAGACCCCAATACTTTTGGCGGCGGCGGAACCCAGCAAATAACCATTACTCCCGGAAATATAAACACTTTAAATAACGGGCAGAATGTAGTGCTTAAGCCGGAGTTTGTCGAAAATACCGAACCTCTGCCACCTACTACCATTGCATTTGGTCTGCAGTACGCTGGTTCGGCAACTGTTTCCGCGAGTCAGTTGCTGTTTGATGGCGCTTACCTGATTGGCTTAAAAGCCGCTAAAGTGTATACCGATCTATCGCAAAAGCAATTGCAGCAAACCGAAATTGAAACGATAAACCAGGTAACCAAAGCTTATTACAGCGTTTTGGTGTCGCGGGAACGCTTAACTCTGCTCGATCGCAATCTGGACCGTTTGG
The DNA here is from genome assembly GCF_003340495.1 of Adhaeribacter pallidiroseus. Taxonomy (NCBI): domain Bacteria; kingdom Pseudomonadati; phylum Bacteroidota; class Cytophagia; order Cytophagales; family Hymenobacteraceae; genus Adhaeribacter; species Adhaeribacter pallidiroseus. Next base: position 356,862 of record NZ_QASA01000001.1, read on the forward strand.
ATAACCAGCTGCGGGAAACAAGCGAATTTTACAAGCAGGGTTTTGCTGAGAAAATAGACGTGGATCGCTTACAGGTAGCTTTTAATAACTTAAAGGTAGAACAAGAAAAAGCCAAGCGTTTAGTAGCCTTGGGGGTGAATTTATTAAAATTTCAGATGGGCATGGAGTTGAGCCAGCCTTTGGAACTAACCGATAAACTGGATAACGCCTTAGTAGAAGCCGAAATAGTGGCTAATAGTAATTTTGATTACAGCCGCCGCATCGAATATTCAATTCTGGAAACGCAGCGCGACCTGGCCAAGCTGGATATTAAAAATAAGCAATCGGGTTATTACCCTAAGTTGTTATTAAATGGCCGCTATGGTTACAGTGGTTCCAGTAATAGCTTCCGGGATTTGGCCCGTTTTGAAACCCAGGTAGCGGAGAAATTTTACCCCAACTGGTTTAACTTTGCTTTTGTGGGCGTAAGTTTACAGGTGCCTATTTTTGATGGCTTACGCAAAAAGTACGAAATACAGGAAGCTAAACTTACTTTAAAAACGCTGGATAACGGGTTCCGGACCTTACAGCAAAGCATTGATCTGGAACTGAATCAATCAAATACTAATCTGCAAAATGCCTTGCAGGTAATTAAATCGCAGAAAGAAAGCTTAGAATTAGCTACCGAAGTAGCCCGCGTTACCAATATAAAATTTAAAGAAGGAGTAGGCTCTAACCTGGAAGTAATTACCGCCGAAACCGATCTGCGCCAAGCGCAAACCAACTACTACGCCGCCATCTACGACGCGCTCATTGCCAAAGTAGATTTACAGAAAGCTACCGGAAACTTACAGAAATAATTCACCTTAAACGGACTTACTTTTTTAAAAAAATATGAAAAAACAATTAACCATAGCCCTAATAACTGCTCTAGTAGGTTTTACCGCTTGCTCTAAAGGGGGAGGTACTCCTGAAGAACAATTGGAGGCTCTTAAAAAACAACAAGCCGAAACGCAAAGCCAAATAGCCGAACTGGAAGGTAAAGTTAAAACTACCGGTGCTACTGTTCCTACTGCCGCCGCGGTGCAGGTGGTGGTGCAACCCATAGAACCCAAAACTTTTGATCATTATCTGGAAGTACAAGGAAAAGTAGATTTTGACCAGAACGTAACCATAACCCCCAAGGTGCCCGGTGTTTTAACCAGCGTACGGGTAGATGTAGGTGACCGCGTGACCAAAGGGCAAATTCTAGCTACGATTGATGCGGCGGTGCTGGAAACCAGCGAGCAAGAATTAATCACCGGTCTGGACCTAGCCAATACCGTGTACGAAAAACAAAAACGCTTGTGGGACCAGAAAATCGGCACCGAGATTCAATATTTAACCGCGAAGAATAACAAGGAATCTTTAGAGCGCCGTTTGGCTACCCTGCGCCAGCAAAAAGATCAGTATTATATAAAAGCTCCCATTAGCGGCGTAGTGGATGAGTTTAATCCCAAAGAAGGAGAGGCGGTAAACCCGGCTTCGCCTTTGCCCATTGCCCGCATTGTAAATACCTCCAGCATGAAAGTGCTGGCTGATATTTCGGAAGCGAATGCCGGTAAAATAAACAAAGGCGATGAAGCTGTAGTGGTTTTACCGGATATAAACAAAGAATTTCCGGCCACCGTTACCGTGGTTAGTCAAGCCATTAATGCTTCGTCGCGGTCGTTTCCGGTGGAGTTAAGCATTAAAGGGGGTTCCCGCGTGGAATTGCGACCCAATATGATTGCTTTAATTAAGGTGAAAGATTACGAAAAATCGAAAGCCATGGTAGTGCCGGTAAACGTGGTGCAAAAAGACGAATCCGGTGATTTTGTGTACGTGGCTGCCAAAGAAGGTAATCAGAATGTGGTACGCAAAAAGAAAGTAACGACAGGACTGAGCTACGCCGGTAAAGCCGAAGTGACGAATGGCTTAGCGATTAACGACCGGATTATTACGACCGGTTACCAAAATCTGAACGAAGGACAACCAGTTACCTTTTAAGTAAGCGCATGAAAAAGATAAAAGAATTTTTTCCGACCAGCTGGTCCATTGATAATAAAACCAGCATTTACGTCATGACGGTGATTTTGACAATTGCCGGTTTACTGTCGTACAACAGTCTCCAGAAAGAGAATTTTCCGGATATTGTAATTCCTACCATTATTACCGGGGTAATTTACCCGGGCACCTCACCCTCGGATATGGAAAATCTGGTGTCGCGGCCGCTTGAAAAAGAAATTAAATCTTTATCGGGCGTAAAACGGGTTACCTCTAACTCCATGCAGGATTTCTGTATGATTACGGTAGAGTTTAATACCGGGATAGAAGTAGACGTAGCCAAGCAAAAAGTAAAAGATGCCGTAGACCGGGCTAAACCTGATTTACCGCAAAATATGCCTAATCAGCCAAGTGTTGACGAAGTAAGTTTCTCGGAATTTCCGATTATGTACATTAACCTGTCCGGCGACTACTCCAGCGATAAGTTAAAACAATATGCCGAAAATGTGCAGGATCGCATTGAAGCATTATCGGAAATTAACCGGGTGGATATTGTGGGCGCTTTGGATCGGGAAGTACAGATTGACGTGGACATGTACAAAATGCAGGCGGCGCAGGTTACTTTCGGCGATATTCAGCGAGCTATTGCAGCCGAAAACGTAACAAGTTCGGGTGGCTTAATCGGGGTAGGCGAAATGAAACGTGCCGTGCGGGTAGTGGGCCAGTACACCGATGCCACCGAAATCGGGAACATTGTGGTAAAATCCTTACCGGGTGCCAATATTCCGCTGCGCGAGATTGCTACGGTGCGCGATGGCTTTGAAGAAAAAGAAAGCTACGCCCGCTTGGATGGTAAACCGGTAGTTACCCTGAACGTGATTAAGCGGAGCGGCATGAACTTGATCGAAGCTTCTGATAAAATCAACGCCATTGTAAAAGAAATGCAAGGCAAGTCGCTGCCTAAAGAGTTAAAAGTTACCATTACCGGCGATCAATCTACGCGTACGCGCCACAGCCTGAATGACCTGATCAACACGATTATTATCGGTTTTATTCTGGTAACCGTTATTCTCATGTTTTTTATGGGTACTACCAATGCCTTGTTCGTGGGTTTATCGGTACCTATTTCCATGTTCGTGGCCTTTATTGTGCTGTCATTTTTTGGCTTATCCATGAACATGATTGTGTTGTTCGCGTTTTTGCTGGCCTTGGGTATTGTGGTGGATGATGCCATTGTGGTTATCGAGAACACGCACCGCATTCACCACGAACATCCCTGGAGTATTATTAAATCGGCGAAAGCAGCAGCTGGCGAAGTATTTGTACCAGTACTGGCGGGTACTTTAACTACCGTAGCTCCTTTTGCGCCACTTTTATTCTGGCCAGGAATTGTGGGTGAGTTTATGTACTTTTTGCCGGTTACCTTAATTATTACTTTAATGGCCTCGTTGCTGGTGGCGTTTATTATTAACCCGGTATTTGCGGTATCGTTTATGGGTAAAACCGAAGTAAACCCGGTAAAAGCGCGCAAAACGTTCTTGTATTCTATGCTGGGAATGGCGGCTTTTGCCGGTTTATGTTACATCGCTGGTTTCCGAGGAATGGGTAACTTAACCATATTTATTATGCTGTTTGTGGCATTAAATAAATATGTATTTACCGGCTGGATTAATAGTTTCCAAACCAAGGTTTTGCCGAAGTTCATGAACTTGTACGAACGCACCTTGCGCGGGGTACTAAAAGGCAGCCGTCCTTGGCTGGTGCTAGGTTCTGTGGTATTTCTGTTGATTGCCTCAATTGTAATTACAGGCATGCGGCAACCTAAAGTCGATTTCTTTCCGCAAGGTGAGCCTAATTTTGTATACGCATACTTAACCTTGCCGGTAGGTACCGACCAGGCGGTAACCGATTCGTTAACCAGTATCGTGGAGCAACGGGTTAATTCGGTTATCGGGAAGAACAACCCGGATGTGGAGTCGGTAATTGCGAACGTGGCCATTGGGGCCGGCGACCCAACGCAGCCTTCTTATACTGCCGAGTCGCATAAAGGTAAAGTTACGGTAGCCTTCGTAGAGTTTATGGAGCGTACCGGGCCATCTACCTCTACCTACCTGACGAAGATTCGGGAAGCTGTAAAAGGCATTCCGGGTGCCGAAATTGTGGTGGACCAAGAGCAGGGTGGCCCACCGGTAGGTAAGCCGGTAAGTATCGAAGTTTCCGGCGAAGATTTCGCTACCTTGATTAAAGTGTCGCGCAAAGTAGAACGGTACATCGATTCGTTGCAGATTGGTGGTATTGAAGATTTACGCTCTGACCTGGAAGATAAAAATCCGCAGATCAGTGTGGCCATCGATCGGGTGCGGGCTAACCGCGAAGGCATTAGCACCCATCAAATAGCTGATGAAATGCGGACCGCTATTTTTGGTACCGAAGCTTCTAAATTTAAACGCGACGAAGATGAATACCCGATACAAGTGCGTTACGCTGAGCCTTACCGCAAGAATATTGATGCGTTGATGGATATGCGGCTTACTTTCCGGGATATGGCCATGGGCGGCGCAATCCGGCAAGTTCCGTTATCGTCGGTAGCTAAAATTGATTACTCTACCACTTTTGGCGGTATCCGGCGCAAAAATTTAAAAAGGGTAATTACCATATCGTCTAACGTGTTGCAGGGGTACAATGCGAACGAAATTGTAGCTCGTATTCAGCAGGTAATCCCCAACATTAAAACCCCGGAAGGTTATGAAGTAAGGTTTGGCGGTGCGCAGGAAGATCAGAAAGAAACTTCTGATTTCTTGATGGTAGCGTTGGTGGCTTCTATTGGTTTAATCTTCCTGATTTTGGTAACGCAATTTAATTCTGTATCAAAACCGCTCATTATATTGTCCGAAATTGTATTCAGTTTGATTGGGGTGTTGCTGGGCTTCTCCTTGTTTAACATGAATATTTCGATTGTAATGACCGGAATCGGGGTTATTGCTTTGGCGGGTATTGTGGTGAAGAACGGTATTTTGCTCGTGGAATTTGCCGATGTACTACGCGAACGGGAAGGATACGAATTGCGCGAAGCAGTGGTAATGGCCGGTAAAACCCGCTTAACACCCGTAATTTTAACGGCTACCGCGGCTATTCTGGGTTTAATTCCGTTAGCTATCGGGTTAAATTTAAATTTCTTTACCTTATTCTCCGACTTTGAACCAAACTTTTTCCTGGGTGGTGATAGTGTGGTGTTCTGGGGACCGTTGGCCTGGACGATTATCTTTGGCTTAAGTTTTGCTACGATTTTAACGCTTTTAGTAGTACCGGCTATGTATTTAATTAGCGAACGCTTTAAATTAAAAATAGGCCGGAAGCCAAAGCACGTGCAACCGATAGAACCGCAACCGCATCTAGTAGAAGAATACAGTACTCATTAATTATACGATTATGTCACGAACCTCTAACATCGAACATCAGGTTATTAATATTATTAGCAAAACCAAAGAAATAAAGCCGTCTCGGTTACGAGCACACGCTAACCTAAGCCGGGAATTTGGTTTTGATACCGTTGATGTAGTGGACATAATCCTGGAATTAGAGAAAAGTTTTAAAATAACTATTCCGGACGAAGTGCCGCTGGATACCGTAGGCGATTTCATCCATTATGTATCCGAGCAAACTTTTTCTAAAGCCAGTTAATTAGCACAGTTACAACTGATTTTAAATTTTAATCTAATAAGCAAAAAGGCGAATCTTCAGATTCGCCTTTTTGCTTATTAGATTTTAGTTGAGTATTACGTTTAAACGGACTAATCCAGGTACGGTTGAAACTTAACCGTGTTTAACTTATTATTCCGGAAGATCAGGTATAAATAGTCGGTGCTGGTTCCGTTACTGATTTGTATAATATCCGGTAAAGATTTTTCTTGGGCTAAGGGCGAGAATATTTTTTTTACTTGTTCTTTGGTTAAACCGATTTGCAAAGGCTGGCTGAAAACCCGCATCGAATCTTGGATTAATGCGGATTGGTAAAAAAACTTGTTTGCTTCGGTACTTACCTGATACAATCTTACGTAAGAATGGGCTTGGCGAATGGTAATTAGTGTATCTATTTGCTGGGCGGTAAACTTATTAACCACTGGTTTTTTAATTACCTGCTCTGTTTTAAACAAACGCTGCACCGTATGAGTCGAAATAGAGTCAACGGAAAAAGGCTGCGTCGCGAATTCATCTTGAATAAAGAGGGTATCTTGGTACGAAGTAGGTTTATCCGGGGCCGGAATAGTAAATGCGGAAGGAGCAGGCTGAGGCTTATTAGTATTAATTTCCTTTTGATTTTTTTGCTCACAGGAGTATAAGCCTACAAGTAAGAACAGATAACTTTTACGCGTAAAACATTTCCTCATAAATAATAACGCTCCTGCGTTTTAATAGAATTAACCTAATAAAAACAATGTAAGTTAAAATACCTAACCCTCGGCTTTAGCAGGTATGGGTTTTGGCGTTTAAATAGCCGGTAAGATTTACAAAAATTTAAAAAAGCACACAAACAAGATAGCAGGAATGCCTGGAGATGTAAAAAAGATTAAATGATAAACCAGTACAGAAGTAATGTATTTTTAATTAAGATAAAGGCAACTACTTCTTCGGATTTCGTATTAGCTAAACAACTTATGAGATCAGGAATATTTTAGAATACAGGAGGCTTTAATAAATAGCTACGCGATAAGCTTTCATTTTCCGGTCTAAACCCCGGGCATCGCCACTAATTTTATCGAGCAAGGCCCAGAAACGCGGACCATGGTTTTTTTCGACGGTGTGCGCCAGTTCGTGCAAAATTACATAATCGCGTAACGCCTCTGGCAACCGCATTAAATGCAGATTCAGGTTTATGTTATTTAGGCCGGAACAACTGCCCCAACGGGTACTGGTATTCTTAATAACTACTTTGTTAAAAGTAAAGCCAAACTTTTGCGCAAAATAAGCTACCCGGCTTGGTAAGTAAGCTTTTGCTTCCAGGCGATAAGTTGCTTCGATGGCCTGACGGATATATTGCTGCACTTCCTCGTCGGTTTCTTCTTTGTAAGCGGGGTAAGTTACCAGCAGCGTACCTTTCTGCAGGTGGGCTTTGTAGGTTGTTTGACCGGTAATGGGTTGTAATTGCAGGGTATGATTAAACGTACGGAAGGGTTGGTGCTGCGAGTAAATAGTACGTTTATTCTCCTGCGCTTTTACATGGTGCAAGTGGTGCTTAATCCACGCCGTTTTACTGTGTAAAAACTCTTGGGCTTTTTCAAAACTAACGTGTTTGGGCACCGCCACGCGAACACCTTCTAATGGTTTAATTCGAATGCTGACGTGTTTTGCTTTGGTGCTGCGTTCCAGCAGCACGGTGCCAATGCTTTCAATATAAATCCGAACCGAAGTTATAGATGGAGATCCCGACCGCACAATTAAAATTATAGAAATTGCTGATAGTATAAAGATACACAACGCTCCGGAATTTGCAAGATGGAGTAAGGTTTACGCTGCTTACTTAAAACAAAAAACACTCCCGGTCAGGAGAGTGTTTTTTTAAATTTCAATAATGATTGCTTAGCGAACGTTGCCGCCAGATCGGCTATCGGCATCATTGGAGCTGGGTATACGGGTACTATCGGTAGTTGCTGCGCGTACGTTTGGTTCGCCGGAACCCGTTGAAGTTGCTTTAATGGCCGAATCGTCGGGAGTATTACTTTCAGTTGGCAAATCGTGAGCCGTAAAATCTTTAACCACCAGCTTTTCAGCGTCGTTCTTAAGAGTGCCATCTTCGTTCCGTTTCTGCGACGATGCGTTGGTCTCGTTCGTGTTGCTGGGGCCGGAGGTGTAGGTGTAGTTGTTTTCGGGAGAGCCGTATTTAGGAGTTGTGGCCGAATTATCTACCGGCTGGTTACTGCTGAGCATGGCTGTTTTAATGGTTTGCGCCTGGTTACCTCTTTCCCATTCTTCAAATTTATCCATCTCGGTTTTTATGCCGGTCATGAACCAGGCTAAGAGCGCTGCGTCATCCAATAACCCTATTACCGGAATAAAATCCGGTACAAAATCAATGGGCGATAAAAAGTAAAGAATTACGGCAATGCCACCAACCAAAGTACTGGTCGGGATGCCCGTATACTCACCAGCTACTGCGGCTTTAATCATGCGGGATAAAGTTTGTAAGCTTTCCCACACTTCGTGCGCTAAAGTGCCCACATCTTTCTTCTGGCTGGCTTTGGTATAGGCGTCGTTTAAAAGTTTTTTTACCCGCAAAGGTTTTTTCAGGTATTCTTCGGCATTTTTAAAAATATTTTTAAAAATCGAAGATTCAGATATTTTCTGGCCGGTGCTGTTCGTGTTTTCCATAGTTTTAAAAGGTTGATGTATCTAATGCTGCCTACAATTTTAAGATTAATTTTGGTTTAGCCATTAGGTAGTAAATAGCCACCATTTACGTAAAAAATTAGCCGCGTATTATATACTGCATTACGTAAAAATAGTTATGAAGTGCGGCTTTACTGGCAAAAGTAAACATAATCATTTAATTATTTTAAAAGGAATTACCTGGCAACTGTTGATAATGAAAGTATTATTTTATCGGAACGTGCCGGTGACCAAACGGTTTATCAATCAAACTGAATAATTGATTTTTTATTTCTGAAGCACCCGGTATAAAGAATACCTCTATTTTTTTCTATTTAGCTAAAACAAAAAGTCCGGGTAACAGGCGATGGAACACCTGTTACCCGGACTTTTATAAGCAAAAACAACTAAGTAAATGGACACAAGTAGTAAGACACAAGTATCAAGACAAAATGAAATATAATAAATTAAATATCAGCGATTTAACCTTGTATTTTCAATATTGGAATGTAGCTTTCAATTGATCCTTTTACTTATTATAAATTAACCCGGCCGGCTGCGTAATAATTGCGGGCGTAATAAGATTGGTTTAACGACGAAACCATAACACCGCCATTGCTGGCCGAATGAATAAACTTGTTATTATTTAAATAAATGCCTACGTGGTAAATAGGTTTACCAGGCCCACGCCGAAAAAAAACTAAATCACCGGCTTTAATCGCCGATTTCTTAATGTGCTCGACGCTTTGGAACATAGAGCGGGAGCTATGGACAAGGGTAATACCGTATACTTCTTTATAAACTTTAGAAACAAATCCGGAGCAATCGGTGCCTTGCCTGGAAGCTGCGCCACTCCGATAAGGGGTTCCCAGCCAATCGGCAACAGTAGCCAAAAGGTGTTTGTCTTCGGAATAGTTTAATCTTACACCTAGCGTTTGGGCGTAATAATTATAATAAAGCGTATCCTTAAAATTCAAGGAAGGAACATTAATACATGTTAATAAGGAGCTTGTTGGAAAGTCTAAAGAGAGAACAGAAGCTGTTTCAACAGAATTTAATTTGGTATTTTTATCAGTAGGGGTGTGCTCAAAAAAGAGCGATAAAGTCATGGAAAAGGCAGCGCAACTAGCTAAAATAATGTTTTTCATCTGTTTTGGTTAGAATGATACAATACGCTAAGCGTTTACTAGTAAATCTTATATTTTTTAAAAAATAGGTTAAAATAGTAACCTTAAACGGTGGTAAATAGTATAAAACTAATTGTTTTAATTTAGTTTGATAATTAAAAGTAGACATAAATTTTAAACTAACAAGCCTGGCAAAGAAAAATTTCTTTCTTTCGTGCAATAGATCTCTGAAATTTACAATCGCAATATTGTTATTTTTACAGAATTAGACAGAAGATATATATTGCATTTCTCCGTTGTGCCCATGAAACTGACTGATCTTAAAATTGTTGAAAATTCCCTTTTTGCCCGTTTAGCGCGGGGGGTATTAAAGTCTGATAATGTGGCGATGGTGCTCGGAAATGCCATTCACCTGAGTGGCGTAAAAAAGAAATTTTCCTGCGCAATCAATCGTGGGTAGCGCACGAATACTGCCACGTGCAACAATTTAAAAAATATGGTTTTTTCCGGTTTCTTTGGCTTTACCTAATCGAATCCATTAAAGTAGGTTATTTTCAGAATAAATTTGAAGTAGAAGCCCGCCAAGCCGAAAAGAGCCAAATGCCGGAATAAGTATTTTCTTCCTGGCAAAAACTTTTGGGTGGGTAACTGGTTTTGTTGAAATCCGGAGCCGGGCAATAAAAATAGCAAAAACCATTATTGCTGATCAGGTCTTATCTTTGGCTGTATACGTACCTTTTACCTATGAAAATTGATCTTAAAAACTTAGTTAAAGTACCCGAAAGTAAGTTATTTGTCCGTTTTCAGGATTGCGATGTTTTGGGCCATTTAAATAACGTACGCTACTTCGATTATTTTTTAAATACCCGCGAAGAACATACCCGGCATTACTACGCCTTAAATTTAATGGAGCTTTCCAAAAAGTACCGGGCAACTTGGGTGGTAACCAATCACCAGATTGCTTATTTACGACCGGCTGATTTAGGCGAAAACATTATTATTCAAACCCAGCTTATTCATTTCGATAAAAATAGTATTGTTATAGAAGCCTCTATGTACAACGAAGCCCGTACACATTTAAAATCTTTGCTTTGGTCTACCATGCGGTATGTAAGCGTAGAAACGGCCCGCTCAACGGAGCATTCGGAAGAAGTACTGGACATGCTGGCTGCCGTTCAGGTAACTGAAGTAGAACACCGACCGGAAGGTTTTCAAGATCGGTTAATCGAGATTAATCAGGCTTTTAAGCGTTCGTTGCCGACTCCATAATTTAAAGAACAAGGGCAAGTAAATAACCATCCGGTAAAGACCGCGTAAGGAAATAGCACTAATATTTAATGACGTACTTAATTATTAAAATTATGAGTAACAAACTGGAAGGAAAACGCATTGCTATACTGGCGGAAAATGGTTTTGAGCAATCGGAGTTAGAAAAGCCGAAGCAAGCCCTGGAAGAAGAAGGCGCTACAACCCACGTGATTTCTTCGAAATCCGGTAAAATAAAAGCTTGGGACGAAAAAGACTGGGGCGATAAAGTGGCCGTTGATAAAACCTTGGACGAAGTTTCTGCAGCTGATTACGATGCTCTTTTGCTACCCGGTGGCGTGATGAACCCCGATAAACTGCGTGCTAACGCAACTGCTGTAAGTTTTGTAAAAGCATTTTTAACCGCAGGTAAACCGGTTGCCGCTATTTGCCATGGCCCCTGGACATTAATAGAAACCGGTTTGTTAGCCGGTAAAACCATGACGAGCTATGCCTCTATTCAAACAGATTTAAAAAATGCGGGTGTGAATTGGGTAGATCAGGAAGTTGTGGTGGATTCTAATTTAATTACGAGTCGCAAACCCGATGATATTCCGGCGTTTAACAAACAAATAATTGAATCGTTTGCGCTAACGGCCACAACTGCTTAATTTTTAAATTTTTATTTTTCCAGAGAAGCAATTCTTAGCAAAATTGAAGGTGAAGCAATCGTGGCCTTGCGAATTAAGAGAAAATATGTAGTTTTATTCTTGAAAACGGGGTGTTAGCTCAGTTGGTTTAGAGCGCTACCTTGACAGGGTAGAGGTCACTGGTTCGAACCCAGTACGCCTCACTTAATTCGGTAAAAGCATCCTCTTGGGGATGCTTTTTTTTACTTTTATCTTCCTTGCTAACGCAAACTCCAAGTACTTCCAAAAGAAATTATTACGGGAATTAACCTGTATTGCCATCGGTACTAAAATAACCAACCCTTGAACAGCGCAATTTATTTAAACTAAAAAGCCGAAACAGAACTACTCCGGAGAGTACGGACTGCCTCGGCTTTTAAAGAACTTTATTTTGGTTTCTACTGGCTAAAAATTTAATTTTTAAAATTTTTGATGAATTGGCTGCAAATACAAGTCTTCTTTTTTAAAAGCAAAATGATCGGCGGTATTCACCTGACCGAAAATATCCAAGGTCAGGCATTTAAATTCGGCCTGTTCCTCCGCTTCTTGAAAGGCGGGATGTAGGGCTGTTTCGTACAAATAAACTTTATCTGTATTGCGGTGCCGAACTATACAAAACTTATTTAAATCTATATTGGCTAGGCTCATAAAAGTAGATTTATAGTTAATTTCTAAAGTAAACAGGTGTTATGTTTACTTTCGGGCGGTAAGCGTAATGGGTGAAGATTTGGCGTTTAATGCAATAGCTAATAGTACTAAATTACAATTTTAGGTGAATAGAGAATGCTGCCTTTACAGGCCTGAGGTGGCGGTTTAATATCAGAGATTTAAAAAAATGCCTGATTTACGTGGTGTAAAACGTTTTTGCAATTCGTAAAAATTTCCAACTGCTATTTTCCGGTATTTCGGTAATAGTATAATATTCACGAAGAGTAACTTATACGGCAACTACAAGATAAGGTCATTCATTAACGGAAGTATTTTATAAAAATTGGCTTTGTAGCGGTAGAAAGCTAATACGTAGAAGATAATTCTTGGATAGTGGAACAGCAGCGCACCTATTTATACCGGAGGGTGTGTCAGAATTTTAAGAAACAGAACGTTTACTTCGGGTGTAACTTATTGCTAAGAATACCCGTGATAGTGGAAAATATCTGGTATCCCGGTCTTTCTCCTGGAAAGTTTTCGCAGGTGAACTCTGTTAAAAAACACGAGTTAAAACAATAAACGCATCCAGCTTATTAGCCGCACATCAACTTTTATATCAGGTAGCAAATGGTGAACAATTTTTCTGTTCACCATTTGCTACCTGATATAACTTTTATTCCTTGGTATACCAGCTAATTTTATTTACATGCAAGTAATTCTAAGCAAGTTAAGAGGAGTGCTGGTCCTTGTTGTATTAACGGGATGAAGCTAATTTTTAAAAAATCAGCTTATTTGTAACTCATCGGGAGTTGTACCGCGAAAAGCATCTATTTTGTCGATTTTTTTTAGTTTTACCGGTTTGCCGGTTTTGGCCGATTCGTAAATGGCTTCCATAATAACATGGTCCTGCAAACCTTCTTCGCCGGGAGTATAAGGTTTCTTGTTTTCGGTTACACAACGCGCCATATGGTCTATTTCCAGAGCAAACTGGTTTTTATCGCCGGCACTCGGGTTTATTTTTACTTCCATACCGTCTTGCACTTGCGAGCCTTCCATGCGCAAACCGTGGTAGCTAAAGGCCGGATCTAAGCCAAAATAACCGCCTTTATCCGCGTGGCACCGGTACCTTTTCGATTCGTGCACGCCGTAGCTGGTTGTGCAGTTGGCCAGGGCGCCGCTCGGAAACTGCAACTGAAAAAATACGGTTTCTTCTACTTCTTTGAATCGCGGATCGTTCGGAGTATTAAATAAAGTGGCATTCACCTGCACCGGTTCTTCGCCGAGTAAATACCGAGCCGTGTTTAAGCAATAAAGGCCAATATCAGGTAACGATCCGCCACCAGCTAAAGCTTTTTTCAGTCGCCATTGGCCGGGCTCGCCTTGGTTTTGCGTATTAATAGCATCAATTATTTTTACAGTTCCCATTTTTTTGTTGCGGGTCCACTCTTTCGCTTTCTGATTATTGGGCTCGTACTGGATGCGATAGGCAATCATTAACTTTTTGCCGGCCTTTTCGCAGGCATTAATCATGCGCTGCGCCGACTCCGAATTAACCGACATGGGCTTTTCGCATAACACGTGCTTGCCCGCATTGGCCGAACGTACCGTAAATTCTTCGTGCATGGAGTTGGGCAACACAATGTAAACTACCTGCACGTCGGGGTTATTTTTAATGTTATCGAAATTCTGGTAATTGTAAATGCCTTTGTCCGGGATACCGTACTGCTTAGCTACTTTTTGGGCTTTCTCGGGGTTGCCGCTTACCAGGGCCGTTACTTTGGCGTATTTGCAGTTACCAAATGCCGGTAGCAACTCGCCTAAAGTAAGGTTTCCTAAACCCACCAGGGCAAATCCCACCCGTTTGTCGGGGGCTTCGGGGGCCGGGAAAGGTTCTTTCTTTTTCTCCGATGGGTCCGCAATTTCTTTAAGCTCGATAGGCTCGGTAATCGAGTTGGCATGTACGTCTTTATCGGTAGGGCTTGTGGGCGCTTTTTGCTGCGCATTGGTATCGCAGGCTGCTAAGCTGCCTAAAGTGGCGGCCGCCAGAATTCCTTTGCCGGTATTGGCTAAAAAAGTACGGCGGGTGTAGCCGTCTTCTCCTTCGGTAAGCGTGTTTAAAATGTTATCTAGGTCTTTCATTACTGCAACAGAAAATGCTATTAGTAAATAGTTTGCCTTTTTCTCTACTCCGAAGCTTTTGCTTAGGTTTAATTAAATGCGTGTAAAAAATTAAAATTTTAAAATTGGCGCTGGGTTTAAGCCCGGTTACTACCTGCGGATGGGAAAACAAAAATAGAATGTACCCAGTTGATCTGACAACCCGTTATCAAAAAAAAGCATTTTGTTAAGGCAGTTCTGCGCAATTTGGTTTATCTATACTCCTTCTGGCCGGGAACGCAACAAAATATGCAATAAATGGTTAACGGCTTACGCAACCAACTTTCGAGAATGGATGATTGAAGTAATCCGGAGGGGTAGGTGCCTGATAAAAATTTAAAAAAACCATGGGGCGGTTCCAAATTATTCTTTGCCTGTTTTTTAGTTTCATTGCGGAAGTGGCTTTTTGTCAGACCAACCGAATTGCCGATAAAAATCATTTAGGGTGGTTCGTGTACGAAGGCGACCATCCGATCAGTGAAAAATGGCAGATCCATACCGAGTACCAATGGCGGCGCATAGATTTTATTAAATCGTGGCAACAATCTTTGGCGCGGCTTGGAGTTGCTTACCAAATTTCACCCCAGATTAAGCTAGGCGGGGGCTATACTGCGTTTATTACTTTCCCTTACGGCGAATACCCAACGGCTGATACCGGGGAGCCTTTTCCGGAACGCCGCCTGCACCAGGATGTGCAGCTGAGCGATACCATCGGGAAAGTATTACTACAACACCGGTTTCGATTAGAGCAACGCTGGATTGGCCAATTACAGGAAAATACCGGTAAAGACGTACAAAGCTGGGAATACCAGAATCGCATCCGCTACCAAATAGCGCTCACGGTACCTTTGCAAGGCCGCACCCTCGACTCACAGGAGTGGTATTTAAATTTTTTCGATGAATTATTCATTGGTTTCGGCAAAAACGTGGGTCAGAATATTTTTAATCAAAATCGGATTTCGGGTGGTTTAGGTTATCAGTTTACCGATGATTTTCAATTGGAATTAAATTACTTGTACCAGATTACGCAACACGGTGCATCCGATCCTGTGTCGGGGAACGGCATATTTGAATACAACCAAGGTTTCCGGCTCGGGGTAGTTTATAATTTAAATTTTTTAAAAAATGAGTAACGCGGGAGCTCCTCCGGCTCTTTTATTCTCTTAATTTTTCGCCTTCGCTTTTATGGGGAGAAGTAGTTACATCTTTATTTAAACCTAAATCTTTCTGAATCTGGGGCGAAGAGTTTTGGGGTTCTAAGCCAAAACGTAAGCGCCACTCCCGAATGCCCGTTTTTAATTCTTTGTATAAGTTTTGCGGTCTTTCGTACCCATACGCCCGGTATTTATTAGGCGATACTTTGCCTTTTTCGGCCACAAATAACGTAAATTCTTGTACCCAGCTTTTAAAAGCCGTCATAAATGGAGCTTCCTGTACCATGTGTTCAGCTTGGTTATCGCTGTATTTCTGGCCTTTGCCGGTGGTACAATGGGTCCAGAGCGCATCTGGCACTTCCACGCCTCCGTAGCGACATTGCCACACCAAAGGGGCGTAAGCATCGCGTTCATTTTCAAAAGGTTCGGTTTCCGGATCAAAGTATTGTTTGTGGCGCAGCAGTTTCGGCCGGCCACTCGCGTCCATTTCATCCGAGCCTTCGTCGCCGTAACAGAAAAAACCGGCGGTGCGGCCTTCCAGGTGGTTCTGGCTCATTTGCTCCCACTGCTCGGTGTGTTCCAGGGCCATGGCTTTTTCGGGATCTTTGTGGGCAATAGTATTTTCGTCGGGATTGCCGCCGTTCATGCAAACCAATCGGTCGAACAATAATTTTAAATTACTGGTTGGTCCGTACCAGTTTATCGGTCCGATAATCGCCCAGGCATCGGCCATATCCAGACGGGCATACATATCCAGGTCCCACAATAAATCTGGTTCCGACGAGCTGTTTTTTTCGTAGCAGTTACAAGGCCAAACGCACAAGGCCATCGACGTAGATACACAGGCATTGCAGCTTTGAATCCGGGCCCGGCCGTATACATTGCCTAAGTCTTCGTAGTCAATTTCCCATTCGGCTGGTAACAGATCGGCCATTTGCAGCATTAAGGTTCGGGATTTGCTGTCTACTCCGGGGCAATTATACTGGCGGCGGTCGGAGCCCGAAATAATTAACACGCGGAAAGGTCTTTCGGATGTGGGCAGCTTAGCGTTTTCGTCGTTTGGTTTCATGGTACGGAATAAGGATACAGATACTTTGTTTTTTAAATTTTATTCTCCGGTACTAGCTTTTTGTACGTGCGCACTAATTTATTTTGCGAAAATCCCAGAAAATACATGGTATAAATTAAAAAAAAGATGCCTTGGGTTTTATAAATGCCATTGGTAATGTATTTACGTGCCGAGGTTAAAACCGGCTTTTTTAAAATTACAAACCGGCCGTTTTTCCGGAGTCGTTTTATAATTTCCTGATCTTCCAGTACGGTATATTTTTCGTTGTAGCCGCCCGCTTGCACAAAACTTTCTTTGGTAACAAATAAACTTTGGTCGCCGAACCGAAAAAAAATTGGTTTAAAACGCGTAAACCAGCAATTAGCCTTTAAAAACCAATGGCTAAAATCGAAACTTAGCAAAAAACAGCCGCTTTGATAACCAGCTTGCACCGCCGCGATAATGTCGGTGGTAAAGCCGGAAGGCGGTATGGTATCGGCGTGTAAAAAATACAGCACTTTGCCTTTTGCTACAGCCGCCGCTTGGTTCAGTTGTACGGCACGGCCTTTTTGAGTACTTCGTATTACCCGCGCGCCGGCATTTTGGGCTTGCTCCACCGTGGGGTCGGTGCTGCCGCCATCTACCACAATAACCTCGGTAATAGCGCGGGCCATTCCTTTTTGGTATAAAGCCTGAATGGTTTGGACGATGTGCTCGTTTTCGTTATATGTAGGGATAATTACACTAATCACCAGTAAATTTTAAAATAATTAACTTTTTACGCGTACGCTCAAGGTTAAATCAAGCTCTGGGAACGGGAACTGGCAAATAAACTTGGCTAAGGTTTGAGTATTAGTTACATACGGAGTAATATTGTTTAGAGATTATGGTTCCGGATAGTTTAGAAGTAAATATTTCTAACAATCCGCAACTACTTGTAACCCGCGTGAACTTTATTATTTTGCCTTTTTATTACATGTTGCTTTACCAACTGCTTTTAGCTAACTAGTAAATCTTAGCCAAATTTTATTAGAGTTGCGTAGTAATAATTCAGCGATAGAAGCGATGGTTAATAGCTATCTTTCATCATTTTGTGTTGCATTTGCTTCATTTCAAAAAAGTGCCACAAATTTTTAAATTTTGAAAATCCCGTAATTCCAAAATTAAACCCAATGTATTTCAGACTTACCAGGTAATATGCAAGGAGTTTCTATCAACCGAGTGGCGGTAGTGCAGGTAGTGGGCATTTTAACCATTATTATTTTATACTACGGCCGTATATTTCTCGTTCCGTTAGCCTTTGCTATTTTATTTGCCATGATGTTGTTGCCGGTCAGCCGTAAACTGGAGCAGTGGGGAACAAGCCGGATCACTTCAACCTTGCTGTGTATTGCCTTAATTTTATTATTTATTGCGGTCGTATTTTTTATTATTGGTTTGCAAGCGGCTAGTTTATCTGAAGATTTACCGCAGATTCAGCAAAAGTTGCAGCAGTTAGTCAATGCTGGGCAGCAATGGGTGCAACAGCAATTCGGCGTGGCCCCCCAAGAGCAGATTGCCTTTTTAAAATCGCAGATTTCTAAATTTTCGCAATCTTTTAACAAGTTTGCTACCGGTTTACTATCCGGCAGTATGGGTATGCTCAGTAGCTTTGCTCTTATCATGATTTATTTCTTTTTTCTGATGTGGAAACGGGAAAAGTACGAAGCCTTTTTTTTAAAATTTTCTGATGCCGGAAATCGACCGGAGGCAAAACAGGAACTGCACGAAATAACAAAAGTAGCCTCGCAATATTTAGTAGCCCGTTTACTATCTATGGTTTTTCTGGCTATATTTTATATGGTGGGTTTTTCCATTATCGGGTTAAAAAATGCCGTAATTATCAGCTTAGTGGCTGTTTTGCCGACCATTGTGCCCTATATCGGTTCTATTATGGGTGGTTTATTCCCGCTTATCATGGCTTTAGTGGCGGGTTCTTCCAGTATGGTGGTACCAGTAATGGTAATATTGGTGCTGGCGCAAATAATTGATAATAATATAATAGAACCCTTAGTAGAAGGTAACAGCCTTAATTTAAGCCCTTTTATAACTATTATCGCCATTGTGCTGGGAGAGCTCATCTGGGGCATTGCCGGCATGATCTTGTTTATTCCGCTTTTCGCTATAATCCGAATTATTTGCGGCCATATTCCGGCCTTGCACCCCTACAGTTTCCTGCTCGAAAATGACGTGAAAGAACCGAAGTGGATAGAGAAAGTTAAAGGCTGGTTTAAGTAGAACTAATTGGTAGTGTTTTTAAAAGTAAAAGCATTTCTGCTGCAGAATTTCTGTTTAGTTGTTCGCATTGTAGCTGGTTTAGGTTAGAATTAAAAAATTCTTTCGGAGAAATCTTTCTACTGGTTGCGGATGTCTGTAACAAGGTAAGTTAAAAGTATAGCTATAAATTGACAAAACAATTCACGCAGGAGTAAAATTAAGTTTTAAAAAACTTCCCTATTTTCATCTCATTTCTATTGTTTTCGTTTAAACAGGGCAAAGTGGTGAAATTATGAAAGAAAATGTAAGCGATTACTTGTTAAAGCGCATAGCTGCCTGGGGCGTGACCCGGATGTTTGGTTATCCTGGTGATGGAATTAACGGCATTATGGGCGCATTAGACCGAATGGAGAATCCGATTGAATTTATCCAAACCCGGCACGAAGAAATGGCTTCTTTAATGGCTTGTGCGCACGCCAAATTTACGAAACAAGTGGGTGTTTGTATTGCTACTTCTGGTCCGGGAGCGATTCATTTATTAAATGGTCTTTACGATGCCAAGCTCGATCATCAACCGGTAGTAGCCCTGGTGGGGCAAAAAGCACTAACGGCTTTAGGGGGCAATAGCCAGCAAGAAGTTGATTTAATGTCTTTGTTTAAAGATGTTGCTTCCGAGTATATCCAAATGGCCGTTGATCCGGCACAAATTCGGCACTTGATTGATCGGGCCTTCCGGATTGCCATTTCCCAGCGTACCGTAACCTGCATTATCATTCCGAACGATTTACAAACCAAAGAATACCAAGAACCACCGCATAAACAACAAACCATTCATTCTGGCATCGGCTATTCGGCACCGCGGGTACTGCCCCAAAAAGCCGATTTAGAAAAAGCCGCGGCTATATTGAACGCCAGCGAAAAAGTAGCCATTCTGGTGGGAGCCGGAGCCTTGCACGCCGCAGAAGAAGTAATAGAAATTGCTGAGTTACTCGGTGCCGGTGTAGCCAAAGCTTTTCTAGGGAAAACGGTTTTACCCGATAATTTGCCTTTTGTAACGGGGGCCATTGGTTTGTTTGGTACCAATGCCTCCCACGACATGATGCAAAACTGCGATACCCTGCTGATGATTGGGTCAAGTTTCCCGTATGCCGAATTTTTGCCGGAAGAAGGTAAAGCCCGTGGCATTCAGATTGAGTTAGATGGGCGTATGCAAAGTATTCGTTACCCGATGGAAGTAAATTTAACCGGTGATAGTGCCGAAACGTTAAAAGCTTTAATTCCGCTGGTTAAGCGTAAATCGGATCGCAGTTGGCAACTGCGGATTGAAAAAAATGTGCAAGCTTGGTGGCAATTAGTAAACGTTTGGGCTCAGCGGGAGGCTAATCCGGTAAATCCCCGGTTATTGTTTGAGGAACTTTCGCCGCTTTTACCAGATAATTGCATAATCACCTGCGATTCGGGTTCAACTTCGAGCTGGACAGCGCAGCATATTCGCATTCGCAAAGGCATGCAATTTTCAGTTTCCGGTACGCTGGCTACCATGGGTTGTTCCGTGCCTTATGCCATAGCCGCTAAATTTGCTCATCCTGCGCAAGCAGTTTTTGCTTTTTCAGGAGATGGAGCCATGCAAATGGGCGGTAATAACGAGTTGTTAACAGTTCAGAAGTACTGGAAAAAATGGCAGAATCCTAAATTTATCTTGCTGGTACTCAATAACCGGGATCTTAACTTTGTAACTTGGGAACAAAGGTTAATGCAAGGCGATCCTAAGTTTATCGAGTCGCAGGTGTTGCCAGAATTTAATTACGCCCAATATGCGGAATCTTTAGGGTTTGTTGGTATTAGGGTAGAACATCCCGATCAGGTAGCTGCTGCCTGGGAGACTGCTTTGCAAGCTGACCGTCCTGTCGTTATCGATGCTCTTACTGATCCGGAAGTATTAACTTTCACCCCGGACGTGGCTAAAGAGTTTGCTCAAAAATTAGCCCAAGCTATTGAGAAAGGTGATGAGGCGGCGTTACAACACCTGGAAGATCCCTTACGTCAAGCTGTCAATCAAGCTCTACAGCAGAACTAGTTCCATGCAGGTTATTTTTATTTTTCGACTAAAAACAATAAAGGCCGGTTAACCGGCCTTTATTTTAAAAATAATCAAAAAAATAGTTTTAAGTAAATGGACACAAGTAGTAAGACACAGGTATCAAGACAAAATAAAATATAATAAATTAAATATCAGTGATTTTACCTTGTATTTTCAATATTGGAATGTATATTTTAATTTGTCCTTTTACTTAGTTTACTAGCTTGCTTTATTTAAAAGTAAAGAATACTCAAATGGATAAGCAATGGCCTGCTCTGAATTTGTTTTATGCGAGGCAATAATGCGGTTTACATAATGCACCGATTGCATCAAATTACTTTTTATTAAAGAATTGGGAATCCGAATGGTATAATGGCCATTTACTAAAGAATAATGGGTGCGGCGCAAATCATGCATTGGGTTTTTATCCGTAACCGGTACCTGGGTTCCTTCTATTTCTATGGTTATTTTAGATTCAGGAATAGAAATTACCATCTGTTCCTGATTGGTAAATCGCTCTAATCTGGCTTTAATACCCAGCTTAATTAATTCGTATTGTAAAGCTTTAGCCTGCGGTAAAACGCGGGGTGCAGAAGAACTTGCTAAATTATTTTTGGCCCAAGTGCTAAAGTTTAAATAGTAATAGATAACGAAGGCGCTGGTAAAGCAAATAATCAAGGATCCCATATAATTAAGTATTAGTATTTTCAAATATATAAAAATAGGTGTATTAAATCAACAAAAATGAGTAAAATTTAAAAAATCAGATTAGCATTTACTTAAAAGAGAAAGGGTACAGAATAGCTGTTATTTATAAAAAAAATTTTGGTTCCACTTTACTAATTCGACTGCGGGAGACTTAAATCGAAAGTAATCTACTATCGACTGACCTTAATCTTTCTACTGAATACCAGCAATCTAACTGATTAAAGATTAGCGTACATATACTCCCGAGCAGGAGTGCTTTGCTTCATTTCTTTTTGTTGTTTTTCTCTCGGCATAATTTCTTTAGCCTGTTGCAAATACTTACGAGCAATAAGGGTACGCTCAGAGCTAGCAATTACGCCTTGTCCTTCGTATAAATAACAAGAAATTAAATCTTCAGGTCTTTTCTTTTTAAAAAGCAAGCTATAAATGGTATGCACTAAGTAAAGTTTTCTGGTTGATAGATCCGCAACCAAAAAATATTCTTCCGGATCGTAAAATTGTTTCATGTAAATAGTAGCGTATAAGTTTTACAATAAGTGTGGCTTAATTAAGTTAGAAAGAAATACATTTAAAATTTACTATATACTAGCACTTTATTAAGTATTGTTTCTGATTAACTTTAATACAAAGAAATTGTATTAATCAGTAACAAAGTGCTTTAAAGGGTATTAAATCAGCTATTATCTTATAAGTTATATTAGAATCTGATAAAAGTAATAAAACCAAGGATAATTGCATTAAACTAAGCAGTTAGTGGCAATTAAGCTTACCTGAAACAAGCAGTTTTACTTATCTAACAATAGGCTTTAAACAATATTTAAGTTTAACTGATAGTTAATCAAATAGCTTTTTAAATAGATATCTGCTATAAACAATTTATGAGCCAGAAGTACCAAAAGATCTTAATTTGAAATTTTTTTTATGTTCCTACTTAATTTATTTTTCACTACATGCTAAAGATTGCCTGGACTACCCAATTTGCTCATGTTTTACCACCTGGGCACCGCTTTCCAATGCTTAAATATGAACTTTTGCCGCAGCAATTACTACACGAAGGAACCATTGAACACAACAATTTATTTGAACCCCAACCTTTACCCGAAAGCATTATTGTAGCTACCCACGATCCGGTTTATTGGCAACGTTTAAAAGGGTTGGAATTAAGCCCTTCAGAAATTAGAAAAACCGGTTTTCCGTTGAGCCAAGAATTAGTAGAACGCGAAGTAGTTATTATGAATGGTACGGTACAGGCTGCTTTGTTTGCCCAGGAATTTGGAATTGCTATGAATGTAGCGGGGGTACACATCATGCATTTACCAACCGCGGAGAAGGTTTTTGTCTTTTGAATGATATGGCCATTGCGGCCAATTATTTGTTAGAGCAAGAGCGAGCTAAAAAAATCTTAATCGTGGATTTAGATGTACACCAAGGCAATGGAACCGCTCAGATCTTTGCAACTGAACCACGGGTGTTTACTTTTAGCATGCACGGCGATCATAATTATCCTTTGCATAAAGAAAAATCGGATGTAGATATTCCCTTGCCCGATGGTATAGAAGATGCCGCTTATTTAAAAATTTTATTCGAACAATTACCTCGCTTAATAGACCAGGTACGGCCAGACTTTATTTTCTACCAAGCCGGTGTGGATATTTTAAATACGGATAAGCTAGGAAGATTGAAAGTAACGCTGCAAGGCTGTAAAACCCGGGATAAATTTGTATTGGAAACGTGTAAACAAAACCAAATCCCGGTGGCGGTAAGTATGGGCGGAGGCTACTCCGAAAAAATTGCCACCATCGTGGAAGCTCACGCAAACACCTTTCGACTGGCGCAGTACTTATTTTTTAAATTTTTATATCACAGCGGCCCTCGGGTTTTGCCTAAGCTGTTGTTGGGTTAGATGATAAAGGTAAAAGAACGCTTACTATTGAAAAAGAATAGCTTGCCACCGGAAAGCCCATTGCCAACGTAGCTGGTAGCGCGAGAAACCGGCCGCTTGAAACAATTTTTTTAATTCTGGCCGGCGAAAGGCCCTTAGTACCGACAAGGGTGCATCATTCTTTACCAGGTACGATCGGGAGAAAAAGTAAGTGAGCCATTTAATAGAATAATAAGCCAGGGGGTGGCGATGAATATCGTTGATGATAATAGCCAACTGCGCTTGCTGCTTTAATTGTTGTAATAATTTTTGCAATTGTGCATCGGTAAAATGATGACAGAACAAACTGCATATTATAATGTCGTAGTGATTTTTCTGAAAACTAGCACTAAAAATATCTGTTTCCAGAAAATGAATGTTGGTAATATCAGCGCAGGTTTGTTGCGCATACTTAATCATAACGGGGTTGGCATCTACCCCGGTTAAGGTAGCATTGATATTTTTCTCAAAAGCCCATTCTGCTACTTCGCGCAAAATATCACCACCCCCACAGCCTAGATCAGCAATTTGCAGAGTGGTTCGTAATTCCGGATTAAGCAAGCCATCTTTCCATAAGATATCCAAAGCATGTGTTACCACTTCGTTGCCACCTAACCACTTATTAATAAATTCCAACTCTTCCAGGTTACGACGGAGCGCAGAACCATCTACATTAGGATCGTCCATTAACTCAGGAGTGGTTGACCTGTTCTTAAACATAATGCACTTTTAATAGCATGGATTCTAAGGTTAATCCGGGACCAAAAGCAAAGCTTAATACCGGCTGATTATGGTGAGCCGGCGTGAGGGTACTCAGCAAAGATTTTAAAACAAATAAAACGGTGGCCGACGACATATTTCCGTAATCTCGCAATATTTCGTAAGCAAAGCAATTATGTTCTGGTTGTAAATCTAAAGCTTTTTCAATAGACTCCAGGATCTTGCGCCCACCCGGATGTATCGCGTATAAGTTAATAGTTGTTAAATCAATACCCAAGTGTTGCAGTAACTTTTGGGTCAGGTTTTTAATCCCTTTTTGAATAAGATCCGGTACGTACGAAGACAAAGTCATTTCAAATCCATGATTGGCGATGTGCCAGGCCATCTCTTTTTTACCAGCCGGGATCAACTCGCAATGGAAAGCCGCTAAAGCCACATTTATTTGATTAGCCATAGGTTTGGCTTGTACTAAAACAGCGGCCGAACCATCACCAAATATGGCATTAGATACCAAGTGATCATTTTCGCGGTATTTTTGAAAATGAATGGTGCACAACTCAGTACAAACTACTAAAACCCGGGCTTGTGTGTTGGCCTGACAAAAAGCATCGGCTACTTTTAAGGCATTAAAAGCCGCATAGCAACCCATAAAATTTATTTGGGTGCGTTGGGTGGTAGTGGGTAAATCCAGTGCTTGAATTAAATCAATATCTAAACCGGGCGCGTACATACCCGTGCACGAAACCGTAATCAAATGGGTGATACTACTTCGATCAAATTCTTCTAACGTGGTAAAACAATCCTCGATAGCCGCTACCGAAAGTGGTAGCGCTTCGTGTTGGTAAATGCCCATTCGTTGTTTTACTGTCGGGAATGGTTCCAGGTCAGGTGTATTTGGAAAAAATGTAAATTCACCGTTAGTAGTGGCATAATCTGGTAAAACAGTGTAACGCTGCGCAATGCCAGTAACCCGGTACAAGGCTTTTAATTTGCGGGTTTCTTCCGCATTCATTTGCAAAGCGGTAGCCATAAAATCGGCCGTTTGCATTTGCGCTATTTTATGGGGGGGCGTAGCAGTGCCAATTGCACAGATAAAGCTGTTCATCGTGGTAGTATAAGTAAAATTTACGAAAATTGTTTTGCTCTAGATGAGCGTAAATCTAAATTGTGGGTTAAAAGGCTTTACCGTGCGTATTTTTCATTAAAAAATTTACCGCCCAAGGCATTGGTTTTAAAAATGCGACGGCTGCTTCCGATACAATAGGTTTTCCGAATAAGCCTTGAATGATACGCCCAACCCGTAAACGAGCGGAAAACTGCTTGTGCCAATGCTGCGAATAGTTTTGCTCTAACTGGTAGCGGGAACACTTGCCTTGGAGATAAACGAGTACGTGGTCGCTGATAATTTTTGCGCCGTGAATAGCCATGGCCATGCCGTTACCGCATAAAGGAGTAATAAGCCCGGCAGCATCACCGCACATAAGAACGTGGTTTTCGAGGCAGCTTTTAGGAGCAAACGATATCTCATTAATCACTTCGGGCTGCTCGTATAAAAATTCACTTTCCCGAAAAATTTGTTTTAAGTAAGGATTCTGTTGTAGCTCGGCTTGCTCCATTTGAGCTATAGTGCCGTGTTTTTTTAAATTTTGGCGAGTGGTTAGGTAACAAAAACAATATTGATCTTTTTCAATAGCCGATATGCCGGCATAGCCATCAT
This sequence comes from Adhaeribacter pallidiroseus, assembly GCF_003340495.1. Taxonomy (NCBI): domain Bacteria; kingdom Pseudomonadati; phylum Bacteroidota; class Cytophagia; order Cytophagales; family Hymenobacteraceae; genus Adhaeribacter; species Adhaeribacter pallidiroseus. The sequence goes on from NZ_QASA01000001.1 coordinate 382,699, forward strand.
TAAAGTTGTGAAGCGCAATTAAATCCCGTGGAAAATCTGTCCGGATATGATATTTTACCCCCAGGTACGGCGATCGTTGCTGGAAAAAGCGGCGGTTAAATTGCCGGTCCAAATTAGTTCGCTTGCCATAAGCCCCAATCACCAGGTCTGCTGATAGCTCCCGGCTATCCGAAAGCTGGACGGTGAAAGTATCTGTTTCTTGCGCAAATTGTACATTGGTAACACTGGTATTTAATATAAAATTAACCTTTCTGGTTTGTGCTAACTTAAATAAATAATTATCCAGAGTGTAACGGCTTACTCCAAAACCGCCCAGATCAAGGGGAACTGTCAGGGTTTTTCCGGCTGGAGAACTTAACAGGAACCGGTTGATAGTAGCCGGTTGTAAAGCAGCGAGGTCTATGCCTAAAGTTTTTAAAAAAGGTTTAACCTCATTAGAAATGTATTCGCCACACACCCGGTGGAAGGGGTATTGCTTCCGTTCAATTAACGTTACTGCGGCACCAGCTTGTTGTAATTGCAAGCTGGTTATCAAACCAGCCAGCCCCCCACCTATAATTATTATATTTTTCAAAGTGTATAATATCAATATAACCTGTTAAACCGCTCGGCAAATACTTTTTTTGGATTAAAGCAAGGGTTATGGGCTAAAATACAAAAACTAATTTATCCATGATGCGTTATTTCAAAATGTAAATTCACTTATACAAATTGCTATTCATAAATAAAATATATGAAAAAAATTATACTTTTGTTTGGTGCCTGGTTAATCTGTCTGACTATTGGAGCACAGGTTAAAGCTCCTGTAGCGTTAGTTCCAGACAAGCCACAGGTAGTGGTACCAACAAAACGGGATATAGATAAAGAAGTAAATGTATTTCCAAACCCCAGTACGGGCAAAGTGTTTTTATCACTATCCGGGTTTAAAGGCAAACGCACCGAAGTGCAGGTAATCAATGTAATTGGTAATGTAATCTTGCGGGATAATTTTTACGAAACCGAAGATCAAACTACCAAAGTGCTCGACTTAAGTAATTTTGCCAGCGGTTTATATTACGTAAAATTAGAAGCCGATGAGTACAGCGAGATTCGAAAAGTAATTATCAATTAATCAATTCTTACAGTTTGCTTGAATCAGCTAAGTTTTTAAATTATTTGTATACTTAAAATTAAAAAGGAGCCAATTAAGGCTCCTTTTTAATTTTATTATTCCGCTAAAATTGGTGCAGGCGAGCTAAAATTTTAAAAAATAGCCCGTATAGCGGAGTAAAAAAGTAAAGCAAAAAAATTACTGCAATCCTGCCTTCCGGAATAAAGGGATAATATGCGGAAGCGTTGTTTTTATATTAAAAATTTGCTCATTTTTGTGAGAGTTGAATTTTCCTCGAAATAGGAACAAAGCGCTTTCTGTATGAAGAACAGACCGGTTACCATTAAAGATATTGCGCAGCAGTTACACATTTCGGTATCTACGGTGTCCCGGGCGTTACGGGGTTCTTCGGATATTAACGCGGAAACCAAAAAAGCAGTTCTGGATTTGGCCGCCGAACTTGATTACCAGCCGAATTCCATTGCTTTAAGTTTGGTAAAAAGCCGGACGAATATACTGGGCGTTATCATCCCGGACATTGCCGTGCAATTTTTTGCTTCCGCCATCAGCGGCATTCAAGAAGTAGCTTCCGCGGCGGGCTATAACGTCATGATCTGTCAATCCAACGAATCAGAACAAACCGAGGCCAATAATATTCAGGCCTTACTTTCCAGTAGAGTGGCGGGAATTATTGTTTCGGTATCGGGTAATACTACTAACACCAACCACTTTAAAATACTGCAGAAAAAAGGCATTCCTTTAATTTTATTTGATCGGGTGTGCGATGATATTGAAGCTTCTAAGGTTATTGTGGACGATTATCACGGCGCCTTAGCGGCCGTGGATCATTTAGTAGCAGTAGGCTGTAAACGGATTGCGCACTTAGCCGGCCCGGAAAAATTACAGATTACCGCTAATCGTAAGAATGGTTACCTAGATGCATTGCGTAAAAACAATATTGCCATTAACGAAGACTTGATTAAACACGTTGATTTCGACCGGCAAAAATCATTAGATGCTACTACTCATTGGATACAGTCTGAGAACCCACCTGACGGTATTTTTGCTATAAGCGACCGGGTAGCCATTGGAGCCATGCTGGCCATAAAAGCAGCTGGTTTACGTATTCCGCAAGATATTGCCGTGGTTGGTTTCGGAAACGAAACTACCTCCTCGATTCTGGATCCGGCTTTAACAACGGTAATGCAATATCCCGTAGAAATGGGGCGATTAGCCGCCCGCCTGTTTTTAGAACAAATCGAGACCGAAGAAGTAACTTCCCAAACAATAATCTTGGAAACCAAATTGCTGGTAAATAAGTCTTCGGACCGGATTCAGCTAACAAAATAGTTCTGCTATGGCTTATCTTAAAAACTTTAATTCTGTTTTTATTTGTTTATTAATAATCTTCCCGGATGCTTTCTTACAAGCTCAGGATTTATCTAAGTGGGAAAAGGAAATTGCTGCTTTTGAACAGCAAGATAAAGTAACTCCACCAGCGCGTTCCTCTATTGTATTTACCGGCAGTTCCTCCATCCGGTTATGGGAAACCCTGGATCAGGATTTTCCGGGTAAGCATGTATTAAATCGGGGTTTTGGCGGTTCACAAACTTTTGAAGTACTGCATTTCGCCGATCGCCTGATTTTACCTTATCACCCCAAGCAAGTAGTAATTTACGTAGGCGATAATGACTTGGCGGCTGGTAAAACACCTAATCAGGTCTTTACTGATTTTAAAGCTTTATTTCAAAAAATTAAAAAAAGCAATCCCAAAACAAACGTTACATTTATCTCGATTAAACCTAGCCCTTCGCGCAAGAATTTACTACCGGCTATTAAACAAACCAACCAACTAGTTCGGGCATATTTAAAAAAGCAGCAACGTACAGATTATGTAGATGTATATACCCGAATGTTGCTGTCTTCCGGAAAGTTTAATCCTAAATTGTACCGGGCTGATAGTTTGCACATGACCGACGCGGGTTACCGAATTTGGGCAGAAGCAGTACGGCCGGTGTTAAAGTAAAATATGCTGCGCCTTAAAGAATAGGCGTACAACTGTTATTTAATAACGGCCCTGCTGACCTTAATCATTCCTGGTATAGATAAGTTTTTTAAAAATTTAAATTGGATCTAGTCCGGATATTACAGGAACTTCAATTAATTGAACTTTTCTAATTTAGCGTTACAAATTTTTAAATATTATTTAAGTGCTTAATTACCTTTCTAGAGTTGATGCTTATAAAGAAGAAAACAAACTTAAACTTACTAGTTAGGAATAAATAATGTTATAAAAAGTTAATATTTAATTATTTTAAGATTTTTTGTATTATTTTGCTTTAAATATAATTAAATAGTACCTTTATAACACATAAGTAAAATTAATAATTAAGGTCAGGATACATGATTGAAGTTAGAACCTTTAGCTTTAACCTGCGGGTAGAAGAAAACAATTTTAAAAATAGTCATTGCCTAGGTAATTATTTTTTGGTATTATCCTGTGAAAGCCCTTTTGATGCAAATAAATCTTTTTCCGAAGAATTTTTGTCTGATTCGGAGTTGGCACCTTTTTATAGTTTTTCTGACTTATTAAAATTTGCCGAAGAAATGGCTACTTTCTGGAGGATTCGATTAATAGTAAACCCAAAGTTAGATTTAACGCGCGTAGAAGAATTAGCTGATCTTTGGAGTAAGATGTTCGAGTTAATAAAACTAGAAGTAACGGGTGTAAAAGCGGCCTAAATTAATCCGGATTCTAGAGTTGTGCCAGTTCTTTTTAGTAGTAATTCAATTGATAAGGTATTTTCTTTTATCAGTGCCTAATAGTGGAACTATTATTTTTCTATCCAGCCTGATTGCCAAAATTTTAACCACTTTATCTGTTCTTTTGCCAATTGGCAAGTAGCTTAAACGGCTACAATCGGTTACAGGCAGGCTAAACATAGCCAACTGTTAAATCCTTTCGTGGCAGCTTAATAGCTTTTAGCCACATTTTTTAAATTTTAATAATTATTCTTACTTGCGATACGCATTAATTAGTTCTGGTGTCGCAAAAAGCTTCCGCTTTTTTTCTTTTCTATCCTTTTTATGGCGGCCCCACCAAATTATAAAACCCGTAATGGGTAAGCTGCCGGCAAATAAACTCGCTATAAAAGCAATTATTTTTCCGGGTAAGCCCGCAATGGCACCTACATGAATGTCGTAGTTCATGCGCATGAGTTTATCGGCAGCGGTGGCATTGGCTATTTTACCGTAAACATGTTTTACTTCTATCTCCTGTAAGGTGTGCTGGTCATAATAGCGGTAATCTGTTTTCCAGTATGTATCTGTTTCGGGGTTGAAGGCAATTTCAATGGAAGATTTTCTATTTTCGGGTATGTGCACTTCCATACTACCGGTAAATTGTTGGAAATCAGGCTGCATTTTAAGCCATAACTGATCTATAGCGGGCATTTTATTGGCAGAGAGGCTTGCTTTGCCTTGAGAAAAACTTTCGTAAAATTCCGTCATCTGCTTCCCTCCGGAGGCAGTCCAGTAAATTGAATTAGCAACCCATTTAAAGCCCATTACTAAACCCGAAAGGGCAATAAATAAGATTATTGCGGTAATGTAAAAACCTAGTACGCTATGCAGATCGTAATTGCGGCGGCGCCAGGCGGCATTCCATTTTATGGAAAACCGTTGTTTGCGGGCCGCTTTATTTTTGGGCCACCACAATATAATTCCGGTTATCAGCATTACTACAAAAATAAGGGTTGCCGAAGCCAGTATTGGTTGTCCAATAGTAGGCGGCAACCACAAGTAATAATGGCCCATAATAACAATCCGGAAAAAATCTTGGCTCATATCTTTAACCTGCATCACTTTGCCGGTATAAGGGTTTAGATAGACTAGGTAGTAATACTCTGGCGCGAAGTTGTAATACACAACCTGAGCCGATTTATTTTTTTGGTAAATAACACTATGGCTTTTTTTACCTGGCAATTGGGTATCGGCAATTTGTTTTAACTGGGACGGGGGAAGCATACCGGCATTTGGTTGGTAAACTACGTACCGGTAGGTTTGGGTGGCATTTTCAATTTCGCGTTGAAAAGCTAAGATACAACCCGTTAAAGCCAGAAAAAGTACAATAAGCCCGGAACTAAATCCGAGCCATAAATGCAGTTTACCAATTACCTTTCTTAGCATATTTTTAAAAATTATAACCTACCGATAAACGAACACTTCTGGGAGATTCGGTTTGCCAGTAATAACCATCCGGGGTGCCGTTATAATCAAAATCATAAGTCGAGCCGGAGTATAAATATGTATCCAGAATATTATTTACGTTTAAGGCCAGGTTAACTTTCCGGAACTGGTACGAAACCGAACCATCTAACCGGAAGTAATCGGCCACACCCCCATCCGTTCCTTCGGCCACAAACCAAGGAAAACGGTTTATTTGCCATTGGTAACCCATTGAAAGCCCCAAACCTTTTAACTTACTTTTATCAAGTCTGTACGAAAGCCAAGCATTAGTAACGTGTTGCGCAAAGCCCGGTACTTTTAATCCAATTTTATTTTCATCGGTGTCTTCGGTTATTTCCGAATCGGTGTAGGCATAGTTAAACGTTACGTTCAGGTTCGGTAAAATTTCGCCGCGTACATCTACTTCGGCGCCTTTGGTTTTCGTTTGGCCAAGTTGCAGCGAGTAAGTTTGGGTAGTATCACTAGGGTCGGCAACTAACTGGTTATTTTTAGTAATCTGATACACCGAGAAAGTCGCATTCCAGCGGCCACCTTGCCAATCTTTTTTAATACCCGCTTCCAGGTTATTGCCGGTAATAGGCTTAACCACCACGTTATTGGCTAACCGACCCGTTTGCGGTATAAAAGCTTGGTCGTAGAGGGCGTAAATGGAAGTGTTTTTAGTAATAGAGCCACTTAAACCTACTCTAGGCGTAAATTTTTCGTTCGAGATTAAGGTATTATACTGGTTGGTTTCTGCTTTGGTGTAGCGACCGGCTAGCGTGAGGCGGAGTTTATTTTCAAAAAAGCCTAACTCGTCCTGCAAATAAGCCGCGCCGTACTCCTGCGCCAAAATATTCGCGGCAGCTCTTGCGGAAAGTGGTTTGGAACGGTCGATAACCGGAAGGGTTAAATTGCCATAAACCGGATTATAGATGTTAAACGGAGTAGTAGCATCTAAACTGAAAGATTGATTCCAGTCGGCTAAATATTTTTTATGGCCGTAATCTAAACCAATTAAAGTGCGGTGCTGGATACCTTTCGTTTGAAATTCACCGTTCAAAAACAACTGACCAAAGTAGCTCTTGTTCGAAGCATCCCAACTGGATAAGGTCCGTTGCATGTCGCCGTTTAGCGCCACGCTGTTGATCCACAAAGAACTGCCTTGTTGTTGGTAATTAAAATAAGCTCCTTGCGTGGTAAGCTTCCAGTTGGGCGAAAATTGGTGCTCAAAAGTTAAAAAAGTACTGTTATCCTTCATATCCGAAGGTTCCAGGTCCGGATCGGCAATGGTAAAATTACGGGGTAAATCTTTATAGGGTCGTGCGGAGAACACGTAAGCGGAGCCGATAGCAGACATGCGGGAAAATTGGTAGGTATACTCAGCTGTAAGGGAAGTTTTTTCGTTGAATTGGTATTTCAGTACCGGCGCAATGGTATAGCGGTTATTAAATTCGAAATTGCGCCAGGAATCTTTCTTTTGCCCCATCACATTTAACCGGTAGAGCAGTTTGCCGTTGGGAGTAAGTTTACCATCCAAATCGGCGGTGCCGCGATACGTAATAAAATTTCCTAAGGTAAAATTAACGGATTGCTTCGTTACCCCGGTAGGTTTTTTGGTTACTACATTATAGAAACCCGCCGGATCGCCGTTGGCCAGCATAAAGCCGGCCGGACCTTTCACAAACTCAATGCGTTCTACAAACGACATATCCTCGGAAAGTGGCCCCCAGGTAGACTCTACGTTCATGCCGTTACGGAACGGTGCCACCCGTGCCCCGCGCATGTTCAGGCGAGTATAATTGCCCCAGTGCTCCTGGGCCGTTACGCCACTCACGTTGCGCGAAACCCCTTCGGCCATATCAAATATTTGCTGATCCTGCAGAATGCTATTGGTAATAACCTGAATATTTTGTGGTACTTCTAACAAGGGCTCCACCAAACGTAAGCTTTGCGAAGCTTTATCGGCTTTGTAACTTTTTTTTTGGCCCGAAATAGTTACTTCTTTTAGAGCTTGTGCGGAAGTATTAATAATGATATTGGCCAAGGTTATAGTTTGACCTGCCTGTACCTGCACCGGGATTTGCACCGTTCCGGCACTAACAAACGATATGATTAAGGTATGGTTTCCAGCAGGGGCTTTAATTTGAAAATTTCCTCTTTCATCACTTAAAGTACCGTTTTTGGTGTTTTCCAGCATTACGGTTACAAAACCTGCTGGCTGATTATCGGAAGTAATTACTTTGCCTTTTATTATACCTTGGCCAGTTTGAGCCAAGCTAGCTGTAGATGACATTAAATTTAAAAAAAAGCATAAACTGAGCAGCAGTAAAAATTTGTGATACATAGTAGGCATAGCTAGAGGAATTTTCTTATCTATTTTTATTTAGACTAATTTTAAATAACTATACAAAAGTATGCGGCAAAAATTAAATTGCAAGTTTGTTTAGAATAATTCTAAATAATTTAGGAATTTTTAAAAATGTAAACGGTAAGGCAGGTAAAGGTTTCTACCTTTTAAACTGGCAATGCCGGGATGATCCGGAAATCTTAAAAACCAGTATTATAAACATCTTTATCCAGCACAATGTAAATAGCGTTAAGGGTACTATTTTATATATGTCCGAACAAGATATAAGATGGCGCATGAATCGGAAGGCCCTCTGGTAAGTATTCAGAGTAAGTCAATAGGTATCTGGAAGTGAGGTAAATTTTTAAATTTTTACATAATCACCACCAAAAATTTACGCGACAAACGTTTTTTAGGTTTGCATTTAAGTAGCACTGATTAAGTAAATAGACACCAGCATCCAGAAACTAGTAGCAAGACGAATGACGCCTATTGGCTCGCCAGAAATAACGTAACAAGCTGTTTTAGCTCAGGAGTGGCTCTTTGGATTTAAAAAAATAAAAAATTTATTTAGTTTTTGCTGGTTCCAAGAGGATTGTTTTTCCAGTTTGCGCAGATCGGCGGGCAGCATCCAAAATTTCTACTACGATCATGTTATTCGATAAAGAAGATAAATCTTGATGGGGTTTGATTTCGTTGCGCACTACTGCGGTTAAGTACCGGAACGGATCATCGTAAGGCGCCGGACGTGCAGACGCCTGGTAAGCTTGCGCTGGTTCATCAGATTTTAAGCGCCACTGCATTTTGGTATTATCCAGGGCGAAAACGGCACCGGTTTGGCCGTAAATTTCTAAATCTTTGCGGCTATAAGGCCAGTTCCAGGAACCGTGAATAATTGCTTGCGCTCCCGGGTAGGTTACCAGAATAGTGGCTTCATCGTCAACCTTCGGATAAATAGCGGGTTTTAGTTGTTGCGTAACGGCAGTAACGGATAAAGGGCGTTGCCCCAGCATGAGCCAGGTAGTTAAATTAGCCCCGTAACAGCCAAAATCAATTAAGGCACCGCCGCCATTTTGCACCGGGTCGGTGAGCCAAGCCAAAAATTCTGGTCCAACGCCAATTTCTTTTGGTCCCTGGTGGCCATCGTGCACTACCATTTTACGAATAGAACCTATGGCTTTATCGGTATGCACCATGTCGTAAGCTTTGTGATTACTGCCGTACCAGGTGGTTTCGTAGTTCGTTAACAAGTGAATTTTATGTTTCAACGCCAATGCTTCCATTTTCCGGGCATGTTCCAGGTTTACGGCTAAAGGTTTTTCTACCATCACGTGGATACCGCGGGGAGCACAAGCCTGAACCACGGCTAAATGATTAAAGATAGAATTAAAAGCGGTTACTGCTTCGGGCTTCGTTTTATCCAGCATCATATTTAAATCTGAGAAAACCAGATTAGCCGGTAGATTGTAACGTTGGATATACCGCTGAGCCAAAGCGGCATCCGGTTCCGCAATACCTACAATTTGAATATCGCCGCGCTTTTGGCTTTCGAATACCCAGCCAACGTGGCCGTGTACTAAACCCGCAATACCTACCCGTAATGGCTTAGAAGTTTTTGCCTGACCTAACGTAGTGGTCATCTGACCAAACAGAAATAGGATAAATAATCCGAAATAAGCGCTGATGGAATGCATAGGCGATAATTTTACATAGATGTTTTTGTAAATATAAAGTCAATTCGCATACTTAAAAGCAAACGCTTATTTTAAACGAAGCTTTGTTTTTTATTTAAACAAGATTTTTACAAAAATACTTTTTACCGCTTTTGGGAAGCCACAAACGGCGACATCGCTCATTGGCTGTGTCCTGGCTGCTTAATTTGGCGAAACTTGTTAAAATTTAAAAAAGCTTTTATCTGGTTATGTACAGTGAGTCGAAATACTTGTTAAGTTTCCGGTTGTTCTTGGTGCGGGCGAGTAGTTACCTTTAATCCAGAGAATTACCTCTTATGAGTTAAAAAAGAATGTAAAGAAAATGCTTCCGGAAACCCAGCGTAACCTTAATCAGCAAGAAATATTTTACCAAGCCTTGGTAGCCAAAGATGTTACCTACGAAGGTACTTTTATTGCAGCCGTAAAAACTACCGGCATTTTTTGTCGTCCTACTTGTACTGCCCGCAAGCCAAAAATAGCTAATGTAACGTTTTTCAAAACCACTAAAGAAGCCATTCTGCACGGTTACCGGCCGTGTAAAGTTTGTAAGCCCTTAGAAAACTTAGGAGAAAGTCCGGCTTACGTGAAGGTTATTTTGCAAGCCATTCACGCCGATCCTTCGCAGAAGCTAAAAGATTGGGACTTAGTGCAGCGGGGAATAGAACCTAATACGATTCGGCGCTGGTTTTTAAAAAACCATGGCTTAACTTTTCAGGCCTACCAACGCTTATTCCGGATTAACTCGGCTTTTAAAAAAATACAAAACGGCGAAAAGGTTACGGCCACCGCTTTTGATGTGGGCTATGATTCTTTAAGTGGTTTCTCTGATTCTTTTAAAACTATTTTTGGGGTAGCTCCTACGCACAGTAAAAAAAAGCAGGTAATTGATATAATCCGTCTGGAAACTCCTTTAGGTACCATGTTGGCTGGCGCCGTGCCCGAAGGAGTTTGTTTATTGGAATTTACCGACCGTAAGATGCTAGAAACGGAATTAAAGCAGCTAAGTAAACTACTAAATGCCACGATCATACAAGGAGCCAATGCGCATTTTAGTTTACTGCAAGAAGAACTTACCGCTTATTTTGCCGGAAAACAACAATCTTTTACGGTGCCATTAGTTACTCCCGGTACAAAATTTCAGCAAACGGTTTGGCAAGAGTTACAAAATATTCCTTACGGAACTACCCGGTCTTATAAACAACAGGCTATGGCCTTGCAAGTACCCCAAGCAGTGCGGGCAGTCGCCCATGCCAATGGCATGAACCGGATTTCTATTCTAATTCCTTGCCACCGCGTAATCGGCGAAAATGGAAACTTAACGGGTTACGGTGGTGGTTTGTGGCGCAAGCAATGGCTGATAAATTTGGAAAAAGAAAATCGCTTGCTTCCCGGTTAATTTACCAGAGCAAGCGATTTTTTTAAAAAATTAAAAACCTAAAGCCGCTAACTGAAAAGTAAATAATTACTTAATTAATCAGCAACAAGCAGCTATTCAATTGATTGATGTAAACAAACGGTTCCAACGGACTTTATGCAGGAAGTCGGCATTAGGGTCTAAGGACATCCAAACAAAGACGGCTTTACCCACTACATGATCTTCCGGTACAAAGCCCCAATAACGTGAATCTTCGGAGTTGTGTCGGTTATCGCCCATCATGAAATAGTAATTCTGCTTAAAAGTGTAGCGCTTAACTTCTTTACCATTTAAAAATAACTTTCCGTTTTGTACTTTGGCGTCTGGGTTATGCTCGTAAGCGGTAATAATACGGGCGTACAAAGGCAAGGTTTGCGGGGTGATGGCCACGGTAGTATTTTTCTTTGGAATATACAGCGGTCCATAATTATCTCTATTCCAGGTATATATACTGGGTTCCTGCGGAAATACGCCCGGTTCCGATTCGCCTGTCGGACTTATCAGAAGACGCACGTCTTTGATAAAATCTAAGGTCACCAGTTCTTTGGCAATAGCTGGTGTTACGTGTACGGCGTAGCCATTGGGCGCTGCATAAAAATCGGTAATGTTTCGGTCCAGGAAAAACCTTTTATTTAGTTCGCGATCGGTTATTAAGTAATACTCAAATTGTTCTGCAGGAGGGTTAAGCGCGGCTTGGCCGTTTATATAAATCTGTCCGTTTTGGATGCCAAAAGAATCGCCGGCCATACCCACGCAGCGTTTGATGTAGTGGGTTTTTAAATCAAAAGGATGTTCGTCTTCGGGTGGTAGATTAAAAACCACGGCATCGTTTCGTTTTATCTCCGAAAACCCCGGCAGGCGAAAAGAGGGTAAAGTAATAGCATCGGAGTAAGAAGGTATTTTGGTGCTGCCGATGGTTTGGTGCGTTAAAGGCAATTGCAGGGGAGTAGCTGGCGTGCGGGAACCGTAATGTAATTTGCTCACGAATAAATAATCGCCGGTAAGCAGCGATTTTTCCATAGATGCTGACGGAATGGCGTAAGCCTCGAACGTAGCCCACCTAATAAGCGTAGCCGCCACTACGGCAAACATAAGCGCATCGCCCCATTCCCGCATTAAACTTTTTTTCACAGGTGGCTTCTGTTCTTTTTTTTTAAATCGAAAAAATGTTTTCATAGTTGCTAATGACTGTTATATATACTTTTTGTATATAACTGATTAATGGCATCTAAAAGTATATTTTTTGAGGAGGGAAGATCTAAATTTGAGCAAAAATTTAAAAAAATGCTCGTGCACAACTTTACCAGCGGCTGGTATCAAAAAGAACTTATGCCTTAATTTTACAAGCATTTAGGAAATACAAGCTCACTCGTGCAGCCAATTTTTTTAAATTTTACCTGGCTTCCAGGCAAAGGTGCACATGAAGATTTCCAGCAATAAAATAAAAGCTGCGATTTGGAGGGCAATTAAGCGAGCACTTAATGCAAAGGTTTCTTTTTAACCATGCCGCCTTCCGTATCGTCGATGCTGTGCTGAATAAGAAAAGCGTTTGGATCAATGCGTTTTACTTCTTTGCGCAAATCCGGAATTTCAAAGCGGGTTACCACGGTAAACACAATATCAATGCTTAAACTGCGGTCGCCGCGTTTGCCGAAGCCCCGTTTTCCCTGGTAAATCGTAACGCCCCGCCCTAAGTTCTCCGTTATACTTTGCCGGATTTCTTCGCTTTGTTCCGAAACAATGGTCACTCCGGTGTATTGCTCAATGCCAGAAATTAAAAAATCAATCATTTTGGAAGCCGCAAAGTAGGTAAGGATCGAATACATTGCCGACTCGATACTCAGCAAAAAAGCGGCCGCCGCAAAAATAAAGATGTTTAAAAGTAAAATAAAATCACTGACTTTTAACAAAGGGTATTTTTTGCTAACTATTAGAGCGGCAATCTCGGTACCATCCAGTACGGCGCCACCCCGCATGGCCAAGCCAATGCCTACCCCAATAAAAACACCGCCAAATACGGCAGTTAAGAGTTTATCCGGGGTAATATCCGGAAATTGCACAAAAGCTAAGCAAATAGCAAGGCCCGCAATAGCCGCAGCACTTTTAATGGAAAAACGCCAACCCATCTGGCGGTAGCCCAAAATAATAAAAGGCAGATTTATAAAAAGAATAAGAACAAATAAAGGTATACCCGAAATTTGGGCCAGCAACATGGATATACCCGTTACACCCCCATCGATAAAATGACTGGAGAGCAAAAAGCCTTTTAGCCCCAAGGCAGCTGAAAAAATGCCACTAATTATTAAAGCAACATTCTTGGCTTTTTCAATAATAGAAAATTCTTTAGTAGCAGGGGTAGACACTTGAACCATAGCGTGGGATTTTAAAAAAGCCTACTACCTGCCTGATAAAGCTGTTAGTTAGCCGGTGTATTGGTATCTTGTTTAGCTGCTTCTTTTTGCTTAGCCGCTTCCTTGGCTTCGCGCACCGCTTTTCGGCGAAAATAACCCTTTAAAAAGAAATTATTCTGAATAGCTTTTAAAGTTTCGTCTAACTCATCGCTGCTGGATTCCAAGTTAGTCATGGTATTCCGGAGCTGGTCGGCAAAAACCGGATCGTTTAATAATACTCCCACTGTGTTAGAATCGCTGTTTACTTTCTGACTAACCTGTCTTAGATTATTGGTAATATCGGTGGCAGCGGCAGTAGCGCGCCCAATGTTATCGATAGATTTTTCTAAACGTTTAAAAACCACCGTATCGGTTAAGAATTTATTGGCCAGACCATCTTCCGTATTTAATTTATTAGTGAAAGAGGCTAAGGCACCGGTAGCCCTAACGGTAGTAGCCGAAGCTTGCTTTAAGTTAGCAACCACTGCCCTAAAATTATCGGCCATAGCCGAGTCTTTTAAAATAGCACCCATGGTACCCTGACCTTGTACCAGCCGACCACTAAGCGTTTTAAAATCTTGCGTTATTCCTACCAGGTTTTTATTATTTTGTTGCAATGTTTCGACTACATCATCGGTGTCCAATGGGTTTTCGGCCAGCACCCGGTCGCCGTCTTCCACGGAAGCTGCTTGCTGGCTGCCGCCAAATAACACGATAATTTTGTTGCCGATTAAGCTTTCGGAGCTGATGCGGGCTTTCGCGTCTTTCCGGATATACTGGCGCGTTTTTTCTTCAATGCTTAAAGTTATTTCTACCTGCGATTCGCCGTAAAAACCAATTGTTTTAACCGTACCAATTTTAACGCCCGAAAACCAAACGTTATTACCGGGCTTTAAACCAGCTACATCGTCGAAAACTGCTTTTATGTGAATACTATTTACAAACCGCTTCTGCTGCCCTCCCAAAAGAAAGACCCCAGCAACAAAAATTATAATGGCCAGTAAGATAAAAATACCAACCATTACCGAACGTTTATTTTCTGCTACACTCATTTAGGTAAGTGGTAAATTAAAGTAAGTGGTACGATTAAAATTAATAGTAATCCGTTTTAATTAGTTTAATATAGATAAACCCTGTTTTGGTTCGCTAATTTTACTGGTACTGAGCAATAAAGTTATTCTATAAAATTATATTCGTAAAATGCCTTGACACGGTCGTCTTCCGAAGCGAACACTTCTTCGAAAGAGCCTTGGTACTGAAATTGGCCATCGAGGAGCATCACAATCCGGTCACCTACCGAGCGGGCACAGGTTAAATCGTGGGTAATAATAATGGAAGAAGTGTTAAATCTTTTCTGAACGCCGTTAATTAATTTATTTATTTCAATGCTGGTAATAGGATCTAAACCAGCGGTTGGTTCGTCGTAGAGCATTATTTCGGGTTTCAAAATCAAAGTGCGGGCAATACCAATTCTTTTCCGCTGGCCTCCTGATAATTCCGACGGCATTTGGTTGATGGTATGCGAAAGTTCTACTGCTTCCAGCACGATGTTAATGATGCGGTCAATCTCGTGGCGGCTCAAATTTTTCTGGTTCCGGATTAAAGGAAATTCCAAATTTTCGCGGATAGTCATGCTGTCGTATAAAGCACTGTTCTGAAAAGAAAAACCAATTTTTAAACGGAGTTGATCTAGTTCCAGCGGCGTTAGTTTATTTACTTCGCTGCCTAATACATTTATCTCGCCGGAATCCGGTTTTAACAAACCAGCAATAATTTTAATTAAAACAGATTTACCCGTGCCAGAGCGCCCCAACACCACTAAGTTTTCGCCTTGATACAAATCCAGGTCTACTCCTTTGAGCACATCAAAATCATCAAATGATTTCCGAAGGTCCCTAATGGCAATTACTTTATTGTCTTTATCTATCTTGGGATTTAATTTTTTCATCGGGATGGTAACGGACCGGCTTAAATAGTTCTTAATGCGGTGATAATTTGCAACGAAATTAATTCTTCAATAAAAATCAGGAACATGCCGGTTACTACCGATGAGTTAGCGGCTTTACCTACGCCTTCGGTACCTTTAGAAGAATGGTAGCCTTTATAACAACCAACTACGCCGATGGTAAAACCAAACACAAAAGATTTTATAATGGAAGAAAAAATATCTAAAAAAGTAATCGCATTAAAAACCTGTACGAAATAAGTGGTAAAACTGGTGAGCTCGTTATTATGAACGTTAACGTATGCTCCCAATAAAGCTACCAAAACCATATACATCATGAGGGTAGGAACCATAAAGGTGGATGCTAATACCCGACTTACCACTAAAAAGCGAAAAGGATTGGTGGCCGATACTTCCATAGCTTCTATTTGTTCGGTTACTTTCATGGAACCCAACTCGGCGCCAATGCTGGAGCCTACCCGCCCTGCTGCAATTAAAGCCGTTACTAAAGGCCCCATTGCCCGCACAATAGCCACCGAAATTAAAGCCGGTAACCACGAGGTAGCTCCAAATTCGGCTAAAGAAACCCGCGATTGATTGGTAAAAACAATACCAATAATAAAACCGGTTAAGGAAATAAGCGGAAGAGATTTCACCCCAATTTCAAAGCATTGTTTAATGATTTCTTTGCCTTCGTAAGGAGGTAAAAATACTTCTTTAAAAAAGCGGGCGATAAAAGAATAAATAGCGTGTAATTCTAAAAACAAACGATCGATTCGTTTGGATACCATGTACTTTCGCGGTGATTTATAACCAGGGTTTTCGTCGGTATGGGCCATAGGTAGTGCTAACTGGTTTAAAAACAAAAGTACTAGTTATAATTCTAATAAGTTTAACCAAGAAGTAATTGTTTTTACTAAAATAAAAGCTGCTTCGCTCTTAGTGGCCTTTGCCAAGCTAATCAGGTTTTATACAACGCATACCAACTTTATCAAAATTAGTTTAACTTATTCAACAAACGGGAGCAACGAGTTACTTTAATAGAATAGATTCAACGAAATTTTCGACTCGGTAATAACTAAGCCAGAATAGATCTGAAAGCAATTACTATTTTCAATAGTCAACAGAATTGGTTTTTACAATAACAGTGGGGACCGTTCAGGACTTATTTAGCGGATTCGCCAAGCATTTATTACAAAATACCCTAAATTAAGTATTGTTTTTCTCTGAATAGTGCTGCATCTTGCAACTAAATTGCTTTTAGCCAATTTTATATATTTAATTTTATAAATATTTTTTAATTTAAAGTTTTACCTAGGTAGATTTAAAGGCATTTGCCTGAAAAAATTTATAATTAGAAAAGTAAAATTTAAGTAGTTGAAAGTGATTGATTTACCAGAAATGATTCAGTTGTTAATAGGTTAATTCGTTTCTATTGCTGGTTGAATTTTAAATTGGTATCGATTAAATCATTGAAATTTTTAAAATAATGTTCAGATTTATATAAATTTTTAACTTTTCAATTTAAAAAATCTTCTTGGCTTTAAACTTATTTCGGGTAAATAAAGGTTTTATTAAACCTGAATAAATCTAAAAAATGCAGTGTTATTTTAAAAATGCCCTAATTTTATATTTAATTGAAATTTAATAATAGTAAATTTTACATGTTTATTAAATTGTATTAATTTTATAAATATATTTATTTAAAACATAAATAATTAAATATCGTTAAAGCTTAAGATTCTATCAATATTAAACTTGTAAGTAAGCCAGATTATATATGCATACATTATTACTAGTCTTGTTATAGTAACAACTAGTTACCTAATTTATCCTAACACTTATTCCCGCGCTTTAAGCATCTCGTCACCTTGGCGTCTGAGTAGCTTTTGTTTTCATCTGCCTGAGTTATTTCAGGAGTAAATCTGATGCGTTTTATTTTAAATTTACTGTATCCAATTTTGTTTTTTAGTTTTTTAACACCCTGTGCAATTTAAGTTATTATGAAAAAAGAATGTACTCCCTATCAAAAGTTCGTAGAATTATCGAGTAGGAAGTGGTCTGTAACTCTGCTTCTCGCTTTTGTAGTTAGTATGCAGGCGCAAACCGCCGTATACGCTGACAAAGCGATTGAAAATTTAAAAAAGAATTTAAACTCCCCCGTTTTGAGCCATACTTTACTGGAGGGAGAAAGAGTGGTTAGCTTTACTTTGATAAATGCCGATACCGATCAGCCTATTCAAACCATTGCCAACGGCGCTACATTAAACCTCGCCACTTTACCTACTAAAAACCTGAATATTCAGGCTAATACCGAACCTACCATGGTTGGTAGTGTTGTTTTTAATTTAAGTGGTAAACAGGTATACAACAAAACGGAGACAGGCGCGCCCTACTCTTTATTTGGAGATATTCTGGGTGATTATAAACCTTGGGTGCCAGCAACCGGCAGTTACCAGTTAAAATGCACTCCTTATTCCGGTGCTTCCGGGTCCGGTGCGGTAGGAGCTGCCCTAACTATTTCTTTTAATGTGGTTAATCAAAGCACCACTACTAGCTTAGTAAGTAATATTAGGTCTTACACCGGTAACAGTTATTCCCAATCGAAATTAGTGGTAGGAGTGACTTTTTACACCGACCGGGATTATCAGATTACCTCTGTACCAGCTTCGTTAAACAATCAGGTTTTTATTAAAACGCCCAACGACGATAAATATAATACTGCTTCGCCAGCAGTTAGTTTTTCGGTGAACCAAAGTGTTACGGTTTACGTGGCTTACGATCCTTTGGCTACCCAGTTGCCAAACTGGATGAATGGCTGGCAAAAAACCGGCGAGCGTATCGGAATAAACGATCCCCGAATAAGCTATTTAGAGTTATACAGCAAGACCTACGTGGCCGGAACAGTTTCTTTGGGTGGTAATTTTGCTTCTCCAGCCATTGGTTCTAAAAACACCTATGTAGTAGTGGTAAAACCAGGAAGTACAGCCAATACGCATCCGTATGTTACTGCCGTTAGACCAGAGGATGGCGCTACCAACGTATCGCTGGATAAATCCATATCGGTTGACTTAATGTATCCGGGAGGCACTTCCATTGACGGTAGCACCGTTAATACAAGTACCGTGAAATTATATAGTGTTAGCTCTACCGGTACGAAAACCCAAATAAGCGGCACAGCGGTGAACTCTACCGCTGCCGGCGACGCGATAACTTTATCGGCGTCTCTTCGGCCAAATACCAACTACGAATTTCAAATTACGAGTGCGGTAAAAGACGATAACGGAAATACGATGATTCCCTTTACGTCACGGTTTAAAACTACCGGCACCACACCGGTATCGACTGGTGATTTAAGTGGCGTTTCTTTTACTGAAAAAACCTTAATAGATAATACATTCGGTTCTGATGGATTTACTTCTTTAGTAGTAGGGCCGGATCACCGCTTGTACGCCACCACCTCCGGCGGTAAAATTGAACGTTGGGATATTCGGTCGGACGGTACGATCACGAACCGGGTTACTATTGCTCCTTTTGGTACTAGCCGCCGGTTGTTAATAGGGCTTCAATTTGCGCCTAATGCTACTTCCAGTAGTTTAGTGGCCTGGATTAGTCATTCTTCGCCGGTATTTACCAACGCGCCTGATTGGTCGGGTAAAATATCACGCATAAATTTAAATAATCCATCGGCTCCTCAGGTAACCGATTACGTGGTTAACCTGCCGCGTTCGTACAAAGATCATTCAACCAATAGTTTAAAATTCGGACCTGATGGCGCTTTGTATTTTCCGCAGGGTAGTAACTCGGCCATGGGGGCCGCAGACGGCGCTTGGGGTTACCGTCCGGAAAGATTGTTGAACGGCGCCATATTACGCTTAGATATTACGAAAGCGCAGCAGCAAGGCTTACCGGTTAACGTAAAAACCCAGGATGGCGGAAATTATAATCCGTATGCTTCCAATGCTCCTTTAACGATTTATGCCAGCGGTGTGCGCAATGCGTATGATTTGGTGTGGCATTCTAACGGTGAATTATACGTGCCTACCAATGGCTCGGCAGCAGGCGGCAACACACCGGCTTTACCATACGGTACTAAGTGGTCGAATGGGCAAACTTATACCGGACCAACCGTTGCTGCTTTAAAAGACGTACGGGATACGCAAAGCGATTACTTATTTAGAGTGGTAAAAGGCGGCTATTATGGTCATCCTAATCCTTTACGCAACGAATACATCTTATTTGGCGGCAATCCAACCAGTGGCACAGATCCCGGAGAAGTAGTTTGGACCGAAAATGGGGTACAGCAAGGGTACAAAGTAGGTACCCCAAGTGAGCCCAACTACCGCGGTTTTATTTATGATTTTGGCTTAAATATTTCGGCTAATGGCGCCATCGAATACAAGAGTAATGCTTTTAATGGTAAGTTAAGAGGAAAAATGATGGTTTGCCGCTTTAGTGGTGGCGACGATATTATTATATTGGCTCCTGATGCAACTAACAAAAGTAAAATTACCGCTACCGAAGGTATAAAAGTACCTGGCTTGCGCCGGCCATTTGCTAATCCTTTAGATGTAATTGAAGATGTAAAAACCGGGAACCTATATGTATCAGAATACTACGATGGCAACGGCGACGGCAAACCGCGCATTACCTTATTAAAAGCCGATGTACCGGCTACTAACAGCACAATAGCCCAAAGAACCAGCGTAAGCAGTATAGTGGAAGAACCCGAGGAAATTGTATCGGGTTTAAAGGTAAGTGTTTACCCAAATCCAAATCCGGGAGATAACTTGCACGTAGCAGTTCAGAATTTTGCTCCGCAGGAACCGGTTACTCTTAGTTTAATTGATGTAGTGGGTACGGTAGTACACACCACCGCAGTACAAACCAATGAGTTAGGCAATGCCAACGCCGATGTTAACTTAAACCAAAAAATGCTGCGGGGTATTTATTTCCTGAAGGCTACCGGTGCAACTGGCAGCACGCAAACCAAGCTCATAATAGAATAAATACGAGAGTATTTTATTGAAGAACGGCCACTTTTGTGGCCGTTTTTTTTATTTTTAAATTTTTATATAAAACCAACGGCTTTAGAAAAAGAGTATGGTTTACCAGACCTTGGCTACGAAAACTAGGTACCAATAATCAAATTGTTCTTTTGCTCACGATTAAAACCAGAATTTATAGTTCATGTTAAAAGAAATACCAAGTATTTTACGTTTTCGTAGAAGCTGGTACATTTAATTATTTTAAAATCGTACAGCTGCATTTTTATAAGAAACATCCGGACACTTGTTTAAACCAAGATCAAAATTTAAAAAAATACGTCTGGTGCGTCAGAAGTATTTCAATATATTTATTTATCTAAGTCTTCCGCTGCAAATTCTTATTGTTCAGCTAATCTCGCTGCATCCACTGCTGGTAGAAAATTTTTATACCGGCAACTTATACAAAAAGCTGAGTCAGTTTTTGCGGTTTGTTTTTGGCAGTGTACCGGTGCCCATTGGTCAAATTTTATTTTACAGCTTGGTAACCGGTTTATTGGTGGCTATTATAAAACACGTAAAAAAGCGCGTGCAGCAACAAATAAGTTGGCGGGAGTTTTACCGAAGTAGTTTACTGGGAGTGGTTACTTTCTTGTCGCTGTTTTATTTTTTGTTTACCGGCATGTGGGCTCTCAATTACCATCGGCGGCCAATAGAAGAAATTGCGCACCTACCAAAAGATTCTGTGTCCACTAAAGAATTAGAAACTTTGTGCCGGCGGCTCATCCAGCTGACGAATGATAGCCGGCAACAAATTACTTTTAATCAACAACGGCCCGTGCGATTTTCTTTAACGAAACAACAGTTACTAGCACGGGCGCCGCGGGGCTTTGCGGTTGTAGCGAAGAATTTCCCCGAAATGACGTATACCTATCCGGCAGTTAAGTCGGTTTATGTGCCGCAAGTAATGTCGTTTTTTGGAGTGAGCGGTATTTATTTCCCGTTTACCGGCGAAGCCAACGTAAACATGCACCCACCCGATTATTTGCTGCCCGGTACTATTTGCCACGAAATGGCGCACCAAATCGGTTTTGCTTCCGAGGACGAAGCTAATTATGTGGCGTACTTAACGTGCCGGCTTAACCCGGAACCAGCCTTTCAGTATTCCGGAAACTACATGGCTATGAAATACGCCATGAACCGACTAAAAAAAGTAAAGCCTCGCGTATATAAAAATTTAGAACGGCTATACAGCGCCGGCGTAAAACAAGACTTAGCGGAAAACCGCCGTTATTGGGAGAAATTTCAAAATCCGGTCGAGGTGTTTAGCGGATATTTTTACGACTTATTTTTAAAAGCCAATGATCAGCGGGACGGCATAAAAAGTTACTCGAAAGTAGTGGAGTTACTAATGGGTGAGTTCCGCAAGAATCAATTAAATTATCCGGCTCAAACTACCTCCGGCGCATCTGAAATTTAAAAAAATGCCCGTTTCCTTTTACTAAACCAGCACCTTTTGTTTGGCGCGAACAATTTGGGCATACGTTTTTTTAGTTAGCTTGGCCTCCGTCCAGGATACGATATCGAACCAGAGGAGCAATTGATTTTCGTAAGGATGCTGGGTTGTTTCTTTTACATTCCGGAAGAATAACTCCAGGTATTTGGGGGAACGATTGTGAGCAATCCATTTTTTTAAAAATTGAATAGTCAACTTTTCGGTTTTGAATAGTTTCTCTTCGGCTTTTAACTTGCGTTCCACGGAGCGCAGTTCGTAGTGTAAATAATCATCGTTTTTTAATTCTACCTGAATAATTAACCGTAACAATCGGCACAACGAGTAAACCTGGTGCGAAATATAACGGCGGGGTTTATGCAAAACATAATTTACTTGGTGCAAAGCCGCACTAAATTGTTGTAATCCAAAATAAACTAAGGCCATTAATAAATGAATGGTTGCATCGGAGTTAGGCGGAATAATTTTTCCTTTAGTCGAAATATCTTTTTGATACGCCTGGATTAACGTTGCGGCTTGCGGATAGTCGCCTAAATCTAATAATAGCACTAACTGGTGCAGGTAAACTAAGTGTTGCAGAAAATACCCCAAGCTTTCGGAAGCAGGTTCTATTTTTTGTAAACTTTGAATAAAAAACGGCATTTCGGCGTATTGGCGCATGGAACGCAAATCGGTTAAAATGCCATTAATCAGGTAGATATAATATAACGGCGAATCGTGCAGTAAATGCGAATATTCCTGAAATAAGTGCAGCAACTGGTAGAAAAGCCGTAAACTCTCCGGATGGTTGCCGGTCATTAAAAAATAAGTAGACTGAAAGTGCAGGTGCAGCTTTTGCGATAAAACGGAATGGTAGTGCTTGTTGGAAATGATTTGAAATTCTTCGAGCAATAAATCGTCGAGTTTATTAATTTCTTGTTGGCTGCGGGCTAAACCACTGTGGAGGTACCGGTGCAGCAGCACTTCGTCGAGGGTAGAGTGGCGATTAATCCATTGTTCCTGGTGTAAAACCTGGTTCATTTTTTCCTGCTTGGCAATCAGGGCATTTTCATCGGTATCCGGAAACTCCAGTAAAGTTAAATACTGCAGTTCCAACCGGGCCAGAATTAAATAATAAGAAAATTTTTCGTGTTTCAGGGCTAGCTCCATGGCGCGTTCCAGTTCGCCGAAACACAGGTCCAATAAACCTTTGTTAAATAAAATTTTTATATCCTGGATGCGTTGCATCAACCGATTTTCAATAGACCTGTCTGATTCGTAACTGCGCAAGCTTTTCATTAACATCCGGTATAAATGCTTGCGAGCCGTATCAATAACTGCTGCCGGGTATTTCTGGCTAATGGATGCCATTACCGCGTCGGTGCTTTGTTCTTTTTCTAAAAGCTGATACAGGGCAAAATAAATTTTATCGCCGGTCTGTAAATCGCAGAACAATTTAAAATAGCGTTTCTCTGCTTTCGATAAAGATTGCACCAGGGTATGTAAAGCTTCAAAAGAAGTCATAGGATTAAGGTAGGGTATCAGTTTGCTAATAAAAAAATGAATTTTTTTAAAAAATATCAGACATGCACATGTAAATAACGCACTGATTTATACAAAGATATAGGTAGCCAGTAAAGCAATAGCAGCCGTTTTATTTTACTAAATGCACCGAAGTGGTTACCACTAGCAATGTCTAATATAGTAATTATTGGAGTGATAATGCGCTAGAAGAACAGTATAATTACCGATGCTCTACAAATTTTTAGTTCTATGAATCAGAAAATTCTAGTTATTGGGAGTGCGAATACCGACATGGTTATTAAAACCAAACATTTTCCGTTGCCCGGCGAAACTGTTTTGGGCGGCCGGTTTATGATGAACCCGGGCGGTAAAGGAGCTAACCAGGCCATTGCTGCGGCGCGTTTAGGAGGCCAGATCACCTTTATTACAAAAATTGGCCAAGATATTTTTGGTCGACAAGCGTTGCAACAATTTTTGAAAGAAGGGGTAGATGCCAGTTTTGTTATTTCTGATCCGGATAATCCTTCGGGAGTGGCTTTAATAACCGTAGACGAGAAAGGCGAAAACACCATTGTGGTGGCGCCAGGCTCTAACGGCACCCTGAACCCAGCAGACGTAGCTAAAGCCGAAACCGTTTTTAAGGAAGCGGAGATTATTCTGATGCAACTGGAAATACCGCTGGTTACCGTGCAATTTGCGGCCAACTTAGCGGCTCAGTATGGTAAAAAGGTAATTCTAAATCCGGCGCCCGCTGCCCCGTTACCCGATGATTTGTACCGGTGCTTAGCTATTCTTACCCCAAACCGGTCAGAAGCCGAAGCTTTATCCGGAGTGACCATTACTAATTTAGCAACGGCAGAACAAGCCGCTCGAAAACTATTGGAGAAAGGGATAAAGCACGTGGTAATTACCTTAGGTACCGAAGGGGCTTTTGTGTTTGATCAATCTATAGCTAAACTTATTCCGGTTACTCCGGTAGTAGCCGTAGATACCACCGCCGCCGGCGATGTTTTTAATGGCGCTTTAGCCGTGGCTTTATCCGAAGGTTTAGCACTCGACAAAGCCGTAGAATTTGCGAATCAGGCGGCTGCTATTTCAGTTACACGTATGGGCGCGCAAGCTTCCGCACCTTTCCGGAAAGAATTGCAAGGTTTAATCCTGAAATAGTATTTAAAGCTGGCATTGGGTTTTTTTATTTAAGAAGTAGCCCGGGTAGCAGGATTGGTGGGTAATAGTCCGCTTTCCACCGGTTTTTTTAAATTTTTTGTAATATCCAGCAAGCTTATTTACGATTAGGGGGCAACACCTGCTTATTGCCGGTTTAATTTCTGAAATCAACCTTACTAATTTTATAAAAGCATGTTCATTATTCAAAATTATTCTACGGCCGTTATTTTCTGTTTTATAACCATGCTGTGCTGGGGTTCCTGGGCCAATACCCAAAAACTGGCCGCCAGTACCTGGCGCTTCGAGTTATTTTACTGGGATTATGTATGGGGTATTTTGCTAATGGCGCTTTTGTTTGCCTTTACTTTGGGCAGTGTAGGAGCAGCGGGACGCAGTTTTTGGCCGGATATGGCGCAAGCCAGCGCCGCTAGTATGGGTTCAGCTGTATTGGGTGGAATTATTTTTAACGCGGCCAACATCTTACTAGGAGCCGCTATTGCCATTGCCGGTATGTCCGTGGCTTTTCCGGTAGGAATTGGAATTGCATTGGTGTGGGGCGTGTTGGTAAATTACATCGATAATCCCGTGGGCGATTCGTGGCGGTTGTTTGCGGGAGTGGCGCTGGTAGGGCTAGCTATCTTGTTAAATGCTTTTGCTTACCGCCGTACGGCTGCGCATACCCAAAGCGTTTCTTCCAAAGGATTAATTCTATCGATTGTGGCGGGCGTAGCTATGGGCTTTTTTTATAAATACGTAGCCGCTTCTATGTTTCCGGATTTTAGTCAACCCATGGCCGGTAAGCTAAGCCCTTATACCGCAGTAGTATTTTTTGCTTTGGGTATTTTGGGCAGTAACCTCTTATTTAACACCTTGCTCATGAAACAACCTTTTGTGGGTAATCCTGTAAGCTACGCCGATTATTTTAAGGGTAATTTCCGGAGCCATTTAACCGGTATATTGGGAGGAGCCATCTGGTGCGTGGGCATGTCGTGCAGTATCATCGCTTCAGGCAAAGCTGGGCCAGCTATCTCGTATGGCCTAGGCCAGGGGGCCACAGTAGTGGCGGCTATTTGGGGAATTTTTATCTGGCACGAGTTCAAGAATGCACCCAAAGGTACTGGCTTGGTTTTAAATAGTATGTTAGTTTGTTATTTAATAGGTTTAGGATTAATTATAGCGGCCCGTTAATTACCAGCCTAACTTTGTTTTTAAAAAGACAGACTGGAGAAAAGTAAAAATTTAAAAAAGTAAACTCTACCGCTTAATTAGTGCTAAGTAATAGGACAAAATTAAGTTGATAAAAACCTGAGTTTAAGTAATTGATTATTAATTTATTAACGATCGAACAACGAACAACTAAAAACGACCAACTACTTAGCTGCCAATAGTTATCTAAGATAAAGCATTAAAAAAGTAAAAAGCAGGCAAGCCAGTATTGCCTGCTGTTGCAGAGAAGAGGAGTATTGGTGTGGGGAGTGGCTGGAGCAAGAACACCGGCTGGTGTTGGGTTAGCAAAGAATAAGGGCCAGAGCAAAAAGCCATTCCCGAATGGTTTGCCCGCTTAGACTTAACCGGAGTGGCCGGGAGCATGGAGGCGGTTACCTGTCCCGAAATTTAGCCGACAGGGTACCGGCCAAAGCCAGCACTATCTACTAACCTTGAAGATGAACTAAATGCAGTAAAGACTAAAGCCGCACGGCCAAATGCCATGCTCCCGATAACATAGCCCTGCTATGCCAGATGGCTTTACAGTAACTGCACCAGCAACCAGTAAACAAAGTCTCAATAGCTAAAGAAAGTTAGCTGGCTGGAATATTATCCGCAATTTTGGCAAAATCTTGCCTCTTCATCCGGGTACCCTCATTAAGAATCAATTTATTAAAATTTTTTAAATTTTGTTCTTTATTTAGGCTTGCAAATGGGCCAGCATTAAATTAAACACTTCGGTTGGTGCAATGCTATTTTGGGGTAACAGATTTTTATTTTTAGTTATAAACAACGGGCCCTTTTCCGGCGATTCCGGTTCGCGGCCGTGCGAACCGCCTATTAGGGTGGCATCCAACGGAATTATATCCATCAGCATCCGGAAACCCAGTTTCTTCTTTAATACTTTAAAACCTACTTTCGGCATTAGCATTTTAATTTCCGGGTTCGTAAACATTTCTACCGGATCAAAGCCCGGTTTCTTATGGATATCAATCACCCGGGCAAAATCGGGTGCTTTGGCATCGTCGAGCCAGTAATAATAAGTAAACCACGCGTCTTTATCGGCAATGGCTACTAATTCTCCAGCCCGCTCGTGATCGAGGTGGTACGCTGCTTTTTCTTCCGGACCCAGTACTTTTTCTACCCCCGGTACGCTTTCTATTAATTTCCGGACTTCGGCGAGCTTAGCTAAATCGTTGACATAAATATGCGCTATTTGGTGGTCAGCTACGGCAAAAGCTTGGCAAGTGCCGGGGTCCAGCAGTTCCAAACCGCGTTCTTCCCGAATGGAAAGATAACCGTTCTGGCGCAGTACCCGGTTTAAATGCACCGGTTGGCTTACTTTATCAATGCCGTACTCCGATAAGATTATAACTTGTGCTCCCCGTTCTTCAAAATGCATGATTAACTCGCCAACCACCTGGTCGATCTCTTGTAAGTCTTTGGCTACAGTGGTATGGTCGGGGCCGTATCGCTGGGAATTATAATCCAGGTGAGGCAAATAAACCAGCGTTAGTGTAGGGTCATATAATTTGTCGGTTTCTACGGCTGCTTGGGCCAACCAACGGCTGGCATTTATAGTGGTTCTAGGACCCCAGTACTCAAACAACGGGAAAGTACCAAGTTTTTGTGTCAACTGATCCCGCAAGTTCATCGGATAAGTGTAGCAGTCGGGCATTTTACGGCCATCGGCCAAATATTGCGGCCGGGGAGTTACGGTATAGTCGGCGGTGGAGTTCATGGCAAACCACCAGTTAATGTTGGCGCAGGTAAACGTAGGGTCCAGTTCGCGGGCTTTTTCCCAGATTTTAGGCGCCTGCACTAATTTATTAGACTGGTGCCAGTTCCGCACTTCGCAAACATCCCGGAAATACCACCCATTCGCTACAATACCGTGTTCGCTGGGCCATTTGCCGGTAATATAAGTAGATTGCACCGAACAAGTTACCGCCGGTAATACATGACCCACGGTGGCCAGTTTCGCATCTTCTAACCATTTTTTTAAAAAAGGAGTGTTCTGGCCAATAGCGGCCGGCGTTAATCCTACTATATCCAATACTACCGTTTTGCGCATGTTATTCGTATTAAGTAGCAAGACACCGGTATCCAGATAAGGGAGATAGGTGTCTTGGTTAATAAATTAATTATAGTTGATTGGTTTATTGCCGTTGTAAGATATTGCCTTTTACAGCTTAGCACCATTGTTTTATTTTAAAAAAAATTTAATTAAAGCTTTGCCGGCAATTGGCTTAATACCCAGGAAAGCTCGCGTTCAATAGAAGCCCCTAATTCCTGTTTTAATTCTGGCGGTAGAACTCCCCAAGTATACGTTTCTACTTCCAGGTGTTTGGTAACCGGGTTATCGGGTAATAATTGTAACGTTCGGATGATTTCGTCCTGCGTAGATTGTAGTTGGTTAAACCGATCTACAAAAATAGGTACGTGAAAATGCGTGCGCCATTCGGTAGCTTCCGCATCCTGAATATGTTCCAGGGCCGGGGGCAAATCCGGGTATTGCTCCAAAGAGCCATCGGCCTTTTTTACTAAAACCTGATGCAAGTACGTCGATTCTACAAAAGGCTGAAAAGCTTTCTTGATTTCTTCGCGCTGAGAAGTATCTGGGTTTAATTTTGCCTTAAGGGCCGCACTGACCTGAATCTTCCCCACCCGAATGTCGGCTTCGGCTAACTGATCAAAAACCGTTTGTGGTTCTTCGTAGGCGAGCGCAAAATGGCAAACATCGTAACATAATTGAATATGCGTTTTAACGATATCCTCGGCCTGCTCCGGCGATAAACCCAACTGGATTCCTAAGTAATCGGTAGCGGCGGGTATTAAACGACTTTTGTAGTAATCTAAAAATTCAGCGGCATTTTCGAGTAAACCATCCGGTTCCGGTTCAATATCAATATGGATGGTTTTGCCGGTATTGCTTTGTAAAAGATACAAACTTTCTACCAACATGGCCAGGTGTTTCGTGCTCTGGTCAAACACGTGTTCCGTTACATTTAGATCGTGTTGTAACCAGGGTTTGTACGACAAAGGCGAAGTAGAAATGCCGCCTTCCAGGCCTTCCGGCAGTAACTGGGCCAGTATTTGACTCAAGCGTTGCGTATATTCTAAGCGGGCCGTGGTAGTCCAGTCGGGTTGGTGCACATTATCTTTAACTACCTGCCCGTGAAAGCCGCCAAACGGAAAGCCGTTCATGGTAAATACATACAGACCATTGTGAGCGAGCCAATTTTTAAATTTTGTTAAGTGATCTTGCTCCAGAATATCCTTACTGGCTTGGTCGGATAGCCGTAAGCCGATGCCAAATGGTTTATCCGGGGACAAGTGCGCTTTAATGGGTAAAACATAGGTTTGCAGGCTTTCGAAAACTTCGTCCCAGGTTTCGCCGGGATGGATGTTGGTACAATAAGTCAGGTGATAGCCTTGGCCGATATTCATGAAAGTAGCTTTGTTTTAAAAGTAGTAGACCGGAAAGTTAACGGGATTGGAGTAGAATAAGATATATTTTTAATAGATATTTCCAGCTATTACATTCTCCAGGAAAATGAAAAATTTAAAAATTGGTTTTAAAGTTTGGAAATAATGGCTGAGCAGCGGCTTTTACTTTGGTTTTTCACCCTTCCGCCCTCCGGGCACCTTCCCTAAAAACAGGGAAGGAGAGGCCGTTTTTTACATTTACCAAGTGCCATTTACCATTTACCTGGTAATGAGAATTGTTAGACAATATCATTCGTGTAATCCGATTAATCCGCGCAATTCCGCGATTTAGGATTTATTTCTCCGGAAACCCCGGATTTTAGTGGGTTTCTTCTCTTCGAAAGGTCGGCCCGTACGCTTATCGATTACGCCTTCGTGTAAGTGTTGTTTTTTGTCGTGGAAGGCGCCTTTAAAGTCAGGGTCGGTGCGGCGTTTTTGTTTATCTACTTCCAAGGCCATTTCCTGGCTTTCGGCAAACTTTGTTTTAGCTACTTCTACTTCCGGCGGGAGTGAGGCTTCCGGAATCTGCATTTTTATAATTTTTTCAATTTCCCGCACGTGATGGATTTCGGCTTCGGTAGCAAAAGTAATAGAAGCTCCTTCCTGCTCAGCCCGACCGGTACGGCCAATGCGGTGCACGTAATCCTCGTAAATCATCGGCACATCAAAATTTATAACGTGACTCACGGCGGTAATATCAATGCCCCGCGAAGCAACATCGGTGGCAATTAAAAAACGAACTTCGCCGCTCCGGAAAGCTTCCATGGCGTTAATGCGCATGTTTTGGCCTTTATTGCCGTGGATAACCCGCACCGTGCCGCGGGCACTGTCGTTTACAAATTCGGCCACTACTTCCGCGTTCTTTTTACTGCGCGTAAAAATAATCACGCGGGTAAAAATCTCCTCATTACGAAATAAGTAATGCAGCATATTTAACTTAGTCTGGAGATTGGGAATTTGATACAGCATCTGCGATACAGTCTCCACTGGAGTAGCGGCGGGCGTTACTTCTACCTTCACCGGGAACTCCAGAAACTCTTCGGATAGCTTCTCAATGCGCGCGTGCATGGTAGCCGAAAACAACAAGTTCTGGCGCTTGCGCGGAATTACTTCCAGAATGCTGCGGATTTGCGGCATAAAGCCCATATCCATCATTTTATCAGCTTCGTCGAGCACCAACGTTTTCAATTCTTTTAAAATTAAATCGCCTTTCATGTAAATTTCCATTAACCGGCCCGGCGTAGCCACCAAAATATCAATTCCTTTTTTTATTTCCTCTATCTGGGTTTTGGGGCCAACGCCGCCGTATATAGCCAGAAACCGAAGATCGGTGTACTTAGCCAATAGCCGGATACTTTCTTCAATTTGCATGGCCAGTTCGCGGGTAGGAGAGAGAATTACTGCCCGCGGGTGGGTGCCTTGCGCGTATTTAACTTTCATGAGAAGCGGAAGTACGTAAGCGGCCGTTTTACCCGTACCGGTTTGCGCTATGCCCATTACGTCGTGTCCGGCGGTAATCAAGGGGATAGTTTGCTGTTGCACCGGCGTAGGTACGGTATAACCTGCATCGGCTACGGCGTTTAGTAACTGCCGGTTAAGTTTAAAATCGTCGAAGGTAATAGTCGGCCCGTTTTCTTTCTCTTCCATTTTAGTAAATTTTAGCGCAAAGGTACAGTTTTCTCGTACAATGATTTTTCTTCTTACGAAAGGCCGTTTAGATTAATCAATAAACCCGTTAAATTTTAAAAATTTCACCCTGCTAAACCATTTAGACTGGGTTTAAGTAATTGGGCAGTATAAAATAAGCACACTTATATATTAATCAAGAAACTCTAAACGCGTTTCTTGATTAATATATAAGTGTTATTTAGTCTTGATACTAGTATCTTGCTACTTGTGTCTATTTACTTAACTTCGCCGCATGAAAACCTTTCTGATTAAAAATGCGCAGCTTGTAAACGAAGGTCAGATTTATCAGGCCGATGTGTTTGTGAAATACGGTCGGATTGCCCAAATAGCCACCGAAATAAACGAGACCGCCGATGAACTTATAGATGCTACCGGCCAGTATTTACTACCCGGCGTAATCGACGACCAGGTACATTTCCGGGACCCGGGCTTAACGCATAAAGCCGATATCTATACCGAATCGCGGGCGGCTGTGGCGGGTGGCGTTACATCATTTATGGAAATGCCCAACACAGTACCCAATGCCATTACGCAGGAGTTACTGGAAGAAAAATACGCTTTAGCTGCCGAAAAATCGCTGGCCAACTATTCTTTTTTTATGGGGGCCACCAACGATAACCTGTCCGAAGTGTTACTGACCAACCCCAACACCGTTTGCGGGATCAAAATATTTATGGGTTCGTCCACGGGTAATATGCTCGTAGATGAACAAACCACCCTGGAGCAAATTTTTGAAAAAGCCCAATTATTGATTGCCGTACACTGCGAAGACGAGCAAACCATCCGGGATAACCTGACTTTGTACGAAGAAAAGTACGGCGAGGCCATTCCGATCCAGTGCCATCCGGAAATAAGGAGCGAAGCGGCTTGTTTTAAATCGTCTTACCTGGCTACGAAACTGGCCCAGAAGTACGGAACGCGTTTGCATATTCTGCATATTTCCACGGAAGAAGAACTGGCATTATTTCAAAACGATGTTCCCTTAGCCGAGAAAAAAATTACCGCCGAAGTGTGCGTGCATCATTTGTATTTTGATAAAGCGGATTACGACACTTTAGGTACACAAATAAAATGCAACCCGGCCATAAAAGAAGCTCGTCACAAAAAAGCATTATTGGAAGGTTTACTGGATAATCGCCTGGATATTATTGCCACCGACCATGCCCCGCACACCTGGGACGAAAAGCAAAATATTTACAAAAAATCACCTTCGGGGGTGCCTTTGGTGCAGCACTCTTTACAAACCATGCTGGAGTTTTACCGCGCCGGCCAAATAAGTTTAGAGCGTATAGTAGAAAAAATGAGCCACGCGCCGGCCATTTGTTTTCAGGTACGGCACCGGGGCTTTATCCGGGAAGGTTATTTTGCCGATTTAGTGCTGGTAGATTTAAATCAAACGCAAACGGTAAGCAAAGAGAACATTTATTATAAATGCCAATGGTCGCCGTTTGAAGGCAAAACGTTTCATTCTACCATCACGCACAGCTTTGTTTCGGGGCATTTGGCTTTTGCTAATGGTCAGTTTAACGAGGCAAAATGGGGAGAACGCCTGTTGTTCGACCGGTAAAATTTAAAAAAAATGCGGGAAGTATTGAATAATTAAGGAAACTGCCTTACATTTGCAGACCAATTAAAAACGGTGGTTGTAGCTCAGTCGGTTAGAGCACCAGATTGTGATTCTGGGGGTCGCGGGTTCGAGCCCCGTCTCCCACCCCAAAGGCTTCTGAGAAATCGGAAGCCTTTTTTATTGCCTTTCTTTTTCTGAGTTGCTTTTTTAATTTTTTAAAAATCTACAAGCCTCTGATGGCTGATACAGCATTATTACGGGCAATGCAAGTATTTTAGAGAAGGCAAGCACTTAGAAGAAAGGAATACAAATTATTCAAAAGCCGGAGAAGGTTGATCGGGTTCTACAGATTGAAAGGTAATAATGCGGTGTCTAACCAAATTAATAAACTGCAAAAAAGGTGGGTAGCTGCCCGAAAACCAGAATACGTAATCGTCGGAGGTGGTACTTATTTGCAGGCTTAATTTGCCTCTCCAACCAATAAAAAAACTCGTAGCGCCCACCAGTAAAATTAATATTCCGGGCAACGGCGAAATGAAATTACTCAGAACGGCTATCAGGGAAAGGGTAAGCGTAAACCCACCCGCCAAGTAGTAGAATAAAAGCCGAATATGGCTTAGTTGAATGTTTTCGATTTGGTTTAAAGGCAGCAAATACCGGCGGCCTTGGTGCTTAATTTCCAGATTTTCGGTGGTTAATAGCAGGCAATTGTTAGAGTAACCTTTTTCCGGGTAAAATTCTTCGCTGAAGAGATCCAACTGTACTTTAAATTTAAAAAATAGACGCTGCCGTAAATTAAATTTATTTTACGGCAGCGTTTTAGGTTTCATAACAGGCTAAATACGTTTTAATTCACGGATAACAGTTCTACATCAAAAATTAGCGCAGCGTTTGGGCCAATATCGCCACCGGCGCCCCGGGTGCCATAAGCCAGATTGGACGGAATAAACAGCCGCCACTTATCACCTTCTTTCATTTTTTGCAAGGCTTCCGTCCAGCCGGCAATTACACCGTTTACCGGGAAGGTAGCCGGTTCGCCGCGCTCGTACGATGAGTCGAAAACAGTGCCGTCCAGCAAAGTACCGTGGTAATGCGTAGTTACCGAATCATTTTTAGAAGGTGATTTACCAGAGCCTTCATTTAGTACCTGGTACTGTAAACCGCTGGGTAAGGCCACCACTCCGGCTTTGTTTTTATTTTCCGCTAAAAAAGCGGCTCCTTCTTGCTGGTTTATTTCACCTTGCCGGCCATCTCCTGCGTTTTGGCGGCTGGCCATTAATTGTTGTAACTCCATCATGGCCGATTGGGCCTCATCGGGGCTAAGTTGCGATTTTTGACCGGCAGTAGCTTCTTTAAATCCCAGTAAAAATATTTCCGGGTCTATTGCTAAACCTTGTTTCTGGAAGTTGGCAGCCATATCGCGGCCAATAATATAACTGACTTTCTCTTTATTGTTTTGTAAACTCATAATTTTTAAAATAAGCATGTGCCCGATTTAATACGTTTAATCCGGCAGATTGATACTGCAAAACTATTCTTTTCCATTTAATCCCGGCTTTTTGCCAGAATAAATGTCGTAAAAATACGGATAGAACTAAGTTGCTAAATTCAAAATTTCTGGTATAAAGACGTATTTTTTAAATTTTTACTGTTCTTCTGAAATTATTATTGAAGTTTCACTAACATTTTACCTTGTAAACCAGTAAAAAAATTATTTAAGCTTGTAATTAATCAATCGATTGATTAACTTTGCAGCAGAGTTACTAAAGAAGTAAAATTTTGAAGCAAGATAAGAAAGATTATATCCTGGAGGTGGCCGAAAGAGTATTTGGGGAGTTAGGATACGAAGGAGCTTCTACCCGCCACTTAGCTACCGAAGCCGGAGTAAATATGGCCATGCTTAATTATTATTTCGGATCTAAAGATGGGTTATTAAAAGCAGTGCTGGAACGGCGCATAAATTTTTTGCGGCAAGCCTTACTGGCTATAAAAGAAAAACCAATTTCTTCCTGGGAGAAACTAATGCAAGCCGTTGATATTTACTTGGAGCGCGTATTAGTTAACAGCGGGTTTCACCGGTTAATTCAACGCGAACTTTCTTTGAACCAACGCCCGGAAATTATTCAAACCATAACCGACCAGGTACTGCAGAATATAAATGCCTTAAAAGCAATCATTCAGGAAGGAATTGATAACGATTCTTTTCGAGCAGTAGACGTGGAAATGTTGATTGCCAGCATTTTAGGCACAAAATACTATATCTCCAACTCGTCGCATATTTCTTCGCAACTGTTACAAGTAGACCTAAATGGTCCGGACTTAACGGAAAAATTAAAGCCCCGCATTAAACATTTTCTACAAGATTTTTTACAAGCTTACTTATTAAAAAAATGAAGTTAAAATTTCTCTGTTTGCCCGAGTGGAAACAAGCTTTCTGGTACCGCCGGCTGGTAGTGATAATCCTATTAAGTGGATACGCTTTGGTAGCGCCTGCCCAAAATGCTCAAGTAATTTCTTTATCCCAAGCAGTTGACTTAGGCGTGCGCAACAGCAAAAATTTAAAATTAGCGCAGTCCAGAATAGATCAGGCTATTTCGCGGTACAACCAGGCTCAAGATAGTCGGCTACCGACCGGTAGCGTGAGTTACACGTACAATCATGCCGAAATTCTGACGAACAAGTTACAATTAACGCCCGAAGCAGATCCGTTTTATTTACCCAAACACGCCGATGCCGCTATTGGTACCGCTGGTTTACAGGAAATTATTTTTGCGGGTAATAAACTACGCTACGCCCGCGAAAGTACCCAAGTCCTCACCGATATCGCCCGTTTGGATGCGGAAAAAGACCAAGAAGAAATTGTTTACAATATTACCAATGCTTATTATAACTTATACAAGCTGCAGCAAAGTAAGAAAGTAGTTGACCAAAATCTGCAAGCCATTGACCGGCAAATAAAGCAAGCACAACGGTTCTTCGAACAAGGTATTGTTACCCGAAATGATGTGCTGCGCTTTCAGTTGCAACGCAGCAATGTAGAGCTTTCGGCGGTAGATTTAGAAACAAACCGCAAGATTGTAGTTTACAACTTAAATATTTTGTTGGGCTTGCCCGAAAACACGGATTTGCAAACCGAACAATTGCCTGCTTATAATAGGCAAACGCCGGCCTTAAATACCTTTATGGAATCGGCTTTGGCCAACCGTCAGGAACTAAAATCCTTGGCTTTAAACGGTCAGATGGCCGAATTAAATATTAAATCTTTAAAAGCGGATGTGCAGCCAACGGTGTTGGTCGGAGCGAATGCGTATTACTTAAATCTAAAAGGGCCGTTTTTACCAAAAGCCAACAGTTTTTTAACTCCTTTAACCGCCAGTGCTACCATTGCCTGGAACTTTGATAACCTGTGGCTAAACAAAAATAAAGTGAGCGAAGCCCGGATTCAGAAAACGCAAACAGATATCAGCCGGGATTTGGTTACCGACCAGGTGAAAACCGAAGTAAACCAGAATTACCAAAACTACGCGAAAGCCCTGGAACGCATCCGGATTCTGGAAACTGCCATTGTTCAGGCGCAGGAAAATGACCGTACCACGGCCTCGCAGTACCAGAATAAAGTAGCCACGGCTACCGAACGGGTAGATGCCCAAACCGAATTGTTTCAGGCCCAAATTAACTTAGAACTGGCCCGCGCCGACGCCGAAATCGCTTATTATACCTTATTAAAATCAACCGGAAAAATCTCGCAAAAATAATGGAAGTCATGGAGACAGTAGTAATCGAAAAAAAGAAGAAGAAAAAATCAAATAAAGTTATCCCGATCATTTTGGGATTAGTGCTTTTGGGCGGGGCTATTTTCGGCATCCGGGAGTACTTATACTTTAGCAAACACGTGGATACCGACGATGCCCAGATTGATGGCGATATTAGTCCGGTAGTAGCCCGGGTGGGTGGGTACGTGGAAGAAATTAATTTTGAAGAAAACCAACCGGTAAAGCAAGGTCAGGTGGTTGTAAAGTTAGATGACCGGGATTTACGCATTCGGTTAGAACAAGCCGAAGCTGCCCGCCGGGGTACCAGCGCGAATATCAACGTATCGCAGGCGCAGATTACCGCCACTGCCGCTAACCTTACCAGTGCTAAAGCCAATATTCAAGCGGCTCAGGCCCGACTCTGGAAAGCAACCCAAGATTATAAGCGTTACGCCAACTTAATACAAGATGGTTCTATCACCCAGCAGCAGTTCGACCAGGCCGTTGCCGAACGCGATGCTTCGGCGGCAAACCTGGAAGCTGCCCAAGGACAATACCAGGCTGCCAGCCAGCAGGTAGGTACCACGCGTTCGCAGTTAGCCGCCACCTCTACGGGCATCGATCAGCGGCAAGCCGATATTGATTTTGCGAAACTGCAACTTTCTTACGCGCAGGTTACCGCGCCTGCTTCGGGGATTGCTTCTAAAAAGAATGTGCAGAAAGGCCAGTTAGTACAACCCGGACAAAGCTTATTTTCGATTGTGAACGAGAATAGTTTATTCGTTACGGCTAATTTTAAAGAAACCCAACTTGAGAAATTGCGCTCTGGCCAAAAAGTAAACATTGAGGTAGATGCTTTTCCGGAAGAAAAAGTAATGGGCGAAATTTATAATTTTTCGCCGGCTACCGGCGCTAAATTTTCGTTATTACCGCCCGATAATGCTACTGGTAACTTCGTGAAAGTAGTGCAGCGGGTGCCCGTTAAAATTAAAATAAATACCCGTAAAGAAATCATGGATCAATTACGGCCCGGTATGAGCGTGCGGGTTTCGGTTATTACGCAGGAATAATTATGGCAGAAACCGGATTAAAAAAGTGGGTAATTACCATAACGGTAATTACCGCTTCTTTGCTCGAGCTGATTGATACCACCATCGTGAACGTATCGATTCCGCAGATGCAGGGAAATTTAGGCGCTACCCTCGAAGATATAGCCTGGATTACCACGGGTTACGGAGTAGCCAAC
Source organism: Adhaeribacter pallidiroseus (assembly GCF_003340495.1). NCBI lineage: Bacteria > Pseudomonadati > Bacteroidota > Cytophagia > Cytophagales > Hymenobacteraceae > Adhaeribacter > Adhaeribacter pallidiroseus. The sequence continues at coordinate 419,944 of NZ_QASA01000001.1, forward strand.
GTGATTATTTTACCGATGTCGGGTTGGTTAGGCGGATATTTTGGCCGGAAGAATTATTTTTTAGGTTCTATTATCTTATTTACCATTGCCTCTTTTCTGTGCGGTAACGCTACTACTTTAGAGGAATTGATTGCCTTCCGGATTCTGCAAGGGATAGCGGGGGGAGGGTTAATCTCCACAGCGCAAGCTATCTTACTCGAAACCTGGCCCCCGGAACAAGTGGGCACGGCCACGGCTTTATTTGGTTTAGGCGCGGTAGTGGGCCCAACCATTGGCCCGACTATAGGCGGCTACATTACCGATAATTTTGCCTGGCCCTGGATTTTTTACGTGAATATACCGGTGGGAGCTATTGCGGCTTTTGCTACCTATTCCTTTGTGCGCGAAACACCGCGCGAAGGAAAAGGAAATCCGATTGATTGGTGGGGCATTGCCTTATTAGCCACAGCGGTAGGCAGCTTACAAACCGTACTGGAAAAAGGCGAATCCGAAGATTGGTTTGCCACACCTTACATCATTGTTTTAACCGTTACTTCGGTAATTGGGACCATTTTGTTCGTGTGGCGCGAAAAAGTTACCAAGCACCCGATTGTAAATTTTAAAATTATGCGCCACCGGAGCTTTAGTGTGGGCATGTTTACCTCGTTTGTGCTGGGTTTAGGTTTGTACGGTTCTATGTTTGTGTTCCCGGTATTTTGCCAAAGCTTATTAGGTTTTACGGCGCAGCAAACCGGTGAATTACTTTTACCCGGCGGGTTATTTACCATTGTAATGATGCCTTTTGTGGGCAGAATGCTGCAACGCGGCGTACCGGCGCAGTTTATGGCTACCGTAGGCATGTTCTTGTTTTTTGTATTTTCGCAGATGCTGATTAAATCTACCTTAGTGAGCGGTACTCACGATTTCTTCTGGCCTTTAGCCATTAGGGGAGTAGGTATGGCCTTGTTATTCGTACCGCTTACTACCTTGGCTATTCAGGATTTAAAAGGCAAAGAACTAGGGCAAGGTACCGGATTAAACAACATGATGCGGCAATTAGGCGGTTCATTCGGTATAGCCTTGCTGACTACTTTAATTCACGTGCGTTCCGGTATCCACCGCAACGACTTGCTGGTAAATATTAATGAGTACAATCCGGCCTTTTTGCAACGGTTTCAGGGTTTAATGCAAACTTTTATTGCCAAAGGGTACTCGATGCTGGATGCGAAAACCGCCGCGTACCGCGCCATAGAAGGTACGGTTATTAAACAAACCATGTTGTTGTCTTACACAGATGCTTACTGGATTTCCGGTATGATTATGTTGTGCTCCATACCGTTATTGTATCTGCAAAAATTTAAGAAAAACGTGCAGTTACCCGTTGATGCCCATTAAACTTGCTGGCTTATCAAAATTTTAAAAATTTGAGTTGGCAAGCACTATAAAACGAAAACCCCGTCTGAATGCAGGCGGGGTTTTCGTTTTTTATAAATATTTATTCGGGTTTAGGTATTGTTGTACGTAATCCGTTATGCCTTCTTCCAAAGTGTAGAAAGGGCGGGTAAAGCCGATATTTTTTAATTTTTGCATGTTCGCCTCGGTAAAATATTGATAATTGTCGCGGATCACTAGCGGCGTATCTACAAAATCAATGTTAATTTCCTGGTTCATGGCCGTAAAGGTGTTAAAAGCTAAATCCATAAAGGTCCGAGCCTGGCCGCTGCCTAAATTATAAATACCGGAGTGCTGGCGTAAATGCATCAGGAAATAACACACTTCTACCACGTCTTTTACATACACAAAATCCCGCTTTTGCTCCCCGTCTTTAAAATCCGGATGGTGGGACCGGAAAAGCTTTAACCGGCCATTATCGTTGATCTGGTTAAAAGCGTGATAAATCACCGAAGCCATCCGGCCTTTGTGGTACTCGTTGGGGCCGTACACGTTAAAGAACTTTAAACCGGCCCAGAAAAATGGTTTGGCCGTTTGCTGCAACACCCATTTATCAAATTCGTGCTTGGAATCTCCGTATGCATTCAAGGGGTTTAACAAAGGCAGTATAGCTTCGTCGTCGTCGTAGCCTAATTTACCGGCGCCGTAAGTAGCCGCCGAGGAGGCATACACCAAAGGAATCTGATACTCGCAACAAGCTTCCCATATTTTTTTAGAATAGTTTAAATTGAGTAAATCAAAAATATCTTTGTTAATTTCGGTGGTATCGGTGCGGGCGCCCAGGTGAAAAATAAACTCTACTTCTTCGTAGTTCTCCGTTAACCAATCAAAAAAATCATTACGATCTACGTACCGTTTAATTTTTTTTCCGTGCAGGTTGTTTTCTTTTTTCGCAGTCGAAAAATTATCCACCACGATAATATCGTTAAAATTATCGGCATTGAGCCTGCTTACCAGACATGAACCTATAAAACCTGCGGCCCCGGTTACTATTATCATATTTCTATTTTTATTTACGACCTGTTCTGAACTAATGCGCTAAATTTACGAAAAAAACAGTACCCCGTACGATTACCAAATACCGGTAGGCGGTTTATTGCATTTTAGAGAAGATTTTAAAGTTTTTAAATACTATTGAATGGGGCAGCTCTTGTTTCGGGCAAATTTTAATTTATGTTGGCTTGAATTTTTGATTTTTATTGTAAGTTTCGGCGTTACCAGTTGCCAAGCAGGGGGAGAAAAAAAGCAATTAATTTCCGGGGTAGAGTTTATTGCTGTAACCGATGATCTGGGCCGAAATTTAAAAATTCCCCGGTACCCGAAGCGCGTGATGGCACTGGCACCTTCCACTACCGAAATGCTCTTTGCCGTTTGCGACGAAAGCCAGATTATAGCCCGCACGCAAAACTGCGATTTCCCGGCGCGGGCAAAAAGTAAACCAGTAGTAAACAATTACCCCATGGATTATGAAACCTTGGTAAAGTTAAAGCCGGATTTAATTTTTACCGTGCACGGCATTACTCCTCCGGAAGTAGCGGCCCGTATCCAGGAATTGGGTATACCGGTATATTTTCAGACTTTCGAAAAAATAGAGGATATTTTTGACCGGTTACAAGATATCGGGCGTATTGTTCACCGCGATGCGTATGCCCAATTTTACAGCGATTCGCTTAAACAACAGCTGAAAACCATTACGGCCCGTAAGTTAAAGCAGGTTCCGAAGTTAAAAGTATTGGCTATTACCTGGAACGACCCGATTTACGTGTACGGCCGGAATACCCTGTTTACCGATAAACTGCGGTTAATTGGAGCCGATAATGCCGTGCCCGAAAAAATGGCGCAGCCTTATCCTGCTTTAACCCGTGAGTATATTTTAAAAATAAACCCGGATGTAATCATAGGCGGTACCTTCGGGAAAATGGACAGCACCTTTTTTAAACAATATCCGGAATTAAAACGCATAACCGCTTACCAAACCCAGCGCATTTATGCGGCCACCGATGATTTAATGTCCCGACCCAGTCCCCGGGTGGTAGAGTCGGTACGCGAACTGCAATCGATTATCAGACCTTGATCAAGCAACTCAGCATTTACTTTTTATTGTGTATTTTACTAGTAGCTGGGGTAGGAGCCGGCTTACTGGTTGGTAGCTTTTCCACTTCACTTACCGATGTACGGGATGCTATTTGGGCCTACGATGCTGGCAACGCCACCCATTTTGCGATTGTGCAACTACGATTACCGCGCTTAGCTTTGGCTTTGCTCGTGGGCGGCTCCTTATCGTTTTGCGGTTATCTCATGCAGGCCATGGTAAATAATCCTTTAGCCGATCCTTATATCTTGGGTACGGCTTCTGGTGCTTCGCTGGGAGCTTCCTTGAGTATTTCCGGCCTGTTGGCTACTACCTGGGGCGCTATCTACTTACCCCCGTTTTTTGCCTTAATTGGAGCTTTTGGCGTTACACTTTTAGTGATTGCTTTAGGTTACCGCAAAGGCCAGATTATACCGGCGCAGTTATTATTGGCCGGCATTGCCGTTAGTTCTTTGTTAACGGCCCTGGTAAGTTTATTTACTTTTCTGTCCGGTTCCGAAAGCCACATAAAGTCTATTCTATTCTGGTCGATGGGCGACTTCGGTCGGGCCAACTGGGAGTTTTTACCTTATCCGGCGGTTGCTTTAGGTTTAAGTTTGTTGTTGTTCCAGTTTCAGGTAAAAGAATTAAATGCTTTGTTATTAGGTTCAGAACGGGCGCAAACCTTAGGCGTGCACGTTGTTCGTACGCGTTGGCTTATTTTAATTACGGTAGCGGTGCTCTGCGGCTTTTCGGTAGCTTTAGCTGGTTCGGTGGGTTTTGTGGGAATTATCATACCGCATGTAACGCGGGCTTTATTAGGAATTACTTACAAGAATAACCTGCTGGTTTGTGCCTGGTTAGGCGGCATATTTATGGTTGGTTGCGATATTTTGTCCCGTTTTATTTATCCACCCGCTGGTTTACCAATTAGTATTATTACTTCGTTCTTTGGGGTACCTTTTTTCGTATATTTGCTCCTGAAAAAGCAATATTATTTTAGCTGATGGTTTATATAAGCAGATTAGAACACTTTAATGCGGCGCATAAGCTGTTCAATCCCAATTGGTCGATGGCCAAAAATAAAGAAGTGTTTGGGCCCTGTGCTAACGCCAACTGGCACGGGCATAACTACGAGTTAATCGTAACGGTTAAGGGCAACCCCGATCCGGATACCGGATTTGTGATAGATTTAAAAAAACTCAGCACCCTGGTTCGGGAGCACATTATCCAAAAAGTAGATCATAAAAACCTGAATTTAGACGTAGCTTTTATGGAAGGCAAACTGGCCAGCACCGAAAATTTAGTTATAGCGTTCTGGAACATTCTGCAACCCCTGATCACCAAAATTTCGGCATCGGCGCAACTACACAGTCTGAAGTTGTACGAAACTCCCCGCAACTTTGTGGAGTACTTCGGCGAGTAATTTTAATTGTTGAAGAGTTAGATTGTTAAATGGTTTGGTTGTAAAATAGTTTATAAAGTATTATTAGATTATCTAAATACCTTATCTGCTAGCCATTTAACCGTTCAACAATTCAGCAATCCAACCATTCAACAATCAAACAATTCAACAATCTAATAAATTGAAATATTATTTAATTGCGGGCGAGCGTTCCGGCGATTTACACGCTGCAAAGTTAATGCAGGAACTGCGGCAGCAAGATCCGGCAGCGGAATTTCGCGTTTGGGGTGGCGATCTGATGCAGGCCGCCGGTGGCGAATTAGTACGGCATTACCGCGAATTAGCTTTCATGGGTTTTATAGAAGCAGCCAGCAATATTTTTAAAATTTCCCGTTTTTTGCGGGAGTGCAAAGCGGATATTTTAACTTATAACCCGAACGTGGTTATTTTGGTAGATTATGCCGGATTTAATTTACGCATTGCCCAGTTTGCCAAAGCGCAGGGATTAAAAGTTTATTATTACATTTCTCCTAAAATCTGGGCCTGGAATCAAGGCCGCGTACACAAGATCAAAAAAATTGTGGACCGGATGTTTGTAATTATGCCGTTCGAAGAAGCATTTTACGGCCGGTTCGATTATAAAGTAGATTATATCGGTAATCCCATTGCTGACATGGTCCGGGAACACCAGGCAGATCCTTATTTTTTTAAAAAAAATGATTTAGCTGATAAACCCATTATTGCGGTATTACCCGGTAGCCGCAAACAAGAAATAGAATCGATTTTGTACATAATGCTGAGCGTATTGCCGGCTTTTCCGGAGTACCAGTTTGTGGTGGCCGCAGTGTCGAATTTAAACCCGGATTATTACCAGAATTTTAAAAGAGAAAACTTACGCGTGGTAACCGACCAAACCTACGATTTACTCGCGCATGCACAAGCCGCTCTGGTTACATCGGGTACTGCTACCCTCGAAACTGCTTTGTTCAACGTGCCCCAGGTAGTTTGTTATACCACTAGTGCTATTTCGTACTGGATTGGTAGAGCGGTAATTAAAGTTCCTTATATCTCCCTGGTAAATTTAATTGCCGGTAAACCCGTGGTAAAAGAATTAATTCAAAGCAAATTAACCGGTCCCAATCTAATTACGGAGTTAAAAAAAATTACGGAAGATGAAGCTGTGATTCAACAACAAAAAAAGGATTATCAGGAACTGCGTAATTTGTTAGGTGAAGCAAAATCCGCTGCCAAAGCTGCCCGGTTAATGGTCCAATACCTGCAATCAGACGCTAGCCAGTAGATGCTAGATAAGAGATATTAGACAAAAAATAGTAGACATTAAATCTCCCGAAAAAAATACTTAAAACAAGAGCGGCTTCTGATTATTCAGAAGCCGCTCTTGTTTTAAGTATTTTTAAAATTTTAATATACTTTGTCTAATATCCAACATCTAATCTTACGCTACTTTCAACTGTTTTAAGGAAGATTTTTCGAACTGGTGGCGGGCGTATTCCAAGTCAATTACTAAATCGTGGGTGCCTTGCTGCGAAGGAAGTTCAAACATAGCCTCCGTCATAATGCCTTCGCAAATAGAACGTAGGCCCCGGGCTCCTAACTTATACTCGGCTGCTTTTTCTACAATGTAATTCAAGGCATCTTCGGCAAAAGTTAAATTAATGTTTTCCATCTCGAACAAGCGCTTGTATTGCTTAATAATCGAGTTTTTCGGCTCCGTTAGAATTAACCGCAACGTAGATTTATCCAGCGGGTTTAAGTGCGTTAAAACGGGTAAACGCCCAATTAACTCCGGTATAAGGCCAAATGATTTTAAATCCTGTGCCGAAATATAGCGTAAGTAATTTTCAGTGTTTTCTACCGCATCGTCGGCTGATTTAGAAAAACCGATTGGTTTAGCGTTCATGCGGTTTTTAATTAACCGATCAATTCCCACGAAAGCGCCGCCGCAAATAAATAAGATATTCTCAGTATTTACCGAAATCATTTTCTGTTCCGGATGTTTCCGGCCACCCTGCGGCGGCACGTTTACCGAAGTGCCTTCCAGTAATTTTAATAAAGCTTGCTGCACGCCTTCGCCGCTTACATCGCGGGTAATCGACGGATTGTCGCTTTTACGGGCAATTTTATCAATCTCATCGATGTACACAATGCCGCGCTCGGCTGCTTCTACGTTGTAATCGGCGGCTTGCAGTAGCCGGGTTAAAATACTTTCTACGTCTTCGCCTACGTAGCCGGCTTCGGTTAAAACAGTAGCATCCGCAATACAAAACGGAACCTGTAAAACCCCCGCCAGCATCCGGGCCAGAAAAGTTTTGCCCGTACCCGTTTCGCCCACCATAATAATGTTCGATTTTTCAATTACTACATCGTCGGTTTTAATGGTTTGCATTAAACGTTTGTAATGGTTGTAAACCGCCACCGACATTACTTTCTTCGCTTCATCCTGACCAACCACAAACTGGTCCAGGTACTCTTTCATTTCTTTGGGTTTAACCAAATTAAACTTAGGAGAACGGCTGCTGGAACGGATTTTATTTTCTTCGTTTAAGATTTGCTGGGCCTGGCCGATACACCGCTCGCAGATGTGGGCATTAATGCCCGAAATCATAATAGATACTTCTTTTTTTGTTTTGCCGCAGAAAGAGCACGTTACATCGGCCATATAATTATTATTAGTAAAAAGTATTTTTAACGTAAAGTACTACAAAGGTACTAAATAGAAATTTTACGGATAAATATTTTTATTAACACGTTTTTAACATTTAAAATATTGCATGTTAGATATTTATGGATTTTTAGTAAGCAAGAAATCTTTTTTTGAATTTTTCTAATTTTTAAACTTGTAAGTTTATATTTCGAAATGAAAAAAACTTGTTTAAATGCTATTCTTTTTTTCGGAACCTAACCTATTAACTTGTACGTTGTTAGGCTAACCAAAGGATATGACCACTTTTAAACTAAAAAGTATTACCCGGGAGCATATTTTGCAGGCGATCAGCAATATTGATCACCAGCAGTTGCGCATGCGTGCTTCTACGGTGTACGATGTAGTGTATAAAGGCAAACGCTATCCTCCGCGCGAGTTACTGCGTTTAGCACACCAGTTAGCCAGTGGTACGGCTACTGAATGGGCTATTTCGGCAGGCACCGCAAGCAATACTTACCTGGAAAAATTAGGTTTTTCAGTGGTAACCAAGCAACCTTTATTTTTACCGCCCCCCGCTGATGAAAAAGAAATCACCGAAGTAAATGCCTCTGCGGAAATTGCCTTGGCCCTTAGTAATCCGGTACCGGCCGCGGGCTTAGCAGCCGAACCGGAAGTTGCTTATAAAATTAAAAAAACAGCGTCTTACACCTTACCACAAGCTTTGCGGGAGTTGTTTTTGGCGGAGCTTCAATTGCAAAGCTTATTGGCGGTGCTGGAGCGCAAGAAGAACATTGTTTTGCATGGCCCGCCGGGTACCGGTAAATCTTTTTTAGCTAAACGCCTCGCTTTTTTAAAACAAGAAAACTTAAATCCGGATCGAATAGAAATAGTGCAATTTCATAGTAATTACGCCTATGATGATTTTATTCAGGGTTACCGCCCCGATAAAGAAGGAAAGTTTACCTTAACCAACGGCGTATTTTATAATTTTTGCCAGCGGGCTGTAGCCGATTCAGAACAGGCTTATTTTTTTATAATTGAAGAAATTAACCGGGGCAATGTAAGTAGCATTTTTGGCGAAATGTTGTTTCTGCTGGAAGCCGATAAACGCGGCCCTGCCTTTGCAACCTCGCTCACTTATGGACAATCAATAAATGATCGGTTTTACATTCCGGAAAACGTTTTTGTGATTGGTACCATGAACACGGCCGACCGCTCGTTGGTATTACTGGATTATGCGTTGCGACGCCGTTTTGCTTTTTTTAAAATGGAACCCCAGTTTGGCGGTCGCTTTCAGGAATACTTGGCCAGCAAGAAAATAGCACCTGCTCTGGCGCAGCATATAGTTAAAAGTTTAAATCAGTTAAATGAGGTAATTAGCTCAGATGGTGCGTTAGGTCCGGGCTTTATGATTGGGCATAGTTATTTTAGTAATCCACCGGAAGGAGCAGGAATAGATTGGTTTCAGGGTGTTGTGGAAAATGAAATAACTCCTTTGTTAGAAGAATATTGGTTTGATAACCCGAAACAAGTAGTGGCCCAACTTAAAAAACTACAGTTGCCCGCCGCATGATTATTCCCATCCAGAATATATACTACCTGCTGAGTTACGCCTGGAATAAGGCCGAGATTTCGCTGGAGTCGCCGGTAGTGGGGCAGGAAGCCGGGGAGAACGTAGTTAACCTTTTAGCCAGTATGTTACTGCCAGAAACCCGTAAGCTTATTAAGCAAGGTTTAGCAGCGGAATACATTACACAAACCCGTCAGATTAATGGCATTAAGGGTAAGTTATTGCTAAACGAAACTTTTCGTTTAAATCAAAAAGCTAAATCGGGCCAAGCTATTTGTATGGTGGAAGAACTTAGCCCGAATATTTTACCGAATCAAATTCTGAAAACTACTCTTCTACAGCTCCAGCACACTGTTGGATTAGTCCCAAACTTAAAAAAAGAAGTAGAAGTGCTCCTTTCTCAACTTGCACCGGTACAAACTTTGGCGTTTAACTTTCAAATTTTAAAAAAAATGCCTGTGCCCCGGCATCAACAAGAGCGTTACCAGTTTATTTTAAATTGTTGCATTCTTATCCGGGAAAATTTATTGCCTGTTAGTGACGAACAAGAATTTGCTTTCAAATCTTTTCTGTCAGATAAAAAGCAAATGGCTGTTATTTTCGAAGCATTTGTTCGGAACTTCTATCGCTTAGAGCAATCCGTTTTTCAGGTAAGATCAGAAAAAATAAACTGGTTAGGGCAGGGTACCACCGAAGAAGCGCAAGATTTTCTTCCGGTAATGCTTACGGATATTTCTTTAGAATCGGCCGCTCGCAAAATAATTATTGATACTAAGTTTTACGGAAAAGCTTTGCTACCGCATTACCAGAACGAGAAACTGCACTCCAAACATCTGTATCAGTTGTTTACTTATTTGCACAATTCGCCTGTTAATTTAAAAGATCAGGCTTTAGAAGGAATGCTGTTGTACCCCGTAGTAAACAAAGTGTTAAATTTAGAATATACCTTAAGCGGTAAAAAGGTAAGAATCTGCACCATTAATCTTAATCAACCGTGGCCCGGTATTAAACAGGATTTGCTGCAATTACTTTTTTAAATTTCTGTTTGTTCAAGCCTTTTAAAACTTCCACCTGGCAGCATCCTTACATTTGTCTCATTAAAAAAAGCTTACCCTAACGAGTGTTAAGGTAAGCTCAAAAATTGGCAGATTTTAAAAATTAAACTGTTGGGCGAATTAAAACTTCGTCGATTAAGCCGTATTCTTTGGCTTCGTCGGCGCGCAGCCAGTAGTCACGGTCGGAGTTGTCGTGTACTTCCTGGTAGGTTTTACCGCTGTGCGAAGCAATAATTTCGTACAATTCTTTTTTCAATTTTAAAATTTCGCGAGCGGTAATTTCAATATCCGAAGCCTGACCTTGGGTACCACCCATGGGTTGGTGAATCATTACGCGAGCGTGTGGTAAAGCCGAACGTTTGTTTTTAGCGCCACCGCACAATAATACCGCACCCATAGAAGCGGCTAAACCGGTACAAATGGTGGCAACATCGGGTTTTACGTACTGCATGGTATCGTAAATGCCTAAACCAGCGTACACCGATCCGCCGGGGCTATTGATATATAATAAAATATCTTTCTTCGAATCAGATGATTCTAAGAACAGCAATTGAGCCGTAATAATGTTAGCGATAAAATCATCTACCTGGGTTCCCAGAAAAATAATACGGTCCATGATTAAACGCGAAAATACGTCAATTTCGCGAAAGTTAGTGGGGCGTTCCTCAATTACCGAGCGGGTCATGCTTTCGATGCGGTGCATATTCGTAGAATTTTCTACGTGGCTTAAATACTGATCTACGCCTAAACCGCTCAAACCTTGGCCTTTTACGGCAAATTTTCGGAATTCTTCTTTATTGTACATAGAGTGTGGTTCTTAAATGATGAATTATAAGTATTGGGTACTAATAACTTTTCCGGGTAAATTAACAGAAATCATGCAAAAATAAAAAAGTCCTTATTATAAGGACTTTTTAAGCTTTTTGTTTAAAGAAAAGTGTATTTAGAACGATAAATTCCGGAACTCATCGGCGGTTACTGACTTTTCGACTACCGTTACTTTATCTTTTAATACGTCAAGCACTTTTTCTGCCAAAATGGCTTCGTATTCGTTAATGTAATTTCTACCGTTATTCTGCTTCAGATAGTTGTCGATGTAACCGTTCATGGTTTCGGCCAATTCTTCTGAAATCTCCGGCATGTTAAATTGGGCGAACATTTTAGCTTTAGCGGCGTTTACCACTTCTTCGTTCGAAACTTTAATGTCGTTTTCTTCTACAATTTTATTCCGGATCATCGACCATTTCAGCTCATCTTTGTATTGCTCAAAGTTTTGCTCAATCTGCTCCGGCGTTAACTTGCCTTGATTCGATACCGCTAACCATTTTTTAAAAAATTCTTCTGGCAGCGTAATGTTCGTTTCTTTAACTAGTTTTTCGACCAGTTTATTTTTTAAAACTTTGTCGGCTTCCTGCTGGTAGTTTTCGGCTAAAGTTTCGTGCAGCTTATTATTAAATTCTTCTTCAGTTGTAACCGTGTCTTTACCGAAGATTTTATCATACAATTCCTGATCAAATTCAGCAGTTGTAGTCCGGTTAATTTTTTCTACCGCGAATTCGAAATTACCTTTTAACTCGGCTGCCTCTGATTTTTTAACACCCGTTACGTGCGAGATGGCGCTAGCATCACTTTCAAAAACTTCCTGCAGGTCGAATGTAATAACGTCACCGGCTTTCACACCGATAAACTGCTCCTGATTTTTTTGATTTTATTGATGGGCAGTAGGGTAGTAGTTTTAAATTCACCGTCTACCTGACGTAACTCACCGGACAAATAATCAGTGGCTTCGGATGTTTCTGGGTTAGCGGTTTCGCCGTATTGCCGCTGCAGGTGCTCGTGTACCTGGTTAATGGTTTCCTCGTCTAGTTCAATTTTATAAGCATCCAGGGTTTCACCGTCGGTTAAGTTTAGCTCAAAATCCGGTAGAATACCTAATTCAAAATCAAACTCAAATTCTTTCTGATTTTCCCAATCAATGGCATTTTGCTTGGTTTCGTCCGGTAGCGGCTCGCCTAAAATCCGGATATTATTTTCTTTAATGTAGTCGTTTACTGATTTAGAAAGTAAACCGTTGATTTCTTCAGCCAGAATACTTTTGCCGTACATTTTACGGATCAGGCCCGCCGGAACTTTACCCGGGCGAAATCCTTTGATCTGAGCCTTTTTGGTGTATTCTTTAATTTTTTCGTCAACTTTAGGAGCATAATCTGCTTCCTGCAATACCACTTTTAAGTTAGCATTGGTTGTTTCGTTCTGATTTAAGGTAATGTTCAAGGCTTACAAATTTAGGTTATTGGATAATGCATTAAAAATAAACCCTCAACACGGGTATGTTGAGGGTGATGAAGTGCGGATGAAGGGACTCGAACCCCCATGCCTCGCAGCGCTAGATCCTAAGTCTAGTGCGTCTACCAATTTCGCCACATCCGCAGGGCTTTCAATTGTGCTGCAAAGGTACTAAACCCAACACTAAAAGCAAATGGCATTATAAATTTTTAAAAAATATTTTTACCTAATCAAAGTTTTATCTTTAATCAGTTGGATTGTAAATCTTACAAGTAAAAATTAATCGTATTAATAGAAAGTACTACTTGATAATGGTCGAGTTGAAAATAGGCACTATACAATAGTTAATTTTGTTTAATTTAATAGATAGTTACATTTGGTATAAAATAATAAATAAAATACCTGGTGTTCCGGTTAGTAAGCGTTAACGTACTACTGAGAAACGCGTTTTTATAGAATGATTGATCCAGAAGAAGAGCGAAAAGAAATACTGCGTCATTATCGCCGGCTGCTGAAATACGCCAAGCCTTTTTTAAAAGATAATGATGCTAAAATTATTAAAAAAGCTTTTAACACCTCATTAGAAGCGCATAAAAACATGCGCCGAAAATCGGGCGAGCCATACATTTTACATCCCTTAGCGGTAGCCCAAATAGCCGTTGAAGAAATTGGTTTAGGAACTACCTCTATCGTGGCGGCTTTGCTGCACGATGTGGTTGAAGATACGGAATTAGAAACAAAAGATGTTGAGCGGGAGTTTGGTAGCAGTGTAGCCCGGATTATTGAAGGTTTAACTAAAATTTCTGGCGTTTTCGATTATGGCACCTCGCAGCAGGCCGAGAATTTTCGAAAAATGCTGCTGACATTGTCAGACGATGTACGGGTAATTTTAATAAAACTAGCGGATCGCTTGCACAATATGCGAACCCTAGATAGCATGGCCCGCGACAAACAGTTAAAAATCGCTTCTGAAACCATGTATTTATATGCTCCGCTGGCACACCGGCTGGGTTTATACGCTATTAAATCGGAGTTAGAAGATTTATATTTAAAATATACAGATACCGATACTTACAAGGAAATTACGAATAAAATCCGGCAGACGAAGGTTGCCCGTAATAAGTTTATCAAGGATTTTGTAACGCCACTGGAAGAAGAACTAAAGCGCCAGGGCTTTGATTTTGAAATTAAAGGCCGACCCAAGTCTATTTATTCTATTCTAAAAAAAATACGCAAGCAAAATATCACTTTCGATGAGGTGTATGATTTATTTGCTATTCGTATCATATTAAATGTGCCCTTGGAAATTGAAAAAGCGGCTTGTTGGTCGGTTTATTCTATTGTAACCGATTTTTACCAACCTAACCCAGATCGCTTACGCGATTGGGTAAGCACGCCTCGGGCGAATGGCTACGAATCGTTGCATACAACGGTAATGAGCCGCACCGGCCAGTGGGTTGAGGTGCAAATCCGGAGCCAGCGCATGGACGATATTGCCGAAAAAGGATACGCAGCGCACTGGAAGTATAAAACAGAAGGTGGGCATGGACAAGAATCGGGATTGGAACAATGGATAAACAAAGTCCGGGACATGTTAGAAATGAATAATTCTAACGCCCTGGAGTTTATGGATGACTTCCGGAAAAATTTGTTTGTGGAAGAAGTTTTTGTATTTACTCCCAAAGGCCAATTAATAATTTTACCCGACAGAGCTACTGCCTTAGATTTTGCTTACGAAATTCATACCCAAATTGGGGCGCAGTGCATTGGCGCGAAAGTAAATCAAAAGTTGGTACCTTTAAGTTACCGCCTACACAACGGCGACCAGGTTGAAGTTTTGACATCGCAAAAACAACGGCCTTCGGAAGAATGGCTTAAATTTGCCACCACGTCTCGGGCTCGTTCTAAAATAAAAGAATACTTGCGCGAAGATCGTAAGATTAAAGCAGAAGAAGGTAGAAACTTGGTAGAAAAGCGTTTACAGCAATTAGAAGTAGAACCCACCCCTTCTAATTTAAATCGTTTATTTACTTTTTTCCACGTACCGCACCCGCAAGAATTTTATTACCGGATAGCTATCAATAAAATAGATATCAAAGATATTAAAGAAGAAATTTTTGATTATAGTTTGGTTTTGGAACGAGCCAAGAATGAACATTTTGATCAAAAAAGCTTTGATAAAGAAGTACAAAAGATCCGGGGTGTTACTTCGGATATGCTGGTAATCGGGGAAAATACCGCTAAAATTGCGTACACGATTGCTACCTGTTGTAATCCCATCCCGGGCGATGATGTATTTGGGTTCGAAACCGAAACCGAAGGGATTATTATACATCGTACTTCCTGCCCTAAAGCCGTGGAGTTAATGTCGAATTACGGAAACCGTATTGTGAAAGCAAAGTGGACGGATCAATACGAACTGGTATTTCTGGCGGGTATCCGCATTAAAGGAACCGATCGGGTTGGAATGGTGAATGACTTAACAAAAGTTATCTCGAACAGTTTAAAAGTGAATATGCGTTCTATTACTTTAGATTCGCACGATGGAATTTTCGATGGCAAAATTATGGTGTTTGTAAATGATACGAGCCATCTTGAAAAGCTTATCCAACGCTTAAACCGGGTAAACGGCGTTATCTTAGTAGAACGATTTGATTCTTAAAAACCGCCTAGTTACCTAACAATGGCACGTTTAGGAGCCTATTTGTTGTTATAGTAGGTGCTGTTTAGTTCTATTTTTTAAAAAAGTAATTACAAAAGACGTGTTAGATACTATAAAATTCAACGAAGTAAGAAAGATTTTTACGGCATACCTGGAGAGTAAAGGCTTGCGAAAAACTCCAGAGCGGTATGCTATTCTGGAAGAAATTTATTCCCGCACCGGTCACTTTGATGTAGAGTCGCTTTATATCAGTATGAAAAATAAAAATTACCAGGTAAGTCGGGCTACTGTTTACAATACTTTGGATTTACTGGTAGAAAATGACTTGGTGAGTAAGCACCAGTTCGGGCGTAATTTAGCGCAGTACGAAAAATCGTATGGTTACCGGCAGCACGACCATGTAATTTGTACCGAATGCCATAAAGTAGTAGAGTTTTGTGATCCCCGGATCCATAATATACAGACCATGGTAGGCGAACTATTAAATTTTCATATCTTGCACCACTCTTTAAATCTATACGGCATATGTGCTGATTGCCGGGCTAAAAACAACGCACAGAATACATGAAATTAGAAAGTACCGTAACAGAAGATATAGTTTACGTTCGATTACAAGGAGACTTAATAGGCAGTCCGGATTCTCAGCAACTTGTTGAATTAGTTAATAATAGTATCAGCGAAACTAAATTATTGTGTGCTGTGGATTTATCGCAGGTTCGATTTATTAATAGCAGCGGCATTGGGGTTCTTGTTTCCTTATTAACTAAGTTTCGCAATCGGGGCGGCGAAATGGTTTTAATAAACCCCTCGGAGCAAATTCGTAAACTGTTAATTATCACGAAGCTTAACAACATTTTTACAATTAAAGAAACGGATCAGGCCGCTGCCGAATTTTTAACTCAATCCTGATAATTCATTTAGGATTAAATTACTCCAAAAATTTAAAATTTATTCATCAATCACTACTTAAATGGCAGTAGATATTTTAATAGGTCTTCAGTGGGGCGACGAAGGCAAAGGCAAAATTGTGGATGTGCTGGCCCCAACTTACGATATTGTCGCTCGTTTTCAGGGTGGGCCTAATGCGGGCCATACTTTAGAATTTGGAGGCACAAAGCATGTGTTGCATCAAATACCTTCTGGTATTTTTCATCCTCATATTATCAACATCATTGGCAATGGAGTAGTGTTAGATCCAATTATTTTTAAGGCTGAAATGAAGAAGTTGGCTGACCGGAATATTGACGCTTCCCAAAACCTGTACATTTCTAAAAAGCAGCTATTATTCTGCCATCTCATAAGTTTATAGATCGAGTTTCAGAAGAAGCCTTAGGTGACAACAAGATTGGATCTACTTTAAAAGGGATTGGCCCAACTTACCAAGACAAAATTGGGCGTTCAGGATTACGGGTTGGTGATATTTTACTTTCCGATTTTAATGAGCGTTATAATCGTATAATTGAACGTCATAAAAAAACAGTCAGTTTCTATCAAAGAACTCTGGATATTGAAGAACAGGAAAAAGAATTTTTCGAAGCGGTAGAATATTTAAAAACCTTTAAGTTAGTTGACAGTGAATACATGATTAATGAGGCACTGGCTAATGGAAAAAGAATTTTAGCGGAAGGAGCCCAAGGATCGCTTTTGGATATTGATTTTGGAACGTATCCTTATGTAACCTCTTCCAATACCTTGGTAGCCGGCGCGTGTACTGGTTTAGGAGTAGCACCGCGTCATATTGGGGAAGTTTATGGTATATTTAAAGCTTATTGTACGCGAGTTGGTAGTGGCCCTTTTCCAACAGAATTGCTCGACAGTTTAGGAGAAGAAATTCGTAAAGCAGGACACGAATTTGGTTCTACAACAGGCCGCCCTCGTCGTTGTGGATGGATAGATTTACCAACGTTAAAGTATTCTATCATGTTAAATGGGGTAACTCAGTTGAACATGATGAAGGCAGATGTATTGGATAACTTTGACGAAATTAAGGTCTGCATCAATTATAAGTTACCTAGTGGGGAGTTAACGGGTATGGTACCACACCAATTTATAGAAGGAGAGTTAAGCCCTAATTATGTTACACTACCTGGCTGGCAAATAGATACAAATAAAATTACGGATTTTGACGATTTACCCGAGGCTTTTACATCTTATATTCAATTCCTGGAACAGCAATTAGACGTTCCCATCACCATAGTGAGTGTGGGGCCGGACCGGGTGAGCACGTTGCGGCGGTAGAGGTATTCCTGGTGCGGGGGTATTAAGCTGGTGGAGGTAAATTTTTCTGGTTTATTTACAGAGGTTTAGGGAATAGCGGGAGTAGGAATATGAAAAAGTTGGGTGAAAGGTTAGGAAAAGGGAAAAGGATGATGGTATCTTTGCAGACCGAAACGGAAAAAAGGAGGCAGCGGGCCTTTTACCGGAAAGTAAGGGAGAGCAAGAATAAAAAAGGGAAGGCAGGAGCTGTAGAGTTATTGTAAGTTATCGTTTTCGGTTTTATAAGCCTCTACGAACTCCAAAAAAAACTTTTTTTGGGATTTGGAAAAAGGAAAAAGGTCATTACCTTTGCACTCCCAATTCGACAACAGGTGGAAAGTGGGACCTAGGATTAGCAGAGTAGCGGTGCGAGGGAACTCTAAAGAAGGGGGTTCGGCGAGGAAGCAAAAGGTTGGCGGGACTGGTAGGAACTAGGGAGAGCGGGGCAGAAAAAAAGTTAGAATATTTTTTGTTTTCATTTGAAAAGAATAAAAAAGATGTTTAGCTTTGCACTCCCAAAAACGTTGAACGGTTTAGCGGAAAGAAGAAAGTTCTGCGGCGTGGAACTAAGCAGGGCGGCAAAAAGGTTAGTCTCTAGTGTCCCGGCAGGAAGGGAAAAGAGTTAACAACTGATCCAGTAATTAAAATACAATATACTACTAATTAGCAGTAGTACAAGATCAATCCGGCAGGGGTTGGTAGAAGTTCTTTGAATGAGTGGAAGAAGAGAATAGTAAACCGCATAAGTGCTAGATTTAACCTTACGGGGTTAGAGGGTCTTATGTTAAAAAAGAGAGCAAGGGTAACAATCCAGCGAGACAAATAAGAGTAGGAATACTCGTAATTATATCATACAATGGAGAGTTTGATCCTGGCTCAGGATGAACGCTAGCGGCAGGCCTAATACATGCAAGTCGAACGGGCTGGGGTAGCAATACTCCAGTTAGTGGCGCACGGGTGCGTAACGCGTATGCAACCTACCTTTTATTGGGGGATAGCCCGAAGAAATTCGGATTAATACCGCATAATACTGTTTGAGGGCATCTGAAGACAGTTAAAGCTGAGGCGATAAAAGATGGGCATGCGTGTCATTAGCTAGTTGGTAGAGGTAACGGCTCACCAAGGCGACGATGACTAGGGGTTCTGAGAGGATGATCCCCCACACTGGTACTGAGATACGGACCAGACTCCTACGGGAGGCAGCAGTAGGGAATATTGGGCAATGGCCGAAAGGCTGACCCAGCCATGCCGCGTGCCGGATGAAGGCCTTCTGGGTTGTAAACGGCTTTTACCAGGGAAGAAAATACCTTTGCGAAGGGAACTGACGGTACCTGGTGAATAAGCACCGGCTAACTCCGTGCCAGCAGCCGCGGTAATACGGAGGGTGCAAGCGTTGTCCGGATTTATTGGGTTTAAAGGGTGCGTAGGCGGCGTAATAAGTCCGTGGTGAAAGCCAACAGCTCAACTGTTGAACTGCCATGGATACTGTTAGGCTTGAGTACAGACGAGGTAGGCGGAATGGATCGTGTAGCGGTGAAATGCATAGATACGATCCAGAACTCCGATTGCGAAGGCAGCTTACTAGGCTGTAACTGACGCTGAGGCACGAAAGCGTGGGGAGCGAACAGGATTAGATACCCTGGTAGTCCACGCTGTAAACGATGATAACTCGATGTTGGCGATACACGGTCAGCGTCTTAGCGAAAGCGTTAAGTTATCCACCTGGGGAGTACGCCCGCAAGGGTGAAACTCAAAGGAATTGACGGGGGCCCGCACAAGCGGTGGAGCATGTGGTTTAATTCGATGATACGCGAGGAACCTTACCTAGGCTAGAATGCGCGTGACCGCCTCAGAGATGAGGCTTCCCTTCGGGGCACAAAGCAAGGTGCTGCATGGCTGTCGTCAGCTCGTGCCGTGAGGTGTTGGGTTAAGTCCCGCAACGAGCGCAACCCCTATCTTTAGTTGCCAGCACGTGATGGTGGGGACTCTAGAGAGACTGCCTGCGCAAGCAGTGAGGAAGGTGGGGACGACGTCAAGTCATCATGGCCCTTACGCCTAGGGCTACACACGTGCTACAATGGGCGGTACAGAGGGTCGCTACTTAGTAATAAGATGCCAATCTCAAAAAACCGTTCTCAGTTCGGATTGAGGTCTGCAACTCGACCTCATGAAGCTGGAATCGCTAGTAATCGCGTATCAGCAATGACGCGGTGAATACGTTCCCGGGCCTTGTACACACCGCCCGTCAAGCCATGGAAGTCAGGGAGACCTGAAGACGGTAACCGTTAAGGAGCCGTTTAGGGTAAAACTGGTAACTGGGGCTAAGTCGTAACAAGGTAGCCGTACCGGAAGGTGCGGCTGGATCACCTCCTTTCTGGAGCTGATTGTTACTACTCTTGATTGGATTACTATTCTCTTTCCCTTATTCAAACAATAATAGATTAGCCACAGCAGGTGGTTAGTCAAACAAAAAGAAGTGGTAGCACAGCTGCGTGTAAGCAAAAGAGCTAAAAGCCGGGCAGAACGGAACAGAAAAGGACTTAACAGCTTAGAAGCCGGCGCTGGCAACTCAACGAAAAGATGAGGGCTTGTAGCTCAGGTGGTTAGAGCGCTACACTGATAATGTAGAGGTCCCTGGTTCGAGTCCAGGCAGGCCCACTCTATAAAACTAGGGGGATTAGCTCAGCTGGCTAGAGCGCCTGCTTTGCACGCAGGAGGTCAACGGTTCGACTCCGTTATTCTCCACACTTAATTTAAAAGATTATACATCAGTAAAGACAGCGGGTCTTTACTACTAGATTTAAGGAACAGTTTAAAAGGAGCAAGCAGCGAGTATTCAGTGATTGATAACTTGTAACTTGCAACTTAGAACCTGCCACTTAAGCTAAAGTTCTTTGACATAATGGTAAGAGAAGAAACTAGAGTAGACAAAAATACGAGTAAAGAGTAAACGATTTTTTAAGAAAGTTACTAAGGGCGTATGGGGGATGCCTAGGCTCTCAAAGGCGAAGAAAGACGTGATAAGCTGCGATAAGCTCGGGGGATTGGCACATACGAAGTGATCCCGAGATTTCTGAATGGGGCAACCCGGCTAGTTGAAGACTAGTCACCCCGCAAGGGGGGCAAACCCGGAGAACTGAAACATCTAAGTACCCGGAGGAAGAGAAAATAAGAATGATTCCGTAAGTAGTGGCGAGCGAACGCGGAAGAGCCCAAACCATAGTTGTTACGGCAACTACGGGGTTGTAGGACCACGAGATGGGACTGAAAAAGGAAGCTAAATTACCTGGAAAGGTAAGCCAGAGAAGGTGAAAGCCCTGTCAGCGTAAGTTTTTCAGCCTTAGTGGGATCCTGAGTAGGGCGGGACCAGTGAAATCCCGTCTGAATCTGCCGGTACCATCCGGTAAGGCTAAATACTTTTGAGAGACCGATAGTGAACCAGTACCGTGAGGGAAAGGTGAAAAGAACCTTGAATAAAGGAGTGAAATAGAACCTGAAACCATACGCTTACAAGCGGTCGGAGGTCTTTCGTGGACTGACGGCGTGCCTTTTGCATAATGAGCCTACGAGTTACGCCTCTCTGGCAAGGTTAAGATTATCGATAATCGGAGCCGCAGCGAAAGCGAGTCTGAATAGGGCGCATAGTCAGGGGGGTAGACGCGAAACTTTGTGATCTACCCTTGACCAGGTTGAAGTGTGGGTAACACCACATGGAGGACCGAACCAGTTTCCGTTGAAAAGGATTTGGATGAGTTGAGGGTAGGGGTGAAAGGCCAATCAAACTGAGAAATAGCTCGTACTCCCCGAAATGTTTTTAGGAACAGCGTCGTGGTAAGAGTTTGCTAGAGGTAGAGCTACCGATTGGACTAGGGGGAGTCACATCCTACCGAATCCAGACGAACTCCGAATGCTAGTAAATATACACGGCAGTGAGGCTTGGGGTGCTAAGGTCCCAGGCCGAGAGGGAAACAACCCAGACCATCCGCTAAGGTCCCTAAATTTATACTAAGTTGAACAAAGGAGGTCCAGTTGCTTTGACAGCCAGGATGTTGGCTTGGAAGCAGCCATTCATTTAAAGAGTGCGTAACAGCTCACTGGTCGAGCGACAGGGCATCGATAATAATCGGGCATCAAGTATAATACCGAAGCGATGGATAGGTAGCAATACCTGTGGTAGGGGAGCATTCTCAACCGCGTAGAAGGTACCTGGTCATGGGTGCTGGAGCGTTGAGAAAAGCAAATGTAGGCATAAGTAACGATAAGGCAGGTGAGAAACCTGCCCGCCGCAAGACTAAGGTTTCCTGAACAACGCTAATCGGTTCAGGGTTAGTCGGGTCCTAAGGCAATACCGACAGGTTAAGTCGATGGACAACGGGTTAATATTCCCGTACTAGCTTATTAGAGTGATGTGGTGACGGAGGAGTGAAAGGTCTGCGTACTGACGGAATAGTACGTTGAAGGCCGTAGTTATATTTCTGGTAGGCAAATCCGCCGGAGATGATGAAAGCTGATAGTACACCAACCCTTCGGGGGC
The DNA here is from genome assembly GCF_003340495.1 of Adhaeribacter pallidiroseus. NCBI lineage: Bacteria > Pseudomonadati > Bacteroidota > Cytophagia > Cytophagales > Hymenobacteraceae > Adhaeribacter > Adhaeribacter pallidiroseus. The sequence goes on from NZ_QASA01000001.1 coordinate 441,879, forward strand.
GGTGATATGACCCTAAGCCGACTTCCAAGAAAACCCGCTAAGCGTTTACTAATAAGCTACCCGTACCGTAAACCGACACAGGTAGTCGAGGAGAGTATCCTCAGGCGCTCGAGTGAATCACGGCCAAGGAACTCGGCAAAATGGCCCTGTAACTTCGGGAGAAGGGGCGCTTCCTGGTAGTAATACCAGAAGCCGCAGTGAAAAGGCCCAGGCGACTGTTTAACAAAAACACATGGCTTTGCGAAATCGAAAGATGAAGTATAAGGCCTGACACCTGCCCGGTGCTGGAAGGTTAAGAGGGGGGTTAGCCGCAAGGCGAAGCTCTGAATCGAAGCCCCAGTAAACGGCGGCCGTAACTATAACGGTCCTAAGGTAGCGAAATTCCTTGTCGGGTAAGTTCCGACCTGCACGAATGGTGTAACGATCTGGGCGCTGTCTCAGCCGTGAGCTCGGTGAAATTGTAGTCTCGGTGAAGATGCCGAGTACCCGCAACGGGACGGAAAGACCCCGTGCACCTTTACTATAGCTTAACATTGACTCTGGATAACTCATGTGTAGGATAGGTGGGAGACTAGGAAGCGGCGTCGCCAGGCGTCGTGGAGTCAACGTTGAAATACCACCCTTGAGTTATTTGGAGCCTAATCTGGCAACGGAAACAGTGTTTGGTGGGTAGTTTGACTGGGGTGGTCGCCTCCAAAAGAGTAACGGAGGCTTTCAAAGGTACCCTCAGCACGCTTGGTAACCGTGCGTAGAGTGCAATAGCAGAAGGGTGCTTGACTGTGAGGCCAACAAGCCGAGCAGGTACGAAAGTAGGATATAGTGATCCGGTGGTTCCGCATGGAAGGGCCATCGCTCAAAGGATAAAAGGTACGCCGGGGATAACAGGCTGATCTCCCCCAAGAGCTCATATCGACGGGGAGGTTTGGCACCTCGATGTCGGCTCGTCACGTCCTGGGGCTGGAGAAGGTCCCAAGGGTTCGGCTGTTCGCCGATTAAAGTGGCACGCGAGCTGGGTTCAGAACGTCGTGAGACAGTTCGGTCCCTATCTGTTGTGGGCGTAAGAAATTTGCGAGGACCTGACCTTAGTACGAGAGGACCGGGTTGGACGAGCCGCTAGTGCACCGGTTGTGGCGCCAGCTGCAGCGCCGGGTAGCTACGCTCGGATGAGATAAGCGCTGAAAGCATCTAAGTGCGAAACTCACCTCAAGATGAGATTTCTTTGAAGGGTCGTGAAAGATGATCACGTTGATAGGCGGTAGGTGTAAAGCTAGAAATAGCACAGCTGAGCCGTACTAATTACCCGTAAGCTTTCTTAAAAGCCCTTCGTTTCCTTTTCACTCGGATTTACTCGAGCTCTGCTTCTCTTACCTATTTATGTTAAACAATATGCTAGCTACTATGTACTAGCCTAAGAACTTTCAAACATCAAAGCGGCGTGAGTCCGCTTCTTTCCTGGTAACAGGAACGTATAGTAATGGTGGTTATAGCGCGGGTGTTCACCTCTTCCCTTTCCGAACAGAGCAGTTAAGCCCCGTAGCGCCAATGGTACTGCAATCACATGCGGGAGAGTAGGTAACCGCCAACCCCCTTTTTTCCCTTCCGCCCCAGCCTTGAATCAGGCCGGGGCGTTTTGCCTTACAACCCTTCGAATGGCAAGCCATCCCGCTCTTCTCTTTAGTATTTTAAGATCTCCTTGCTTGTTCTGCCACAGAGTCTACTCTTTTACCCCCTTCTTTTTAGAAAATTGTTCAGGAGTTTGGCGCTGCCAAAAGAAAATCAGGTAATAAAGTTTGCAAAAACATTATAAAACTACAAATAACCCGATGAAAGTGTAGTAAATACTAAAAGTAGATTTTGTAGTAGTTATTTGTTGCTGTGATATAGGTAGAATTGAAATAGTTTAACTAAAAAGTATCGGAAATTGCTTTTTATAGCTGAAAATGAGGCATCTGCGGGTGTAAGCCTGTTAACGGGTATACTACTTATATCAAAATAAAGCGGCTAGAAGCGAGATTATGATCAGTTAACGGCTACTCTGGGCTATAAGAAGCATGCTATCGGCAAATGGTTAAAGTTATACATAAAAATGGCTTATTTAAACATAATTGTGGGTAGTAAGTCCCTGGGTTCAGTGATAAAGGTTTGGACTTGCAACAAAAAAGTGGACAAAAGATTAAGCAGTTATAGGTTGTTGATTTAGTAGTTCTTCCATTTGGGCAGGTGTACGATAGCCAAGACTGGAATGTAACCTTTCGCGGTTGTACCAGATTTCAATAAATGCAAAGATGGCTCTGGCGGCTGACTTTTGATTTTCAAATTTGTTGACATACACTCCTTCCGTTTCAAGGGTTTTGAAAAAGCTCTCGGCCACGGCATTATTCCAATAGTCGGCTCGGTGGCCCATGCTTTGCCGGATCAAAAGATAAGCCTGTAGCTCTTTTCTAAACTCTTCACAAGCATACGGTACGCCTCGGCCCGAATGAAAAACCAAAGGTTTAGCTGCCGGCCGGTTCCCTATCGCTCTTTTCAAAGCAGCCACGGTGGTGTCGGTTGCTTTTATCGTTTCACTTAAGGCCCAGCCGATAACTTTTCGGTCTGCTAGGTCCAGTACCACCGTCAGGTAGAATCATCCGGTTAAGGTTTTGATATAAGTAATATCGGATACCCAAGCTTGGTCTGTTGTTGTGGCGGTAAAATTGCGGTTTATAAGATTCTCACTCATGGCATAATCGTGCTTGCAATCCGTGGTTATTTTGAACCTTCTTTTCAGCTGGGCTCTGATCTTAGCCTGCTTCATCAGGCGATCCACTCTAGGTCGGGACACTGGCATCTTTTTAGCTTTCAAGGCTTCATAAATCCGCGGACTGTCATAACACTGTTTACTTTTCTGATGAACCTCCTGGATCAAAATCAGTAAATTTTTATTCTCTTGCGCTCTTTTGGATACAGCGCCTTCCAAATACGCATAATAGCTGCTTCTGCTCACTTTCAAAACTTTGCATATCCTCTTAACCGGAAATCTGGCGCTGTGGTTGCTTATAAACTGGTAGATTTCCCGTCTCCCCTGGAGAAGACACTGATAGCCTTTTTTAGAATATTACTCTCCCGCAGTTGTTTCTTAAGCAGGGCTATCTCCGCTTATTCGGGCGTATGTTTCGGTTTACCATGACCCGGAAAGCCCCATTTCCCCTTATCTAAAGACTCCGTGCGCCAGCGAATAAATTAACTCTACTCTTATCCGCAATTCTTTGGCTAACTCATTTAAGTTATTCTTATTCTTGCTGAGCTCCACCGGCATCAGCTTAATTTCTTTGTCGAATGTTCTTCTTTCTTGTGACATACGGTTAATTTATTTATTTTCGCTTAACTCGCTGTCCGCTTAATGGTAACAAGTCCAGCTTTAATTTGTTCAAGTGTTTAGGACAGTGGAGAAGAAGAATACATGAGGAATTTTTTAAGATATTTACCTGGTAATTTAAACATGCTCTAAGATAAACATTATCAAAAATGCTTAACCCTGCTTGAAAACTACTTTCAACCATGTAGTATGAGTTCATCTTTAACTTCCTTTTATTATTTCTTAAAACTTAAGAAATAATAAAAGGAAGTTAAAAGACTTTCATGGTAATAGTATGCTTTTTTAGCTTTCCTATCAAGTTGAAGATTATCAGTAGGATATATGCGTTTTTAGATTTTTTTTATATACGATTGAATAAAATTTGCGTTTATTACGATTCAATATATGGTATCCTGATTATTAATGTGTAACTTTAAATATTAAATTGCCGTTAATCTTTAATAATCTATTTAGATTGCTTCTAATATGTTTATTCAAAATTTATTAAATTAACCTTATTTCCTGCTCTTGTTTTTCCTTTATCCCTAATATCCAATCTGTAATAAGTTTTTGCCAGTATGAAAAAGAATTATACTATTAACTCATTTGCTTACTCAACTAAATGGCGATTATTATTTCTCGCCTTTGTTTCGGTATTATCCAGTAATACTCATTTATTAGCTAAAAGCGCTGTTATAGCTGATCCTCCCTGTAGTCCTTATAGTACTTTGCCTTGTAACCAGTTAACGGTTACTTTACCATATTCCTTATCATTTAATAATAGTGTAGCAAATACTATTGCGGATAAAGGTGGTTTAGGTACTGGTTTTACAATGGTAGACACTTATACGGGTACTCGTTTATCTGCTGATGGAAGTCCGGCTAATGCCAGTATACCAGGGTATGTACCCGCTAATCTTACCTTGAGTTCTGGAACTTTAAAAATTGTTACTAATAAAGGTATTGCCTCTACTACCAGTAATAATCAACAGAATACTTTAGGTGTACGGGTAGATAGCCGTAGCAAATTGCAAATAGATGTAGCTTTAGTTAATCCTTATAACGGCACTCAGTTTGAGCAAGGTGGTTTATGGGTTGGTTTAAATGATAAAACTTTTGTTAAATTGGTAGTAAATGCCAACAAAGTTGAAATGCGTAAAGAGCTAAATGATGTAAGCACTACATCTGATCAACGAATTACTGGCATTATCAATAACTTAAATAGCCAAACAGTACGATTGCGATTGGTAATAGATCCATCTACAAATACTGCTGAAGGTTTTTACTCTATTGATGGAACTACTTATGTAAATGTTGGTGCGGCTTATTCTACTAAATCTTTAGGAATATCCGGTATGGGTTTAACCAGTAGTACTGCTTATACTGGCATTTTTGCTTCACATCGTAATGCCACTACAGCAATTACTTACACTTTTGATAATTTTAACGTTAAGTCTTTTGATATACCTAACCCATTAAACAGTAATGCTTACATGGTGTTAGAAAATCCCGATAAAATACCGTATGCCGATCAATTAACTTTTTCTCGGGTACAAATTCCTTGGCGTAGAACTAATGCCGATGGTACCTTTACTCCTTATAATGAGAATCATGACCGGGTTAAGTTAAAAATCAGTAATAAAGGAACAGGCGATCTAATTATTAACAACTTATCGCTTTCTAATACTACCGCTTGGAAAATTGAAACTTTTAACGGAGCTGCTTACGATGCCGGAACAGTACTGCCTCTTAAATTAGTTAAAGGCGCTTCTGCTGAAGTAGGACTTCAGTTTATTGCTACTAACGCCGGTAAACGTGTAGCTATTGTTAATGGTACACTTATTATAGCTTCTAATGATGATCTTGCACCGAACAAAGAAGTAGTACTTAGGGGACTATGGCAGTATAAAGGAGAAGGCGTTAATGAACCTCATGCACAAGAAATTATTCAGGCTTTTGGATTTAAAAGTAAAACTGGTTACAATCAAAATGATGGAACTATTGATGGTAAAAGCATAGTGCCCAATTCAGATGAAGTAGCCGCTGATTATTTTGTTCAAGCTGACCCAAGTCAACCAGTGGTTGTAAGCCAAATGGGTGCTTACCACGGATGCTGCAGGCAAATAGAAAATGTTGAATGGTATGATAAACAGACCGGTAGCGTTAAAAGCCTATTTTACCACAACGCACTGGATGCTCAATCTTTATTACCTCGTAAATACAATGCCACTACGGCGGCTTCTGGTACTTTTAATTCTTCGAAACCATTTGGTTTTTTAGTACAAGGTGCTTACTCCGACCGTAATAAAAACTTTGAGAAACGTATTGGTATGCGGTTCTGGAAGGTGATCGATTCTAATGGGAAAGTAATTCCCAATACTTATATTTTCGGAACGGATTACTTAGGTACCGAGTACACAAATTATGATTATCAGGACAATGTGTATTTAATAAGTAATGTGCGTTTAGAGAATGCGCCTGCTAGTGTACCGGCTCTTGTCAGTACTCCTTCGGCTCTTTCTTTTGGAGCTCTACAGACGGGTGCGACTAAAACTCTAGCTTTAAAACTAACGAACCAATCAGCTGGCAATGCTCAAATTAGTGCAGTGGAAGTAGTGGGGCCCAATTTAAATGAATTTACTGCTGTTTCTCCAGCTACAACATTGGCCGCAAATGTTTCCACAAACATAAATGTAAACTTTAGCCCATCTAGCAGAGGTTTAAAAAACGCTGCTTTGTTAGTACATTATGATACAGGTGGATCTCCTTTGCGCGTTCCCCTTTATGGCATTGCGAATGATGCAAGTGGATCTCTCGGAATTGCAAAACGTATAAAAGGAGCCGCCGATGCGAATGTAACTATCAATGGAACTACTTGGGAAGCCGATAAAGCCTACCGGCAAGGATCTATTAAATTGGATCAACAAGTTGTTGCCGGCCCAATTGCTGGTACGGATGAAGATGTTCTCTACCAAACTTACTTATCGGCAGCTACCAATTTAGCGGAAACACGTTACCAAGTGCCACTACCAAACGGAACTTATTGGGTACGGATGCATTTTGTAGAAAACTTCTTCAACGGTCCGGCAGGAACCCGTGTTTTCAGCACAACAATTGAAAACCAATTACGGCAAAATGCATTTGATATTTTCCGGGAAGTGGGTTACAGAGCAGCTTTAGTGAAAGATTTTGAAGTAGTTATTCAGGATGGAGGGCTTTCCGTTAAATTTAATCCTACTGCTAACCGGGTAGCAATTGCCGGAATGGAAATCTACAGAGTAAATGCCGCCATTGTTACTGCTGTTTCTAATGAAACGTTACTTAACAATCCCGATGCTTTAACAAAATTAACGGTTTATCCGAATCCAACTCAACCAGGAGAAACCGTACAAATTGATTTAGCAGGTTTTGCTTCTAATGAGAAAGTAAACATTTCTTTACAAGATGTAATGGGCCACCAGGTACAAAATAATCAAGTAACTACTGATGCAGCTGGAGCAGCCAAAGTGCAACTGCAAGCTACCCAACGTTTATCTGCTGGTTTATACTTAATCAACGCCCAAGGAAATAATAAAAAAGCGCAAGCTAAACTGTTAATTAAGTAACTTAAATAAATATCTATATAAAAGTAAAAGGGAACCACTATTGGGCCCCTTTTACTTTTATATCTGATAGTAATTTCTTAGATTTAAAATATCTATAACCTCTGGTAAAGTAAATCACAATACAAAAGCCTACTACAAAATAGCACTTAAAGTAACAGTCAATTCTGCCATTAATTAATCTAAAAAGTGGATGAATGCTAATTCAAAGTTTTAAAGTAATCCCTGCCAAAGTATTTTTAAAATTTTAAAAATTATTAGTTGACCATAAAGCAAGATTATCCATTACTGTGATCAATTTACTTAAGCTCTGTGAATTACAGTTAAAAAAAGAATGATTAGTTCTTACTTTGTTGCCGTATTGTTATTAGCTGGCATTGGAGGGTGTACAGTTAGTAAATTAAAAATAAAACAAAAGCAAGGTACTATCGTGTCAGTAAATGGGGTTGTATCAAAGGGTAAGCTAGGCATTACTCTACCCCACGAACATGTATTAGTTGATTTCATCGGGGCCGATCAGGTAAGTCCTGATCGTTATAATTCCGACGAGGTTTTTGTAAAAGTATTGCCTTTTCTGCGGAAAATTAAACAACAAGGCTGCCAAACCTTAGTTGAATGTACTCCGGCTTATTTGGGGCGCGATGTGTTGTTGCTCCAGCGTTTAAGCAAAGCGAGTGGCTTAACTATTTTAACAAATACAGGATATTACGGAGCAAGACAAGGTAAATTCTTGCCGGCGCATGCTTTTACCGAAACAGCTGAACAATTGGCTACTCGTTGGATAGTAGAAGCAGAACAAGGAATAGATAATACTCCTATTAAGCCTGGATTTTTAAAAATTAGTGTGGATGAGGGACCACTTTCGGTCGTAAACCAAAAGTTGGTGCAGGCAGCGGCTCTTACACATCTAAAAACGGGATTGACAATTGCCTCGCACACCGGGAATGGCGAAGCTGCCTTGGACCAGCTAGCGCTTTTGCAACAGCATGGAGTAGCCGGAAAAGCTTTTGTTTGGGTGCACGCTCAAAATGAAAAAAATACCCAATGGCATCAAAAAGCAGCTAAAGCAGGAGCTTGGCTAGAGTTTGATGGGATAAGCGAAAATAATACTGGAGAATATGTACAAGTCCTACAAAACATGAAAGCAGCAGGATTGTTGAACCAGGTTCTAATTTCGCAAGATGCTGGATGGTATCACGTAGGAGAGAAGCAAGGTGGCGCGTTTCAGGACTACGAAACATTATTTTCCACTTTTATACCCGCACTTAAAAAAGCAGGCTTTACCCAAATTGAGATAAAGCAATTATTAGTAATTAACCCTGAACAGGCATTTTCGACATCTGTAAAAAAGTAAAAATTTAAAAAATTGTCGAGATTATATAATAACTAGTTATTCGTTAATAGGTGTTCTTTTTAAAATGCTACTTAGTTAATGATCATTTTGCTGCTTTAAGTATTGTTTTAATATATCTTAGTTTACGTGCTTATGAACTAAGATAAACTAAACTCACAAAAATTTAAATTTTACCTGCTAAGTAAATACGAGTAAATTCTTTGTCTTTGCGGAGTTTTTTAAATGCCTTATGAACATGATTAATGACGGATTGATAGTTTAAGGCCATCAAATCCGCAATTTCATCAAATTCTAAATTTTCATAATATTTCAAATAAATAACCTCCTTCTGGCGCTTCGATAAAGTATTCAGCAGATTAGAAATATGCAGTCGCTTTTCTGAACTAGCTTCTTCTAAAATAATTACTTCTTCTTCCGAGAACGCAATGTTTGGTTGTTTGCTTCTAAAAATACTTACCCGTAAATAATACCTTTTATCTTGCTCCAGATGCCGAATAATTCCCCGGCGTAAAGATTTTAGCAAATAAAATTTGATAGCCTGAACATGGCCAAGTTGCTTCTTGTTTTTCCAAAGAGAAGCAAAAAGCTCCTGAATGGTATCCTGTACAATTGCTTCTGAGTTCGTAATCTTTAGGCCATAGTAATACAGGTCATTAAAAAACTTGAAGTAAATATAAGAGAAAGCTAATTCCTCTCCTTTTTTAAAATCATTCCAAATCTCAGCGTCTGGTTGCTTAGAATAATCTACAATGTAATTTTCTTTTGGTTGGGTAACTACCAAATGCATAATACAAGTTTAAATCGTAATAGTTTATAATAGGCAAAAGGTAAAATGTAAATTCAAATTTGAAAAATACTAATACTATATTAATTAAAGCTTTTCATATAATCAAATACAACAATATTCTTTTTGTAATATTTTAATATTGTTTAGGTAAAAGGATGTTTAATTTAAATTATTGTAATATATCACAAGTTATCCTGCTGATTTAGCAAAAAATAATGATTCTCCTGCCAAGCTACGGCTAAATCTGCGCAAATACTTTATATAACGTAGCTTATCTAAATGTAATTTTTAAAAAATTTAATGTTCGGCGTTTTCTTGGTATAAAATATCTGCCTCTTGGTAGAAAACCAAAAAATACAAGAAGAGCCAAGCGCACCGGAATTAATGGTACTTAAAAAAAAATAAAAAAAATTCTAAAAAGAGAGTATCCAATTCAGGGAGCGTGCTCTGGTTTATGAGAGTATGGTAAAGTTTTATCCGAATATGCTTTGTATTAAAAAAGAAAGGTAAGTGAAGAAGATAATATTTAGTAGCGGCAAAGCAATCAGGAAGTGCCAAACCCTTTACTTAGAAGTGGATTTATTAGATATGAAATTTTCTGATTACAAATTAAAGGATTTTATACAAGATGAATCCTTTAAAAATTGGGTAAATAATACCGTACCAGACGATATGCTGCAATGGGAAATGTGGTTAGATAATAACCCACACAAACGCCCAATAGCTAACGAAGCTGCCGCAATTATTCGGGGAATTGCTTTTAAAAAGAAACAGGTTTCGCGACAGAAAATAGATGCAGGTTGGCAGCAGGTAATCAGTAAAATTGCTCAATCTAGAGATGCAGAAGCTATAATTCCGGTAAAAAAAGATGAATGGCGCGCAGTTTGGCGAATGGCTGCTGTATGGGTAGGCTTATTGGTAGTAGCTACGGCAAGCTTTTACTTTTATAAGAGCAACAGCAAACTGCAATACCAAACAGGTTTTGGAGAAACCACTACTATTATATTACCCGATAAATCTACGGTAGTGCTGAATGGTAATTCTAAATTAACCTTAATCAATAATTGGAGCTTCAACAAAGACCGGGAAGTATGGTTGGAAGGAGAAGCTTTTTTTAGCGTGTTAAAAAAGCCCGGCCAAGGCAACGCCCGGTTTTTAGTGCACACCGGCGATATGGATGTAAAAGTACTCGGTACAAAATTTAATGTTACGAACCGCAAAGCCAAAACGCGAGTAGTGCTAAACTCTGGTAAAGTGCAGTTAAGCGCGCAAACGCTAGCCCCGGGTAAATCTGCCATAATGCAACCCGGCGAATTAGCAGAATTACGGTTAGACAAAAAGGAGTTTGTAAAGAAAAAGGTAAACCCGCTGATATACTCCTCTTGGATTCATAAAAAGTTATTGTTCGATGATACATCTATCCGCGATATAGCGGCTTTGCTGGAAGATAATTACGGGTTCCAGGTTAAATTAAATGATCCAGCCATTATGGACCGGAAACTAACCGGTGAGGTGTATGTGGAAGATGTAGAAACATTATTAAAAGCGCTCTCCAAGTCCTTTCAACTAGATATTGCTCAAACCGGCAATGTTCTGGTGATAAAAGGAAGATAAACTGTAAATACCAATTACTATAATCTAAAATAAACCATTAACCAAAGTTTGCTATCGAAAATGACTACAAAACGAACAAAGTTGATTTTCCGGAGCGTGTGTTGTGCCGTAGCAATGGCATTTGTGCAGGAGCAATCCCTGGCGCAAACCATTGTACTGGCCAATAACCAAACTACCGGGCAGCAACGTAGCCGATCTGAACTGAAAAAGACAGTCGCGCTAACCGAAGTGCTGCAAAATTTACAAGCAGAGTACAATGTTTCTTTTTTATACGAAAAAAAGAATCTGGAAGGAAAGTACATTTCTACTTCGCAGATTGCTTATTCTGATAAAATAGAAAATACCTTGGGTAAAGTATTACCAGGAACCGAACTAACCTTCGAAAAAATTAATAGTAAAACGTACGCGATTGTGAGCGGCGAAAGCAATACAACTAATCTTACTGCTGCTAACACTACCGGAAAAAGCGAAACGGAAAAGCTTGATTATTTCAATCTGCTTTTCGTTGATTATAATAAGAGCAATCGTCCGGATGTAATTAATTACCGCGCTAAAACCGCACCTGTTTGGCAAATATCGGGCAAAGTAGCTTCGGCCAACGGCGAAGGCATGCCGGGTGTAACCGTTTTATTAAAGGGTACTTCTACTGGTGCTACTACTTCTCCGGATGGTAATTATACCTTATCGGTGCCAGAAGCACCCGGTACTTTGGTTTTCTCCTTTATTGGATTTACTACCCAGGAAAAAGCTTTCACTGGACCGGGTACCGTTAATGTAACTTTAGCCGAAGATGCTACCGCTCTGGAAGAAGTTGTGGTAACGGGTTATACTTCTGAAAAAAAACGGGATATTATTGGCTCAGTATCCGTAGTAAAACCTACCGAATTACTACAAACTCCTGCTGCTAACCTGCAAGCGCAGTTACAAGGCCGGGCGTCTGGGGTAACCGTAAGTGGTAATGGCCAGCCGGGCGCGGGTGCTAAAGTACGTATCCGGGGTTTTGCTTCTTTTGGTAATAACGATCCATTATACGTAATTGATGGCGTACCAACCGATAACCCTTCTACCTTAAATCCGCAAGATATTGAATCATTACAGGTTCTGAAAGATGCCACCTCAGCTTCTATCTACGGATCACGAGCCGCGAATGGGGTAATCATTGTTACTACCAAACGTGGTAAAGCTGGAACTTCTAGTATTTCGTTCGATTCTTATGCTGGCGTACAGGTAATCCCAGAAAGCTCCATGCCGGAAATGTTGAATACCGAGCAATATGGGCAGTATTTGTTTACTTCCCGTAAAAATGGTGGAGTACCTACTACGAGCCCAATTTTTGGAAGTGGTGCAAATCCAGTAGTGCCTGGCTACTTAATTATTAGTCCGGCTTATAAAGGTGGAGTTGCTGCCGATGACCCACGGGCAAATCCAAGTAATTATAATCTGGCCATTGGCGATGCAAATAAGTTTTATCAAATTCTTAAAACCAGTCCCGGAACCAACTGGTTTAAAGAAATAACCCAGCCAGCTCGTATTCAAAGCCACCAGCTTTCGGCTAGCGGTGGTACCGAAAAGGGGACTTATGCTTTAGGTGTAAACTATTTTAATCAGGAAGGAACCATTGTAAATACAGGCTACGACCGATTTACAGTGCGAGCTAATACCACATTTAACCCGGTTAAAAGAATTCGGATTGGCGAAAATTTGCAAGTTTCTTACGAAGACAGACAAGGTGGCAGTGAAGCTGGAGAAGGTGGAGCCTGGGCACAAGCCTACCGGATGGTGCCTTATTTACCAGTTTACGATATTAATGGTGGTTTTGCTGGTAATGGGGTAACAGAATCAGGCAATGGTAGTAGCCCTATTGCTAACCTGGCGCGTAACAAGGATAACAAACAGTATGGCTATAAAGTATTTGGTAATGTTTACGGTGAAGTAGATATTTTAAAGAACTTAACCGCGCGGACTTCTTTCGGGATAGATTATACGAACGAGTATCGTGGTACTTACAATGCTGTTACCTACGAGCGTTCCGAAAATAACTCGGTAGATGCTTTTACCGAACGCTTTGGTTATTTTAATACCTGGACCTGGACTAACACCTTAACTTACAACCAAAAATTTGGTGAAAATCATTCTTTAAAGGTGTTAGGAGGTGTAGAGGCTATTAAGGGTTCTGGCCGTGGTATTAATGCTAGCAATACCGGTTATGATTTTGGACAGGTCGTTGATTTCCGTTCTATCCAAACTGGTAACGGAATACGGTCAGCTACAACTTATAATATTGGCCAAAACATCGGAGGTTTACCCATCGGGGGTGCTTCTTCGCTTTACTCCTTATTTAGCCGCGTAGATTATGGTTTCCGCGATAAGTATTTGTTTAATGCTACTATCCGTCGCGACGCTTCTTCTAAATTTGGTCCTTTATCGCGAGTTGCAGTATTCCCAGCTTTTGGGGCGGCCTGGCGCATATCCGACGAAGCCTTTATGCAAAGTTTGCCGGTATTTACTGAGTTAAAATTACGCGGTGGTTGGGGTCAAATGGGTAGCCAGCGGAACGTAGATGCTATTAACCAATTTACTACATTTGCTTCCGGCCAAAGAGAATCTTGGTATGCTATCGATGGTCAGAATAACGGATCTACTACTGGATATCGTCAATCACGGCTAGGTAACTTAACTAGTAAATGGGAAACTACCGAAACCACCAATATTGGTTTAGATGCGTCTTTCCTTAATGGCCGGTTTAATGTTACTGTAGAAGGGTACAATATTGAAACTAAAGATTTATTAATTGAACAGGTACGCAACAACTTATCACCAGAAATTGATCAACCTAGAGTTAACGTTGGTAATATGCGTAACCGCGGGTTTGACATCAATTTAGGTACCACCGGCAATTTTGCCGGCGACTTCCGGTACGATGCTAGCCTTAACTTCACCCGTTATACCAACGAAATTACTAAGTTGGCAGAAGAAGGACAAATTATATATTTAGGAGCTAGCCGTTTAGGCAATGTTATTGCCATTGAAAAAGGGCACCCTATGTCCTCCTTCTTCGGATATCAAGTAGATGGTATTTTTCAGAATCAGGCCGAAGTAGATGCTGGTCCAGCCATGCAATATAAAACTGTCGGTTCTTGGCGCCTTAAAGATTTAAACGGAGATAATAAAATTGATGATGCTGACAGAACCCACATTGGTAACCCTATCCCTAAGTTTCAATTAGGAGGTAATTTGTCCTTGGCCTATAAGAACTTTGATATTTCTACTTTCTTGTTCTGGAATTATGGCAATGATCTATTTAACTTTACCCGCTGGTTTACCGATTTAAGAGGTTTCGTAGGTGGTGTGAGTACTCGAGTTTTAGAAAATTCTTGGACCCCGCAGAACCCGGGTGCTACCCTGCCGATTATTAGTTCCAAGGACACCTATTCTTCGTCTATTTCGTCTAGCTATTTTGTTGAAAAGGGTTCTTATTTTAGAATGAGAACGCTACAAATTGGTTATAAAATGCCAGCCTCTTTCGCCAACAAATTACGGTTAAATAACTTTAGAGTTTATTTACAAGGCCAGAATTTATTTACTATTACAAAATATACGGGTGCTGATCCTGATATTAGTATTGTGGGCGATAATAATGCTACTGATAATGATCGTTTTATGGGTGTTGATCAGGCAAATTATCCTAACTCCCGACAATTTATTATTGGTATTAACTTAGGCTTTTAACTGCTGGTTAACAAAAAATTAAGTTTTAAAATGTTATTATAACATGAAAAAGAATAAAGTATTTATAAAATTATCCCTCAGTTTTTTACTGCTCGCAGGTTTAATGGGAGCTTGTAAAGACGACTTCCTGGAGTTAGACCCAATCGGGTCTTATACCGAAGCTGGTATAACTAACTTAAAAGGCGCAGAAGGTATGTTAATTGCCGCCTATGCTGCCTTAGATGGCCGACCAGAAACCCAATTAACTGGTTCTACTAACTGGGTAGTAGGTAGTGTAGCGGCTGACGATGCCAATAAAGGTACAGAACCATCTGACTTTAATAGCATCAATGATACCGAACTATACCTACAATTGCCGAGCGCCCAGCCAGCTGCTGATAAATGGAGAGGTGTAGTTGATGGTATAGGCATGACCAACCAAGTGCTTCGAACTCTAAACTTAGCAACTGATATTCCGGATGCTGATAGAGCCCGTATTGAGGGAGAAACCCGTTTTTTAAGAGCTTTTTACCACATGGAAGGTAAAAAAGTATTTAACATGGGTTTTCCGTGGATACCGGAAGAAGCAGATTCAACCGAAAATTATAAGGCAATAAAGAATCAAGTAGACATATGGCCTTTAATTGAAGCAGATTTTAAATTTGCGTATGATAACCTGCCTGGTAAACAAGCCCAAAAAGGTAGAGCTAACAAGTGGGCGGCTGGTGCGTTCTTAGGAAAGGCTATGCTATTTCAGGGAAAACATGCCGAAGCCTTAGCCATCTTTAATGATGTAATGGCTAACGGTACCAATGCACAAGGACAAAAATATGCTCTGAATGCAAATTATGGTGATAATTTCCGGATTGCTACTAAAAACAGTGCAGAAACTATTTTCGCGGTACAGTACACTAATAAAGATGGTGCTGGCAACAATGCTAATGCGAACTACGAAAATAACCTGAACTTTCCGCATGGTTCTGGTGATAAGCCAGGTGGCTGCTGCGGATTCTTTCAACCTTCCCAAGCTTTCGTTAATTCGTTTATCACCGATGCCAATGGATTACCAATTGCCAATCCGCTCATAGAAAATGGCATTACCAGTGATCGACTTTTAACTTCGGCGCAGCCATTCACACCTTATGCTGGTACCGTTGACCCTCGTCTAGATCACTCAGTTGGTCGTCGAGGAGTGCAGTATTTGGATTGGGGACCGCACCCAGGTAGAGACTGGATTCGGGATGTAAGTAATGGAGGTCCGTATAGTCCAAAGAAAAACGTACATACCCGGGCCGAGTTAACCGCTGGACAAGCTGGTACTGGTGATTGGGGGCAACCAGCCAATGCGTTGAGTTTCCCTTTAATGCGGTATTCTGACCTAATGTTAATGGCAGCCGAAGCAGAAGCTCAAACCGGTGGCCTTACCAATGCGCTTAATTTAGTAAATACAATACGCGAACGGGCGGCTAACGCAGCAAGTGTTGTGAAAAATCCCGATGGAACACCAGCTGCCAATTACAAAGTAGGGTTATACACCGCATTCGGCAGTAAAGAAGAGGCATTAAATGCTATCATGAAGGAGCGTCAATTAGAACTAGGTATGGAAGGTCATCGTAAATTTGATTTAGTTCGCTACGGCATAGCTGATGTGATGCTAAACGCTTACGTTAACTTCGAGAAAAACTACATTCCTAAATTTGTAAATGCCAAATTCACGAAAGATCAGGATGAGTATCAACCGGTGCCAACTAATGTTATTCAAACTAGCCGTTTGGCTGATGGTACTTTTAACCTGAAGCAAAATCCTGGTTATTAATTATTAGCCACCAATAATATTGTAAAGGCAAGATTTAAATCTTGCCTTTATTTTTGTACATTAGTTAAGCCAATAACTAAGGAGTAGCTTATCCTTTATTGTGTAATTCAATTGATTACCCTTTTTAAATGAACAAAGTATCTATTCTTCTTTTTGCTGCTTTCTGTTGCTTTATAAGTAGTTGTCAGAAAAAAACAGAAACCTTATTTACTCAACTTACTCCTAATGATACCGGTATTACTTTCGCTAATCGTATATTTGAAAGCGACTCGCTTAATATTTTAACTGAAGAATATATTTACAACGGCGGCGGCGTAGCAACCGGCGATTTTAATAAAGATGGGTTAGATGATCTCTACTTTACGGGCAACATGGTGCCTAATAAACTGTATCTGAATCTAGGAAATTTTAAATTTAAAGATGTAACGCAATCGGCGGGAGTTACTGGCAATGGTAAATGGTCGTCGGGAGTAGCGGTGGTGGATATTAACCAGGATGGTAAACTGGATATGTACGTGTGCGCTACCATCAAAAAAGATTCGGCTGATCGGGCAAATATGTTGTTTATTAACCAAGGCAACAATTCCCAAGGAGAACCTGTTTTTAAAGAATTAGCCCGCGCATACGGCATTGCCGATACCGGTTATAGTACCCATGCGGCATTCTTTGATTATGACCGCGACGGAGACTTGGATTTATACGTGCTTACTAATGTGCAAAATGCCAGTATTCCCACGGTTTACCGTACCAAAGTAAACGATGGTACCTCGCCCAACAACGACCGGCTATACCGCAACAATGGGGATAATACTTTTACGAATGTTTCTAAAACCGCCGGAATTGTATACGAAGGGTATGGTTTAGGTTTAGCCATCAGTGATATAAACCTGGATGGCTGGCCGGACATTTACGTGACCAACGATTATTTATCGGACGATTTACTGTATATCAATAACCAGGATGGAACCTTTACCAACCGGAAAAACCAATACATCAAACACACCAGCTTTTCGGCAATGGGTAATAGCGTGGCCGATATTAACAACGACGGATTGGTGGATATTCTGGCGGTAGATATGCTACCGGAAAATAACCGCCGCAAAAAGCTGTTGATGAAAGATAATAACTACGCCATTTACTTTAACAACAAACAATACCAATACGATTTTCAATACGTACGCAATACGTTGCAATTAAATAACGGCTTAACACCATCGGGGGAGCCTTCTTTTAGTGAGATCGGGCAATTATCCGGTGTTTACCAAACCGATTGGAGCTGGACTCCCTTAGTGGCCGACTTTGATAACGATGGCTACCGGGATATTTTTATTACCAACGGCTTTCCCAAAGATATCACCGACCGGGATTTTTCTATTTATCGCAGTGGACCGGCGAGCCAGGTTGCTAATTTGCAAGCTTTAGTCGATTCAATACCTGTCGTAAAAATACCAAATTATGCTTACCACAACAACGGTAATTTAACTTTTGCCGATAAAACCAAAGACTGGGGCTTTAGTACACCCTCTTTCTCCAACGGAGCGGCCTACGCCGATTTAGATAACGACGGCGATTTGGATTTAGTAATGAACAATATCAACGATAGTGCCTTTGTTTATCAAAATCAACTGTATTCCAGTAAAAAGAGTACACCTAAAAATCATTTTCTGCGTTTGGTTTTTCAAGGGGAGCAACCGAATGTGCAAGGTGTAGATGCGCGGGTAAGTTTGTTTTACAGCCACGGAAAAAAGCAATTCTACGAACATTCGGTATATCGCGGCTTCTTATCTTCTGTCGAAAATAAAGCGCATTTTGGGGTCGGTACTGCCACTACTATTGATTCTTTAAAAGTAATCTGGCCCAACGGGGCTACGCAATTACTGCGCAACATTGCCACCAATCAGGTGCTTACTATTAAGCAAAAAGAAGCAAAACCGGCTTTAAATAACCAGGCTGGTACTTCTAAACAACCAGCTATTTTCCAGGAAACAGCGGTGCAACACGGCATTACATACCGGCATGCCGAAGACGACAAAATCGATTTTAATATTCAAAAAACCTTACCGCATAAATTTACCCAAGCTGGTCCGGGCATAGCGGTTGGCGATATAAACAACGACAAACTGGATGATTTTTACGTAGGTGGTTCGGCGGGTAAACCCGGCACTTTCTTTCTGCAGCAAGCTAGCGGCCAATTTAAAGCATCCACCACCAATTATACTTCGCCGAAGCCCGAAGAAGACATGGGAATGTTATTTCTGGATGTAGATAACGACCGTGATTTAGATTTGTACGTAGCTAGTGGCAGTTACGAATTTCCAGAAGACGCGCCGCAATTTCAAGATCGATTGTATCGCAATAATGGTAAAGGTCAGTTTACGCAAGATGCGCAGGCATTACCGGCTTTACGGACCAGCAAGTCTTGCGTAAAAGCGGCTGATTTTGACCAGGATGGTGATTTGGATTTGTTTGTAGGCGGACGGGTAATGTCGGGTAAGTATCCTATGGCCCCGCCAAGTTATATTTTGCGCAACGAAAAAGGCCGTTTTACCGATGTAACTGCCCAGGTTTGCCCCAGCTTAAATAAACTAGGTATGATCACCGATGCCCTGTGGTCGGATTTTGATAAGGATGGACAGGTAGATTTAGTAATAGCGGGCGAGTGGATGCCCATTACTTTTTTAAAAAATAACAAAGGCCAACTCCAAAATATAACTGCTACTACCGGAGTTCAAAACAAAACCGGCTGGTGGAACAGCTTAACCGCCGGCGATTTTGATAATGATGGCGACATAGATTATGCCGCCGGTAACT
This sequence comes from Adhaeribacter pallidiroseus, assembly GCF_003340495.1. Taxonomy (NCBI): domain Bacteria; kingdom Pseudomonadati; phylum Bacteroidota; class Cytophagia; order Cytophagales; family Hymenobacteraceae; genus Adhaeribacter; species Adhaeribacter pallidiroseus. The sequence continues at coordinate 460,908 of NZ_QASA01000001.1, forward strand.
TAGGTTTAAACAGTAACTACTGCGCCAAACCCGATCAACCGCTACAGGTTATTGCCAAAGATTTTGATAAAAATGGCAGCTTGGATGCCGTACTTTCGTGCTACTTAAAATCCGAAGACGGGCAAATGCGACCTTACCCCATGCACACCCGCGACGATTTGAATGCCCAAATGCCTCGTACCCGAAGTATTTTTGCCCGCTATAGCAATTATGCCATGGCTACTATTGACGAGGTAATACCCGTAAAAGAACGGGAAGGCGCCTTAATTTTACAAGCCAACCACATGGCCAGCAGTTACCTGGAAAACCTGGGACAAGGTAAATTTAAGATGCACCTATTACCTCAGGTAGCTCAGTTTGCCCCGGTTTACGGCATGGTAGCCGACGACGTAAACCAAGATGGAAACTTAGATTTACTGGTCGTAGGGAACGATTACAGCACCGAAGTATTTACCGGTAATTACGACGCCTTAATTGGATTGTATTTGCAAGGAAACGGTAAAGGTAAATTTACACCCGTGCCGGTTTCCCGTAGCGGTTTTTTTGTAAACGGCGATGCGAAAGGCTTAGCCCAACTCTACACCAAAGATGGTCAAAAACTAACTTTAGTAACGCAGAATCAGGATAGCTTAAAGGTGTGGCAAACTACACCATTATCAAAGCAACCTGTTAACAAAGTAATAACCTTACAACCAATGGATGCTTCGGCCGAAATAACTTACCAGAACGGGAAAAAGCAACACCTGGAATTTTATTATGGCCACACGTATCTTTCCCAATCCTCGCGTAAATTGGCGTGGCAACCCGGTATGGCCTCTATTATCATAAAAGATTTCTCAGGCCGTAGCCGGCAACTAGATTTTTAAAAAACAAATGCGATTTTTCTGCTTGTGGTGCTTAATAGCTTGGTTAAGCATTTGTTGTACACCCAAAAAAAAAACGGTTACATCGGTAGTAAATGTAACAGACTTAGCGAAAGTTTTGCCTGACTCTACCGAAACCGCCGCCCTGGATGGAAATAATTTAGCCCACGTGTACTGCTCGGCTTGTCATCAGTTTCCGGAACCGGCTTTGCTCCCTAAAGTTACCTGGGAAAAAAGCGTATTACCCGTTATGGGTCTTCGTCTCGGTATTGGAAGCGATTTAAGTATGTACACGCGTCTGGCCCCTCAAGAAATAATGGCTCTTCTAAAAGCTGAGATTTATCCCAGTAAACCTTTAATCGCTAAAAAAGATTGGATCAAAATAAAAGCCTACTATCAAAATCAAGCCCCAGAAAAGCTGGCGCCACCAAAATTACTTTCCCTGGATTCCTTAACGCTTTTTCAAGTAAGTGCATTACCCATAAACAAAGGGCGAAATGCCTTAACTTCTCTTTTAAAATACGAACCAAAAACCAAAGAATTACTCGTTGGGGACCGGCGGAATAAGCTATTTAGAATCAATGCCCAATTACAACCCACTGATTCATTACAATTAGATACTCCTCCGGTAGCCGCTATCAGTACTATAAATAAAGAACATTATCAAATACTTACGGTAGGTTCGCTTACTCCCTCTGATGCACCTTATGGCCGCCTTTATTCCTGGAATACAAAAGATAAAACTGCTGCTAGTGCGCAGCCCCAATTAACCGATTTGCAGCGCCCGGTGCAATTGGTCAGTAGTGATCTTAACCAGGATAATCGTCCCGATTTAGTTGTTTGCCAATACGGAAATCAAATAGGTAAATTAAGCTGGTACGAAGAGAATAAGGATGGTACCTATCGGGAGCATATTTTAAAAAAAGTACCGGGTAGCCGGCAAGTAATCATTCAGGATATTAACCACGATAATCTGCCGGATGTTATAGCTTTATTTGCCCAAGCCACCGAAAGTGTAATTGTATTTTATAATAAGGGAGAAGGCCGGTTTGAAGAAGAAACGTTATTGCAAATGCCGCCGGTTTATGGATCTAGTTACTTTACGTTAACAGATTTTAATAAAGATAGCGCGCCGGATATTTTACTGGCAAACGGCGATAATGGCGATTATTCTTCTTTGCTGAAGCCTTATCACGGAATCCGGGTGTATTTAAATAATAAGAAAAATAGCTTTCAGGAAACTGTTTTTTTGCCTTTGCCGGGAGCTACGCAAGCGGTAGCGCGCGATTTTGACCAGGACGGTGATGTAGACATAGCTGCCATTGCCTACTTTGCTGATTTTGAAAAACAACCGGCGGCCGGCTTTGTGTATTACGAAAACCAAGGGAATAATACCTTTCACAGCAAAACTTTTCCGGAATCTACCCAGGGCCGTTGGCTTACCATGTCTACCGGCGACTTAGATCAGGATGGCGATGAGGACATTATGCTGGGTTCTTTTATTTTTGCCACTACCCCAGTACCGACTACTTTACAGGAAAAATGGATTAAAAATGGTCCTAGTGTTTTGGTCTTAAAAAATAAGCTACAACCAAAAGTTGAATAACCTGGTTGTAACTTGTATTAAATGGGCTAATAAATGCGGCCAAATTTTTAAATTTTTGCATAGAAGGTGGCTCGTAGCCGCTGCAAAACTTTAGGGCAGCTTCGCTAATTGGCCATTCCGGCGGGTTTTTAACTTCTGATAAACGAAGTTACCTACTTCTTTACCTTCCTCAGCCCCATACTCATTGGCGGGTCTAAAGTGAATACCGCCGTACATCCGGCTCATGCCCGCCTCCCTGGATGCATCGTAGAAAGAGTTGAACTTCCGGACGGGTAAACCAATCGCTAACTGCGTAGAATCCGTAAAAGCAAAATTATCGCCGAATAAATTGGTAAGCGCAGTAGCGGCAGCTGCCGAAATAACGCTGTGCCCACTCGGAAACTCCGGAAAAGGGGGTGTTTGCAACAAGGGGTCCCATTCCGGATCAATGTATTTTTCAATGTAAGTTTCCGGGCGAATATGTACGTGTTTGTACTTGGCATCCCAACAGCTGATAAATCCGTCGGCTAACGAAGTTGTTACAAAAACAAAGGCTTCGGCCTGCTCCATAGGATTTATATTTTTAGCTTTACACACATTAGAAGTTATGGTAATCCAATGGCCACCCGGCGTTAGTTTTTGTTTAAAATAAGTAATATGGCCTTTCGTGTAAGAAACATTCGGGTTGTCGTCCCAGAATTTGGCAATTAATTGTTTTTCTGCGTCGGAGTTCTCACCCAACATGTAAATTTCTTTAGCCTCTTTATAAAATTTAGAGTTAGGCAAAGTGTCGAATGGAGTTGGGTTACGCGGTTTACATTGTGCCGCCGAATCCATTACAAAAGGTCGGATGGTATTCCAATGGGGCTCAACGGCTTGCATGTAATCGGGTGGGGTAGGCTGCCACTCATTTATCTTCTCCGACAACATGTGGCGCTGCATGGCCCTTGATTCCAGGTAATTATCTTTTAAAGCCCAGGCGATCACGTGCTCACCCACTTTTTTGCCGTAAGCTAAGGAGTTTTCTAAAACTTCCTTTTTAATCCCGGTTTTTTTAATTTTTTCCAGGTATTCGGTTTCAAATTTTTCGGTATTAGCAGGTACCAACGTTAATTTTTTCATAACGGTTGCAAATGCCTCAGCGCTCGCTACCGGATAGTAATATTCTTTGCCTTTCTCGGGTGCGGGTACATTTTCCAGGCCATTTAATTGCCCTGCCAACGACTGGCAAGCCGGATAGCCAGGTACTAACGCTTCGTATGCCGCAATGTTGGTATAAGCATAAATACGGCTGGCTACGGGCGGCGAAAAAATATCCGTAATAATAATGTGACTGAGATGCTTGTTCCAATCAATCAACTGAAACCGGGTAAAAGCATCGAGACCGGCTGGATTTGGTTTGGGCTGGCAAGCAGAAATATTAGCCAGAATTAAAATAAAGAGAAAGCGGGTAATTAATTTCATGTTCACTGGCAGATTGCCTAATCTAAACTAAAATATAAATATAACTAAAATTATGTTTAAGGCAACCAAGTTAAATAAGCTTCCATGATTCAAAAATATAAATAATGTAAAGCGCTAGTTGTAAGATAACCAGGGGAAATGTTTGACAAAATCTTAAAGCCGTTCCCTCTATTATATAAATAGTACTTACAATGTGCGATAAGAAAAATTTTAAAATTTAACTGGTGTGGTTCTTATTAAGTACCCTGTTAAGAACTTAATTTAAAAGAAGCCCGACCCAGTAAAGCGGCCAAATTAGGGTGTTGCCGGATATTATTTAAAGCCCGTTGAATATGGTTAAGCACCGATTGATAACTAACATCCATTAACTGAGCTACCTCGGTAAAACTTAAATCTTCGTAATACCGCAGGTACAAAGCCTCTTTTTGCCGCTTGGGCAAACTGTTTAATAAAATTAGTAAATTCTTAGTAGTTTCCTGATCTATCTCGGACCGTACTACTATTTCTTCCGAAGAAAAAACAACGTCGGGTTGGTAAAAAAAACGGGTAAATGCTTTTTGCTCCGTTTTTTTACGCTGTAAAATTAACCGGCGGTACGATGTAAAAAGATAAAGCTTAATAGATTGCACCGCATTAATCCGCTCCCGCGACGCCCACAGCGTAACAAATAAATCCTGAATGCAATCCTCACTTAAAGCCGCATCCTGGCTTAATCTAAGGCCATACCGGAATAAGCTCTTGTAATAACTACGGTGCATGTACGCCAAAGCTGCTTCGTTACCCTGGCGTAAATTTTCCCATAATTCTGGTTCCGACAAAGCCGCATGGGGCTGAAGTATGGCTTCTTGTAAAGTATATAAGGGTAAAATAAGTGCCATAAGCAATTACACCAAATAAATTATTTTTCTGTGAGTATAACATCGCTATATGTTAAAAAAGAGAAAGTTAGCCATACCAGCCATAAACAACCTAATCTCTTTTTTAAACAGGGAGTAACGAATAAAAATTAATAAGCTAGTTATAATAGTACTAATAAATTTTGAAAAATGGTAATTCTCATCCGGATAAATTATACAGGGGTAATGCACAGCAACTAGGTCTTACACTGCTTAATTGTTTAAGCAACACTTATTAAAATGGAGAAAAACTCTTCTGTAAGTACAATGATCAACTACTTATTCAAAAGTTAAAAAAAGCTTTAATCAAAAGAAAAGTTGATTGGTAATTTTTTAAATTTTTATGATTTTAATTAATGAAATTGTAAATTTTTTAAAATAGTTGTTCTCGTGAGTAGAAATTACCCTTTTTTACCTCTTTACATAAAACAAGCATTGCTCTAGGTTTACTACTCCATGAAATTGCCAGACTATACGCTTCAAGATTTTTTACAGGATGCATCCTTTCCGCACTGGGTGTATAAAACTGATGCAGCAGCTGAGCAAAAGTGGAATGCTTTTTTGGCTGCATATCCCGAAAAAAAGGCTCTGGCTCACCAAGCGGCATTGCTGCTCACCGGTATTTCGGTTAATCCTGCGCCCGTGCCAGATAGCCAAATGCAGGACAGTTGGAATCGCGTAAAGCACCAACTGGCTTTTGCCGATAATACGCGCCCGCTAACCACCTCGGAGCCAAGCAAGCTGAAACGTATATATTGGCCAAATTGGGCAGCCGCACTCGTACTTTTTTGCCTGAGCAGTATTTTGGTTTATTATCTGGCTAATGAGCAAAAGCAGCAGATATACCATACTCAATTTGGCGAAACTGCTACTATTATTTTACCTGATTCCTCTACGGTAGTGCTTAACGGCAATACCACTTTGCGTTATACCGCTGGTACCAAATTTAATCAAAACCGCGAAGTGTGGCTCGAAGGAGAAGCGTTTTTTAGTGTAATCCGGAAACCTGGCCCGCGTAAGGTGCATTTTTGGGTGCATACTCCGGAGGTAAACGTGCAGGTACTGGGTACCCGCTTTAATGTAACTAATCGGCGCCGGAAAACCCGGGTGGTACTAAACTCGGGTAAAGTTAATTTATCAACCGAAACCCTGGCGAAACACCCGGTAACGGAAACATTAAAACCCGGCGAAATGGCGGAGTTATTACCAGCACAGCAAAAATTTAAAAAAAGTACGGTAAATCCGGAAATTTATTCTGCCTGGACGCATAAGCAGCTTATTTTTCAGGCTACTCCCCTGGCCGAGATTGTAACCCTGCTCGAAGAAAACTATGGTTATAACGTACAGGTAACCGATCCGAAGATTTTAACCCGGAAAATTACCGGCGAAATTTTTATTGACGATGTAAATACTTTACTAGTGGCTTTAGCCACGTCGTTTAATTTAAAAATTGAAAAACAAAGCCAGCAAACCTTACGCATTACTTCGCCTATGTAATAATAGGAAGTTTATAAATACTTAAATTAAAATTAAAGCTCGTGAGAAATGATTACTAAAAAGAAAAAAGTGCTGCTTCGAAATGCCTTCCTATTGGCGTGTCTGGCTACTATGCCAGAGGTTTACGCGCAAGATTTACTTTTAGCGAACAACCAGCAAAGTAAAACCCAGGCTACGCATACTGCTAGTAAAAAAGTATTGCTGGCCCAGGTTCTCCAGGATTTACAGCATCAATACCATGTTTCCTTCTTGTACGAAACACAAAATTTAGAAGGAAAACTGGTAGCTGCCTATTTAACGCCAACGGGCAAAATAGAACAAGATTTAGATAAACTACTTGCTAACGTTAATTTACGTTTTGCTAAAATTAACGAACGCACTTTCGCTATACTTCCCGATACCAAAACTGCCGAAATAAGCTTACCTAGTGCTTTCCGGCCGCTCACATCCCCAAACGAAACGGCAGAACAAGGCTCTGGTCTTGCGTGGTTAGCCAGCAGTCGTCCCGAAATATTACCCAATTACGTAGCAACTAAGGCCCCGGAATGGCAAATTACCGGCAAAGTAACCGGTGCTAACGGCGAAGGTTTACCTGGGGTAACCGTATTGCTCAAGGGAACTACCACCGGTTCTACTTCTGGTCCCGATGGCACCTATACGTTAAACATTCCTGAACAAGCTGGTACTTTAGTTTTTTCTTTTATTGGCTATACTACGAAAGAATTACCGGTTAGCGGATCGGGTCCAGTAAATGTTACCCTGAGCGAAGATACCCAAGCCTTAGAAGAAGTGGTTGTAGTGGGTTATGGTACGCAAAAGAAAGAAGCCGTTACTGGAGCTATCACCTCCGTGGGAGCCAAGCAAATTGCTGAGATTCCCGTGCCTAACGTGCAGCAAGCCATGCAGGGCAGAGCGGCTGGGGTAATGGTTATCAATCAAGGTTCGCCGGGTACGGCTCCTAACGTGCGGATCAGAGGTATTGGTTCTATTTCTTTTGGTACCGAGCCTTTATACGTAGTAGATGGAGTGCCTACCGGAGGTCTGAATAACATTGACCCGAAAGATATTCAATCGGTGGATGTTTTGAAAGATGCGGCGGCCACGGCTGTTTATGGTTCCCGGGCGGCGAATGGGGTAGTTATCATTACCACCAAAAACGGTGGCCGCGATGGTAAGTTCCGCGTGAACTTAGATTCTAATGTAGGTGTTCAAAACGCCTATAAAATGTACGACTTGTTAAATACTGAACAATACGTACAATATGGTACTACTTTAACCCGAAATAACAGCGCTACAGCGGGATTGCCTCCCCGGTTCGATCAGTTAGGTCAAACTATTCCGGGCACAAATCAAACCTACGGTCAAACCAACACTAACTGGATGGAAGAGCTTTTTCAGCCAGGATTATTAACGCAGCATAATTTGTCCTTGTCTGGTGGTACCGAGAAGTCTCAATTTTATACCAGTGCCGGTTACTACAAACAAGAAGGCACCATGATCGGATTAGGTTTTGATCGATATAATGCCCGCATTAACTCTACCCATAAAATCAGTAATTTTGTTACGGTTGGTCAAACTTTGACCGCAGGTTACAATCAACAAGATTACGACAACTCGGCGCAAAGAAGCCGCATTGTAAATGCCATCCGGATGGTACCTTATTTACCAGTTACCAATCCCTTGGTAAACAGTGGTTACCGGGAAATTGATGGAGCCGATTCCAATGACCCAGATAACCCGGTTCGTTTATCGTTATTGAATACCGCTGAACGACGGAATACCAATATCATCGGTAATATCAACGTGGAATTAAGATTTACCAATTGGTTACGCTTTAAAACAATTGGCGGGGTAGATTACTTTAATAATTTAGATTTTCAACGTCAACCTCAATTTTCAAGCGGGTCTAAATCAAACGCTAGCTTAATTCTACAAAACAACCGGAATACCGGACGTACTTTGTTGACTACTAATCAGTTAACGTTTGATAAAACCTTTGGCGATCATTATGTAAATGCCATTGCGGTATATGAGCGCCAGGGTAATAAGTCGTTGCAGGAAAATATTACCGGTAACCAACCAAACAATACGTTCGAAACGCTTTATAACGCTACCCAGCAGGTTACCAATTTTCAACGGTTTGAGACTTTGCTTATTTCTTATTTAACGCGTTTAAACTACGAGTATAAAGCAAAATACTTAGTTAGTGCTTCTTTCCGGCGCGATGGATTTTCGGTATTTGCTCCGGGTAATAAATGGGGTAACTTTCCGGGTGCATCCGTTGGCTGGCGCGTAACTGAAGAACCTTTTATGAAAGGTCTGACGACTTTATCGGAATTAAAATTACGGGCTAGTTATGGCAGCGTTGGTTTTAATAATATTGGAGCTTATCCATGGCAAGCGAATGCGTTGGTGAATAATGCCAACTATCAGTTTGGGGGCACATCGCCGGTTAATAGTTCTTACTACAACGGTATATCCAACACGCAATTAGGATGGGAAATTACTAGAATGGTTAACTACGGAGTTGATTTTGGCTTCCTGAATAACCGAGTAACTTTCTCCGCTGAATATTTCGACAGAACTACCACCGATGATAACCGTTTGATTCTGCAGGTGCCTACTGCTCCAAGTTTTGGTTTTACTGGTGCTACTGTGGCCCAAAACGTGGGTAAAATGAAAAACTCGGGTGTAGAGTTTCAGTTAGGTTATAACGAAAGCGATAAAGCCTTTAAGTGGAGTGTAAACGCCAATGCCAGCGTTATTAAAAACAAAGTAGTGGAAATGAGCCCGGCTCTTCCATTCTTGGATGCGGGCGCGAACCAGGATTTTGGTAATACCGATTTTACCCGTACTGCACCTGGTGAGCCAATACAGTCTTTCTACGGCTGGGTAATCGATGGTATCTACCAAAGCCAGGATGAAGTAAACGCCGATAACGTAAAACCTACGACTGATGCCCGAGCTACCGCTCAGGTCTTAAATCCAAATATTACCGCAGATCAACTAAATGGTATAAAGGGCTATCGTCAAAATGAAAGAACCTCAGCTGGTGATTTTAAATACAGAGATTTAAACGGTGATGGTAAAATTGACAATAACGACCGGACATTCCTGGGTAGTCCATGGCCAACTTTCCAGTATGGTTTAAATGCCTCGGCTAATTACCGGAACTTCGATTTAAGTTTATTCTTACAAGGAGTAATCGGCAATAAAATTTATAATGCTACCCGTGTACAATTAGAAGGAGGTCAGCGTTTATTTAATGCTGGTACAGCTGTACTAAATGCCTGGACGCCAACTAACACCAATACCGATGTTCCCAGAATGATTGCTTCGGACCCCAATGGAAATAACCGAACTTCTGGCCGGTTCTTAGAGGATGGTTCTTATGCCCGGTTAAAGAACATCAGCTTGGGTTACACCATTCCGCAAGCAGCCCTTAGTTCTTTTTCAAATGGTAAAATTGGCGGCATCCGGATTTATGTACAGGCAACGAATTTATTTACCATCACCGATTACTCCGGATTAGATCCGGAAGTAGGAGCCTTGCAGGGTCAGGGAGCTACCTTGTTAACCAACGGAGTTGACTTTGGACAGTATCCACAGCCTCGGTCTTTTGTAGGCGGATTACAGATTACCCTTTAAGTTTTAAAGAATTTAAATAGCTTAGTCATTCATTTTTAGATTTATCATGAGAAGAATATATGTATCAGCATGTTTGTTAGGAGCGCTACTCCTAACAAACTGCCAAGATGATTTAGAAAAAACGAATCCTAACCAACTCGTCGTAGAAAATTATTTTAAAAATGCGACCGAGTTGCAGGGAGCTGTGAACAGTATTTACTCCGCCATGCGGGGTACCAACTTAATGAGCCGGGAGTGGTTCTTTACCCACGACATGCGTAGCCCGGATTATACTTCAGGTGGTCCAGCCTTGGAAGCACCGCGTGGTCAGATTTTAACGGGTGGTACTACTCCGGATAATCCAGTAATCACAGCTTCTTTTACGGGTTTATACGCGATGGTGCACCGGGCAAATACCGTAATTGCTAACGCTCCTAAAGCTTCAGAAACAGCCTCTGATGCGGACAAAGCAACCATTCAAGCATTGGTAGCCGAGGCCCGGTTTTTAAGAGGGTGGGCTTATTTTGAATTGGTTAATTTCTGGGGAGAAGTGCCTATTTACACCGAACCCGTAGCCGCCGTTGATGCATTTAAGCCCAAATCGCCAATTGCGGATGTGTATGCCGTAGTTATTGAAGATTTAAAAGCAGCTCAGGCGGGCTTACCAGCTAAACAAACCGGTGATAACCGGGGACGGGCCAGCGGCGATGCGGCTACGGCTTTTTTAGGTAAAGCTTATTTACAGCAGCTAGACTATGCTAACGCCCGCATAGAACTTTTAAAGCTTTACGGCAAGTATACCTTAACGCCGGTGTACAACGATAATTTCCGAGAAGAAAATGAGTTTAACTCCGAATCTATCTGGGAACAAGTAAATGTGGCCAATGCCAGCAACGGTTTCAACTGGAACGGGGATGCCTCCGGGTTAGGAGCGGCACTTGGTACCGTTCGTAGCCAGGAAATTAACCCATTATCCTGGCGGAATATGATTCCTTCGGATAAGTTACTGAACGAATACGAAACGCCGGCAAACACTCCTGGTTTAGCCAAGGTAGATCCCCGCATGAATTTTACGGTTTACTTCCCTGATATAGCTCCAACGGTAACTGGCTTGCCCGTTACACCCGATACTTTTAAAGATAAAACCGGTGCCGATGTGCCCATGACCGAAGCAGCCCAGGGTAATGCTAATAAATCGAACATTAATGGCAAGCAGGTAAAAGTAAGCTGGGAAAAATACGCGGCTATCTATAAAACCAACGCTGACCCAACTTTTGTGGTTTCGGGTATTAACTTACGGGTTTTGCGGTATGCGGAAGTCTTATTAATGCTCGCTGAAGTAGAAGCGAATGCCGGTGATCTAAGCAAGGCTGTGAGCTATCTAAACGAACTGCGGGCTCGTCCGGATGTGCAAATGCCTCCATACCCAACCGCCAAATACTCGGTAAACTCCAAAGAAGAAGTGATGCGGGCGGTTATTCACGAAAGTGCCGTTGAAAGAGGCGGCGAAGAAGGACGTGATTTTGATACCTTACGTTGGATCAGAGCCAAGTATATTTCAACCACGCCTTCGCCATTCGAAAACTACACATTCAACGAAGCTACCCACATGTATTTACCTTTACCGCAAAACGAAGTAAGTCGCAATCCTAACTTATAATTTATAATTTAGAAATTTCATATTAACGTATTAACAATTAATTAAAAAAGGCTCCTGAATAATTCAGGAGCTTTTTGATTATATCTATAACAAGTCGGTATTCTAAATCCTTGCTGAAAAGTAGTATATTCGTCAGAAATCCATTACTTATTGTACATTCCGGTAATGAAAATTAATAAATCTTTGATTTTTGCTCCTATCTTTTTATTCCTCACCAATTGCCAATTTTTCAAACGGGAAAAGCCTTTATTCACCTTGCTAGCCCCCGAAGAAACTGGTGTTACTTTTACCAATACCATCACCGAAAGCGATTCTTTAAATGTATTAACCTACGGCTACATGTATAATGGCGGGGGGGTGGCCGTAGGCGATGTGAACAACGATGGCTTACCCGATCTGTACTTTTCCGGTAATATGGTTTCGAGTAAACTGTACCTGAACCAAGGAAATTTTAAATTTAAAGACATAACTACGCTTAGCGGTACTGGTACTAAGTCGTGGGTTAACGGCGTAACCATGGTGGATATCAACCAGGATGGTTTATTAGATATTTACGCCTGTACGGTTACCCCTTTAAAAGGCCAGCCTGCAATACCTAATCTGTTATTTATAAACCAAGGCCTGAACGCAGCTGGCGTGCCGGTATTTAAAGAAGAAGCCCAAACTTTTAACCTGGCCGATACCGGCAACTGTACCCAAGCGGCTTTCCTGGATTATGATAAAGACCAGGACTTAGATATGTATTTACTGCGCAATGATTCCCACGGTAACGGCAATCCCAACGTGCCTCGTCCGAAGATTACCGATGGTTCTTCACCCAGCAACGATAAGTTATTTCGCAATAATGGCAATAACACGTTTACCGATGTAACCAAAGAAGCCGGTATTTTAATCGAAGGCCGCGGTTTAGGAATAGCCGTTAGTGATATTAACCAGGATGGCTGGCCGGATATTTACGCCGCCAACGATTTTTTAAGCAACGATTTGCTCTGGATAAATAACCAAAACGGCACCTTTAGCAACAAGCTAAATCAGTACCTGAAACATACCAGCTACAACGGCATGGGCACCGACATTGCCGATTATAATAACGATGGCTTGCCCGATATTATCGAAATGGACATGATGCCGGAAGATAATAAACGGCAGAAATTAACGATGGAAGCGCCTAATTACGAACGTTTTAACTTAAACAAGCACCTGGGTTACGATATCCAATACGTGCGGAACACTTTACAACTAAATAATGGGAACGGTACCTTTAGCGAAATAGGCCAGCTGGCCGGCGTATACGCTACCGATTGGAGCTGGAGCGCCTTGCTGGCCGATTACGACAACGATGGCTGGCGCGATTTATTTATTACCAACGGGTATTTAAAAGACATGATTAATCTGGATTACATGCATTATCAGTCGGAGCAGTTAATGTTTGGTACCCAGGAAGCCATGGAAGCCAAACTCAAAAAAGAATTTAATAAGCTGGAAAGTGTAGTAGTGCCTAATTATATCTTTCAAAATAAACACGATTTAACTTTTGCGAATAAAAGTGCCGCCTGGGGACTGGAAAAAACGTCTACTTCCAACGGCGCCACCTACGCTGATCTGGATAAAGATGGCGACCTGGATTTAGTTATTAATAACCTGAACAACCCGGCTTTTGTGTACCGCAATAATGCCGAAACAATTAATCCAACACATTTTTTAAAAATTGAGCTTCAAGGGCTAAGCCCAAACCGGAATGGAATTGGCGCTACTATAAAAATTAAAAATAAAAAGCAGCAGCAGCTTTACGAGCATTATCTTACTCGCGGTTACCAATCTTCCGTGGACCCAACTATTCACTTTGGCTTAGGCAAAGCGCCGGTAATTGATACTCTGGAAATAATTTGGCCGAGCGGGAAACAACAATTGCTCACTAAAGTAAAAGTCAACCAAACTTTGCTTCTGCAAGAACAAAACGCCACTCGAACCAAACCAATTAACAGACCAGCTTCAACGCCACTTTTTCAAAAAGTTGCGGCTCGTACCGGTATTGCCTATAAACACGAAGAAGTTGATTACGTGGATTTTAAAAATCAGCCTTTGCTGCCGCACAAATACTCGCAAAATGGCCCGGGTTTAGCCGTGGGCGATGTAAATAACGACGGCCGGGATGATTTTTTTGTGGGTGCTTCCGGTAATCACGTTGGGCTCATTTACTACCAAACCCCACAAGGCACCTTTGCGAGCCGCTCTTTAAGCAAGCAACTCAACGCAGCCGACGATATGGGAGCTTTATTTTTTGATGCCGATAACGACCAGGATTTAGATTTGTATGTAGTAAGTGGGGGCAATGAGTTTAAAGCCGGGGCCGGCCAATACCAGCACCGCTTGTACCAGAACGATGGTAACGGAAATTTTACTCTTAACAACCAAGCCTTACCCCAGATTACGGCTAGCGGTTCGGTAGTAACAGCCGCCGATTTTGACCAAGATGGCGATTTAGATTTATTTGTAGGAGGCCGGAACGAGCCCCAAAAGTACCCCTTGCCGGGCCAAAGCTGTATATTGCGCAACCAAGGTGGCCGTTTTATTAATGTTACCCAACAAGTGTGCCCGGAACTGGAACGAGCTGGCATGATAACCGCCGCCCTTTGGACCGATTTTGACCAAGACAACCAGGTAGATTTAATTTTGACCGGTGAGTGGATGCCGATCAGTTTTTTTAAAAATAACCAAGGAAAGCTCACCAATGTAACAGCAACTACTGAACTGCAAAACACCAATGGCTGGTGGAACAGCCTGGCTGCCGGCGATTTTGACAACGACGGCGACGTAGATTATGTAGCCGGCAATTTGGGTCTTAACTCCCGTTACAAAGCCAGTCCGGAGCAACCGGTAAGCGTAGTGGCCAAAGATTTTGATAATAACGGCAGCGTAGATCCGGTGTTGAGCTATTTTATTCAGAATAAGAACTACCCAGCGCCGGCCCGCGACGCCCTCACCGACCAGATGGTAGCCATGCGTCGCCGGTTTTCGCGTTACGCCGATTACGGCGCCAGCACCATGGAGCAGTTGTTTACCGACGACGAGTTAAAAGATGCGTCTAATTTTAAGAGTTATACATTTAGCAGCAGTTATATTCAAAACAAGGGTAAAGGTAAATTCACGATAAAGCCTTTGCCCGTGCAAGCCCAGTTTGCCCCGGTGTTTGGCTTAACTGTGGCCGACTACAACTACGACGGCAACCTGGATTTATTACTGGTGGGTAATTCTTATGCTTCGGAAACAGCTATGGGCTATTACGATGCCGGTATGGGTACCTGCCTGCTGGGTACAGGTAAAGGTACGTTTCGGGTAGTGCCGCCCAAAACTGCCGGATTGCTAGTAACCGGCGATGCCAAAGCTATGGCCCAGCTTTTAACGGCTAAAAAAGTACCTTTAGAGATAATAACCTGTAATAACGATAGTTTACAAGTCTATAAAGGTCCGGAACCCAAAGCCGAACTCCAAATAATCCGGGTAGCTCCCACCGATGCCTACGCTGATTTAATTTATGTTAACGGTAAAAAACGCCGTGAAGAATTTTACTACGGAGCTGGTTACTTATCGCAATCCTGCCGGGCTCTAATAGCTACCAGATTAGCTCAGGTATACATTACTGATTTTGCCGGGAAAAAGCGCCAGATAAATCCCTGATTTTTAAAAATCCGGTAAAAACAAAAGCAGTACTATCTTAGAAATACTGCTTTTGTTTTTAACTAACTTTGTCTGGCCTAAATTTTAAAAATTAGCTTTAACTTAGATTTGCGAGTAGGAGGTAGGTACTAAAAACGTGCGGGTAATGTTCGACACAATTTTAGCATCGGCGTATTCCGGCATGCCGCTTATTTTTTTCCATTCGGGGTCGCTGCCAAAGGTTTTCCAGTTCTGGTCGTGCTCCGCCATATCGTCGAAAGTAAGCAAGTAAGTTAAGTTAGGCCGCATTTCCCCAATAATAACTTCGCCAAAAAATACCGGCGTTAAACCTACCCGTTTAAAAATAGCAATTTCGCCTTTATTAAACATTTCAATTTTCTTTTTACCGGCGGCTTCGCTGGCGCTTTCGTAGCGGCGCAGTTCAAAAATACGGGATTTCTTTTCGGGTAATTCCATTTTAGCCATATTGGCAAATGCCTCCAGCAACGAACTTTCAATGCGCTGGTAAGCTGGTTCAGTAGCCGGCGCGTTTAAATAAGCGGCGCCAGCTTGCTGGTAAGCCGCATCGGCCAGTAAGCGTTCATTCATCCGGCCAAAATCTTCGATGGATTTAAACGGAATGATTACGTATAATTTAGTAATGGCCGTGGTGGGTTGCTGTTGCGTAAATACGCCCACATTTTTGCTGCCTAAGCGGTTAAGCGCCGGAATAGCGGCATTCTGAAAATAATCTTCGACTAACTTTTGCTGAACATCGTTTTTTAAGGTGTAAACCCGTAATTCGTAATACTCGGGTTTCGTTGCTTTTTGCTTTACCGAGGCCAGGACCGGGTTTAAAAAAGGAACCGTACTGGTTAAACAGCCGCTCAATAGCGAAGCTTTTACAAAGGTACGTCGTTTCATCATGAAGTATAAATTCTGGTTTAATATAAAAAATTTAAAAAATGGAATCGTTCGCGCTCCATCAAGAACTTAAAGGGTAGAAAGAATAAAGTATTTAGTCCTTGAAAAAATAAAAAATTTAAAAAAAGAATAAGTAGGCGCAAACCCGATGCACGCTGAAGTAAATTAGAAAAAGATCTTTACCTGTGCAATCAAAACCATAACAATATCTGCTTTCTGGTTTAAAAACAAAATAATATTGTAATGGCTTAATTTTAAATAAGTAACAGGACAAAATTAAGTTGATAAAAACCTGAGTTTAAGTAATTGATTATTAATTTATTAACGATCGAACAACGAACAACTAAAAACGACCAACTACTTAAATGTTTATGCTATTAAGTATAAGCGAGTTAGATCTTTTAAATTTTTCGTGTGTAAAAGTACTGGTGCTTTAGCCAGAAAGTAAACAGGATTAGCTCTCTTGTTTAAAAAACAGTTGATAGAAATGTAAACCGCGTTCTTCATCGTAGCCTTTTTGCATGTTTTCGGAGTTGCCGTGCACGTAAACATGAAAATTCTTGTCCAGCTTAATCACGCTTTTCAGGAAGCGGGTATTTTTCTTGAAAGCATTTTCGTGAATGTCGAACTCCGGCTTTATTTCAAAGCCGCGATCGGTTTCAAATTCGGTTTTATAACTTTGGAAACTTTGAATTAAATCGGGTTGGGCAATCACTTCGTTCTGGAATTCCTGCAAATCAAAAACTTCTTTTTCTTTTAAAAATTTTACCGATTTATTCAGCAGATCGGCTTGTTCGCCGCGCGATACTTCAAACTCTTCGGGCAAACGCTTTTCCACGAACGCTTTGCACAAACTCATTACATTTTGGGTGTGGTGGTACGCATCCTGGCGCGATTGTACTTTTAAAAAATCGTCTTTCCAGTAAACGGCTTCTTCGCGTTTATTCAGGTTATCTACCGTGAGTACCACAAAACCATGTTCCCGGTCGGTGTTAAAAATGAGGCAGCCTTTATCGAGTTTATTTATGTTTACGCCGTCTTCGCTGTCAATGTCAAACGTATCGCCGCTGGGGTATATTTTCAGGTACGTTTCGCGGTTTTCCGATTTAAACAAACCTACGGCTTCCAGGGCTTCACCATCCAGAACCAAATCGTGGAGGTAGGTTACGTAAAATTCGCCGCCTTTCACGTTGGGGTGCGTACTTTGCTCGTACAGGTGCCGGGCCAGGTTCTCCGATTGTTCCAGAAATGCTTCGGGATTATCAAATATCCGGGCCACAAAATTATACACTTCGTTCAGGTTAATATCCGACTCGTGGTACAAATTATAATATGCCTCAGATTTAAACGGCGATAAAAAATAACGCTGCAATAAATCTTTTACGGTACTGTCCAGGTCGAGCGGTTTTTTAGAAAACTGAATGCTTTCGTCGCGGCTTTTATTGCCAACTTTGTGCAGAATAATGTGTTCTAGTTTAACTTCGGAAGTAACGAGCATAAACGCGGTTATTGAAAAAACAGAACCGCAAAGATACAGGTTTATGCGTACATCAAATCAGGCAATCGGCAGAAGGAAAAAATTAAAAATATTAAAAGCCAATTAGCAATAATAGCCTTTAACCCGATGCGTTGTAACTTTCAGGCAAAATGCCTACACTTGCATTTCTCATGAACCGCGACAAACTAAAGCGTTATTTTAAAAAAATAGGCCTGGCCGGCTTCTTGTTCTTTTTAATTAAAGGCTTAATCTGGCTGTTTATTTTTATGGGCGGCTGGAAACTGGTTAGTCGTTGGTTAAACGGCTAAAGCTACTTTTTCCGGTTGGTAATAGCAGTTTAAAATGGAATCTGGTTCTAAAATGCCGGCCGCAATTTGTTTTACTTTCTCCTGATATTGTGTTTCAATCAGTTCCGCGAGCGGTTGGGCTACCTGGTTAAAATATCTAAAAGCTTCTTTTATTTGCATATCCCATTCTCCATGGAAGTGTAGCAAATCGTTGGGCATTACTTTGGTGCGGGTGGTACCGGGTTCCGGTAAGCATGCAAATGGTTCGGTAGCATTTAAATAGCCGTAATCGTCGGTGAGTTCTTCGCCGGGGTAAATATCGCGCACCGCTAACTCAAAATTATAAGCTGTAGAGATGCAGTTAGAACGGAAGGAATGATTCACGAAGCGGGCATGATCCCAGCATAAAACAAAGTCACCTTTATTATCGCGGTACGTGTAGGTGTTTACTATTTTTTGAAAAACCGAGGGCAACTGGCTTACTTTTTCGGGAGTAAAAACCTGATCGAGCGGGTCAAAAGCCCAGGTAATGGTACCTTTCGGAATAAATTGGGTAGCTACCACACCGTAGCCTATTTCTGTACTAATAAATCGAAGTTCCGTGTGCGGATGAATCATATGGAAACAGGTTTCAGCTCTGATTTGAATGAATGGATTATCTTTAATCGAATAATGGCTACGCATATTTAGGCTTAGTTGTTATTCTAATATTAATAAAACTTCTGAGTATATTTTAGGAAAGAATAACTGAAAATTTTAAATTTTTGGGCGGATTATGGCTGCAGGTGGGAGCGTGTACCTTGTAAGGCCATATCAATGAATACGAAGTAGGAATAACCACCTTTCATGCAATAGTTTATAAATTACATGTTGTTATGGGTAGAGTTCGCGTGAGCGGTCTCTACCCATTTTTTGTGCTGCCAATCTCTGATTGGCGTAATGGAATATGTTGGTAAACGCCAATCGGAGATTGGCTGTCCGGAAAGTGCGTAGAGCGCTACGCTAACTCTAAGCACAACAAAGCGGTTATTTCTAACTCATAACTCTAAACTCATAACTTTTAACTAAATAAAAAAGTACATAAAAAACGCTGTTGAGTAAACCAACAGCGTTTTTTATGTACTTTTTTATTTAGTGACTGCCCGCCGAAGTACCCATATCCTGGCCCCCATCTTCGGTGCTGCTGGCATCGTGCCGGCCCCCTTTCGGTGGGTGTTTCGGATCGTCTACGTTTTGGTTACCGCCGCCGCTGCTACCAGTGGGCGCTTTCGGCACCGACCGGATATCTTTTAAAATATCGTCTTTTTTGTCGTCGCTTTTATCTTGGTTGTCTTTCATCGTCTGTTGATTTAGTGAAACACCGCCGGCTTTGAATGAACCGGTTAATTGTTTACGCAGATTAGAAAGCGGAGTAGCAGAAAAATTTAAAAAATTACTTAATCCCCAGCTTGGTTTTTACCAGGGGCATAATATCGTGGCTGTCTTTGGCGTAAATAAACGAACCGGTGCTGGCATCAAAAATATAATCGTAACCGTTTTCTTTGCCTACATCTTTCACCGCTTTTTCAGCTTTATTTAAGATAGGCTTAAATAATTCTTCGCGCTTTGCGGCTACTTTTTGCTGCCCCGAAGCCTGTGATTGCTGCATTTGCTGTTCCAGGTCCTGAATCGCTTTTATTTTGGTTTGTTTAATCGCATCAACCATTGTTTTTTCCTGGGCCTGAAATTCCGAGATTTGCTTTTGGTAGCTGGTCTGTAAACCGCCAAATTGTTTTTCTAAACCACCCACGTACGCTTGCAAACTGGCTTCGGCTTTTTTAGTTTCGGGCATTAATTTTAATAACTCTGCCGAGTTAATGTAACCAAACTTTTGCCCAGTTCCGGTAGTTGCAGCGGCAACACCACCCTGGGTTTCCAGGGTAGTAGAATCTTCAGAAGATAAATTAATGGCAGGCTTATCTGTTGCCGCTGGCGTAGTGGCGGGGCTTTTGTCTTTTACTTTGGCATTTTGCTGGCAACCCGACAGAAACAAAGTTCCACTTAAAAAAACGCTTACACCAAACAGATAAATTGATTTTTTCATTATGAATAGATACCGTTAAAAAGAATAAAAATTTAAATTAAAATACGAAATAGCATTATTTATCCTCTATTTCCTACGGGTAAGTGGCTTAAATTTAGCAGGGTTTTTACAAAAGCTAACAGTGAGGATACTGCCAATGGGCGAGGCTGTCGTTGGTGTCTTCACAAACGAACCTCTATGTTTTTGCGAAACTTCTAATGGCTACTAATTGGGTAATACCTTTAGGATAAGAAAGCGCCTCTATAATAATTTCGCTTTTATAGACCGTCAATAGGCAGTAAAATTTAAAAAAACGGCGGATTTTTCATTATTAAGATTTTGCGGCTGGTTTCGCAATTCGGGGTTTAGGCGGCGTTTGCGTTTTTAAATTAAGCAAACGCAAATTCCGAAAATCAATGGCGTGGCTTTCGGCTTGCAGCGCAATGTAGCCGGTTTTGAGCGGAGCGCCATCCTGGGCTTTCCAAATTTTGCTGTAGGCATCTTCTTTGCCTTGTTTCCAATACACTTCGCCTATTTCGGGTTTTTGGTAAGTAAACACCGTATCACCTTCAATAATATGCCGGATCAGCGAATCGCCGTAAACTTGTATCTCCGCTTTTACCCAACGGTCGCCGTTATACGTTTTTGATTTGGAGTCGATGCAATGATCAGAAATTAACTTGCCTTGCATGTCGTGCATTTGCGTGCCGGGAGTACATAAATTGCCGGTGTGCCGTTCGCCGGTTCCTAAACCACCCAATAATTGCACTTCCAACGACACCGGAAATTCCTGACCCATGGTTAAACTTTTCGCCGATTGCGAGTGGTACATAATGCCGCTGTTACGCACGTTCCATGCTTCGCCACCGGGCACCTGGTTGCCCAAAAAGCGGTACTCAAACTGCAAAATATAGTGCGAGTAAGGCGTTTTGTAATACATGTGCCCGTATTTGCCATCGAAGTTTTTGTATTCATCATACGACACCCGGATCATATCGCCTTCGGCCCGGAAAGTGTTTTTGTAATTATCGTTTAGGGCATGGCCGGCAATTTTAATATCCCAGCCGGTTAAATCTTTGCCGTTGTACAACGAAATCCATTTTTGCGTTTGGGTTTTTGTTTTTTGTTGCGCTAAAGCCGACGAAAGGGTAAAACTGAAAATCAGGGCGATACAATAAATAGGGCGTAAGTTCCAGATCATGAGGAATGGATAAATATTTAAAGATGAAACCTGAACCGCCAGCCTGAAAAATTAAAAAATTTAAAAAATTGAGCCGGATGTTCTACTAAAATAGCATAGTAAGTAAAAGGACAAATGAAAAGAGATACTTCAGTTTCGCAAACAGACCATCAATTTGCCAATGACTAAGTAACCGGACGAAATTACCTTAAACTATTTAATCTCATAATAAATTGCTTGAATTCAGATTTTTAATACCTATTAGTCTAGGATCTAATATCTAAATACTAGTGTCTAAGTTACTGAATTACTTTACCGCGGCCGGCGTACTCATGTCGGTGTTGCTTATAAAAGCAATTCGTTTGCTGTCCGGCGACCACGACGGCGTGTTAATAGAACCCTGGCCTCCGTATAAATAAGCTATTATTTTCGGCTGTCCACCGGCAATTGGCATCAGGCGTAAATACACGTGCTTATAAAACGGATGATCATCGGACTTTACTTCTTTTTTATCAAACGATAACATCACCATCCATTTGCCATCCGGCGATACGTGCGGAAACCAGTCGTTGTATTCGCCGGTAGTTACGGTCTCTTGTTGGCTGCCATCGGGCCGCATGCGCCAGATTTGCATGGTGCCGGTGCGGTTCGAGTTAAAGTAAATATATTTACCATCGGGGGTATATTCTGAGCCATCATCGAGGCCCTGAGCCGTGGTTAAACGTACTTCCGGGCCACCGCCGACCGGAACTTTGTAAATATCAAATTCTTTGTTGCGCTCGCCGGTAAATAATAGCGATTTGCCATCCGGCGACCAACCGTGCAGGTAAGAAGGGCCTGTGGGCGTAATTTGTTTGGGTTTGCCGCCGGTAACCGGTACGGTGTATACCATAGAACCGTATTTTGGATCACCGCTGGAACTACTTAAACCCAGCATTTTACCATCAAAAGAAAGTACGTGGTCGTTATTGTTTTTCTTTACAAAGTCGGTGTTTAATACCTGCGGCGTTTTTTTAGCCAGATTAAAGGTGTACATCAAACCTTCGGCGTTGTAAATTAAATCTTTACCATCCGGCGTCCAGTTAGGGGCTTGTAACGATTTGGGCGAGGTATAAATAATTTGCCGGTTGCCGGTAGTTACATCCATTAACTCGATCTGGCTGCCAATGTATTCTTTATAAGGAACAAAGTTTTCGCGGGCCGGGATACTAATGCGCACATCCCGGAAAGTAGCTTTTTCGGTAACATCAGGGTTGTGGGCGCAAATAAATAAACCCACGTATACTTCGTCGCCTAAATTAACATCGGTAATTTCGGAAATAACAAACGGTTCGCCAAAGCGAGCTACCTTCATAATATACTTACCCCCGCGTCTTTCCAGTTGAAAAACATCCGGCGCTGTTACGGTAGATCGTACTTCTTCGGTGGCAGCACCGGTGCTGCGCCGGAACTGCAAAGCCGTGAGGCCATCGCCGTGAATGGAAGTATTAACATTAGCTGATTTAGAATCTAAGCTGGTGCGCACCATCCAGCCAATTTTGCGGTGCGGATCCACGCCTTTCCCTACCAGGTTGCCCCGCGAGTACAGAATAAAATCGCCTTTCAGTTGCTTCCACATAAACTGAAACTCATCGTGGTCGCCCCAGATATTGGTGCCGGACCCGCTTAACTGGTACTGCCCGGTACTGGCGTTAAAAGTGGCGGATCCGGCTTTTTTTACCGTGCCCACGTCGTTGTTTTTCTCAAACACTCCTAGTTGCTGGGCTTGGACAGCAAAAGCAGGAAAAAGCAATAATCCGGCGCAAAAGGCTACCAGCAAGGTAAAGGTGTAAGCGTTATTTTTCATTCGGAATAGATAGGTTGCAAACTGGCCAAAGATGATCGTTTCGGAAAAGCGCAGTCTTGGTTTTTAATGGTTACAAGATAAATATTTGCCACCATTATCGATACATTTTAAAATATTTATTACGCTCCCGTGAAAATTGGCTGGACCTTAATCAACAAATGGAGCACTTGGCTTTAGGCAGGCTGACTGTATAAAAATTTAAAAAATGAGAGTAGTAAGAGATAAACTAGTTCTGGCTTTTGCCGAAACACCCGCAATCTGTGACCCGAATGAAGTGATGCCGATATTACCGGAATTCTGATTTATAAAATAAAAAAGACGCATCTAAGTGCGCCTTTGTACTATAAATCCATTTTTAGATCAGGATTACAATTCTTTGATTTTGATGTTGCGGTAATACGCTTTGTTGCCGTGGTCTTGCAGAGCAATAAAGCCGGTAGTAACTTTGGCATAATCCGGATAATCTTTCCATTTGCCTTCGGCCCGTTGCTTTTTCCAGAAATCGCTGCTACGTTCAAACTCCACAATTTTTTCGCCGTTTAGCCAATGCTCCACGTGACCATTATTAAAAATAATTTTGCTGGTGTTCCACTCGCCCACTGGTTTTAGTTTCTTTTTTTCGTTAGCCGGCGCAATGGCGTAATCCGCGCCGGCTTGTTGCCAGTTTTCCAGTTTCTCCGGGAAGCCGATGTCGTCCATTACCTGGTACTCGGGACCGGTTTCGTACGGCGATTGGTATTTCTTATCTTCTACTACGTGGTACATTACCCCGCTATTGCTGCCTTTGTCAACTTTCCAGTCCCAGGTAAGCTCAAAGTTGCTGTATTTTTTATCACTTACTAAATCGCCGCCGTGCGCATCTTTAGCGGCTCCCAGGCATACTAAAGCGCCATCTTCCACAGTCCAGTTTTTTACTTCGCCGGTTTTATTAAAGCCGTGCCAGCCCGCCAGCGATTTGCCATCGAATAAATCTACGGCTTCGCCGGTAGAAGTAGCAGAAGCCGTGGAATCAGCGGTAGGAGCAGTTTCGGTGGCAGCAGGCGCTTCTTTCGATTCGGTTTTAGTGCCCTGGTTGCAACTCGCAACGGCGCTGCCCAAAGCAATTAAACTTACCAGAATAATTTGTTTTTTCATTTTAGCTTTTTGGTAGAAGGTTATAAAGGCCAATATACAAGTTACCCGCGAACTTTATTTATTTTGTTCGGCAACAATTATTCTGATTACCTAAAGAAAGGCTTACGGTTAATTATTGGTACTTCCGGGTGAGATAAACTGGGGCGTATGAAAATCTAAAATTCCGGTTTCGGGCCACGGGCCTTCCGGAATGTGCAGGGTAACATGCGGCCACGAAACGTAAAATTCGTTCTGCATGGTGGTAGCCGTAACTAAGTTTTTTAATACAATTTCGAGATCATCTACCCGCCATACATCTTCATTGGGGTCATTATTCTTGTTTTGAGAAGCCAGAATAGCTTCTTGGCCTACCCGCGAAACCACCAAAGTAGAGCAAGGCGGGCTCCAACAACCCAAGCCCGAAAATACAGCATGTAACCGGGCAGCTATGTCGCTGCCTCCCACCGATTCCATGGTTACGGCGCACGCCAACGGCTTACCAAAAAGCGCCGAAGAGTTCTCGAAGGAAGTGATTACTTCCATAAACCGTTGCAACGGCGAACCCCAATTACTCCAATAAGTACCCGAAACAACCAAAAATCCGTTGCTCTCTTGTAGTAATTTATAAACCGCTTGTATGCTGGGTTTAGGTTCCGCTAAAGTAAGGATGGAAGCAGCAGCGGCCAGGTTATTTACCAGATATTCTGCTGCCATTTTTGCCAAAAGCCCGGAATTGCCCTACGTACCCCTAATGGAACCGTTGATGATTAAAATTTTCTTTTGTTTACCTTCCATTTCCCGGAGTAGAGTTACGGCTTAGGCGCTGCTGTTTTTCGGTTGTGCGCTTAAGCCGTATTTTTAATTTTTATTACACCCGTATCTGGCCATTGCCTTTTACCACCCATTTATAACTAGTTAGTTCTTCCAAACCCATCGGGCCGCGGGCGTGCAGTTTTTGGGTACTAATGCCAATTTCGGCCCCTAAACCAAACTGTGCGCCATCGGTGAAGGCCGTAGAGGTGTTGGCAAATACGGCGGCGGCATCCACGCTGTTTAAAAATTGCGCTACGTGCGCGGCATCTTCCGAAATAATGGCTTCGCTGTGTTTAGAAGAATGCGCGGCAATATGCGCCAGGGCAGCGTTCAGGTCTTTCACGGTTTTTAAGGCCAGCTTTAAGGATAAAAACTCAATGCCAAAATGTTCTTCCTGGGCTGGTTTTAATAACTCGGCCGGGTACGTTTCTTTTAATACTGCAAAGGCTGGTTCATCAGCAAAGATCTCAACTTGTTTTTCGGCGAGCAAAGAAGTTAGTTCGGGTAAATCGGGCAGGCGGTTTTCGTGTACCAGTAAACAATCCAGGGCATTACAAACGCTTACCCGCCGGGTTTTGGCATTGGCAATAATGGCCTTGCCTTTTTCAAGATTTCCGGTTTCGTCGAAGAAGGTGTGTACAATACCCGCCCCGGTTTCTATAACCGGAATTTTCGCGTTTTGCCGAACCATATCAATTAAGCCCTGACTGCCGCGCGGAATAAGGACATCTACAAAGCCCCGGGCCTGCAATAAAGCTTCGGTGGCGGATCGGTCGAGGGGAAGCAGCGCTACAATGTTGGGGTCAATTTGGTGTTGAGCTAATACTTCGTGAATAATTTTTAAAATTGCGGCATTGGAATCGGCGGCATCGCTGCCCCCTTTTAAAATACAGGCATTACCGGTTTTTAAACACAACGAAAAAACATCAAAAGTTACATTGGGCCGGGCTTCGTAAATAATACCCACTACGCCTAAAGGCACGCTTATTTTTGAAATTTCTAACCCATTTGGTAAGTCCTTCTGCAGCAAGGTACGGCCCAGCGGCGAAGGTAAACCCGCTACGTTGCGAAGATCACGGGCAATATCTTCCAGGCGGGCAGCCGTTAATTTTAAGCGGTCATACTTGGGATCATCCGGGTTCATGCGAGCCAGGTCTTTCTCGTTTTCCGAAAGGATCAAATCGGTTTGAGCCACGGCTTGCGTTGCTAAATCCAGCAGGATGGCGTTTATTTTTTCGGCTGGTACCAGGCCTAGGGTTTGACTGGCTTTTTGGGTATTTTTAAAGGTATCTTGTAAGGTCATGGTATTAATAATAAAACAAATTACGGATGAGTAGTTTGTTTTAAGCTCTGTGCTAAAGGTACTGTATTATTTAAAATATGCGAATGCCAGGTTTATTTGCTGTTTGTTCCTGGTGTCTTTTTCGGTTTTTAGACTGCGGTGCTATTTAGTTATAACTATTTACCGGCGCAAGTTTAAAAAACTATCCGGTAACTTTCGTGACTTTACTTCGGCAAATAACCGCAACAATCAACTTCACGGATTAGGTCTTATACTTTAAAAAATTAAGATAATAGTTATGCAGCTGTACTTACTTAGAGCCTTTTCGTGTCTTCAGGCTCAAGTGCTATCTAGTTTGTTATATAATTCGTTTGCCTTCTGGCCGGCGGGCCTCGTTACCCCTCCGCTTACGGCACCTCCCCTAAAAACAGGGGAGGAGATGTAGCTATTCCGATTTTTCCTTTCCTCGACTTGGTCTTCGAATTTTGCTTCGCAGAACCGAAACCTTAAAAGGCCTTCAATAGTAAAACTGGTGTTAGTTACACTTAGCTGCGGCTATTACTTCTTTCATTTTTCTAATACTTAAATTTTAATAATCTGAATAGAAGGAGTTATTAACCTAAGTGCTTATAATCAATAAATTTTTTAAATTTTCTGTGATTCTACGTTTAACCTACTTCCGTATTTAAGAAAAGATAATCGTAGTGTACGAGTGGTTTTTGGTTTTGCTGGCCCAGGCGTTCCTGCGCTTTATCGGAGCTGTACTCGGCAATGCCTTGGCCGATTAGTTTTTGGTTTTCGTCGAGTAGTTTAATAATATCTCCTTTTTGAAATTCACCAATAATATTAATAACTCCCACCGGTAACAAACTGGTGGCTTTGGCCGAGGTAAGAGCGGCTTTAGCGCCGGCGTTGATCTGCACGGCGCCTTTGGCGTAATTCTCGGCGTGGGCAATCCATTTTTTGCGGCCCGATTTGTTTTTGCTAGGAATAAAGCGGGTATTTACTACTTCCTGCTGCAGCACTTTCGGGATAATATTCTCTGTTTTGCCGTTGGCAATGTGTACCGCAATGCCCAATTGCGCTACTTTGTGGGCCATGTGGCTCTTGGTAAGCATGCCGCCGCGGCCAAATTGTGATCGCTGGGTAGTAACAAAAGCCCCAAAACCGGTAGCTTCGGGCTGGATATCCGTAATTACCACGGATGCCGGATTTTTCGGGTCGCCGTTGTAGATGCCGTTTACGTTGCTCAAAATAATTAAAGCGTCGGCGTTTAACATAGAAGCAATTAAGCCGGCCAACTCGTCGTTATCGGTAAACATGAGCTCCGTTACCGAGATTACGTCGTTCTCGTTCACAACCGGAATAACGTTATTCTGGAGTAAAACCTGGAAGCAATTTTTTAAATTTAAGTAATGCTGCCGGTCCCGGAAATCTTC
This sequence comes from Adhaeribacter pallidiroseus, assembly GCF_003340495.1. Taxonomy (NCBI): domain Bacteria; kingdom Pseudomonadati; phylum Bacteroidota; class Cytophagia; order Cytophagales; family Hymenobacteraceae; genus Adhaeribacter; species Adhaeribacter pallidiroseus. The sequence goes on from NZ_QASA01000001.1 coordinate 488,601, forward strand.
TTTGGTAACCAATACCTGGGCACAAATTAAATCGTGTTGGCCGAAAAGTTCGGAATAAGTATTTATCAGTTTTACCTGCCCCACGGCGGCCAGTAATTGCCGGCTGGTAACGGCATCGGCTTTTTCGGAAACACGAATCAAGCTCCGCCCCGAAGCTACCGCTCCCGACGAAACGACAATTACCTCTTTGCCCTGTTTTTTTAACTGCGTAATTTGCTCTACCAGGTGCTGCATGCGGGCAAGGTCGGGCATGCCGTTTTCCTGGGTAAGTACGTTAGAACCTATTTTTACAATTAATCTGCGGTAGGAGAGCGCCATAAGAAATCTGCACAAAAATTTACTGGCGGTAATGTTAAGCGTTTCTGCGGAATATTGCAGCACAATTTTATTTCGTACAGCAGATTCCTTAATTTCCCGGCCATTATAGCGGCTACTCTGGTTCTTCCGAAATGACTTTAACTACCGATTTTATTCTTCAGCACAGTGTTTTGTTAGCTGAATCTTTTAAGCGTGCCACCGGGCAAGTTTTACTAACCGGCGATTTTACTCCCGAAAAATTGGCGCCGCAACTCTACCAAGCGCCTTTTGTATTGCTGTCACACGGTACGCAGACCGATCCGGTATTTAATTACGCGAACCAAACGGCGCAACAACTTTGGGAAATGTCCTGGCAAGCGTTTACGCAATTGCCCTCCCGGCTTTCGGCGGAGCCCGTGGCCGTAGCCGAAAGACAAGCCATGCTGGAAGAAGCCCGCCAAAAAGGATTTATCTCGAACTACAACGGCGTCCGGATTTCGAGTACCGGTAAACGGTTTATCATTAAAAACGCTATTCTCTGGAATATTTACGACTCCACCGGAACATACCATGGGCAGGCCGCTACTTTTAAAGAATGGGAGTTTTTATAGTGGTAAAGCTTTTAATTGCGGGAAGCGTTTATTTATGAAAAGCCATGGCAAAGCTAAAAGTACGCTTCCGAAATTTAAATTAAAATAAGGTCCTATTTAGTTTGTTGAAACACCTATTATAAACTGCTTTTCTAATTATAAGAAGTAGGCTTAGATTTCTCGACTGGTTCGAAATGAATTTGGTTTTTTGTAACCTCCTACAATTAGGTTTTTTTAAATTTTTCTATTTTTCACATCTATTTTACTGCGCTTGACCAAAGTGTTTATCGGCAAAGCTGAGGTACTGCTGCCAATCGTAAAGCGTTACATCGTGTTTGCCGCTGCGGTTGTGGTACCGCACCGTTTCACCAACGGGTTGGTTTAAGCCGGGCATTGCCGAACTGTCAATGCCTTTTTTGCCGAATAAAGCATAAACGGGAGCAGTAGCCTGAGCGCTCAAAAATTCGCCTTTCGGGTCGGACCATTGATCTTCCTGGGCGCTGGCTACGTACAAAGGGCGAGGTGCTACCAAAGCTAATAATTGGTGCTGATCGACGGGCATTTGGTTAGGATTATGATCGAACTTGCGGTAATTTGGGCTGAACCAATGCGGAAATGCTTCATTTAAGCGGGCTACGGTTTCGCCGTACCACCGCCGGGCCAGAGCTGCTCCGCCTTCGCCGGATTCGTTGGAAATAATTATAGCAAAGCGCGGATCGTTTACGCCGGCCCACAACGCTGCTTTACCAATGCGCGAATGCCCTTGCAGGGCTACTTTTTTAGCGTTAACCGCCGGTTCGGTTTCTAAATAATCCAACATGCGGCTCATGCCCCAGGCCCAAGCCCCGATTGCTCCCCACTCGTTCGGTTGAATTTTTAAATTTTTACGGAGTTGCGTCCGGATACCGGTTTTATAGCCTTCGGGATAATCAGGTTCCAGGTCGCCGTAGTAGGCAGTAGCTAAGCCGTAACCGCGCGCGATTATTTCTTCCACTACCCAACGGCTGGCTTGTAAACCGCGCGTTTGTTCGTTGGCGCGGTTCCCGGTTATGCCCGCATTTTTATCTTCGGCTACCCAGCGCGAGGTAACTTTAATCTGCGGATCGGGGTGCACGGTGTGATTGCCTTTAAAATTTAAACCCGCAAATACGGGTACAGGTCCTTTCGCTTGTTTGGGCAGGAACAGCAACACGTCCATGCTGGCCCCGGTATCCGCGGGAGTAAAGTAAATAGTTACTTGCTTTAAAATAGCCTTGCCGCCCAAGGCTTGTTTATCTTCCGAAACTACCTTGTAGTGCATACCGGCGGGTTTACCCGGTAATCTTCCGTACACATTATCGGCAAACAACTTTAAGAGCGCGGGTCGTTGGGTGGTGTTCCACTGCGTGGCCGAAGTTATTTTCTGGCCACCGGTAGTTTGGAGCAAAGGTGGCAGGGTGTAGGTGCCCACCTGCGATTCGTCGTAGTTAAATTTTCCCGGTTCCTGCGCCAAGCCCGGGAAAAAAGATAAACTCGCGCAGCTAAACAACCCGAATGTTAATAGTACCGCTGTTTTTTTCATAGTTGGCTGAAGTAAAAAAGGAAGATAAGTATTTACCGGGAAACAGCACAAAAGCTGGAAATAAATTATCTTTAAGCACTTATTTAATAAGACAAATTAGCGGGCTAATTTCCGTGGTAAGTAACTGTAATAAATTTGAAGCAGCTTCAAGAATAATTTAAAAAATCAGCCGGCGCGGTATGTGGCGACAGAGAATAACGCGATTGATTACCTTTAATCGGTCTTATCAATCCTGCACAAAATTTAAAAAAACAACGGTGGGCGGAGTCCTGATTGTGGCCTTGCTGGGCCTGTTGCTGGTTTTTTTAAATTTTTGGTTTCCGTTGCGGGTACAAATCACTTATTCGCCGGTAATTACCGCCAGTGATGGCAGCGTAATTAACGCTTTTTTAAGTCCGGATGATAAATGGCGCATGCAGCTGCAAACCCACGAAATTAATCCCTTGCTCAAAAAAGCCATTCTCCTGAAAGAAGACCGGTATTTTTATTATCACCCGGGCGTGAACCCGGTAGCTTTGAGCCGGGCTTTGGTAAATAATGTAATTGCGGGAAAAACTACTTCCGGCGCTTCCACCATTACCATGCAGGTGGCCCGTTTGCTTTACCCTAGGCAAAGAACAATTCCGAATAAATTAAAAGAGTTGTTCCGAGCCTTAAAGTTAGAACTAAATTACAGCAAAGACGAAATTTTAACTTTATACCTGAACCTCGTTCCTTTTGGCGGCAATATCGAAGGGATAAAAGCCGCCTCGGTGTTATACTTTCAACAATCGCCGCAGGAGCTTAGCCTGGCCCAGGCCGTTACTTTAACCGTTATTCCGAATAAGCCTTCGAGCTTGCGAATTGGCATGAAAAACGACCGGATTGTAAGTTTCCGGAACAAGTGGCTCTGGTATTTTGCCAAACAAAAAGCTTTTCCGGCCAAAGAAATTGCCGATGCCATCAACGAACCGTTAGTCGCTTATCGAAGCGAAGCTCCGCAGATTGCGCCGCATTTTGCCTACCGGCTGCAAAAACAATTCCCGAACCAGGCCATTATTCAAACTAATTTAAACCGCGCCATTCAGGAAAAAGTGGCCCAATTAGCCTATAATTACCAAGGAACGCTGCGGGCCAGGAATATCCGGAATGCTTCGGTGTTAGTTATTAATAATCAAACCAAAGCGGTAGAGGCTTACCTGGGTTCCGCCGATTTTTCCGACCACGAACACGGGGGACAGGTAGATGGCGTTCGGGCGAACCGATCGCCGGGCAGTACTTTAAAGCCGCTTTTATACGCTCTGGCGTTCGACAAAGGCCTGATTACCCCCGCACCGTGATCAGCGATGTGCCCGTCGATTACGCCGGCTACCGCCCCGAAAATTATTTCGGCAACTACAACGGCAACATTACCATTGAATATGCCCTGGCTACCTCGTTAAACATTCCGGCGGTAAAAATCCTCGACCAGCTTACTGTACCGGTTTTTGTAGATAAATTAAAACAAGCGCAGTTTTCCCAAATTAAAAAAACCGGCGATCAATTAGGTTTATCGGTGATTTTGGGCGGTTGTGATGTAAAGCTCGAAGAACTAACGGCCTTGTACGCCAGCTTTGCCAGCCAGGGACGCTACGCGCCCTTGCGGTGGCAGCAACAAGATCCGTTAAAGTACCAGCGGCAACTCTTGTCGCCCACCGCTACTTACCTGGTAAACCAGATTTTAACGCAGTTGCAGCGCCCCGATTTACCGCATAATTTTCAGAACAGCGGGCATTTGCCCCGCATCGCCTGGAAAACCGGCACCTCGTACGGCCGCAAAGATGCCTGGAGCATTGGGTACAACAAAAAATACACAGTAGGCGTATGGGTCGGTAATTTTTCGGGCGAAGGCGTACCCGAGCTAAACGGTACCGACTCGGCGACCCCCTTGTTGTTTGATATTTTTAATACTATTGATTATAACTCCGCCAACGATTGGTTTGCGGCTCCGCCGGGTTTGGCCCAGCGTTCTGTTTGTACGGCCACGGGCTTGCCCGCCAATACTTTTTGCCAAAACCGGGTACTCGATGCTTATCTGCCCGGTATTTCGCCGGTAGCCAAATGCACGCATTTAAAACCCGTAATGGTTTCGGAAAATCAGCAATTTGCGTATTGTACTACGTGCTTGCCCGAAAGCGGCTATTTGCAGAAATGGTACCCGAATTATACGCCGGAAATTCTGGCTTTTTACGAAGCGGAACACATACCCTATGAGAAAATACCGGCTCATAATCCGCAGTGTTCGCGCATTTTCAGTGAGTTTGCGCCGGTGATTACCGCCCCAACTTCCAATATGGAGTATTTACTGGAACGGGCCGAAAAACAAAAATTAATGCTGCATTGCAATACCCACAACGAAGTAAAACAAGTGTATTGGTACATCAACGACCAGTTGCTGCAAGCGGTCCCTGTCAATCAAAATTTGTTCTTCACGCCCGAAAAAGCGGGTAAATACAAAATCTCCTGCCTCGATGATCAGGGCCGCAATACCGATAGCTACATCACCGTCCGGTTTCTGGATTAAAATTTAAAAAAAAGCTATACTTGCTTGCATAGGTTGCGTATTTTCTAATAAACCGTTTCTTTTATTAAAAAGTAAATTACCAATTTTATGATAACAGCTTTTTACACCAGGCTCTTAAAGCAGGGAAGTGTTTGTTTATTGACTTTCTTGTTATTGCTGCAAGCTTGTTCCGGGCCCAGAAATATGAGCCGGGGTCCGGTAGCAAGCAACGGGATGGTAGTTAGTGCGCACCCGGAAGCCAGTCGGGTAGGAGCCGAAATTTTAAAAACCGGGGGTAATGCCGTAGATGCCGCCATTGCGGTGCAATTTGCCTTAGCGGTGGTGTTACCGGCCGCGGGCAATATCGGGGGCGGTGGGTTTATGGTAATCCGGCAGCAAAACGGCGAAACCAATACGCTCGATTACCGGGAAATGGCCCCGGCCCAAGCCAGCCGGGATATGTACCTCGACGCGCAAGGCAATGTTATTCCTAATCTCAGCATTCAGGGGCATTTGGCAGCTGGCGTTCCCGGTTCGGTAGACGGAATGGTAAATGCCCACCAAAAATACGGTTCGCTGCCCTGGGCCCAGCTGGTGCAACCTGCCGTAGATCTGGCCGCTAAAGGTTTTGCTATTACCGAGAAAGAAGCCAACGGCTTAAATAACAACCAGGCTAATTTTTTAAAATTTAACGATGCTACCTGCGCCTTTATTCGCCAAACGCCTTGGAAAGCGGGTGATAATTTGGTGCAAGCTGACTTAGGGCAAACCTTAACCCGCATTCGCGATAATGGCCGGGCCGGTTTTTACGAAGGCGAAACCGCCCGTTTGCTGGTTGCCGAAATGCAGGAAGGCAAAGGCTTCATCTCTCAGCAAGATCTGCAAAATTACCAGGCCAAGTGGCGGCAACCCGTAATTGGTAAGTACAAGGGTTACCGTATTATTTCCATGCCGCCGCCTTCCAGCGGGGGAATTGCTTTATTGCAACTACTACGTTTGGTGGAACCTTATAATCTCCATAAATACGGCTGGAACTCCGTAAAAGCGGTGCATTTATTAACCGAGGCCGAACGTCGCGTGTACGCCGACCGTTCCGAATATTTGGGTGATCCTGATTTTTACAAAGTGCCCGCCAAAGCATTACTCGATACGGCTTACCTAACTGCGCGCATGCAGGATTTTAACGCAAAGCAAGCCACCCCGAGCGCCCGTATCAAACCCGGCAACTTAACCAACTACGAACACGAAGAAACTACGCATTTTTCGGTGGTAGATAAAGCCGGCAACGCGGTATCGGTAACGACTACTTTAAACGGCGGTTACGGCAATCACGTGGTAGTAGACGGCGCCGGCTTTTTACTTAATAACGAAATGGACGATTTTAGCGCCAAGCCCGGCGTACCCAATATGTTTGGTTTGATAGGCACGGCCGCAAACGCCATTGCTCCCGGCAAACGCATGCTCAGCTCCATGACGCCCACCATCCTGGAACGCGGCGGTAAATTATTCATGGTGGTGGGTACCCCCGGGGGTTCCACGATTATTACTTCCGTTTTTCAAACCATCCTGAATGTACTGGAACACGACATGGGCATGCAGCAAGCCGTAACCGCGAAAAGAATCCATTCGCAGTGGTTGCCCGACGAAATTCGGTACGAGGATAACGCCTTAAGCGCGAAAGAAATTAAAAAATTAAGTAAAATGGGGCATACTTTAAAAGATACCCGCGCCATTGGCCGTGTAGATGCAATTCTAGTGTTACCCGATGGCAAACTGGAAGGCGGCGCCGATCCCCGCGGCGATGATACGGCTACGGGGCATTAGATTTTTTCATTCTATAAAGCTTTTAGAGAATAGGAATTAAAATTATAGCATTATTTACGAATTATTATGTGGAGACTGATATAGGCTCCGAAGATATGCAGTAGAAAAAGCTAACTTTTAAGCACTCTGGTCAAGAACAATTTATAAGCAAGCCAAAACCAAATACCGACTGCTTGGTTATTTACCAAAAAACTGCTCATGCCCGAACTGCCCGAAGTAGAAACTTACCGCCGCTATTTTGAAGAAACAGCCCTTGGCCAAACCGTAGTCGATCTGAAAGCCGAAGACCCGCGTCGCCAACTAACCACCGATTACGATACTTTACTGCAGGCGCTGAAAGGAAACCAGTTCGTGGATACGCACCGCATTGGCAAGCATTTTTTAATAAATTTAAGTACGGGCAAAGTACTGGTGCTGCATTTCGGGATGACCGGTGACCTGGCTTATTACCGCGACGAAGAAGATACCCCGCGTTTCGCGCGCATTGTTTTTTACTTCCAGAACGGATTTCGGCTGGCCTTTATTGACTCGCGTAAATTCGGGCGCGTGGGTTTAGCAGCTTCCGTCGAAGAGTATCAAAAGACTAAAGCCTTAGGTCCCGATGCCCTGGATATTACCTCACCGCAATTACAAGCAAGTTTAGAAAAACGCAAAGCACCAATTAAAACCTTATTGCTCGACCAAAAAGTTTTGGCCGGTATTGGCAACTGGATTGCCGACGAAGTTTTGTTTCAGGCCAAAATTAATCCGGCCCGGTTGGCGAATACCTTAACTCTTCCTGAATACGAACACTTGCACGCGGCTATTCAACTGGTTTTAAAAACCGCTATCGAGCACGAAGCTATTTACCAAAATTTTCCGAAATCATTCTTGATTCATGCCCGCGGCTGGGACGAGGTAGTAGAAACTACCGTGGCCGAACGGCGGGTTTGTCCAAGGCACCAGACTCCTCTGGAAATTATGAAAGTAGGCGGAAGAACCACTTATTTTTGTCCGGTTTGTCAACCACTCTAATCGGTAAGGCTATCTTTACCGGGCAAATAACTTATTTTTAAATTTTATCTTTTATCCGTATCTAAAACAGCACCTTTATTTCCTGACTTTTTACCAAAGGATTCGTATTTGCAAGAAAAGGCTAGGTATTGTTTAAATGCCGGGGCGGGGTAGTACTATTTAAAAAGTAATTGTTCCTGAAAAAGATTCATCCGATCCATTGCTTTCGCAAGCACTCTCTTTTAAGTAAAGCAAAGAACCGGTCAGTTTGGTTTTGGGCGTTTTGGTTTCTCTGGCCAGTAAGTGGATTCGGGCAGAGAATAAGCAGTAACCTTCCATTTAAAAAACTGGCGCCGGTGCTGCAAAAAGCAGCTCCTGAAAGCACGGGGCAACAATACCGTGTTCAGGTGAGCAATTTTTTAAAATTTTCGCAATGGCTGCGCCAGGCATTACCCCAGGTATCTATAAAAGCGCAAGATCTGGCTTCTCGTACCGTTATTTTAACCAACGTAAAGGCAGCCGATGTAAATAAACTGCTTTCCTCTTCCTGGGTTAAATACCTGGATGTTCCTGACCGTATTCCCCGCACCGAACTGATTTTGGAACACGCTGATTTAACCGCGAATCAGGTAAGAGCTGTGCAGCAGAAATACCCGCAGATTAACGGCCAAGGATTAGTTGCATCGCTTAAAGAAGATTCTTTTGATACCACGGACCTGGATTTAAAAAACCGCATTATTCGTACGGCCGCTTTGCGTAAGGCCCCTACAATTCACGCTACCACCATGGCTACTTTACTAGCGGGTGCGGGCAACTCGGGTCCATCGGGTACCGGGGTGGCCACCCATGCTGACCTGGCCTCCGCCGATTTTAGTAATTTAATGCCCGATAATATTCTGGACTTGTTGCCCCTCGGCGTATCGGTTCAAAATCATTCTTATGGGGTTACTCCCGAAAATTATTACGGCCTCGAAGCTCAGGCCTATGATAAACAAGTCCGGGAAAATCCGGCGTTACTGCACGTATTCTCGGCGGGCAATGCCGGAACCAGCGCCATTACTACGGGTACTTACGCCAACTTGCCGGGTTGGGCCAATATTACCGGGCAATTCAAAATTTCAAAAAATACCTTAAGTGTGGGAGCTACCGATACCTCAGGTCAGCTTAGCCCTATCAGTTCGCGTGGTCCGGCTTACGATGGCCGGATAAAGCCGGAATTGGTAGCTTTCGGAGAAGGTGGCTCTTCGGAATCGGCGGCGCTGGTTTCCGGAATGGCCTTGTTGGTACAACAAGCTTACCGGGAGCAAACCGGTAGTTTACCAACTGCCGCGTTAGTAAAAGCAGTTTTAATTAACCGGGCCAACAAATTGGGGGATGCCGAAATCAGTTACGCTTCCGGTTTTGGTCAGGCGGATGCCTTGGGTGCGGTGGAAGCCATAAAACAAAAATATTTTTTTAACGGGGAAGTAGCCCAGAATAAAACCAGTATTTTTTCTATTAGTGTACCGGCTAATACCCAAAATTTAAAAATTACCTTAGTATGGCACGATGTAGAAGCGGAGCCGGGTGTTGCCCAAGCCTTGGTAAATGATTTAGATGCAACCTTAGTACAAGGGAATGCTAATAAGCAATGGTTGCCGTGGGTATTAAGCTCCTATCCGCACCCCGATTCTTTACAGCTCCCCGCCCGTCGGGCTCCCGACCACCTAAATAACGTAGAACAAATTACCGTGACCAAACCAGCGAGCGGCCGTTACGAGATTCAGGTAAAAGGCTACCGGGTTTCCCAGGAAACCCAGGCATTTAGTGTGGTATACGAGATGCAGCCCGAAAAATTAACCTGGACTTACCCCGGTACCAACGATTGGTTAGCAGCGAATACCCGCAATCGGATTCGTTGGGAAAATCAAACCAATACTACCATTGGTAAATTGGAGTACCGTTTTTTACCCAACGGAAACTGGCAAGTTGTTAAAACAGGCGTCGATTTAACCCGCGCCTTTCTGGATTGGCAAAGCCCGGATACCACCGCCTTGGCCCAACTGCGACTTACTACCGGGAACAAAACGGCATTATCCGATACTTTCGGAATTACTCCACCTTTAGGCTTGCAAACTGGCTATAATTGCGGATCAGAAACCTTATTATTCTGGCCGAAACGGGCGGGTGTAACGGAATACCAAATCTGGCAGCTCGGGCCGGTTTACCTGGAACCAGTTCAACGAACCGCCGATACCATATTGGTAATTAAGAAAAACCAAAGTACGGCAGTGCATTATGCGGTAGCCCCGGTGGTGCAGGGAGTGGTTGGCCCGAAAAGTTTTACGGTGGATTATAATGCGGGAACTTGTTACATTAATAGCTTTTTGCCTCAACAAATCGTAACAGATTCTGTAGTTTTTGAAGGAGTGCTGGGTACCAATTATGGTTTAGAATCGGTTAATTTACAAAAGTTAGAAAATGGAATTTTTAAAACAATTCAGACCATAAGCCCGGTTACGCAATTAAATTTAAAATTTTCGGATGTGGCTCCTTCCCCCGGCCGTAATGAATACCGGTTACAAATAGTTAATCAGAAGCAGGAAGCTTTTTATAGCCAGACCGAAGGCGTATTTTTTACTCAACCTCAGTTTATTCAGTTGTTTCCTAATCCGGTTACCCGGGGTAATGATTTAAGCGTGGTAGTGGAAAATGATGCCGAAGCCCAAATAGAAGTTTTTAATTCGTTGGGGCAAATAATAAGCAGTTTTAACGAGTCCGGCATTATAAAAACGGTTTCAACTGCTGGCTTGGTGCCCGGCGTGTACCTGGTGCGGGTGCAATCTCCGGGAATACCAGCAGTAATTACCCGCTTGGTGGTGTGGTAAAAAGTCTGATTTTAAAAAAAATGTTCTACTTAGGACTTTCGGAAAAGTCGGCATTTCGGATACTGCTAATGGGCGGTGCCGTCGTTTGTATTCACAAACGGTTTTAAGCGTTTTTGGCGAAAATTCAACTAACATTTATTTTTGGTAGTTATACCAGAATTGCGTTTGGTTTAGCTATCTAATTTACAAGAACAGACATTCGGAGGAGTAAACGAAGCGGATTTTCGTTTTCACTTAGAACAATCTTTTTGGCTTAACTTTGTGACTGATTTTTAAAAAAGCCTTCCTGCTAAAGCAAGAAGGCTTTTTTAATTTTAACTCTATACTATCCGCTATGGACTATGGATTGTGGTCCATCGACTAAGACCTAATACAAATACCGTAAGGCAGTGCGGTCATTAGCATTAAAGGGCCGGCTTTGACCGGTACCAATACAAGCTAACATCCAAGAAGTAGCATCGGCAGTAGTAGGTGTTCCCGGAATGTGAATGGCGCCTACGGTGCTGGCTCCTTCGTTGGTGTACGCGCCACCGCAGCTAAAACTTCTGTCCTTATAATCGGTGTGCCGGAAACCAATGCAATGTCCCATCTCGTGCGCCAAAATAGAAGCCAGGTAGCTCCGTACCGGATTCGTACCAATATAATCCGAATTTACTTTTACGGAATTATACGGATTGCCGCCCGATGGGAAACCAGCCGAAGCCAGGTAAGAAGAGCCGGTAGGAGCTTTTGTTAAAGTAATATTAGGGCTGGAAGAAACCCTTTGAAACTTAATCAGTAAACCTTCGGCGTTGTAGCGGGCAATGGCTTCGTCTAAGGCGGCTACGTAAGAAGTAGGTAAAGAAGTAGAAATACCCACCCGAATAGTACGGCCCGAACCGGTACTTACTAAATTGGTGGTGCGGTATTGCTCTGTTTCACCGATACGCAGAAATTTCGGATCATGCGGGGCGTTGAGTTCACTATTTGTTATAACAATATCGCCTTCTACTAAATAGCCTTCTTCTACTTTTTTAATATCAGCGGTGCCAAAACCCATTTCATAAATTTTGTCGAGGGTTTCCGAAGCAATATCTTCTTTTTTTACTACACCTTCCGGTTCGTTCTGACAAGAAACAAGACCTAACGCACAAAAAGCAACAACCAGAGATAAGTTTTTAAATGCCATAAGAGTTTAGATTTTTAAAAGATTATACATGAAAAAGAACTACGAAAAACAATTTTTTAAATTTTACGATGGCAACACCTCCGCCCTAGGCACTACGATGTTTAAAACCGCTTATCGTGAAAAAATAAGCAGGTAGCGGCATAAAGAACAAAGAGAATGAAAAGCAGATAGGAAGTAATAAGCTTTTTGCTGCTAGTAAGCAAAAGGCTTATTACTCATTAGTACTATTAATATAAGTAGTTTAAAGCAGTTTTATCGTTGTTGTTAAAAGGGCGGCTTTGACCAGAACCAATACAGGCTAACATCCAGGAATTAGGGTCGGCGGCTGCCGGTGTACCCGGAATCTGAACCGCTCCAACGGTACTGGCTCCTTCATTAGCCGTAGAGCCGCCACAACTATAACTGCGATCCATGTAATCCGTATGCCGGAAACCAATGCAATGCCCCATTTCGTGCGCTATAATGGTACCCACATAATTGTAAAAAGTAGCCGTATTGCCATCCCCAATAGCGCGGGAGTTTACTTTTACGGAGCCATACGGATTACCGCCCGTTGGAAATCCGGCTGAGGCTAAGTACGAACCATTGGCTTTTTCGAGAACAATATTGCCACCCGAAGATACCAGTAAAAATTTTATTAACAGGTTTTCAGCGTTATACCGATCAATGGCTACTTGCGTACCGTTCTTGTAAGAAGCAGGTAAACGACTGGATACACTTACGGTTATAACGCGGGGATTAACGCTACTGGCACCCGGGGTAACTAAGCTGTTGGTGCGGTATTGTTCGGTTTCGCCTACGCGTAAAAACCGCGGGTCATGTTGGTCGTTTAGGGCAGCTTCCGTTAAGAAAATATCCCCTTCTACCAAGTAGCCGTTATCTACCCGCTGCACCTCCTTCGTACCAAAACCCATCTGGTAAATCTTATCGAGCGTTTCTTTGGCAATATCACTTTGCTGAACTACTTCCTGGTCTTCCTGGCAACCACTAAAAGCAAGTGCTACAACCATAACACCCCATTTGGTAAGATTTTTTAATTTCATGCTTTTTTGTTTAAGGTGAATAAAATATTTACATGATGTGATTTAAAAATTTAGACCTATATATCCAAAGATATTTTTACAAATATTTAAAAATAATGCAGAAAAAGCTGGTATTAAGGAGAAATAGAATATTTAAAAACGATATATTTAGAAATATTTTAAAAAAATTCTGTAATATTCTGTAACCTTTAATTTATTTTATAATTTTATTAAAATGGTATTTTGCTTATAAATAGTATAATTGGTTACTAGTAGTCTAAAAAAGATAAATCAAATTCGCATAGATTGTATAAAACAGTCTGAACAGTTAGGTTTTAAGGTCTTACACCTATATAATAGCAGGAGTAAGGTTGTACTTCCTTATTTAGAATCCAGGTAAGGAGCAAATCATCAAGTTTCTGTTAAATCAAAGCCTATAATTTTTTTCTGCGTATAAGGGCTACTAAAACTTAGCGCGTAAACAAAACAATGGAAGAGGCAAATGCGGAAAGAAAGCGCGTAAGTTGTGGCAATAAAGCTTAAAATTTAAAAAAACTATCCGCTGCCTTTATCCGATCTAAAACGGCTAAACAATCTTATGGCAAGAACTATTATTATATCTAACCGGCTTCCCTTAAAAGTTCAGAAAAAAGAATCGGAAATTACCTTTGAAACCAGCGAAGGGGGTTTGGCTACCGGTTTGGGCTCCGTGTATAAACAAGGCGATAATTTGTGGATTGGCTGGCCCGGTTTATTTCTAGAAGAAGAACCAGACCGCGATTACGTACGCGATGAGTTATTAAAAGAAAACATGCAGCCGGTATTTCTAACCGAAACCGAAATTAAGGAATACTACGAAGGTTTTAGTAACGAAACGTTATGGCCTACTTTTCATTATTTCAGTCAGTATGCGGTTTACGAAAAGCAGCATTGGGAAGCTTACGTGGCTGTAAATCAAAAATTTTGCGACGAAGTAGTAAAGTTTGCCCAACCCGAAGACACTATTTGGGTGCACGATTACCAACTGCTGTTACTGCCGCAGCTTATCCGAAAGCAACTTGCGGGTGTTAGCATTGGTTTTTTTCAGCATATTCCATTTCCCTCGTTCGAGATTTTCCGGTTACTGCCTTGGCGCCGCGAAATTATTCAAGGTATGTTGGGAGCCGATTTAATTGGTTTTCATACCTACGACGACATGCGGCATTTTCTCAGCTCCACCAACCGTTTGTTAGGTTATGGTAACTTACACGGCCTGGTAGATACCGGTAAACGCACCGTGCTGGTAGATGCTTTCCCGATGGGGATTGACTACGAAAAATATGCTGCCCTGGCCATTGACCCGGAAACGATAAAGTTAGAGCAGGAATTCCGGCAGGCTATCGGTACGCACCGGGTAATTGTGTCTATCGACCGATTGGATTACTCCAAAGGAATTCCCAATCGCTTGTACGCCTTTGAGCAATTTTTAAAACGCTACCCGGAGTTCCAGGAAAAAGTATCGCTGGTCATGATTGTGGTGCCCTCGCGGGATACCGTAGAGAAATACAAACGTTTAAAAGAAGAAATAGATGAACTGGTGGGCCGTATCAATAGCTCTTACCGCACCATCAGCTGGAACCCGATTCAGTACTTCTACCGCTCTTTTCCTTTGCCGGAAATTTCGGCTTTTTACCGCATTGCCGATATTTGCCTGGTTACGCCCATGCGCGACGGCATGAACCTGGTGAGCAAGGAGTTTATTGCTTCTAAATTCGATCAAAAAGGCGTATTAATATTAAGCGAAATGGCCGGTGCCGCCCAGGAACTAGCCGATGCCATTCAGATTAACCCGAATAACATCGACCAAATGGCCGATGCCATTAAGGAAGCTTTACTTTTACCGGAACCAGAGCAGATGGTGCAGATGAATGCCATGCAAACGCTTATTAAAACCTACGATATTCACCAGTGGGTAAAAGTATTTATGGACCGGTTGAGTTACGTAAAAATCAAACAGCAGTCGTTTACAACCGATCCGCTGGCGGGCGAGGCCCTCGAACACCTGATTCAGCATTATCAGGAAAAAACGCCTCGTTTGATATTCCTGGATTACGATGGTACTTTGTCGCCGTTTACCAAAGACCCGCGCCAGGCTGGTCCGGACGAGGAATTGCTGCAAATTTTAAAAAAATTAACGACTGATACGCAAAATCGGGTAGTAATTATTAGTGGCCGGGATCGCCAAACGCTGGAAAAATGGCTCGGCCATTTACCCGTTGATTTGATTGCCGAACACGGGGTATGGTTAAAAAGGCGGGAAGTAAACTGGGAAATGATTTTAACCCTGAGTAACAACTGGAAACGGGAAGTACGCCCCATTATGGAAGCTTACGTAAATCGCACGGCCGGCTCTTTTATCGAAGAAAAAGATTATTCTTTGGTTTGGCACTACCGGCGCGTTCCCACTGGTTTAGGAGAGTTGCGGTGCCGCGACCTGATTCATCATCTCGGTTATATTGCTTCCAATATTAACCTGCAGGTAATGGAAGGAAATAAAATTGTGGAGATTAAAAACTTGGAAGTAAATAAAGGAGTGGCCGCCGCCCGCTGGCTCGAGTTATATCCATCTGCTTTTGTGATGGCTATCGGCGACGATCGCACCGATGAAGACATGTTCCGATTAATGCCTCGCGATAGTTATACCGTGAAAGTGGGTGCGCAACGCTCCGTAGCCCAATTTCATTTAGCCTCGGTCAAAGACGTCCGGAGCTTGCTTCAGGTTTTAGGTAACCAGTACAAAAGCGCCGATCAAGCCCAAGATTCTCCGAAAAGCGTTCCTGTCTCCGAATAAATTTAAAAAAACGGCATTTTAGCTTTTGCGTTTGACCAAGCTTTTTTTGACTAAGGTAAATAGTTAGAAAAAGCTTGGCTAAACTGGTTTAAATTTATGGTAATCAAAAATAAGTTTTAGTTCAACTTTAAAAAATAGACTGGCGGTTAACGGTTTTGTCAACAAAGGAGTAAGTATTTTTAAATTTTAATGGGGCTATCAGTAAAGAATATTATAATTGAAAAAGAAGTAAATATTAAATAAGTGGCTATGATTTAAATACTTGAAGTGTTTTTATATACATACTTACTTTTTGTTAATGCTGGTAAAAAGTACTTTGTATAGCTACTGAAGCCGGTGTGCCGGAACGACTAACGGCCAACCTGCGTATCAGTCAGCATTAAAAGGTTGGGCGCAAAGCTTGCGCTTATTCTATTACACACTTTAATAAAAGATTAATGCTTCAAAAACATACCTACGACATGGGCCTGATTGGCAATTGCGCTTATTTGGCTCTGATTCGGAAAGATGCCAGTGTGGCTTGGCTGTGCTGGCCGCGTTTCGATTCCAGTTTTATATTCGGCAATTTACTGGATACTCAGAAAGGTGGCAGTTTTACCATTCAGCCTAGTACTTCGGCTTTTAACAGTTACCAGTATTACATCGAAAATACCAATGTACTGTGTACCGAAATAGAAAATGAAGACGGCCGCTACCGCGTTACGGATTTTGCCCCGCGCTTTTCGCAGTACGATCGGTACTATAAACCGCTCATGTTTATCCGGAAGATAGAGCCGCTTGCGGGTGCGCCGCGCATAAAAGTTTGCTGTGAGCCGGTGGGCCAGTACGGTATTCAAACATTAGACCAGCGCCGGAGCAGCAATCACATTGCTTTTTTGGGTTTAGAAGAAGAAATGCGGCTTACTACCAATATTGCTTTAAGCTACTTGCTGGATAAGGAATATTTTGTATTAAACGAAACCAAATATTTAGTAATGACTTACGGGGCACCCTTGGAAGCTCCCCTGGAAAGTACCGCCGAAGTGTTTCTGACGAAAACCATTAAATATTGGCGGAACTGGGTTAAAAATACGAGTATCAGTAATTTTTATCAAACACAGGTTATTCGTTCGGCACTTGCTTTAAAACTGCACCAGTACGAAGATACCGGAGCCATTATTGCGGCCACTACCACCAGCTTACCCGAAGCTCCGCATAGCACTCGTAATTGGGATTATCGCTTTTGTTGGATGCGCGACACGTATTATATCCTGACGGCTTTTAATAATATTGGTCACTTTGAAGAACTAGAGCGTTATTTTCATTACATCGCCAATGTTTCGGCTAAAGCTAAAGATAAGTTTCAACCGCTGTATTCTATCAGTACCGGTACCGATTTAATTGAACAAGAATTGAGTCACCTGGATGGTTACTTAGGTAATAAACCCGTGCGGATTGGAAATGACGCCTATACTCACATTCAAAACGATGTGTACGGGCAAGTATTAGTAGCATTGCTGCCCTTGTACGTGGATAGACGGTTTATCGGGGAAGAACGTGTGGAATCGGAAAAGCTGATTTACAAAACTTTGTACCATATTCAACGAACCATGGACATGCCCGATGCCGGTTTGTGGGAGTTCCGTAATTTTGCGCAGTATCATTGTTATACCTATTTATTTCATTGGGCGGGCAGCAAAGCGGCGTTAAAAGTAGCTAATTTCCTGCAAAACCAAGAAATGGCCAACATGGCCGAGCGTTTAATGCACGAAGCGGCCAGTAAAATTGAGGCCTGCTACGATCCGGTACGCGGCGTATATACCAACGCCATCGGATCGCCGCACCTCGATGCCAGCACCTTGCAATTAATAATGATGGGGTACCTGGATCCAAACTCAGAACGGGCACATTCGCATTTACGGAACCTGGAACAAGAATTAAAAACGCCGAATGGTTTGTTCTATCGGTACCGTCACCAGGATGACTTTGGTATTCCCGAAACTACTTTCCTCGTTTGCTCTTTTTGGTACGTAGAGTCTTTGGCCTGCGTAGGCCGGTTACAAGATGCTAGCCGGGAGTTTGAACGTTTGCTTTCCTATACCAACCATTTAGGATTGCTCAGCGAAGATGTAGATGCCACTACGGGCAGCCAGTGGGGTAATTTTCCGCAAGCGTATAGCCATGTGGGTTTAATGAATGCCGCCTATCGAATAACTAAAAGATTAGATGTGCCCAACTTTATATAAAGAGTACGAGCCGGAGTTAATTTGCAGGTTCCGGCTCGTATTTAAACTGTTTAATCGCAGCTTTCTGAAGAAAATTTAAAAATCCGTCCTAGTTAAAGAAAATATAGATTTTTTTAATAAGGCAGGTGTAATTTTTTAAAAATAAAGTGCAAAAGCCAGATTGGCCCTATTAAAAGAAATTTTAAATCATCCAAAAAGGACGGCTTTTTCCCTTCTATCTTGTGCCCGATAAATTGCCCCACCCAGGCAATTCCAAAAATAAACAAACTTATCTGCCACAAGAAGGGCCAACCAGCTTCCCGATGCAATTTTTCCAACGTAACAATTACCGCAGAAAATAGCGCAATAATAACCAACATCGTGAAGGCCAGCGGAACAGATAACCGGAAGTAATATACCACCGCAAATACTATCAGGAAAGTAGCCCAATTAGTATACCGTTGCATTTCGCCTAAACCGCTAATTTGCGGAAACGGGATAGACCACACCAAGCCCAGTAAGCTAAAAACAATTAAAGGAACGCAAACCCAATGAATAAGCTTGTTAGTCTTATTTTCGTGGCTTTCCGCGTAAGTAGCAAAGTAAGCCTCTAAGTTGCGATTGGTAACAGCCATGTATCACGTATACATTATCTCTCCATAAATTGTTAGCCATTTTTTTTTATGTTAGGCTTATAAGGCTAAATCCTTCTAGCAAAGAATAACTCACTAGTTTTCCTAGCATTTAGCATTCTGAGATTTACTAGTTTTTGCTGAACTCATAAATCGGTAAACTTTTGCTGAACTCATAAATCAGTAAACTTTTCGTATATCAATGCGGCCTGTAGATTATACGCTACGAGTAAAATAAATTATAAATTTTTCAAGATTCTATTAAAATGTTTTTTGAGTCAGTCTAAGTATAAATTATTTAATAAAGCGGGAGCAATGTTGCTGTTTTTTTAAAGTTTAATCCTTTTTATTATACTGTTTTAACACATAAGCTTTGTTGTTTCTAAAAGCAGCAATTTAGGTTAATGTAAGACTTACAAAAAGCACTTGTTATAAAGATAAATCTAGTAAATGCCGTTACTTGTGCTTAAGGTGTGAGCAAAGATGAAAACCTGGCCCTGGATAACATTTTACTCTCTTGTGTTAACATTAAGACCCCAGATTAGAAACATTTCGCAACCATCTTGTTAAAGGTTTGTCATTAAATTTACATAATGTGTACCTGTGTAAATCCGTTTCGTAACTAAAGTATGGCTTCTTTTACAGGTTTTTTATAAATTTTTTAATAATTATACGCTCGAGTAAACTCCGAAGAACTAACTTAAAGTATATAGGGTTAAAATACAAAAATCTAAGATCTAACCGCCATTACATATTTACAAACTATTAAGATTATAGAGTAAACAGCATCTACCTTAAACCAGCTACGCAGGTAAGACCTGAAAGCTGTCTTCTTTTGAAAGATCTCTATTTATTTACGATTATTTTATTTAACAATTTATGATGAAAAACAAGTACCAATACAGGGATTATCTGATGTATAATCCAACATGTACTTTTTTAAAAAATTGGCAAGCACGGACGTTTTTTCTTTTTGTAATGTTCGTGCCGGTATTTACCAGCTTTGGTCAAACAGCTACCGCTAAACGAGCCATTACCGGTAAAGTAACTTCGGCAGTAGATAACCAAGGTTTACCTGGAGTTAGTGTTCTGATAAAAGGTACTCCCAACGGTAGTGCTACTGATGTTAACGGTAACTTTTCATTAGAAGCCGCAAATACGGACGTGTTAGTAGTTTCTTACATTGGTTTTTTAAGCCAGGAAATACCGGTAGGTACCAAAACGCAGCTTAACATTAGCCTGAAAGAAGACGCTAAAGTTTTAAACGAAGTAGTGGTTACCGGTTATGGGGAGTTAAGAAAAGCCGATGTACCGGGTGCTCAGACTACTATTAGTTCTAAAGCTATTGAAAAAACAGTGAATACCACCGTGGAGCAGGCTATCCAGGGCCGGGCACCGGGCGTGTATGTTACCCAGAACACCGGTTCCCCCGGAGGAGGCGTTTCCGTAAACATTCGGGGTATTAATTCTATCAACGGAACAAACGAGCCGCTTTATGTAATTGATGGCGTGCAGATTTCCGGATCGACATCAACAACTGGTTCCAACCCACTGGCTACCTTAAATCCATCGGACATTGAAACCATGGATATTTTACAAGGTCCTTCCGCAACCGCCATTTACGGTTCCCGGGCAACCAATGGGGTGGTATTGATAACTACTAAACGCGGAAAGTCCGGGGATGTAAAAATAAACTATTCTTACCTGTATAGTTTACAAACGCCGCCTAAAGAGTTAGCCGTTATGAATTTGCGGGAATATGCCCGCATGGATAATGAATATAAAGCTTTAAACGGTGGAGCCGTTCGGGAAGACTTTTTAGACCCAACTATTCTGGGTGCCGGAACCAACTGGCAGAAGGAGTTATTTAATAATGCCCCCATGAATAAGCACCAGCTTAGTTTAAGCGGCGGAGGTGACAAAACAACTTATTATTTATCCGGCGAATACCTCGATCAGCAGGGGGTAGCGCTGGGTTCTGGCTTTGACCGGGGCTCGGTAAGATTAAACCTGGATAATAAGGCTCGTAAATGGCTTACTTTAGGCGCTAACCTTAACTTTGCCCAAACGAATGAGCAAATTTCTTCTACCCAGTGGGATATTATTAACAATGCTATTCAGCTTTCTCCTGCGGTGCCGGTTAGAAACATAGATGGTTCCTTTGGTGGGGGCCAGGCCAGGCCTAATCCGGATGGAAGTTCGAATACAGCAGAACAGTTTAGCCCGCCTAACCCGATTGGTTTAGCGAACTTAGTTACGAACGAGATTAAAAGACGCCGCATTCTGGGCGGCTTAAACGCTACCATCAATATTACTGAAGGTTTAGAGTTCCGTACTTCTTTTAACGGTGACTTTGGCGCCTCAAACGGTAATAATTTTTTACCTACTTATGAGTTTGGCTATCAGCGCAATGGCGTTTCTACTTTAACCGTGCGCGATGAGTTCAGCACTTACTGGAACTGGAACCAATTATTGCAATATACCCGCACTATGGGCAAGCACCGGTTTACGGTAATGGGTTCGCACGAATCGCAGGAATCCTCTTACCGGGCTACGGAAGCGAGCAGAAGAAATTTCCCGACTAACACCATCATTGATTTAAATGCGGGCGGCGATGCTAACCAGACCAATGCGGGCGGACAGACTAGTTGGGGTATGGAATCGTACTTAGGTCGGGTAAATTACAACTTTGGCGACCGGTATATTTTGCAGGCTAATTTCCGGGCCGATGGTTCTGCGAATTTTGGTTCCGAAAATAAATGGGGATTCTTCCCTTCGGTATCGGGTGCCTGGCGTTTATCAGAAGAGTCGTTTTTTAATATTCCGGCTATTAGCGATGTGCGCTTACGGTATGAAACGGGTTTAACCGGTAATCAAGGCGGCAGCGGCCCTATCTACGCCAGACTTCGGTTGCTCCCAACCGAATGGGGTAACGGGTTTTTACCGGCAAACTACCCTAATCCAGATTATCAATGGGAAGAAACCAAGACGAATAACTTTGGTATTAATTTAGGATTTTTACAAAACCGGTTCCAGATAGAAGCGGATTATTATGTAAAAAACACCGATAATTTAATTATTAATAGCTCCTTGCCTTGGTACATGGGTACTACCGGCGCGGGTGCTATTAATCCTCCGGTTATAAACTACGCCGCCTTGCAAAACAAAGGCTGGAGCTTCACCTTTAACTCCGTAAACATTAATAAAGGTGATTTCCGTTGGGAAACAAACCTGAATATTTCGCATTTTAAACCAAAAATTACCAAGCTTTACACCGAAAGCAGTTCAATTGCCCGTAACGCCCCTTCCTGGTACATGTCGCCGCAATGGTCGCAGCGTTCTGAAGTAGGTTCCACTCCTTGGTATTTCTTCGGTTACATTGAGGATGGCATTTTCCAGACGGTAGAAGAAGTTACCAATAGTCCGCGCCCCGCCGATAATAATGGCAAACCGCTTCCGGTTGCGGAAGACCAGATTTGGGTAGGTGATGTTAAATACCGCGATTTAAATGGCGATAGCGTTATTACCGCCGCTGACCAAACCAATATTGGTAGCCCGTGGCCTAACTACTTCGGTGGTTTAACCAACACGTTTTCTTACAAGGGCATAGATCTAAGCATTTTATTAACCGGAACTTTCGGGAATGATGTTTACAACTACGTGCGTATGCGCAACTCTAACCCAAATAACATCAATCTGGGCCAGAATATGTTTGCCGAAACTTTAAATTATGCCCGGGTTACGGCTGACGGAACTTTAGAAAATCCCGGAACCAATATTTCCCGGATGACTGGCAATGTTAATAACAATTACGGCCGCCATACTACTAAATATGTGGAAGACGGATCTTTTGTAAGAGTTAAAAACATAACGGTAAGTTATAACCTTCCGGCATCGCTCCTAAACAAACAGAAATTTGTAAAGGGTGCCCGCTTTGGCATTAGTGCGCAGAACCTGTACACCTTCACAAAATATTCGGGTTACGATCCGGAAGTAGGTTCTTATGTAGGACCAAACATGGGTAATGATACTTCTCCTATTGGGGTAGATACGGGTCGTTATCCCCTTACTCCTGTTTATTCATTCAATATTGGTGTAGATTTTTAAAATTATAAATAGCAATGATTCATAAATATATTTTTGCCGGAGCCTTGGTTACCTTAACCCTGTTTTCCGGATGTAAAGAAGATTTCCTGGACAGACCGCCTTTAGATGCATTAACATCTGAAACGTTCTACCAAACAGATGCCCAGGTTTTAGCCTCTACCGCACCACTATATAATGTAGTTTGGAAAAGTTACCACGATCAGGCTTCTTTTCACTTAGGAGACATTCGGGGGGGACCACTTGGTATCCGTGGGGTACTACGGGAGCCGTAGAAAACGTACTTTTTACCACCACCGGCGTAACGCAATCCAGTCTGGATGCTTATCAGGCATTTTTTAATGTGATTGGCCAATCTAATATGGCTATTTATAACATTAATAAGTTTGCGGGCCCGGAGGTGAGCGCCACTGCCAAAAACCAAGCTTTAGCAGAAGCCCGGTTTATGCGGGCTACGGCTTACAGCCTATTGGTGATGAACTTTGGGGAAGTGCCTATCATTACCAACAATATTGAGGAAATGAATAATGTCAATATTGTGCGTAATACCATTCCGAGTGTTTGGGAGTTTATTACTCGGGATTACCTGTTTGCCGCCGAAAATTTACCACTCTCGGTTGCTGAGCCCGGTAGATTAACCAAATGGTCGGCCGAAGGAATGCTGGCCCGTACGTACCTGACGCGCGCGGGGGTAGGTAAATCAGTGGGTACCAGAGACCAGGCCTTTTTAGATAAGGCGAAAGAGTATGCCGAACGGGTAATTAAAATGAGCGGCAAGCAATTAATTAGGCCTTACGAGAATTTGTTTAAATACCCCTACGATAACAACAGCGAGTCTTTGTTTGAATTGGAATGGGCTACTACGAATAACTATGATGCGGCAAATACCCAAACGTCGCAGATTACCCCTTTTGCGGAGATAGCGGTAAACAATGACGGTTGGGGTGGCAGTTTTGGTGCTACCTATTGGATGCTTAGTTTATACGATGGCTTAATTGACAAAGGTACTTCTCCAGGCCCGGAAGATGATGGGGTTAAACCTGGTTTTACCGTGGATCAGCGTTTGAAGGCTTCTTACATGTTGCCTGGTTTCGTATATCCAGAAATTAAGGTTAAAAGAGCTTTCGGACCAAATAAAGCAGGAGATGCATTAACTGTACCGGATCCGGGAACGGCTGATTTGAGTTCAGCATTTATTAAAAAGTATGTGGTAGGTAATGATTTAAACGGTGTACCGGCCACGCAGCAGCGCTACCCGCACAATAACTACATGTTACGTTTAGCCGAAATGTATCTGATTTATGTGGAAGCTGTTATTGGTAACAATGAATCAACAATGGACGCAACAGCAATGGGTTACTTTAACGAAATACGTAACCGGGCTGGTTTACCAACTTTCGAAGGTCCTATCCGGATGAACAGTACCTGGAATGCCGATCCAACAGTATATAAAGATGATGTTCTGGAAGAGCGGGCCAAAGAGTTCGCCATGGAGGGCATGACCTGGTACGATTTAGTGCGCATGCACTACTATAACCCGGAAAAAGCATACGCAATCATTAGTAATCAAGATAGAGGAGGTTTTGTATCCAAACCAGATCGTTTTCCAAATCCTACTGGCTGGACCTTTACCAAAACGGCTTGGTTTACCAACAGAAATGCGAAAGTAAGTTCCGGTAATTTTTATCTGCAAATTCCAGCGGTAGAAATTAGCCAGGCACCTAATTTAACTCAGCCAGCGGTTGATTATGTTTTTGGAGAATAGTCTTAAAATAAAATAAGTTTAAAGAATTTTATGAAATCTCAAATAAAGTTATGGTTATTCCTTTTCGTTGCTTTGGTAACCGGAGGAGGACTAACAAGCTGTTCAGAAGATGATGAGCTTGTAAACAATGGCAAACCCATGGTGAGTTATGTACGGGTAACCCGCCCCGAAGCTTCCGACTCGCTGATAGTTAAAGCTGGTCAGAGCCAGATGATTGCCATTATGGGCCAAAATTTAGGACAGGCGCGCGAAGTATGGATTAATGACCAGCAAGCGGTTTTAGTACCTACGTTTATTACCAACACCAGTATTATTACCCGGGTGCCTGCGTTGTTGCCAACGGAAATTAACAATAAAATGCGGATTGTATTTGCAAATGGCGAAGTACTGGAGCATCCTTTTATGGTTGACGTGAGCGAACCAGTGGTTTCTTACTTGCTCAGTGAATACGTACCAACAGGTAGTGTGGCCACTATCCGGGGTAACTATTTTTACGCTCCCGTTAAAGTAACCTTTACGGGTGGGGTAGAAGGCGTTATTGAAAACTTGGAAGATGACATGATTCAGGTGAAAGTTCCGGAAGGAGCCCAACCGGGCCCTATTACCGTGGCCACCAATTTTGGTACCACCGAATCCGAATTCTGGTTCCGCGATAACCGTAACATTATCCTGGGTTTTGATAATACAACCAATGGCTTATGGACAGGCGCTGGAAATATTAAAGAATCAGATCCAGATATAACCCCGGTTGATAATAAATTTCTCCGGATGAACCAGAAATTAGGCGAATGGAGCTGGTATGAATTATACGTAGGGCCAACTACTAGTGATGTAGCCCTGGAAACCCGTAACATTCCGGCAGAAGCTTTTACTAACCCCAAGAATTACAGCCTGAAATTTGAAATAAATACGCTGGAGCTTTTCTCAGGAGCATCGTTCCTGATGTATATGGGGCCGGGCGATATGGGAACGGATAGAAATACACTTCGTTATACTTGGACGCCAAACATTGACACCAAAGGACAATGGGAAACCGTAACTATTCCGTGGGAAGATTTCTGGAAAGCAAACGGCAGTTTTGCCTATACGCCAACTGGCTACGGAGTATCCTTATTCTTTAGTGGTCCTAATGCCTTTACCGGCAACTTTGCCCTGGACAATGTACGGGTGGTGCCTAATGTAAATCCTTAAGTTTTTAGCGTAGTTAGATATGAAATATTTTTTAAATACCAAGTTATTGTTCCTGGTATGCTGGGTGCTGTCTCTCGGATTGCTCACGGCCTGCGACGATGAAGATGAAAGCAGCCCTAATAACGGACAAGTAGCTTTATTAAGTTTTGGACCTACCGGTGCCAAACACGGCGAGCAGATTCAGTTTATTGGTTTAAACCTGGATAAAGTAGAAGCTATTGATTTACCCGGAGTAACCGTGGCAAAAGCACAATTTGTGAATCAATCGTCCGAGTTAATTACTTTAGTTGTACCCGAGGCGGCCACGGCCGGAAAAGTGACGTTGAAAACCCCAGCCGGCGATGTAGTTTCTAAAACGGTTTTAAGTTTTGAAGTGCCCGTTACCATTACCGCCGTTACTCCCGAAGCAAGACCCGGGGCCAATATTACGGTTACCGGTAGTAAACTTAACTGGGTAGAAGGCGTAATTTTTGGAGATAGTAAAGACACCATTACTACTTTTGTCAATCAAACCCTTACTGAACTTACCCTTACAGTGCCCCTGGACGCCAAAAATGGTATTCTTACGTTTATTACCGGCGGTACGGAACCATTAGTAATTAAAACAGAACAGGAACTGATCGTTACATTACCCAAAGTAACCGCACTTGCTCCCAATCCTTTAAAGCACGGCGAGAATTTAACTATTACAGGTACTGATTTGGACCTAGTAAAAGAAGTAATATTTACAGCGGTAGGAGAAGCAAAAGTTACCAGTTTTGTGAGCCAAACCGCCACAGACCTGGTGGTTACAGTGCCGGATAATGCCACCAAGGGCGTTCTTACGTTAGTGGTGCCGTCCATGGAACAAGTTACTACCACTCAGGAACTTAACTTGGTGTTGCCCGCAATTACCAGCGTGTCGCCTACCCCCGTGGACCCCGGAGCAGCTTTAACGATTAACGGTACTAACCTGGATCTGGTTAAAACAATTACCTTTGGCGGAGGCATTGCCACATCTTCTTTTGTAAGTCAATCAGCTACTAAAATGGTGGTAACTGTTCCGGCAAATGCTAAAAAAGGCGCTTTAAAATTAACCACGACCCGTAACTTTGATGTACTAACAGACAAAGAAGTACAAATAAAAGGCGATACCGGCCCGAACATTGCCAAGTTTATTTTTGATGAAGCTTTGAGCAGCGAATGGCAAAAATGGGGTGGCTGGGGTACCGGTACGCAAGATTTGGAAAATGCGGAACAGGTAAGCCGGGGTTCTAAAGCGATTAAAGTAAGCTTTAACGATGCTTATGGAGCCTTACAACTTCATCCGAATAAAGCTGATGCGTTTAGTGGATTTACGCATTTGGTACTTTATGTTCGGGGAGGTACCAAAGATTGCCGCTTAGCCATTCAGGTGAAGAATGCCGCGGGTACTACTTCCAGCGATGTTCCCTTTGATGTAAAGTTAGGGGAATATAAACTAGTCGAAATCCCCATTACCGCATTGGGTAATATTTCAGGAGGCGTAACCGAAGTTTTCATCAAAAATTACGGAGAAAACCCGAATACTGTTTACATAGATGATTTGGGATTACGGTAATAACTATTTCATTTAAACTAAAAAGGAAGAGAGAGAACGCTCTTCCTTTTTAGTTTATAAAAGATCCACTAAACTTATTACGCAGTTTTTCTTTCTACAACTGCTAGTAATTAAAGCCAAGTGAATCTGATTCGATCAGATTCTTTCTTAAACTAACAGTTTTCACTGCCACAATTAAAGGAATCCTTAACAAGCATGTGGATAGCCTGAATCTGATTGTTATACCGGTTAAGAATACCTTATTTTTAAAAATTATCTGCATTACCAAGCCAAGTTCAGCGTTACTATGGAAAAATTTTACCCATACCTGCTTTGTGTATTCGTGTTGGTTTTGTTCTCCGCTCCGGTTTACGCCCAAAAGTACGAAGCAGAAAATGCCACTTTAGCCGATGGAGCTACCAAGCAGGCCTGTGCTACTTGTTCGGGTGGTTTCTATGTCGCGCAAACCGAAGGAAACCTGCTATTTACGATCACGCTGCCGAAAGAAGGATTTTTTAATATTGCTATTCACGCGGCTTCTACTGGCGGTAGTAAAATAAATACCTTTAGTTTAGACGATAATACGTTGAATTTTGCCTTATCGCAAACTACTTACTCCACGCTAAAGTTAGTTGGTGCGCAAAAACTGACTGCCGGGCAGCACCAAATTAAAATTCTGAAATCCTGGGGCTGGATTAATATTGATTACTTGCAGTTAGAAGAAGTAAGTGCTAACAACCGGTTTAATTTAAATCAAACATTGGTAACGGCCAATCCAACCCCGACCGCCAAATCTTTGTATGACTTTTTGCTGGATAATTACGGCGATAAAATTATTTCGGGCGTGATGACGCTGAATAGCCTGGACGAAGCAACCTGGTTAAAGCAAAATACCGGTAAAGAACCCGCATTGCTGGGTATTGATTTAATGCACAGCGGCCGGGGCTACACCTGGTACAATGATAAACAACCCGTTATAGATGCTAAAACCTGGTACACCCGTAATGGTATACCGGCTTTAATGTGGCACTGGCGGGATCCTTCCCGCAAAACCGAAGAGTTCTACGTTAAAAATCAATCAAAACCGGAAGGAACCGATTTCGACATTAGTAAAGTATCGGATGTAAACTCTGTTGAGTACAAAGCTATGCTGGCCGATATTGATTACACCGCTGGTTTGTTAAAAGAATTGCAGGATCAAAACGTACCGGTCATCTGGCGACCCTTGCACGAAGCCGCCGGCGGCTGGTTCTGGTGGGGAGCCAAAGGGGGAGCACCTTTAAAAACCTTGTGGCGCTTAATGTACGACCGTATGGTAAATTATCATGGATTGCGCAACTTAATCTGGGTATGGACCCGCGAACCGAACGACGATGATTGGTACCCGGGCGATGAGTACGTAGACATAGTAGGGCGGGATATTTATAAAGACGGCGATCATGGTTCCCAGACATTAGAATTTAGCGACCTGAATAGCCGCTACGGTGGTAAAAAAATGATAACCCTGAGTGAAGCAGGTTCTTTCCCGGATGTAGATAACTTAGTTAAAGATGGGGCAGCCTGGTCGTGGTACATGCCCTGGTACGGAAGTTATACCCGCAATAATCGCTACAATTCGCTGGATTTATGGAAAAAAATGTTTGCGCACGCGTACGTAATTACCCTGGACGAGATGCCGGATTTAAAAAATTACGTACGCCAGGAACAAATAGTAACCGGAATTTTTAAAAAACTGCCAAAACCGCTTTCTTTTAAAGCTTATCCAACCTTAATCCAAGACAAACTTTTTATTCAATCAGAAAAACCAATGGAAACCTTAGCCATTTATAATTTGCTCGGGGCTTGTGTCAGAGAAGAAAAATTAAACGGCAAACAAGCCTGGGTTTCTTTCGCAGGAATTAATTCGGGTATGTACCTGGTAGTAATTAATCATAACGAATCAATAAAAGTCTGGAAAAAATAATAGTTTCGGCATTATCAATTCTTTTCCTGCTTCTCCGCGAATTGAAGGTAGTTAGCTCGGTGATTGGGGGTACGCAGATTAATAATAATGCCTTTTAAGCTTTCAACTTGGTACTACATTCATTCTAATCTACCTCAACTATAAGATTATATGCATTTCTTTCGTAAATCATTCATCATTGTTTCTCTAAGTAGTTTGCCTTTTTTCTCGCAAGCCCAAACCTCCGCTGAGAATATCCGGTTAAATCAGGTAGGTTTTTATCCGCAAGCCGAAAAACTGGCCATAGTATTAGGGGAGCCTAAAGAAAATACTTTCCATGTGAAAACAGCCGATGGCAAAAAGACTGTTTTTACGGGTAAATTAAGCCCCGGCAAACCCAATGAATTTTCGCAGAAACCTACCCGGGTGGCGGACTTCAGTAATTTTAAAAATAATGGCCGTTTCGTGGTTGAAATTCCGGGAATGGGCACCTCTTACGCTTTCCAGATTCAGAAAGACGTCCATAAAGCCGCGGCGGCCGCTTCGCTCAAAGGATTTTACTACCAAAGAGTATCGATTAATTTGCCCGAAAAATACGCGGGTAAATGGCACCGGCCGGCTGGTCACGCCAAAGCAGATACCGAAGTGCTGGTGCATCCTTCCGCGGCTTCGGCCCAACGGCCTGCTAATACCGTTATCTCGTCGCCGCGGGGGTGGTACGATGCCGGCGATTACAATAAATACATTGTGAATAGCGGCATTACCATGGGCACTTTGTTAGCCGCCTACGAAGATTTTCCGGACTTTTTTAAAAATCAGAAGCTTAACATACCCGAAAGTACCAATCCGGTGCCCGACATTCTGGACGAGGTATTGTGGAATTTGCGCTGGATGCTGACCATGCAAGACCCGAACGATGGCGGCGTTTATCACAAATTAACCAACCCGGCTTTTGATAGCATGATCATGCCGGACAAAGCCGTCAAAACACGCTATGTGGTTCAGAAGAGTACGGCGGCTACTTTAGATTTTGCCGCGGTTATGGCCCAGGCCAGTCGCGTTTATAAAAACTACAACCGCGAATTGCCGGGGTTATCCGATTCCTGCCTGACAGCGGCCGTAAAAGCGTGGGAATGGGCGCAAAAAAATCCGAATGTATTATACGAACAAGAAGCGATTAATAAGCAATTTGAACCTAAAATTACCACCGGAACCTACGGCGACCGGAACGTGAGCGATGAGTTAACCTGGGCCGGCGCCGAGCTGTACGTTACCACCAAAAAAGATACCTACTATACCGCCGCTAATATCAATACTTCCGAAAAACTAGCTTTGCCTTCGTGGGCGCAGGTAAAAACCTTGGGTTATTACACTTTGGCCCGCTTTAGTAAAAACCTGACCCCTGCTGCGCAAAAAGATTTACCCGCCATTAAAAAACAAATCGGGCAGTTCGCCGATGAGTTGTTAGCGGGAGTGGCCGAAAGATCTTACCGTACCGTCATGGGAAAATCCGAAAGAGATTATATCTGGGGCAGTAGTGCCGTAGCAGCTAACCAGGGCATTGCCTTAGTTCAGGCGTATAAGTTAACCAACGATAAAAAATACCTGCAAGGCGCGCTGAGTAACCTGGATTATTTGCTCGGCCGCAATGCGGTAGGTTATTCGTTTTTAACCGGCTTTGGTAAAAAATCAACCATGCACCCGCACCATCGGCCCTCCGTAGCCGACGGCATTGTTGAACCGGTGCCAGGATTGCTTTCCGGTGGTACCAACGCCCGCGCCAAAGAACAAGATAAATGCCCCGGTTACACCGCCACTTCCCCCGACGAAGTATACCTGGACCAGGATTGTTCGTATGCTTCCAATGAAATAGCTATTAACTGGAATTCGCCGTTTGTGTATCTGGCCTCGGCTATAGAAGCTTTGCAAAATCAGGTAGGTGCCACGGCTTCCGTTAAGTAGCCAGATGCAGGTTGCCTATTTTTAAAAAAAGCCCTTGGTTTACAAGTAGATCAAGGGCTTTTTATATAAAGCCAACCGGGAATTAATTCCTGGGAAAAAGTATTTTAAAAGGTAAGAGCTTAGTGCTTTTTTAAAATTTAAATTATTGAATGCTTTGCGAAGCCGTTGTGCGTTTTTATTGCTGATTATCGGATTTAGTTTATGGGGTGGGTGTAAAAAAGCGGAGAAAAAACTCCCGGTAACTCAGCCGGAAGCTAACTCACCGAATGCTTTGTTTACCTTATTATCGCCGGCACAAACCAAGGTAAATTTTATTAATACCCTCACCGAAAGCATGTACGGCAACGTGCTCATGTACCAGTATTTTTATAACGGCGGGGGAGTTGCCGTGGGCGATGTCAACAACGATGGCCGGGAAGATATCTACTTTACCGGCAACATGACGCCTAACCGTTTGTACTTGAACCAAGGCAATATGCAGTTTACCGAAGTGGCCGAGTACGCGGGCGTGATCGGGCGCCTGAACGCCTGGAAAACCGGGGTAACCATGGTGGATGTAAACGGCGATAACTTGTTGGATATTTACGTTTGTTATTCGGGGCACCTGCCTGCCGAAGCCCGGGTAAATCAGTTATTTATCAATCAGGGCGTTACTAAACAAGGCCACCCGCAATTTCTGGACCAGGCCCGGCAGTACGGCTTAGCCGATTCGGCCTACAGCACCCATGCCAGTTTCTTTGATTACGACCGCGATAACGACCTGGACCTGTTGCTGCTGAATCATAATCCGCGGATATTTAACAACCTGGACGAAGTAAGCATTGCCGAAATTTTAAAAAAACCAGAGCCGAACATGCGGGTGAAGCTCTACCAAAATAACCAGGGCCATTTTAAAGATGTATCCGACCGCGCCGGTTTAGCTAAGTCGGGTTTGTCGTATGGTTTAGGAGTGGGTATTGCCGATATCAACAGCGATGGTTGGCCGGATATTTACATTTCCAACGATTACTCCGCCCCCGATTACCTGTATTACAATAATGGCAACGGTACGTTTACCAATAAATTAAAAGCCGGCATCGGGCATATCCCTATTTACTCCATGGGCAACGAAGTAGCGGATATTAACAACGATGCCCGCCCGGACATTTTAACCCTGGACATGCTACCGGAAGACAATAAACGGCAGAAACTGTTATTTGCCCCGGATAATTACGAAAAATTTGAAATTAATACGCGTTCGGGCCTGCACTACCAGTATATGCGCAACATGCTGCAGGTAAATAACGGCGATGGTACCTTTAGCGAAGTAGGGCAGCTGAGTGGCCTTTCGAACACCGACTGGAGTTGGGCGCCGTTAATTGCCGATTACGACAATGATGGTTGGAAAGATGTATACATTACCAACGGATTTCTGCGCGATTTTACCAACATGGATTTTCTGAAGTACCGGGGTGGTTACCTGCAACTGAAAGGCAATAACATCAGCGAGCCGGAAATGATGGCTTTGGTTAAAAGCATGCCTTCTTCCAACGTAATAAATTATGTATTTCAGAATACCGGAGGAACGCAGTTCCGGAATCGCGGTAAGGATTGGGGCATTACCCAACCTTCTAACAGCAATGGCGCCGCTTACGCCGATCTGGATAATGATGGTGATTTAGATTTAGTAATCAACAATATAAATCAACCGGCTTTTATTTATCAGAATCAGAGTAATAATTTTAAAAAAAACCATTACCTACAAGTAAAACTGCAAGGAGCCGGTAAGAACACGGCTGGTATAGGAAGTAAAATCTGGGTGTATGCCCAAGGAAAACAGCAATACCTGGAGCAAATGCCTTCGCGCGGTTATCAATCGAGCGTGTCGCCGGTGCTGCACCTGGGTTTAGGAATTAGCACCTTCGCGGATTCGGTACGGGTAATCTGGCCAAGCAGTAAGCAACAAATCCTCCGGAATATAAAAACCGATCAGGTAATCACTTTAAAAGAATCGGCAGCCGTTGAAGCGGTACAGCCCATCCGGCAAAATATTATTCCCGTTTTTTTACCTATTAAATCTTCGCTGGCCTTTACCCACCAGGCTACAGCAATAAACGATTTTAAACGGCAACCGCTTCTGGTTAATCCATTGTCTTTCGATGGGCCTTGTTTAATAAAAGCCGATGTAAACCAGGATGGCTTAGAAGATATTTTTGCGGGCGGCAGCGCCGGCCAGGCGAGTCAAGTTTATTTACAACAAAAAAATGGTTCGTTTAAGCCCAAAGCTAACCCCGATATAACAACCGATAAAAACAGCGATGATGTAGATGCTTTGTTCGTGGATGTAAACCAGGATAAAAAACTGGATTTGTACGTGTGCAGTGGGGGCTACGGTAATTTTACTCCCGATGATCCTTTGCTCCAGGACCGGCTTTATTTAGGCGACGGGCAGGGAAATTTTAAAAAAAGCCAAAATGCCTTACCCGACATGCGCACCAGTTCGAGCTGTGTGCGCGCCCAGGATATTAACCACGATGGCGCTCTGGATTTATTTGTGGGCGGCCGGGTTATTCCGGGTCGTTACCCCGAAGCGCCCCGCAGTTATATATTACTTAACAACGGCCAGGGGCAATTCCGCGATGCTACCAAAGAAATAGCGCCACAACTGGAGCGTGTGGGTTTAGTTACCGATGCCGCTTGGGTGGATTTAAATCAGGATAAAAAATCAGAATTGGTACTAGTGGGCGAGTGGATGCCCATAACCGTATTCAGCAATACCAATAACAAACTAATCGAAAATACTTCTGCGTACTTTTTTAAGTCGTGCCGGGGCTGGTGGAACAAACTGCTGGTCGGTGATTTTAACCAGGACCAGCAGCCCGATCTGCTCATTGGTAATTTAGGCCTGAACAGCCAATGTAAGGCCAGCGATAAACAACCCGCTACGTTAATTTTTAAAGATTTCGACGATAATGGTTCCGTAGATCCTATTTTGTGCTTGTATATGCAAGGCAAAAGTTACCCGTACGTTAGTCGCGATGAATTGCTGGACCAGATAAGCGTGATGCGTACCCGGTTTCCGGATTACAAAAGCTACGCCGATGCCGGATTAAAAGATATCTTTACACCGGAGGAACTCCGGGGAGCGAAAAAGTTGTCGGCTAACTGTTTCAGCACAAGTTTGTTTCTCAGTGCGAGTCAGCATAAATTGCAACCGGTAGCATTACCCTTGGAAGCGCAATATGCGCCGGTGCAGGCGCTAAGTGTTTTGGATTATAACCACGACGGCAAGGTAGATGTGCTGCTGGCCGGCAACCAGAACCAGGCCCGCTTACGCTTTGGGAAAGCCGACGCTAACTACGGTGTGCTGCTGCAAGGCAATGGCCAGGGAAAATTTACGTACGTGCCCCAGCCAAAAGCAGGTTTGCAACTAAAAGGCGACGTACGAAGCATTTTGTCCGTGAATAATCTCTTGCTGGTTGGGATCAATCAGCAACCGGTGAAAGCATATAAATGGAAATAATAACCCTCATGAAGCAATTTTTAAATTTTTTGGTCACGCTGCTGGTAGTTGTTAGCTGTACGCCCAAAAAATCAGAAGTTCAGTTCAGTAGTCAGCAGATCAGTCAGGTATTGGCCCAAATGACGGATATAATGGTGCACGATGTCACCAATCCGCCGCTGGCTTCCCGTTTTTTTTCTTATGCCTGTTTAGCGGGGTACGAAGTGGTAGCCCAAAATAATTCCACGAGTAAAAGCATGCACGGTATTTTAAATAAATATCCCCAAATTGAGAAGCCAGCTGTTTCGGGTTATGCTTACCAATTAAGTACTTTGCTGGCTATGATGGAAACAGCTAAAAAAATGCAGCCTTCGGGTCCCTTACTGGAAAAGTATGAACAGCAATTTTTAGATTCCTGCCGCCGCGAAGGTATTTCGGACGAAGTAATTACGGCTTCCTTAACCTACGCCCAAGCCATTAGTAAAAACATACTGGCCTACGCCAAAGCCGATAAGTACAACCGCATCAGTAATTATCCGCGTTATACCCCCACCAACCAGGAAGGCACCTGGTACCCGACCCCGCCCGGCTATTTTGCCCCGGTAGAACCGTATTTTAATACCGTGCGCGCCTTTACCCTAGATACCTGCATACAGTTTAAACCGGCACCTCCCGTGGCTTTCTCCAAAGAAAAATCTTCCGGGTTTTACCAACTCATGCAGGAGAGTTACCAGGAAGGCGTGCGCTTACCAAAAGAACATCAGGCAATTGCCGCTTTCTGGGATTGTAATCCGTTTGCCTTACAGGATAACGGGCACATGCTGGTAGGGATGAAAAAAATATCGCCGGGGGCGCACTGGTTGGGCATTACGGGTATTGCGTGTCAGCAAGCCAAAGTTTCTTTTGCCGAAGCCATGCAAATAAATACGCTGGTTTCCATTTCGTTGATGGATGGCTTTATTGCGTGCTGGGACGAGAAATTTCGCAGCAACCGCATTCGGCCGGAAACCGCAATTCGCAAATACCTGGATCCACGGTGGAAACCGCTGCTGCAAACGCCGCCTTTCCCGGAGTATTTAAGCGGTCACTCTACTATTTCGTCGGCGGCGGCTGTGGTGCTCACGCATTATTTGGGCGATAATTTTAAGTACACCGATACTGTGGAAGTACGTTTTGGTTTGCCGGCCCGCCAGTTTAAATCCTTTCAGCAAGCGGCCGAAGAAGCGGGTATTTCGCGTTTTTACGGTGGCATCCATTTCCGCGACGCCATTGATAATGGCCGGAAACAAGGTTTGCAGGTAGGCGCGTGGGTGGTAAATAAAGTAAAATCCAAAACAAATGGGCCGGCTCTGGCTGAAGTACAATAAAGTTAATGCAGGGGCAAAATTTACCTGAACTGAATTGCCTTTCGGAGTAAAAAATTAAAAAATGGGTTTGCGCTCTTGTGGCTGGCTAATTTAAGGCTTATAATGCTGAATTACTGATTTTAGCTCCATTTAAAACGGGTAACGGCAACTTCGCTACGCAAAACGGTTGGTGCTTTATTGCGGGACGAATCTGAAAAATAAAGTATATTTCAGGGATAAACCAGAAACCTGCACCATGGCCGTCTTCTATAATCCTCAAAACCTAGCCCGGTTATTTATTTTTACTTTGTTTATAGCCTTTCCCGTGGTAACCCACGCGCAGGCACCAGGTAAAAACGAGGTGCTGCTTTTTGCTTATTTTAAAGGCAACGGTGACGGCTTGCACCTGGCCGCCAGTACCGACGGCTTACATTGGGAAACGTTAAAAAATGACAGTATATTTTTAAAACCGCAGGTTAGCCAAGATAAACTCCTGCGCGACCCCTGCATTGTAAAAGGACCGGATAACTTGTACCACCTGGTCTGGACGGTAAGCTGGAATGCCAAAGGAATCGGTTATGCTAATTCCCCGGATCTGATTCATTGGTCGGCGCAGCAGTATATTCCGGTAATGGAGCACGAAGCCGGCGCCCGCAACAGCTGGGCCCCCGAAATAACTTACGATCCAAAGCAGAAGAGCTATCTTATTTACTGGGCCACTACCATTACGGGCTTGTATCCGGAAACGCAATCGAAAGAAGAAAACGGTTATAACCACCGGATGTATTACACCACCACCCCGGATTTTAAAAAATTTAGCCCCACTAAATTGTTATACGAGCCCGGCTTTAACGTAATCGATGCCACCATAGTACCGGATAAAAACCGCTACCTGCTGTTTTTGAAAGATGAAACCCGGGAACCGCCCCAAAAAAATCTCCGGATTGCTGAAAGCCAAAACTTGACCGGCCCTTATAGTGTGGCCGGACCACCCATTACCGGTAAATATTGGGCCGAAGGTCCCACCGCACTAAAAATGGGCAACAACTGGATTGTTTACTTTGATAAATACACCGAAGGAAAAATGGGCGCCGTTACTTCGCCGGATTTAAAAAACTGGACCGATATTTCTGAAAAAATCCATTTTCCGGCTGGCGTACGCCATGGTACGGTGTTCAAAATTTCCCGCCAGGAATACGAAAAATTAAAAAAAATCTGATTGCGGTCCGTTCTTACCGGTTACATAGCGCTACTAGGCATCTTCCATAAATGATAAAACAAGCCCGCGCACTTTCTCACCAGGATTAACGTTTCATGTATACTTACAGGAATACAGTGTTGCGGGAAAGAAATTGTTTAAAGGTAATTCCACGAAATCCCAACCTCGATGGCCTGCGTACACTCAGAATGAATTTTAGGATTTTTCTAGCCTTTATATTTCTAACTTTTACTTTTTCAGGGTTGTCTGCCCAGCCAAACCGCTACAAATTTGTTCGGGTAGGCAATGATAAAGGTTTATCGAATAACCAGATAAATTGTATTCTACAGGATAGTCAGGGATTTATGTGGTTTGGCACTATGACGGGCTTGAACCGTTACGATGGCAACACTTTTAAAACTTTCCGACACGATATCCGGGATAATACCTCGCTGCGCAGCAACTACATTCTGGCTTTTCAAGAAGGGCCCGAACAAAAATTGTGGGTTTTTACCCGAGCAGGTTTAAGCATTTATAATCCGTTAACCGAATCTTTTTACCCGCATTCAACCCGGTTAGTACAAAAATACGCTCTACCGGATTCGGCTATTACGCAGGTGGTAAAGGATAAGGCTGGTAATTTTTGGTTCGTGCACCAAACCAAAGGTTTGTTTTGTTACAATACCGCTACCCAGCAAACCCAGGTATATACAGACCGGCTAAAAACCGGACCTGCTCTTCATTCCAACCAACTAGCCGATATAGCTGCAGATGCAACCGGCCATATCTGGCTCATTTACACCGACGGCATTTTAGAAAAACGCGACAGCAAAAACGGACAGGTTCTATTTACATCCAACTATTTACAATCCCAAATAGCTGCCTCCCCGCAAAAATTTAAATTATTTGCCGATAACTCCGGCGACTTGTGGATTTACGGAGAAGAAACACCCAATGGTTTATTTTACCTGAACGCGCAAGAACAGGTATTTAGCCATTATTACCGCAATGCTCCGGCCTTAAAGTTAAATAACGACTTGGTGCGGAGTGTGGTGCAGGAACCAAACGGTAAAATTTGGGTAGGCACCGATCATGGCGGCATTAACGTGATTGATAAAGCCACTAAAACCGTCGACTATCTCCTGCAAAACCTGGATGAGGAGCAAAGCATCAGCCAAAATAGCATTTACGCGCTGTACCGCGATCGGGCCGGAATTATGTGGGTGGGTACTTTTAAGGCCGGAATAAGTTATTATCACCCCAACAGCATTAAATTTCCGGTATACCGCCACCAGGCTTCCAATCCGGGTAGTTTGCCTTTTAACGATGTGAACCGGTTTGTAGAAGATGCGCAGGGTAATATTTACATTGGTACCAACGGGGGTGGTTTGCTCTACTTTAACCGGGCTACTAACCGCTATCAGCAATTTACCCACGATCCGCAGAACAAGAACAGCCTGAGTAATGATATCATTGTCGGATTATACCTGGATAAACAACAAAACCTGTGGATTGGTACTTATTACGGGGGGCTGAATAAATTTGATGGTAAAACTTTTACGCATTACCGGCATAATCCAAAAGATCCCCGCAGTATTGCGGATGATCGGGTTTGGGAAATTTTCGAAGATTCGCAGCAAAATTTATGGGTAGGTACGCTGGGCGGGGGCTTAGATGTGCTGGACCGGCAAACGCAGCAATTTCGCCACTACCGGGCTTATGAACCCGGTTCGGTTCATTCCAATTATATTTCGTCCATCACCGAAGACAAAGCGGGTAACTTGTGGGTGGGCACCGCTTACGGCATTGATAAGCTGGATCGTAAATCCGGTAAGTTTACGCAGTACGTTAACAACAATAACGATCCGCAGGGATTAAGCAATAACAACGTTATTACTGTTCTGGAAGATAGTCGGGGGCTTCTGTGGATCGGGACAAACGAAGGTTTAAATATTTTTGATCCGGGTAAAAATAAATTTTACAGTTTCCGGCAAGAAAATGGCCTCCCCGATAATTCCATTCAGGGAATTGTAGAAGATAACCAGCATACCCTGTGGTTATCTACCCAGAACGGTATTTCTAATGTAACTGTCCGGCAAGCGCCTACTTTTTCCGGGTATACCCTTCAATTTAAAAATTTTGATGTATCAGACGGATTGCAGGATAAAGCTTTTAATACCAACGCGATGCTTAAAATGCGTTCTGGCGATTTAATATTTGGGGGTAGTAATGGTTTTAATCTGTTTCATCCGGGTAAGCTGCAAGCAAACAAACAAGCGCCGGTGGTGGTACTTACCGAATTTCAGCTATTTAATCAGGTGGTGCAGGCCGGAGATACGCTGAGCGGCCGGGTATTATTAGCCAATGCCCTTAACCACGTGCCCGAAATAACGCTGCGCTATCACGAAAACATGTTTACCATTGCTTTTGCCGCGCTCGATTTCCTGCAACCCGAAAAAAATCAATATGCCTATAAACTGGAGGGCTTCAACGAGCAATGGTTATCCGTGGACAATAAGGTGCGCAAAGTTACTTTTACGAATCTAGATCCGGGTAGTTATACTTTCCGGGTAAGAGCCGCCAATAACGATGGGGTTTGGAACCCCAATGGCGTGGCACTGCGCCTCACTATTTTGCCGCCCTTCTGGAAAACCAATTGGGCCTTTGCACTTTATTTTTTAATTATTTTACTGGCTTTATGGCTGGCACGGCAAATTTTGTTAGGGCGGGAGCGGCTAAAATACAAACTAGCCCAAGAGCGCCTGGAAGCTCGCCGGCAACACGAGCTGGATATGCTCAAAATCCGGTTTTTTACCAACATCAGTCACGAATTTCGCACCCCGCTTACGTTGATTTTATCTCCCTTAGAAAGATTATTAAAAGAAAACAACAGTACCGGCTACCAGAACAAACCATTGCAATTAGTTTACCGCAACGCCCGGCGTTTGCTTAATCTGGTAAATCAGTTGCTCGACTTTCGTAAGATGGAAGTGCAGGAAATAGCCTTGCATCCTACCGAGGTGGATGTTATTCCTTTTATCCGGGAAATAGTGTATTCCTTCTCCGATATTTCGGAAACCAAAAATATCCAGCTTACTTTTCAGGCCGCTGTAGAGCACCTGCTGACGCAGGTAGACCAGGATAAATTGGAGAAAATTCTTTTTAACCTGCTTTCCAATGCTTTTAAGTTTACACCCGAAGGCGGCAAAGTGGCGGTAGAAGTTACCATTGCCGATTTTACAACCGATCCTAAAAGCAAGAACCTGGTGATTCAGGTAAAAGATACGGGCATTGGCATTCCATTAGAAGATCAGGAAAAAGTATTCCGGCGCTTTTTTCAAAGCGATGTACCCGGTACCATGATAAACCAGGGCAGTGGCATTGGCCTGGCTATTACCAAAGAATTCGTGAAACTACACCAGGGCCAGATTACGATGGAAAGCTCGCCCGGGGCCGGCACTTGTTTTACCATTATGCTGCCGGTGGTGCAACAAGAAATAGTGGTTATACCGGAAAGTAGCCCAACGATGAACGAAGTCCGGATGTTAGCTCCCAACAACCTGGTAGATAAAGGCAATCAACCCTCTAAAAACGGCCGGAAAAAACCATTGATTTTACTCGTGGAAGACAACGAAGATTTTCGGTTTTACCTGAAAGATAATTTAAGTATGGTTTACCACATAGAAGAAGCAGCCAATGGCAAACAAGGCTGGCAGCAAGCGCTTACTACGTTACCGGATTTAATTGTAAGTGATGTAATAATGCCCGAAATGGACGGCATAACCTTAAGTCGGAAATTAAAAAAGATCCCCGTACTACTCATATTCCGGTAATTTTGTTAACCGCCAATGCCACCGAAGAACAACGTTTAATGGGTTACGAAACGGGTGCCAGCGATTATATTACCAAGCCTTTTAATTTTGAAATTCTGCTTTCCCGGATCAAGCATTTAATAGCCCAACAGGCTGCTTTCCGGTCGGCGTTGCAGCATAAGATAGAAGTAAAACCGCAGGATATTGCGATTACCCCGCTCGATGAAAAACTGATTCAGAAAGCTATTGCGTTTACCGAACAAAACATCGCTAACCCCGACTTTTCGGTGGAAGAACTAAGCCGCGAGTTGGGAATGAGCCGCGTGTATTTGTACAAAAGATTAGTAGCCTTAACCGGCAAAGCACCCCTGGAATTTATCCGGACGGTACGTTTAAAGCGGGCTGCGCAGCTATTAAGCGAAAGCCAGCTGACCGTAGCCGAAGTAGCGTATGAAGTAGGTTTCAATAATCCCAAGTATTTTACCAAGTACTTTAAACAAGAGTTTAAAGAATTACCTTCGGCGTATGCAAATAATAAACGGGTAAAGGTGTAAGGCGGAATCTGGTCGGGGAATAGTTGGCTAAAGTGAGTATTAAAACGGATAGGCTCCTCTACAACTTTCGCGTATTAAAGCTTAAATCCATAAATTTAAGTATATTAAATGGCGCCCATTTTTTAAATTTAACTACCTGCAGGAGCTTTTTTTAAATTTATTCTTTAAGTTACCTGAATAGTATTCCCGAGCCAACCGACAACCAGTAGCTGACGAGAATTTTAACCTCTTATTCAGGTGAAAAAAATAAAATCAATAGGGATTGTAATTGCCCGCAGAAGTACATTTAATCCGTATAAATACTGGCTTGCCGCATGGAATACTTAGTTACCTATATTGCAGATGCTGGCTGTAACCCGTATATTTGTTAAATAACAACTTATTCGTTTCATTTAATAGCTTTTCTTTTTTAAGGATGAGCTTAAACAAGTTTGAACAAATTGAAATGAGCGTATATTTTGTATGAACTAGCAGATTAGTAAAATTTAAAAAATTAAACAACGAACAACTAAAAATTAATAACACACGGCTTTAACCAAAGAATAAACATTTGATTTTGCTGAAACAGGCGGATTTACACTCCCTTCATTTCCGATATACTCTTATAGAATGTGATTGTATTCCAATTTCTCCTGTTTAGCTGCGTAATTATTTAGGAAATTTACCGGAATTTTTTAAATAAATTTTACGGGCGTGCGTAAGTAAAAGCACCATAAAGTAATGAATAGTTTACGAAGTACCACCGGGAAGTGGTTTAAAATTATGAAAGTTCTTTACCCTTTTTTATGTTTGTTAAGCTGTCTGCTGAGCAGTTTAACCCTCCTGGCCCAAACGCAAAAGAACATTTATTTAGGTTCGGTTGCTAACGTAACAGCCGCCTACAGAGCCAATTTTAGAGCTACCCAAACCGCCGCTCAAACCAGTAAAATCAATTATGCTATTCCGGGGCAAAAAGTCCTGCAACTAACGGTACGTAAAGTATCCAGGTTAGCTAATGAGGAAGTGTTTACCGGATCTGTTGGTACTGGTAAAAACAACCCTTTCTTTCTGAAAGTGAGTCAGAATAAAGCATTCGGGTATGTTGTTTTAAAAGATCAAAAAAAAGCTTACCAGTATACTTCTACCCCTACCGGTGAGGCTTATTTGCAAGAGATAGATATCGATAAAGCTATTTGCTTTGATTACAAACGCTTTAACAGTAAAACTGCCCCAGCACCTCGCCAAACTTCGGCACTTACGGCTGCTATTCCGGAGCTGCAAAGTTTACCCGGTGCCCAGGCGGTAGTATACCTCGATTTTGATGGCGGAAAAGAAACCCATAAATATTGGAACGATAGTGTAACCATTGATGCCAAGCCCGCCAACTTATCGCAATCCGAAATAGTAGCGGTTTGGAAGAAAATAAGTGAGGATTTCCGACCATTTGCTCTAAATATTACCACTAGCCCGACCGTTTATAAAAATGCGCCGGCTAAACGCCGTATGCGGGTAATATTTACGCCTACCGATACTGTTTATCCGGGGGTAGGTGGCGTAGCGTGGCCCACTTCTTTTACCTGGGGCGACGATACCCCTTGCTGGGTATTTAATAGCGGCATTATAACAGCTGGCGAAGCGGGTTCCCACGAAATTGGGCATACTTTGGGCTTAAGCCACGACGGCAGAATCTTAGCGGATGAAAGAGTTGAAGAATATTATGATGGTGGACAGTTTGGTAATTGGGCGCCTATTATGGGAATAGGTTATTACAAAAATCAGGTGCAATGGAGCAAAGGCGAATACCCGCAAGCGAATAATCAAGAAGATGATTTAAAGATTATTACATCCCGGAACGGCTTTACTTACCGTACCGATGATCATGGTAACTCCAGCAGTAATGCCCGGCCACTCGTGGCTTCCAGTACCGGAATAGTGTTAGCGGAGAAGAATAAAGGAATGATTACCACGCAAGCCGACCAGGATGTTTTTTCTTTTACGTTGAGTAATAGTGGTTCTATTAATCTGCAAGTAAAACCACCCTCAGAATATATTAACGCAGATACTATATTCACTAACTTAGATCTTTTACTCACTCTTAAAAACAGCGCCGGTACCACGGTGGTTACGGCTCCTTACAATTACAAAATCCAGATGGCTTCCTTAACGCCCTTACTACCGGCGGGTACGTATTATTTATTTGTGGCGGGAGTAAAAGGCGAACAAGGGGCCCAATCAGATTATAGTTCTTTAGGGGAATACACTATTTCGGGTAATCTATCGGCTACTTATTGTTTGCCGGTAGTTACCGGCGATTGTAGTAGCGATTACATTAATGATTTTAAATTTAACAGTTTAGTAAACAGCAATTCGGGCTGTAACGGGCAGAAAAATGCTTACAACGTTTATGCACCAACGGGTACTTTAACTACGCAGGTAAATCGAGGTCAGACTTATAATATTAGTTTAAAGGCTGGACCGGAAAACCCCGAAGGGTTTGGCGTTTGGATTGATTATAACAACGATAATGATTTTAATGATGCCGATGAATTTGTTTACCAATCCCCTTCAGCCATAGTAAACGAAACTTATACGGGCAAAGTCACTATTCCCAAGAATGCCGTACTGGGGCAACGGCGGTTGCGGGTGCGGGCGCGTTATTATGAGCGGGTTACTAGCACTGATTTTTGCTCCGAATTTGACTATGGCGAAACAGAGGATTATACCATTACAATCGCTAATCCGTCTACAGCTTCGCAATGGGATGTACGCTACGGGGGTTCCGGGTCAGAGGGGTTAGCCGAAACCATTAAAACCACCGATGGCGGCTATCTTTTAGCGGGTTATTCGGGCTCCGGCGTAAGTGGGGATAAAAGCCAGGCCAGTAGGGGCAGTAATGATTACTGGGTACTAAAGACAGACGCATTAGGTAATAAAATCTGGGATCAGCGGTACGGTGGTACCGGGCAGGATTATTTAAACCGGGTTATTCAAACGCAAGATGGCGGTTATCTACTGGCTGGTAGTTCTGAATCTGGTTTAAGCCGTGACAAAAGCCAGAGCAGCCGCGGCAACCGGGATTATTGGATTGTCAAAATTTCGGGTTCGGGTGCCAAGCAATGGGATAAACGTTATGGTGGTTCTGGTTACGATGAACTCAAGAAAGTCATGCAGCTCTCTACCGGCGAATATCTTCTGGGAGGATACAGTGATTCGCCGGCAGGCGGCGATAAAAGCCAGGACAGCCAAGGCGGTCTTGATTATTGGCTGGTAAAAATAAATAGCGCCGGCGGTAAAATCTGGGATCAACGGTACGGTGGCAATATGGCAGACAGCC
This sequence comes from Adhaeribacter pallidiroseus, assembly GCF_003340495.1. Taxonomy (NCBI): domain Bacteria; kingdom Pseudomonadati; phylum Bacteroidota; class Cytophagia; order Cytophagales; family Hymenobacteraceae; genus Adhaeribacter; species Adhaeribacter pallidiroseus. Next base: position 533,336 of record NZ_QASA01000001.1, read on the forward strand.
TGGAAAACTTTATCCTTACCAGTGATAATGGCTTCTTACTAGGAGGTGCTTCCCTGTCGGGGCAAAGCGGTGATAAGAGTCAGGCCAGCCAAGGAGGAGAAGATTTCTGGCTGGTGCGCACCGATAAAGACGGTAAAAAACTTTGGGATAAGCGCTATGGCGGAAGCCGGGCCGATCATTTATACTCCATAAGTAGTTTACCAAACGCCGAATTTTTAATTGCTGGTTGTAGTGTCTCGGGTAACGATGGCGATAAAAGTCAATCTAGCCAGGGCGGGAAAGATTTTTGGTTACTTAAATTGAATAACAACGGGGCTAAAATTTGGGATAAACGCCTGGGTGGTACCGGTGACGATGAGCTCCGTTCGGTTGTTCGCACCTCAGACGGGGGCTTTTTGCTGACTGGTAAATCAGCCTCGGGAGCTACGGGTGATAAAAGCCAGAACAACCAGGGAGGCACGGATTACTGGGTAGTGAAAACAACCGCCGATGGCACCAAGCAATGGGATAAACGTTTTGGTGGCAGTGGGGCAGAAGAGCTTCGTAATGTGCTTATTACCTCGGATAATGATTATTTACTATGCGGGCGTTCGGATTCGGGTATAAGCGGTGATAAAACGCAAAGTAGCCGGGGCAGCAGCGACTTCTGGTTAATTAAAATAAATGCTAACATACCCAGTGGCAGCAGTATCGCCCGCGCGAGTGAGGTTTCCCCTTCCGCCATTGCGCGTTTGGGTAATCCGGAGCAAGCCTGGAACACTGGTTTAATAGCTTACCCAAATCCTTTTACCGACCAGATAACGGTACGCTTTGCTTTAGAACAAACCGAGCCGATTGTTGTGCAATTATATAATAGTTTAGGACAATTGGTAACTACGCTTTACCAGGGCGAAGCCCGGGCTATGGAACCGTATACGCATACCTGGCAACCTGCCCAAAAAGCAACCGCCGGCATGTATTTTATACGCCTGACCACTCCAACCAAAACCTACCAACAAAAAGTATTGTTGCAACGTTAATATTTAAAAAATTACTTAATTGTTTCCCCATTATGGTACCACACACCATAGTGGGGATTTTTTATGCGAAGCAAAGTAGCGTTTCAGGATCTGAACCAAGCAGAATATAGTAAAATTCTAAATTTGATTGGTTTAGTTAGTAGATAAACGCCTTTTTTGCTGGCAGTAAGGTGTCCCTTACCATTCTAAGTACTTCTTATTAATTGGTGTTGCTCTATAAATAGCTAATTTATAAACACTTATGACCTAATAAAGCTTTATGTGAGATGCGCTGCGGCAATCAAATATCTTATTTTAATAGCAATATGAAATAGATTGTAGACTTTATCTTAGAAAAATTATGGTTATTTTAGAACAAAGATTTTTTTTAATAGTATCAATACGTATCTTTCTTGTATAACTACGCTCTAAATCTACGCTTATGGTTGTTTTATTAGATACTATCCGTGGTAGTAATACCCGAATATCTCCGGATTTATTATTTTGTTCTGATTTTATTAAAATTTGGTACGAAGCTAAATATCAATGGCTCTACGTGGAATGGATGGGGCCTCAGCACTTATATACCGTTCGTAAAGGTGGCCAGCATATTCTGCAGTTTTTAAAAGAAAAGCAGTGTGCTAAAATATTAAATAATAATTATCAAGTAAAAGGTCCTTGGTTAGATGCTTGCCATTACTTGGCAGAAGAATTATTGCCGCAACTTGCCGAAGCCGGTTTACAATATTTGGCCTGGGTGCTATCACCTAATCCGTATAGTCAGTACTCTACTGAGCAAACGTTGGAGGCAACCAACCTGGCTATTAGGAATCATATTAATACTTTTCATTCATTACCGGTAGCCCGGGAGTGGTTAAAGTCAGTTTAAGCCTAACAGGCTCCGTGGATTAGTAAAATTTAAAAAAAACGCCTGTAAGTATGAGCAGGCGTTTTTATTTTTATATGGAAAATCAACAAATAAGGCGAGCTTTTTCTTCACGCGGCTGTTTTTTTCTTTTATTGCCGGTAGTTCTTTCTTTATAAATTAAGATAAACGATCAAACGCAACCTATTTTACTCGTGCTTTCTAAAGCTAAATGTGAAAAGTAAGAATCTGGTTGTGCTTCTCCCGTATAAATGATTCGATTAAGTTTGATGGAAGAAGTTAGTAACCGGACAAATATAAAGGATACCATAGGGTTGTTATTGTGGAAGTGTTTTCTGGCAACGAAGGGGTAAGAGTAGAAATAGAAATAAGTTTATTTCCTCTCTACCCCTTACATACTTCTGATTTCATCAGCTGCTAGTACTTGCTACTCCCAAGATTCTTCCAGAATAACATAGAAAAAAGAACTAGTAACACCATCTATTTGGGGCCACTTACTTAATCAAAAAAAATTAATTCTAATTTTTAATTCAGCATTTTTAATGAGGCAAGCAAAAATATAAAAAGCCCGGTAAATAGTGCCTCAACAGGAAAATACTTACCGGGCCGCTAGTTAAAAAAGAAGAAAGTAATTACAATTTTAGGCGTTTAAAGTATTTACAACGAGCCGCCCTTAAGTATACGGCCGGTTTGTACCTGATTATTTTGATGCACTTGGTACAAGTATAAACCGGGTTTTACGGGTGCCTGATTCGTGTCCGTGCCGTCCCAAGATAGGCGATGCTGACCGGCTTTTAACATGCCAAAATCTAATTCTTTCACTTTTTGGTCAGCGTTGGAGTAGATGCTGATAGTAACCGCCGCCTGTTGGGTTACTTGTACCTGAATAGTCAAGGCACCCGAAAAAGGATTAGGAAAAGCAATTGGTTTGGTAGCAATACTATTATTTTCTTGTATGGATTTTTCCGGCTCGGAACTAGCAACCACTGGATCGGTAAAGGCCGGAACAACGATAAAATCAGCATCAGAAGTGGCTTTGCCGCCGCCCGCTAACAGCACGCTTATTTTACCCGAAGTGGCGTTTTCGGGTACTTCGGCAATTACCAGCGCTCCAAAGTACACGTTAAAATCAGCGGCTTTTACGCCGTTAAAGTATACTTCCTGCGTAGTGCCCAGGTGTTCGCCCCAAAGCACCACCTTGGAGCCAACTGCACCAAACTCGGGCGCAAAAAAGCTCATGGTGGGTTGTAACACCGTAAAGTCTTTGCTGCTGACCACCGTTCCTCCAGCCGTTTTTAGAGTTATTGGCCCGGTGGTAGCACTGGCTGGTACGGTGGCTAGTACCTCCGTATCGCTCAAAATTTTAAATTTTGCCTCTTGGCCGTTAAATAAAACCTGGGTAGTAGTGCCTAAGCCTTTATCGGTGAGCGTAACGGTAACCCCCGGTAAACCTTTTTGCGGCGCAAAAGAAACTAAGGTCCGGGCGGGCGGATTTTCCTTTAAGCCATAAAGGATTATGGTACCGCTAATCTCGTTGGCTACGGCAATGTAATTTTTCTGATCCGGGCTATCCTGTTCCGAGATGTAAATAATTCCTTCCGGTCCATGATCGCCGGCAAACTCTGTTAAGCTGCGGTTGTTTTTGTAATCTATAAATTTAACTTTATTCGGATTGGTAACGTCGTAAACCATAACCCCACCAATGCGTTCCAGGGTAATAAAAGCGTAGGTTTTATTTTTGATGGTGGCTATTGTTATACCTTCCGGCTCCGGACCCTTGGCGCGGCTGCGGCCTTTAAAATCATTATCTTCGTTATCGGCGTTAAAAATTGGCGCTACGCTGGGGTCGGTGGCGGTGATAAACTCAAAATTATCTTTGCTGTCGTACACTAAGGTTTTGGTAGCAGCATCCCAGATCGAAAAAGACCGGGCACCCACCATGTAGAGTTCATCTTGGTCGCCATCATTATCAGGGTCGCCTTGCAAATTGGTAATACGTAAGCGACCCAGATTATAATCTTGTTGCAACTCAGCGGCATTCGGAAATTTTACGGGGTCCAGTACCACATCGCCCACGGTAGTGCGTTCGTTCAGGCCTTCGTATTCTTTTTCGTCGCCTTCGTTGGCCGTAACCAGGTAGGTTTTATTATTAATTTTAAAATTTGCCACGGCATCGGGCAGGTAAAACGATTTAACCGGGTAATTGGCCAAATGTACTTCCTTGCTCTTATCTGAGGCATCGAATCCATTGCCGAACAGGCTAAAATCTTTGGTGCCGAAAGCCCAAACCGAAGTAATGGTTTTGTTTTCCAGGTTTATTTCGGCCATGGCGTTATTTTCCTGCAAAGTAACCCAGGCTTTTTTAGAATCGGCGGCCACGGTAACGTATTCTGGCTCAAAATCGCGGGATAAGGTGCTGGTAGCTTTGGTTTTGCGTACCCCAGCCGCCAATAAACTTGCTTCTTTGGCGTTAAAACCCGTAAATAAAAGCGTGTTCACTTTACTTTGATTTACACCGGCCAAACCACCGCTGATATCAATGATGCTAATCGATCCTTCTGGGTCAACCGTGTATTCGTCGTTGGGTTGGCCTTCGTTGGCAGTTAAGATTTTTTTGCCATCGGGTGTAAAGGTAATCATATCGGGTAAGGCCCCAACCGTTACTTTTTGCTTAAAATCCCCGTTAGTGCTAAAAAATACGACCGATCCGTTTTTCTGTTCGTCGGCATTAGGGCTAGCTACCGCTACTACTCCGTTTTTCACCGCCACGCTCGTAATCCCTCCGTAAGGAGTCATATCAATAGATTTAATCAACTTAACAGCGGCCGGATTCGAAAAGTCGGCAATATCTAAACGGTTCTGGATGGCACTGGTCATAAACAAGCGCTGGGTGGCCGGGTCGTGTACCACAATTTCGGTGGTGCTGCCTTCGGTGGAGTTAGGCTTAAAGCTGCTGATGTATTCTAACTCTAACTCTTTGCTGGCATGGGGCCCTTGCCTTTCGTTGTCTTTAATGTAAACCGTCAGGTATGGTTTCCCCGCTAAGCTGATATTTTTTAAATTTTCGAGGCTCAATACAAAATATTCATCCATTTCCCGAATGGCATCGTTGCGCAACGGGATCGTAATAGTTTGCGTAGCGTTACTGTTACTGGTAAAATGCAGGGTTTGCCTGGTAAAATTGACGTCAGTGGCATCGGTAGTGCTAAAAGGCGCTCCTTTTAGTACCAGGTCCACGCTGGCAACGCCCGGATTTTGTAGTAACAAGGTTATCTGCACCGAACCTTTCGTTTCTTTTACTGACAAATACTCGTCTTTAAAAGAAATCTGAGGCATTGGGCTTGGCTGCATTGCCAGTAAGGAAGTTGGGCCAGTAACTCCTAAAAAGAATAATAATAGCCCATAAAGCGTAATGAATAAATTTTTTCTCATAGTGTAAACATTGCGTAGTAAGTTAGAATAGGCTAAGTTGAATGTAGTGTGTTAAGAAATAGTAAACAATTCATCATCAAATTGTTAAGTTATTCGACTTACCCGTAAATAAGTAGCTGACGCTGACTACTAAAAAGCAGCTAGCAAGATAAAAATTTAAAAAATAGAATTTCAGCTTAAGCAGAAGGAGAAACTAAGGATTAGTCTGTTGGCAGAAGATGCTAAGAGCCTCATAGCTAAAAGATAAGGATGTGTTTTGTTAGTTGGTATATTCTTAAACACGCTCTATTTAAATAGTCATTTTCCTTTCTGGTCGTATGGCATTAAAGGAAAAGTAACAATTTAGTAATCTAACGGCAGGAGCTCTTCTTTGCGGATTGTGCTTACTTTGCCGAAGTAACCTTGTAAAGATTAAAATAAACAGAAACTTGTTCTGCTTGCTTTAATTTTTACATAATAGTTGCTGATTGTTCTAATGGCATCTGTTATCTACATCGCTTATAAGTTTAAATTTTTAAAATTTTGATGAAAATTACTTATTCCTTGCTCTGCCTTTTTTGTGCATCCACTAAAATTTCCGGATAAGCCTTGTTGTAACTGGTTACAGGCTTGCCTAAAGATTAAACCGCCCACAGATTAACGGATTCCTTTAGTTAAAAATGCTTTTATCCTTACAAACCTTCTGAATGACAATCTTGTATCATGAAACAAAAACTACCTCATTTTTTTAAATTTTTGCTGCTGCTTTTCACTTTGATGAGTGGCAAGGCATGGGCACAGACCGATTTATTTTTTTCGGAATACATAGAAGGCTCCAGCAATAATAAAGCCTTAGAGATTTACAACGGAACGGGGAGCGCCATTGATTTAGCCGCCACTGGCTATGTTATTCAAATGTATTTTAATGGCGGTACTACGCCAACTACCTTTACCCTTACTGGTACGGTAGCAAATAATGATGTATTTGTATTTGCCTCCTCCAGCGCTAACGCTACAATACTGGCGCAAGCCGACCAGGCTACCGGGGCAGGTCTTTTTAATGGCGATGATGCGATTGTGCTTCGCAAAGGGGGCGCTACCGGAACTATTTTGGATGTTATCGGCCAGATTGGCGTAGATCCAGGTACCGAATGGGGGTCCGGTTTAACCTCCACCGCCGATAACACCTTGCGCCGAAAATCGGCGGTAAATAGCGGTGACCCAATTGGGAATGATGCATTTGAGCCTGCTGACCAGTTTGATGGTTTTGCCACGGACACTTTTGATGGATTAGGCCAACACCAGGTAAGTAATTCTCAAAACCCAACTCTATCGGTGGCCAGTGTTACCCAATCCGAAGGAAATAGCGGAATTACTAATTTTAGTTTTACCGTCACTCTTTCCAAACCGACCGCTGGAGCGGTTACGTTTGATATAGCTACCGCCGATGGTTCTGCCACTGCTGGCAGCGATTACACCACTACAACTTTAACGAACCAAACTATACCGGCGGGTAATACTACCTATACGTTCTTGGTACCAGTAGCTGGTGATACACAGTTAGAGTCTGATGAAACCTTTGCGGTAAATATTACCAATATTAAGGGTGCTTCGCCGGGCAGCCTTACGGCTACCGGCACCATCACCAACGACGACGGTACGGCTATCACGTCCATTTATACCATTCAAGGCAGCGAAGCCGCTAGTTTCTTGGTTGGATCAGTTGTAACTACTTCCGGGGTAGTGGTGGCAGATTACCAAGGCAATACGGGCCTGAACGGCTTTTTTATCCAAGATATTCTGGGCGATAACAATACGGCCACGTCCGATGGTATTTTTATATATGCTCCTAACAGCGTGGAGGTAGCCGTGGGGCAGGTGGTGCAGGTAACCGGTACGGTAGCCGAAACTTTCGAGCAAACGCAAATTCGTTCCATAACCAACATTTCGATCAATGGCAATGCCAGCGTAACACCTGCCACAGTTAATCTGCCGGCAAGCAACTCTACCGCTTTAGAACAATACGAAGGCATGCTGGTTACAATTCCGCAAAAATTAACGGTAACGGAAAACTTTACCCTGGCTCGTTATGGCGAAGTATTACTATCCGCAGATTTAGATTACCCGTTCGCGGAAGCAGACGGCCGTTTGTATAACCCCACCAACTTCATCGACCCTACGGATAACCCGGCTACTGGTGTCGCAAATAACGAAAACAATAAAGCGGCCGTTACCGCGCAGCAAAATTTACACAACCGCGCCACTATTTTGTTAGATGATGCCAGCAGCGTGCAAAATCCGGGTACTGTACCCTATTTAGGCTCTGATTTTACTCTGCGCGTCGGCAGCACGGTAAATAATTTAACCGGGGTTATCAATTACGATTTTGGCGTATACCGGCTTCAGCCTACCCAAACGCCCTCCTTTACTTACGCGCCACGGCCCTTAACTCCTCCAAGCGTGGGTGCCGCTAACGTAAAAGTTGCCAGCTTTAACGTTTTAAATTATTTTAACGGCGATGGTAATGGCGGCGGGTTTCCTACAGAACGGGGAGCGAACACGGCATTAGAATTTGCACGCCAGCGTACCAAAATTGTGGCGGCCATTAAAGGTTTAAATGCCGATATAGTGGGATTGCTGGAGATTGAAAACGACAATGACGGTTCAACTTCAGCAATTGCGGATTTAGTAAACGGCTTAAACGCAGCTACCAGCCCCGGCACTTACGATTACATCCGCGACCCCGGTAATGGCGGTACCGGTACCGATGCCATTAAGGTAGCGTTTATCTACAAACCCGGCGTGGTTACGCCCGTGGGAGCCGCACTTGCCGATGTAAATGCGGTGCACAACCGGCCGCCTTTAGCCCAAACTTTCCGCTTAAATGCTTCCGGAGAAGTAATCACGGCTGTTATCAACCACTTTAAATCGAAAGGAGGCTCCGCCTCCGGCGCCGATGCCGATCAAAATGATGGTCAGGGTTCTTTTAATGCTACCCGGGTAAAACAAGCCCAGGCCTTAGTTGCTTTTATAAATAATACCATTATTCCGGCCGCGCAGGATAAAGACGTTATTTTGCTGGGTGATTTAAATGCTTACCTGGAGGAAGATCCCATTGATGTATTACGCCAGGCTGGTTTTATCAATCTTTTCGGCCCGGAAAGCTATTCGTATGTTTTTGATGGGCAATCTGGTTCTCTGGATCATGCTTTGGTTTCGCCCAGCTTATACCAGCAGTTTACCGCGGGTGGCAAATGGCACATTAACGCCGATGAGCCGCTGTTTTTAGATTACAACACCGAGTTTAAAACAGGTACCCAAATTAATCAATTTTATCAGGATAACGCATTCCGCTCTTCCGACCACGACCCGGTAGTAGTTGGATTTAAGTTGTCTACCCCCAGCATCAGCTTTGCTACTGCCACTGCTACCGTAAGCGAAGATGCCGGTACGTATAAAGTAAATCTCACTTTAACGGAAGCCACCCGCGAAGATGCAACGGTTACTTTATCATTAACTGATGGACCCGGGGCTGTTTACAGCACGGATTATACGACTACGCCCGATGGCTCGGCCAATAATTTTACAGTATCTATTCCGGCGGGCAGTACCTCCGCTTCGTTCGCGGTTAACTTAATTAATGACCAGGTAGACGAGTTTAACGAAACAATACACTTTGCCATAACGCAGGTAAGCACCGGACTTAAGTTGGGCAGTCAAACTACGTCATCTTTAATTATGGAAGATAACGATGTGCCGGTGATAAGCTTTACGCAACCATGCGCTACTATTAACGCGGGATCAGGTACTTACACGATTACTTTAACAAGTTCTATTGCCCCAATCACCGCGCAAACCGTAACCGTTAGTATTAACGATTACGCTTTTGAATACGGAAGCAAAAAAGGTTACGAAACCAATCCTAACGGAGCGAAAGGTAGCTTTGCTGTAACCATTCCGGCAGGCCAAACTACGGCTTCCTTTACTATTACCACTGATAAAAACATGGTAAAAAAGAACAATAGTCCGCAGAAAATTGATTTTGCTATCAGCCAGGTTAGTGCGGGCGCCGCTATAGGTTCACCGCAAATTTTTGACTTGAATATTAATGACAAAAAAGGAGTTTGGGCGAGCCGCGTAGTAACTTATCCCAACCCGGCTACGCAGCAGGCTACCGTAGAGATAGAGAATGCCGGGGCTGGTGATGTGTTCGTAACTTTATACGACCAAACGGGTAATGTGGTATTAACTAAAAAGGTGCTATCTGCCACCGAAAACCTTCAAACGCAACTACAAGTAAGTGAGCTGAAAAGAGGTAATTATATATTACTGATAACCACACCCCACGGAATCAGCAAACAACATTTACTGCTGCAATAAACTTAATTAACCCATTTTATTAAAAGCCCGGCTATGCAATAGCCGGGCTTTTTTATGCCTACACTATGATGCTTGAAGAGGTGAAATTTTTAAAAATTTAAAAATTCTGCTGATTGAAAGGCGTTTAAATCAGAGCTTATTTCAGTTTTGAAGGTTATATAGAGCTATCCCCCTCAAAATCTAGCAGCCAATCAGATGCTATTTTCCTGCGCGTTAATTAATTCTATGCGGCAGTTCCGTTGTACTTAAAGATCAACCAGCTGGTAATCTGCTCAGAAGTTAATAATTGCTTAATTCCAAAGTAACACTCCGATAATACTGACTTTACAACTTTGTGTAAATCTTAATTATCTCTGCTAAACTATAAATGCCGAGCGGAGAAGTTACAAAAAACAGAAAAATTTAAAAAAACAAGCCTTTGTAGCCTGCCTTTCTTCCTAGAGCCTATTCTTTATTTTATTATATATGAAACACTTGTACCCTGCATTGCCTAATACTTTTTTTAAAAAAATTACCTTCGTCTTGTTTCTGCTTGCCTGCTGCGCCCAGCATAGTTTCGGGCAAGCCGCAGTGGGGATGATTACCGGTAAAATCCGGGATAAACAAACCGGCGATTTCTTGGTAGGCGCTACCATCGTTATTAAAGGAACCTCCATTGGTGCCAACACCGATATAGAAGGAGCTTTTCGGGTAACCAACGTGCCCGTGGGGAGCCACACCTTAGTCATTTCTTACCTGGGTTTTACCAACCAGGAAGTACCCGTTACCGTGCAAGGCCCCACCATTTTGCCGGATGTGCAATTAGAAACGAATAATGCGGCGCTCGGCGAAGTTTTAATTACCGGCTTGCGCCGCAGCCAATTGCAAAGTATCAGCCAGAAACGCGAAGGCTTAGGGATTAAAGAAGTAATTACCGCCAGCGAATCAGGTCGTTTGCCCGATATAAACGTGGCCGAAGCGACGCAACGGGTTTCCGGGGTCTCTATCGAAACCAATCGCGGCGAAGGGCAGTTTGTGTCAATTCGCGGTATTCAGCCTTCGTTAAATAACGTTACGCTGAATAATACCACTTTAGCTTCTACCACTGATAGCCGGGCTACGGCCCTGGATTTAATGCCCACCGAAGTTATTTCGAGCATCGAAATTATTAAAACCACTACTCCCGATATGGAAGGCAACGCCATTGGCGGTACCGTAAACATTAACACGCTTTCGGCTTTTTCCAAAGACAAACCTTTTGTTACGGCCGCGCTGGACGGTATTTACCAACCGCAACAAGTAGATTTATCGAACTTTGATAAAACCAAAATGCCTTTCCGGGCCGCGGTTACGGCGGGGCAACGTTTCGGTAAAAAGCAAAACTTTGGCGCGGTGGTTTCGGCCAACTTTTTCCGCCGCGATTTCAGCGCTTCCATGCTGGACCCCGATGGTTGGGAATGGAACAAATACTTTTACCCGAACGAGATTGAGTTACAAATTGAAGACATCGAACGGGATCGTTTAGGCTTATCCGCCGATTTTGAATTCCGGCCCACCGATAAAAATTCTATATATTTTAAAACGCTGTATACCCACACCAACGAAATTCAGAAAAACTCGGAATTTGAGCTAACCATGCAAATTGGTGACGCGCTACCTTTAGAACAAACGCCATACACCGGCCGCTTTGCCCGCGGTTCCGGAGAATTAGACCAGGCGTATACCGATCAAAAAGAAAATTTATACAGTTATACTTTGGGTACCCGCAACCGTTTCGGCCGCTTATCCACGAATGTGTACGGTACCTTTTCCCGGGCTTTTACCAGCTTAAATAATTTCGATGCTACTTTCGAGAACCCTAAGAGTACCGAGCCGCAACTATCCTTAAAGTATAATACCCAACCGTTTTTCTTCGAGATTTTGCCGGAAAACCCGGAACTGGCCAGTAATCCCGAAATTTACAAACTGCGCAACCTAAACTTTACCGACGGCATTATCACCGAAAATGTGTACGAAGTAAGTGCTGATTTAACCTACGATTTTAAACTGGGCGCTACCCCGGGTTATATCAAGTTCGGTGGCCGCCACCGCGATCGTTCTAAATCCGTGGATCAATCCCGGGATGCCTACGATTTAAGTTTTGGCGATGTTACCGCGGAAAACCCGTATTCGCTTACGCCATTTTTACTGCCCACTTTTGAGCCGACTCAGGGCGGAGCCAGTCCGTTTGTGCACGGCATTGTAAACAAGTTCCGGGATTTTGCCCGGAACCCCGTTAACTTACAAGACCCTACCCGTTTGGTTTATGATCCGGTGGTTTCCGAAACCGAATCGTATACCAATGATTTAAAAAACAGCGAAACCGTAACGGCCGGATACGTAATGGGTGTGTTAAATTTTGAAAATTTGGCGTTTATAGCCGGGGCCCGCGTCGAAAGAACGCGTACCGAGTCGAACAACGCCGTGGTTACCTTGGACGATGATGCCGAAGAATTAACCGTGGGCAACTCTCGATTAGTAAATACCTATACGAACTTCTTGCCGTCGGTGCAGTTAAAATTTAACGTAACCGAAGATTTCCTGATGCGGGCCTCCTGGACCAATACTTTAGGTCGACCCAATTACGCGGAGTTGTCCGGTACTACCAACTTGTCTTTTGCCGAAACCAGCGATGCGGGGCTTTACGAAGGTAGCTTAGAAATTGCGAACCCGAATTTAAAACCGTACATCTCCCGCAATTTAGATATCTCGCTGGAGCATTATTTCCCGAAAGGCGGTATTATTGCCGTGGGCGGATTTTACAAGAATATTTTAAACCAAATTTACACCGTGGAGAATGAGTATAACGATACTTTGTACGCGGGTAAGCAATACGCCGAATTAGAAACTGTACAGGTTCGCAACGCCGATGCGGCTAAGTTGTACGGCATCGAGTTCTCGTACGACCAAGCTTTTACCTTTTTGCCGAAAGCTTTAAACGGGCTAGGTTTCAGCGCCAACTTTGCCTTAATTGGTTCGAAAGTTAATTTACCGAATCGCCCCGGCGAAGATTTGCCGTTGTTCCGGCAAGCCAAAAACGTGTACAACCTGGCCTTGTATTACCAGAAAAAAGGTTTTGAGTTCCGGGCCGCCAGCAGCCACCGCAGCGCTTTCTTAACCGAAGCCGCCAGTGTTTCCAGTTACGAAGACGCCATAGAGGCCGGCATTGCCGTTAAAGAGTTTGACCGTTACGACGCTGCCCGCACCACTTACGACTTATCCGGCAGTTACCAGTTTTATAAAAAGCGGCTGAAAATAACCGCGCAATTGCGTAACCTCACCAACGAACCGGAGCAAGGTTACCAAGGCAATACCAGCCGCTACGACCGCCACGATTTAACTGGCCGTAGCTTCTTTTTAGGCGCTTCTTTTAACTGGTAAGTAAAAATACACAAGACTGATTTGCAGATAATCTGCTGATTTAAAATTATCCATAAAAAGTACCTGCTCTGGTGCCAATCTTCGCAAAGCGAGACGAGTGCCAGAGTAGGTCTATTAACAAGATACTATTAAACAAGTTGGCTTAATGAGGCTGATTGGCTAAGAAAAAGCGATTAAGCCAATAAGTAGAAATTTTTAAATTTTAATGCTGATTACAATCTTAAACTAATTAACTTTCATCTACTTACAGACTGAATTTTTTTAAATTTTTCAAAATTCTATACATGAAGAAATTAATTTTTACCCTTTTTACCGGCTGCGTGTTGCTGCTCCTGGGATGGAATTTCCCCGAGAAGAACATAGCAGGGCAGGAGGGTATGGTTAGTTATTTTCAAAAAGAAGCCAAAAACTTTTCTGCTTCGGCCGTGGCCTTAGAGCAAGCCGTTATAGCCTTGCAGGAAAAAGATCCGACCTCGCTACTTAATGTAAAAAACGCTTTGGCACAATGCCGGCGTGATTACAAAAAGCTGGAATTTTTCCTGGAATATTTTTTTCCGAGTACTTCCAAAGTTTACAATGCGCCCCCCGTGTTTGAGGTAGAAGAACCGTTTTTGGAGTTTCAGGAACCCATGGGTTTACAGCAACTAGAGGCTTTGCTTTTTGCCGAAAACCCCTCAACCAACAAAAAAGAATTGCTGTTGCAAGCCGAAGCCGTGCGTACTTCGGCCAGCGATTTGCCGGCACTTTTGTATCATTTTAAAGCTACGGATGCCCAAATTCTGGAAGCCTTGCACCTGGAATTAGTGCGAGTGATTTCGCTATCTATAACGGGCTACGATGCGCCGGAACTAAAAACGGGCATTACAGAAGCGGCGGCTGCTGTTTATTCTATTCAGCAAATTTTAAATTTTTACCTGGAACCTGGCCACGCAGAACATAATCAGTTAAAAGCCACTACTACGGCGGCCTTAACTTATTTGCAGGCGCATCCTGATTTTGACTCTTTTAACCGCTTGCATTTTTTAAAAAATCTGGCTTTGCCCCTGCAAAAACAATTAAGCAGACTGGCTACCGATTTAGGTATAGTCTTAAACCCGAATTCTGTTTTAAATTACCAGGCCGAAAACTTATTCCGGAAAAATGCTTTACGGGCAGCCGCTTTTTCGGGCCACGATTCGGTACCAACGGCTATGGTAGCGTTAGGCGAAAAGCTGTTTTTTGAAAAAAATCTGTCGGGTAACAATACCCGCAGCTGCGCTACCTGCCACAATCCGGAAAATTACTTTACCGATAAATTGCCGAAAAGCGTGGCCCTGAACGGACATTCTTTGGTAAAACGCAATGCACCCAGCTTGCTGTACAGCAGTTTGCAGCACAATCAATTCTGGGACGGTCGCTCCGAGAGTTTAGTAAACCAGATTCAAACGGTTCTGCAGGATTCTTTAGAGATGAACGGTAATGTTGCGGCTATTGAACAAAATGTAATTCAAAACGCAAGGTACCAACCCGCTTTTCGGGCGGCTTTTCCTGAATCACCAAACCCGACTACCCAACACGTAGCCCAGGCCATTGCGGCGTACGTAAGCACCTTAAATTATTTTAATTCGCCTTTCGATAAATACCTGCAAGGCGACAACCAGGCTTTAACTGCCTCGCAGAAGAATGGTTTTAATTTATTTACCGGTAAAGCCAAATGTGCCACCTGCCACTTTATGCCGGTATTTAATTCGCTGCTGCCCCCGGATTATAAAATCACCGAATTCGAGGTAATTGGTACTACCGCTTCCGACGATTTAAAGCACCCTGTTACGGATAATGATTTAGGTAGGTTTAATAATTATCCGGTAAAGTTTTATAAACAAGCATTTAAAACACCCACGGTGCGCAATGCCGCCGAAACAGCGCCTTACATGCACAACGGTAGTTTTAAAGATTTAAAATCGGTGGTAGAATTTTACAACCAGGGCGGTGGCCACGGGCTGGGATTAAAGAACGAATTGCAAACGCTTTCGGCCGAGCCGCTTTACTTAACCGAACAGGAAGCAACGGATATTGTCCAGTTTATTCATGCTTTAACCGACGAATTGCCAAAAGATAAAAAATTATTTTCCCGCCTAACCCATTAATATGAATACCCGAAATTCTTTACTGATTTCTTTGCTCCTGTTGTTAAACGCGATTGTGCTTTTAACCGCTCCCGAAACAAGGGCCCAGACCAAACCGGCTGCTCCGGCCAAAGTCCGGAAACCTGGCTTGCAACCCGACTTAATCCGGGGTCCGTATTTGCAAATGGCTACGCCTACCGGCATGACCATCCGGTGGCGCACCAACGCCTACGACCGCAGCCGGGTGATGTACGGCACCAGCCCCGAGCAACTTACCCAGCTGGTAGATGATTCTACATTGGTAATGGACCACGTGATCCGGCTTGAAAATCTAAAACCTGCTACTAAATATTATTACGCCATCAGCAGTTTTGCCGATACCATTCAGTGGGGCCAGGATAACTACTTTTACACTTTCCCGGAAGCCGGTAAAAGAGACGTAACCTACCGCATTGCCGCTTTGGGCGACTGCGGCAATAATTCAATGAACCAACGCAACGTGCGCGACGAGCTGAACAAGTATTTAGGCAACAACTATTTAAACGCCTGGATTTTGCTGGGCGATAACGCTTACTCCGACGGGACCGATGCCGAGTTTCAGGCTAAATTTTTTAATATTTACAAAGACGACCTGCTCAAAAATACCCGCTTTACCCATCGCCGGGCAACCACGATTACCACGATTTAGTTACCGCGGGCAGAAAAGATCAGTACAAAATGGCTTATTTCCAGCAGTTTACCATGCCGCAAAAAGGCGAAGCGGGTGGCGTAGCCTCAAACAGCCAGGCCTACTATTCCTTCGACTTGGGCAATGTTCATTTTATTTCTTTAGATTCTTACGGTAAGGATGAAAAAGGCATGCGCCTATACGAGCAGCAAAGCGCCCAGGTAGCATGGCTGAAAAAAGATCTGGAAGCGAACAAAAACAAAGAATGGGTAGTGGCCTACTGGCACCATCCGCCGTACACCAAAGGCTCCCACGACTCCGATACCGAAGATTTACTGGTAAATATCCGGGAACAATTTAACCAGGTTATTGAAGATTACGGCGTAGACCTGGTACTATGCGGCCACAGCCACGTGTACGAAAGATCGCGGTTAATGAAAGGCCACTTTGGTCCGGAAGCTACTTTTAACGCCGAGAAACACAACCTGAGCTCTTCTACCGGCTTATACGACGGCAGTAAAAATTCTAGTCCTTACATGAAAAGCACTTCGGAAACCCAAGGTACCGTGTACGTGGTAAGCGGATCGGCCGGGCAGTTAGGTGGTGCCAAAGCCACTTATCCGCACGATGCCATGTATTATTCCAACAACGAAGTAGGCGGCTCTTTAATGCTGGAAGTTACCGGCAACCAACTGGACGTAAAATGGATCTGCGCCGATGGTAAAATCCGGGATAATTTTACGATGATGAAAAACGTGAAAAACAAGGACAAAGCCTCTCTGAAAAAAGACAAGGTTTTAACCCGAAGTAACTCCAACGAAAAAGAAAAATTAAGCTCGTTACGCTAAAATTTAAAAAATCAAAGAATCAAAAGAGACCCAAAGTTTAGGCGGGTCTCTTTTCAGTAATATCTATTTAAAAAGAGAAGCTCCTGTTGCAAGCATTCGTAATCACTGCTTTTTATCAACCGCTGGTTTCTCTTTTTCTCTTAACTTCTTCATGAAAACCTGTTCTGCTTCTATTTGTATTGCGCTTATTATTAGTCTTTTATCCTGTAAAAAACAGCAATCGAGCCAACCCGAAGCTAAGTTGCAAGCCGGCGATAAAACGGTGACTACGGAAACCGTAAAGCCTTTTTTAATTACCGATACCGTACAATTTGATACCGACGATCCGGCCGTGTGGATCAATCCCACGGACCCGGCCCAGAGTTTAGTGATTGGCACCGATAAAGAAGCCAACGGCGGTTTGTACGTGTTTAACCTAACGGGCAAAATCATTCCCGAAAAAACTAAAAAACTCCAGCGCCCCGATAATGTGGATGTGGAATACGGCCTAAGGCTCAACGGCAAACCCACCGATATTGCCGTAACCACCGAACGCCTCACGCATAAACTGCGCATCTACGCGCTCCCGGACATGCAACCGCTCGACAACGGCGGGGTAGAAGTTTTTGCCGGCGAAACCGGGCCGGAATTCCGGTCTTTAATGGGCATTGCTTTGTATAAAAATAAAGCCGGTAAAATTTACGCGATAGTGGGTCGCAAAAGCGGACCCACCAACGGCACCTACCTTTGGCAATACTTGCTCGAAGATGACGGCCAGGGCCAGGTAAAAGCTACGCTGGTACGTAAATTGGGGCAATACAGCGGCAAAAAAGAAATTGAAGCCATTGCGGTGGATGATGCTTTGGGCTACGTGTATTATTCGGATGAAGGCGTTGGCGTCCGGAAATACTACGCCGATCCGGAAAAGGGGAATCAGGAATTAGCTTTATTTGCCACCACCGGTTTTACCGAGGACCACGAAGGCATTTCCATCTACCAGTTAACCGATAGTACCGGGTACATTTTAGTATCGGACCAGCAAGCCAACCAGTTTCACATTTTCCCCCGCGAAGGTTCCGCCAGCAACCCGCACCAGCATTCCTTGATAAAAGTAATAAAAGTAGCTACCAAAGAGAGCGACGGTTCCGAAACCGTGTCGGTACCCTTAAATGCTTATTTTAAACACGGCTTATTCATTGCCATGAGCGCCGATAAAACCTTCCAGTTCTACCGCTGGGAAGACATCGCCGGCAAAGATTTGCAGAAAATCAACGTTACAGAATAAAGTGGTTTCTTGAATTTAGTCAAGAAACAGAAAGCTGGCAAATTTTTAAATTTCTATCTTTTTTACTCCTCTAGTAAGTCATTTTCTTGGAGCTGATGCCAACTTTTAGGTTGAGTGATTTACCCCTCCGCCTGCGGCACCTCCCCTAAAAACAGGGGAGGAGATGCAGCAGTTGGTTCCTTTTTCATCTCCTCTCAACCGCGGATTTACTTCCTTAACTTTCCATTTCATATAGATAATTAATAAGAAATTGGTGTAGCAAGGCACAGAAGTAAACCCACGCTATATAGACTCTGCATTCTTACAATGTGTACCTGAAAAGCTGAAGCTACAAGCAGATGACATCAGTTTGGCTGTGGAGCACCTGCCAGGGTTCCGGTGCCGCAGGCATTCCGCAGCGGAGCGAGGAAAGGAAGGCTGGCGAGTGCGGAAGAGCCAAACTGGGCCCGCCGGCCATGAGGCAAAACTTGAAGTTAGCAAGCTAGATAGCACCAGAGCCTGGAGACTTGAAAAGGCTCCAAAGATAAAATTTCACAAATTCAATCTTATGTAGACCGGGTTATTCTACCTAACCACTATCCATCTATTAACCTTATTAAACGGCGTTTCCAACACAATTTTGTAAAAATCGGAAGGCATAGAAGTTACATCTAGCGTAGCTTTACCGCTTTTTACACTTACTGTTTGGAGCAATTGATAATCATCTTTGCCGCCGGTTTTATAGTTATTGGTACGCGTTACCCAAATCTTCACGTCTCCTTTGGGGTCCAGAACCTGCCAGCTAAGGTTTAGTTTGCCGTTTTGGTAAACGGCCGTAGGTTGCGCCACCGAGACATTCCCAATAAAAGGCACGCCATCCACTTCTATTTCGTTGGCGCGGGAAATGGAAATATTTAAAAAACGGGCTATGCTGGGCATAATATCCACTACCCCGGGATTTTGCTTAAAGTGCGCGTTTAAATCTTGGGCGTTGGTGGTAATCCAGGTGGTACGTTCCCGGTCCGATTGGCCGCCGTGGTGTTTGCCCTGGGCATCGCGGCCATGGTCGGTAGTAATTACGATGAGCCAATCTTCGGGATAATTTTTTTGCCGGTTTTCAATAGCTTGCCAGATGCGGCCGATTTGAGCGTCGGCGGTTTCAATGGCCTGGTAATATTTTTCTCCGTCGCCGTAACGGTGGCCCATATCGTCGGGGTATTCCAGGTACACCCAGGATAAATCGGGTGCTTCGGCCTGAATGTAACGAGCGGCTTCGGTAACAACGTGCTCGTCAATCTGGTGAATGTAGTGGCTTTCTTTATCGTGCGGAAATTTTACGGTATCCAGTTCAAAGCCATCTTGGTGGTAATCGAGCTGCATGTTCTGGGTTTGCGGTAAGTTTTCGCCGACCAGCTTGGTGCGGTTATCGAGCCAGGTAGAAAAAATCGCGGTTTTCTTATTGGGGTACTGGGTTTCGAAAAAACGGAAGATGGTGGGGTAATAATAATTAGGATCGGCAATTTTGTTATCTGGTACGTTGTGCTTGTTTACCCAGGTACCCGTAAGTAAACTGTTGTAGCCCACTGCCGAGATAGTGGGGGTTTCGGAGTAGCCGCCTTTTTCGCCGCCCACGTGCGCGCGGGTATAGCCACCCACCGCCGCAATTTTTTTTAGGTTAGGCGTATTTAGTTTTTCCAGCACATCCGCCGAGATACCGTCTACAATTATAAATACTACTTTTTTTTGTTTGGTTTGGGCTTGCACGAAACTGGTGGCACCTAAAAAAATTAAAAAAAGCAGGTACTTATAATACTGTTTTACTTTCATTCTGGAGAAGAGGTAAATTAAGTTAATGGTAAGGCTACCCGTGATTTTTAAATAAATGTTGGGTAAGATAATCAGTTTCCGGGTAAGTCTTGGATTGAT
This sequence comes from Adhaeribacter pallidiroseus, assembly GCF_003340495.1. NCBI lineage: Bacteria > Pseudomonadati > Bacteroidota > Cytophagia > Cytophagales > Hymenobacteraceae > Adhaeribacter > Adhaeribacter pallidiroseus. The sequence goes on from NZ_QASA01000001.1 coordinate 553,199, forward strand.
GACGCAATTTGAAGCCGCCGTGTTAGTAAATCGTGATCAAATAGTAAAGCAATTGTTAAATCCGGAATGCTTGATTCTGTATTTCTAACACGGGTTATTTGTAGTTTTAACAAATTGTTAAATTTAGAAATCAACTGTTTTACTAATCGGGTTTCCTCTAATTTTCCTCCGGAAACAATAGCAAAGTTTCCTGCCTTTTATTCATTCAGTAAAAGCCACCTTTAATTTTTTACTTGTCCGGCGAATGCCCGGTCTAGACCAAAGATTACCTAATTATCTAACACCTTTGCAATTTAAAAACCTAAGCCAGTGGCAGACGGCTACCGCTATTAGTCTTTTTGTGGGCTATAGTGGTTATTATTTGTGCCGAAGCAATTTAGCCATTGCCACTCCTTTAATTATTCAGGAATACGCGGCTGCCGGCTTAAACAAAGAAGTAATGGGCCAGATAGCCGCCATGGGAGTAGTTTTTTATGCCGTCGGGAAAGTAGTTAATGGCGTATTGGGCGATTTTATTGGCGGCAAAAAAGTTTTTGTGCTGGGCATGCTGGGTTCTATCCTGGCTACCGTTTTGTTCGGGTTCGGGGAAGGAGTATTGTTTTTCGGGGCCATTTGGGCTTTTAACCGGCTTATACAATCGATGGGTTGGGGCGGCTTACTTAAAATTACGGCCAATTGGTTTTCGTACAAGAGTTACGGTAAAATCATGAGCTTTTTAAGCTTAAGTTTCCTGGTCGGCGATATCGTAGCTAAATTACTACTGGGTCATTTTTTAAATTTAGGCATGGGTTGGCGCGGCTTATTTTACGTGGCCGCCGGCTTGCTGGCGTTAATAGCACTTATAAATGTAATTTTTTTAAAAAATTCGCCGGAGCAGGTGGGTTTTGCCGCACCTCCCACTAATCCGAATAACCTCCACGCCCAAACCACAAACCAAACGGCGGCACCAACCAGTTTGCGCGAGCTGTTAACGCCGTATTTTAAAAATGTTTCTTTTCAGTTAGTTCTGGTAATGTCTTTTGGGCTTACCGCCATCCGCGAAGCATTTAATTTCTGGTTACCCACTTACCTCTTCGAAACCTCTCATCAGTCCGAAGGTTGGGCGTCGCAGATTAGCGCTTTGTACCCGGTTTTCGGGATGGTTTCTATTCTGGCTACGGGTTATTTATCTGATACTTTTTTAAAAGGCGGGCGTGGCCGGATTATTTGGGTGGCTAGTTTATTACTGGCCCTGGTGTTAGGTTTAATGGCAGCGGGGTTTACCGGCGAGTATCTGCCTTTAGTGTTTATTTCTTTAACGGGCTTGCTGTTGCTGGGGCCTTATTCTTTTTTAGCGGGCGCTATGTCGTTAGATGCTGGCGGGCATAAAGGCGCGGCTACGGCCGCGGGTTTAGTAGATGCCGTAGGTTATTTAGGCGGCACGCTGGCTTTATGGTTAACGGGTTTTTTAGCCGAACACGCCGGCTGGAATACGGCTTTTTTGTTTTTAGCCGGCTTAGCCTTAATTACAGCTATAACCGCTTTGTATTACTACCGTTCGCAGGAGTTACCTGCTTTACAGTCCCGTACTCAAGAGTCTTAGGTGTTTATCATAAGTAAACACGTATCTGTTCCAACCTTTTTTCCTCTCGTAAAAGCTATTTTTTAAATTTTGAGCTAAAGTACTCATGTTGAAAAGTATAATACGGGTAAAATTACTTATGTGAATTGTTTTAGAAAACAGAATTGGAAAATAGAACTGGCATTTACTTCCGTAGTATTGCCTTTTATTCAACATAATTTAACCTTCCGGTAACAATTTTATAACCTTCTCACTTAGGTGGCAACCCGGAAAAACTAGCACCTTTGTTCTACAATCAGCCTTGATTCAAAGGCGGTAAACAACAAAAAAATTTAAAAATTAAGATTTGCCGGAGCTTATACCAATGTCCAAAAGGGGTTTGGCTTTTATTAGCCACTTGCCAGGGTGGGACAAGATGAAGTAACGAAAAGATTATTAGATAAAGCGGAACACGCAACCAGTATTTTTTCTAATTCGGACCTTTTAAACCAGCCTATGGAATAAAAACTTACTCGTAATCCCCTTTTATGAAGAAGTACAGTTGGGTGATCAGCCGGAGCTAGTAGGACAGAATTTTTTGGTCTGGTTCTCAACTTCCGGAATGCTTTCATCAGATTTTTTAAATTAATCTAGCCTCCTTATTTATAACATGCATGGCAACAGCTACTTCAACTATTAATAAAGCTGCTGCAATTACTGAACTGCTTACTGGTTTTTGCTCCAATACCCAGGTTTAATCTAACAACACTAACAATGAGAAACATTTTACAAAAACAAACCCGCTGGTGGCTTTATTACGTCAGTCCGGTGGTATTCATGTGTTTAACTTTTCTGCATCCGGCCTTGGCCCAAGACTTAACCGTGCAAGGCAAAGTAGTGTCTGTGCAAGACGAAGCGCCTTTACCCGGAGTTACTATTCTGCTAAAAGGAACAACTACCGGTTCTGTTACGGATGCTAACGGTCAATATTCCGTGAAAGTACCTTCCGGCGAGGCTACCCTGGTTTTTTCCTTTATTGGTTTTGAACCGCAGGAAATTCGGGTAGGCAACCAGGCTATTCTGAACGTGAAACTAACGGTAGATGCCCGCCAATTAAACGAAGTAGTAGTAACCGCTTTAGGGATTGAGAAAGACAAAGCCAAGGTTGGTTATGCTACCCAGGAAGTAAAAGGGGCCGAACTCGTGAAAGCGCGCGAACCTAACCCACTCAATAACTTAGTGGGTAAAGTGGCCGGTTTAACCGTAGCGCCATCGGCGGAGTTACTGGGTCCGCCTTCTTTGCTGTTACGGGGCAATCAGCCCTTGTTTGTGGTGGATGGGGTACCTATAAACTCCGACACCTGGAACATTAATGCCGATGATATTGAAACCTACACTGTTTTAAAAGGTCCTTCGGCTTCGGCGTTGTACGGCTACCGCGGGCAGTTCGGGGTAATTATGATTACTACTAAACGCGGTTCTAAAGACAAGCGCGGCTTTTCCGTGGAAGTAAATTCTACTACTCAGTTAGACAACGGGTTTATTGCTATCCCCAAAGTGCAGGATTTATACGGCCCCGGCGACCATGGTAAATACGCTTTCGGCGACGGGAAAGGCGGCGGCACCAACGACGCCGATTACGATATCTGGGGACCCAAATTTGAAGGCCAGCTCATCCCGCAGTACGACAGCCCCGTCATTAACGGCGTTCGGCAGGGCACTCCCTGGGTAGCCCGCGGCAAAGACAACATTAGCCGGTTTATTCAAACCGGGGTCCTTTCTACCAACAACATTGCGGTATCTTCCAGCTCCGACAAATACGACTTGCGGTTTTCGGCTTCTAACTCCTACCAACGAGGTTTGGTGCCCAATACCCAGTTAGGAATTTTTAATTTTAACTTATCGGCGGGTTATAATTTCTCGTCTAAGCTCCGCTTCGACTCCAATATTAACTTTAACCGGCAGCATACGCCCAACATTCCGGACGTGAGTTACGGCCCGAACAGCATGATTTACAACATGGCTTTGTGGGGCGGCGCCGACTGGAATGTAGACGATATGAAAGATTACTGGCAGCCCGGTAAAGAAGGTATCCAGCAGATTTACGCCGAATATACCCGTTACAACAACCCGTATTTTATTACCCACGAATGGTTGCGCAGCCATTACAAAACCGATGTGTACGGCTACATGCAGTTAAAATACAAGTTTACCGATCACCTGGATCTGGCGGTCCGCACCCAGGCGACTACCTATGACTTATTCCGGAGCGAAAAATTCCCACAATCGGCAACGGTTTACGGCCGCGAAGAAGCCAAAGGCGATTACCGCGAAGACAAACGGCATTTGCTGGAAACTAACTCCGATGTGCTCTTAACTTTTAACAAAGATGTAGTACCCGATTTAAACGTACGGGCTTCGGTGGGGGGCGCTTACCGCGATTTTGAGTATAACTCCAGCTACGTGTCTACCAATTATTTAAACGTACCCGCTTCCTCGCTTAACCCATCGGGCTATAACTTAGGTAACACCCGCGATCCGCTGATTGCCTCCAGCTATACCGCCCCCATGAGTGTAATTGGCGCGTATGCCTTATTAGATGTTACGTACCGCAACTTTTTAACTTTATCGGGTACCGGTCGCCAGGATATTTTATCCACGTTGCCCGCTAAAAGTAACTCGTATTTTTATCCGTCGCTGGCCTTGAGTGCGGTGCTTTCGGATGTCATTCCAATGCCGCGGGCCATCTCCTTTTTAAAATTACGCGGATCTTACGCGAATGTAAAAGGCGCTTTAACGCAACGGACCATCGGGGCCACTCCGGCTGGTAACTATCCTTTGGATTATGGCTCCCAATATCAGTCGTCGTACGAAGGACCTTCTTACGAGAACAGTGCGGTTTACACCACGCCTTTGCTGTATAACAACCAGGTAGCCGGCTATTACACCAATACCATTAACAACCCTAATTTAAAACCTTTTAGCCGTACCAATTACGAAACCGGCTTAGATGTGCGGTTCCTGCAAAATCGGTTGGGCTTAGATGTGAATTACTTTATTTACAACGATGGGCCGCAAATTTTCCAGGTGCCAATTTCGGAAACGTCCGGGTATAATACTTTGTTAATTAATGCCGTGGAAACCCGCAAAAACGGTTGGGAAGCTACTATTTCGGGTAATCCGGTGCAAACCACCAGTGGTTTTCGCTGGGATGTTACCGCCAACTGGTCGACGTACAAAGAAGTGTACACCAAATTACCGCCGGGCTTGGATGTATTGTATAATTTTTACAAAGTAGGCGACCGTACCGATGCGTATTATTCTTCGTCTTATACCCGGGTAAAAGGCGGCGAGTTCGACGGCCAGATGATCAACGATGCCGGTGGTCGGCCGATTGCTTACCCCCGGTCGCAGTTTTTAGGTAATTCCAACCCGGACTGGGTATGGGGTTTAACCAACCGCTTTAGCTACAAAGGCTTAAATTTTGGCTTCCAGTTCGATGGCCGGGTAGGTGGGGTAATGGTGGATTATGTAAAACGCCAGTCTTTCCGCGGCGGCCGTCATATTGCTACTACCCAAGGTGCCATGGGCATTGCCCGCGAGCAGGATGTAAAAGGCGTTAAATCGTGGGTAGGCGAGGGCGTGCAGATTGCCAACGGCGCCGATATTAAATACGATCCGGTTACCGGGTTAATCACCAACTACAGTGAACTGCAATTTAAGCGCAACGATACCCCCACCTTTTTGCAGGATTATATCAGCCGGTATCATTCCATCGACGAAGGTGATTTAATCAGTAAAACCTACGCCAAACTACGGGAAGTTACCATTGGCTATTCGCTGCCGGCCAGTATTCTGGGTAAAAGCTTTATTCGCCAGGCGGGCATTACGTTGGTGGGCCGCAACCTGCTGTACTTTGCCAAAGAAAAAGACGTGGATATTGACCAGTACGGCAACAATAACTACTCTACGCTGCAAACGCCAACCACCCGCCGTTACGGCATTAACCTGAATTTTACTTTTTAAATAAAACAGATAGCTCCCGGACTTCTATCGCCAATTGGTAAAAGTTCGGGAAGCTTTCGGGCTAAAAATTTAAAAAAATGACACGCTATATCACGAAATCATTTTATTGTTTACTCGCACTAAGCCTGGCACTGTTTACCACCAGCTGTGACGATTTTGAGGAACTGGAGAAAAACCCGAACCGGCCCAGCACGGTACCCGCTTCTTTGGTATTTAACGGCTTACTCAACGATATGTCCGAAGGAGCCTGGAACAGTACCCAGCAGTATAATCAGTTCTGGGCCAGTAATTACAATTATTACAGCAACCAGGAATACACCTGGACGACCACGGGTTTAAATTATTTTACCCTGAAAAACGTGGCCAAGATGGAAGAAGAAGCCATTCGCAACGGCGCCGAAGCAATAAATCCGTACGCGGCCTTAGGTAAATTTTTCCGGGCTTATTTCTTCGTGAACATGACCCAGCGCGTGGGAGATGTTCCTTTAATGGATGCTCTAAAAGGCATTGATAATGTGAGCCCCCGGTACGACTCGCAAAAAGCCGTGTACCTGCAAGCTTTGCAATGGCTCGAAGAAGCGAATACCGAATTAACCAGCCTGATTGCGGCTGGTAATAACACGTTGAGCGGCGATATTTACTTTGGCAACGATTTGCAGAAGTGGCAAAAAGTAGTGAATACCTACAAAATGCGCGTGCTGATCAGTTTGAGTAAAAAGAAAACGACCCCGAACTAAACATAAAACAAAGATTTGCCGCCACGCTCGCCGACCCGGCCAAGTACCCCCTGATGACGGCCCTGACCGATAACATGCAATACGTGTATAATACGTCGGTGAATAAATACCCCTTAAACCCCGACGAATTCGGCAAAACGGCTTTGCGCAACAACATGACCGCCGCCATTATTACCCCATTGCGCGAACTCAAAGATCCGCGCTTATTCGTGTACTCCGAGCCCGCTCCGGCCAAAGTGGCTGCTGGTTTAAGCCCCTTGAATCACCAGGCTTATCAGGGCGCTCCTTCCGACGAAGGTCTGGATGATATGTCCACGAAAGTACAGGCGGGTCAATATTCGCTTATTAACCGTTACCGCTACTACGGTACCTACATCGGCGAACCTACCATTCAGATTGGTTACCCCGAACTTTGCTTTAACATTGCCGAAGCATTAAACCGCGGCTGGGCTACCGGCAGCGCCGAAGAATATTACACCAAAGGCATTCAGGCTTCGCAAAATTTTTACGGGATTAAAGAAGGCGATAACAGCGTGTTTTTTTTAAAAAAAGACGGGAAAATTGGTGAATACGATACGTATGCTTTAAAATTTAACTTCACGGATTATTACGCGCAGCCCAGCGTAAAATACGCCGGCAACAACGCAGAAGGCTTAGAGCAGGTGCTCACGCAAAAATACATGGCCTTTTTCCAAAATTCCGGCTGGGAAGCTTTCTATAATCACCGCCGCACGGGCATTCCTAAATTTGATGTAGGCGGCCCCGGCACCGGTGGAGGCCGCACCAGTTTACCGCTGCGCTGGCAATATCCCGACAACGAGCGTAGCACTAACGCCGCTAATTATACCGAAGCCATCAAACGCCAGTTCAACGGCCAGGATGACGTAGACGCCGTGATGTGGTTGCTGCAGTAAAATTTAAAAATACCTGGTTGCGGCAACGCAACCAGGTATTTTTTATAAGCTAATTTGATAATTCCCGAAACTGATTTACGGGGTTAGTTATTGGCTTCTTTAAAATTAGGTCAATATCAATTAACTGAGAAATTCTCTCCCTATCTCCTTGCTATAAGTAGTTTTAAGCCTATTATTACGTGGGTATACCACTAAGTTATTACAGAGTGAAATACCTCTGCTGCGTAGCTAAATAGGTTCCTCCTGAATGACAACACCTTTGGTAGCTTAAGTTTTTAAAATTATTAACAATTCTATAGCTATAGAACAAGCAGCTTAAGCCAGGTGCAGGCATTGACGCTAAACTGTTCGAGCGTTCAGCGAGTTTTTAGCGTCTTGATTTTCGTTGGTTATTTTTGTATCAAGACAAAAAGAACAAATACTTCAGCAATGAAACAGCTTCACTCGGCAATAAAGCAACGGCTGAAACTATGGAAACAAGAATCAGCTAGCAATAAAGCATCAGCCACAGCTATACCAACAAGAACCAGCTAGTAAAAACAAAAGCATTTGCAAAAAAGAAATCCTCATACATCTGCAAAACGCAAATAAAAACATGAATAACCGCCTTATATTATTATCACTTCTCTTATTAACCTTAACTGTAAATTCTCAAGCGCAAAAACTTAAAACCGAAAACGTAGTACTGATTACCCTGGATGGCATGCGCTGGCAGGAGGTGTTTAACGGGGCCGATTCTACTTTATTTAAGCAGCAAAAAGTTTTCAAAGGACCCAATGGCCAGGCCGAAGTTTTTGCGAAAAATACGCCGGAAGAACGCCGGCAAGCGTTAATGCCATTTTTGTGGAGCGAAATTGCCACCAAAGGCCAGATTTACGGGAACCGCAAGTACAACAACAAGGTAAATGTAACCAACGATCAATGGTTTTCTTACCCAGGCTACAACGAGATTTTAACCGGTTTTGCCGATAAGCGGGTAAACAGCAACGATAAAAATTATAATGCCAATACTACGGTACTGGAGTACATCAATAAGCAACCAAACTTTGCCGGCAAAGTAGCGGCTTTTGCCTCCTGGGAAGTTTTCCCGTACATCGTTAACGACAAGCGCAGCAACATTCCGGTAAGCGCCGGCATGCAGCCCGCTACCGGAACCAACTTAACCGAAACCGAAAAAACCTTAAACGAGTTGATGCCGCGGGTGCCTAATCCGCTCGGCGAAATTCGGCTGGACGCTTTTACCTTTCAATACGCCCTGGCGCACGTAAAAAAAGCTCGGCCGCGGGTATTATTCCTGGCCTTCGACGAAACCGATGATTTTGCCCACCAGGGTGAATACGGCGCTTACTTGCACGGTGCCCGCAATGCTGATTACTTTATCCAACAGCTCTGGCAGTATATGCAAACCGATGAGCAATACCGCAATAAAACTACTTTTATCATTACCACGGACCATGGTCGGGGAGCAGCGGCTAACGGAACCTGGAAAGATCACGGCCAAAAAGTAAACGGCGCCGACGAAATCTGGCTGGCGGTTCTGGGTCCGGATACGCCGGCAACCGGCGAAGTAAAAGCGGCTAGTCAGTTGTACCAGAACCAGGTAGCTAGTACTTTGGCTACGCTGTTAGGTCTTTCTTACACCAATACTCCCAAACCCGGCGGCGCCATAAATTCGGCGTTTGCTGCTCCAATCCGGGCGAACCGGTAAGAATATATTAGACTAAATAATAGCTTTAGCGGATTGAGTACAGCAATTATTTTAAATATCTAGTTTAGCCGAGGCAAAGAATCAACCACCCCTAACCCCTCCTTATCCAAGGAGGGGAGCTTTTTTTAATTTCTATTTCATTATAGCTTAGACAATTATAAACCAAGGTTACTTCTTCACCTTTTTACTTATAATTAAAAATTAACGGTTGCTAGATAGATAATCTGGGCAAGTCACGGAAGTAAATCCGCGCCATGGTGTTCAATTATTCACATTAATGGTAAAGGGCATTTGGTACCTGGTAAATTCCCAAAAGCTCCCCTCCTGTTTTAGGAGGGGCAGAGGTGGTAAAAACACCTTCTGGTAACTAAAGTTTTAGAGTAACCGAAATACAATGGTTTGAGCTCGCGCAAAGAAAAATTTAAAAATTTACTTCGGCAACGGGCAATTTTACCATCAGATGGTTCTTTTTTAAATATTGGTGCACGGCGGTTAAAGAAGGAAATAAGCCATTGTTAGGATATTGTTGCAGTTGCTGGTGGGTATGGGTGCCGTTCGTAACGCCAAAACTGGCTGCGCAGTCAGCGTTTAAACCCGAGGCTAAATCCGAAGGGGTATCGCCAATGTTAACTACTCTTTTGGGATCCGAAATGCCCAGAGTGGCCATGGCTTTCTGGATCATTAAGGGACTGGGGCGGCCTTGAGCCACTTCGTCGCTGGCAATGGCTATGGCCAGCAAAGAATTACTAGAACCAATGTAATTCTGGTCTAAACCGATGTGCCAGCCGAGTTTTTCCAGAATAATATTGGTTACCCGGCGGTAAAAGCCGGTTGTTAAAGCAATTTTAACTTGCTGTTTTTTTAAAAAGTCAAACAGTTCCAAACAACCTTCCGTTGGTTTTACCGGGTGATTTTGGTAATGGTGTTCCAGAATAGATTTAAAAACCTGGTAGGAGTGTTCTACTTTATCCTGGAGGGCTGCTGGGTGTTCGTTGGTTTGTTCTTGCCAGAGCATCTCGAAAACCGCTCTTTTGGCCATGCCTTGTACCGCTAATATGCGTTCTTCGGTGGCGAGTAAGCCGGTTTGCCGGGCAGCCTCGGCAAAGCAGGATTCTACTTCTTTATGATCCTGCACCGTTGTACCGGCCATATCAAACACCAATAATTGGATGGGTTCCATGCTGATTTTTTTAAATTTGTTTACTAATATGCACTAAATTTAAGCATAAATTTTATTCACTTTCTGTTATTTAATTATTATCAAATGATGAAACCCGACAAACTTAGCCTGATTGGTATGCGCATTTTGCAGTTAAGAAAAGAAAAAGGTTTGAGTTTACGGGAGCTGGCCCGGCGCAGCAATCTGTCGGCCGGGCTCATCTCTAAAATAGAAAATTACCGCACTATTCCTTCCTTGCCGGTACTCCTGACCATTGCCGATTCGCTGGAAGTTGATGTAGCCGTTTTGGTTAAAAATATGAATGGCAGCCACCAGTTGCCTTACTTGCTGGTGCGCGAAGGAACTGGGCAAATAGAACCTCGTACCGATTCTAAAGGCTTAATTTATAAATATTTGTTATCTCAAAACTTAACCAATTTTAATTTGCGGGTTAACGAAGTTATAATAAATGCATACACCCACCGCAAGCCCATATCAACCGATGCCTTGGAGTTAATTCACGTACTGGAAGGCCAGGTTACTTATGGGTTAAAAGGCGAAAACGTTACTTTACTGAAAGGCGATACTTTGTATTTCGACGGCATTGTACCGCATTCGGTTATCAACGAAACCGATTTACCTGCCCGCTTATTTAAAGTTTACCTGATCCGGTCCACGGAGTAATTTAACTTACTACACACTAAAATTAACAATAAGATAAACGTTTGAAATGTTTACTTATAGGAAACAGTATTAACTTCGTTTTAAAAGAAGCATCCCTATTTACATGAACCATCAGGCAAAATTTGATTTAATTATAGTGGGCGCCGGCGTATTAGGAGCTTTTCACGCGTACTTTGCTTTGCAGCAAGGTTTAAAGGTGTTATTGCTGGAAAAAGATCCACGCCCGACGGAGGCAACCGTGCGTAATTTCGGGCAAATTGTTCCTTCCGGTATGGCCGATGGGGATTGGTTTACTTACGGTAGAAACAGCCTGGATACGTACAAAAACATTCAGGCGCAATACGATATTTCTATCAGGCAGAATGGCTCCACGTACGTAGCTTCTTCGGAAATGGAAATGCAGGTACTTCTGGAAAAGCAGCAACAATATCAAGAGCAGGATTATTCTTGCCAGATATTGACTGCGGCGCAATGCCGGGAGCGCTTGCCGGTTTTAAAAGCAAGCTACTGCGCAGGCGGGTTATTTTTTCCGCAGGAGGTTACCGCGGAGCCCACTACTTTAATACATCGTTTACTGGAGTTTATGGTAACCCGGTTGAGTTTAGATTACCGGCCCGCTACTCCCATCATAGGCTGCACCGCCAATGATTCAATTTGCGAAGTGCGGGATGTTTTTAACAATAGTTATACCGCAACGCGGGTAATTATTTGCAGCGGTCGCGATTTTAAATTTTTGTTCCCCGACGTATTCCGGACGAGTGATTTACAGATTTGTAAACTACAGATGCTGGCTACTTATCCTTTGCCGCAAGTGGTGTTACCCGGTTCTATTTTAACGGGTTTATCTATCCGGCGGTACTATGCTTTTAAAAGTTGTCCGTCGTACGCGAACCTCAAGCTCGCGGAAGTAGCAGCAGATTTGCAACAATGGGGCATTCATATTTTGTTTAAGCAAGCCCAGGATGGTTCTATCATTATTGGCGATTCGCACGAATACGCCGACACAACGGCTTCTCAGGAGTTAGATTACAGCGTAGAAGATGAAATTAATTCCGCTATTTTGCGGGAGGCGCAGCAAATTTTAGATTTACCGGACTGGCGCATGAAGCGCAGCTGGAACGGGTATTACTCGCAATCTAAATCCGCCGAAATCTTTGAACATGTGATTGACCAGAAGATTCATATAGTTACGGGCATCGGGGGCAAAGGCATGACCACTGCCGCTGGCTATGCCCAGTACCATCTGCAAAGATTAGGATACTAGAGCTAAGCTGGGCAATAATAATTTCCGTAATTTCAACCTTCCGATTTTTAAATTTTTAGAATTTTTATGTCCTGGACTAATTACCACAGCCATTGTGCGTACTGCGATGGCTCCGACCTGCCGGTAGTTTATGTAGCAGAAGCCATTGCGCAAGGGTTTGCGGCTTATGGTTTTTCGTCGCATGCACCCATCCCGTTCCCGACTACCTGGAATATGCAAATGGATAAATTGCCTGCTTATGTGGCGGAGATCAAGGCTTTGCGAAACCAGTATCAAGCACAAATTCAGATTTACGTGGGCCTGGAAGTAGATTTTATTCCGGGGTTAATCGGGCCCAGAAGTAAGTTTATACAAGAGGCCGGTTTAGATTACACGGTAGGTTCGGTGCATTTTGTGGATGTTCTGCCGGATGGCCGCCACTGGGAAATAGACAACAAGCCGGCAGTATTTGCGGAAGGTTGGGAGCAAATTTTTAAAAAAGACACTCGGGCAGCGGTTACGCGTTATTTTGAATTAACCCGGCAAATGGTGCGCGAGCAATGCCCTACCATTGTGGGCCACCTGGATAAAATAAAAATGCAGAATACCAACAGGTTTTATTTTGCCGAAACCGAAGATTGGTACCAGGAAGAAGTTTTAAAAACCCTTCGGGAAATTGCCGCGGCCGGGGCTATTGTGGAAGTAAATACCCGCGGGCTGTACCAAAACAAAACCACCGAAGTGTACCCCGGCCGGTGGATTTTAGCACAAATGAAGGCGCTGCAAATTCCGGTAACCATCAATTCGGATGCGCATAAGCCCCGCGAAATAGCGGGTAAGTTTGATTATGCCGCCCAGTTACTCCTGGAAACCGGCTACCAACAAGTACAGGTATTGCTGAACGGAACCTGGCAGCCAATTAAATTAACTACCGCGGGTATAGGCCGGTAAAATATTAAAATCCATTATTTTTTTGAATGTAGCGCTTGCGCAAAGTAGCCTTGGAAATTGTTTGTGAAGACACAAACAATGGCGCCGGAATGTTGGTGACGATTACCAAACCCACGGCTCCGCCAATTGCTCATGAGCAATGTTTTCCATGCTAACTTTAGCGCAATTTTTTAAATTATTGGTTGGCCAGGTGGCGGATAAACATTTCTTTTATTTGCGCTAATTCTACCACTGGCTGATCTGTTTCTTTGCCAAGTTCGTCCCAGCGGCGCATCCGGATACTAAGGTTAAACAAGTCATCTTGCTCAAAGGCAGTAGCTTCGGCAGCGGTCATACGGCCGCCCTGAAACTCCAGGGTTTGCTTGCTGGCTTCGGATAGCTGATTGTAGTATTCCGGGTCTTTAAAGGTAAGGTAGCGTTTGGCGGGCACGTGGCTTTCTACTAAGCGCGCTACCCGCTCCGAGAACCCTTTCGAACGCAGAAAATCGGCGCCCACTTTTTCGTGACGGATTACTCCAAAACCATCCATGCTTTCTTCGGCGCGTTTTTGCTGGCTGCAAATGTGCCCAATGTCGTGTAAGAAAGCGGCCAGAATTACGTCATCGGCGTAGCCTTCCTGCTGCGCCAGCACCGCGCATTGCGACATGTGTTCGAGTTGCGATACTGGTTCGCCCACGTAATCATCGGCTCCGTGCTGCACGTATAGTTGGATAATTTCTTCGGCAATCGTATTAATTTGTTCCGGATTCATATACCTGAGTTTTACTGCGGAATGACTAATAATAAGATTTAGAGGGTTAAAGCAGATTTTTTTAAATTTTTCACTTTTTTACGGTCACCGGATTCAGCCGGCAGTACGATTGATCCGGGAAACTAATCTGGTAATCGGATTTAAAATGGGTGCTGGGTAGGTAATAATCGGTGGAAATAATTTGGGCACCCGATTTACAGGCGGCCTCGAAAGTCGATTTGTCGTTGCTACGGGCTTCCACGGTATTAGCGTCGGCACGGGTCCGGATTAAATACCCTTTTTTGGCCAACTCCTGAATCTTAGCTAAATCTTTCTTCGGATCGTTCAGGATCAGGAAAGCTGCTTCGGGTGTGCCGGGTTCGGCATTGGCAAATAAAACACGGCCTTGTAAACTTGGGTGGTTTTGAATATAAGTGGCACGTTTGGGACCAGTTTCGTCCAGGATAAAAACAAACTTGCCTTTAGCAGTGCCTACCTTAGGCCAACCTTTTTGCAGGATAGCAGTTTCCAGCGTCTTACTTTTTCCTCTTACCATATCCGGTGTAAGCAATTTTTCGCTTCCTAAATTATCCTGAATGGTTTTATCCAGTAAGTCGTACACCTCCGCCGTAAATTTTTCGGGAATGGTAAAACCAGGTTTGCTCAGCGCTTCGTCTTTGGCGTTTACGGTAATAAAAACGGGTAAATGGTTCGGGTGCTTTTCTGACCAGCTTTTGAGTTCCTGCAAACAGTTTTTAAAGGTTAAGCAATTACTCCGGAAATCAATATCCTGAATGTGCATTACTTTAAAGCCCGGTTCTCTCATTATTCCTTCTGGATCAAAGGGTTTTACTTGTCCAGCCGTTGACCATTCCAAACCTTTCGGATTGGCGTATTTGCTGCCTTTCACATCTGCGTAAATATCAATTTCCAGGTTCAGCAAACCGCGGTCGAGTTGCTCCGATAAACTTAAATGGCTGTAATCAATGGCTTTTACCAGCGTAGAATCTGCTTTTTTGAGCATTTGGTAAACCGGCGGATCTAAGGGCTGTTTGTAGCTGTTGTGCGAGCCAATCACCTGAATTTGATTTAACGGCAGGTTATCCGCAGAAGGAACATCTACTAAATATTTTTTGTGATTTACAAGGGAAGTGGCTTGTATTAAGTGGTTTTCTTTTGGTGGAGTTAAGCCAAAGCTCCCAATAGCACTAGTAAGAATTAGCGACCAAGCAATATTTTTCATTCGAATAAGTCTTGAGAGTAAAGGTTTTTGTTTAACTGATTTTTAAAAAAAGTATTAAGACAGCGACCCTGTTTTGGGTAAGGTAATCTAATTTTTCACTTGGAGTAAACCTGATTTTACTGATGTGATAACTAAATTAAAAAAGAAACAAACCCGGCAAGTTTCCAAAATCTGCCGGGTTTAAGCCACGATTAAAGCACTTTAGGATTAATATCCTTGGTTTTGCACTAAGAAATCTTCTTCGCTGGAAGCGCCATCAACTGCTCGTTGCGGAAGCGGGAACAATCTTTTATGGACATCGCCATCGGTCTTCCCGGTCCAGCCGCCTTCGTATTTGCCAAACCGGATTTGATAGTTTCTTCTGAACCCTTCCCAGTACAGCTCAAATCCCGATTCCCGGAACAGTACATCCAGGTCAATAGTAGTTAAGGCATCCGGCGTTTGATCCGGGCGGGCATTCCGGGCAGTTCTTAAGGTATTCACATCCGCTAAAGCCCCGGCATTGTCGCCATTTCTTAACTTGGCTTCTGCCCGCATTAAATAAATTTCTCCCAGGCGAACCAACACCAGATCCACACTACTGTAGCTGCAACAATTGGTGGCAGTATGGCTGAACTGGTATTTGGAAAACCGGTAACCGGTATTATGTAAACTTCCCTCCGTAGTAAAATCAACCTGGCGGGTATGATTAACATATTGGAGGTTGGCGCCACTGGTTCTTCTGTTGATAACGGGATAGATTCTTACTTTACCGTCATCGCATTTGAGAATATTACCGTTGGCATCTTTTCTAGGACCCCAAATAACACCCCGCAGGATTCCCCGATCCTGTTCAAACGCGGTAGCATCCACGCAGTAGTAATGCTCCGCATCATTTAAAGGAGTCATGCCGGTAAGATCTTTCAGGTTATCCGGCACCATGGTATTTTTTTTAAAAAAACGGGCATCGGCATCGGCCGGGTCGGTATTACCATAAGCATCTACCCAAGTCTGGTAAAAATCAGGAGTAACTGCTACGGCATCTGTGCCCCGGGTATTCGGGAATTCCGGTCGGGGAACCTGATCACCGGATATGGACCAATAAGCCCACCGTTGGTGCTCGGTTTCCAATACGCCTCTTTGATCCAGGGCAAAGATAAGTTCCGGATTCGTGTGGTTATTATCACTAAACAAATCAAAATACTCCGGCGATAAGGCATATGGTCCGGAAATAATATCGTTGGTATATTGGATTACCTTATCCATGTCCGCTTTTCTAAAATCAGGTTTACCGTAGGGATCGCGGTAAACCGCTGCATTTAAATACAAACGGGCCAAAAAAGCCTTCACCGCTGCCTGGTTTAACCGGGCTGGGTCTTTATCGTTTTTAATAACATCCACTACCGACAAAAGCTCGCTTTCGAGGTAATCCACGGCTTCTTGCCTTCGAAGAATTTGGGATCTTTCGCTGGAAAGCTCTTTTTTGAAAACCAGGCCCCAGTTGTCCAGGGCCAGCATATTCAGGTAAGCTTTCATGGCTACCATTTCGTAATAAGCATCCTGCGCACCGGCATTACCCTTTTTAGCTTCCTGACTTAATCTTTCCGCCGCAATTTGGGCTCTGGATAAAGTTAAGGTTATTTGGGTCCAGGTATCGGTTACCAAACCATTGCTGGGAGTCATTAAATGTTGGTGAACCGCAATGAACTTGCCGCCATCGTACCAGTCGGTACCGCCCCGGTAGGGAAGAATGCCTTCATCTGAAGCTACCTCTTGCAAGCCAAAATTAACCGTGTGCATCCATACCCCCGCCCGGAGAAGACCGTAAACCGGCGCTATGGACCCGCTTACAATTTCCGCCTGGCCGGTTCCGGTTAGTGACTCATCCAGAACCTCTTCTTCTAAATCAGTACAACCTAAAAAAGTAAATAAAATTACAATTAGAGGTAAGGTTTTATTTAGTCTTATATTTTTCATTTTATTTAAAGTATTCACGGAATAGTAACTGAATCGTTTGTTTTCTTTTAGAAAGTTAGATTAACACCCAGCAGAAAGGTTCTGGATCTTGGGTAGGTAAACCGGTCGATACCAAAGGTTTGGATACCTCCAGCAGCCGATCCAGTATTCACTTCCGGGTCGAAGCCGGTATAATCGGTAAGCACAAACAAGTTTTGGCCGGTTAGGTTAAGACTGATGCGCTGGAAAACATTGGCCAGTTTAGTACCGGCTAATTTTACATTATAAGCCAGCGTAGCGTTGTTCAATCGTAAGAATGAGCCATTCTCCAGATAACGGGTCGAGACAATATTGGCATTGCTCAACACCTCGTTGGGATACTGCACGGCAAAATCGGTGGCGTTATTGGATTTGGCCAGCAGGGCTTTACTGAACAGGGTCATGTTCGTGTGATTGTACACCTTATTGCCGGCTACCCCATTAAAGTTTAAACCTAGGTCAAAAGCTTTGTACTTTAGGTTTAGATTATACCCATAAATAAATTTAGGAATCGCACTGCCTACTACCACGCGGTCATTGTCCAGGATGGCGCCATCGTTATTGGTATCCCGGAAAATGTTTTGGCCCGTTTCATTAATGCCATCAAATTGGTACATATAGAAGGCGCCTAGCGGCTCGTTGTTAATATAGCCGTTAATGGTGGCGCCTGTTTGGCCAGCTCCTTGGGCAGCCCCCGTTGCCAAAACCGAATACGGTGATTCTTTTACCTGATTTTTAATATAAGTGATATTTCCTCCCAAGCTATAAGAAAAGTCGCCTTGGGGATCGCTGCTGTAATTCAAAGATAACTCGGCTCCATTGTTCTGGATTTTCATGTCCGGAATATTGGTCCAGTAGGTAGAGGTAGGCTGCACCGGATCGGCCGGAACAACTTCTAATAATATATTGGATGATTGTTTATTAAAATAATCCAGCGTACCAGACAACCGGGAATTAAAAAGGCAAAATCAATTCCTACATCTACCTGGGTGGAAACCTCCCATTGTAAATCCGGATTGGCCAGGCGGGTAAAAATAATGCCGTAAGGATAACCTTCTAATGAGGTAGCATTCGGGGCAATAGGATAGGTACTGGTACTGCCGGTTCCCGTTAATAATCGTTGCTCTAAATAACTGGCTTTGGTGATTTTAGAGGGAATTTCCTGGTTACCGGTCTGGCCCCAGCTGGCCCGCAGCTTTAAGTTGTTGAAAATGGAATTAGTCATAAAATCTTCGTTGCTGATGTTCCAGCCAGCCGCAAAAGAAGGAAAGTACCCGTACCGGTTATTCTGGCCAAACTTAGATGAACCATCGGCTCGCAGCGTAGCGGTAAACATGTATTTATTGGCGTAAACGTAGTTTAAGCGGCCGAAGAAAGATTGCAACTCGTTTTTAATGGCTTCGGAATTTACCGCTGTTGGGAATTGAACGGTACTGGTATGGTCCTGGTAAATAGGATCGATGTTATTATTGGCAAAGCCGCGGTAAGTAGAAATCCGGGTTTCATCCATAAATTTCTGGAAAGAATGGCCGGCCAAAACCGTTACGTTGTGCGCATCCTGGTTCCAGTTATAATTAAGCGTATTCTCGATTAGTTGATTGGTATTCGCGTTTACGCCCGCATCCAGCACCCCATTGGAAATATCGGACTCGTTAATAACGCCCAGAAAAGGTTTGTACTGCTGGTTCCGGTTAGTAGCCGAATAATCAAGCCCGAAATTTAATTTATAAGTCAGGCCTTTTACTATCTCCAGGGAGGGGGAAACATTGGCCAGAATACGGTTGTTAATAGCATTGTCGCTATATAAATTATACCGGGTCAGTGGATTTAAGGCGTTAGTAGGTAATAGGGATGGCACCCCATTCGTATACGCCGGAACCGTGGGGTTCAAACTCAGCATATCACTGATGGTGGAGGTAATCTCGGGACGTAAATTCTCGGTGTGGGAGGCCGTAATATTATAATCTATATTTAAGCGGCCATTGAACGCCCGTTGGTTCATGTTTAATTTTCCGGAATACCGTTTCAGCCGGCTGTTTTTTAAAATTCCTTCCTGATCCTGATAGCCGGCGGATGCGTAGTAGGAGAAATTATCCGTGCTGGCGCCGCTCATAGATAAATTATAGTTTTGGGAGATACCTTTTTGAGTCAATTCCTCTTGCCAGTTGGTATTGCCTCCTAAGTCTTGCAAGGTTCCTCCCACGGCTGCCACTTGTTGGCGAAAAGCGTCCGCATCGAAAACGTCTATTTTTCTGGCTATCGACGACACTGCGGCGGAAGCGGAAAAATTAACTTGCGGTTTTCCCTTGCCTTTTTTAGTGGTAATTACAACCACCCCATTGGAGGCTCGGGAACCATATACGGCCGTGGCACTGGCATCCTTCAGCACATCAATGCTTTCAATATCGTTGGGGTTGATAAAGTTCAGGGGATTGGTGGGAACTCCCGTGGCAGAATTGTCCAATACAAATCCATCGACTACGTAAAGCGGCTGCGTTCCGGACCGTAAGCTACCAATACCCCGGATAACGATATCCTGGGTGGCTCCTGGCTCCCCACTATTGGCGGCAATGGAGACACCGGCCAGTTTACCCTGCAACAATTCGCCGGGGTTGGTTACCACGCCTTTATTAAAACTTTCGCTGTTAACCGAAGCAATGGCCCCCGTAACATCGGACCTTTTTTGGGTACCGTAACCCACTACCACCACTTCGTTTAATTGCTTGGTATCGGCTTTTAAAGTAATAGCTATTTGGCCGCTGCCTACCACTTGTTCCTGGGCCTGATAACCGATCATGCTAAATACCAGCACATCGCCCCGATTCGCCTGTAACCGGAAACTGCCGTTGGCATCGGTGGTGGTGCCTTTGTTGGTATTTTTAATTAAGATAGAAGCCCCGGGCAAAGCTCCCTGATCATCCCGCACCGTACCAGTAACGGTAATTTCGTCGGTTGTCTGGTACAATGCCGTTGCTGCTTGTTTTGCTAATGCGTGGGCTTGCAAGGGAGCCGTGGGCGGCAAACTCAGCAGAAACGCCGTAATAATGGATACGGGAGGTAAGATTTTTACCGGGTAAAGTTTAATCTTCATATTTTTAAATTAAAGTCTTTGTTTGGGTATTCTGAAGCAGTTTTCGCACAGCTAAAAATGGCTGATCGGTCAGGTGGTTAGAGGTTATCCCTTCATGGTAAGGGCAGCACAAGTAGAACCCCATGAAAGGCTCCTTTGCGAGAAAAATCAGCACCAGGGCATTCTTAAACGAAGCGGATTACTTGTTTTTAACCTTACCTGAATAATTTTTAAAAATTACCCGGGATAACACTGTGTTCTGGGGCTTTTGCGTTTGGGGCAAATCCGTGGAAAAATGAGCTACTCTTACTAAAATCATAGAGGTTTATTTTCTGAGTGCAAAGAGAGCATTTCTGTGTTAAACCAACTTTAGCTAAAAGTTATGATTGTGTTAAGAAGGGTGGATTGGTATTAAGTAATTGTTACAGGTGAAGAGTAGCAGTAAAAGAAAATTTTAAAAATTTCATGCAGGTGAGTAAAACTTAGGAAGAAATCAACCACTCCCAATCCCTCCTTATACAAGGAGGGAAGCTTTCTGCAAGTACCATTTACCAAGAACCAGTTATCATAGAATTAGGGACAAAAGATCATTAGCGTCAATTCTTTACTGCAAGCTAAAGTTATCAGTTCCGCTTAGTATGGTAAATGGTAAATGCAAAAAGCCACATCTCCTTCCCTGTTTTTAGGGAAGGTGCCCGGAGGGCGGAAGGGTTCTCTATTCTTCCAGGGTAATGCGGTCGAGTAACAACTGCGTGGCGCTGGATATATCTTTTACATTCATAATCAGCAAACCATCCAGGGAGTTTGAAAATTTAGGATCGATGTTAAAGCCGATAATCTTGGCGTTTTGTTTGAGATATTTTTTCAGTAAAACCGGTAGGCGCAAATGTCGGGGTTCAATTTCCGCAATAAGTTCGTCGAGGGATTTTACGGAGTGAATGTTCTTCTTCAAAATATTTTCGGAATAATAAGAGGAACTTCGGTACCGAAACTTTTTCCGGGGAGTTACCAACGTGGCTAAATCGTGATCGAAGTAGTGTTCCCGGATAAATTCGACAATTAAGCTTTTAGAAGTAGCGGAAAAATAATCGCTGATGCTTACCGGACCCAGTAAGTATTGACAATGTTTTTTGCCGGTTAAAAATACCGCAATGCCTTTCCAAAGCAGCAGCAAAGGCAAGGTTTTTTTCTGGTATTCGGCGCGCACAAAAGAGCGGCCCAACTCCAGCGATCGCTCCAGGATAGGAATAAAATGTTTTTTTAACTTAAATAAAGAGTGCAGATAAAAACCGCTTCGGCCAAATTGCTGAAATATTTCTTTGCCGATGCCTAACCGGTATGCCCCCACTATTAATTGAGCGCGGGTATCATACATAAACAGATGTTCGTAATGTTGATCAAACACATCCAGATCGGTTTCGTGGTGGGTGCCTTCGCCTACTTCCCGGAAAGTAATTTCGCGCAACCGGCCTATTTCCCGTAAAATGTTTGGAATCTGGGAACTGGCTGCTACATAAACCTGGTAATGCTGGTGGGTAAAAAGCAAATTTTCAGTTGAGAGCTGGGCTAGTTCTTGTTGCAAAAGTAAGGCATCGGTTTCCGGAATAATAGGTTTATTGGCGGGGGAAGTTAGTTTAGAAGGCCAATAATAATTATTTTTTAAAAAACGGGTACCTAAAGCGTATGTTTTCGCGCGTAAATAGGGGAGCAGTTCCGGGGCTGGCAGCTGGCTTAACTCGGAGTACGGAATTGGTTTGCCAATCCGGATTTTTACGCACAAGCCTTCTTTGTTTAATAATTCGGCCGGCAAACGCAAGGTTCGCAAAAACGGATGAAAAATGCCTAATACATTAAAATAAATACTGTTGCCACCGCTAAAATAAATAGGTACCACCGGTACACCGGCTTTATGAATGAGCCCGGCTAAGCCCGCGTGCCACTCCGGATCCATTACTTTATGGCTTTTTTTTTGCCAACTAGATACTTCGCCGGCCGGAAATAAGCCTACCGGCACGTCATCCTGGAGCAAGCGTAACGCTTTGCGAACCCCCGGTACCTGGTTCTGGGTGGGCGTTTTAAAAGGATTAATCGGAATTAGAAAATCTTCAATATTTGGTAATTTTTTGAGGATAGGGTTGGCGAGCATCTTAAATTCGGGCCGGAGAGCCGCCAGAATCTTCAGCATCAGTAAGCCATCCAGGCCACCGTAGGGGTGGTTGGCAATAGCTATAAATGCACCTTTAGCGGGTATTTTTGCGAGTTCCTGAGCGTCTATTTCGTATTTTACCTGTAGTTGCTCCAGAATGTTGTCGATAAAAGGCAAGCCATGTAACGTGTGGGATTGTTGGTAGATTTGATTTAATTGGTCTAGTTGAAGCAGGCGCATGAGCCAGGGCGCTAAGAACCCGAGGTTTTTTTTAAAAAAAGCAGGTGTTTTGGCAAATTCTTCGCGGGAAATAATGTCCATAGGCGCCTGGTTGCTTAGGTGGTGTTTTTCCAAATGATAATCCTTTCGGGCCCAATTTGCTTTATCAATATTATTTGATTATTACCGCTATATTAATCTTAGATTATATTCCTTTATTAGTAGCTAGCTTGCCTTGAGGCAAATCTGGAAGCCTGTTCGTTAGTCAGCATTAATCCCGGAAAACGGAAAAACTCCGCAAAACAACCATGTAAGGACTAAGTTTTGCCCATTGCGCTCCACTAAATGGTGGTGGCTTATTTAAGAGATTTGAAATAAAACAAGACTTACGCAGAAATTGACCGGGAAGACAGTAATAACGGGCCTGCGCTTTTGGTTGTTTCTTCACAACCAGCTTTAAAGATCTTTGGCCCAAGTCCTGTAAAATTCCTTTTTTCAAACAACTATTCTTAACATAGGCGCAATTAAGTAGTTGGTTGTTTTTAGTTGTTCGTTGTTAGATCGTTAATAAATTAATAATCAAATACTTAAACTCAGGTTTTTATCAACTTAATTTTGTCCTGTTACTTACAATTAAGAAAGTAGGCCGGTATTAGTAAAATGAGGCGCATAAGCCATTTAAAAAGCATTTTTTTAAATTTGGCGAAACCTTAATTATTTCTTAACCCTGCTAAATAAGAGGGGCGTGTTCCGATATACTATCTTGAGGGTGTTTTTAACAACCCGCAGGCCGTATGTTCGAGTCCATTATTCTTTCGTTAATTGGCGGTTTAACTTTGTTTTTGTACGCGCTGCATTATCTGTCCGAGAGCTTAAAATCGGTGGCAGGCGGTAAACTGCAATTTTACCTGAATAAGTTTACGGGCAATTTATTTACCGGCATCGCTTCGGGCACTATCATCACAATTTTATTAGATTCTTCTTCGGCCGTGATTATCATGACCATTGCCTTGGTTAAATCGCGGGCGCTTACCTTCCGGCAAGCCATGGGCATTGTAATGGGAGCCAATATTGGTACCACTATCTCCAGCCAGATAATTGCTTTAGATGTCGGTAAATATTCGTCGGTGTTAATGGCTATTGGTTTTTTGTTACTAATGTTGGCTAAAAAGCGTTTGCCTAAAAACATCGGCCGGGTTTTACTGGGTTTTGGATTAATCTTTTTCGGCTTGTACGTGATAGAAGATTCCGTGGCACCTCTGCGCCAAAGTCCTGAATTTGCCGGTTGGATGCTGGCTTTGGAAAAGCCGTTAAAAGGAGTAGGAATAGGAGCACTAGTTACCTTAATTATTCAGTCTTCTTCGGCTACGGTGGGCATGGTAATAGCCTTGGGTGCTAAAAAACTCATTACTATTACTGCTGGCATTGCCGTAATGTTGGGTGCCGAATTAGGTACTTGCTCCGATACCCTACTGGCCTCTATTGGCCGGAGCCGCCAAGCCGTTAAAACAGGTATATTTCACTTATTTTTTAATATTACTACCATTATCCTGGCCTTAATTCTCTTTACGCCGTTTGGGCAGTTAGTGCATTACTTATCCGGTGAAGCGCCACTAGAGCGGCAGATTGCGAATGCACATGTGTTATTTAATTGTTTGGGTGTTTTTATTTATATACCGTTCGTGCCTTTAACCGAACGATTAATTAATTTTGTTATCCCGGAGCAACACCCAACTACGTCGCCAGCCCATCTGGCTAATCCCGAGAAATAATTAAAAACCAACAGCAAGCTTACTGTTGGGCTGGGCAGCAACTATAGCTTTGCTTATTGGCGCAACGGGCAACAATAGAATAGAATTACTTACGCCACAACAAATATTTAATACAAAAACCTTAGCAAGTTCGTCATTTAAGTTTAAGCAAATGCTCCTGGAACTGCAGCAATTTATTTCCTGGGCTATCCTGGCTTGTACTAGTAATGCAATCTTTATCGAAGGGTAACTTTAAAGAAATACGCTCTTGAGTTGTTTTGTATACCTTTGCCATATTTTAAATGCTTTTTTGATTTCTCCGCATCGTACCAAAGGTTTTTTAGTAAGATCTAAATCAAAGCAGTATCAATGCGCCGTGTATTTTGAATTTATAGAATTCTGAATGGAAGGATTACTATTTACCATCTTTGAAGACTTGGATATTCCGGCTCTTAGCCACGAGGAATGCCAGGATAGCCTTTATTACCTCGAATTTTTACTGGAACAGGAAGATAATCCGGAGAGTTTTATCAAATACCAAATGTTAAAAATAAACCTGATAGACCGATTAAGCGAAATCAGTAAACCAAATAAACTAAGAAATAAAAGAGTTTAAGTTTTCTTTACATGTTTAAGCAATAAGGCAAACAGCCCGAAAAATTTAAAAATTTGCCCTTCGCAAACACTCACTGCTATTGGTATAATGTCTCTTGCATATTTAAACCCTTAAATATTACTATTTAATATAAAATAGGCCTTATTTAATTAACAAATTGATAACAGTGAAATTGCATTTGAGTAAGGGAGAACTCCGTACATTTAACCAGAAATAAACCGCTGTCTACTTGTATTTCTTTGAATTGAAAGCCAATGTACAGTTTAGAGGAGCCAGATCATTTTGGTTCATTGCGGTTTTAGCCAGAATATCCAAAGCAATTTAAATTTTTCCGGAAGTAAATAAACCTGTTAAACCGAGTCTAATACTATTATAAATATTGTTTTTGAGATTGCCGAATGCATAAACATCTTATTGGTAGATAATACTTTATCAGCAAAATTAAAAAATTATTAACTGATAAATAAAACAAGAACAGTTAACATCTATTTTAAGTGCGTACGTCGTGGGATAGTTTAAACGGATAAATTAGTTTTAAACTAGCATTTCGTAAAAAATCAGGACCTAGCCTTTACTACTTTTTTAAAAAATTGCTTCTACAAGCAGAGTGGAAATTTATTGTCTTTATCCAATAGTACTTTATCAAGAATGCATTAAAAGCGTTGGATTAGTTTATGAAACAAACTTTACCAGGTAAAATTAATTGTTACCCGATTAACATAAATAAGAGCTCTTATTTTTGTTTAACCACTTTATTTATTTTATCGGGCTTTTTCACCCTTGCTACTTCCCGGCCGGTTATTTTACCGGAAAAATTCTTAGTTACTAAAAAGGTAGTGCTGGCCGGCACCATTGCCGGCTCTTTACGCGATTACGAAACTAACGAAGCTTTAATTGGCGCTACCGCTGTAATAGAAGGTACCCAAATTGGCGCCTCTGTTAATACCGATGGCACCTTTACCATTAAAAACGTTCCCGAAGGACTGCATACGTTGGTTTTTTCTTTTATTGGTTATAAATCGGCGAAAGTACCCAACGTGCAGGTAAAAGGCGGCACCATTACCCGCGTCGATTACAAACTGGTAACGGACAACAGTACCTTAGCCGAAGTAGTAATCCGCGCGAAAGTAGTGCCGGAAAACACCACCGAACGTTTGTTAATCGACGAAATCCGCAATTCCCGGAGTATTCTGTCGGGTATTTCGAACGAGCAAATTACCAAGAGTTTGGACCGCGATGCGGGCGAAGTGGTGCGGCGCGTATCGGGGGTTACTTTGGTGAGCGACCGGTTCGTAATTATTCGGGGCCTGGACCCGCGCTATACTTTAACGCTACTCAACGATTTGCCGGCACCTAGCTCCGAAAGTGACCGCCGCGCTTTTTCCTACGATATGCTTAATAGCTCGGTGATTGACCGGGTAGTAATTGCTAAAACGCCGGCTCCGGAACTACAAGGCGATTTCTCGGGCGGGGTGGTTAAGGTGTATACGAAAAGCTTCGCGAATGCCCGCCAGTTGCAAATACAGCTCTCCGGCCAATTTCGACCGGGTTCGAGCTTCATGGATTATTACACCTCGCAAAGTGGTAAGTACGATCGTTTAGGTTTCGATGATGGCACCCGGAAACTACCGGCCAACTTACCCGATATTAAAAACTTTCCGGATGTAGAGCGCCAGAATAATGTGGATCAGGCCGCCGTGCAGGCAGCCAATGCGCAAATTGCCAAGTCTTTTCCGAACACCTGGAAATTACTGCGCCGCTACCAGGATTTCGACAAACGGGCCGTGGTGAACTATTACGATTCGTGGCATTTCGGGCAGCAGCGTTTAAACAGCCTCACTTCGTTGAGTTACACGCTCACCAACGAGTTTAACCGCATTAACCGACAATACGGCGAAATCCGGCGCTACAACGATCCGAACGTGCGAAGTTATCCTTTGCAAAGCAGCTTAGATTCTACGTACGTGCAGAGTGCCCGCATCGGGGCTATGCAAAATTTTCGCTGGAATTTTAACGAGCAGCATTCTATTGAATTTAAAAATTTGTTTAATCAACTCGGCCGCAACCAAACCTTAGTGCGCGAATACCGCACCGATGACGATGGTACCTACGAAAAAGAACTGCGCCGTAATATTCAATACAACTTCCGCAGCCGGGGCTTGTACAACGGCTTGCTGGCCGGCGATCACACCTGGGGAAAAACCAATCCTACCAAGCTAACCTGGCGTTTAGGTTACGCCCATACCACCGAGCAGCAACCCGACGTGCGGCGGTTTAATTTAGCGCGTCGCGAAAACTTACCCGGCGTTATGGATTCGAGTAATGCGCCGCAACCACCCGGCTATTACCGGCTCTTTTTAGCCGACCGCTTAAATTTACTCAATTCCCGGTTTTACTCCACTCTTCACGAAAATGGCTATACCGCCGCGGCCGACGCCGAACGTACCCTGGGTAAAAACAACCTAACCGTAAAAGCCGGCTTTTTCAGCGATTACCGCAAACGTAATTACGATACTAAGTTATACACCTATTACCTAACTAATACCAATATTACTGGCCCTTTAGCCGAGGACTTGGTTACGTTTAAAGAAAACAGTTTCCGGCCCGATTTAAACGGCCAGCGGATGTTTGCGCCCCGCAACTTCCGGGCCGATGGTTCCGGCTTTGGTTTTAACGATTACACCGGTTTGCGCGAAGCGCCGGGTTATACAGCTTCGAACGAGCAGCACGCCGGTTACGCTGCGTTAAATATTCCCTTACTGGGGCAATTAATCAATGTATACGGGGGCATTCGCCTGGAATACAATAAATTGGACGTGAGCGGCAATGCTTTTCCGTTTGGCTTGGTGCGGCGTGGCGAAGAAATGGTAGTGGATACGGTAGTACTGGCGGCCAAAGAAAAACTATACGCATTGCCATCGTTGAACATCAGCTACCGTTTTGTGCCGAAAATGTTGGTACGGGCGGCTTACGGCAAAACCCTGAACCGGCAAGAATTTCGCGAGGTATCGCCCACGGTGTATTACGACCTCGACCGGCTGGCTTATATCCGGGGCAATCCTTTCCTGGAAAATGCTACTATCCAAAACCTAGACTTACGCTGGGAATATTACCCGCAGGATGATGAAATAATATCGGTAGGAGCATTCTATAAACACCTCAAAAATCCCATTGAGTACGTTTCGCAGGCCATTTCGGGCTTTGCTAACGACGATATCACTTTTTTAAATACTTCTAAATCTACTGCTTACGGCCTGGAAGTGGAGTTTCGCAAGCGGTTAGCTTTTATTCCGGTTCCGTTTATGCAATACGTATCCGTAATTGCCAATGCTAGTTTACTAAAGACCCAAGTGGTTTTTCCGGATTCCCTTTTTACTAACAGCGCCGGCGATCCGCGTCGTTCCATCCGGCCTTTGCAAGGTTCTTCGCCTTACGCGATTAACGCGGGTATTTATTACGATAATACCAACGCCGGCACCCAGGTTACGGCCCAGTACAACGTAATTGGCCAACGGCTTACCACGGCGGGTAATTCTTTTACCGCCGAGCAATACGAACTGGCCCGCCATGTAATCGACTTAACCATTACCCAGCGGATAACACGTTTTCTGCAAGTAAAATTAGGCGTTCAGGATTTATTAAATCAACCTTTCCGGATTTACCGCGATGTGGTGCCGGATCAGAAATATAAACCTAATAAACTAGCCGAAATTCCCAGGTCGGACCAACCTACTTTTACATCTGACTACCTGGAAGCCACTTATAAGCCAGGTAGTTATTATTCTTTCGGGGTGCAGCTTACTTTTTAAGTTTGAATACCAACTCCCTACTAAAACAACGCTTTAGCTCTAATTTTTTAAAATATTTATCCCAGCCCTCCCTCTTACTTTATAAAACCACCAAAAATTTAAAAAATCTAAACTTTTTTCACTGATGAAAAACAATTTTCGCTTATTAAAGCTGTCTGCTTTTTGCGGATTAGCAATGGCTTTTGGCCTAAACTCTTGTAAAAACGAGCTGGAAACTCCCAAGTCAGCAGCCACTGAAGGTACCAGTGATGCCACGCTGGCTGTAGTAACCGTTGGAACCTGCGGCGCTAATACTTTAATTTCGAGTAACACTACCTGGTCCAGTGGCAATACCTACGTAATCCGGGGAAATATACGGGTTGTTAATTCTTCTACTTTAACTATTGAAAAAGGCACAGTGATTAAAGGTGAATGCGGAGCTAACTTAATTATTGAACGGAACGCGAATATTAATGCGGCGGGTACACCTTCTTTCCCGATTGTATTTACCTCTAACCAACCAGCTAACAAAAAGACCCGGGGTTATTGGGGTGGTGTTATTATTTTGGGTAACGGTATCACCAATCAAGGCACTAAAGTACCCATTGAAGGGCTAACCTCTACCTCCGGCACCGATTATGGTTTTTATGGCGGCACCAACAATGCCGATAACTCTGGTAAACTACAGTACGTGCGCATTGAGTACCCCGGTACCGAAGTATCGGAAGGCAATGAGATTAACGGTTTAACTTTAGGTGGGGTGGGTAATGGTACCATCATCGACCACGTACAAGTTCTATACAGCCAGGACGATGCTTTTGAATTTTTCGGTGGCGCAGTAAATCCGCGTTACTTATACGCTTACGGTAACTCCGATGATGATTTTGATACGGACTTTGGCTACGTAGGTAAAGTACAGTTTGCCGTTGGCGTAAAAACTGTTTCTTCGGAACCGGGAACCGGCGCGTCTAACGGTTTTGAATCCGATAACGATGCTACCGGCACTACCGCAACTCCCCGCACGAACCCCCGTTTTGCCAACGTAACTTTAGTAGGTCCTTGCTCTTCACCCGGCGACCCAGCGGTATTTGGTCAGGCTTTATTACTGCGTCGGAATTCGCAATTAGATCTTTACAATTCCGTTATCTCTCACTGGAACAATGCCATTACGGTGCAGGCTCCTTCTGCCATTGGCAACCCAGGGGTAGATTTAAAATCGATCTACGTGTATAACAACGGCAATCTGTCTCCTTCACCGTTGGCGGGGGTATATCGTTCTGGTAACGAACCTCGTTTCAGTCCGTGCCCAATCCCTTGCTACAGCACTGCTTCGGCTATTGCCTCTGGTTCTGGTCCGAAGTTAATTCCTTACTCTGATGTTACCGGCACCACCCCTCCGGGTATTGGTTTTGTGGCCACTAACTACCGGGGAGCTTTCAGTGCTAGTGCTGCTAACAACGACAACTGGAATTTACGTTCAGAAAACGCGAATTTTAAATGGTTAAGCTTTCCTTGCGAAGGTTATGCGCAATATTAATTTATAATAAGTAGCCGGTAGTTTTTCAGCCATAAGGCTTAAGATTGCTGGTACTTAACAAGTAGGTGGAAGGGTTACAAGCGGTTTTGGCATCGGCAGGTACCAAAACCGCTTGTAGTTTAATCTAATCCTGGCTACTCTTTTGTTTTTCTATTTATTCCAATCTGTTTTTCTTTTATATTATGCGAAATAAATTACTCTTAATGGCGGTAAAGCAGCCAATCCACTGGCGGATTGCCCTGGGAATGGTACTGCTGGTATTTTTTTCGGCCTGTAAAGACGACGAACCAGAATCCAAGCCGCTGCCGCCCACCATTACTTCTATTATGCCGGACAGCGCTTACGTAAACGACACGATCACTATTACCGGAACCAACTTCGACCCGGATCCTTTTAACATGTCGGTGCAATTTAGCGGCGTAGAAGCTTTTAACATTGTGGCGGCCAGTACCACGGCCATGCGGGTAAAAGTACCAAAAGGCGCTACCTCGGGTTTAGTTACCGTAACCATTGCCGAACAGACCAGCCCGGGAGTTAATTTTAAAATTTTAACGGTAATTCCTACTACTATTACTAGTATTTCGCCGCAGAGTGGTTACTACGGCGATACGGTTACCATTGCGGGCACCGGCATTGTGCCGGCTGATTTTACGGCGGGTACTTCTACGGTACTTTTTAACGGAGCTACGGCTTTACCAGCCGCTGCTATTATAAATCCCACGGCCAAACAATTGCAAGTAATTGTGCCCGACGACGCGCAAACCGGCCCCATTGGTTTAAATTTAAAAAACGGGACGGTATTGGAAACCGATACGTTTCGGCTCACCCCACCTTTGCCCACTGTTACAACTTTTACCCCAACCAGCGGGCCCGAAGGCACGCCGGTAACTATTACAGGGGCTAATTTAGGCGTGAGTTCGGCCAACGAAATTCAGGTTACTTTAAACGGAATAAATGCTGTTATTACCAGCCGTACTGCTACACAATTAAAAATAACCGTGCCAGCCGGCATGAAGCCTGGTAAATATCCATTTATAGTGAAAGTACGCAATCACGCCGCTACCAGCCCAACGGCCTTCACGGTAACTGCGCCGCCGGTGGCCAGCCAATACCTGTACTTTGCGCAAGGCAGCGAAATCCGGCGAGCCAGCATCACCGAAAAAGATGGTAAAGTAACGGTAACCCATGCGCCGCTTTTCACCGATTTAGGCGATGTATCCGATATTGTTATTGATAAAGCCGGCAACAAATTATACTGGTCCAGTATTGCTACCAACCAAATTATGGTGGGAAATTTAAATGGCAGTGGCAACCCGCAACTGGTATTTGAAGGCAACGACAACGTAGAAGTAAATTACCCAACGGGCCTGGCTATGGCGAACGGCAAAGTTTACTGGGCAAATCAAGGTTCTTCTTCCATTGCCCGGGCTAATCCGGATGGCAGCAGTCCCGAAATCCTTTTTGATGCCCAAGATAATGTTAACTACGCCCAGGATATCGAAATGGAAGTAGTAGGAAATAAATTGTACTGGACCAACGTAGGCACCGCGCAGATTTTACGGGGCAACGTAAACGGCAGCGGTACCACCGAGGAAGTTTTTGGCCCGGATGATAATTTACAATATCCCTTAGGTTTGAAACTCGATGCCAACTCGGGTAAACTATACGTGGCAGATAGCCCTACGGCGGGCGGAGTAGCGCCCACCGACCGTCTTTTATCTGGTAATTTAAATGGTACGGGCGGATTGACTGCTTTATTTGAATCCGGAGAAGGAGTGGAAGCCGTATTTGCCGTAGCAATTGATACCAAAGGCGGTTATATTTATTGGATTACCAATAATTACAGTGGCAACTCTAAGAACAGGCTCCTGCGTGGTAAGTTGGATGGTTCCGGCAAACCGCAAATTTTAATTGACAACTTAGAAAGTTTCGGCAACGCCATTGCGGTGCAAGTAGAATAGTAAAGCTCTCGTTATTGTTTTAAGTAAACAGACAAAAGTATTAAGATATTAGACACAAGACTTTTTTGATTTTAAATCATTAACGATCAATTATTTTAATAAATATAGACGAAACATTTTATGTAAGTTTAATTTTGTCCTTTTACTTAATATTATCAAATCTGTAATTAAAAAATAGTAGGTACAATAAAAAAGGAGCAGAATTTCTGCTCCTTTTTTATTGTACCAGTTAAGGTAAGTAGTTGTTCGTTTTTAGTTGTTCGTTGTTCGATCGTTAAGAAATTAATGATTAAGTACTTAAACGCAGGTTTTTATCAACTTAATTTTGTCCTGTTACTTAATTGCTTTTTTATTACTGTACTTTAATTATTTTCTTAGATTGAATAACCCCATCAATATTTACTACCACCACGTACATACCGGCTTTCAACTCAGAGCCATTAATAGGTAAAGAATGTTGCCCGGTAGTATACTTTTGAGCCCCAGCAACGGTCTTAATTTTGGTGCCGGATAGGTCAAAAAGTTCTACACTTACTTGCGATGGATTTTTTACTTCGAAGGAAATACTGCTTTGGTTTGCTACCGGCACGGGGCTAACGTTTATACCAACCGCATCGGTTGCTTTCCGGTAAGCGGGTTTGCCTAAATTATTTTTAAATGCGCTTAATTTTAAAAAATCGGCCATAATAGGGGTAAGCGCAGTGTTATCTAACAAGCCCCGACCCGTTATTTGTACCGCATGGCTGCCAGTGTTATCTTCGGCCCCCACCCAAATGTCTTGGGGCGTATGATTACCCGGAGTACCGCCCGCTTTGGTGCTATTTCCATTGGTTAACGGGTTAGAACCGTAAGCCACTACTATTCTCCGGCCGGTTGGAGAACTCGGCTCCGGATAGTATTTATTCTGGAACATTTTAAGCGTATATTCCGGAAACCAACCTTCGTCACCGCCATCGCCGCGTACCAAATTAGTAGGAGTCGCGTAGCTGGCTTCCAAAGCGTTGGACTTTTTAATCTGGCCCGCATAGGTTCTTATTTTAGTAGCATTACCCTGGGCATCTGCTTCGTCGTGCAAACCAGTTACGGCAAACCCACCGCACTCGTGGTCAGAAGTAGTAAAAAGTAACGTTTTGCCATTTACCGGAACGTTCATAAAGGATCTTCCTTCGGCTACGGCATAATCAAAGGCTAATACTTCTTTAATCATGTAATCAGAAGCGTACACGTTGGCCGTACGAGCCGTGCTGGGAGTAGCGGTGTAATTAGCTTCACCACCACCCTCGTAAGTTGGCTTATCGGCATCTACCTGGTACTGGTTGCCCCCTGCACCAGCTACCACCGAAATACCCCCGGTGTTGGCGTGCTCCAAATGGTCGATCCGGCCAGCTTCCACGATCAAAAAGAAACCTTTGGCTCCTCCTTTGGCTTTTAGTACCTTAATAGCTGTTTCGGTCATGTCGGCTAAAGAAGGTTCCCAAGGAGCGCTTGTTTGGCGGTCTTGTTCGTAATTCATGTGCGAATTATTAAACAGACCTAATAATTTATTTTCACTACCCGACGAAAACTGCGACATATCTAATTTCATTAGGGCATCGCGACTATTGACATAAGCATATTTCTTTTGTTTTTTAGCAAAGTCAACTAAGTCTACATCATCGGCCCGGCGACCGGAACCTAAGGTTACGTCAGTGCCCGTTTTTGGATCTTTAATCGGATTACCCTGGGCATCCACCACTGTGGCATAAGGGCTGTTTACTTTGGCTGGCATAAAGAACCGGGAGCCGCCCCCTAAAATTACGTCTAACTCTACGCCTACTTTCGGTTCGGGCAAAATCCAGTCGCGGCTGGCATTATACCGGTAAGCTTCGGTCGGGCTCGCGTTAAATATAGCTTTGTATTCATCCTGAGACGAAGCCAGGTACTGGGCGGCAATGTAGCTTTCCAAATCGCGGTACCAAATATGACTGGCAAAAGCGGCCGGCGTAGCGTGGGTTATGCGAGCAGTACTTACCAGCCCCACGGCATAACCTTGCTTTTTGGCGCTTTCCAAAATAGTTTCAATGGATTCCCCGCTGGAAGGGTCCAGCGAAATTACTTCGTTATCCTGCTTCCCACTTTTACCGGCAGCGTACACTGATGCTCCGGGGGCCGAATCGGTAATCCAGGAATTAAGGGAATGCGTGGTTACCGTAGCGCTGTATTTTAAATTGTCTAACGCTAATTTTTTAAAATTTGGATCAGAAGTAAACCGTTGACCTTCCCGGCCCTGGCCAAGAGCCATGCGGGTTGCTGTTTTGGGCGCAATCCCAAAGCCATCGCCAATGTAAATAATAACGTTGCGGGAATCCGTGCCGGCATTCTTTGCGTTTTTTTGGGCAAATACCCCTCCGCCCGAAAGCAGAAGCAAGCTTACGAGTAATAGTTTCTTTTTCATTAGAATTCAGTTAAGAGTTAAAGTTTGTAAAAGTTAGATCGTTTTAAACCAGAGAAAGCTGACATTGTAGATGCTACTATGGGGTAATAAAAAAAGTACAAGGAGATAAGAAGTAGTTGCTGAAAGAGTTGTACTAGTTTTATTCGAACTTACGTACTTGCCTAAGTTCAATCAACATTTAGATGTTATTAAATTGTGTTTTTTAATGAAATTTCTTAACAATAACTTTATATAGAATTTTAAATGAAGGCTTTATCTTGCACTTTATTTATTGATTTTTGTACACTTTGCTCTTAGATGGCTACTATATCTATTCCCAGTTTTTACCACGCAACCTTTTCCGCATACCGCTTTACTTTACTCTTGGGTTTAATTTGTTTTTTTGAAATATTGTCGCTGTCTGTATGCGGGCAAAGAGGTGAAAAAATAAAGGCAAATTATTATACACTAGAAAACACCGGGAATCCTATTGATTTGTATTTCTCTGCTAAAAAGACCTTTTTAATTACAACCAACGGTATTTATGAACGGGAGGAGAAAAAATTTTTAAAAAAATATACGGCTAGGGGAGCTATCATTTGTGCTTTAGAAGACGACTCCGTGTTCTGGATAGGCACCCCAACGGGGTTGTTACGGGTAAATAAAAAAACATTCAAAAGCACACCCGTGCAACTTCCTTTCGACGACAGGCAACCACAGATTACTACTATTCTAAAAGATTATGCGGGAACAATTTGGGTAGGAGCAGAAGCCTACGGTGTGTATAAATTGCAAAAAGGTACGTTCGAAAAAGTATTAGGTGTTTTTCCGGTTAACGCCGGTGCAGTTACTTCCGACAGTTCCGTTTGGATAGGCACCAATACTGGTTTGCATCAATGGAAGAATAATCAATGGGTGCGGTATAACGAAGAAGGCGTTACTAATTTTGAAATACCGGATAATGTGGTTGATAAATTAAAGGTAGATAACAAAAATAATTTGTGGGCGGTCCTTTCGGAAGGAGTTACGGTATTTGAAGCCAAGTCGCGAGCATTCACGCAGGAGGGGCATATTCCTGCTGTAAAGTTTATCGGGAAGCCCAATAATACTATTTACAGCATTATTTATGTAGAAAACCAAGGCTATGTATTTGCCACAGCCATGGGATTATTACTCTTGCCTGAAAACAAGGGTCAATTGCCTCCTTTAGAACAATCTTCCACATCGGATATAGTGGCTGATAACCAGTTATTATATTCCATTAAAATGCCTGGTAGTAACAGCGCTTTAAATTCTTCGGCTCATCCTTTGTTACTCAAAACCGCAAAAAGAAGTAAGATTTGGCTCATTGATAATCAAGGAATACAAGTATTCACAAACAAGGATTTTATTAAAGTACTGCAAGAATTTAAAAAGATAAAGCCTTGAGTAAATCAATAAATATAAAATAGTTATTGTTTTAGCGTCAAGTACAAGAGGGCAGGGATAAATAACGTGCGTTCGACCCAATAAAAGTAAAATTAAAAACAGAGCTTTTTCTCCTCTGGATTTGTCCTTCAGGAGAAAATTCTTTTACTTTTTAGCGAAATAGATTCCTCCCGAAGGACAAATTCAGAGGAGAAAAAGCCAGATAGCAAACGTTTATTCTTCTAGCAAATACTTCTATTGGGTTTTTGTACCAGCCAGGGTTTATCTCGAACTTCCGTTAAATATAGCTTCCTGAAAATGGATATGAATTACTTAACGTGTTTTAGTTTGCTGCGTCCGGAAGATGTTAAATAAACCGCGAATGCCAGATCTTGATTCCTGAAACTGTAAGAGTTGCCGCTAATTAAGGCAATCTACCCTTGGAAAGCTCGGATGTAAGCGTTTTTTAAAAGTAATTTATAATACTTTCAGCGGCTTAGCTTAATCTTTTGCGTCTTCGGGCAAAAGTTTTGCCTATTATTTAAAAAAACTAAATTTACCCTATGCAAATTGCTGAGGCCCGACATCTTGTTTTAAATAACCATAAAATTGCATGAAAAAGGCCCGGCTACTTGTCTTATTGTTCGTTATTTTCGGTAATTTTTGTTTTGGGCAACTATTACCTGACCCTCGAACTAAAACCATTATAGCTACTGTAGACCTACCGTTAGTTTAATCGATTCTCTGGATACAAATTCAAACTCTTTAATCATTCATCCGGATAATTTAAAAATTGTAAAAACCTATACCGATTCGCTGGGCCAGTTATCTTTCGGCGAAAAAGGGAAAAATGGCGTGGTGCTAGCCGCGTTAAAAAGTAAAACTAACTTATGGCGCCTGCCGACCGTGCTCGATTATTTTAAAATTTCGACCCGCGACCGGTCCTTAAAAGTACTGGTTGATCAAGCTTTGATTCATGCGCAGTTGTTTTTAGCAGATGTAACCTTAATCGAACGGATAGAAGTAACTAAACAAGAGGCATTTGCCCCGTACCGGTACAGCTTTAATCCCGATGAACGGTATTTAAATATTGTAACCCGCTAGGCAATCACAAAATAGCTGCTAACTTTCGCAATAAGTTTTTTGAATTAAACTCTTTTTTTGCTTCTGTAATTGTAAATCTGATTCCTGATTCCGGCTGGGTTCTTATACCTCCTTTTTGTTTTCTGCGTAAACAGAAGCCAATTTTAAATCAGAACTTATGGAAAAAAGACCAATAGGAAACTCCGGACTAACAGTAGCGCCCTTGGCATTTGGCGGCAATGTGTTTGGCTGGACCATCGACCCAGCTACTTCTTTTACTTTGCTGGATGCTTTTACCGCTGCCGGCTTTAACTTAATTGATACCGCCGATGTGTACTCGAATTGGGTGCCGGGCAACCAGGGCGGTGAGTCCGAAACCATTATTGGTAACTGGCTGAAACAATCGGGTAAACGCGATCAGGTAATTATTGCTACCAAGGTGGGCGGCGAAATGAGTCCGGGTAAAAAAGGGCTTTCTCCGAAACATATCCGGCAATCCGTAGAAGACTCTTTGCAAAGGCTGCAAACCGACTACATCGATTTGTACCAGTCGCACTACGACGACCCGGCCACGCCCTTGGAAGAAACGCTGGGAACTTACGGCGAGCTCATAAAAGAAGGTAAAATACGGGCCATCGGGGCTTCTAATTACACGGCCGAGCGGCTCGCCGAAGCTTTGCAAATAAGTAAACAAAACAACCTGCCGCGCTACGATAGCCTGCAACCCGAATACAACCTCTACGAACGTCAGGGTTACGAAAAAGAACTCGAGCCGCTTTGCCGGGAAAATAACATTGGCGTCATTAATTATTTTGCCTTAGCCAGTGGTTTTTTAACCGGTAAATATCGCTCCGAAGCCGATTTGGCCAAAAGCAAACGCGGACAAGGCAACAAAAAGTATTTAAATGAACGCGGCTTCCGTATTTTAGCGGCTTTAGACGAAGTAGCCCAAAGGTACCAAACCAATGCGGCCAGCATTGCCATAGCCTGGCTTCTTGCCCGGCCGGGCATTACGGCACCCATTGCCAGCGCCACCAGCCCGGAACAGTTACAAGCACTTACCAAAGCCGCTACGCTGCAACTGGATAAAGAAGCGGTGGAAATGCTGGATAAAGCCAGTGCAACCTAAGTAAAATTAGTATTTGCCGGTTGTGCGCCACCCGTATTACAATTGCTGCGGGTTGGCGCAACAACCGGTATTTTTTAAATTTTATACCTTAAGCATGCCCATTTCTTCCAAAATTTCTACGGCGCGTAAGGCACTTAGCTCTTTGTCTTTAATTTCCAGCATAATATCCACGTCTAAGCCATCGAGTTGCTGCAAGAAGTCCCGAAATAAGTCATCTACAATGCTGGCGGTGTGTTTGCCTTTGCGCTCTCCCGGCGACTGCGACGAGTAGTCCATCATCATTACCCCGTCTTTTTCCTGCCAGGTGGCGGCGGCCAGGTGCAAGGCTTCTGTCATAGTTTCGCCGTTGTTCAAACACTCATGATGAAAATTATCGAATAAAATCGGGATGCCGGTTTGCTCGTGTATTTCCAAACAATCGCTTAAGCTGTAAGACCGATCGTCGTTTTCAATTACCAAACGTTTCCGCACGTTTTCGGGTAGCAGGAAATAGCTATCTACAAATCGCTTAATAGCTTCGGCTTTATCGCCGTACACGCCGCCCCCGTGAATTTGTAATTTAGCGCTTTCATCCAATTCCATAATGTCCATGATGGCGCATTGGTATTCGAGTTCGGCAAAGCTGTTGTTTAAAGTATTCTGGTTGGGCGAGTTCAATACCACAAACTGATCCGGGTGCATGCTAATCCGCATTTGGTGGTTTTTAATGTATCGTCCTAAAGCGCGTAGAGTCCCCTTAAAATGGTTTTGCCAATTATACTGGTTTACCGGATGCGAGGCAAAAGGTACCATATCCGAGCTCATTCTTAAAAAGAGCAGGTTGTGTTTTACATTAAACTCCAGTAGTTTTTTGAGGCAGGCAAAATTATTGGCCGTAGTTGTAATCAGGCGTTCTTCGGAGTAAGAAGCCAGCCGGAAAGTGGTGGCCGGTGTACAGTCCATTCCATTGTTAATGCACGGATACCCAATTTTCATAAATGCGTTTTTTAAAGAAAGCTTAGCTTCTTTACAAACGCACTTTACTGGTTTTGGTTAGTTTTTCTGGGAGATATACCCTAACGTGTTTCCTTGCTTTTACCAGATAACAATCTCAACAAACACTTGATCCTGATAATCGTTGAAGTCCCTGATTTT
Source organism: Adhaeribacter pallidiroseus (assembly GCF_003340495.1). Lineage (NCBI taxonomy): Bacteria > Pseudomonadati > Bacteroidota > Cytophagia > Cytophagales > Hymenobacteraceae > Adhaeribacter > Adhaeribacter pallidiroseus. The sequence continues at coordinate 592,362 of NZ_QASA01000001.1, forward strand.
CTTATATTCGAGTGTCTTTATGTCTAACTCCCAAATTGAAGAATTCTCGCTCCAAGGGTCATTCAATAATTCTATGGTCTGATTGTCTTTTGGCCTAAGATCGTGTCTCCATCTTAAATTCTTATCTTCTATCTTTTTTGTTTCTTCTGAAGTCCAGATTATTATTTTTTCTCCTGTTATTACAGCCCATTCATTATTTGTGTCTATCAGTCCACAAGTTGGGTCGCCATAAAACTCTTCTTCAACAAGCACCTGATTTGTTTCCTTATCAATAAGAAAGACTACTTCATATTCATTTTTAATTAGTAGCTTATCTGTTTCGTAAAGAATGTTCATGTTTTCCTAAGATTTTACATGCCGCGCAACGGGCCTTTGTTTAAAAGTGCTGTGGTAGTTTTTAACTGTTTTTGGTAGTTAATTTACTTCTATTAACGTCTTTCTTATGGGATATACTCCAAAAACTTAAACCAAAAACTAGTCCGATAGCCCCAGCATCTAGGAATACCACATAAAAGTTACTATACAAGAAAAAAGCCCATCCAATCATTAATGTAAAAACAGTTAATGCATAGAAGGTCGAACAAATGGAAAATGTAATTAGATTATATTTATATAATGCCTTGGTAATTAATTTTTCGGGGAGTTGAATGAATAATCCATAAGCAATTAACAAGAAGAAAAAAGACCAAAATCCAACTGTTAAAGTGTCACTACTTATCAGGCTCCCATGTTTAAAAAATCCCCAAATGGAATGAGTTACCAAAGAAACTAACCATCCTAATAGCAAGGATATAAGAGAATGGGAAGAATAATTTTTTAAATATTCCATTTGTAATTTACTGTCAACTCGCAGCTAAGCATTTAAGGACGACGGAAGCCTTGGTTGCGGTCCAGGAACAGGCTGTCGTATTTTTGGCGGGCGGCTTGGTCGCGTTTCAGCTTCTCGGCGGCGGCTTTTTCGTCCAGAATAGCTTGGAGTTTGCGGCGGTCGCGGCCTTCTTTGGAGAGCTGGTCGTAAATAAAACTGATGGGGTTGGCGATAGAAGCCGGCGGTGGCGTAAATACTTTTTCTTCGTACAACGGCTTCGGTTCGGCGGGTTTCACAGCTACCCGTGGTTCGGGTTTTTTCTTTTGGTTGCGTAAATACCGGTTTACCTTTTCGTAATCCGGACCAATCGTTACCTGAATTTCTTCCAGTACCACGTTGCCTTCTTCCAGGCTAATCTGAATAGTGGATTCGTCGGGAGTGTTGCTGGTAACCGGAAAAAGCTTGGTTTTATAACCCACCGAGCGGAAGTAAATGGTATCGCCTAATTGCGTAGTAATCCGAAACTTGCCAACCTCGTTGGTTACCGTGCCGCGCCAAAGCCGTTTACTGATTACCGTAATATTGACAAGTGGTTTTTTGGAAACTGCATCGAGTACGGTTCCATTAATTTGAATATCGGTGCTTTGTTGTGCCTGCGCTTGTATGGTGAACAATAACCACAAAATCGGAACTACCAGTAAAAAAATAAGTTTACGCTGCATACAAACTACAAAATAACCGCTCTTTTGATTAGACGCAAAAAGATACGGTTATGTCACTCCCCGAATTAAATATTTTTTAAATATCTGATTTTACCGGAATAAAACCAAGTGCTGCAATCGGGTTTATCCTTGAAAAATGAGCAGCCATTTCTGGTTTGGTAAAGTGTAACGAAATTCTATTCATGGATTTAATAACGCGTTTAACCGTTGTTAGGAACAAACTTTTAGTTGAAATAAGCGCAGGTTTCGATGATTTTAGGCTGGAGAAATAAAAAAATTTAAAAAACCTTGGGGTTTAAAACAGAAAAGGCTTGTACAACATCTGTACAAGCCTCTTCTGTTTATTAAATTTTTTTAGTTTGAACCAGTAGTGCCACCACCAGTAGTTCCGCCGGTAGAACCACCAGATGTAGTACCACCACCTGCTGTGGAGCCACCAGCAGTAGAGCCACCAGCGGTTGTACCAGTACCACTACCGCTGCCGGTAGAACCAGTAGTAGTGCCAGCGGTAGTACCGCTAGTAGTGCCGCTGGTAGAGCCTCCGGCGGTTGATCCTCCGGTTGTAGTACCACTAGTTGACCCGCTAGTAGATGTACCAGAAGTAGTAGCTGCATCGCCAGAAGTAGAAGCTCCTTGGTCGGTGCCCATATCGGAGCCAGCTCCCATACTGGAGTCCGCGCTCATGGCTCCGCTTTCGGTACTTTCGGTAGAGCCGGTACCAGAGCCACCGCTTTCAGAACCCGAACCGCTACCAGAGCCGCCACATGATGTAAACGTTAAAACGCCTGCACAGCCCAATAACATTATTACCTTTTTCATAGTTGTTAAGTTTTAAGTTTAGTATTTAATTAAGAAGTAATCTTTTTTTAAGTTCAAGGCTTCTTACGGAATTTAGGCTAGTGGGTAAATGAAAAAAACATAAAAATCTAATTTTTGCGTATTAATACGGATGCTTTCTCTCGTGAAATAGCATTTTTACTAGCTAATTTTTACTATTATTAAAAGATTTCCGGCAGCTTATTAAATGATTTACGGGTTTATTGGTGAAAAATTTTAAATAATTACAATATAAGTGCTCAGCCGTTTTCTAAAGCTATCCGCTATAAATACAATATAAAAGCTTGTTCCGGCAACTTGCCGGAACAAGCTTTTACTTATCCTTAGTTAAATAATAATTTGTATAAAAGAGAGTTTGATTAGGTTTTCTGAAGTTCAAACACCGTAATTTCCGGCAGAAAACCAACGCGGCCCGGGTAGCCTAAAAATCCTAAGCCGGTGTTTACGTAGAGGTGTTGCATGCCTTTTTGGTATAAACCGGCCCATTGCTCATACACGTATTGCACCGGGCTCCATTTTATGCCCGGTAAATTAATCCCAAACTGCATGCCGTGCGTGTGGCCCGAGAGCATCAAATCAATATCGGAGTATTTCTGGTTTACCTCACCGTCCCAGTGCGAAGGGTCGTGCGAAAGTAAAACCTTGAACGGCGACTGCTCGGAGCCGGCGTAAGCTTTGGCCAGATTGCCGTACCGCGGAAAGTTCATGCGGGTGCTCCAGTTTTCCACGCCCAGTACCGCAATGTGCTGCCCGTTTCTCTGGATAGCCACGTTCTCGTTTAAAAGTAATCGCCAGCCTATTTCGGCATGGTGCTTGGCCAAAGTTTGTAAGTTCTGCGTTTTGGCCTCCCCGCTTTCCCAAGTTACATAATCGCCGTAGTCATGGTTGCCAAAAATAGAAAACTTGCCGTCTTTGGCCTGGATTTGTTGCAAAGCCGGTATATGCGGTACTACTTCTGAGGCAATGTTGTTTACTAAATCACCGGTAAAAAACACTAAATCAGCATTTTGTTTATTAATTAAAGCTACGGCTTTCTGGAGCGGGTGCGTGGAGTTGAAACTGCCCGTGTGCAAATCCGAAATTTGTAAAATTTTATATCCGCTAAAAGCATCGGGTAAGTTAGGAAAGCGTAGGGTAACCCGTTTTACCTGGTATTGGTAAGCGCCCCGTACCATGCCATAAATAAACGCCGTTAAAGGAATAGCTCCGGCCATTAAAGCTAGTTTGTTAATAAATTCGCTACGGGTAATTTTTACGGCTTCGCTGGTTTCGGTGTCGGGGCCATTAAAGAAGTAACTCGCGATGTACTTCATTAGCCGCATGGCATCATCCAACACTAAAAACAATACTACCGCCAGTTTGCTGGCAAATAAAATAAATACGGTGCTTACCAGGTACGTGCGAAAAGCCGTGGGCGGCGTGCCGCGCGTCAGACTAAAAAAGATAATGGTACCGGAAGTAAGTAAGAAAAAACACCAGTAAATAATAAAAATTATTTTTTGTGACCGGGGGGATATATGTTGCGTAACCGTCCGGATTGCCTGAAAAACGTACCAGTCAACTACAAAAACTAATAAAATAGCAGTGGCTATAAATAAGAAACGTTGCATCGATTGTGGAAATAATAAATGTAAGTGTATGATTTAACTAAGTACCGGCCGAAAAGTTGAGATTTTACCAGTTTATTATTATCAGGTGCGGACAGGATGGTGTAAATTTAAATTTCTTTCATTTACACACATGTTGATTTCCGAAACATCTCATAACTACGGTCAAGTACCATCCCTGGCCATCAAAAGCTGGGCCGAAGAAGACCGGCCCCGCGAAAAACTACTGCTTAAGGGCAAAGCAGCCTTGAGCGATGCTGAATTAATTGCTATTCTAATTGGTTCGGGCACGCCGAAGCTAACGGCCGTAGATGTAGCTAAACTAATTCTGGCAGCTGTCAGTAACGACCTGAACGAACTGGCCAAATTGTCGGTAAAAGATTTAATGAAGCATAAAGGTATTGGCGAAGCCAAAGCTATCACTATTGTTAGCGCCCTGGAGTTAGGCCGCCGGCGAAAAGAAACCGCCGCTGCCGCCCGCACAACTATTACCTGCTCCACCGATATTTACAATTATATGAAGCCGCACTTGCTGGATTTACCCCACGAAGAATTCTGGGTGATTTTGCTTAACCGGGCCAACGTAGTGATGAAAAAAATACCCGTGAGCATTGGGGGAGTAGCCGGCACCGTGGCCGACCCGAAAATTATATTTAAGCACGCGATTGAACACCTGGCCAGCGCTATTATTTTGGTGCACAATCATCCTTCCGGCAATTTAAAACCCAGCGCCGCCGATATAGCGCTTACCAAAAAAGTAAAAGAAGCCGGGGCTCTGCTCGATTTACCAATTCTGGATCACCTCATTTTTGCCGATCAATCGTACCACAGCTTCGCCGACGAAGGGATTTTGTAATGGTTACAGGTTGCAAGTTGCAGGTTGAAAAGTTGTAAGGTTGTAAGGTTGGAAGATTAAAAAGTTGAAATTTTAAATTTTTTAGGTTTTTATCCGGAAGGCGCGAGTAATTGCGCCTTTTTTTTTGTTGCTGGCAGGATGATTTTTTTAAATTTTTAATCAGTAACCTGTTTCAATTTATTTTAAATCCGGGGAGATACTTTATGCAACTAATCCTCCGGAATATATTTCGTTTACTACGCCGCTACTACTGCATCTTCTCCCTGTTTTTAGGGAAGATGCCCTGCGGGGCAGAGGGGTTTACCAGATTCTATTTATATTTGTAGCTTTTAAATGGAATGACTATGTCTAAACCGCTGCGGCTTATTGTTTTAATTGGATTAGTGGTGATTATCGGGTATTTTTTAAAAGAAGCCGTATTTAGCGACGATGCGTACCTGGCAACCATTAAAAAAGAACGGCTGGCGAAAAATCAATCTTTCAAAAGTTCTTCTTCGCCCCTCGCGGAAGCCAATAGAGCTACTTTCGACAGCCTTTCTTATTACGCCATTAACCGCAAATTTCAGGTAGATGCGGATTACGAGTTGGTGCCGAACCCCGATACGCTTAAATTACCCATGACTACCGGTACTACCGAGCCTTACTTGCGGTTTGCTAAAGCTACTTTTAACCTCGAAGGGCAGCGGGTCGGCCTCACGTTATTTTTAAAAGTAGGGGCTGCCGATTCCACTTTCTTCGTGCCTTTTACCGACAAAACCAACAGTTCCGAAACCTACGAAGGGGGCCGCTTCATGGATATACCCAAACCCGAGCCAGGTGAAAAGTTAATTACCATCGACTTTAACAAAGCGTATAATCCTTTCTGCGTGTTCAATTACGATTACAGTTGCCCCATTCCGCCGGCCGAAAACCGTTTGCCTTTGGAAGTGCCGGCCGGTGAAAAATCCTACGCGAAAAAATAAAGTATCCGCCGCATAATCTAAATTCCTAAATTTGTTCTTTTAATACAGTTGATAGTGCAGGGGCTACAGACCACCGCTTATCAACTATCGACCGTGGACTATCGACTAAATTTATATGCTGATTTCATACAACTGGCTGAAAGACCTGATTAACCTAGATAAACCCGCCACCGAAGTAGCCGCTTTGCTTACCGGCGCGGGTCTGGAGGTTGAAGGGCTGGAAACCTACGATCTGGTAAAAGGTGGGCTGCAAGGCATCGTAATCGGCGAAGTGCTCACCTGCGAAAAACACCCGGATGCCGATAAGTTACGGTTAACTACCGTGGCTATTGGCGCCGAAGCTCCCAAGCAAATTGTTTGCGGTGCCCCGAACGTAGCCGCCGGCCAAAAAGTAATTGTAGCCACCGAAGGTGCAACCTTGTATCCCGCTACCGGCGAACCGTTCCAGATTAAAAAATCAAAAATCCGTGGAGTTGCTTCCGAAGGCATGATTTGCGCCGAAGATGAAATTGGCCTGGGTAGTTCGCACGCGGGCATCATGGTCCTCGATACTGATTTACCTAACGGTGCGCCTGCGGCTCAGTATTTTAATTTGCAATCCGATGAAGTGTTCGAAATAGGCTTAACTCCCAACCGGGCCGATGCTGCTTCGCATTTAGGGGTAGCCCGCGATTTACAGGCGCTTTTAAAAATCCCTTACAATTTACCAAACGTCGAAAAATTTAAAATTTCGAATAACAATCGCCCCATTGCGGTAGAAGTACAGGATAACGAAGCTTGCCCCCGATACGCGGGTTTAACTATTTCGGGCATTAAAGTAGCCGATTCGCCGGATTGGCTCAAACACCGATTGCGGGCTATTGGCTTATCGCCAATTAACAACGTGGTGGATATTACCAACTACGTACTGCACGAGTTGGGCCAACCCATGCACGCGTTTGATGCCGATAAAATTACCGGTGATAAAATTATTGTAAAGAAAGCCGAAGAAGGTACCAAGTTTATTACCCTTGATGGCGTGGAACGCACCCTACGGGCTACTGATTTGATGATTTGCAATACGCAGGAACCTATGGTCATTGCCGGGGTTTTTGGCGGTAAAAATTCGGGTGTAACATCCCAGACTACTACTATTTTCCTGGAATCCGCTTACTTCCAACCGGCTTCTATCCGCAAGTCGTCGCAGGTACACGGTATTAAAACCGATTCGTCGTTCCGGTTTGAGCGCGGTACCGACCCCAATATGGTGCTGCTGGCCCTGAAACGAGCGGCCTTGTTGGTGCAGGAAATTGCCGGAGGAGAAGTCAGTTCCGAAATAGTAGACGTTTACCCGCAACCTATACAGCCTTATAGCATTAGAATTAACCTGGCCCGGGTAAACCGTTTAATCGGGCAAGCGATTGAAACTGCCCGCATCAAAGAAATAATTACCGACTTAGGCATTACTATTACCGAAGAATCCGAAACGGATTTAGTGTTGGCGGTGCCGCCGTTTAAAGTAGATGTGCAACGCGAAGCCGATATAATCGAAGAAATTCTCCGGATTTACGGTTATAACAACATTGCGCTTAGCCCTAACCTGGCCACCAGTTACCTGGCCAAGTTCCCGAAGCCGGATCCGGAAGTATTGAAGCAGAGCATCGGGCAAATGTTGGCGGGAACTGGCTTTAGCGAGATTATTACCAACTCTCTAACGAACTCCCAATACTACGATGCGCCGGGTGCGGAAGCAGATGCCTCGCTGGTGCGGATTGTAAATTACAACAGTGCCGATTTAGACGTAATGCGGCAAACCCTGGTATATTCGGGTCTGGAAGTTTTGCGGCACAACATCAACCGCCGCCAGAAAGATTTAAAGTTGTACGAATGGGGCAAGGTGTATACCAAAGCAGGGGAGAAGTATCAGGAACAAACGCAGTTAGCCTTGTTTGTAACGGGCAATGCTGTAGGCGAAACCTGGCAGCAAGCTTCGCAGAAAGCTACTTTTCACCAATTGGCCGGAGCAGTACAGAATATTCTTACCAAACTTACCCGCGCTACTTTGAACGTACAACCCGTGCAGCATCGTTACATTAAAAATGGCGTGGCGTATTGGAGCAATAACGTGCCAGTGGCGCAAATGGGTCAGTTACCGGAAGCAGTAAGTAAGAAAGTGGATGTAAAAGAGCCGGTTTGGTACGCCGAGTTAAACTGGGATTATTTAGTTCAGCATTATACCAACCAGTTAGAAGCCGAAGAATTAGCTAAATTCCCGGAAGTACGCCGCGATTTATCGTTGGTGATCGATAAAAATGTTACCTTCGATCAGATTAAAACCATTGCCTGGCGCACCGAGCGCAAATTGCTGCAGCAGCTAAATGTGTTTGACGTGTACGAAGGCGATAAAATAGATACCGGTAAAAAGGCCTATGCGCTCAGTTTTATCTTGCAGGACAAACAACAAACCCTGACCGATAAAGTGATTGATAGTACCATGAACCGGTTAATGCAACAGTTTGAACGCCAATTAGGAGCTGTAATTCGTAAATAACTATGAGTACCGGCCGCGAGTTAGAACAAATGGCAATTTTAGAAAAACGGGTAACCCAACTAATTGCCAGTTACCACGAAGTACGGGAAAGCCTGGACCAGGCCCGGTACGTTATTCATAATTTACAGTCCATCATTGACGCGAAAGACGAGGAAATAAAAAATTTTCAAAATAGAGATAATATTTCTAAAATTGTAAACACGATAGCAGCAGAGCCTGCCCATTCAACAGAATTAAAACTGAAGATAAACGAGTATATTAGAGAGATTGATAAGTGTATTGCTTATCTGAGAGATTAAACCTGGTTGTTTAACCGGCATAAATAAATTGTTTGTTGTTAAATATAAAGAAAGTATTATTCCATTTTAACTAAACCTTTGCCCTGACTGACGGGCGAAAAAGAACAGGCAACCCAAAAACAACCAGAAATACGCAGCGGAATGAGTGAATTGTCTATAAAAATCAGGATAGCTGATCGCGATTATCCAATGCGGGTAAATGAGGAAGAAGAAGAAAGGCTGCGGGCTGCCGGCCGACTACTGAACGAACGCATGAAAGCGTTCCGGGAACAGTTTGGTACGGCCGATAAGCAGGATTTGCTGGCGATGGTGGCTTTAGAAACCCTAGCCGATAAATTGCTCACGGCCCAGAGTAAAGCCGAAAGCGAGAATACCCTGGCCGATAAACTCACTCATTTAAATAAGCTTTTAGCCTCTCTTAAATTAGAATAGCGGATAAAACAACGCTATATTCTTGTTTATTCTTTGGTTGTCGTCTGTTACAGCGGCCTATTGCTATAGTTTTTACCTAAACCCTAAAAATTATAGTTATGTCTACCACTCTTTATATTATCATCACGGCTTTAGTGGCGCTCGGCGTGGGCGTCTACATCGGCCGGGTGTTATTAAACCAGGTGTTCCGGAAACAACAGGACGCCGCCCGCGAAAAAGCCAAACTCATTATTAAAGAAGCCGAACTCGATGCCGAAAGCATCAAGAAAAACCGCATCCACGAAGCCAAAGAAAAATTCCTGAGCCTGAAAGCCGAATTTGAAGAAGATTCTAACAAAAAGAAACAAATTATTATTCAGAACGAAGCCAAAGTAAAGCAGCGGGAACAACAGGTAATTACCCAACTAGAGCAAGTAAAACGTAAGGAAACCGAATTAAATACTTTAAAAGAACAATTAACGGTTCAGGCCGAAAATTTAAAAAAACGCAAAGAAGAAGTCGAAAAAGAACACCAGTCCATTATTGGGCAACTGGAGCACATTGCTAATTTATCGGCTTCCGAGGCGCGGGAGCAACTCGTAGAAACTTTAAAAAACGAAGCCCAGATTCAGGCATCTTCTTACGTGAAAGACGTGGTAGCCCAGGCCAAACTAACCGCTACCAAAGATGCCAAAAAAGTAGTGTTGGAAACCATTCAGCGTACGGCCGCCGAGCACGCTATCGAGAACTGCGTATCAGTATTCAACATCGAATCGGATGATGTTAAAGGTAAAATTATTGGTCGCGAAGGCCGCAATATCCGGGCTTTAGAAGCCGCTACCGGCGTAGAAATTATCGTGGATGATACCCCGGAGGCCATTATCATATCGGGTTTTGATCCGGTACGTCGCGAAATTGCCCGTTTAGCTTTGCACCGCTTAGTATCCGATGGACGCATTCACCCGGCCCGCATTGAAGAAGTAGTAGCTAAAACCAAGAAAAACATCGAAGAAGAAATTGTGGAAATTGGCGAACGGACCATTATTGATTTAGGTATTCACGGCTTGCACCCCGAATTAATTAAAATGGTGGGCCGCATGCGTTTCCGGTCGTCGTATGGCCAAAACTTACTGCAACACTCCCGCGAAGTAGCTAACCTGTGTGCCACCATGGCCGCCGAACTAGGCTTAAACGTGAAACACGCGAAACGCGCCGGCTTGCTGCACGATATAGGTAAAGTAACTCCTGACGAACCGGAATTGCCGCACGCTATCTTGGGGATGGAATTAGCCAAAAAATACAAAGAACATCCGGATGTAGTAAACGCCATTGGTGCGCACCACGACGAAATGGAAATGACCGCTATGATTTCGCCGATTGTGCAAGCTTGCGACGCTATTTCGGGATCACGGCCGGGTGCCCGTCGCGAGATTATGGAATCGTACATTAAACGTTTAAAAGAACTGGAAGAAACCGCCATTGGCTTTGAAGGCGTAAACCAATGCTACGCCATTCAGGCCGGTCGCGAACTGCGCGTAATGGTAGATGCCGATAATGTTACCGACGAACGCGCGCAACAACTTTCGTTTGATATTTCGCAGAAAATCGAAAAAGAAATGCAATACCCCGGCCAGATTAAAATTACGGTTATCCGGGAAATGCGCTCGGTAAGCTACGCCAAGTAATAGGGGCCACAGTTAACAAAATGTAGAAAGGCCGGAAAATTTAAAAAACGGCATTCACAAGAGACCTTTTTTGCTTTCGGGCAATCAAGTTTTCTGCTGAATGCCGTTTTTTTATGTGGTTTTTGTAACGTCATCGGTGCGAAGAGGAGGGCTTTATTTTTAAAATTACCAATGTCCTACCTGCCTCCTTACTCTTGTACAAAGCCTTCTATTAGCGATTGGTACCAGTACAATCTTCGTTATTTTACTCCTGGATTGCTTGGATTCGTTAGGCGGGCATCGTAATATTGTGCAGCCTAGAAAATGAACATAACCTTAGACGAGATACAAGTCCCCATCGCTTCGGAAATGCGTGAGTTTGAAACCAAATTCCGCCAGTCGATGCGCTCCAAAGTATTGTTGCTCGATAAGATTATGAGTTACATTGTGAAGCGCAAGGGCAAGCAAATGCGGCCCATGTTCGTTTTCTTTTCGGCCAACCTGTTTGCCGGTGGCATATCCGAAGCTACCTATCGTGGCGCCGCCCTCATCGAATTACTACATACTGCTACCCTGGTCCACGACGATGTGGTAGATGATGCCAATTACCGGCGCGGCTTTTTTTCGGTAAATGCGCTCTGGAAAAACAAAATTGCGGTTTTGGTAGGTGATTATCTTCTTTCCAAAGGCTTACTGCTTTCGTTGCATAACAATGATTTTGAGTTGCTCAAAATAGTGTCGAACGCGGTGCGGGAAATGAGCGAAGGCGAACTGATGCAAATGGAGAAAGCCCGTAGTTTAGATATCACCGAAGAAGTTTATTTCGAAATTATCCGGCAGAAAACCGCCTCCCTGATTGCTTCTTGTTGCGCGGTCGGTGCCGCTTCGGCGGGTGCTGATCTGGCCAGCATTGAAAAAGCGCGTTTATTCGGCGAAAAAGTGGGCATTGCTTTCCAGATTAAAGACGATTTATTTGATTACGGCACCGCGGAAATCGGCAAACCGGTGGGCATTGATATTAAAGAAAAGAAAATGACTTTGCCCCTCATCTATGCCTTGCAAAAAGCCAGTTGGCTTACTAAGCGGCAGATGATTTACAACGTTAAAAACAACAATGGTAAAAACCAGGTAGTGGCTAAAGTAATAGACTTTGTGAAAAGCTCCGGGGGCCTGGATTACGCCATTACCTTAATGAACCGCTTTGCTAATGAGGCTCTGGAAATCCTGCACACCTTTGAACCTTCGCCATCGCGTACCTCCCTGGAGCAATTGATCCGGTTTACCATTGAACGGAATAAGTAAAAAGCGCCAGTTGCACTATAAAAATTTAAAAAAACCGGGTGTTTAGGCTTAAGTAAGGGCTTTTTTAGTTATCCAGAAATACAAGGGCCTCTCTACCGCATAATATAACAAAATAGCCAAAGCATTCAGCGCTAAAAAAATAATCCATTTATTGGGCAACAGATGGAAATAAAATACTTCATAGGCTATCCCGCTGTGAATCAGGAAAAAAGCATACGAGCTTTTACCTACTATTTGAAAAAAATTAGTGCTTAGCAGCCGCGACAAAATGGTATTTTCAGTAATTAAGCCAAATAATAAAAGACCAATAACTACGGGCAGACAAAAATTATTGATCCCTATACTGTACATAATAGCTTTATTATTTTCTACAAACCAAACCTGATCGCTGGTCCAGGCAATTAGTCCAAAACCCAAAAGGGTGAGTAAAAAGCCAGCCGTGGTATAGTAGTTTTTCTGAGGCAAAGTGGCCAACTCCCGATAATAGTGGGCCACCAAATAGCCGCAGTAGAATTCAAAACAATGGCCAAAAAAGGTAAAATCTAACATGAAGCCGAGAGAATCCACAAAAGAAGTGGCGTAATAGGCTTTGGCAAAAACCACTAAGGTACTGCCAGTTAGAATTAACATAGTTATGGTTACGAAGCCATTCCGGCGAAACATAATAAAAAGAATGGGAGCCAGAATGTAAAAACACGCTTCTACTGTTAAAGACCAACCCGGCCCAATGCCGCTAAATTTATAAGCATCAAAAAATCCTTTTAGTAAGGTGATATTTAAAAACCAGTGCAGCAGTTCAAAATCTTTTTGCCACAACAAAATAAGAAGTGTCCATAAAAAATAAAGCGGGTAGATGCGGGCAAATCTTTTTACTAAATAGGTATTATAACTGGTTGAACCGGAAAATTTATTGTACTGGTAGGTAATCAAAAAGCCACTCAACACAAAAAATAAAGTTACGCCAGTGTAACCAGCAAAAACCATTTTGTGCCAAAAAACCGAGCTATTCGGATATGGAAGCGCGTGATGGAAAAAAACGAGATAAGCGGCAATGGCCCGTAAACCAGTAAGTGCCGGGAAATATTTTTTTAAATTTATCACGGCTTTATCCTGCAAAAAACCTGAAACTCTTGCTTTAAGCAGATAAGTCTTTAAATTTTTTAAAGACTTATCCGGTGAAAAGACTAAAACCAGCCAACATTCATTAAATGGCAGTAAGGTAAGTCTTTACTCTTTTACCAATTTATCGATGGTTTGGTTAAAATCCTGCACAAACTCGTCGTAGTATTTGCCGGTGCCAGGTCCGGAAAAGCCCGTGTGAATTTTTCGAACGTCGCCTTTTTTATCGATGAAAATAGTGGTCGGAAAACCCAGCACGTGGTTGAGCATGGGTAAGGTTTTGGCGGCTTCGTCTTTGTCGCGGCTGCCGGCAATTAACAAGTCGTAGCCCACTTGCAGGCGGTCGCGCATTCTTTCTACGCGCGGTTTAGCCTGGTTAAATTCCGGACTTTGCTCGTAAGCCAAGCCAATTATTTCGAGGCCGCGGTTTTTGTTTTTTTCGTAGAAAGGCGCTAGAAACTTGGTTTCATCCATGCAATTCGGGCACCAGGAACCCAGTAATTGCACCACTACTACTTTGTTGCGGTACTTTTCGTCGGTGAGCGATACTTTCTTGCCGTTTAAATCCGGAAACGCAAAACTGATCTTGCGGTAGCCTTTTTTCAAATAAGTTAAAGTATCTGCCGAAGGTAACTCGGCTTTCTCGTTGCGGATGCCCTTCCAGGAAGCGTAGCCTGATTTACCCGCCCAGAAATCGCCTTTTAACTTTTCGGTGCCGTCGGGTTTGGCTTTAAACAAATAAGCGTGCGTGCCATCAAAAGTAGAGAGGCGTAGCTCTTCGTTGTCTACTTCGCCGGCCAGGTAGCGGTAGTCGCCGGTGGTACTTAAAAAAGTACCTTTCAGCTGGTTGCCTTGTTGTTCAAACACGCCAATGGCTTGGTCTTCGCTGCCATCGCTGTTTTTAAAAACCACATCCCATTTGCCGGTGTAGTTATAAGTCGCTTCTTTCGGTTTCTTCGAGAATCGGTAATCTTTGCCCAGTTCGGCACTAAAAGAAACCTGGTAAGGCTCTTTTAAGTGGTAACGCGTCCATTTTCCTTTTAGTCCGTCCTGCTGGTCGTTGATGTGGGCTTGTAAATCAGCATCAAAAATATGCAGCGGAATGTTAACGGAATCGCCGGTGATGGTAATTTCGTTGAGTAATATTTTTTCTTCACCGTTAATTAAATAAGCGATGGTTTTACCAGCATCGTTCTGACTAACCTGCATTAAAAAAGGTAGTTCCTGGTCCGAAACATTGAGTATTCCCCGCCACATGCCCGGCTTTAAAACTTTCGGCTCGGGTTTGCACGCAAAAGCCAATAGCAGAACCAGTAGTACTAAAGATTTATAGTAAAATTTAAAAAAAGCAGAAAATTTCATAATGCGGAAATGAAAATTAAGCATTTACAACAAAGTAATGGGGTATTTGTTGTAAAAGTAAAAAAGAAATAATCCGTATTTTATAATTGTCTACTAAGTTACTAGAATTAAAATTCTCCGGTTATAATAACAAAATTTGCGCGAGTCCATAAGTGCGGAACCAGAACATTGGTTTTGTTTAATCTGGTTTATATGGGTTAAAATTTAAATAAGTTTAAAATCAAGGACTTAAGTTGAGTGGTATTTAAAACCAGAAACTAAATCGCACGTTTTAATTAAACCAATAAATTCCGGCGTGGCCTAACCAAACCGCTCGTCCGGAACACGAGGTACTGAATCAAAATACGTTTGTTATTTGTTATGATTTTAAATAGTAAAATAGGTACGGCTTAAATAGTACTTTTATTTGGGGTTATATATATTTGCGCCAATTTAATGGGCATTGGTCCTAAATAAGTTCCGGCCGAGATAAAACAATTTTCACATCAGTAACCAATAATTATAAATATGGCTTTTGATATAGATATGATTAAGGCAGTGTATGCCGGCTTAGGGGATAAGATTGCGGCTGCCCGCCAGGCAGTTGGCCGTCCGCTTACCCAAACAGAAAAAATATTATACGCTCATTTATACAACAGTCCGGCTACCCAGGCCTACGAACGGGGCAAGTCGTACGTTGATTTTGCGCCCGATCGGGTAGCGATGCAGGATGCTACGGCCCAGATGGCTTTATTGCAGTTTATGCAAGCGGGTAAACCGCAGGCCGCGGTTCCTTCTACGGTACACTGCGACCACTTAATTCAGGCGCGGGTAGGGGCTAACGAAGACTTAGCGATTGCCAATAACGAAAATAAAGAAGTTTACGATTTCTTAGCTTCGGTTTCTAATAAATACGGCATTGGTTTCTGGAAACCCGGTGCCGGTATTATTCACCAGGTAGTACTGGAAAATTACGCGTTTCCGGGTGGTATGATGATTGGTACCGACTCGCATACACCTAACGCGGGTGGTTTAGGTATGATTGCCATTGGGGTAGGAGGGGCTGACGCCGTAGACGTTATGGCCGGGATGGCCTGGGAATTAAAATTTCCGAAAGTAATCGGCGTAAAGTTAACCGGTAAATTAAACGGCTGGACGGCTGCTAAAGACGTAATTTTAAAAGTAGCGGGTATTCTTACCGTTAAAGGTGGTACCGGCGCTATTGTGGAATATTTTGGCGAAGGGGCCAATAACCTATCGTGTACCGGTAAAGCTACCATTTGTAACATGGGGGCGGAAATTGGGGCCACTACGTCGGTTTTTGCCTACGATGAAAAAATGAAAGCGTACCTGGAAGGTACCGAGCGGGCCGATGTAGCCGCCTTAGCCGACCAGGTGGCTGAACACTTACGTGCCGATGACGAAGTTTACGCTGATCCGGAAAGCTTCTACGATCAGTTAATTGAAATTAATTTATCCGAACTGGAGCCGCACGTGAACGGTCCGTTTACCCCGGATGCGGCCTGGCCGATTTCGGAATTTGCTGCGGCGGTAAAAGAACACAATTGGCCCGCTAAATTAGAAGTAGGTTTAATTGGTTCGTGTACTAACTCTTCTTACGAAGATATTACCCGCGCTGCTTCCATCGCCAAACAAGCGGTTTCTAAAAATTTAACTGTTAATGCCGAATATACCGTTACGCCGGGTTCGGAATTAGTGCGCTACACCGTAGAGCGCGATGGTTTGCTGGATACTTTTGCCGAAATGGGCGGGGTAGTATTAGCGAATGCCTGTGGACCGTGTATTGGCCAATGGGCGCGCCACACCGACGATCCGAAACGCAAAAACTCCATTATTACTTCTTTTAACCGGAACTTTGCCAAGCGGAACGATGGTAACCCCAACACGCACGCGTTTGTGGCTTCCCCGGAAATTGTAACGGCTTTTGCCATTGCCGGTGATTTAACTTTCAACCCCTTAACCGATACCCTTACCAATAAAAACGGCGAAGCCGTGAAGTTAGATGAGCCTACCGGGATTGAGTTGCCGCCCCAAGGTTTCGACGTGGAAGATGCCGGCTACCAGGCCCCAGCCGCCGACCCGAGCCAGGTACAAGTTATCGTGGATCCAAATTCGGATCGTTTGCAATTACTCGAAGGCTTTGCCCCGTGGCCGGGTACCGATTTAACGGGTTTACGGTTATTAATCAAAGCCCAGGGTAAATGTACCACCGACCATATTTCGATGGCTGGTCCTTGGTTGAAATACCGCGGTCACCTGGATAATATTTCCAATAACATGTTAATTGGCGCGATCAACGCTTATAATGGCGAAGCCAACAACGTGAACAACCAACTGGATGGTACATCCGGCGAAGTGCCGGCCGTAGCGCGCGCCTACAAAGCAGCCGGTATTGGTACGGTAGTAGTCGGTGACGAAAATTACGGCGAAGGATCTTCGCGGGAACACGCGGCCATGGAGCCACGGCACTTAGGCGTTGTAGCGGTACTGGTAAAATCATTTGCCCGTATCCACGAAACCAACCTGAAAAAACAAGGTATGCTGGCCTTAACTTTCGCGAACAAAGAAGATTACGACCAAATCCGGGAAGATGATACGCTGGATATTGTGGGTTTAACCGAGTTTGCGCCGGGTAGTCCCTTACACGTAGTATTGCACCACGCCGATGGTACCACGCATACTTTTGAAGTATTGCATACGTACAACGAAGGGCAGATTGCCTGGTTTAAAGCCGGCTCGGCGCTTAACTTAATCCGGATGCAGGAGCAAACCACTTCTGGTCCGATGCAAGGTTAATAATGTTAAATACATAAGTAAATAAAAAAGGCCCTCCCGGAGGGCCTTTTTTATTTTTATACTTCGTCGTTTTTTTAAATTTTTGGTTACAAGCGAGTTGAAATTTTAAAAAAGACGCAAAATTACTTGATCAACTCTATTCGTCGGGTAACCATCCCATTTTGGCCGCTCACCCGCAGGTAATAGATGCCACTAGCCAAACTGGTTAAATCATACAGATTAAGTCCGGTTTGATAACTTACTTTTTCATAGACTCTTCTGCCGAGAGCATCGGTTAAAGTTACGGTTAATCCCTGGGTAGCGTTAATGCCTTCCGATACCGCAATGGTTAAAGTTTGCGGCGTGGGTATGGGATAAATTTTAAAATCGGAGGCTTGCCATGGCTGTATGTAATCCACGTACTTTATTTTAATTATTTTGGTAAGAGAATCCACGCAACCATACTGGTTCGTAACCCGCAGGGTTACCGAATAATCTCCCGGCTGGGTATACTGAACGGTTGGGTTCTGTTCCCGGCTTTGCGTGCCGTTGCCAAAATCCCAGTGCCATTCTTTGGCCTGCCGCGAGGCGTCGGTAAACTGCACTTGCCCTTTAGCACTGGCAGGTACAGGATCGGGGGTAAAAGTAAAATTAACCGGGGTGTTGGCCGGAACAATAGTTACAGGAGTTAAAGCGCTTTCGTAAAGCGAATCAACGTTGCTGATGTAATACCTGGCGGCGGTGGTAATCGGTGGGGTAGTAAAAGCAGCTCCGGTTCCCAAGAGATTTGTCTTTTCTAAATCGGCGTAAAACCGGAACCGTTGACCGCCCGACGGACGAATGGTAGCAGTTGCGCCGATACAAACCGAATCGGTTTGCAGCACCACCACGTTACCGGTTTTTATTTGCTGGTATTTACTTAAAGCAGCTTGGGCTTGTTGTTTTAAATTGGGTAATGATTCCGCGCCTAATACAGCGAAGGCCAAGGTGGTACTTTCGCCCGGAGCTAATTTGTTTAAGGCGGCTCCTACTACCTGGGCAACATCGCTGCCTAAGTTTCCCGAATTTTGATAAAGGCGATCTGTATTCCGGAGCGCCGTAAATTTTTCGGCATCCGTAAAACCATCCCGTAAATTAAGTGCCTGGGCATCCTGCGCCGGATTATTAATGGCGTAAGTGGTAACGGCTTGCGGCGTGAGCAAACTTACTCCGGCGTATACGTTGGGCAGGTTCGGCTGATAGGTGTATCCCGTGCGCGTAACCGAATCCCAGGCGGCCGTGTTGTTGGTGTAATTGGCAATATCCCAGTCGGCAAACAGGCCGGCGTGCAAGTTGGTCAGCGAATCCTGGGTTGTATTGGTAATCTGATATTCCAGAATAACATACTGATTATCCGGGGCATCTTGCCAGGCAAAAGCTCGTTGTTTTACTTTAACCCCTACCATACCCGCAGCCGAGGATTTATCCTGAAATACTCCGGTCGCTTCTTCGTCGGCGCGCTTGCCTTCCTTTACAAACTGAATACCCGCTACTACCTGAAAGTCGTCATCTGATTTTAAAGCTTCGTTGCGGAGATTATCGGCTACTTTTTCGGGCGAAGTACCAATCATTAATCCGCCTTCGCTAAGCAGAGGACCAAAATTTTTAAATTTTACGCCTTCTCCATTCCCGGTATCCAGGTCGTTAAAACCAAAGTTACCGTTACTCGTCACCGTGGCATCTAAATCGTTTACAGTCAGTGTAATATAATTAGGATTCAGCGTAAGGGTGAAATACTGATAATCGGTGTACACGCCATCTGAAAACCCGTAACGGAAAACTACCGGCTGGTTAAAAGGAATATCGGGCCGGATAAGTACCTGAAAGGGCAATTCCAGATTCGTTTTGGAAGCTAGAGTAGCCATACTGCCGGCTGCAAAGGTACTCCGGATAATGGAAACGTAAGGTGAGGGAGAACTAAGCGTAACAAATAAATCTTCGGTGGGTGCCAGTATATTTTGGAAGGTACCACTAACGGACATCGTTCTACTCGCAAAAGCCCGCTGATAATCAACAATATTGTGGGTGTTTCGCACGGATTTGGGGGCACTAGCTGCTAATGCCCGGTATGCATTTACCCGGCCGTAGCCAAGCTTTTCCAGAAAATTTAGGTTATTGCCGGCACCGTAGTTGTTGTCGGCGGTTACCCGGAGCCGTTCCGCAATTTGCCGCGCGGTGTAGTCTGGAAAATGGTGCCGGAGTAAACCCGCTGCTCCCGCTACCACCGGCGAAGCAAAAGAAGAACCGCCCACCGCGGCGTAGGTATTTGTGCCATTGTTGCTGGTAGTGGTTACCTCAATACCCGGCGCGGTTAAATCTATTTGGTAGTTAAAGGTTTGGCTCGGGTCTTTTACATCGTTTTTATTAACCGCGCTTACCGCGAGTACATTTTCGTAAGAAGCCGGGTAAAAGGACGTTTCTTTGGGTGTGTTACCAGCCGCGGCCACCACAACCACATTTTTATTAATAGCGGCATAATTAATTACATCCTGCTCATACTGCGAGTACGGGTTATCGCCGCCCCAGGATAAATTAATTACCTGGCAACCACGATCAGCGGCGTACACGATACCTTCGTAGCCTTTAAAATTGCCATTGACCTGCGACGAGAAAACTTTAACTGGCAAATACCGGCAATTAAAGCCAATGCCGGCAATGCCTTTGTTATTATCCGGATCACCGGCTGTCATGCCGGTTACAAAAGTACCGTGACTATTCGGTCCCGATGGGTCATTATCGTTATCGGCCAGGTCCCAGCCCGAGAAGTTATCCGTAAATCCATCCTGGTCGTTATCCCGGCCATCCACGGGGTCGGCGTAGTTGTGCTTAATGGTGTTTTTTAAATCTTCATGATCGAGGCGGGTGCCAGTGTCCAGTATGCCAATTACTACAGAAGAATCTCCTTTTTCAATGTCCCAAGCCCGGTAAGCCTGCACTTGCTTTAAATAAAACTGCTTACCCGTTACCGAGTCGGCCAAAGGATCCGTTGGCTGATAAAGCAACTGGGGCTGGTATACGGGCTCTACGAAATCTACAAAGCCGGTTGCCAGCAGCATTTGGCGCAACTGGGTAAAAGAAAGATCGGGCCGTTGGTGTTGGATTTCGTACCACAGTGTTAAATCTACCTGCCCTGGTTTTAAACGGGGAAACGTTGCGGCTTTTGGAAATTTCGGCTGAAAAGAACGGGCTTTAAGCTGGGTTAGTACTAATTGTAAAGGGTCAGCCACCTGGCTGCCTTGTCGGCTACGATTTGCTGCTGCGGCATACTGGGGCTTTAATTTAAGGTATAAAGTATTGGATTGTATTTGCCCCGAAATAGGAGCTGAATCCGGAGACAGTATTTTTTGAGCAACAACACGTAGGCTAATAACCCACAAGTTTACTATTAAAATAAGAATAAGCAAACGAGTAATCATGCAAATATATAAGAAAACGAAATAACGAAACAACCCAGAGCAGCCGTAAAAATAGCGCGATAGTAAGTTAACGTAAATACAAATTAGAAGCTTCTTAAAATTAACAACCGTTTAGGATGTATCTAAGAATTGTTTTGGACCTAACTGGTAAATCAATACTCTTGTTCGTAATTCTTCTCAGGTACGTATTTTAATTTTTGAGAAGAGATTCTGGCTATTAGCGGTTCGTTTAAAAGTTACAATTTAAATAGCCTTCATTTCCGGCCAAATAACTTTGATTTTTTAAAAAGAGCAGTACAATGAAGCTGGTGTTCTTTCGAAAACGAAAAGAAGGTTTTTATTTATTTAAAATTTTCCTTTTTAAGGATTATAAAATTGTTGGTACCAAAGTATGCTGTAGAATTACTCCCCATAAAGCTGATCATTGGTCCCTTTTTAAGGCGCCAATGATCAGCCGCAATAGCTAGTAATCTTCTTTTTTACCCCAAAAAAGCAACAAGTTAGGATAAGTTGTTACCATTTATAAACTCAAATCCGGAGTAGCAGACAAAATTTTTAAAAAATTAGTTATCCGACGGGTTTAAATCAATATTCTCCAGTTCATCTATATTTTCTTCCATCAACTGCTTTAACTCTACATCTACGTCATTCATTACCAACAAGGCAAAGAAAATAGCTTCGTCGCTTTCTAAACCTTGTTGTGCTAAATTAGCGGCTATTACTTTCCAGCCCGCCTGGGCCAGAGAGTTCAAACCATTCTCGAAAGATTCGGCCGAGATGGTTTTTAAAACTTTATATTTCTTCATATAAGACGTTTGGTTTTGTTTGGAGGTTTTAAAGATTGCTTACGAGAATTTAATTCAAGAAGTCTATTTAAAGTGGCTTGTTATAGAATCATGGAAATGGTAGTATGCATAAAAATATAATCAGGTAATCCTTTTTAGGTATTGCAAACATGTTTTTAATTGATTTTGCCGCGGCTATTATATAATTAAAGATTCTTTGCTGTTTTGTTCTGCTTCGGTTAACCAAGTTCCTGATTGCTAATTTTCTACTTTTAATTTGAACTAAATATCATGTATGGAGCAGGTTCTGTTTACACGCAAAGCAACTGGTAATCCGGCATAAGTTCTAAAATATACTGGTTGATTCAGGAATAATTGTGATTTGTGCTTTTTACTTAGTAGCTTTAAAAGTTGAGCATATTTTAAAAAATTCATTTAATATTGGAATTTTACAGTTAAATTTTAAACTATAATTCTAAAAATTTAGTAAATTATTGCTTTGTGGGTATAATTAATAAACAAAAACTTTCTAGCGTATGAGTGATGTTCGGAATTATGAAATGTACAAAGGAGTTTTTCAGGGCTACAACTTAAATCCGGCTTATTTGGACGAAGTGTTTAGTCCGGCAGGGGAAGTGCTGCCGCATTATAGTTTAGTGCTCGACCAATTTCAGCACTTTACCGCCGAAGATTTTAAAGAATTAAACGAGCTGGCTAAAGTTTCGTTTTTTAACCAGGGGGTAACTTTCGCGGTTTACTCCGATAAAGCCCGGGGAGTAGAACGTATTTTTCCTTTTGATTTATTTCCGCGCATTATATCGGCCCAGGACTGGAACCATTTAGAACGGGGAGTCATCCAGCGCAATATGGCTATAAACCTGTTTATTCAGGATATTTATCATAAAAAGCAAATTTTGCGGGATGGCATTGTACCTCCGGAGCTTATTTTTAGTTCGAGCCATTATACCAAAGCCATGCTGGGGTTCAGCCCGATTGGTAACATTTATAACCATATTTCGGGCACCGATTTAATTAAACACAGCGACGGCGAATATTACGTGCTCGAAGATAATGTACGCTGCCCATCGGGGGTGAGCTACGTACTTTCGAACCGGGAAGCCATGAAAAAAACGCTGTTCAACCTTTTCCGGAAGCATAATATTTTGTCGGTGCAGGATTATCCCCAGCAATTATTAGCCATGATGCAGTCGGTGGCGCCCGAAACAGACAACGAACCAACGTGCGTGGTGTTAACGCCGGGCGTATATAATTCAGCTTACTACGAACATGCTTTTCTGGCCCTGAACATGGGAATTCCGTTGGTAGAAGGCCGTGACTTATTCGTGGACCGGAATTACGTGTACATGAAAACCATTTACGGCCCGCAAAAAGTAGATGTGATTTATCGCCGGATCGACGATCCGTTTATTGATCCTTTAGCTTTTAATCCCAATTCGGTGTTGGGAATACCCGGGGTTCTGGGCGCTTACCGCGAAGGAAATGTAACGCTGTTAAATGCTCCCGGCACCGGGGCCGCCGACGATAAAGCCGTTTACAGCTACGTGCCCGATATTATTAAATATTATCTGGCCGAAGAACCAATTTTAAATAATGTGCATACTTACCGCTGCGAACTGGAATCGGATTATAACTACGTGCTGGAACACATGGAAGAACTGGTGGTAAAACCCGTGGATGAATCAGGGGGGTACGGCATTCTGGTGGGCAGTTGTTCGACGCGCGAGCAACGCGAAGAATTAAAAAAAGCCATTAAAGCCAACCGCCGGAAATACATTGCCCAACCCATTATGTCGCTGTCGCTGCATTCTACTTTTATCGAAGACGAAAACAAGTTTGAAGGCCGGCACATTGATTTGCGCACCTATACCTTACTCGGTAAAGACAAGCAATTTGTATTAAAAGGCGGTTTATCGCGGGTGGCCCTTACCAAAGGCAGTTTAGTTGTCAACTCGTCGCAAGGCGGCGGCTCCAAAGATACCTGGGTATTATCTAAATAGTCCATAGTCGACGGACCCTAGACCACGGATTTTTTAACTGGGTGGTTAGATTGTTGAAGTGTTGGATTGTTGAATTGATGAATTGTTGAATTGATGAATTGTTGAATTGATTACTTGTTGAATCAGCAGTAAACCAAGAAAATCCGAAAAATTTAAATTTATGCGGCCTTTCAACTTGCCAACCATACAACTTTTTAACTTTTCAACCTGCAACCTGTAACTTTTAAACCTTACAACTTTAAAACCTTTCAACTTTACAACCAACCTGCAACTCTGATTATGTTATCAAGAATTGGTAATAGTTTATTCTGGATGGGGCGCTACATAGAGCGAGCCGAACACGTGGCCCGGTACACGAAAGTACATTACGTGTCGTCGTTGGATGCGCCGTTGGCCCAAAACAAGGAAATTGCGCTGGAATCTATCCTGGATATGGTGGGGGTGCAAGCCGCGTATTACCAAAAGCATGCCCAGCTTACCGACGATGATATTCTGTACTACATTACCCTTGACGATAGCAATCCTTTCTCGATTGCGGCGAATATCAACGGCATCCGGGAAAATGCCCGGGGTACCCGCGACAGCATTTCGATTGAGTTATGGGAAATTGTGAACCGGTTTTACCACAACGTAAACAATTACAACGCTGCTAAATTGCAACACAAAGGCATTTTTAATTTTTCGCGCGAAGTAGAAGAGTTTTGCACCTTGGCCAAAGGCTACGTTTCCAATACCTTAATCCGCAACGAAGTGTGGATGTTAATTTCGTTGGGCATTCACCTGGAACGCGCCATTCAGATTTCTAAAATTATTCTGAATAAATTATACGATGTAGCCAAGATTGACCCGTCGCAACAAGGTGGTACCCTTTATAGTTACCAATGGACCATGCTACTGAAAAGCGCCGAATCGTTCGATATGTTTCAGCGCCATTATAAAAACAATGCCACACGCCGCAATATCCTGGATTTTTTAATTTTTAATCCGTCTTTCCCCAAAGCGCTTACTTATAATTTAAATTATTTGCAGAATAACATTCAGGCGATTGGCTTTCAGGAAGAAAAAACCAAAGGTTCGCTTACTTTTAAGATAGGAAAATTAGCTACGCAACTGCAATTTTTAACGATAGAAGAAGTAGAGGAAAATGCCATCGAGTTTATGAACAAAACGCTGGAGAAACTTTTTAATCTGGCCCGGCTCCTGGAAGAAAAATACCTGATTTTTTAAAAAAAACGCTGCTACCGTTCTGTTCTAAGTACTTGGGCAAAAGTAACTAGTGCTTCACCAATTTAGTTTGTAGAAACAGGGGTAGCCTTTCTGCTAGCCGGAAACCTCTTTTTAGCCTAAATTTTTAATTCATAATTTCTGATTTTTAATTCGGCGGAGCACTGGCTGAATGTTTTAGAATAAGCGTCTGGTTTGAAAGAATTATAAATCGAACAACGAACAACTAATAACGACCAACTACTTATGGCTACCGAATACCACATTAACTATCATACGCACAATAGATACGATGCTCCGGTTACCGAAGCTTTTTTCGAGTTTTTAGTAGCGCCTTGCCAAGACAATACGCAGAAAGTAAGCAGTCTTACGTTTAGCAATTCGCTGGGGCAGGAGTTATACACGCACGGCAATCCTTTTAATTTTAACATTCATTGCCTGCGGTCTACGAAACACTTTAGCGATTTTAAATTTTCGATGAAGGCGACCGTGGAAAAAAGCCAACCCTGGTTTGCGGTAAACTCTTTGCCTTTTGCGGAGGAGCAAGCTATTTTGGCCGATCGTAAATTTTACATCGATCACCACCTGTACCTGGGCTTTACCCGTTTCACGAGTATTT
Organism: Adhaeribacter pallidiroseus; assembly: GCF_003340495.1. Lineage (NCBI taxonomy): Bacteria > Pseudomonadati > Bacteroidota > Cytophagia > Cytophagales > Hymenobacteraceae > Adhaeribacter > Adhaeribacter pallidiroseus. The sequence continues at coordinate 617,717 of NZ_QASA01000001.1, forward strand.
TAGAATCTTACCACAGTCGACTTTTAAATCGTCCATTAAAACAACCGGTGTTTGACTATCTCACAAAATTAAACCAATATGTATACGAGTTGCTGGAGTTTGATCCGGTACCTACCAATGTACATACTACGGCCAGCGAAGTGTTTCATTTAGGAAAAGGCGTTTGCCAGGATTACACCCATTTGTTCTTGTCTATTGCCCGGCTCAACCGCATTCCTTGCCGCTATGTGTCGGGTTATTTAAACCAGGGCGGTAACCTGGTGGGCTCGGCGGTGATGCACGCCTGGGTAGAAGCCTTTATCCCGGGTTACGGTTGGTTTGGCTTCGACCCCACCAATAACCTTTTAGCCGGCATCGACCATATAAAAGCCGCGCACGGGGTAGATTACAGCGATTGTAGTCCAATTCGGGGAATTCTCAAAACCCAGGGCCAAAACCATACCTCGTACTACGTAGATGTGTTGGTCAATCAAATGCAGGAATCGGCGCAGCAGCAGTAAAATGAGATTAAAATGATTATTGTTCGCATAGCTAGGTTTCTAATTTCGATGCAACCCAGCTGATTCCTTAAAATTTAAAAAAACTACTTTTTTACTTTCAAAGATTCTTTCCAAACAGGTACAAAATCATACGTCGGGTAAAACTCGGTGGTAAAGGCTCCCCAGGCGCCTTGTTCAATAGCCAGGTTTAAGGTTCTGAGCTGTGATGCCGGAATTTTAACTGTTACTACCTGCCCAATGCCCATCATTACGTACCACGAAATTACCCGTGCCGATTTGGGCGGAAACTTTTCCCGGAATTTATTTACCGCCTGAATTTTATTCAACGAGTCCAGATTTTTATCCTGCTGGTGTTTCAGGAAAATAGAAATTAAAATACTATCGTTGGGAGTGGTCGGCGGCTTTTGAGCAGATGCAGTAAAAGCAAATAAACAGAAAAGGGAACAAGTTATAAACACGTTCATTTTTTTAAAATTAAAGAAGAAAAAGCACTGTATAGTAGGTAGAAGCATTGGGTTTTTAAAATTATACTGCGTTGTTAGCGCTTAATTTTCAAGTTTTTATTCAGCTAAAACCAAAAAAAAACGTAGGCAAGTACATGCTTTGGTGTCCGGCAAGTGGCCTGTACCAATAAGCTGATAATGCTATAACGTTTACGAAAATGAATGATAAAAAAAGAGCCATTTCCTGGGTAATTGGTTTAATTATACTGGCGGTAATACTAGGCGTTGGTTTTGCGGTTTTTAAATTTAAACAATCTGGTAAAGAAGTGGCTGATTATGTTGTGCCCAAAATATCCTTCCAACAGATGCAGCTAACCAACTTAACGCCCGAGCGCGCCGACGTAAAGATGCGGATGATTATCGATAATCCGGGACCCATTGGTTTTAAGATAGATAGTCTGTTTTACATTGTATCCATTGCCGACCAGGAGGTGGCCCGTACTACTTACCCGGATACCCTACGTTTAAAAGCCAAGGATAGTACCGAGCTTACCTTGCCACTCACTTTATATTACGACAAACTGAAAGACCTGACCGACCGGTTGGCCAACCAGGGCCAGGATAGCGTAATGTACCGCGTAAATGCAACTATATTTTCGGCCACCAAATTGCTTCCGAAAGATAAATTTGATTTAAAAGTCGAGAAAAAGCTGCCGTTAGTTACCGTACCCGACGTAAAAATAACGAACCTGAAAGTTAAGGATTTAAAGCTGAAGGGAGCCACGATGGAGGTAGAGGCAGCTGTGCGCAATCGCAACGTTTTTCCAATCAGTTTCAAAAATCTGGCCTATACCGTGCAAATCGAAGACAACGAAGCCGTGGAAGGCAACAAACCCGGTATTGTTAAAATACCGGCCAAAGGTTCTTCCAGCTTTACTATTCCGGTGCAGCTTACATTTAAAGAAATGGGTAAAACCGTACTCGATATCATCCGGGAAGGCAAAGATGTAAACTACAACGTCAAGCTAAAAACCGAGCTAACTTCCGAGTCGGATATAATCAAGAATAGCCAGATTAATATGAATACCACCGGTAAGTTAAAAACCATCACCGATGCCATAAAAGAAAAGGTAGAGGAGAAAAAAGCGGAGAAGAAAGAAGAAAGAAAAGAACGTAGAGAAGAACGCAAAGAGGAACGCCGCGAAGAAAGACAGGAGAAACGGGAAGCAGCGAAAAGTTAAATTAGAGTGAGAAAATAATAGTTGTTAGTCTATGAAAAGCAATTAACCAAAAGCCGGTAAATGGTAGGTTTACTAACCCTATATGTTACAGGTTGCCGAAGGTATAGGGGATTGTGTTGTAAGACATGTCGAAAAAATGCAGAACCGGCTTAGTAATCCGCATGCTGCTGGTTTATACTTGTACTAACCACCATTTTTTAATGTGTAACTAAGAGGAACTTTTAAATTTAAAAAACACAAAGACAGATTTATTTAAAACCAAAAGCCGGCTCATATAAGCCGGCTTTTGGTTTATTTTTTAAAAAAAATCAAAAATTTAATCAGCTCCATCGGTTTTAGCCCGGTTAATGGCATAGTTGCCGATTTTGTTGCCAGTTTCTAAGCCCGCCTGGCAATCGGCCCGGTAATGGATACCGCCGTACATGCGGGAATTCGACGCTTCCTGGGCCATCGCTGTAAAATCGGCGGCTTTTTCCGGCACTAAATAACCCAGTACCGTAGCCGCCGCGCCGCTAAAAGTAGAATGCCCCGAAATATACGCCGGGAAGTTAGGTACCCCGGTTAAAGTTTTAATTTTCGGATTTAACTGGCACGGCCGGGCGTTGAAGTAGTAATATTTCGTGTTCCAGCACATAATAGCCGCGTCCATTAACGAGGCGTTGAGTAAAGCGTAATTACGAGCCCAACGTACTTCGCTGTAGCCTTTTTTAACAAATTCTTCGGTAGCAATGGCATTCCAGTGACCGGGTGGGGTATAAGTGCCAACCCCATCGGCCCAATAATTAACAATGCGCATGCGGTCGCGGGTTGGATTTTCCGTATAGTTTAATATCTCATCCAGCTCTTTTTTCATTTGTTCGGAAGTGGCCGATGGGGGAGGACCGGGCCGTAAAGTGGCTACCGTTTCGGTACCGAAAAGCAAAGGTTTTACATTCCCGAAAAACGGTAACATCGGCGGGCGTTTAGGCGTTTCTAACGAATACCACGGCGTTTCGCCCTTGGCTTTGCAGTCATCTTCCAGTTTGGTCCACAAGGTTGGGTTACCGCCAGCTGTACCCATGCCATCGGTTTTAGCACGCTGAATAATTTTGCGGGCCACCCACCGACCTAAGGAATCGCCGGCTACTATATCGCTTTTTACGTTGGCGCCACTCCATAAACGGTAATTTTTTTCTTCTTCCGCCATCTTCTTCAGATATTCCAAATCCGCCGGAAATAATAATTTCATCATTTCTACGGAAGCTCCGGCTATTACAGCGTCTTCGGAAGGATAAGCTGCTAATTCACTCTTGGGGATAGCCGTTTGAATAGAATTATCTACCTGGTAAGGAGCCGGACGATTAAATTCACTTTTAAAATGGTGCGCCATTACCAAGGCATCGTACTGCGCAACGCTCACGTAAGCATAAGCGCGAGCCGCATACGGCGGATTAGAAAAAGGAAAAATAGGATAAGCAAAAGGGTTAGCGGCACTGGGTACCGGGTAGGTGTTATCTTCTTTTTGGTAGGGCGGTAAATTATGCTTGGCTACTAATTCCCGCATAATTTCATTCCACCGCAATACACTTCCAGCTTTCCAGTAGTTTATAATCCGTTTTTGTTCTGCATTTAAATTAGTAGTCATACCTTTTAATTCCTGCAGTTCTTGCTGGTAGGCCGTCGAGTTGGTAGGCTGCGGGGCAGGTACCGGAAAATCAGATGGCGAGGTTGCAATCAGGGTGCTCCAGTTGCCGGCGTTAGCATCTGTTTTCTGGGGTTGCAAAGCCGGATATCCTGCATTATTTTCTTCAATTTCTTTATCGCAGGACACTAAATGGTACGCGCAAAAACAAGCACTTATGTAAATAAAAAACTTTTTCATTGGTATTACAGGATTGATTTATTTGGCAGATTTAGGAGATAAGTTAAAAATATAATCTACGCCGGCCATAAAACCGGTAGCTTGCCCCACGTTGCGACCAGCCACGGTATGCCAGGCGTTGGCGTGGAAGCCTAAGGCCGGTATCTTGGCCAAATAATGTTTGGCTTCTACGCCTACTTTGGTGCTGTTCATCTGATTACTCACAAAAGGCATGTCGTTTTTGCGAATATCAAAACCGCCAAAAGTAGTCATGTTATCCACAAAGGCTTCGGCAATTAGGCGAGGGGTGCGATAACCGGTGCGGAACTGAAAATTACCGGCATCGGGCATTTCTACTTCGTGCGAATTAATCTGGTGATCCGTGTAATAAGCAGAACGATCAATTTCTACGTTGCTGCGGTGCAGATAAGCGCCCGAAAGAGTAAAGAAGAGTTTGCTCACCTGCACATCCGCAATTAAACGGCCACTTAAAACCCGGCTGCCTAAACCAATGCACATGGGTAAGAAATCAACGTTGTACTTGTTAGACGGGGTGGAGTAACCTCCTACCGCAAAAAGCGAAATATTCTGTTGGCCCAACTGTTGCTGCCAGGCCTTGTATTTTACAAAAACGCCCACGTCCTGAAAGCCGCCTAAACCATATAAGGTACCCTGGGTAGCCTTAACTTTAATGTAAGGCAAAGAAGCCATAATGTTTAAATTGTTTTTTAGACCGTAATTCAACATCAGCATTGCCGATTTAGTGGATACTTCGCCTAAATTAGCATTATCGCGTTTAAAAGTGCCTTCCCAATAATTAGTCCAGCTGTTGTAGCCAACGGAACCGGCCACGCAAAGCTTACGCTCGCCCATCATTAGGGCATCTTGTTCGGTTTGGGCCTTAGCCACGAGGGAAGTAAAAACAAGCAGTAAAAAGGTAATTTTAAGATAAAGGGGGTAAAAGTTTGTTTTCATGGATGATTAATGGATCATTAAGATAAAAATTACAAAAAAATGGCGGTAGAAAAGAAGTTTACTTTTGAGAGGAAGCAGGAAAAATCATAAACCAGAATAAAAAAGTATAAAACTTTACGTGCATCATCATTAAAATACAAAGGTGTTAACCAAAGTCAACAGCATCTTTTTAGAGCTATATGGTTTCTAAATTAAGAAAAAATTAAGTAATAGTTAAACTTACCGCCAACAAAAAATTAAAAATATACTAATAAATGCTAAAATATAGCCAAAACAAGGCTTTGAACCGGAAACATTATGGAATATATTACGTAGCAAATTTTTTGCTGAATAGGGTATTGAATCCGGGAAAGCCTTATTAAAGCTTTTTGTACGGGATCAACCATCCGGCAAGGTGTTCTAAAGAGAAACGGTTTATTAAATAGTTTCCCGTTCCAGCCACTCCAGCTCACCCGGTAGTTCCCGGCAATTAAATTCCAGGTGAATGACCCGGCGGTGTTTATCGTTCTCGGTTTTAGCCGAAGCGTGCAAGGTTAAAGGCTTGAGTAAATGCACTCCGCCCTTTTTTACGTTACAGGTTTTTATTTCGCCTACCTCTCGCAATGCGGCTATTTCCTGGTCGGTTAGAACGGAGAAGTGGGTTTTAGGAATAACTTTTAACGCCCCGTTCTTTTCGTTGGTATCGTCCAAGTGAATGCGCACGGTGTAAGCCGATTGCAGGTACTCCAGGGGCGGAATGACGCTGGTTACGTGATGTTTATGCGTCCAGCCGCGGAAGCCATCGGTATCTACTTTTGTTTTTACGTTGATCGGTACATCCTGGTGCCAGGTAACAAACCAGTTTGACTGCGGGGGTTTATCGAAGTAAATAGCCTTGGTTAAAAAATAATCTTTCCCGAATCCTTCTTGTACCAGGGTGCGCAAATTACTGTTAAAAAGTACTTGCTTTAAATTGGGAAGCTCCTGTAATAAACACCGGATGGCGAATAAATCTTCGGTTTTTTTAAAACGCGTTGGGTCTTCGGTGGCCCGGGTTATTATGGAAAGCACGCGGCCCATTTCTTTGGAAGTATAGATATTATCCAGAATAGCAAAGCCCCGCTTTTTTACCTTGGTCAGGCTGGCGCCCAGTTCCACCAGCTTTAATTCCCGCTCGTACAGTTCGGTGGTGTTCTGGGCTTTATCGTAAACCCGCCGTTTAAGCCGTTCGGGTTTTAGTACTTTAATGCAATCGCCAAAACCTAGGATTTCGCGCTCTAATTCAAAATTAATTTGTACGGTTAGCTGAATAATAATGCCGTTGTTTACCGTTTCGATTAATTGCTGCGATTGGTGAAAAGGTTTGGTTAAAACGTATGGCGCATTTTCGCGGTTAATGTACAACACCACTTCTTCCGGCGCTTCCTGCTGGTTTACCGTTACGCCTACCACGTGTTCAAAGTAACGAGCCAGATCTATTGTGTTATTTTCTAGATACTTTTCCGTTGATTCCGCTACTGCATTCATCCGGTCTAGGGCCAGGTTCATGATTGGCTGGTTTTTACCCCGGGTACCCAGCACAAACCAGCGGTTGCGGTATTCTTTTAAAAAATAAGGATGAAAGGTAAAGGTGTTGGCTTCCCGGGCTTTAAACGATTGATACGTAAGGGTAATACCTTTCTTTTTCAGAATGGCCTGGTAGATAAAATCCAGGTATTCCAGGCCTTTCAACCCTTCGTTTTTCTCCAGATCGATAATTGGCGCTTGTTTGGTTTTGGCCGTATGGATGCGGTCTTCGAGGCGTTGCACCATGCCGTTTAACTCGTTAAAATGAGTAAACCCTTTAAACTGCCGCAGTATTTCTACTACTTCGGTTAGTTTACCTAAGTCCTGGTCGGTTAAGGGAATGTTGGTAATGGAGTAATCCGGATCTTCGTACACGTAGTATTTTTTATCCACCACCACAATGGGCGCATGGTAGCCCAACTTTTCGCTGCGCATCATCTGCAAATCCATCTGAATCGATCGACGACTGACGCCCTTGTCGATGCCTTCGTATTCGTACAAAGCTTCCGAACAAGCTTCCACTAAATCTTCCAGAGTCCATTGGCGATACTTATTGCGCAAACAATTATCAATAGTGCGGTACCGGATTAAGGCATTGCGGTTTACGGGCATGAATATAAATTTTACCAAATATATTAAAATTAATTTATACTGCGCAAAAACACTGCGCAGTGCCGCTTTACCTTTGAGGCATAATTTTAAAAAATGAGAAAGCGGATACAAGAAAAACTGCGCGCAGTTGAAAAAGAGTACGGGGTAAGTATTTTGCTCGCCTGCGAAACCGGCAGCCGGGCCTGGGGGTTCTCCTCGCCCGATAGCGACTACGATGTCCGGTTTATTTACCGGCATCCGGCTAGTAATTACCTTGCCCTGAATGAGCCACAAGACCATATCGAATACCTGAAAGAAGATTTAGATCTGGTGGGTTGGGACGTTCGCAAAAGCTTGAAACTTTTGCTGAAATCGAATGCAGCCATGTTCGAGCGGTTACAATCCCCGATTATCTACCAACAACAAGGTAATTTCCGGAAACAATTACAGGCATTAGCTCCAGCTTATTTTTCTGGCCAAGCCGGATTGCACCATTACGCCAGCATGGCTTTTAACTACTATAAGACCTGTGTTCCGGCGGAGGCGGTTAAACTAAAAAGTTACTTTTATCTGTTACGGACCACTTTAGCTAGTCTATGGATTGTAGAGAAATGCCGCATACCTCCAATGTGGTTTCAGGAGCTTTTGCCTTTGGTACAAGATGCCCGAATAAAAAATAAAATAGATGAATTGCTCCTGCTGAAAGCCGAAATGAACGAAACGTACCTGCACCCCAAAGAAGCAGCGCTGGAACAATATTGCTGGCAAATTTTAAATTATTGCGAACCGTTTAAAAATGCGTTTACCTCACCACTTGGGGCTGTTCAAAAACTAAATAATCTGTTCCGGACCATTATAACCGAACCATGGCCTTAACCATAGAAATTTTAAAAATTAAAAAATACCTGTTATTTGAATGCATTAGCGGCAGCAAAGCTTACGGCCTCCACACCGTTGCGTCGGATACCGACATAAGGGGCATATTTGTGTTACCCCAAAACGAATATTATGGTTTAAACTACGTGGAGCAACTCAGTAATGAGAGCAACGATGTGGTATATTATGAGCTAAAGTGTTTTGTAGAACTGCTGGCCCGTAACAACCCCAACATGCTGGAATTACTAAACACGCCCCAGGACTGCATCACATATAAACACCCACTTTACGACCAGTTTCAACCCGAACTGTTTTAATCGCGGCTTTGCCAAAGCACTTTTGCCGGTTATGCCCTCACGCAAGTAAAGAAAGCCAAAGGCCTGAACAAGAAAATTGTTAATCCCATGGAACCGGAACGTAAATCGGTGCTGGACTTTTGTTATGTGGTGCAAGGCCAAGGCTCCGTAGCACTGCGGCAATTCTTACAGGTAAAAGAAATAAACCAGGAAGATTGCGGCTTAACTAAAATTCCGCACATGCCCGATTTGTATGCTTTGTTTTATAGTCCCGAATTTAAATTTAAAGGCATTGCGCCCCGCGAAAATGCCAACAATGTTTCGCTTAGCTCTATTCCCAAAGGTTTAGAGCCCATGGCGGTGCTATCGTTTAACAAAAATGCGTATTCTACTTACTGCAAAGAATACCAGGAATACTGGGAATGGGTAGCAAAGCGCAACGATGCCCGTTACCAGAATACGTTGTCGCATGGAAAAAATTACGATGCCAAAAACTTGATGCATACGTTCCGGTTACTCGCCATGGCCGAAGAAATTGCCCGGTCAGGGGAAATTAACGTGCGCCGCCCTGACCGGGAATTTTTACTTAAAATCTGCGTCGGCGCTTTTGAATACCCCGAACTGGTAGCCATAGCGGAAGCCCGCATCGCTAAAATGGACGAGTTATATGCGCAATCTAAACTCCCGGAAGTACCGGATTTAGCTAGCATCAATCAAGTTTTGGTGCAGGTTAGGAAAGAATTTTATAAGTAAAATCTTCTACGCAAAAAGACTGCGCACAGCTTCTGTTTTTTGCTTTATCATTTACCTTATTCTTCATACTCTTCTTAAAAAATGGGTTTTTAATTTTTTCTATGGAAAAAGAAGATGTAGGATGAGGAGCAAAACCAAAAAAGAATGGAAACTAAACCGTTAACCGGGAATGATTTACTAACCCTCGGCTATCCCGAAGGAAAAATTATAGGCATTGCCTTAAAAACTTTACAAACGCATTTTACCAACAGTACTTTAAAAGAGCAAACCCAAATACTGCAAGCGGTTTTAGCAGCTCCTGCTGCTTATCAAGATCACCCTACCTTAGCGCCAATAGCCACTGTTTTATTAGAACCCAAATTTGAAAAATACCTGCCGTTACCGGATTCTTATTTACCATTTGCCGTGTACGACAAAGCAGGCATTGAAGAAGGCGCTTTAAAGCAGATGCGTACCGCCATGCGTTTGCCGGTAGCGGTGGCTGGTGCCCTGATGCCGGATGCTCACCAGGGTTACGGCTTACCCATTGGTGGCGTATTAGCTACGCAAAACGCCGTAATACCGTATGGGGTAGGTGTGTATATTGGCTGCCGGATGTGCCTGACGATTTACCCGGTGCCCGCTAGCTTTATAGAACAACAGCGGCAACCGTTAAAGAAAATTTTGTTGGCGAACACCCGTTTTGGTCGTGCCACTTTTCATAAACCATTGGAACACGCCGTAATTGACCAGCCGGAGTTTACCGAAATTCCTGTATTACGGACCTTAAAAGACCGGGCTTTTGCGCAACTGGGTTCTTCGGGCGGGGGTAACCATTTTGTAGAATTTGGCATTGCTGAGATTCCAGCTGGTCCGAACGAATGGAATCTCGCCCCGGGCAATTACCTGGCTATTCTCTCGCACTCTGGTTCGCGGGGGATGGGTGCTACCATTGCCGGCCATTATACCAAGTTAGCTATGGCCGCTTGTCCGTTACCGCCCGAAGCAAAACATTTAGCCTGGCTCGATTTAAATACCGAAGCCGGCCAGGAATACTGGCGGGCCATGAATTTGGCCGGTGATTATGCCTCGGCTTGCCACCACCAGATTCATCAGCGATTAGCAGCAGCTTTAGCACTGGAACCACTCGCCAGAATAGAAAACCACCATAACTTTGCCTGGAAAGAAAAAGACGCCTCTGGTAACAACTTAATAGTACACCGCAAAGGTGCCACCCCGGCCGGCAAAGGAGTACTGGGCATTATTCCGGGCTCAATGGCTACCCCGGGGTTTATTGTCCGCGGTAAAGGAGTAGTGACCTCGATAAATTCGGCTTCGCACGGGGCAGGGCGTACCATGTCGCGTACCAAGGCTAAATCTATGCTTTCGGTAAATCAGGTGCAACAGTATTTGCAGGCAGCCGGAGTAGAAGTGTTAGGTTCCGGCCTGGATGAGGCACCCATGGCCTACAAAGATATTCACCAGGTAATGGCGGCGCAGCAGGATTTAGTAGAAGTAGCAGGCACTTTTTACCCCAAAATAGTCCGGATGTGCGGCGACGAGCAGTATAAAGAAGTGGATTGATTTTGATATTTCTAAGTAATAAAATTTAAAGCAATAAATAACTTTATTATATTAAATAATCTATATATTTTAGGGCCTTAATTTTAAAACCGTAAAATATTTAATCAAAGAAGATTATGCCAAGGGATTTGTACGTCTTGGAATTTTTTAGTTTGCTGTTATTAATAAATGAATTGGTCTGAAGAACAGGTTTTAGCTTTATCACCAGATACTTCCTCCACAAAGTCGGGTAAAGATTTAGCCCGACCGGAAAAGTGGCTAACTTTGGCTACAGAGGATCGTGCCCTTTGGGGCGAAATCAAAGGGAGTGGCAGTACTCCTTACCGCACCCAGATAGATCTGCAGAACATTGCTTTTAAATGCTCTTGCCCCAGCCGCAAATTTCCTTGCAAGCATGGACTAGGTCTTTTTTTAATTTATGCCCGCAAACCCGAGGTGTTCACGGCAGCAAATCCACCGGAGTGGGTTGCCGAATGGCTCGGCAAAAGAACAGCAAAGACCGAGAAAAAAGAAGAAGCCCCCGTAAAAACCCCGGACCCGCTGGCCCAAACCAAACGGGCAGAAGCGAGAGAAACAAAAATTTTAACCGGCCTGGCAGAAATTAGCTTATGGGTGAAAGATTTAATTCGGAACGGCCTATTGGTCGTGCCGGAAAAAAGTTATTCTTTCTGGCAAAACCCAGCTGCCCGCCTAGTAGATGCCCAAGCTCCTGGGGTAGCTAACTTAATCCGTGAATTAGGTATTATTTCGTACGTTCAGGAAGGTTGGCAATCGCCATTACTTCACAAATTAATTCAGATTTATTTGCTGGCTCAAGCTTATCCTGCTATAGCAAACTTACCAGAAACTGTGCAAGCTGATTTAAAAGCCCTGGTAGGTTGGACTCAGAATCAGGAGGAGTTAAAAGCCGGCGCCGGCTTAAAAGATACCTGGCTGGTACTGGCCAAGCAATCTACCGAAGAAGCAAATATTCTTACCCAATCCTACTGGCTTTACGGACAAAATACAGGAAGATCCGCGATGGTGCTTAACTTTTACCATTTGTCTAAACCGACTGATTTAGGATTACTGGTTGGTACCGCCCTGAAGGCAGAGCTACTGTTTTATCCGGGAAGCTTCCCCTTACGCGCCTTAATTAAAGAGCAAAGCCAGACGATGGAAATGCCGGAGTTAGAAGAATTTAATCCATTATCCGTTATACAGGATCAGTTTGCAACAGCAATTGCGAGTTATCCCTGGCAAAATAATTTACCTTGCCTGGTAAAAAGTTTGAATCCTTTCTTTTATCAAAATCAATGGTATTTGAAGGATGAAGAAAACCGATACCTTACTCTTGACAAAAATTTTAAAAAATCGTGGCAACTTTTAGCCTTAAGCGGCGGAACCCCACTTAATCTGTTCGGGCTTTACCGGCCGCAATCCTTTTTACCTTTAGGCGTGTGGCACAATAAAACGTATTTACCTTTATAATTTATGGATGTTTGGGAAGAAGCTGTAAAGGTTGCTTTGGTAGGTACAGAACGCCAAAAACTTAGTTCGGAATATTTACCGCTGCCGGTACAGGATTTACTTAGCCAACTAGGTCCTGATGATCCAGAAGAATATTTCTTAAAAACAGCCGCCTTGCTTTTAAACTATACGCAAGCGGGTGGCAACCTTCCGGTTTGGCAAACCAGCGTGCCTCAACCAGCTGAATCAGATCATAAACCGGTTTGCTCTGACAAAGCCGTACAAACCTTGGCAACTATTCTGGAAGAAGGCTTTCCTACTTTAGTATTAGTTTGGTTGCAACAATGTACGCAAGCCCAACAGCGAGTGCGGGAAGATTATATTCCGGTATTGTTGGACGAAGGCAGAAAAAATGTAAACCTCCGTGCTTTGGTGAAAGAAGCGGTGGGTAACCGGGGAAAATGGCTGGCCAGTTTTAACGCCGATTGGCAGTATTTACTGCAAACCGAAACTGAAATTTGGGAACAAGGCAAACCGGAAGAACGCAAACAATTACTAAGGCAAATCCGGCAAGAAGATCCCGACCGGGCTCGGGAACTTTTAACTTCCAGTTGGAAAGAAGAAAATGCGAATAGCCGGGCGGAGTTACTCAGCATTTTTGTTAAAAATTTATCCTGGGCCGATGAAGCCTGGCTTAAAGATTTACAAACCGATAAAAGCCAGAAAGTAAAAGAGGCAATTACCCTGCTGCTTAGCCAACTACCCGAATCAACATGGGTGCAAGAATTAGGAGAGGAAGTTAAAACCTGGATTACTTTAAAAATAACCAAATCCTTGATTGCTTTCTCGAAAGAAGAACTGGAAGTAAAAATACCCGATACTTTCCCGGCTATTTTAAAAAAGAAAGGAATTCAAGAATTAAGCAATAATAAAAATATTCCCGATCAGGATTATTGGCTGAGCCAGGTTTTATCCTTAATCCCACCGGCATTTTGGGAAACACACCTTCAGGCGGGCCCGGAGAAAATATTATCCTTATTTTTTAAAAATAAATTATTACAAGCTAACCTGGCCGCTCTTATTTCGGCTACTATCCGCTTTAAAGATGCTCGCTGGGCAAAGATTTGGTTAAACGTAAAACTACCAGAATACGACGAATTAAGATTTTCTGCCTATTCCCTGGTGCCTCAACTATTAAATTTGCTACCCGAGGCGGATCAGCAAGATTACTTAAATCAGGTTTTGCGTAAAAAAAAGCTGGACTACCGGTTACATACCATCGACTTCTTGTTGGAACTTAATTTTAACTGGGATGCCCCTTTCTCCATGAAAGTAATGCAGGAATTAGCAAATACCTATACCGAGCAAACCATGTACCAAGGGTTTTATCGCCTGTTCGAACTGCATTTGCTTTTGCACCCGGAAATACTTCCGCATCTACACGCTATAGAACCAGCCGACCCCAATCTCAGCTCGCGGTGGCACGCGTTGCAAAATAAATTAATCCGGGCTTTGGAAATAAGATTAGACCTCCAGACCTGCTTCCCTAACTAATTTAAACTTAGCACTCACTAACAGGTACAAACGCCGGCTTTTTTCCGGCATTATTCCCAAAATCAAGCAACATTATAAATAATACCTCATGCAACAAGTACAACGTGCTCACGCGGAGCACCAGTTTGCCGAAGAAATTGAAGAACTTAAAAAAGTTGATTCTCACCCTTGCCCACCAAATTGGCAATTGTCGCCGTGGGCCGTGGTTACTTACTTAATCGGTGGCACATTAACAAATGGCTTTCGGATTACTCCTAAATACATTGGTAGCCGCCGGTTAATGGAAATTGCCGTGGCTACCTTAACCACCGACCGGGCCTTATTGCTGTACGGATTACCGGGCACAGCCAAGTCGTGGGTTTCCGAGCATCTGGCTGCCGCTATTTCCGGCACTTCTACTTTACTGATTCAGGGTACGGCTGGCACCGGCGAAGAAGCCATCCGGTACGGCTGGAATTACGCCAAGCTATTAGCCGAAGGACCTTCGCCCAATGCCTTGGTAGTAACGCCCATGATGCGGGCCATGCAGGACGGTAAAATTGCCCGTATAGAAGAATTAACCCGGATATCGGCGGATGTACAGGATACGCTTATTACCATTCTATCGGAAAAAATGCTGCCGGTACCCGAATTAAACATGGAAATACAATCGAACCGGGGTTTTAACGTAATTGCCACCGCCAATAACCGCGACAAAGGCGTAAACGAGCTTTCCGGTGCTTTAAAGAGAAGGTTTAACACCGTTATTCTACCGGTGCCCGATACCATGGAAGAAGAGGTAGAAATAGTAACCCGGCGGGTAGAAACTTTAGGCCGGGCACTAGAATTACCGGCCGAGCCACCCGCCTTAGAAGAAATTAAACGCATTGTTACTATTTTCCGGGAGTTGCGCAGTGGGGTAACGCTGGATGGTAAAACCAAACTTAAAATCCCGACCAGCACCATGAGCACCGCCGAAGCCATATCGGTGATTAACAGCGGCATGGCCTTGGCAGGGCATTTCGGGGATGGCGTTCTGAATGCCCACGATGTAGCCGCCGGTTTAGTTGGGTCGGTGGTAAAAGACCCGGTACAAGATAAGGTAGTCTGGCTGGAGTACCTGGAAACTGTGGTTAAAAGCCGCGATGGCTGGAAAGATATTTACCGGTCGTGCCGGGAGTTAGTTTAACCACATGAGCGTAACTGTTTTTGGCATCCGACATCATGGTCCGGGTTCGGCTCGCAGCCTGAAACTGGCTTTGGAAAAATTGCAACCGGACATGGTTTTAGTGGAAGGACCGCCCGATGCCAACGAAATTTTAAAATTAGCCTATCAGGAAGCGATGAAACCGCCGGTAGCCTTACTGGCGTACCTCCCGGACAAACCCGAAGAAGCGGTGTTTTACCCGTTTGCTGCTTTCTCGCCGGAATGGCAGGCCATTAAATACGCCCAGCAAAATCAGGTACCCGTAAATTTTATGGACCTGCCGTTGGCCCATAGATTTGCTTTAGAGGCCAGCAAACCGGAGCATAACTCTACTTTACCAAAGACGCAAGCCGACGAACCTGGTAATTATCCTCTGGATTACTTAGGCCAAGCAGCGGGTTTCGATGACGGTGAATCGTGGTGGGAGCACATGTTTGAGCAGCGCCGTGAGTCCGAAGAAGCTTTTGAAGCAGTGCTGGAGGCCATGCAGCATTTAAGGAAAGATCTGAACCGAGCAGAATCAGAAGAAACTTTGTTGCGGGAAGCCTTTATGCGCAAAATAATCCGGGATGCAGAAGCAAACGGATTCCAGAATATAGCCGTGGTTTGCGGTGCCTGGCACGCCCCGGCCTTAGTAGAAATGCCCTCTAAAAAACACGACAACGATTTACTAAAAGGCTTGCCCAAAGTAAAAGTAGCTTCTACCTGGATTCCGTGGACTTTTAGCCGCCTGACGTTTTACAGCGGGTACGGAGCCGGGGTTACCTCGCCGGGTTGGTACCAGCATTTATGGGATTACCCGCAGGATACCGGCATTACCTGGATGACCAAAGTGGCCCGGGTTTTCCGGCAGAAAAAGATGGACACTTCCGTAGCGCACGTAATTGATGCCTTTCGGCTGGCCGAAACGTTGGCTGGGCTCCGGCAACTATCCCGGCCGGGCTTAACGGAACTGAACCAGGCTACACAGTCCGTTATTTGTTTTGGTGATGCCTGGATGCTCGACTTACTTTTTCAGGAGTTAATTGTTGGCAAAAAAATGGGCCGGATACCCGAAGATGTTCCCCAGGTTCCGCTGCAAAAAGATTTGGAACGGTTGCAAAAAAAGTTACGCCTGATGCCAAAAGCATTCGAGCAAAGCTTAACACTAGACTTGCGCCAGACTACCGATTTAGAACGAAGTAAAATGCTACACCGCCTTTCTATCTTGGGTATTCATTGGGGAAAGCCCCAAAGAGCATCCGGGAAAGGCACATTTAAAGAACAATGGTCGCTTAATTGGGAGCCAGAACTGTTAATTAAAATTATTGAAATGGGCGTATGGGGCAATACCCTGGAAATCGCCGCTACTAATTTCATTGTTCAAAAGGCCCGGGAGATTACCAACATCAGCGAAGTAGCCGAATTACTGGAAAAAGCTATTCCCGCTGATTTAGAAGTAGCTGTGGCGCAACTTATGCAACGCATCGA
The DNA here is from genome assembly GCF_003340495.1 of Adhaeribacter pallidiroseus. Taxonomy (NCBI): domain Bacteria; kingdom Pseudomonadati; phylum Bacteroidota; class Cytophagia; order Cytophagales; family Hymenobacteraceae; genus Adhaeribacter; species Adhaeribacter pallidiroseus. Next base: position 633,999 of record NZ_QASA01000001.1, read on the forward strand.
TGCTTTAGCTTCCGTTTCCGGGGACATTACGCCACTCATGCAGGCCCTTATTCCGTTGGCTTACGTGAGTCGTTACGGAAATGTACGCCAAACGGACTTAAATCTGCTGATTAACTTGGTGCGCAGCTTAACCATTCGGGTAAGTATTGGATTACCGAACGCCTGTTATGGCTTAGACGAAGATGCTTCCGGCACGCTGTTCGAAAAGATCTCAGAAGTACAGTCGGCGTTAAGTCTTTTTCAAGACCTGGAAATTGCAAACCCCTGGAAACAAGCATTACAAACCTTACTAAACAGCCACAATGTTCACGGATTAATTGTAGGCCGCGCTTGTAGGTTGCTGGCCGATGCGCAAGAAATTAAAGAAGAAGAACTGGGGGTAAAGTTCAGTTTGGCGCTTTCCAGTGCTCAGGAACCTGGTTACGCTGCTGCCTGGCTCGAAGGTTTTTTAAAAAACAGCGGCATGATCTTGCTCCTGGATGAAGGATTATGGACTATTCTGAACAATTGGGTAAGCACGCTGGATGAAGAAACATTTGTACAAGTATTGCCTCTCTTGCGGCGCAATTTTGCATCTTTTACTCCTGCCGAAAGAAGAAAAATCGGGGAAAAGGCTAAAAACGGCGGAGCTAACCGAAGAACCACTAGCCGCGCCACAACTTTAGACTTTAATTACGAACGCGCCGAACAAGCTTTACCGGTGGTAGCACAATTATTCGGCTTAAGGAATTGATTTTAAAATTTAAACAATCCTGTATTTAACAATTAAAGAAAAAAGCATTTTAAGCGGGCTAGTTAAAAGTTTTTGAGAGTCAAAAAGCTCGTGGCAGATAATAGGTTACTTAACCAGTGAAATTTTAAAAATAATGAACAAAAATTACTTAAAACGGTGGCGTTTAATATTAGGTGGCGAAGCGGCCGACGGTACGGGCGTAAGCTTAACTGGTCAGGATATAAATCTGGATAAAACCTTAACCGCCCTCTATGACTCGGAACGGACCGCCGGTTTAGGTTCTTCTTCCCCCAACGTATCGCGTTGGCTCGGCGATATCCGGACTTATTTTCCCTCGTCGGTGGTTAAAGTAATGCAGCAGGATGCCCTAAAACGGCTGAACCTGACTTCCATGCTGTTGGAACCCGAAATACTCGCTACGGTAGAACCAGATGTAAATTTAGTAGCTACCCTCATGACTTTAAGCCGGGTAATACCCGACAAAACTAAAGATACTGCCCGGGAAGTAGTGCGGAAGGTAGTGGAGGAGCTTATGAAAAAATTAGCGCAACCCATGCAACAGGCCATTACCGGCAGTCTGAATAAATCAGTAAAAATAAACCGGCCCCGGCACAACGAGATTGACTGGCCTACTACCATTCGTAAAAATCTTAAACATTACCAGCCCGAATATAAAACCATTATTCCGGAAACTCGCGTTGGTTTTGGTCGCAAAAGAGCTGCTTTAAAAGATATTGTCCTGTGCCTCGACCAAAGTGGTTCGATGGGTTCGTCGGTGGTTTATTCTGGTATTTTCGGAGCAGTAATGGCTTCGTTGCCTTCCGTAAAAACCAAGATGGTGGTGTTTGATACCGCCGTAGCTGACCTGACCGAAGAATTACACGACCCGGTAGATTTACTTTTTGGCGTGCAACTAGGTGGCGGTACCGACATCCAATTGGCATTAGGTTACTGCGAGCAAATCATTACCCGGCCAACAGATACCGTTATGGTGGTAATAACTGATTTATACGAGGGTGGCAATGTAAATGAAATGAGAAAACGCTTTGCTGCCCTGGTAGCGAGCGGCGTACAAGTAATTGTATTATTAGCACTTAACGACGATGGTTCTCCGGCCTACGACCATAGTAATGCGTCTTACCTGGCCTCTATTGGGGTGCCGGTATTTGCCTGCACCCCAGATTTATTTCCCGATCTTATGGCAAGTGCTATCCAGAAACAAGATATTGGTCAATGGGCGGCTATTCATAATATTCCCATCGCCCGCGGAAGCCGAGAGTTGGTACCGTAACATGAGTAATACAGCGTAAAAAATTACTAATTTAAAGTTCTGTCTTTTGACACTTTCCAGATAAAGCCATCCAGTACATAATGGGTTATTTGGGGCAAAGTTAATAAGGGCACAAATATGGCTAATAGCAAACTATCCTGAATTTGCGGCAGATTCGCAAAAAAGGTAAAAACTTCGCCGTGTTCGCGCCAAACCAGACTGTCCCAAAAACCTTCTTCCAGGTAAGCCAAAAAAGCTACTATCGCGATAAATAAAACAATGCCCGTATTCCGGTAAAGTAAGTTTTCTAGTCTTGGTATTACCGTACCTTTACTAGCGGCCCTAACCTGCTTTTTGCGACCATAAATCCAAACCAAGGCCAAGTACGGAATACCGTGGGATACCACGTTAAATGTGGTATAAATTAAATCGCCGTTGTAATGCACAATGCCTAAGTACCAGGAAAGCAAAGTACCCACAATAACCAGATTTCGGGGAATATTGACTGTTTTTTGCTGATACACCATCCTGATCTCCTTAAGAACATAAATCAGGATGATTATGTAATAACCAGCGGTTAGTACGGGTAAAAAGCTGGGATAAGGTATTTTTATAAAGTCGCCCGGAACAAACCAGTTAAAAAGACGCTTGCCTTCCAGATGCCAATACAGAATAGGGAAAACGGTAGCTGTATAAATAGTAATTATATTAATCTGCCGCTCTGATTGGCTTACCTTTTCTTTTCGGGAGTAAAGTTGCATAAAACCATACTGCTGGCGGATAAAATGATAAACCGCCAGATAAGCTAAAATTCGCCAGAAAAGAACCGAACTCACCGAGTACAGGAGCATACCCAGTATCCAGGAAAGTAAGGGTACCAGCAACATGAGTTGCTTTTGCCGCCGGAAAGTTTCTTTGTCGAAGTAAGTTCTAAATAGCGTGCTGTATACATGGCTTACATCAATTAATAAAACTAAAATTACCCAGGCGGCAACCGGCATTTCCTGGTTGTTCCGGAAAAATTCCGGGAAAGCTATAATGGCCAGCAAACACCCAAAAGGAGGTGACAGCACAAAGAGCAAGTCTACTGCGGCCGAATACAGCCACGGTTGTTTTTTAATGTTTGGTTCTTTCTGCCCCCGCATCCCACATAATCGGAGAATGAAATTATCTTACAAAGTCCCTCTCTCTGGAGGGGGCTTTGGGTAAGATATTTAAGGAAAGTAACTTCCTATCCCTGGATAAGAACTTTCCTACTCTCTTAAGCTATCGGAACAGCTGGAAAACAACTTAAATTTTAAAAATTTTCTCTATTCCGCGCCTACTTTATCCAGGAAAGACCCGGAATAGAGCTTTACAGCACAAGAGTTATGAATATTTCACAAAAATACGGCAGTACCTACCATTATCCGTTTTCGCCGGGCACTACCAGCGACGACCGGATAAAAATGCCCAACGCGAGAACCCCGTACCCGAAAAAGTTCTGGACCGATCACTGCAAAAGCTGGAAGTACCGCAAGTATATGAAGCCCATGAGGTGATTTATGCGGTGGAGTAGTAGTTTAATTAAAAATCAATCTTCAAGATCAGCAATTTTAAAACAGGCGTTTTACATCAAGAAAAATTTATAAATATTTTAAAAAAAATTCGCTACGCAGAAAGACTGCGCACTGGGCTTTCAATTTTGAATCGTCAACTAAAATAAGAGGTTATGCGATTCAACTTTTTCCGGGCGAAAGAAACGGCTACTACCAACCACGAAGAGGCTTTGGCTTTTCCGCTGGATGTCCGAACTGAACTGTACACTGCCGTGGTAACGACTTCGTTACAGGACAACTTCTACGAAAAAACAAATGAGCGACTTAACCGGATCGTAGAACTAATCGCGCAGAACGATGCTGTTTTTGTGGCTAAACTGGCGGTATATGCCCGTACCCGACTGCACCTGCGCAGTATACCCCTGGTGTTGGTAATCGAACTGGCCCGTTTGCACACCGGCGATAGTCTGGTAAGCCGTACCATTTACCGGGTAATCAGTCGCGCCGACGAAATAACCGAATTGCTGGCCTATTACCAGTTAAGCAACCAGCGCCAAAATTTAAAAAAACTGAACCGCCTCTCGAAACAAGTCCAGAAAGGCATTGCCCTGGCATTTAATAAGTTCGATGCTTACCAGTTTGCCAAGTACAACCGGGCCGCCGAAGTAAGACTACGCGATGCGCTGTTTCTGGTACACCCGAAAGCCAAAGATGCAGCGCAGCAGGAGCTGTTCGATAATATTATCAATAACACCTTGGCTACGCCCTTTACCTGGGAAACCGAATTATCGGCTTTGGGCCAGGTTGCTTTTGAAACCGCCGAACAAAAAAGCCGGGCTTTTACCGCCAAGTGGGAAGAATTGCTGGATAGCGGCAAGCTGGGCTACATGGCTTTGCTCCGCAACCTGCGCAATATTCTGGAAGCGAATGTTTCCGGCGAACACGTGGCCCGCTTAGGTGCGTACCTGGCTAACGAAAAAGCGGTAAAAAATGCCAAACAATTGCCGTTTCGCTACCTGGCTGCTTACCGCGAAGTATTGACTGTAAAATCCGGCTTTACGGCGTACGTACTAACCGCTTTAGAAGAAGCCGTAAAAGTAAGCATCCGGAACGTGAAAGGCTTTGCCCAGCCGGTAAAAGTGGTAATCGCCTGCGATGTGTCGGGCTCCATGCAGCAACCAGTTTCGGCGCGCAGTAAAATTTTGTTGTACGACATTGGCTTACTTTTAGGCATGTTGTTGCAACACCAATGCCGCCACGTTATGACCGGTATGTTCGGCGACCGTTGGAAATTGATAAACTTGCCTCAAACTAACGTATTGCAGAACGTGCAGGAATTTTACCGGCGCGCCGGCGAAGTAGGCTATTCTACCAACGGCTACCTGGTAATCCGGGACTTAATACAACGAAAAGTAAAAGCTGATAAAGTTCTGCTATTTACCGATTGCCAGCTCTGGAACAGTACCGGCGACGGCGGGCACCTGGCTCAGGAGTGGCAGCAGTACAAAGTTCTATTTCCCGGTGCCAGGCTTTACCTCTTCGACCTGGCGGGTTATGGCCAGGCGCCCGTTCATCTCGTCCAGAACAGTGTGTTCCTGATTGCCGGCTGGTCGGATAAAGTATTTGAGGTATTGGAAGCCATCGAAAACGGGCAGGAAGCTTTAGCGGTAATAGATGCAATAGAAATTTAAAAATATAAATCAGCGGGTGTCGTGGAGAAGTGTTACTTCGGTAAAACCTCATTAAGGTGAGCGGGTTCAAATCCTGCGTGCTTGCAAAAGCAAAACACTTCTCGTTTATCACTCCGCTGGTTTTAAAACTTCATCCCCGGCCTTTCTTAACCGGAAGAAGAGGAGAGAATAGTTTGTAAGGAGGAAAATAGCCACCTAACTTATTATCCAAATAGCGCCTCTCCTGAAGGTGAAGGATTTAGAGTAAAGTTTATAAGCAGTGCCGTAGATAAGAGTTACTTCGTCGGTCGCCGGTTCGAATCCGGTCAGCTCCACAAATGAATAAAATGGGGCTGTAGCTCAGCTGGTAGAGCAACGCACCTCCGGGTGTTTCGGTCTTTTGTCGCTAATTGCCTGCTTGTATTTTTCAAATGCATGGCCGGGCTAATCGGTTGGCTAGTTGTTAGCTTGCCTGGTTCGATCCGGTATGGTTTACTTATGTATGCCTTAATTAAAAGCGGTGCCGTAGCCGGGAGTTACTTCGCCTGTCACGCGGTTGGTCGTGGGTTCGAGCCCCACTATTCTAAAAAGAATATAGCTCCGTTGGTTAGAGTAACCTATAGTCTCCTGGTGCTAGTTGCCCGCTTTTGAATGGTATCTTCCTAAAACTAAACGGTGCCGTAAGGTAGAGTTACTTCGATTCAGGTTCGGGAGTTGCCGGTTCGATTCCGGCTTTTCACCTCGGGGTGAAAATGGTGAAATGGTAACACGCTTTATAGTCTCTAGCTGCTTTTTGCGCGTTTTTTTAATTTTTAACTGGTTGTGATCTAATAAAATAATTCAAATACCCGAAACTTTATTTTTTACCGATGGTTTTCAGGCCTTGGCGAGCAACCCGAAGCATTTAACTCTAAGTCTTTATGACCTTAAACGCTCTTAAACATGTAAAACAGGCAAGGGGAGACCGTTCGTAAAAGGGTGCGGTTAGATCGACTTACCAACTTGTAATAATATTTAATACTAAGAATGGTTTATAAAAGAAGAAAACATTCCTCCTTTATAAACCATTTTTACTGGATAGTGTTGGGAAAATGCCAAATTTTAATAATTGTTGCCTTCGCCAAAGATTATACAAACTCCCTAACCGGTAAAAAGTTAACCATACCAAAAACTGGTTCTCTGATTTTTAAGTTTTAATACCCGCGGGAAGTACCCTACCAACCCTTTATAGCACCACCATCGAATGCTTTTAAAGCTGCCTGTTCTACCTCGGGCGATTGATACGCTTTAACAAACAATTTCACTTTTTCTTCATTTTTATTGTCGTCGCGGGCAACAATGTTGTTGACGTAGGGGGAGCTTTTGTCTTCCACAAAAATGCCGTCGCGCAAGGCATTCAGGCCGATGGGGGTTGCAAAAGTGGCGTTGATAACAGCCACCGTAACTTCCTGGTCGTCGAGGGCGCGGGGTAGTTGGGGAGCTTCCATTTCCAGGATGCGGATGTTTTTGGGATTAGCCGAAACATCGGCCAGCGTTGGAAACAAGCCCACGTTGTTTTTTAACTGTATAATGCCCGCTTGTTGCAGCAATAATAAAGCGCGGGCACTGTTGGTCGGGTCGTTCGGGATAACAATGGTGTTGCCTTCCATTAACTCATCCACTTTTTTAATTTTTTGGAATAACCCGCCAAGGGATAAACAAAAGTATTGCCCACAATGGCCATCTGGTAGCCCCGTTGTTTGGCCTGGATATCGAGATAAGGTTTGTTTTGAAAAGCGTTTACGTCCAGATCACCTTGCTGCAGGGCCTCGTTGGGCATTACGTAATCGTTGAAGCTCACCAGTTCCACCTCCAATTTATATTTTTCTTTGGCTACTTTCTTGGCCGCTTCGGCTATCTGGTATTCCGGGCCCGCCATAATGCCGACTACAATATGGTTGGGGTCATTCTTTTTTTCGGCACCGCCGCAACCGGTTATAAAAATGCCGGATAATAATATTATAAAAAGTTTGATTTGTTTTTGCATTTCACAAAATTAAAGTGATTTCCGGTGATCGACCTTCCGGGATAGGTAATTTCCGGTAAATTGAATAATAAAAACCAGCCCGACCAGGAGTATGAGTACCGAGTTCATTACCAGCGTATCGTAACCTACGTAGCCATATTGATACCCAATTTGTCCTAAACCGCCGGCCCCTACGGCGCCCCCCATGGCCGAGTAGCCAACCAGGGTAATTAAGGTAATAGTGGCCGCGTTTACGATGGAAGGCAATGCCTCGGGCAGTAATATTTTGCGGATTACCTGCCAGGGCGTAGCGCCCATAGCCCGGGCTGCTTCTATTAAACCGGGCGGTATTTCGAGCAGGCTGTTTTCTATTAAACGGGCAATGAAGGGGGCCGCGCCGATGCTCAACGGTACAATCGCGGCTTTCACCCCGATGGAAGTACCCACTAAGCCGCGGGTGAAAGGGATCATCCAGACAATAAGAATGATAAAAGGGATAGAACGGAAAATGTTAACAATAACCGAAATAACCCGGTTCAGCGAACGGTTTTGCAGTATTTCGCCGGGCCGCGTCATGAACAATAATACCCCGGCCGGCAGGCCGATCACAAAGCCGAAAAAACCCGAAGCAAGCGTCATTAATATGGTTTCCAGCAAGCCCTGAATTAAAAGCGATACCATGGAATCAGACATAGCCGATAATTTGGGTTTTAATAAATTTATCTTCAAAAAAGGCCAGAACCTTTTTTGTTTGTTCGCCGGTGCTGTAAGCTTCAATCAGTATGATGCCAAATTTAACCCCACCGGCATATTCCATGCGGGCGCTGACAATATTATAGTCGACCCCAAAAACCCGGGCTATTTCGGAAAGTACGGGAACATCCACCGACCGCCCCGAAATTTCCAGCTTTATTAACGGATGTTTGCCGTTATCGGGAGTTTCGCTTAAACGTTGTTTAAAATCATCGGGCAGTTCTATCTCTAAGGATGAGGCAATAAATTTCTGGGTCAGCTCGGTTTTAGGGTACGAAAAAATGTCGGCTACGGTACCTTGCTCAATTAGTTGGCCGTTACTGATAACGCCTACTTCGTCGCAAATGGATTTTACCACGTTCATTTCGTGGGTAATCAGCAAGATGGTAATGTTTAGCCGCTGGTTAATGTCTTTCAACAATTTCAGTATCGAACCGGTGGTTTCCGGGTCCAGGGCACTGGTCGCTTCGTCGCAAAGTAAAACCTTGGGGTTACTGGCCAGGGTACGGGCAATGGCTACGCGCTGCTTTTGCCCGCCCGAAAGGCTGCTGGGGTAATCGTGCTGTTTTTCCGGTAAACCCACCAGGGTTAGCAGATCGAGTACCCGGGTATTAATTTCTTGTTTGGGCGTGTTGCTTAACTCTAAGGGCAAGGCAATATTATCAAACACGGTGCGGGACGATAACAGGTTGAAGTGCTGAAATATCATCCCGATCTGCCGGCGGGCCTGCGCCAGTTGAGCAGCGGATAATTGCCGTAAATCCTGCCCATCCACCATGACGCTGCCCGAAGTAGGTTTTTCCAACAAATTTACACAACGGATCAGGGTGCTTTTGCCCGCTCCCGATGCACCAATCACCCCAAATATCTTACCTTTACCCACTTGCAGCGAGACCCCATTAAGGGCGGTAACTAGCCGGTCTTTCTGGCGGTACGTTTTAGTTATATCTTTTAATTCAATCATTTATCTTATTAAAGTACTTGGACAAAATTAAATAAAAGAGGGATAATCAGGTAATTGATTCTCCTAACGCTAGGAGCCGAACAACGAACAACGAACAACTAATAACGATCAACTACTTAGTAAATCGGTTAATACGGAACATCGAGATATCCAGTTCCGGTTTTTCATCCAAGGCTAACTGACTTAACAGCTTGCCCGTGATGCTCGCAAATTTAAAACCGTGCCCCGAACAAGGGCTGGCGATAATCATGTTTTTATGCTGTGGATGATAGTCGATAATAAAGCACTCGTCGGGCGTGTTGGTGTACATACAAACCGTACCGTAATTAAAATCAACGTTTAGGTGAAAATAATCGCTTACTACTTCTTTCATCGATTGTATTTCTTCTGAACTTATGTGGCGGTTTAAGGTTTCCGGGCTGGTTATTTCGCCGGCATGGTGGTGCGCTACTTTCAGGCCATCGCCCAAATCCGGAAAACCATAAAACATTTTACCCGGCGCATATTCCCAAATGTAAACCGGCAAATTATCCACCCGAATCTTATGATTAGTGGTTTTAAACCAGTACAAAACTTGTCTCTCTACGGTTAATGGTAGGTTTAAGTCCGGTATAAACGCGCTTATCCAGGCACCGGTTGCTACAATTACTTCATTTACCAGGTATTTGCCTTGATTAGTCACCACTTCTACAAAACCAGAATTTGCATTAATGGTTAAAACCTTTTCATTTTTTAAAATTTTGGCCCCGTTTGCCGCGGCTACTGTCAGGTGCGCTTCTACGCAATCTTCCGGAAATAAAATGCCGGCGTTTTTTTCCAGCACGCCCACAATATCGTTACCCGGCTTAAAGGCTGGGAAGCGGGTTTTTATTTCCTGGTTGCTCAAATACTCGTAGGGAATATCATGCATTTGGGCGCTTTGTTCAGCACCCTGGATAACACGAGAATTGGGACTGCCCAACATTAATCCGCCGGTTTTCCGGAATAACGGCTTGCCCGAATTTTTTTCAATTTCCTCCCAGAGCGTGTACGCGCGCTTAATAAAAGGAACATACAATGGATCTTCGTGGTAAGCCTGCCGGATAATCCGGCTTTGTCCGTGCGACGAACCTTGCGCGTGCGGCGGCCTAAACTGGTCTATACCACCCACTTTTTTACCTGTTTTGGATAAGTGATATAAGGCAGCGCTACCCGTTGCGCCCAGGCCTATTACCATTATATCAAAAGTACTACTCATCAATCGCCTTGTTAACTAAACGAAGGTAGGAGAAATATCATTAGGAAAGTGGAAATCACATTAGGTTTAAGAAATTGTGATTATGAAAAGATGAGTAAGGCTATTTGATTAGGATATTCAGAGTCAATATTTTTAAGTAAAATTTTATTTTAAAAATCTAATTCAAAAATTATAATAAACCAGTAAACTTGGCGTGGGATAAATGTTGATTAAAGTTTTATTTGATTGGCCAGTTACCTTAACTTGCTGATGCTATAAGTACTGATTCAAAATTAAGCATAAGAAAATAGTAAATAGTAACTTTGCGCTATGCGCTATATCAAAGGACTTACTCCAGAACAAAAACACGCTTTAGAGCAAGGTCATAAAATGGGGAAAAGCTACCGGTTCCGCAACCGCTGTCAGGCCATTCTGTTGTCTGCTGCCGGCTACTCGGTTCAAGAGTTAGCGGCCATGTTCCAAGTAGCTGATCTCAGTATTTATCAGTGGTTCAATCGCTTTGAAGCGAGGGGAGTAACCGGCTTGCAAAACCAATCCGGCCAAGGCAGAAAGCCCTTGTTGAAGCTACAGAACCAGGCCCATGTGCAAGTAGTCGAAGAGCAGCTTGAAAAGGAAAACAAGCGCTTGAAACTAGCAAAAGCCCAAATCGAGCAGCAACTGGGTCAGTCCCTGAGTGAAAGTACGCTCAAGCGGTTTTTAAAAAAATTGGTTACCGCTGGAAACGCTTCCGCCAGTGGGTAAAGCCCTTGCAGGACGAAAAAGAATATGAACAAAAACGCACTACCTTATTTACTTTACTGTTCTTGGCCCAAGCTGGATACATCGACCTGTGCTTTGGGGATGAGAGTGGTTTTTCGCTGATGCCGACTGTTCCTTATGGTTGGATTAAAAAAGGCAAGCAAGCTTGCCTCTTAGCGCAACGCAGTGCCCGGGTGAATGTGTTTGGCTTATTGTCGACTACTAATCAGCTCACGGCTTACCAGAAACAAGAAAGCCTTACTGCTGATTTTATTATAGAATGCCTGGAAGATTTTTGCCCAACTATATCCCAAATGACGGTGATTGTTTTAGATAATGCCCCTTTACATACCAGTACTACCTTTCGCGCTAAACAAGCCGAGTGGGAAAGCAAAGGCCTTTACCTCTTTTTTTTACCTAAGTATAGCCCCCACTTAAACCGGATCGAACAACTTTGGAAGCAAATCAAACATCATTGGCTCAAAGCGGCGGACTATCTTTCTTTAACCCATTTGAAACAAGCTCTAGAGCGCATCATTACTGGTTTTGGTACCTCTTTTACCCTGGATTTCAAACAACTTGACTTATCCCTTTTTCCTATACTTAATTTTGATTGAGTACTTACCTAATATAATTACCATGCTTTACCGGTACATCTTTCTTATAGTATTAGGGCTATTTACAGGCAATACCGTATTAGCGCAAAAACAAAATGGGGAGGACACCGCCAATGCAAGCACTTTACGTAAACAAATCGCGCAATTTGTAAAGCAGCAAGGCAAGGTAAAATATATTTCACAAGGGGTTATTAGCCACGATGGTAAATTGGTTGCCTGGGCGGCCGATGGTCCGGAGGGAAACAGCACTCATGGTATTTATTTCGCGCCGGTAAAAGAAAATTTAAAAATTACCCGGGTTTCCGCTTCAGCCGGAGAAGAATACTACTACGACACCGAACCGGAGTTTTCGCCGGATGGCAAACAGCTGGCTTTTTTATCGGATAAAGAGGATGGTCAGAACCAGATTTATTTAGCAAACACCACCGGCTCGCCAGCACCGGCAAAAAAGCTGAGTAATTTCAAAGGCTATGTGTCGCATTTAAAATGGTCGCCGGATGGTAAATACATCAGCGTTTTGTACGTGGAAGAGGCTAGCCGGGAACCCTCGCCCATGGCGGCCATTGGCCGGAAAGTAGGTTTGATTGATTCGATATTAAACAAGGACGTGCAGCGGATAGCCATGGTGGAGGTAGCCACCGGTGCATCCAGGCAAGTAAGTCCGGCGGGTTTGTACGTGTTTGAGTACGATTGGTCGGCCAGTAGCCAAAATCTGGCCTATACGGCGGCAGCGCCGCCAGGGGATGATAATTGGTACATCGCGCAACTTTACCAGCAAAACCTAGCTTCGCCGGAAGCCAAATGGGTTTATAAGCCCGAATGGCAGATTGCCTTACCGAAATGGTCGCCGGATGGCAAACACATCGCTTTTATCGAAGGTTTAATGAGCGACCAAGGCGGTACCGGCGGGGAAATCTTTACGGTAAATTCAGAAGGCAAAGGCACCCCTAAAAATCTTACCCCCGGACGTAAATGTACTCCCGGCTGGTTTAAATGGATGCCTGACGGGAATATGCTGATCAGCGAATTTGTCAGCGGCTCGGTGGCCATTTCTTCTTTAAACACCGTTACCAAAGCCACCAAGCAGCTTTGGCAGGCCGATGCCTCGATAGGAGCTACTTCCACTTCGTTAAGCCTTTCGGTAAGTGATACCAAAGGCGGCCCGGTAGTGGCGTTCGTTGCTCATGGCTGGTCGGCCTTGCCGGAAGTCTGGGTAGGTACTTTTAAAAAATTAAAACCTTTTACCAAACTTAATACCGAAGCCAAGTTACCCCTGCCACCGGCAAAAAATATAGTTTGGCATAACGAAGGATACAATGTACAAGGCTGGCTGTTGTTTCCGGTTAATTATGATCCTGTTAAAAAATATCCTTTGCTGGTTACCGTGCACGGTGGACCCGCCTGGATTGCCACGCCCACCTGGATGGCACCTGATTTTAATACCACCGTTTACCCGCAGATGGGTTATTTTGTGTTTTTTCCCAACGCGCGGGGTGGCTATGGCCAAGGCGAAACTTTTACCCGGGCCAACCGGCGGGACTGGGGTTTTGGCGATTTGCGCGATATTATAGCCGGAATGGATGCAGTGGCAGCTAAATACCCAATTGATACCAGCCGGGTAGGTTTGCTGGGCTGGAGTTACGGTGGTTCGCAAGCCATGTTTGCCGGTACCCAAACCAACAAGTTTAAGGCCGTGGTGGCCGGCGCCGGTTCCGCGGATTGGCTCAGTTATTACGGGCAAAACTCAATTGATAAATGGATGCGGTCTTATTTCGGAGCATCGCCCTACGATGACCCGGCGGCTTACGCGAAGGTCTCGGCGATGACGTATATTAAAAAAACAAAAACTCCCGCCTTGCTATTGGTGGGCGAACACGACGGCGAATCGCCGCCTCCGCAATCCCTGCAATACTGGCACGCCCTTAAAGAATTGGGGGTACCTACCCAATTAATGATCTATGCCGACGAAGGCCACAGCTTTTACAAACCAGAAGACATGATCGATGTAACGGAGCGTACCCTGGAGTGGTTTAATACTCATATGCCGGCCAGATAATTAATCTGATCTTATATCGAATCGTAAATAATAGTTACATGGATAGGAAAGGAAGATTTACTTAGAAACGCAACGGTTTATCCTTGGCGCCTTTCCAAGTCTCTATTCTCTGATGCTGTCGAGTTTGATTTTTTTAGTTTTGCCTTGTGGCCGGCGGGTTTTAACCCCTCCGCCCTAAAGGGCACCTCCCCTAAAAACAGGGGAGGAGATGCGGCTATTACTATTTTCCCCTTTCCTCAACTCCTTCTGCGGAATGCCTCGTGCCTTGGCACCGGAACCTTAAAAGGCCTCTTCACAGCCAAGCTGATGCTGTTTGTTTTTAGATACGGCTTTCCTAAAGTACCGTTTAAACGTGAATCAATCTATAGCGTGGAAGGTACTTCCGTGACTTGCCTCCATAACCCGTCAGTCGGGAGACTGACTAATGTCCAAAAGGCACAAGTGACGCTACGCTCAACACTTGCGCCAGGTTCGTCCTCCTTTCTACAGATTGCACCAGCAAAGCTGAAGTTAAATGTATTAGACACCAGTATAGCTGCGGAACACCTGTTGGAATTCCGAGTGGCACCGCCCCATTCCGTAGCGGAGCAAGTAAGGGAATTAAAAAGTAATAGCCGCATCTCCTCCCCTGTTTTTAGGGGAGGTGCCCTTTAGGGCGGAGGGGTTAAAACTCGCTGGCCACAAAGCAAAACTTAAAATATTTAACTACACAACACCAGAAAATGGGAACTTGGAAAGGCTCCAAAGAAAAGCCGAGTGTTCAGTAAGGAACGAGAACCAGCTCCACAGAATTACTCTGACCAATATGCTGCTATGGTAAATCCTATCTACTATTTGGTATTACGGACATTTTAGAGACACAATTTGGCGAAAATTTAAAAAATCGCCTATATACAGCAATAGACTTTTAATGGGAATATTTTTAGGCTTTATAACAGGTTGGAGCATCTGAATTATTGCCGGTAGTTAATTTGCAAAGCTGACCAATTTATCTATTTTTACTTATTGCCAACATCCTCTCAAACAGGCATCTTGAAACCAGCAAAAAGCATATTAATCCTAGTTTGGACGGTAGCATTTACCCAGTGCCTGGCCGCGGAAATTATTCTGCATAAAAAGGATGCTACCATTTGGCTGCCTCAGCAACGTATCACCGGTGAAATAGCCGGGTTTAAGGCAAAAACCCTTACTATTCATCATAATAAAAAAAAATTTAAGGTAAAAGTTAGCCGTAACAAGTTCAGCTTCAATATTTACGCCGAAGCCAAGAACATTATTTGGGCCAGTTACCGGAAGAATAAAGTACAATCCGCTAAAATACTGCTGGTGCTGGGCTACCATCCGGTACCAATAGTGAAGCCGGTAGTAGCGGTAAATAGCGGAAGTCTTACGCTAAGCGCCGTTGTTTTAAAAAATCCCGGTAATAAGCCCTTAGGTTACCGGTGGTACGCCGATATAAGCAACCCGCAGGTTACTCCCATAAATAACGCAAATAAGTCCGCTGCTACCGTCCCGATCCCGGAAAAGCCGGGTATGTATTACTTCAACTTGTTAATTACCGCGGGTACGGATTCGGTTACGTACCGGACCTACGTAAACCGCACCGCGCAGGAAGTAAAGCCTTTTACTATCGATACCGATTACGCTCCTTGGATTAATGAGGCAATTATTTACCAGATAACGCCCAATACGTTTGTTAAAAAAGGCGGGTTCGAGGCCATTACCGCCAAACTTGCCGAGATTCAGCAACTCGGCATTAATACCATTTACCTGCAGCCGGTTACCAAAACCGAAAAAGGGGGGCAAGGGTACGATGTTATGGATTACCTGGCGGTAGATAGCCGCTTGGGCAACGCCGCGCAATTGAAAGTATTAATTGATTCGGCCAAAGTGCTCGGGTTGAAAGTGATATTGGATTTAGTGCCGAATCATACTTCCGTTAATCATCCGTATGCCCTCGATTGCGTAGCGAATGGTACTGACTCGCATTATTTTAAATTTTACCAGCATGCCAACGATAAGGCGCCGTATTCGTCGTTTTACCACACCGATGCGAACCAATTTATTTACTATTTCTGGCACGGACTGATAAATCTGGATTATACCAATCCGGAAGTACAGCAGTGGATGACGGAGATATGCAAATACTGGGTGCGCGAATTTGATATTGATGGTTACCGGTTTGATGCGGTTTGGGGCATGAACGCGCGCGCGCCACAATATGCCCGCCGTTTACGTACCGAACTTAAAATAATTAAACCGGAGATCCTCTTACTGGCCGAAGATAAGGCAACCGACCCCGGCGTGTATAACAAAGGCTTTGATGCCGCGTACGACTGGACCGCCGATACCACCTGGGTCTCGCAATGGACCTGGCAAACCCACTACGACGATAAAAAAAGTTTCACCGTTTTTAATTTAACCGACAGCACTCAACGTGCGGCGCAATTACGCGAGGCCTTGTTCCGAAACACGGTTATGGATAAGCCGGTGCTACGATTTATGGAAAACAATGATTTGCCCCGGTTTATTAATACGCATAACCAGGCGCAAACCAAAATGGCGGTCGGGCTGCTTTTCGCTTTACCCGGAATGCCCCTATTATTCAACGGGCAAGAGGTGGCGCGCACCTTTCATCCGTACAGCAGCCGCAGCATTTTTCAAGCCAATAAACCTATTCAGGCGCTGGATAGCCTGGGTATGCGCTACTATTACCAGCAGTTAATCAGCCTCCGGAAACAATATCCCGCGTTGGGGCAATCGCCGATCCAACCGGTAAAAGTAGTTGGTGCCAATAGCGTGGTGGCCTTACACCGATCCGCGGGTAGTCAGCATTTTATCGTGTTGGTGAATGTGAATGGGGCACCCGTTACCGCGAGCATCGACTTGAAACAGTTAATATTGCCCGTTATACCGCAGGGTGCCAAGGATGTATTGCATGACAAAAGTTATTCTTTAATCAAAAAAGAAACAATGGATGAATTAAGCGTGCCCCTGGAGGGATACGCGGTAAAATGGTTATTGCTCACTAATTAGTTAACTTAAATCTGTTTATATGAGAATTTTTACAAACTGGAGTCACCCGGGGCTGCAATGGCTGCTGGCGATATTTTTAATTTTTAATGTCGGCACCCAGGTGCTGGCCCAAAACGAGGCGTTAATTACCGGTATTGTGGTCGACGAGAAAGGGGATGCCCTACCCGGGGTAACCATCTTAGTAAAAGGCTCCACCCAGGGGGTAGTGAGCGATGGAGATGGCAAATACAGCGTGAATGTACCGGGGAGCAAGGGCGTACTGGTTGTATCCTACGTGGGGTTCCTGACCCAGGAAGTGGCGGTTAATGGCAGCGCCACTATCCGGATTACCCTTGCCGGCGATGCCAAAGCCCTGAACGAAGTAGTTGTAATTGGTTACGGTTTGCAAAAGCGCGAAACGGTTACCGGTTCCATTGCTACCGTGAAAGCCGAAGATTTTAACGCCGGTTTAATTGCCGACCCACTCACTCTTATTTCCGGGAAGGTGGCCGGTTTAACCGTAACCCGACCGAATGGGTCGGACCCAAACGCCGGGGCCCAATTTTCCTTGCGGGGCGCTACTACGGTGTATGGCTACAACGGTCCGCTTATTGTGATTGATGGGGTGCCGGGCGGCGACCTGCAAACCATTGCGCCCTCCGATATTGCGTCGGTGGATGTTTTAAAAGATGGTTCGGCGGCCGCGATTTATGGCTCCCGGGCCACCGGCGGCGTTATTATTATTACCACTAAAAAAGGAAAAGCCGGGGCTCCCACGGTTACGTACAGCGGCAACGTTTCTTTCGACCAGGTGGCTAAAAAATACGATATGCTCACCGGCGACCAGTATCGCCAGTTAGGGGCCGATAATAACTTAACCGTGGATGACCGCGGCGCTAATACCGATTGGTTTAAGGAAGTTACCCGAACCCCGGTCAGCCAGGTACACAACGTATCGGTAAGCGGCGGCAACGATAAAACCAACTATTACGCCTCCGTAAACTACCGGGATTTTAAAGGCATGGATAAAGTTACCGATCGCGAATCGGTAAATGGGACGGTGCGCTTAAATACCAAAGCTCTAAACGATAAGCTTGATTTTGCCTTAAACCTAACGAATACGTTTGACAACCGGACTTTTGCCAATTACGGCGCTATTGCCCAATCGTTGAATATGCTGCCGGTTTATCCGGTAAGAAATGCCGACGGAACGTTTTTGAAAATCCCGATACTCCTTACCAACTGCAATGGAACCCGGTTGCCAACCTGGCCAATAACACCAATGGGGCGAAAGAAAGCCAACTTTTGGGCACCGTATCCGCGGCCTACCGCATTTTGCCGGCGCTGAAAGCTTCGGTTAACTATTCCATTATTAAAAATTCCTACCTGAACAGCTCCTTCAGCAGTAACCTGGATTTCTTTCAGCAGCAAAATAGTTTAAACGGGCAGGCTTCGCGTTCGCAAACCACCAATACCAATAACATTTTCGAGGGATTATTAACTTATAACAAACAATTTGGTAAACATAACTTGGACGTACTGGGCGGTTATTCTTATCAGAATATCTTTGAAGAAGGTTTAGGAGCCGGTAACAACAACTTTATCACCAATTCATTTCTTTATTACAATCTGGGTGCTGGCCGGGCCTTGAATGAGTTAACGCCGGGCTTCAACCGGTCGGGAGTGTTTGTGAACAGCTACGCTTGGGAGCGTACCTTGTTAGCCGGCTTCGCCCGGGTATTGTATAATTACGAGGAAAAATACCTGTTAAATTTAAGCATCCGGCGGGAAGGCGCATCAGTGTTGGGCGTGGAAAATAAATGGGGTAATTTCCCCTCCGTATCCGCGGGTTGGGTACTGAGCAAAGAAAACTTTCTGGCTGATAATGGCATTATAACCAACCTGAAACTACGGGGTGGTTATGGCGTAACTGGTAACCAGGAAAGCCTTGGGCCCTACCAATCGCTCAGCACCTTAGGCGCATTTTCGGGGCAAAGTGGTTATTTCGATGGGCAGTGGTTAATTCCGTATGGCTCTACCTATAACGCCAACCCCTTATTACGGTGGGAAACCAAAAACGAGGTCAACGTTGGTTTAGACTTTGCTTTTTTTAAAAATGGCTGGCTAAACGGTTCCCTAGATTTCTATAATCGTCGCATCAACAACCTGATTGGCAACTATACCGCCCAGCTGCCCTCGCAGGTTAACCCGAACATTTTTGCCAACGCCGGAACCATGGAGAACCAGGGCTTCGAGTTAGCGCTGAACGCGCAAATAGCCAATCGCGAAAAATTTAGCTGGAATGTGAGTTTTACCGGCGCCTATAACAAGAACAAGATTAAATCGGTTACCAGCGATCAGTTTAAAGGCACGGCGTTTAATATAACCGATGTGGGCGTGGGCTTCACGCAGCGCATTGCAGCCGGTCAGCCGATAGGCGTTTTCTACGGTCGTAAATTTGCCGGCTTCAACGACGATGGTAAATGGCTGTTTTACAACCAGGCCGGCGACGCGGTTACCGCCGAAGATGCGGGCGATAGTTATTTTTACCTGGGGAGCGGCATCCCGAAATACAACCTGGGTTTAACCAATAACTTTAAGTTCGGCAGTTTTGACGCCACTATATTATTCCGGGGAGCCTTAGGTTTCAAAGCCTTAAATGCGAAACGCATTTTCCACGAAAATTACAGCAATTTCACTACCCATAACTTGTTTCAATCGGCCATTAACAAGGGCGTTAAAAACGACCAGATGTATTTTTCGGACTACTACCTGGAAAAAGGCGATTACCTGAAACTGGATAACCTGACAATTGGATATTCCTTGCCAGTAAAAGCAAATGGCTTTATCAAGTCGCTCCGGTTCTATGCTACCGGCACCAACCTGTTAACCCTAACCAAATATTCGGGCACCGACCCGGAATTACCTTTGAACGTCGATTTAAGCGGAGAACAGGAATTTACAACCGGTCCGGGTGTGGAAGCTAACTATAGTTATTATCCGTTTACCCGCACGTATACCTTTGGCATAACCGGCAGTTTTTAAATATTTATAGAGAAGATGATGAAAAATTTTAAAAATAAAAAAGTTGAGCTGATCGTGGTGTTGGCCACTTTATTAAGTTTTGGGGCTTGTAAAGACCTCGACGAAGAAGTTTATAGTGCGGCCATCCCCGAGAATTTTTTTCAAACCAAAGACCAGGTAATGGCTGGTTTTGTAATGCCCTACGCTTTTATGCAAACGCATATTTACCAGGTGCATTTTGCCTTGCAGGAGTTTGTTACCGATGAGGCCGTGGCGCCGGTCCGGGGGGGCTACGTTGATCAGAACGGGGCCTGGAACCGCTTTCACCGCCATACCTGGACTGCCGCCGAACCCTGGATTGAGCTGGAATGGAACAACATGTGGCAGGCGATCGGCTACAGCAATTATTTTATTGACGCAGTTCAGGACAAAGACCTAAGTAAGATGGATCTCCCGATCAGCAAAGAAAAAATGATTGCCGAAGTGAAGCTGGTGCGGGCCTTACACTATTATTGGGCCTTCAGTAATTTCGGCAATATTCCGATTGTGGAGCATGTGGGGGAGCCCAACCCACCTACTCGGCCAGCAGCCGAAGTTTTTACCTGGCTGGAAAAAGAAATAAAAGACAATATGCCGTTATTAAGCGATAAAGGCGAAACCGGCTGGTATGGCCACTTTACCAAAAACGCCGCTCGGGCTTTGCTGGCCAAATTATACCTCAATGCCGAAGCCATAACGGGTACCGTGCGCTGGCAAGATGCCCTGGACCAATGTAACGCGATCATCAATTCCGGTGAATATACGCTGGATGCGGCCTGGAACACCCCCTTCTTAGCCCATAACGAAGGCAGCCAGGAAAACATTTTTGTTATTCCGTTTGATGCGAACCGCGCCCCGCAATTTAATGCCGCCCAACAGCAGTTGCACTGGAGCCTGGCCCCGGTAAAATACGGTCTGGAAGATGCCTGGTACAAAACCGTTACCCAGGAATCGTTTTTTGAATTATTTGCCGATAACGATCTCCGGAAGCAACAATGGCTTTACGGTCCGCAAACGTATATAGATGAGGAGGGAGAGGAACAACCGGTAATGGATGGCGAAGAACAACTCGTGTTAAACCCAGCGATTGAAGCGTTGGAAAACTTTGAAGGCGGCTGGACCGACGGGGTGGTAAACGTAAAATACGAAGTGGAGAATAGCTCCCTGGCTAATATGAATAATGATTTGGTAGTATTCCGCTTATCCGACATCCTATTTATGAAAGCCGAATGCCTGATGCGCTTAAACGGTGGAGCCGCCACTTCCGAAGCGGTTAACCTGGTGAACCAGGTAAGAGCGCGCAGCTTTAAGAAGAACGACCGGGCTGCCCGGTATACCACCAGTCAATTAACCTTCGACGAACTGCTGAACGAGCGCGGCCGGGAGTTTGCTTACGAGATGCTCCGCCGGGAAGACCTGATCCGTTTTGGTCATTTTAACGACGAGTGGTGGGAAAAGCCAGTTTCAGAGCCTTTTCGCAAGTTTTTCCCGATTCCGTTTAACGCTTTAACTGCTAATCCGGCGTTAACACAAAACCCCGGCTACTAATAAAAAAGGGCGATGCTATACCAATTAAATTTGGTATAGCATTACTTTTTGAAAAGTGCATATTTGTAGGCTAAAATGCAACCGATTTATAAGAAAGTACAACTAAATACAAAGAGTACGCAAACTTTTGTATATTTAAGAGTTAACAGCTATTCGATGAAGCCAACCATTTCAATTCAAGGAGAGCAAAAAGAAAGTCTCATTAAAACCACTGAAGCTTTAATTGACAAAATAAATAGAGAAATTCCAATGTTGAAAAAGTCAATTACAGAAGTGCCCAATGTGCATCTTGCTAATGAAGTTTCATATCACTTTGCAAGTGTTCCCTTGCTGTTGCGCCTTTCACTACTTGACCTATGTATTTTATTTAAGTTGTATTTAGAAAGCAATTCTGATACAGAACAGAATATGTTGATACGGTTAATTTGTGGACAGCTCTATGAATTTACAGAAGATGTTCCCACTCTTTTTGGGAAAAAGTATCGTGAATTGTTAAGTAATTTTCCAAATTCTGGAGACTTGATAAAAGATTTGAATGGCAACGTTACCAAGGAGTTTAATCTTGCTAAATTAAGGCATGTTGACTTCTTGAAAATAATAAGGCATAACGTTTCGCACCATAAAGACATTGACGCACTATGGCAATATTATCTGATAAACAATATAGATTTCAACTGGGGTATAAAGGCGTACATTGACTTCACACAGTGGTATGTAAGTCATTACTCAACTTTTGAATTAAAGCTGATTGATATTGCAATGAAAGCACAAGCAGCGACCAAGAACGACTGCTAACAGCGGTTTTGCGTCAGCGGGGGCGCCGAATGAACAATCGGCTTTTTGTTCTTTGTTCAGCAGTAGTTCCAGCATGACCGAACACACATGGGCTTTTGAAAAAGTTCTAAAGATTAGTTTTTCAAGCAGCTTCAATTCCAGGTTGACGAATATAAAATACCCCACCGAACGCAAAGCAATTAGCCTTTAGGTGCTATACAGACCGACACTTGCGCAGATAGATAGTTGACATAACCAACACCTTTTATCAGCAGGTAGACCTTTGAATTATATTAAAAAGAAAGTTTAAAAAAATGCAATTTATCTTAACTTTAAATCGAAATGTAGATTTATGTAGTGAGTGGTTGCATGTTTTTTAAATTGTAGAGTAATTTTAGTAAATGATGTTGTTAAACCAAGTAGAACTTATTTCATGTCAAAAGAAGAAATTAAACACCAGATAATCCAGACACTAAATTTCTTTTCTGAAGATGCACTCTACGATTTGTTTTCTTATTTAAACACATTTATATCCAAAAGTGGTGCAAACACCTTAAGAATTTCAATTTTTAATATAGAAAAGTTGGTAATGCCCTTGCCTGAACTTATTGATAGGATGGCTATTTCTGAACTAAAAATAGAAAGGATTAGTGACAATGAATGTTTTCAAGAGTACAATAGTTACACTTATATTTATGAATTTTATAAGGAGTTAGGATTCGTTGTAACTGAAGAAAAATACAAAGAATTAAAGGATATTCATTCAAGAATTTGGGATTTAGAAAGCGATTTAAGAAGGGGAAAAGAAGGAATATTGACTAAAGATGAAATAGCAGACAGAACTTTGCTTATAAGAGATTTAAATAGAAAGAGAGTTCATCTTAAAAATGTTATTGCTGCAAATTATAGTTTTCCATTAGAGATAAAAAGAAATCATGCTAGTGAGTAGAGTTGTTGGTAATTCTTCTAAGAAATAATTTATACTTGAATTAATTATGCAGCTATTAAGACTAACTTTCAAAACTTTATTTGGCGGAAGGATTAAATACATTACATATATTTCTATTGTTTTTTTTATATCCTCTTTAATTGTTGCCTTAATAACTGTTTGTTTAGTTTCTTCAGAAATAAATAAGGCATTTTGGAATGTAATTTCCAACATTTTACTCGGTATTGGAACTTCCATATTGGCTGCTGCTCTTATATCAACTTTTGAACTTATAAATGTAAATAGGGTAATTAATTTAATAAAATTTTTTTCTATAGACGTAACCAAAAAGACAGTTATTGTTTTACCTCATTTTTATAACCAACTTTTACAAGAGAAAGAACGTGGAAATTATGGATTGAAAACTGATACTCTTAATGAAATCACTTTCGTATCTTATGCTGATTTTACGACTGTTAAGTATTTAATTGCGTTATTTCAAGAACACAATTTAGGATTGCCGGAAATTATGACAGATGATGAAGCATTAGAAATTCTATCGAATGAAGAAAAATTAAAAAAGTATAATACTTTTCTTAGTTTGGGCTTGTACTCGAATAAATTCTCTAATCAACTTAATTCTGAAAAAATCCAGAATCGTTATTTTAATTTTGAAGCAAAAAACGTTCAAAATTATGGAGATAGGAAGATAGAGTACTTAGAACCTGTTGGAGTTGAGAAAGAAAACTGGTTAACATTAACTCCTAATAATCAAGACTGTTCTGACTTGTCTCTTATTTCAAAAATTAACTATGAGGTGAATGCAAAACAGAAATTAAATATTTTAATTTTAGGAGGGTTAAATGCTACTGGAACAAAGTTATTAGGCGAATATATATATAATCAATGGGATAAAATCTTATGCAAAGGTATTGGGCGAAATAAATTTTACGAATTAAGGCCAATAATAAACGAGAAAAACTTTTGTATGATTTTCAAGATAAATGGGCAAAAAAATGTTAGTTATGATGAAAATGCAACAATAAAATTAGACAGTTCATTCTGTAGAATTTAGTTAAATTTTGATTCTTATTTTGGACTTAAATTCAAGAATCTAATAATGAACTTATCTTATTAACAAAATAACATTACCAGTATTCCGACCACACTTTACTGCATGGTTTGTAGACGTTTAAAGATGGACAGTTACAGCATTTCAGACAGACAAATTTAAATTTTACTTTTATTTTGTTAGTTGTTGCGGCGGAAAGTTGATAAGTACTTTGTTCAGCCCGTTTTGCAAACAGACAACGAAGTTATCGTACATTTTGTAGGCTTGTTGTGGGAGATCGTTTACGTTACTAGTGGACATAACATGAGTGTGACAGATTGCACGGCACATAACAAGACTATTGCCAATAGTGGGCTGGACATTGGAGCAATCGGCAGCATATCGCTATTGGCTTTGGTTCGAGCGGAAGGAACTCTCTTGAACATCAGAATAAATTTTTAATCTATGAACAAGTAAAGAACATCGGTCTTCAGGCGGAGTTTTCAATTCTCCCATCATCGGCAATACTTGTTCGGTGGTGGCAATGCCTTGCAATTTATTTAGTGTTAATTTGATGTCATTGCCTAAAAGATTTAACAACCAGAGCAGGTACCTACCCTGGTTAATTTTAAAATTTTCACCTAAAATCTAATCCAAGATAGCCGCTTACAAATGAAAAAAATACACATCCTTGGGATGATAGCGTTAAGCCTATTGGCTGTTGGCTGTAATAACGATAAACCTGCCTTTGGTTCCAAGCAATGGGCGGAGTATCTGGGAGGGCCCGAACGTAACCATTACTCCACGCTGGAGCAGATCAACCCGGCCAACGTAAAACAGTTGCAGGTGGCGTGGCAGTACCGCACGCTGGATTCGGGCCAAATCCAGTGTAACCCGATTGTGGTGGATAGCATCTTGTACGGTATGACCGCTACCACCGAACCTTTCGCCTTGAACGCCGCCACCGGTAAAGAAATTTGGCGCGTGCAAAGTGTAAACGCTAAACGGATAGCATGAAGTAGCTATTTTTCACTAACTTTAAAATATAAAAACTAACAGTACAATGCTAATCGAACGAACAAACAAAAACCAAATAACTATTACGGTTTCATCGTCAGTTGACAGTTTCGGCTTGCAACGCCTTATCGACTATGTTAAATATTTGGAGGCAACTGCTAAGAGCAAGGCAAAGCAATCGGACATTGATAAGCTGGCTGACGAAGTAAACGCTTCTTGGTGGACCGAAAATCGTAAACGCTTTATTAAGTGAAAGTAATTGTTGACGCAAACATTATTTTTAGCGGCATACTCAACTCTAATGGAAAAATTGGAGATCTTCTGATAAATTCAAAAAAACATCTTCACTTTATCGCCCCAGAATTTTACGAACAGAAATTTACAAGCATTTCTCAAAACTTAGTAAAGTCTCCCAATTACATTAGAACAAGTTAGAGAAGCTAAATATCAAATTTGCAAGGATATAATTTTTATTTCGACAGACTTGTCTGATTGACAACACGACAACTCTAAAACGAACAATAAGATTTTCATAATTTTAAAGTAATTAAGAATAGTTTAAAAATAAAGACCACCGACATGAATGCAAATCTGATTGATAGCTACTTTTTAATGCTAAAAAACCTTGGCCCCGACAATAAGTTGGAGCTGATTGCACGACTTTCTAAGTCAATGAAAACGACAAAAAAACAAAAGATAACTCTTGGAAGTCTTTATTCGGAGCGTTGGTGCTTGACCAATCGGCAGATGAATTTGTGGAAGATTTAAAAAAGGATAGAAAGTTCAGCCGCAAAACGATTAGCAGCAATGGCATTGCGGTACCGAGTAGGCTAATAACCAATGATATACACTAAGAAAAAACAGGGTAAATAACTTTTAAGTTTGCAACTTATAGCAATAAAATATGGACAGTCGGTTCACGGACATTATTCAACTTATAAAACAATCGCGGACTAATGCCATAAAAGCCGTTAATGCTGAATTGATTAATCTTTATTGGAATATAGGAGAATATATTACTAAGAAAATTGAACGATCTGAATGGGGCGAATCGGTTGTAGCTGAATTAGCAAAATACATTCAACGAAACGAACCGGAAGCAAAGGGATTCTCCGATAAAAATCTTTGGAGAATGAAGCAATTCTATGAGACTTACAAGGACTTTCCAATACTCTCAACACTGTTGAGAGAAATTAGTTGGTCTCATAATTTAGCTATTTTTTCAAGATGTAAAACAGCAGAAGAAAGAGAATTTTACATTAAGTTATCGAAAAAAGAAAAGTATAGTTTCAGAGAACTTGACCGACAAATTTCCGCCAGTCTTTTCGAGCGAGCTATGATAGGAAATTTAAAAATCTCAACAGCGTTGAGAGAAACTAATAACGACTTAACCAATACCTTCAAAGACAGTTATATTTTTGAATTCTTGAGTTTACCCGAACAACACCGCGAAAGTGAGCTACAATATGGACTTGTCAGACAAATGAAGAACTTCATACTCGAACTTGGCAAAGATTTCTTGTTCATTGGGGAAGAATACAAATTACAAGTTGGCAACAGCGACTTTTATATTGACCTTCTGTTTTACCACCGTGGCTTGCAATGTTTAGTTGCTTTTGAACTAAAGGCAGACAAGTTTAAGCCTGATCATTTAGGACAGTTGAACTTTTACTTGGAAGCCTTAGACCGTGATGTGAAAAAATCAAATGAAAATCCAAGTATTGGAGTTTTGTTGTGCAAAGACAAGGACAACGAAGTAGTTGAATATGCTTTGAGTAGAAGTCTTTCTCCGACAATGATTTCAGAATACAAGACCCAACTTCCTGACAAGAAGCTATTGCAACAGAAGATACACGAACTATTTGCCAATGATAGCGGCGGAAAATAGAACCACTGCTGCCAACAAGGGTTTGGCAAAAGGGTGAGTAACGTGTTTTTATGACACATTTCTAGTTGAAGAGACGATAGTGAATTTAATGAGCTTTTATGCTGAAATGCTGCTACTTCACCAAATCCTAAACCGTTGGTAGCAATGCCTTGCAGATTTATTTCATGTCAAGTTGTATATCATTGCCTAAGAGATTTAGTAAACCTAGCTAATACTGGCTGGGACAATTTTTTTAAATTTTCACCTAAAATCTATTTCAATATACCCGCTTATAAATGAGAAAACTATACATCATCGGGATTACGGCATTAAGCCTGCTGGCTGTTGCTTGTAATAACGATAAACCTGCCTTTGGTTCCAAGCAATGGGCCGAGTACCTGGGAGGCCCCGAGCGTAACCATTATTCCACGCTGGAGCAGATTACCCCGGCCAACATCAAACAGTTGCAGGTGGCGTGGCAGTATCGCACGCTGGATTCGGGCCAAATCCAGTGTAACCCGATTATAGTGGATAGCATCTTGTATGGCATGACCGCTACCACCGAACCTTTTGCCTTGAATGCCGCCACCGGTAAAGAAATTTGGCGCGTGCAAAGCGAAGGCACCGACCAGTTTAGCACCAGTCGCGGACTCAGTTACTGGAAAAAAGGCGACGATCAGCGGATTTTATATACCAACGGGCCCTGGTTGTACGCCGTAAATGCCCTGGATGGTAAACCTATAACTTCCTTTGGCGAAAAAGGGCGGGTAAGTTTAAAAGCTGGTCTGGGTAAAACGGCCGTCGATAAAATGGTAATTTCCAACACCCCGGGCACCGTTTACGAAGACCTGATTGTGATGCCATTGCGGGTATCCGAAGGTACCGATGCTGCCTTAGGGTTTATCCATGCTTTCAATATTGTTACGGGTAAAATAGCTTGGGTTTTTCATACCATTCCTTTGCCCGGCGAATACGGTTACGATACCTGGCCGCCGGATACGTATAAAAATACGGAAGTAGGTGGGGGCAACAACTGGTCGGGTATGTCCGTGGACCGGGAGCGCGGCATACTGTATGTGCCAACCGGCTCGGCGGCGTATGATTTTTACGGGGCCAGTCGTAAGGGCACCAACCTGTTTGCCAATTGTTTGCTAGCCCTGGATGCTAAAACGGGCAAGCGCAAATGGCATTTTCAATTGGTGCACCACGATATCCTGGACCGCGACCCGCCCGCGCCCCCGAACCTGATTACAATTACCCGCGACGGTAAAAAAATCGACGCGGTAGCGCAGGTAACCAAGCAAGGACTTGTTTTTTTATTTGACCGGGAAACCGGCCAGCCCTTGTTCCCGATAGAAGAAAGAAAAGTACCGCCATCCGATATTCCAGGGGAAGCCAGCTGGCCTACGCAGCCGTTCCCGGTTAATCCAGCCCCGTATGCCCGACAAACCTTCACCGAGGCCGATATTAACCCGTTGGCCGAAAACCGCCAGGAACTACTGGACCTGTTCCGGAAAAGCCGCTCCGAAGGAATATTTACCCCGTTGAGTGAAAACGGAACCATTATTTATCCCGGATTAGACGGTGGTGCCGAATGGGGCGGGGCCGGGGTGGACCCGGAGGGTATTATGTACGTGAACAGCAGCGAAATGCCCTGGCGTATCTCCATAGGTCCATCTGCCACCGAAGAGCAACTGGTAAGCATGACGCCCGGCGAAAGCCTTTACCGGATGACCTGTACGTCTTGTCATGGTGCGGAGCGTAAAGGAAATCCCCAAAGTGGTTTCCCGTCTTTGGTGGATATTAAAGATCGGCGCGATAAAAACTACGTTAAAAATATTGTTTCGCATGGTAAAGGCATGATGCCGGCTTTTCCGAAACTGACGGAGAAACAGAAAGAAGCCTTAGTCGGTTTCTTATTCGACGATGAAAAAATTGAGGAGAAAGAGTCGGGTTTAGCCAAAGAGCCGGGAAAAGTAAAAAATACCTACTCCATATCGGGCTACAGTAAGTTTATCGATAAAAATGGGTATCCGGCCGTCCGGCCGCCCTGGGGTACGCTAAACGCCATTAACCTGAATACCGGCGAATATGTCTGGAAAGTAACTTACGGCGAGCATCCGGAATTAATCGCAAAAGGGATTCCGCAAACCGGTGCCGAAAGTTACGGTGGTCCGGTAGTAACCGCCAGCGGATTAATCTTTATTGCCGGTACCAAAGATGGTAAGTTTCGGGCCTACGATAAAATAACCGGGAAGCTGCTCTGGGAAACCAAACTGCCAGCGGCTGGTTTTGCTACGCCCAGTACCTATGAGGTTAACGGCAAGCAGTACGTGGTAATCGCCTGCGGCGGTACCAAACTGGATTCGCCTTCGGGCGATAGTTACGTGGCATTTGCGCTACCCGATAAGAAATAAAGCATGAAAAATCAATCACGGCGGGATTTTTTAAAAATTGCCGGCAGCCTGGCGGGAGCTGCGGTTCTAAATCAGGTATTGCCGGGTTGTGCTGGTTCCGGGGCGTCTGGTAACGAGGTAAAGCTAAGCGCGCATTTATGGGAGTACGCCCGCCAGTTTCCGCCTGATTGGGATTGTACCCCCATCCTGGATTCCATATTTGCCGATTTTAAATACGCCGGATTAAAAGGCATGGAAATGATGGAAATACACCTGCAGCAGAAAGATGCGGTCGAAAATATTGGGGCCATCAGCCAAAAGCACGGGGTAGCCGTAACCGGCATTTCTTATTACGCCGAAATGTTCGATAAAAACCAGCACACTGAAATATTGGAAGACGTGGAACTAGTTAGCGGCCACATGCAACAGCTGGGAGCCACCGAATTTGGGATCACCACCGGTTTTTTTAAAGGCAAAAAAACGGAAGAACACCTGGATAACGAAGCATTATTGATCAAGGAAATCATCAAAATTTGTGAAAATCATCAGGTAGTAGCCAATATTCACAGCCATAGTAATGAGTTGCAGAATGAGCAGTTTGAGTGGAAAGGCTTGATTAAACGGATACCGGAAATAAAACTAGGACCTGATCTGAACTGGGTAGTGCGGGCCGGGTTAGACCCGGTGGCGTTTATCCACGAATACGGCCGGCAAATGGTTTACCTGCACCTGCGCGACCAAACGGCGGCTGGGGTCTGGACGGAAGCAGTAGGCGAGGGCGTAATTAATTTTCCGGGTATTGCGAAAGCGTTACAAGAGGTAAATTATACTGGAACGGCGGCCATTGAGCTAGCTTTTGATAAACCACCGGTAAGGCCGATTAAAGAAAATTTAAAAATAAGCCGCGCGTACGTGCACCAGGTTTTTGGATGGTAATTTTATGACAAGGGAAAAATTAAACGATACGGTAAACATTAACAGCAAAGGGATTGCTGCGAATACTTATGATGCCATTGTGATTGGCTCGGGTATGTCGGGAGGCTGGGCGGCGAAAGAACTTTGCGAAAAAGGTTTGAAAACGCTGGTGCTGGAACGGGGCCGGAACGTGGAACACATCAAAGATTATCCCACTGCCACCAAAGCGCCCTGGGAAATGCCGCACCGGGGTACTTTGCCGCTAAAACAAACCGAAGAAAATCCCATAGCCAGCCGCTGTTATGCTTACGACGAATACACCCAGCATTTCTTTGTAAAGGACCAGGAACATCCTTACCAACAAGTAAAACCGTTCGATTGGATACGCGGTTACCAGGTAGGCGGCAAATCGCTGATGTGGGCCCGCTGGACCCAGCGCTGGAGCGACCTGGATTTTGAAG
The DNA here is from genome assembly GCF_003340495.1 of Adhaeribacter pallidiroseus. Lineage (NCBI taxonomy): Bacteria > Pseudomonadati > Bacteroidota > Cytophagia > Cytophagales > Hymenobacteraceae > Adhaeribacter > Adhaeribacter pallidiroseus. The sequence goes on from NZ_QASA01000001.1 coordinate 664,615, forward strand.
CGAACGCCAAACAAGGCATTGCGGTCGACTGGCCGATCCGTTATAAAGACATCGCGCCCTGGTACGCGTACGTCGAAAAATTCGTGGGCATCAGCGGCAACCGTGATGGCATTCCCCATCTGCCCGACGGGGAGTTTCTGCCACCCATGGATATGAATGCAGTTGAGGAGCATCTGAAAGAAAGCATTGCTACAAATTACACCGACCGGCAACTGATCATATCCCGTACGGCTAACTTGTCGAAAGGCTTAACCAACCGCGGACCCTGCCAGTACCGGAACATGTGCGCCCGGGGGTGCCCTTACGCGGGTTACTTTAGCAGCAATTCGGCTACTTTACCTGCTGCCGCCGCCACCGGGAACATGCTGCTCCGGCCGTTCTCGGTAGTGCATTCTCTTATTTATGACGAGCTTACCCAAAAGGCCAAAGGAGTACGGGTAATAGACACCAACACCCAGGAGGCCACCGAATATTTTGCCAAAGTGATTTTTGTAAATGCCGGTACGTTAAACACCACCTTGTTATTTTTAAATTCAACCTCCTCGCGCTTTCCCAATGGCTTCGGTAATGATAGCGGCGAACTGGGGCACAACCTGATGGACCACAATTACCGCGGCCACGTGAACGCCGAATTCCCTGGTCTGCAGGATACGTATTATTATGGCCGGCGGCCCACCGGGGTATATATTCCGCGCTTCCGGAATGTAGGAGCTAATGTGCAGAAAGATTTTTTACGGGGCTATGCTTTCGCGGCCGGTGGTTCCCGGCGTACGGGTAACCCGGGTAACGAAACCATTGGCGCGGCCTTTAAGGAGGCACTGACTAAACCGGGGGTTTGGGATATCTGGATGACCGGCATGGGCGAATGTTTGCCTTACCACGAAAACCAGGTAACCTTAAGTAAAACCAAAAAAGACCAGTGGGGCATGCCCGAACTGGAGATTGATTGCGAGTACAAAAACAACGAACTTACCATGCTTAAGGATATTTTAGTTAGCGGGGCCGAAATGTTGGAAAAAGCTGGTTTTGTCAACATCGAAGCGTACGATTCGGAACAGGCACCCGGCCAGGGCATTCACGAAATGGGAACCGCGCGCATGGGCCGCGACCCTAAAACATCTGTATTAAACGGCAATAACCAGGTTTGGGGAGTTAAAAATGTGTTTGTTACCGATGGCGCGTGTATGGTGTCATCCGCTTGCCAAAATCCTTCCTTAACCTATATGGCGCTAACCGCCCGGGCCGTTGATTTTGCCGTAAAGGAGCTTAAGCGCCGGAATATTTAAAAAATCAGTTTATGAAAAATCACTTTTTTAAATTTTTTGAATTGGGGAGTATCGACTTGTTGGCTGTATGCTAAATCTATAGCTAAAACAAGAACAGCCGCCGCAATATAATTTCCCGGATATTTGTTGTGCTCCGTAAATGCTTACTGAAAATTTTACAGAATAGCACAAATCCTTTTATTAGGTGTTGACCCGTTGGAGTAAACTTAGAATATGGAAATAGCTTCAATAATAGTGATAGTTATAATGGCAGTTAGTCTCATGTTAACTGTAGTATTCTTATTAGGCTATTTAATAAAAAGGAGAAAAGCAAGGTTAAAAAATGCGGCACTATCTTTTAGCACTGGGGCTTTCGCATTGTTTTTACTTATAGTTGCCGAAGAGCTGTTCTTCTCTTACAATTCTAAAAACAAGAAAGAAGTTTTAGTTGCTTCCAGAGAAGCACCAATTGGGGGTATACTACTAAAGCTTTATGAAGATAGCACCTATGAGATAGGTGTTTTAAGAGAAGTGAGATCGGCTGGTACGTTTGTACTGAAATCGGATACTCTCTTTATTACCGCTACTGATCATCCAAAGCAAAATAATTATATTACCCAAATATCTTTCATCATAAAAGATGGATACTTGGAGCAGATAGAAAATACCGGAATTGGATTTTTAGAAATTCACGTGAACAAGTTAAAATAAGAAAAGCTCTCCCCACACGATGTTAAGCCAAGTCTCGGCTTCGTGTTGCGCGCTTTACTTATTAAATGTTACGCTTAAACTAATGCTTCTCTGATTTAATTTTAAAATAATTCGGATTATCAATCCGAGTACTCCCGGGCAATTATATAAACTGGTATTTAAGTAAAATGTATGCAAATAAAAAAGCACTTACCAGATTTCTCCGAGTAAGTGCTTGATATTGAGGTGGGCCCACCTGGAATCGAACCAGGCACCTACTGATTATGAGTCAGTTGCTCTAACCGAATGAGCTATAGGCCCGTCAAAAAGAGTTTGGCTTCTTTTTGATTTTGGGAGTGCAATTTTACATATTTGCAGCGCATTTTCCAAATTGTATTTAAAAAAATCCCGTGGATTTAGCGCGTATCAAAAACATTATCTTCGACCTGGGTGGCGTAATCATTAACCTGGCTTTTCAAAATTCGGTAGAGGCACTGCGTTTGCTCAGTAAAGAACAACGCGCCATTGACTTTACGCCCAAGGTGCAATCCGAGTTTTTTGACTTATACGAAACTGGCCAGATTTCCTCGGAAGCTTTCCGGCAAGGTTTGCGGGACCAATATGGTATTATGGGCGACGATAACGCTCTGGATGAAGCCTGGAGCGCCATGCTGCTCGACATACCCGCTGAAAGAATAAAGCTGTTACAAGAGTTAGGCACGCAGTACCGTTTGTTCCTACTCAGTAACACCAATGCCATCCATGCTGAGCGTTTTAACAAAACCGTACAGGAAGTATCGGGTTTACCGAGCCTGGATAGCTTATTTGAAAAAACGTATTATTCGCACCTGGTAGGTTTGCGCAAACCGCATGCCCCCGTGTTCGAGCATATTTTAAAACAAAATAACCTGGTAGCCGCCGAAACTTTATTCATCGACGATAGTATGCAGCACATCGAAGGGGCCCGGCAGGTGGGCTTGCAAACGCTGCATTTGCAGCCACCGCTTACGATCAACGAATTTTTCCAGAATGCGCGCTAGTCATACTGCCCGAGAATACCTTTTTCATTTTTTTTTATTTTGCCTGGCTTTAGTTACTACTACCATTGCGGGAGCCGAGTGGATGTCGGCGAAGTTTTTGCTGGTAATTACTACCGATTGGCGGTTTGTTAGTTTACTGACGCAAGCACAAGTTTTAAACGGTTTGTATTATTCACTGCCGTTTTTAGGGGTTTTAACCGCTCACGAATTCGGCCATTATTTTACGGCCCGCTATTACCAGATCCGGGTAACGTTGCCGTATTACATTCCGTTTTGGCTTCCTTTGCTGCCTACTATTGGCACCATGGGCGCCGTTATTAAAATACGAGACCGTATTTTTTCCAAAAAAGAATATTTTGATGTGGGTATTGCCGGGCCGTTGGCGGGGTTTGTAGTGGCTATTCCTTTGCTGTGGTACGGCTTTACGCATTTACCCGCGCCCGAATATATTTTTACCATCCACCCGGAATATAAAAAATACGGACTCGATTACGCAAACCAAGTTTATCAGAATACGGGCGGCTCTATGGCCTTAGGAAAAAATTTGTTGTTTGTGTTTTTTGAAAAATTTGTTGCCACAGACCCGGCTCTGGTACCTAACCAGTACGAACTCATGCATTATCCCTTTATTTTCGCCGGGTTTTTGTCTTTGTTTTTTACCGCCATGAACTTGCTGCCCATCGGCCAGTTAGATGGGGGGCATATTCTGTACGGATTAATTGGATTTCGGAATTTTAACCGGCTCTCTCCGGTGTTTTTTGTGGCTTTTATTTTTTACGCGGGTTTAGGAATAGTGGGACCACATACCCCACCCGACGAAAGATACTGGCAATTTTTGCTGTACGCCGGTTATTTGTATATCGTATTCGAACGAGTAATGCCTACTCCCCGCATGGCGCTGGCTTTAGCGGCCATCGTGTTCTGCGTGCATGTGGGCTTGGCATTTCTGATACCAGGTATAAAAGGCTACCCCGGTTGGTTGGTATTTGGCTTACTATTATCCCGGTTATTAGGAATATTCCATCCGCCAGCCCCCGACGAAGCTCCGCTAAGTACCGGCCGGAAAGTACTAGGCTGGTTAACGGTGCTTATTTTTATACTTAGCTTTAGTCCTGCTCCTTTTTTGTATGAATAAATTACAGGCAGCCCTCTTTTTTAATTTTTAGCAGTCTTCCTGCCAATCAGCTGCTTTTATTACAATGTAATACTTAGCCACGCTTTGATTATAGCTAGAAAATAGCAGCAGGAGAGAAGGATTTAATAGAAATCCTGGGGAGTAACACTTTCGAATAGTATCACAACCACAAGCCTTCGGTTTTTGAAATGGCTTTAGGTGCGCCAGCGTTTAGATTCAAACAAGCCGTAATTCTATAAAATATTTAGGTTGTTTGCACGACAACTTTCAGGTTAAGCTTGGGGTATTATAATTGCCGGATTCGATTTTATTGCTTATAAAGCAGGTAAGTAATCATGAAAAGATTTGTACTGTCGGATAGTCATGGGGGGTATAGAGCCATAAGGCAGTGCTTAGAACGGTGCGGGTTTAACCAGGAGCAGGATCAGCTGTTTTTTATAGGCGATGTGGTAGATGGCTGGTCCGAAACCAAAGAAAGTATTGCGCTTTTACTTACTATCCCCAATCTAATTTACTTACTGGGCAATCACGACCAGTGGGCATTGCAGTATTACACGGGCAACTTTTTTAGTGTGGCAGACGAAAATGATGCGGAGCTGGATATGTGGCTGGTGCAAGGCGGCGCGGCTACTCTAAAATCATACGGTTTAAAAGAAGGAATACCAGCAGAGCACCTGCAATTCTTACTAAATGCCAAATCGTATCACGTAACCCCGGATAATATTTTACTGGTTCATGCCGGATTTGATCCGGAAATGGACCTTGCTAAAACTAACTCCGAATATTTGATTTGGAGCCGAAATTTTATAAAACAACATTATCAGGCTTACCACAAACTAAAACGTAATCCTTTCTCGAAGGAAGAACTTCGGGTTGCTCCTTACAAAGAAATATACCTGGGCCATACGCCCACTATTAGTTTCGAGAAAAAGCAGACCTTACCCTTAACCATGGGCAATGTAATTTTAATGGATACCGGCGCTGCTTTTACCGGAAGGCTTTCGGTGATGGATATGGATACGAAAGAAGTTTGGCAATCAGATCAATTAATACATTTGTACCCGGATGAACCTGGCCGGAATGGTATAAGTTGGCGTGAATTACGCAGCGCCTGAAACGAAGTACCTGCTTCCTAATTTAAAAAAAACGGCAGGAAGCAGGGGGCGTATCTCCGAAATTTAAAAAATTGTAGAAGCCTTGGAGTAGTAATTTAATTTATTAACTCAGCAACCAAGATTCTGCTTCTGTTTCAGTATCAAAAGTTTCGATTTGCAGGTAATTATGGGCCAGTTGATAAAATTTTTGAAAGGACCGTTGGCCGTAAATGCCCGGCGATAAAACATGAGCAAAATGAACCACCCCTAACATATTAGCTTCCAGCACCCATTTTCCGCCCAAAAATAAAGCGCCATCGTCCCAGGGGCCAATAAGTTCTTTGTTGCTGTTGAGGATAGCCGAACAAGGATCTTGTTTTAATATACTGAGTATCTGATTAGCCCCCATCATAATCGTTTCGATGGACTGAATGCCAATCCAATTCACGTAAATAAAGGAATTGGCACCCTTCCGGTCTGCTTCAAAAAACAGATCGCCGTTGGCTTTTTTTAACTCCTTTTTATGCATTATTATTTAAAATAGGCGCTGGGTAGATGGTACGAATAAGAACGGGCAAAATGTAAAATTAGTGATTCACGAGATAATGGTCGTGGGTTAGAAAGTCTTTGATAGCCTGGATGGTTTCTGCGGGGGCGCTTAAATTAGGACAATGACCCGTGGCCTGCATTACTACCAAAGTGCTTTCCGGAAGGTGGTGGTGCATGTAGTGGCCCACTTCCAAAGGCGCAATAACATCTTCCTGGCATTGTAAGATCAACGTTTTTTTAACTAACTTTTTTAAATCGGCGCGGTTATCCGACCGAAAAGTAAGATGCGCAAAGTTGCGGGCTACTTCTTCGTTGCTCCGGCAAAAACTGCTCACCAGTTCAGCGCCCAACTCTGGCCGGTCGGCGTTGCCCATAATTACCGGCGCCATGGCCCCGGACCACGTTAAATAGTTGCTATCCAGCGATTCCAACAAACTAAGGATATCCGATTCCGCAAATCCGCCGGTATAGCCGGGTTCATTGATATAGCGTGGCGAAGGCGCAATTAATACTATTTTCTGAAAAAGCTTTGGAGCCTTTATAGCGGCCAAAACGCCCAGCATGGCACTCACCGAGTGACCCACATAAATTACTTCTTCTAAACTCAGCGCTTCGCAAATTTCCAACACGTCGTCGGCGTAGGCTTGCAAAGAACAGTATTTGGCGGGTGAATAATCCGAAACATCCGACTGGCCAAAACCCACGTGATCAAAAAGAATTACCTGGTAATCGTTGGTAAAAGCAGGCGTGATAAAACGCCACATGTTCTGATCGCAACCGTAACCGTGCGCGAAAAGCAAGGGAGTTTTTCCCCGGCCAATTATTTTAACATTATTTCTTTTTAAAACATCCATATATATGCACTATAAACAACCCATTAAGGGTAAAAACTTGGATTGAAATTGCTGGATCAACTCTTTGCTATGCCTAAAAACTACCATCCGAACAGTATTTTTTAAATTTTAGACTAATGTGCCAACAAGGTTTTGGCTTTAAAAAGGCTAAACCAAATGGCCACTACAAGTAAAAGAACCAACGTTAAAAATCACGAGAGAAGAATCTTGAAGCTTATACGTAAGTTATACCAGAATCTTTATAAAATTTATCCACATTTTGCAAATTAAGCGAAATGCCTGCCACATACAAAAACCTACTGACCGGAAAATTAAAAAGCCCCGGATGTTTTAACCGGGGCTTTAAACCAAATGCTTGTTTTTGTAAAAGGATACAGTAAAAATTAGTTCAGTTTTTTGGCTGTGGTGCAAAATGTATGCTGGACTTAAATTGTGAAGCATTAGCAATTATAGGCTACAAAGTACTTCTTCAAATCTACAAAACATCACTGTTTAAGTTGTTCCAGAAGGTTTTAAAGGCTATTTAATTTTGAAAGCAATCTCATTTTTCACTAGAGCCATTTCAATAATTTTTTATAAAACAAATCCTTGTCCGGAAAAGAAACTGAAAAGGTGCAGATTGTAAAGCTGTTTATTCCTGATTTTAAAGAAAGTATTCTTACATTTAACAAATATACCCATCCTTTTTCCCAGGTTTTTTTATGAAAAGAGGCTACTTTGTATTCTGGTTGTTGCTGTTATTACTACTTAGCGGTAGTGGATTGGTTAAGGCTCAAAATACGCCGCCCAAAGCAGTAAACTTAACCATTAACCTGCAACAGCCCCTTGCGCCCATGGAACCCGTATGGGCCTGGTTTGGCTACGACGAACCTAATTATACGTACATGCGCGATGGCCAAAAGCTTTTGTCGGAGCTGGCCGCTTTAAGTCCGGTGCCGGTTTACGTGCGGGCGCACAATTTGCTTACCACCGGCGATGGCACCCCGGCTTTAAAATGGGGCTCCACCAATGCCTACACCGAAGATGCCAACGGCAACCCCGTGTACGATTGGACGATTGTGGACCGGATTATGGATACCTACGTAGAAAGAGGCATGCGGCCCATGGCGCAAATGGGTTTCATGCCCGAAGCATTATCAGTAAAACCGCAGCCTTACGGCCATCATTGGCAACCAGGCCAATCCTACGAACAAATTTTTGCCGGCTGGACGTACCCGCCCAAAGATTATAAAAAATGGGCCGACTTAATCTACGCCTGGGTAAAACACTCCATCGACCGGTACGGCAAAGCCAAAGTACAAACCTGGTACTGGGAACTCTGGAACGAACCCAACAGCAAATACTGGGGTGGCACCGTAGAAGAATACTGTAAATTGTACGATTACTCCGCCGATGCTGTAAAACGGGCCTTGCCCACCGCCAAAGTAGGCGGGCCGCACGTAACCGGGCCAGCGGGCAGCGGGGCGGCCAAATTTTTAAATTTTTTCTTAGATCATTGCTTGCGCGGCACCAACAATGTAACGGGTAAAGTAGGTACGCCCCTGGATTTTATTGCTTTTCACGCCAAAGGAGCGCCCAAAGTGGTAAACGGCGCCGTGCGCATGAACATGGGCCAACAGTTGCGCGATATCTCCAGTGGTTTTGAAATTGTTGCTTCTTACCCGGAATTAAAAAAATTGCCGATTATTATTGGCGAATCCGACCCGGAAGGCTGCGCGGCTTGTGGCATGCAAACCAATCCCGAAAATGCCTACCGCAACGGTACTATGTACTCCAGTTATACCGCGGCCTCGTTTGCCCGTAAATACGCTTTAGCCGATTATTTTAAAGTTAATTTTAAGGGGGCAGTGTCGTGGTCGTTTGAATTTGAAAACCAGCCATGGTTTTACGGCTTCCGCGACCTAGCTACCAACGGCGTCGATAAACCGGTGCTGAATGTTTTCCGGATGTTCGGTAAAATGCAAGGCCAGCGGGTACAAGTAAGCGGTAATCCGGCGTACTCGTTTTTGCAAGTGCGTGATAACAGTGTGCGCGGTCCGGAACCGGACATTAACGCTTTAGCCAGCTCCGGTGTAAAATCGGCGGCCATCATGGTTTGGAATTACCACGACGATGATGTACCCGCGCCCGCTTCGCCGGTAACCATTACCATAACTGGCCTACCCGCGAAACCAGTTACGTTTACGCATTACCGCATCGATCAGGAGCACAGCAATTCCTACGAAGTTTGGAAAAAGATGGGCTCGCCCCAGCAACCCTCGGCTGCCCAAATGAAAGAACTGGAAAAAGCTGGTCAACTACACCCCCTGAGCGCGCCAAAAAGAATAACCGCTAATCAGGGGCAAACGCAAATAACCATGCAGCTGCCGCGCCAGGGTGTATCGTTGCTGGATTACACCTGGCAGTAGTATTTAGACGATAGCTACCAGCAATACAAATGAAAACTATAATTGCTTATGTTCTCCCATTGCTTATTTCCTGCTCTAAACCTACTGTGAATCACTCTGAGATAAAATTAGATTTAAGAGGAAAACACTTGACGGCCATCCCTAATGAGGTATTAGAGAACACTAATATTGTTTATTTAGACTTAGGTAGTTGCGAAATATCCTTTTACCCCCCGTTATCGACTGCAGACCATAGTAAAGCTAACAGTTTAACTAAATTGCCTGAAAGGATTGGTAAGCTTACCAAATTAAAAACATTAATTCTGAATACAAATAAGTTAACAACATTACCTAATTCTATTACAAAGCTAAAACAGCTTGAAGTATTGGACTTATCAATTAATACTGAGTTGGATATTGTAAAAGAGTTAGATAAACTTAAAAGGTTGCCTAATCTTAAAGTTCTAAAAATTGTGGATGTTAAGCTTAGTAGGGACGATTTTGAAGTAGTAAAAAAGTCTTTATCTCCTGAAATAAAAATAATAGTGACTATTCAGGAATATGCAGATAGTATAAACTAAGCAGTAAAGCAGGTAACAACACCTATAGTGCATAAGCGCAGCATAGCTCAGTCCGTTTTAGACACTCGTAGCAAGAAACAAGCATTAGGATTAAAGTAATTCTACTAAGAACTGGGAACAAGTCCGTTGTGGCTTTTGATGGAATAATGTATTTTTTATTTAGCCTCCTAATCAAGCAATTATTTTTAAATTTTTACTTGTCCAAAGCCATCTGTTTGGCTAACTAATCCTCTATTTTGGGTTCAATGTATAGTTGTTTAATAGTAGGAATGCGGCTTTGAATATTTTGCCGGATATCTTTGATAGCCTGCGTAATTTCCCGGCTCAAAATATCTTCTTCAAACGTAAGCGGAATAACCACAATTATTTCTTCGGGACCCATGTGCATGGAGAGCGGTTTATCTACCTGCGCAACAGCCGGGTTGGCTTGGGCCAGTTGCATTACTTCCTGCAGCAAAGTTTCATCGGCAATTTCACCCATAAGCAAACTGCGGCTTTCGCGGAGCAATAAACCGGAAATAGCGGTCAGAATTACCCCAATCAAAATAGAAGCCACCGCGTCAAAATAAGGATTCTGAAAATAATGCCCCAGGAATACACCCAGAAAGGCTACCGTTAAACCTAGCAAATCGGCGGCATCTTCAAATAAAACCACAAACGTAGAAGGATCTTTGCTTTGCCGGACGGCGGTCCAGAAGGGCGTACCGGCGCGTTGCCGGGTAAATTCGCGTTGCGCGGTAATATACGAAACACCATCAAACAAAAAGGCAAAACCCAGCACAATGTAGTTCCATTTCGGGTCTTCGATGATCGTGGGGTGTTGCAGGTGCGTAATGCCCTCGTAAAACGAAATGCCGCCGCCAATGCCAAAAATTAAAATTGAAACAATAAATGCCCAAAAATATAACTCTTTGCCGTAGCCAAACGGCCGACGGGCATCGGCAGGTCTATTACTCCGGTGAATGCCGTACAGTAACAACACTTCGTTGGCCGTATCTACCACCGAATGAATGCCTTCCGAAATCATGGCGGAACTGCCCGTTATGCTGGCCGCAATAAATTTAGTAACCGCAATCGCTAAATTGGCCGCCAGGGCACTGTACAAAGGAACTTTAGAAGCCGCCATAATCCAGATTAAGTTTTTAATACGAATACCTACTGCATTTTACTTGAATGGTTGACTCAAGAAAGATTATTTTGTGATTGGTTTGGGAATTATAAATAAAGCAATACAAAAAAAATCTCCGAATGTTAGAACCAAGATTGATTGCAGCCCGGCTTGGGTCGTTTTTTGGTACTTGTTAGTTTTGCAGCAAGCCGGTAAGTTCCCCAATACTAAACGGTAAATTTTTAAAAATATAATGCAATCGTGTATTTAAAGAGATAATTTTAAATTATTTTAACAGGAACCGAACGTCCGGTTGTAAAATGTAAACAAGTACGCTTATCGGGAATGATTGAAGGTGTTTAACTTGTTTATCCCATATAAATTTATGATGGAAAAGCCTTTAGCGGATATTACCTCGGAAGCCGATATAAAACATTTGGTCGATAGCTTTTACAATAAAGTAAACCAAGACGTTTTACTGGCTCCTATTTTTAACGACCACGCCCGGGTAAACTGGGAAAAGCATTTGCCGATCATGTACCAATTCTGGAGTTCTATGTTATTAGGCACGTATACCTACGCTGGTCAGCCTTTTCCGAAGCACGCTTTTTTGCCGGTAAATGAACTGCATTTTGACCAATGGCTCCTTTTGTTTAACCAAACTGTAATTGAAAACTTCAGCGGGCCTATAGCCGATGAGGCTAAACTGCGCGCCGCCAACATTGCCCGTATTTTCTCTAATAAAATCGCCATTATTCAGGGGCATCAACCAGGTATTCCTACCATTACACATTAGAAATTCAAATCTAAAGAAACAGTAAAAGCAGGAGTTCGGCGGCACTTATCTGGGAAATAGTCCGTTGAAAAATAAAAAATTTAAAAAACTGCCTTTACCTTTTGTTTTTAAAAGTAAATTCCGACGTTTCACCTTTTCCATTCGACACTTCAATCTACTTCCGGTTTTCTGAAGGCGGCTTTTTCAAGAGTTTTGGTCTATGTTTTACTTAACGCCTAACCAAAATGAAAAAGCTTTTCTTATTTATACTTTTGTGCACTTTCGCGCAACAATTGCTGGCCCAGCCCATTACCCAGGTGGTGCGCGGTACCGTTACGGACGGGGCTTCTAAAACTCCCATTCCGGGAGCAAGTGTGTTGTTGTTAAATCCGGCGCCCGCCGTGGGTACCACTACCGATGGAAACGGCCGCTTCCGGTTAACCCAGGTGCCCGTCGGGCGGGTAAACCTGCGTCTTACTTTGGTGGGGTACGAAGACTTGTTTTTAAAAGATGTAGTGGTGAACGCGGGGAAAGAAGTAGTGCTGGATCTGCAATTAATTGAAAGTATTACGCAACTGCAGGAAGCCGTAGTCACGTACCGCCGGTCCGAAGATGTTACCGTAACCAATAACGAAATGGCTACCGTGAGCGCCCGGCCTTTTAACCCCGGCGAAACCTTAAAATACGCGGGCAGCCTGGGCGATCCTTCGCGCATGGCCGCTAATTTTGCCGGCGTAAGCGGCGCCAACGATGCCCGCAACGATATTGTGGTGCGCGGCAACTCGCCGGCTACCTTGCTGTGGCGCCTGGAAGGGGTGAATATTCCGAACCCGAATCATTTTGGGGCGCTGGGCAGCTCCGGTGGACCAGTGCCGATGCTCAACGCCAACTTATTAGCTAAATCGGATTTTTTAACCGGGGCTTTCCCGGCCGAGTACGGCAATGCCTTAAGTTCGGTGTTTGATTTACGCTTACGCCAAGGCAACGACGAGAAAAAAGAACACTTGGTGCAGGTTGGTTTTAACGGCATTGAATTGGGGGCCGAAGGTCCGTACAGCAAAAAATCAAAAGCCTCGTACCTGGTAAATTACCGCTATTCGTTGTTCGGGTTAATGGCCAACCTGGGTTACAAAATTGCCGGCACGCCTTACTATCAGGATTTTACTTTTAAAACCGATGTGCCGGTAGGTGCCAAGGGCCATGTATCTTTCTGGACGATTGGCGGCCGCAGCAACATTACTTTTCTGGGCAAAGACGTGAGTACCGATGGCGATGGCTACGGCGATGAAAACAACAACATAAAGGTGAATTTTTTTACCGGCATGGCGGCTCTGGCCTACGAGCACCGTTTTACCAACAATACTTACGGCCGGCTAACTTTCTCGGGTTCCCGTTCTTACCAGCAGTACAACGCCGATACCGTACTGTACAACGCCGGCGACGGCAAAGAAATAATTGCGGAAATCCCTAGTGAACAGTCGGAATTTGAGAACGAGAAGTTATCCGTAAATGCGTCGGTTAACCATAAATTTAGTGCCCGCGATAAAATAGCGGGGGGAGTTATCTTAGATTTAAGCCGCTTTAACTTAAGCAACAGCCAGCTTTACCCGGTTGCCCAGGCGTTCCGCAATTCCGAAGGGAAAACTACGCTGGCGCAAGCTTATGTGCAATGGAAACACCGGTTCACGGAACAACTTACGCTAAACACCGGCCTGAACGGGATGCATTACGAATTGAATAACCAAACGGTGCTGGAGCCGCGCTTGGGTTTAAATTACGAACTAAATAACCGCAGCTCGGTAAGTGTGGCGTACGGTTTACACAGCAATGTGCAACCCATTCTGCTTTCGTTTTACCAAACCCAAAACCCGGATGGTACTTACGACCTCAGCAACAAAAATTTAAAATTTACCCGCAGCCACCATTTTGTAGGAAGTTACCAAAGAAGTTTAGCACCTAATCTGCAACTAAAAACCGAAATCTATTACCAGGCCATTTTTGATGCGCCCGTCGAGAAACAACCTAGTTACTACTCAGTACTTACCGAAGGGGCCGACTTTGCCCCCATTGATAAAGGCAACCTGGTGAATAACGGCACCGGCCGCAACTACGGTCTGGAAGTTACCCTGGAGAAATTATTCGCCCACAACTATTATTTTTTAATTACCAACTCGCTGTTTAATTCTAAATACAAAGGCAGCGATGGCCAGGAGCGCAATACGCCATTTAACGGCAAATACGTGGTAAATGCCTTAGCCGGCAAAGAAATAGCCCTGGGCAACCGGAATAATACGCTCAGCTTAAACTGGAAAATTACCTCCGCCGGCGGCCGGTACGTGCGCCCCATTGACTTAGCCGCATCGGCGGAGCAACGCACCACGGTTTACCAAGATAACCGCGCCTACAGCGAAAACCTGAGCAGTTATTTCCGGATGGACTTTAAGTTTGGCTACAAAATTAACCGGAGCCGCCTGACCCACGAAATTGCCCTGGATTTGCAAAATATTACCAACAAAGAAAACGTGTACCAGCGTGCCTATAATCCCCGGACCCAACGAATTGGTACGGCTTACCAGCAAGGCTTTTTACCCATACCTTTTTACCGCCTTACTTTTTAAGTGCCAGGTTATTAATGGTTTTCTAATTGATTTTCAGGCTTAAAAGAAGTAATATTAAGGAGTAAAATTTAAAAAAACGGCAAAAGCCAGATCCGGATTTTGCCGGACATCCGAAAGAGAAAAAATATGATACGAATGGAAACGAATATACTCGCCCGGGATGGTACGGCCCGGCTGATCGGCATCCCGCTCATTAGCTTTACCATTGCGGCGATCATGCATATTAATGAACTACTAACCGGCGACCCGGGTTTTCTGCAACATTGGTTCATGGCTTTTTTTACTACTTTAACCATTTGGGAAGGCTGCCGGCAAGCATTCTTCTTTTTTCGCCGGCAATATCCGGGTTTTCATCAAACCCGGATACGGCTGATCACCCAGGGCATTTTCATATTAATTTACACCTTTCTGGTAGCCGCCCTCAGCAACCAGGTTTGCCACTTTTTGTGGTCCGGTAACGAACCCCGGCATACGCTCCTGAATGATTTTTTAATTTCGTTAATACCCACGGCCATTGTTACCATGGTGTACGAAAGCGTTTACTTTTTTGACGAATGGAAAAAGAACGTGCAGAAAACCGAATCGCTGGCGCGCGAAAACGTGCAATCGCAACTGGAAACTTTAAAAAACCAGCTCGATCCGCACTTTTTATTCAACAGTTTAAATACCTTGGCGGCCTTAATTGACGTGGAAAATGAAGCGGCGGGCGAGTACCTGGAAAAACTGTCGGATGTGTACCGTTATGTATTAACCAGCCGCGATAAAAATACGGTAACCCTGGCAGAAGAAATGAATTTCTTGGATGATTACGTGTATTTAAACAAGGTCCGTTTCCGGGATAACTTACAAATAACCAAGGCTATTTCGCCGGAAGCGTACCACCAGTTAGTAGCGCCCCTGAGTTTGCAGATGCTCGTGGAAAATGCCATTAAACACAACATAGTTTCGAAAGAAAAGCCGCTCCACATCCGGATTGTGCAGGAAGAGGGCCAGTATTTATCGGTAGTGAATAATCTGGAAGCGAAAGTAATTTTTGAAACCTCCACCAAAGTAGGACTGCAGAACATTGCCAACCGGTACAAATTACTATCGGAGGAACACATTGAAATTAAAAAGGAAGCCAGTTTTTTTAAAGTTCGGCTGCCTTTGTTGCAACCCAGCTTTGCCTGAAAATTTTAAAAAAATTATGACCACCACTATTATTATCGAGGATGAGTACCCGGCGGCCGAAAGATTGGAGAAATTACTGTTAAAATTAAACAGTCCGGTGCAGATTTTGGCCGTAATCCAAAGTGTGTCGGGCGCGTTAGCTTGGCTGGCCGAAAACCCGGCGCCCGATTTGATTTTTTCGGATATTCAGTTATCCGACGGTTTAAGTTTTCAGATCTTCGAAGAATTTCCGGTAAAAAGCCCCATTATTTTTACCACTTCCTACGACGAATACGCTATTAAAGCTTTTAAAGTAAAAAGCATCGACTACTTACTCAAGCCCATCAAGTTTCAGGAACTACAAACGGCGGTGCACAAATTTAAAGAAATGCAACTACTGTCGGTAAACGATTACTCGCTTAAAATTGACTCCTTACTGGATAGCTTACAAACTACCGGTAAACGCTACAAAAACCGTTTTTTAGTAAAGCACCACGAGCAATTAGTACCCATCCAGAAAGAAGAAATTGCGTATTTTTTTACTTCTAACGGCTTGGTGTGCCTGGTGCGGCGCGACGCCAAGCATTTTTTAATTGATTACCATCTGGAAGAACTCGAAAAGCTATTGGAGCCCAGTTACTTTTTCCGGTTAAACCGCCAGGTAATTGCTACTCTGCCCGCCATTCAGCACATTCATACGTACTTTAACGGCAAACTCAAACTAGACTTACAACCAAAACTGACCCAGGAAGTAGTGGTAAGCCGCGAAAAAGTGCAGGCGTTTAAAGAATGGATGGAAGGGTGATGAACTACGTGAAAAATTTAAAAAACGGCCTCTTTGGAGTGCGTTTTTTAAATTTTAAGTAAAAGATCAAAATAGTAAGCAGGAGTTTCCATCGCTAACTACATGGTCTTTCTTTGGCGCCTTTTCAAACTCGATAGCACCTGAGCATGGAGACTTGAAAAGGCTCCAAGTAAGTAGGCAATATCTACCAAGATAAATGCAGTTAACAGCAGAACCTTTGTAAATGAGAAATTACCTATAAAAAATTTACTTAAATTTGTAACATGTTGGAAATTAACTGCGTAAGAATAGTTATAAACGAACTAAGGTAGCAATGCTTTAGTATTTAAGAAAAGCCAGACTTAAAACGCCTGGCTTTTTGTTTTGTATTACGGCTTATCCCATTTTTTAAATTTTTTACCTTTTACCGGCCCCCGGGCGGACAATGCTGTTTTAAATAATTGGTATATAAAGTAGATAAATGCTCCTTTGTCCCCGCACCTTCCGAAATGCTGTGCGTGCGGTTGGGATAGGGCATTACCTGGAACTGCTTGTTATATTTAATCAGCTCGTTAATCAACTGCTCGGCGTTGTTGTAATGCACGTTATCGTCGCCGGTACCGTGGATGTAGAGCAAATTGCCCCGTAAGTTTTTGGCGTAAGTGATGGGCGAACCTTTAACAAAATCTTCTTTGTTTTCCTGGGGCAAGCCCATGTAGCGTTCCTGGTAAATGTTGTCGTACGTTAGTTGGTTGCCCACCGCCGCTACGGCAATGCCAGTTTTGTAAATCTGCGGGTACTGAAATAACAAGTTTAAAGTAGCCGAACCGCCCCCGCTCCAACCCCAAACCGCTACCCGCGCGGTATCAATAAAGGGCATTTTTAAAATTTCTTTGGCCGCGAGAGCCTGATCCTTAATATTTATTAAACCTATGTGGCGGTAAACGCTTTTGCGCCATTCCCGGCCTTTGGGCACAGGCGTGCCCCGGTTATCGATGGCAACGTATACGTAGCCGTCCTGGGCCATGTTGCCCCGGTACAAAGTGTTACTGCCAATGCCGTACTCGTCTTTTACAATCTGACCCCAAGGCTCGGTGTACACGAAAAATACGACCGGGTATTTTTTGGTTTTATCCAGGTTAGCGGGTTTTAGCATCCAGGCATCCATTTCTACGCTTTCGCTGGTTCTAATTTTAAAAAATTCCAGGTTGGATTTGGCTTTATCAGCTTTGCTCACGGCATCCGCTACGGCGCTGGTTTTATCTAAAGGCTGGTGGTTGGGTAGGCTTATCCATTCGGTACTACTGGGCGTGTAATAGTTCGAAAACTGGTGCCGGGCAAATTTGGTGTTGGACGCTAAAATATAGGAGTGCGTGCCGGGCTGGGTGGCGGGCGAAAGGCGTTGTGCCGGGCCTTTGCCGTTCAGGGGCGTACGGTACAAGTAAGCCTGCGTGGCGTTTTCCGGCGAGGCCATAAAATAAATCATTCCTTCGGGCTCGGCTACTTTTACAATTTCCATCACGTCGTAATTGCCGCGGGTTACCAGCGTTTCTTTTTTGCCGTCCCGACTGATCCGGTATAAGTGACGCCAACCGTCTTTCTCGCTAGCCCACAAAAACTCCTGGCCATTTTTCAACCAATCCCAACCGCCATTGGTGTATTTCTGATCCCAGGCGGGCAAAATATCAATCCAGGCAGCATCTTTTTCCTGGTAAATCGGGGTAACCTTACCGGTACCGGCCTGACCAATAAATAACCGGCTTTCGTTTTGTTTGCGGTTGAGCTGCTGCAAAATAACCTCGTTCGGGTTAGCCGTCCACTCGAGGCGCGGCACGTAGTGCTGGCGCGGGTCGCCGGGAATTTGCAGCCAGGTGGTTTTGGCCGTAGCTATTTCTACGATCCCGATTTTATAAGGCGAAGGCGCCTGGCCAGCCACCGGGTATTCCACGGGCTGTATCTGCGAGTAAACCGAATCCGTCAGGTTGATCATGTAGTAATCTTTTACCTGGTTGGCATCAATCTGCCAGTAAGCAATTTTTTTGCCATCGGGGCTCCACCGGAAACCGTTCCGGCAGAAAAACTCTTCTTCGTAAGCCCAATCAAAAGTGCCGTTAATTAACTTGCGGGTGCCATCGGTGGTGAGGGGCTTGGTAGTTTGGGTGCTTAAGTCTTCTACGTAAATATTATGCTGGCTCACGTAGGCCACCTGGTTGCCATCCGGCGAGAATTGCGCAAACATTAAACTGGCGGTTAGCTGGTTCTTTCCGATTTGGGCTAAAGTTTGGTTTTTTAAATTGTACACCCAGTAATCGCCCCGGGTATGCTCCCGCCACACTTTGCGGGTATTGGTAAACAGTAAAATTTTTTGCTCATCCGGAGAAAATGCAAAGCTGCGAAACGCCAAAGGAGTTGTTTGTCCAACCGGAATTAACTTTTCCTGCGCCAGCATTACTTGTTTTTCGCGCCCCGGCAAGGTGAATCGAACAATATTGCCCTCTTCCTGTTGCACAAAGGCATTACCAGCTTTCAGCCAGGTTACAGTTCCGCTGTTTTGGGCCCAAGCCGGATGCATTTGGAAAGCTATGGCAAGCAGAAGTAACCATTTTTTAAAAATTTACCTTTCATGCAGTAAGATTAAGGGGGTATTTAGGGGCAAGTAAATGTTTTACTGGATAAGTATAAGCCTTCTTCTTGATTTTTTTCTGAAGTATTTGGTTCTGAATTTATTGCAAGGTTAAAATGTAGCTTTCAGGTTATTCTGTCCATAAGTGTAGCCAAGCTGGCGTGCCTGCCATATAACTAAAACTTACCGGCTATGGCCTCTGGAGGGAGTAGGGTAGGGAGTAATACGGCTGCCGCCATAACCGGGAATATTTTAAATAATTTTTAAAAAAGATGCGCGTTTGTAACAAGCCCCGGCTAAATGTAACAAACCCATTGCCTATCACCAGCAATACCAACACAAGAAACCGGTAAATTATTTTAATTCTAACCCTATTTTAAGGCCTTTGTTTACCAGAACTAACCCCTCTGCATTGGTAACAGAAATGGCAAAAATCAGTTGGTAATACCGGCGAGTAAGTTAAGCCGGATAGGTAAACGGTTTCCGTTTGTAAAATGCAAGTGGTTAAAAATAAACTTTTCGGGTTAAATCTGGTTTGTTTTTGCAACAAGGTTTGTAACGGGTTTAGGTAAAATCTACCAGAGTCGCCGCGCGTATCAGGGCTAGAGCACTGAAGAATATTTTGCCTTTTTTTTAATTAAAACTTTAACTAGTGAGCCGCTAATAAACCAGTAATTAGTAGTTTATCTAAAAAACAAATAGCATGAAAATAGTTGTATTGGGTGCTACCGGTACCATCGGCAAAGCCGTAGCGCAGTTATTTCGGGAAAAAGGCCATGAAGTTATTGCCGCTTCGCGGTCTTCGACGCCAGCCGTGGATATTGCTAATCCAGCCAGCATTCCGGCTTTTTTTGAACAGGTAGGTGAAGTAGATGCCATTGTTAGTGCGGCGGGCAGTGCGGCCTTTGTGGCCCTACCGGACCTGACCGAAGAACAAATTCAGTTGAGTTTAACGAGCAAACTCATGGGGCAGATTAATATGGTACGGCATGGCTTACCCAAACTGCGCCCCAAGGGGGTAGCCGTAATTACCGGTGGTTTTCTGGCGTATGCGCCTGCGCCTAAAACCAGTATGATTGCCATGGTGAATGCCGGCCTGGAAGGTTTTACCAAAGCCGCCGCTTTGGATTTAACTGATGGTCGCCGGGTGGTTATTGTGCACCCGCCTTGGGTAGCCGAAACCGCCGAGCAATTAGGAATGGACCCCACGCCCTGGCCCAATGCGGCTAAAACCGCCGAAGCTTACCTGGCAGCCGTAGAAAGTTCGCAGAATGGGGTACCGGTTTTTGTAGAAGGCTATGCTCCCGGTGATATTTGAAAAACTGAAAGACTGCTCCGGAACAAGGAGCAGTTTTGTTTTATGAATTTTCCTTACGTTTCGGTGTGTTTTGTTTAGCAAGAGAGCGGCAGGTATTACCTTACCCGCCGAAGCACCCGCTATTCTATAAACCGACTACTAAGAGCAACTCGTAACGCCCGCAGCATCTAGGGAAAAATCTACTCAATTACTAGGTCGTATTTAACGAGTAAACCGCTTAAACCCGCCGCGGAGAATTTGGTTTTTTTTGCGGTATTTAGCTCTAAATCAATCGCGTAATTATAAGCCGTCCGGAAGTCGGTTTTGGTGAGATTGGTACGGTTAAACAAGGTTTGGTATAAGTCGCAATTTAAAAACGCCGCTTCGCTCAAATCGCATTCGGCAAAGTTAGCTTCTTTAATGCTGCACGTATCGAAAATAGTTTTTTTTAATTTTTTGCCCACGTAGGCCGTATAATCCAGGTTGCAGTGGTAAAAAGAAACGGCAAACAAAAAATCAGCGCAGCGGCTAAAGTTCAAACCCAGCAACTTGGAGTTCCGAAAGGCTACCGTTTGCAGTTTCGCCTGGTCTAGTTTAACTAAACCCAGGTTACAGGTCTCGAAAGTACAATCAACAAACAAAGCCCCGGCAAAAAGGCTTTCGGCAAAATTGCAGTTTTTAAACGTACAGGCATTAAACTCCGTACCCGCCAGCTTCTTTCCCGAAAAATCAATTTTATCAAAGAGTTCTTCTTCGTGCAGTAATTTCATAAGCGCGTTTTAGGTCCGCAAACTTATGGGTTTTATTTTTTTGGAGTAGCTTTTAAAAGGAGAAATTTAGGTACAGCGGCTATTTAGAAGGCAAAGCAAATATAGATAAAGCCAACTAGTCGAAGCTTGTAGCTGGTTTCAACTATGGCGCGGAAGTTACTTCCGTGCCTTTCTCTATTAACCAGACTATTCCATAAACTTTATTGGTAATAAACCTTTCCCACTAGCATAATCCAAAGCGCTGCTGTATACATAATGTTCGGCTTCGGCTACCATCCCAGCTTTTACGGGATTCTGATGTATATAATCCAGACAGCGTTGCTGTTTGCTGTTATCCAGAAGCGCAACCGGGTGATATTGGTTTTGCCAGAATTGGTATTTCTGGTGTTTGCTGCTACTTTCCGCCGCTTTTTGAAAAATAGCCAGCATCCATTCTTTTCGGCTTTCCTGCTCGTTCGCCTGAATGGCTCGAATTAAGGCAACGGAAGTATATTTTTTAAAATCCCGGATAATATTGTTTAACGGTTCTTGCCCGGTGGTTCCTAAAGCCAAATGCAAGTGGTTCGACATAATAACCCAAGCGTATACTTCCAGTCCTTTCTTTTGCTGGCAATATTGTAAACTTTCTATTAGTAAGTCATTGTATTCGCGACGGGTAAATACATCCACCCAATGCACCACGGCAAAAGTGATAAAGTAGATTTTATCGGCATCCCGTATTTTGTACTTTTCACTCATGCTTGCCAGACAAAGCCTGTTTGGGTCTTAGTTCTCCGTGATTCGGAAGATACGTTTAGGAAGGCACTACTGTAGCTCCATTATGGCGCGGAAGTTACTTCCGTGACTAACTATAAAATAACAGGATAAATAGCATAAAAATAAGGAGGAACGGTTGTTAATCCAAGTAGGAAAAAGAATAAAGAGGTACTTATTTCCCGCTGATTAGGAAGGCTCGTTTAATAAGGCACGGAAGTAACTTCCGCGCCATAGAAGGATTAATTAAACAATAAAATCAATCGACTATATTATGATGTTTTTTATATTCCAATTAAAATTACAAAGTTCTTCTATAGATTGTTTTTCTTTTCCTATTAAATCTTTAAGCTCATTAAATGTAATTAAGCTTCTTATATTTCCAACTTTGTCATATGAATGTGCTTCGGTTCTTTGGTTTCTTTTTTCATTTATTTCTATCCAATACCTATTGCAAATTGGTAATATGTACTCGATTCTATTAGAATTTAAATTAGAGCCATATTCTAAAGTTTTAAATCCTATTTTAAGGCACTTGCATATTTTATCAAATATCAAGTTGTTTACTAAATTTAAATTTAACAATGATTTAGAGGCATCTATATCTGCAGATTTAACAAATATTAGGAATGAATTTAGTAGTTCCTCATACATTTCCTGTTCATGCCATATTAATGGGTTGAAAAACGCTTCAGGGTTCATTATTCCCCATTTGTCTTTCAATGTATGATGAATAATATCTAACGGCTGTTTTGTTAAGATATACCTAATATAATCGTTTTGGTCTGAATTGTATTTTAAACCCACAATGTAAGCTACATCACTAAACAATAAATATAATCCTTGTAGTGAAATTAAGTTGTTTTTATTTTCAAGCAACTTAGTTGCAAAAAATTTTCTAAATGATGGATCTTTTGATATGATAAATTTATAATTATTTAATTCTCTTTCAATAAAATAGTTGTCTAGGCTATTAGAGATCAAAATTAATTCTATTTTGTTGTTTTGGAATAACCATCGTACCATGTAAAACCTCACTAACCAATGTCTATGATTGCCATTAATATACCGTGAGTAAATTGATTCATTAAAAGGAATATCAGGGAAATGCTTAAATATCAAAGCTATTAAGTGATGAAATAATATATGTTCATCATTAATTAAAGATTCCAAAAAGTATATTACATCCTTATCTAAGGCAAAATGCTTTTTAAAGTAGAATAGTACACCATCAAAATGAGTTAGAATGAAAACGTAATTTTTAATCAGAGTTATTTTTACTTCATTATCTTGATTTAATTTATATAACGAAAAACTAATAAGTGATTTATCTAAGTAGATTTCTGATGAATTTTCATTAAAGCAGTTTAGAAATCGATCTCTAAGTTTTTTATGTGTTTTAGATTTAAGTTTACCAGCTTCTTTACCGATTGTTAGTTCATAAAATTCTTTAGATATTGATGAAAATTTATTGTTTTGTAAATTTAACTCTTTATCTATATCGGTGATTTCCTTTATAAGGACTTTGCTTCCTTGAGGGATCAGACCCAAATCGCGTGAAAATAGATCCAGAGCTGCTATTATTTTTTGACTTGAAATCCTGTCTTTAGCAAAGATCCTTATATCATCTACATATCTAATATATTTAAATTGAACATTCTTAATTCTTAAAACTTCTAAATCTAAATGCATTAAATATAAATCAGCTAAAAAGGGGGAACTTAATGGTCCTTGGGGAATACCGTGTTTGCTATTGAAAGTCGAATGATTAGAATCAGCTGTCCAAGTTTCTAAACAATCAGCTAATAAATTTAATATTTGTTTTTCTATCTTATAATTGTTTTCGAGAATTTGACATAAGATATTGTGATCTATTGTGTCGAAAAATGAAGCTATATCAAATTCACTTAGATATTTATAACCTTCATTAAAGTATGTTTTAGAAACATCATTAAACCTTTTCCAACGAGTTTTCCAAGATTTATAAAAGAAGGCTCTATCACTAGGGCGAGCTGTTGAAGTATTTATTATATTACCAAAGATTACACTATTATAGAACGGGGCAATTTTATCATATGCATTGTCAGCAATTATATTAACTATTGCTTGATAAACTAATAAGTCAATAAAATTTAGCATTGACAATGGCCTAACCAAATTGTCTTTTTTAGGAATAAAAATTTTATGGCATTTTTCTGGTCTATAGATTCCTCGTTTTATATGATTTATTATATTCTCAATATTCTCATCTAAAAAGTATCCAAAGATTCTTAAATCATCATAATAGATGGTTTTATAAAAAGTTTTTGAGGCTGTTTTTAATCTGGAGTAAGCTAATTGAAAATTGTCTATACTTAAAAATGCCTGAAACTGAATCATTTATATTTTATATTGACTTAATTGTTTTTACCAATCTAATTAATATTCCTAAATTTGTATATGTATTTTTAAAATATATTTATCAATTTATATGAATGTCATATTAGTTGAGAATTTTTATTTTAACCTGCTTCTGACATCAATCAACCCCAAAACTGAAGTTTAGCATAAGCCTCTTGCGAATATTTGTGGTGTTCTAAAACGCACACGCATCTATTTCCGCAAACCATCGCGCTGCCCAATCAGCCGCTTTACACCCAGCAGGACCGTTTACCAGTTAAATTTTATAAATAAGTTAATCTAGCTCGTGCCAAGGCTTATTTTCCGGTATCGTTGCCGGTAGAATCGGTATCGTTACCGGTAAAAAATGCGGCTTTAAGCTCTTTTTGGTAGTTATTATCATCTATATTAGCAAATAAACAATACTATTTACCGGATTAAACTGCCCGGAAAAAAGCTAATTTCTTGGCTTAAGGCCGGGAGCTATTGATTGATTTTTGATTTTCCGGGAGTTACTGATTCAACCGTAAGATCAGACTTGGCAGTTTGTTTTCCGGCATTTATTTAAAAAACTAAAGACACCATGATTTTAAATCAGGAAAATTTAAAAAATATCGCCCCGACGAACGTGCAGGTTCCCACTGCAGACTCCCGGCAGCTGCCCGAAAAAGTATTGCAGTTTGGTACCGGCGTTTTGCTGCGCGGCTTACCCGATTATTTTATTCACCAGGCCAACCAGGCCGGTATGTTTAACGGCCGCATCGTGGTGGTAAAATCCACGGACCACGGCGACACCAGTGCTTTCGAGCAGCAGGATAATTTGTATACGCTTTGTGTGCGGGGTATTGAAAACGGACAAACCGTAGAAGAAAATATTATTTGTTCGGCCATTAGCCGGGTAGTTTCGGCAAGCACCCAATGGCCCGAAATTTTAAAATTTGCGGCCAGTCCTGATTTAACCGTAGTCATATCCAATACCACCGAAGTAGGCATTCAACTGGTAGAAGATTCTATTCAGGCCCAGCTGCCCGTTTCTTTTCCCGGCAAATTAGTAGCGGTTTTGCGGGCCCGGTACCAGGCTTTTGCCGGCGACCCGAGTAAAGGTTTAGTTATTGTGCCCACCGAACTGATTCCGGACAACGGTACCAAACTAAAAGATATCGTGTACCAACTCGCGCAGCAACTCGAAGCAGAACCCGGTTTCCGGAAATGGCTGGATACCAGCATTATATTCTGCAATACCCTCGTGGACCGCATTGTGCCGGGCAAACCCGATCCGGAAAAACTAGCGGCCCTGGAGCAAGAGCTGGGTTACCACGACGAACTGCTCACCATGTCGGAGGTATACCGGTTGTGGGCCATTGCGGGCGATGAAAAGGTGCAAGAAGTATTGTCGTTTGCGCCAGTAGATGCCGGAATTATTATTGCCCCGGATATTGATATCTATCGGGAGTTAAAGCTACGACTTTTAAACGGCACGCACACTTTAAGCTGCGGGGTAGCTTTTCTGGCCAACCAGGTAACCGTGAAGCAAGCCATGGGGCAGGAGTTGGTAGCGGGTTTTATCAGCAGCTTAATGCAAAACGAAATAGCGCCGGCCATTCCGTACCCGGTAGAACCCGCCGTTTCCCTCGATTTTTCCCGGAAAGTACTCGACCGGTTCCGGAATCCGCACTTGGAACACCAGTGGCTCAGTATTACTATGAATTATACTTCGAAATTAAAAATGCGGGTAATTCCGGTTTTATTAAAGTATTACGAATTGTTTAACCAGGTGCCGCAACAAATAGCGTTTGGCTTTGCGGCGTATCTGCAGTTTATGCGGGCAACCAGTATAGAAAACAATAAGTATTATGGTAAGCTGGCCGGAGAAAAATACCTGATTAACGATGATCAGGCCTTGCTTTTACATACGTATTGGCAGCAAGCTACACCAGCGGTGGTAACTCAACAAGCTTTGCAGAACCCGGATTTATGGGGAGCGGATCTAACAACTTTACCTGGTTTTGCCCCGACGGTTGCTGCTTACTTAACGCAAATTCAGGAAGCAGGTATAGCGCAAGCGTTGCAGCACGTAGTCGCTAAAAAAACAGTGGTCTCGTAAAAAAGTAAACCAAAGATAAACCGGAACACCGGTGGGCAAAAGTGGCGCTACTCTTCGCAACTGTTTGGTTGGTAGGGAGAAGCGAATACAGCATTAAATTTAAAAAAAAGTAAATTTTATCCCAAAAAGCATGAACCAGGCATCGTTCGCGGCTTTCCCGGAAGCAACCAAAAACCGGCAAAAGTTTTTAGACGAGAACTTTTTGTTACAAACCAAAACGGCCCAGCGGTTGTACCACGAATTTGCCGCGCATTTGCCCATTATTGATTACCACAACCACCTCCCGCCCGAGCAAATTGCCCGCGATCACCAGTTTCAAAACCTCACGCAAATTTGGCTTTACGGCGACCACTACAAGTGGCGGGCTATGCGCACCAACGGCATTCCCGAAGCGTATTGCACCGGGGATAAACCGGATTATGAAAAATTTGAAAAATGGGCCGCTACCGTACCCTATACGCTACGTAATCCCCTGTATCACTGGACGCACCTGGAGCTGCAGCGTTACTTTAACGTGTCCGACGTATTAACAGACCAGAATGCCCGCGACATTTACGAAACCTGTACCAGCTTGCTGCAAACCCCGGATTACTCTGTTCGTTCGCTATTGCGCCGCATGAACGTAGAAGTTGTTTGTACCACCGACGACCCATTGGATTTGCTGGAACATCACCAGCAAATAAAACAGTCCGGTTTCGCGATAAAAGTATTACCCGCTTTCCGGCCCGATAAAGCCATGCAGGCCGAAGATGTACTGGCACTGTCGGCTTATATTCAAAAACTGGAAGCGCTCACCAATACCAATATTGATTCTTATGATACGTATCTGGCGACTTTAAAACAACGTCACGATTATTTTGCGGAGCAAGGCTGTAAAGTATCGGATCATGGCCTGGAGCAACTGTACGCCGAGGAGTATACCATGGTCGAAATAGAACAAATTTTTAAAAAAATTAAGAATCAGCAAGCGCTTACACCTTCGGAAGTACGGCAGTTTAAGTCAGATATGTTGTTTCAGTTTGCGCTCTGGGACCACGAGAAAGGCTGGGTACAGCAATACCATTTGGGCGCTTTGCGCAATAACAATCCCCGCATGCTCCGCCAAATAGGACCCGATACCGGTTGGGACTCCGTCGGCGATTTCCGGCAAGCCCAAGCCTTATCTACATTTCTGGCCCGGCTGGACAGCGAAGATCGCCTGGCCAAAACCATTTTGTATAACCTTAATCCCGCCGATAACGAGCTCATGGCGACTATGGTAGGAAATTTTAACGATGGCTCAGTACCGGGGAAAATTCAGTTTGGCTCAGGCTGGTGGTTTTTAGACCAAAAAGACGGCATGATCAAACAAATAAACGCGCTCTCCAACATGGGTTTACTCAGCCGCTTTGTGGGCATGCTCACCGATTCGCGCAGCTTCTTATCGTTTCCACGCCACGAGTACTTCCGCCGCATCTTGTGCAACTTGTTCGGCGACGATGTGGAGAACGGCGAACTGCCCGCAGATCTACCCTGGATTGGCAAAGTCATTCAGGATATTTGCTACTACAACGCTAAAAACTACTTTAATTTTTAAAAATAAAAAATTGTACCGGGTACCATTTGGTTTCTCAGGCTAAGAAACCCGGCTTTTTGGTAAATATTTCAAAATTTGATCAAATAGGTGGATGAGCTTCTGGTATGTAGTTGCCAAGAGGGTACTATGGTCTTTATGGTGATACTGTATTTGAGAAAAGCGTTACCGGACAATCCGCAAAAAGGACGGGTACTCTTTTTAATAAAAGCTTAACCCGTTTGAAAGACGAAAACAGGATTCCGGAAAACGTGTATCTTTGAGTAAAGTTATCAGAAATGGCTGAGTTTGTAGAAAGATACATCAACCCCTTTACCGATTACGGATTTAAGAAGCTGTTCGGCGAAGAACCGAACAAGGACCTACTACGGGACTTTCTGAATGTGCTTTTACAAGAAGAGCAGGGCGAGATAATTGATTTAACGTACCTGAAAAGTGAGCACTTAGGAACTGGAGAATTAGACCGCAAAGCCATCTTTGATTTATATTGTGAAAATAACCGGGGCGAAAAATTTATTGTGGAACTGCAAAAAACCAAGCAGAATTTCTTTAAAGACCGCACTGTTTATTATTCTACTTTTCCCATTCGGGAGCAGGCCAAACGGGCCGACTGGAACTACGAGCTAAAAGCGGTTTATACCATTGCCATTCTGGACTTCGTGTTTGATGAGGATAAAAAGGATCACAATAAATTCCGGTACGATATTAAACTGACGGATACCGAAACCAAGGCCGTATTCTATGACAAGCTCACGTTCATTTACTTAGAAATGCCAAAATTTAACAAAACCGTGGAGGAACTGGAAACCCGGTTTGACAAGTGGTTGTATGTAATACGCAATCTTAACCGGTTAGACAAAGTGCCGGAGAAGTTAAGAGAGCGGGTATTTGAAAAATTGTTTGAAACTGCTGAAATTGCCCGGTTTACCCCTGACCAAGTCCGTTCTTACGAAGATAGCTTGAAATACTACCGCGATTTAAAAAACTCCCTAGATACGGCCCGAGAAGAAGGTTTACTGGAAGGAATAGAGAAAGGAATAGAAGAAGGTAAAATTGAAGTAGCTTCCGAAATGCTGAAGGAAAATGAACCTCTCGCAAAAATAATTCGATTTACAGGCTTGTCACGGGAGCAAATCGAAAGGTTGAAAACAAACCAAGCGTAACTAGTTCTGCAAAGCCACTAAAGGCTTTTACCCTCAACTGCTATAGTCAATTTAAAAATATCAAAATGGAGCTAGAATACCTGCAGAGCGTTACGAAGCAATTCGAGTATTATAAATTGCTGGGCGAAAAAACTTTTTACCAACTCCAGGGAAATGATTTTTTTTGGCAGTACAACGAAGAAAGTAACTCGATAGCCATTATCGTAAACCACCTGTGGGGCAACATGCTATCCCGCTGGACTGATTTTCTGACTTCGGACGGAGAAAAAGAATGGCGAGACCGCGATCTGGAATTTGAATCGATTATACAAACCAAAGAGGAGCTATTTGCCAAATGGAACGCTGGTTGGGAAATCTTGTTTGCCGCATTAAGCACAGTTAACCACGAAAATTTTAATACCGAAATTTACATCCGAAACCAGGCTCACTCCATAATGGAAGCCATTAACCGGCAATTGGCGCATTATTCTTATCACGTTGGGCAAATAGTGTACCTGGGGCGCATGATTAAAGGGCAGCACTGGGAAACCTTAACTATTCCAAAAGGAAAATCGGTAGAGTTTAACACCGAGAAATTTGCCAAAGGCAAACACAAGGGTTATTTCTCAGATGATTTAAAGTAAAAAAGCTAGCTAAATACGAACAAAGCAGGAGTGTTTTTTAAATTTTAGAATTGATCGTTCAGCTATCATCATAGAAAAACAGGCTGTTCTAATATAGCAGTCCTTACAATCTGCAATAAAGAATTTTGAATTAGCGTGCGTTCGAAATAAGCCCTTCATTACACTAAGAATAGTACTACCAAGAAATATAAAATTCTATTTTAGGTTTCTTGGTATCCATTTCAGTCATCCTGGAAGGATCTAACCAGTAGGTAACCGATAAGATCCTTCCAGGATGACTGATTAAAGAGAATGAGCCTCCTTTTAACATATAAGTACTCGGACAAAATTAATTAAGTGCATAACTTAGAATAAAACATTGACTAGTAGTGTCTTATGAATCGAACAACCAACAACTACTAACGAACAACTACTTAGTTATTTTTATCTCGAACTCACCTTAAATTAACCAACCTCAACAAAGCCCGTATTATTCTAAATTTTAAAAAAAGCCACTTACCGGTTTTATCTGGTAAGTGGCTCTTCTCTGGAATTTAATTTAACAGGCTAATCTGGCCTAATTAGCAAGGCTTTGACTAGATCAGAACAATAATTTTTATTGACCGATTAAAATAAAGGGCGCCCAGTAAAAGGGCGATTTATGCTGACTCTTTCGTACAAGCTTGCGTTTAGCCGTTTGGAGCGCTTCTGTTTTGTTCTTGCCCGAGAGAAGTGCCTGGTAAAAGTATTTCATTAAATCAGCGGTAGATTCATCTGATACTTTCCATAAAGATACTAATACGTTTTTAGCGCCCGCAAATAATAAGGCTCTGGTAATACCAATTACTCCTTCCCCTTGGGCTAATTTTCCTAAACCAGTTTCACAAGCCGAAAGCGTGACTAAATCGGCTTTTAAATGTAAATTATAAATCTCCCCGGTATACAGTATTCCATCTTCATGACTGGTGTTTTCTTGCGAAAGCAGTAAACCCGATAGTTCCGGAAAATTTTCGTTAACAAAACCGTGCGTAGCTAAATGAATATAATTATAAGTAGAAACCGTCGGGCTCTTAACCCGATCTTCGGTGGCTTTATGGTACAGGTATAGCTGGGTTTTAGCTCCTTTGGCCCGGAATAACTGCCCTATTGTTTTAACTTCCCTTTCCGAGGCAATTAAAGGCGTTACGTACCCACCCTCAAGCACTGAACTGCGGCGAATCTTCTCGGTAATAATTGGTAAATCAAAGTTGCTTGCCGTAAGAGGCTCAAATTTTTGAAAGGCATTACTGGTTGATTCAGAATTGAGAATTGTATAGTCAGTATTTAGGCCGACAGTATTTTTACTTCTCAAAACAGAAATAGGAAGATGACTTTTAAGGCGGGTAGAAAGTAAATTTTTAGCAAGTGCAGAATCAGCAAAAACAGGCGCCAGAGCTAACAACCGCTTCTTAGAATTTTCCTCCGGATGGCTTAATCGTTCATACAGCAGCCGTCCGGAATAAGCATAGCTAATGTGGTATTTGTGCACCAGGTACGCACGGGTTTTGTTTAAATTAACTTTGCCGGACTGCGTGAGCAATGCCTCAAATGGAAAAGAGGCTAATTTCCCTTCCGGAATAATAATTAAAGATTTTATATGGCGCGGAATAGCCGGCGGTAATAGTAATTTGTAGAGTTTATGAGCTACTTGTTGGTAAAGATCCGGATCTTTTAAAATAATGCCATCCCTAAAAGCGGTTAATTGCCGGTCAAAGAGGCTATCCAGGGGAATAGATTTTACCTCAAAAAAACTTTTACCCAAGATAAATATTTGAAGAACATTGGGTTTAAGCGCATACTCTAACACAACCGAACTGGAGTTAAGTTTACGCTGCAATTGCTCCGGCGTAACGGTAGATGGTTGATATTTTAAATTATAATATTTTGGATAAAATCTTTCGTACTGGCTAACCAAGTTTTCCTTTTGGCGATTGGCGTCAAATAATTGATTTTGATAGGTTAATAGCTTCGTGCTATCTGCTTCAGTACCTTTATTAAGTTCTTTTGCTAAACGCTGCGTATTTTGGGCAATTTGGTTACGTAAAGTTTGATCTTGTTTTAACAAGGAGTCCGGGATACCCGCAAATATTTTGGCCTTCGACTCAGTTAGGGAAGCTAAGAGCACGCCGGATTTTCCTTGCTCCGAAAAGTAGAAAGCTTTATCCAGGTAAGTTTGTTCCTGCGTGAGGCGATGGAGCTTTAAACATAAAGAAAGCGCTTGATGATATAAAGCTGCCGTATTGGCAGTGGAGGCAACTTTATCGGTCTCATTTTCCTGGTTGCGCTGAATAATTTTGGCTAACGAATCGGCGGTAAAGGAGGTGTGATAAGCCAAGAGTAGGTCTGTAATCTTGCCGGACTGGTCAAATAACTTCTCCAGAACTTCTGCTTTTTTCTGAAGAGAAGTAAGTAAAGTTTTAGAATTTAAAAAAGTAGTAGCTTGGCTTTTTAATGCAGGATTATGCGCAATAAGGGTATCTTGAAAAGTGGGTACATTCGCCAGCATGGCTTGTTGAAAGTGCTTTAATGCTTTTGGGTAATCGCCTTTTTGCAAATATACCTTACCTAAATAATTATAGGTATCGCCAACATTGGGATGCGTTTTACCCAAAGATTTTAAATAACTCTGGAGAGCCTTTGTATGGTATTCGGTGGCTTTCTGGTAATTCCCGCTGGCTTGGTACAAGATACCGTGTTGGTTATACGTATCGGCCACACTGGGGTGCGATTCACCTAAAGCGGCGCACCTAATTTGTAAGGCCATCTGGTAGTATTCCAGGGCTTTTTGAAAATCTTTTTTAATTTGATGCACATTGCCCAAACTGTAATAAGAATCAGCTACTTTAGGATGTTTTTCCCCTAATACAGCACACCTGATTTGTAAAGCTTTTTGGTAATATTCCAATGCTTTCTCGTAATTTTCTTTTGCCTCGAAAACATTTCCTATATCGTTGTACGAGTTGGCTACATTGGGGTGGGCTTCCCCTAAAGCAGAACGCCGGATCTGCAATGATTTTTGATGGTACTCCAGAGCTTTGTCGTATTCGCCTTTTAAAAAGTAAATACTGCCTATTGTTTGATGCGAGCTAGCTATACCGGGATGCGTTTGGGCTAAAACAGCGCTTCTGATTTGCAGCGCTTTCTGGTAGTATTCCAAGGCTTTATCGTACTCGCCTTTATCACCGTATATATTGCCAAACAAATGATAAGAATCGGCAACATCCAGGTGATTTTCGCCTAAAACCGAGCGCCGGATAAGTAAAGCAATTTGGTGGTATTCCAGCGCTTTGTCGTATTCTCCTTTGTTGAAGTAAACGTTGCCGATATTGTTGTAGGAACCGGCTGAACTAGGGTGGTCTTCGCCTAAAATAGAGCACCGGATCTGCAAGGCTTTCTGGTGGTATTCTAAAGCTTTATCGTATTCTCCTTTATAGTGGTAGTTATTCCCAATGCTGTTAAAAGAATTAGCTACATCCGGATGAAATTCGCCCAAAGCAGCGCGCCGGATTTGGAGTGCTTTAAGGTGGTATTCCAGTCCTTTATCGTACTGCCCGGTAATAAAGTAATCATTACCTATAGCATAGTAAGAATTGCTGATTCCCACATGCGTTTCATTTAAAGTAGCGCGCCGGATTTGTAATGCTTTTAGGTGATATTCCAAAGCTTTGGGATACTCTCCTTTTCCGAAATAAACATTACCTACCAAGTGATAAGAATCGGCTACCTCCGGATGATCTTCACCAAAAACCGAGCGCCGGATGCGCAAGGCTTTTTGCTGGTATTCCAGCGCTTTGTTGTGGTTACCTTTAACCAGGAGAACATGACCTAAATTAATGTAGGAATAAAGCGTTTTAGTTGAATCTTCTTTGACCTTCGCAATGGTTTCCAGTAAAGTCTGGTTTGCCTGGTCCAGCGCCTCGTTGTACTTACCCATGGAATATAGGTTATAAGTAAGTCCATTGTCACAATCTATTTTTTTCGCCCATTGCTGGTGCTCCCGGTACAATTCTGAGGCTTTTTTAAAATATACGATAGAATTCCCGTATTTTCCTTGTTCTTGTAAACTTAAGCCTTGATTATACAATTGGTGCGCACGCTTAATAGCCTTTTCTTTAAGCTGGTTCTGTGCCTGCACCTCCTGTATACCTAAACACATTAAAACAAAGATTATTACTAAAGAAGCTTTCATCTGGCCAGAATGGATACGTAAGAATGAATATCTTCAAAACTTTAATCTAAATAATAAGGAAATGACCATTTCTGTAGCGAATGACTATAAAACCTTATAAATTTAATATTATTTGTAATTTACTGAAGTTAAGTCAGATATTTTAAAAAACGCGGTAAAAACATAATGTTTTTCTCCTAATTATCTTTCCGTTGTTTATAAGAAATCTGTACAAAGCGGCATTAATCTATAATAGGGGAAAGCAGATGAAAACACTAAGGAATACCCGATGTATTTTTAAAACAAGAAATACTAACATGATAAATCTCCGCCAAATTATAAGTAGTTTGCTGCTATTTTATGGCTTAGCTGTAAAGGGATATGGACAAGAGTTATTGCCCACCACTTCCTATAAATACCAGGTAACCCGCCATGTATTTGATCGCTTGACATACGCATTTGCTAATACCCGTCCGCAACCCCGGTTAGAAATAATTGCGCGTAACTTGAAGAAGCCTCAAATTATTGCCCAATACCGGCCCGGCAGCCAACCGGTAGTGCAAATAGATGAAGAGGTTTATGATTTATGCCTAAAGCTACAAAGTGATTCATTAAACGCTTTGGCCGTTTTACTCAGTCATGAACTGGCCCACCATTACGAAAAACACGAATGGTATTTTACTTTTGGTATTAGTCAGTCCTATAATAAAATTCCGAAAGAAAGCATCCAACAGTTTGAATCGGAAGCTGATTTTTACGGGTGCTTTTACGGCGAACTGTCCGGTTTTGCAACCGGGCGGGTGTTTCCGCGCATCCTTGATTTAATTTATCAGCATTTTAATCTGGCAAACGTTTTAGAGGGTTATCCCACCAAAGAAAACCGAAAAGCTATTTATGCCGCTAAGCAAAAGGATGCCATTAAAATGGTTTCGGTTTTTAAGGCCGGTTTATTTCTTTACTTAATGCAAGAATTTGAATCGGCGGCCATGTGCTTTGATTACCTGGTAAATCAATTCCCAAGCCGGGAGATTATCAATAATTTGGCAGCGGCTAAACTGCAGCAAGCCTTATGGTTATACACGAGCCAAGAGCAGTCAAGTTTTGTGTACCCCGTAGAGTTAGATGCGCAAAGTCGTTTGGCCTCTTTAAGGCGCGCCCTACCCGGCGAGGTGAGCGATAAGCAATATGTGCAATTGTTAACCGATGCCCGCAAATATGCCGAAAAGTCTCGGGAGATTGATCCTACTTATGTACCCGCTTATATTAATCTGGCTTGTATTTATTCGTTACAAGGAAATCAGGCAGCGGCCATTGGTGTTATTAATGAGCTAAAACCAAGCAATATAACCGGCAATGCTTATTCCATCCGGGCTATCGCTTATCATAAAGATAATCAATTAAGTAAAGCGCAAACCGATTTTGAATTAGCTTTCCAGAAAGGAGCCTACCAGGGAAAGTATAATCTGGAACTGTTTAATAAATTAAATGAATCTTTGGCCGGGACTTTAACTACCTGGATGAGAAGTTGGTTTGCGGAAGAAGAGTCGGCCAGTGGTTTTGTAAAATCCGTTGCCAAAGAACAAATAGGCGCCCCCATCACTAACACGTCCTTGCCGGCACAAGCCTCCCGAATAAGTATTAGCAAAACGCCGCACCTGGTTGTTCAATGGAATGAGCAAAAGGACTATTCTCAATTAGGAATTCAAAATGGTACCCGGAACTACCTGGTGCATCTTACGCAGGATAATTACGCCAAACAAACAGCCCGTAAGGTAAAACGAGGTGCTCATCTGGAAACTTTAAAAAGCAAATACGGAGATCCGGCTTATTCTTTTTCGGGAGCTAAAGGGGAGTATCTGGTTTATCCCAATAATAAAATTGCTTTTATCATAGATAGAAGTAATCGGGTAAATAGCTGGTTTGTTTATGGTCGAATTTTTTAAATTTTAACTGTTTATAATTTCTCCTCAATCAAAAATTATTAAACAGAAAAAAAAGTGCCCGGAAAGAAGTTGTACCATATTCGCATTAATCAATCTTCCTGAAATATATACCTCCCTATTATTAACAACCTTTCTAAACGGGTTGTATCTGTTTATTTGCCGGTCGTTGTTTGTTAAAATGACAACTTTCTTCTTGCTTCGTTTAGTTTACAGAATAAGCTTCAATTAGAGTAAAAGCTTCTTTACTATATATTAAAAATTATTTTTTAATTTTTTAAAAAAGTAAGGTAACAATTATGAAGTAAGGAGTATGTATACAAGTACGGTCTTTAAGGCTACTCCAAATATTAAAAGGTATTGAAGTTTTAAGAACCGTTTCTAAAATAAACTCAAAAATTATTTACAACTAAGCAGCATGCAATTTAATGTCTGATAAATCTAAAAAATATTCTCAGAAATAACCTCATAATTTCGACTCCTTCTTTTTTTTAACTTAAAACTTTATATAATTTAGGCTGGATGGAGCATTCAGACCAAAAATATATAAAAGCATTAGTAACGAATGATGAAGTCTTGGTTAAAGAGATTTATCGAAAATTCTCCGGTAAAATCAAATGGATGGTTTTAAAAAATAACGGGACAGAAACAGCAGCGGGGGACATATTTCAAGAAGCTTTATTGTCTATTTGTCATAAAGCAAAAATGTACGACCTGGTTCTGTCGTGTCCTTTCGATGCATTTATTTATACTATTTGTAAAAATCTTTGGCTAAAAGAATTAAGCAAACAAAAAGCACATCCCGTAATTTCCGACGACGAAGGATTGGAGATAGGAGAAGATAATACAAAATTGGCGGAAGAATGCCTGATGCAGGAGCAACGGGTGAACTTATTGAATGAAAAACTCGATGAATTAGGTGGAGATTGTGCTAAACTGCTTCGCTTAAACTGGGGAGGTAAATCAATGGGGGAAGTAGCGCAAGAATTAAAGATGACTTACGCGTATGCCCGCAAAAAAAAGGTAGGCTGCATGGAAAAATTAATCGGGCTAATAAAACGAACCCCGCAGTTTAATTCATTGAAATGGTAAAAATATGAACCAAGATTATTTAGAGCAAATTGAGGCGTACTTAAA
This sequence comes from Adhaeribacter pallidiroseus, assembly GCF_003340495.1. Taxonomy (NCBI): domain Bacteria; kingdom Pseudomonadati; phylum Bacteroidota; class Cytophagia; order Cytophagales; family Hymenobacteraceae; genus Adhaeribacter; species Adhaeribacter pallidiroseus. Next base: position 701,192 of record NZ_QASA01000001.1, read on the forward strand.
TGGCGAAATGAGCCCGGTAGATCAATCTCTTTTCGAATCGGCTTTAGCTTCGGACAAAGAACTATCTCATACTTATAAGATGTACCGCACTATTGAAGCAGATATGCGCGGCTTTGAAAAATACAAGCTGGAGGATGACCTTCTAAAAAACACCTTAAGCACTTTAAATAAGGAATATTTTAAAAATGAACCGCAGCCAGCCACCAGAGTAATTCCTTTATATTCTAATCGGATTTTTAAAATGGCTGCTGCTATTGCGGCCAGTATAATTTTTGTTTTGGTTAGCTATTTTGCCTTTTTTCGGCCAGCAGAAAACATGCAAGTTCTGGCGGATGCTTACCTGAAAGAGCATTTACAACAAATTAGCCAAACGGTGAGTGTGCCGGACGACACGCTGCAATTTGGTGTGGCCGGAAAGCACCACGCGAAAGATACCAATCAGGATAGCCTGGCCATTGGCATTACTGCTTATAATAATCAGGAATTTAATACCGCTCTGGGCTATTTTCGGGGAGTTTTAAAAAAATATCCCAATGATAAAAACGTTAAAAAGTACACCGGTCTCGTTTACCTGCATACGCAGGCGTATGATCAAGCCTTGCGGGAGTTTGATGAACTAGCCAATAACCCGGACCTAGAAAACAATTCTGCCCTTTTCCTGAAAGCAGTAACTTTAATGCTGCGGAACCAGCCAGGCGATAAAAAAGAAGCTAAACAACTACTGCAACAAGTAGTAAAAACGCATGCCGAAGGAAGCAAAGAAGCGGCGGAGTGGTTGCAAAAGTTGTAGAATAAAGTGTTATAAAAATGGGTATTTCCTCACTTACAGATGGCTTTTTACAAATGCAATTGCCTGATTGTTGCCTCAATAAAAGCTTCGCGTAAGTTAAATCAATGACGTTCTTTTTTATTCTTTTGACAATTTTTCATTAAACCTTTTCTTCTCAGCCAGCGCCTTGGAACCTGCACCCAAGGACACAAACGGCTTATTTCATCTAAAATTTATTTTTTCGGGCAAAAAATCAATAAAAAAGGGTAACAATCCTGGCGCTACCGGAATCTATAAACGGAAATGCTTCGGAATCAACTATTGTGCTTGGTTTGCTTGTAAACTTGCAGAAATATCAAAATAAAGTTTTTTTGATCTGTCACCTTAGTAAGGTTTAGGAGGCATTGCCTGGAGCACTATATTTTACAAATACCTGGTTAATCCTAGTAATGCTGCCGCTCTCCGTAGTTCCGTTTTTTAGCATCTGCGCAGAAGGTTACGAACAAAAGTCTGGACTACCTACCAAAATAGCCTATGGTAACGCTCATCCTTAGGGGTGTATCTTACTCCGTGGAATAAGAAGATGGCGATTGGATAGTACCGACCGGAGAGCGGCCAGCATGGAGGGTTTAAAATTTAAAAAAACATGCCATTTGAACTCAGATGATACATGCCGCCGGATGGTTTAAATGCCTGGGTTGTTCCCAGATAAGCGCCTTTTTATCTAGTAGCAAACAAGCCGGTAGCGGCAGTATCAAATTATTTTAACTGGTTAATGATGCATCAACCGTTCTTAAATAATAAGATAAAGCAAAGCCTTGTTTATGTCTCTATTTGGGTAGTTGATGCATTAATTATTTAAAAATTTAAAAAAACTTGGCTGTTCTATTAATAGCCAAGTTTTTTTAAATTTTTAAATAGATGGAGTACGGCCCTATTTATTTTTATTTACCTGCTACCGTTGGCATGGGCTTATCAGAATAGGTGATAATATCTCCTAGTTGGCAGGTGTTTTCCGGAGTGGGATTAAGTAATTTAATTTTTACACTGTGTTGGCCATTCGGTAGTTTATATTTCCAGAATAACTCAGGACGGCGGCCGGTAAAGCTGGTGGGTAGTTCTACGGTTTCCAGCAGTTTGTTATCCAGGTATATTTCTGCTTTACATACGTACTCCGATTTAGAATCCCATTTGGCTGTTTCGCCGGTTACTACAAAGCCGTTGCCATCAAAAGTAAAAGTATACTCATCTTTTAAAGGTTTATTAACGTTTAAGCGTTTAGCCGGAAAATGGCCCCCAAAACTTTGTTCTAAACGCACGGGTTGAGGTTGTTGCAGCTGGATTGTAACGTTGTTGCCCACTACTTTGCCACCATTGCTGGTTATTTGTTGTAAAGCATGCTTTAAACCTATATCGTAAACTTCATTCAGCGACATGGTAGTATATTTGAAATCTAAAGACTCGACTTCTTTTAAACCTTGTTTCCAGTACGGGGGTATTTTGCTGTAACCCAACATGGTTCCTAAAATACCGGCCGCCGAGGATGGATTACAATCGGCATCTTGTCCGCAGCGAGTAGCAATTTCCACTGTTTTCCCGAAATCGCTGTTTCCATAGAGTAAACCAATAATCACGTACGCTGAATTTACGGTAGCATCAATATTAAAAGGTTTATAAATGCCATCCGGGCAACCTGTATCGGAGGTCCATTTTTTTTGTACCTCAAACCAGGTTTGTTTCCAATCGTTAGGGTATTGCTCGTGCCACCGGATTACATCGCTCATACATTGATAGTAATTGCTTTTAGCCGGAATTGTTTTCAAGGCTTCTTTTACAATATATTTTATGTCGTTAGAAGTAAAAGCAAGCGTATACAAAGCGCCCATGTAAACTCCACCGTACCAACCGTCGCCGTAGTTCATGATATGCCCAATTTTATCGCTTATCTGGGAAGCGGTATTAGGCATGCCCGGCGACATCAGGCCAGCAAAATCGGCTTCTATCTGATAATCAATACAATCGGCGTGCGGGTTATTTAACCAATGACCGGACTCCGGTGCGGCTATACCGTGTAAAATATTGTACCGGCCAACTTGGTTTGCGTGCCATAGGGCATAACCCGCGTTAGCGTACGATTTAGCAAAAGAACTCACCGGCGCATCTAAACCTTCTTTTTCTAACACATCCACAAAGGTGAGATCCATGTAAATATCATCGTACAAACCAGGATTTTCGGTCATGGTTTTTTTCAGATATCCATCGTACCAAACAATAGGTTGATATTCCTGAATGAGCGTACCATTGTAGCGAAACTCCATAGGGCCGCCGTATGTAACCCCAATAGTCTGACCAGCCCAGCCCCCTTTAATTTTATCTTGTAAAGCATCTTTCGTAAGGGTTATGGTTTTGTGATTAGAACTACTAGTTGGGCCATTGCCTGATTTAAATGTTTGGGAAAAGACGCTACTATAACAGAGTAGTAATAAGATTACAAAGGTTTTGTTCATATGTCAGTACGTTTTAAGCTATACAACTTTGTTACAATGGTTAGTAAAAATTTAAAAAACAGACAGGCGTATGATTATTCAACAGCCTTTACACTTTTATAGATGAAATAGAGCAGCTAAAGGAATGCTTTTTATACCTAGAGTTAGTGTAAAGAGCGTGTTGCTTAATTCAAACTACAAACAAGAAATCAATTTACTTCCGCTATAAAGTTGACCGACCAAGAATTTAATTAAAGTGCTTGGCTTAAATTGATTTACTAAGATAATTGTCCCGGTCGGGAATAAAATGCTGTAATTTCAACTTTCAGACATTCCTATTCATTATAAGCAACTTAGCTTAACTTAAAATTAGCTGCTTAACTGCAAGCAATTTTTCGAGGTATTTTTATATCAAGTAATTCCCTGAAATGCTACTGAGCCGGAGTAAATTTTAAAAATACTTTAAGCTGGGGCTTCTTTACTTGGTAAATAGGTTAAACAAATAGCTGCTCTTTGCTAAACCTATTTACCATTGTGCATTTTCCCACTCATTCAAAAATAAATATGTCTTGCATTTTAGTTGCAATATTTTAAACATCTTATTTTCATCGGGGTTTATTTGAATTGTGCAATTATGTTATTATTATGTTTAAATTGTTGATATTGGTTATTTACTAAATGCTTAAAAGTGTCTGGTAATATTTACTTTTTAATAAAAGCTGTATTTAATTATATTAAAATTAAAAAATTAATAAGTGTTTGGTATTTTAATAAAGTATGCTTCACTGTAAAATTGTTGTAAATATCTTATAAATACTGATCAGTGTAGATAAAAGCCGTTTTTTTAAGGTCTAGTTATTTGTGGCAAGTTTGTATAAATTGTACTTTTTTGTTTTTTATGTATTATATATTTTTAATATAATTGTTTTTTAATTTTTAATATAACCTCCATGTTCATACTTTAAATACCAGTTGATACATTTGTAATATAAATAAAAGTACAAAAAAATAGTTGGTATAAATTTAAGCGTGTTACTGTAATCTTTATTTTATGATAAAAACTTCTACAATTCTGATTTATTTAGTTAGCCTTTTTTGTCTGATTTTTACTAATGATAGTGTGGCGCAGACCTGGTTAGATGTAAATTCAACAGAGCTTGCCGGTGGAAGAGGGGCTAATCTGGTCTTTGCCTTGGCTAAGAATGGTACCCCTTATGTAGCTTATTCAAACGGATTATTAAGCGGCCGGGCTACAGTTAAAAAATTTGATGGAGCACACTGGGTGAAAGTAGGTGCCGAAGGTATTTCGGTAGATTATGCTGGTGAATTAGCCCTAGCGGTTGATGCTAATAATGTTCCTTACTTAGCTTACACGGATAATGCCACTAATGGACAATTAAGTGTAAAAAAGTTTGACGGAACCAATTGGGTTGCAGTTGGTACAGGACTGCAAACAAACAAATATCCGAACGGACTTCGATTAGTATTAACTTCAACGGGTACACCTTACCTCGCTTTCACGGAGAATGGTAAAGGCTGGGTAAAACAATTAAATGGTGCTACCTGGCAAACAGTAGGTACCGGTAGCTTTCCTTTGCCACAAACTGAAAAGTTAGCATTAGCTCTGGATCCAAAAAATACGCCTTACGTAGCATTTACTGATATCACTAAAAACGGACAAGCTGCCGTACAGCGCTGGGATGGTAGTAACTGGGTAAATGTGGGTACCAGCGGAATAGCCGTTGGTGCAGCCTTTGATCTTTCCATTAACATAGCTCCTAATGGCATTCCTTACATCACCTTCCGGGAATTTCAAGCCGCAGCTATTAATAAATTAGGAGTAACTAAAGTAAAACAATTTAATGGTACCACCTGGGAAGAAGTAAGTGCTTCTAACTTTTCTGATTCGTGGGTATATTTTGCCTCATTAGGAATCGATAACAATAATAACTTATACGTGGCTTACCGGGAAAGTGCTGCCGGAATGGGCAATCCGGGTCAGACAAAAGTAAAACGTTTGATTGGTGAAGAATGGGAAGAAATTGGTACATCAAATCTTACTTCCGGAGCCGTTAATGATGTTTTTCTTGCCCTTACCGATACTGGTTTAATGTACGTTGCCTTTGCGGATGGCGCAAAGGCCCGGGCAGCAACGGTCTTAAAAATTGATGTTTCTACTCTGGTAGTGACCGCAAAAGCTCCCACTAAATTAGATTTAACAACTAATAGCGATAAAGGAACCAGTGCCACTGACAATATCACGAATGTAGCTTTACCAACTATAACCGGTATAGCCGGCTCAAAAGCTCTGATTACTGTTTATGTTGATGGAAAAAGTGCCGGCACCACAATAGCTGATAGTATTGGTAACTGGAGCTTTACTTTTACAACAGCTTTAGCAGCCGGTAACCGGAATCTGGCGGCTACTGCCACCTATAATAATGGTTTAATTAGTGCTTTTAGTAGTACATTATGCATTAACCTGGACTTTACAGCCCCTGTTGTAAATGGTATAGCCAATAACGGAATTTATAAAACAAATAAAACTATTACTTATAGCGGCGGAACAGCAACCTTAAACAACGAAGCTTATGTAAGCGGTACCTTGGTTAGTGCAGATGGCGTATATAATTTATTAGCGAGCGATGTAGCAGGTAATACCACTGCTGTACAATTTACAATTGATCAAACAATTCCGGTCGCTAGCCTGGTAATAAATAACAATGCAGCCACTACTAACCAGAACGAAGCAACGCTTACGATTACTGCTCCGGATGCTACCTCAATGCGTTTTTACGATAACGACGATAATATAATATGGTCGGCTTGGGAGCCAGTAAACGCTACTAAAACCTGGACCTTATCAAGCGGTAGCGGCAGCAAGTGGATAAAATTACAAGTACGCGATGCCGCGGGTAATGTATCTGCATCGGTTTCTGATAATATTACTTTAGATCAATCAGCGCCAACGGTTTCTTTTAGCAGTACCGTAATCAGTCCTACTGGTACTAATAATATTCCCGTAAAAATTAATTTTTCTGAAGAGGTAATCAACTTTACTGCTGCTGCCGTTACGGTAACCAATGCTACAAAAGGTACCTTTTCCGGAAGTGGCAAATACTACACTTTATATATTAAACCGGTTAATGTGGCCGGAGGAGCATCCGCTGTGATTTCTCTCAACGTTCCGGCCGGCGTAGTAGCCGATGCCGCTACCAACAAAAATCTGGCATCTTCTACATTTACTATTACTTACGTTGCCCCCATCACGGCTCCGCAGGTGGTAAATCTTCCTTTCACGGTATTATCTGCTTCTACGGTAAGTTTAGGTGGTAATGTTACTTCCAGTGGAGGTAGCCCAGTAGTAGCAAGAGGTATTGTGTACAGCGCTACCGCCACCGCACCATCTATTAATAGCGCGAAAATTTTAATGGGTGCCGGAGAAGGATCGTTTACTACAACCTTAAGTAACTTAAAACCAGGTATTACCTATTACGCTCGCGCTTATGCTACTAACTTGGTCGGAACAACTTACGGAGCAGTTCAAAAAATTACAACCACTCCCTTAACTTCACTTGAAACCGGAACTACGGGTGTACCGGCTACTAACGTTAGCGAACCGGTAACCAACGCTACAACTACGCAAGCTAGCTTAAATGCTTATCCAAATCCTTTTCAGCAACAAGCTACTATCGAGTTTACCTATAACACAACTACTACCTATAGCATCGCCGTTTACGATATGAACGGAACACAAGTACAAACTTTACCTACAGGTACTGCTCAAGCCGGCGAAAAAGTTCAGGTTAGTTTATCCGCTGAAAAATTAGAAAGTGGTATTTATACCATTCGTCTCAGCACTCCAAAAAGCGTTCAAAATTTAAAATTAATCTGTAAAAAATAAATTCGCTTCCTTAAACAAACAAACCAGAATAAAAAACGGCCACTCCAGATAGAGTGGCCGTTTTTTATTCTGGTTTGTTTAACTATAAATCGGTAGAACGGCGGTTATCTAAATCCGTAGTTCGCCTATTTTCTAAATCTACATCGGTATCCAAATTATCGATTTCTACATCTGTACGGCGGACAGTATCTCGGATGGTTTCTTCCCGTTCTTCCACTTCTTTTTCCAGCGAAATCTCTTCTACTACCCGAGCTTCTTTAGCTACAACCGGTACTTCGGCGTGTTCAGTAATTTCAATTTCTCCTTCCTGGAAGTTAGATAAGTCGGCCTCAGTGGCGGGGCGGTTAACTGGAGTACGCTCCACATGCACATGTTCTTCGCGCAAGTTAATACTTTCTTCCACTGGTTTTTCAATAACGCGGCTGCGCAAGCGGGCTCCTCCAGTTTCAACTACCCGTTTACCAAGGTGTAGTTCTTCTTCTATAATCGGAATAGCACCTGTTTCGGTGGCGGTTGTAGTGGCACCAGCTTGACGGTTGCGGTAAAAATTATCTTCGTTGTAAAAATCGTGATTATAATAGTCATCGCCTCCAGCACCGGCCAAGGCGGCTCCAGTTCCTATTCCGGAAAAAGCATTCCGTACGGAATCTTCGTAATCGCGGGTTAGCATGCCTTTTTTATACCGAGGCAAGGAGCTTAATTGAGAAGCATCCAGGTTAGACAATATTACGTCATCATTCGACTCGTGTAATTCGGCTATTCCAATGGGGATAAGCACATCATTGTCATCGGTATCTAACATGCTGGTGTCTTCCAGGTCAAGTACCAAATAACGTACCTTTAGCGATTGCGGATCGAAAATAAGTTCATCTACTTCGCCAATCGTTTTACCCTGACGGTCCTTCACATCCCAACCCCGAATATCCGGTTGACCTTCGGCAATTTCGTAATCGCTGTCACTTAGTTCCAGCAGTTGATTGTTGTTATTATTATCGTTTAAAGCCATGATTTTAAGGTAATTAAATTAAACATTAAAATGAATAATACTGTAATTTCCCAACTTGGGTTTATTAATTTTTTAATTAATTAGCCTTGGTCTCCACGCCGAACTACAATTTCTACCCGGCGATTCTGCTGACGGCCTTCGGCACTGGCATTAGAAGCTACCGGCTGCGACTCGCCTACGGGATGCAACGAAATCCGGTCTTCGGTAATATTACCATTTTGCGTCAGCCAATTCTTAACGGCTTCAGCCCGTTGTTCCGCTAATTGCATGTTGTATCCCGCCGATCCTTGCGCATCGGTGTGTCCGTAAATACGCACTTGGCCATTTGCAAAACGTTTTCCCATCGATTCAGAAACTTGCTTTAACTTATCTGCAGCGTTAGCTTTAATGGTATTTTTGTCAGTATCGAACAAAATAGTTTCATCCACGGAGTAGATAGCGTATTCATCATTACCGCGTACGGAAATACCAGCATCAGTAATTTCTTCGTAAGTTGCAGCAGGAGCTCCAAAATCTATTCCTTCCCAATCTAGCGTGTTTCCTGTAGGAGCCATTGCGGTAGAATCAGCGGGGGCGCCAGTATTAGTTGGGGTAGTTGCTTCTTCCCGGTTGCAACCACGCAACAAGAAAAATAATAGGGCTAGCGCCAGAAGAGCTAAAAGAAGCCAGAGCCACCAGGGACGCTTACTTTTGGGTTGTACATTTAATTCGGCCATAATTGTAGTTTTTTAATAGTTAGTTAGAGTTGGTAGAACAATCGTAATTTTTATTAAGTGAGGTGATGTACGATTTAATAGAAAAATATGTTATCATTATTGCATTTTTTCATCTAATTAGATAAAAGGTTAACTTTAGTACTCGTATATATAAATTATTCTTCTCTGAATAATACTATTACGAAGTGTTAATTTTTTGAATTTTTTTAGGTTGGTAGAGTAAAAATTTAAAAAATTTACCTGAATAGGTGTTATGATCACTGCCTTGGGTATAAGGTAGGACAGTAATCAGTAGGTATCATGTTAAAACAAAGCTTAAAAATTAGATTTTAGTACTAAAATAATACCATAAGGCAGCAGTCCGGGCCATTACTGCATGCTTCCAGTTTTAAAATAAATGGTGTTAGGAGTAAACTACCCGATATTAATTTGTTGATAAAACCTTTTATTTAAATAGGCTGCTAGATAGCTTTTAGGTATTCTTTTTTATACGCGTACGGTGTTTTATGAGTAACTTCTTTAAACTGCTTGTTAAAGTTAGATAGGGTATTACAACCACTTTCATAACAAATTTGGGCAATGGTATTATCATCTTCCAACAAAAGTTTGCAGGCATAACCTATCCTTAGTTCTGTTAAAAAGGAAGTAAAAGATTTGTTAGTCCTGACTTTAAAAAATCGGCTGAAAGAAGTGGGGGACATACTGGCGATTTCGGCAACTTCTTCCAGTAAAATATTCTTCCGGTAGTTTTGCATAATAAAGGTGTATACTTCATTCATGCGATCTTTTTCTCCTTCTTTAACATTATTGGTATAACCTAGACTAGATATATATTGGTATTCCGTGGACTCGGACAATACATTTAAAATGGACAGTAGTTGAATAATCCCTTCCAGGCCCGGCAGGTACAACAAGTCTTTCATCATGTTGGCTATTTTTTTTCCGGTTTGGCCCTGGAATTCAATTCCGCGATTTGATCTCTCGAGTAGCTGCTTAATGCCTAACATTTCGTCTTTGTTTAGCAGGCAATCTCCAAATAAATTGTTAGGGAAGTAGATTACTATGCCTTGTGCACGTAATTGACTGTTTTTATTAAAAAAAGCGTCATCATTCCGCCACAAATGGGGCATATTAGGAGCGATAAATACCACTTCACCTTCCTGAAAATGCGCAATATTATCGCCAATAAACCGCGTACCCCGGCCTTCTAAAACAACGAACAATTGGTATTCGGAATGAAAATGCCAATTAGTATCAAAAAAAGGATCGTCTAAATAATTTATTACAAAAGCTTTCGACTCTCGAATTTCAGATTTGCGAATAGCAGATTTCATAGTAATACTTATATATCTTATAACTATATTTAAAATTTAATTAATGCTAAAATACAGTCAGTATTTGGTGAAAAACAGAAAGATTCTTAAAAAATAAATAAGGAACATTGTAAAACGCTCTAGTATTTATTGGAGGGTAATTTGAAACCTTTATTCTATTAATTTCTGGATGGCAATTATTAGAAAGTTGTCTTGTAAATAAGAAAATATAAAACAACCATAATACTGGTAGAACTGCGCAGTTTGCTGCAAGCTATTTTTAAGATGCACAATCTCAACTTCTACTAATCTTATACTAGTAGAAAATATTTATAACAAGATAATAACGTGGTGAAAAAATCAGTGACAATGAATAATAGTTAACTGATTAAACAAAGAGAGAAAGTTGATTTTAAAAGCTCAGATGGAGGATAATTTAAGTTGTTGACGGGTGCTGTTAATTATATCGAGCAAATTTTTTTTATTTTCTACTGCTTTATTGCTTGTAAGTCTTTCTCAAAAGTGATTTAGAAATAAAAATATCTTAAGCAATTATATGCAAATAATACAGCCATTTTAAACTAAATGGCCTTAAAAGCATGCTAAAATTTAAAAATGTATAGTTTACACTTAATTAAAACTTACTAGTGTCGGATTTACATTTACTCGTTGCTATTATTAATTCACCCTTTAATTTTTTTATTATGAAACACTTCGTACAGAAAATTCTACCTCCTCCCGGAGCTTGGTTCCATCTGAGGCTTCTAAAAAGAAAACTCCTTTATGCCAGTTTGCTGCTTGTTATGTCGGGGTTCATCAGTAAACCTAGTTTTGCACAGCAAACTACGGTGACTGGAAAAGTAACCGGAGAAAAAGAAGAAGGTTTACCTGGAGTAACGGTATTGTTAAAAGGAACATCCAATGGTACAACAACAGATCCGGATGGTAATTATTCGTTGAATGTACCTAATGGCAGCGGTACGTTGGTGGTTTCTTTTGTAGGTTATCTTACGCAAGAAGTGCCAATAAATAATCGCTCTGCTATCAACGTAGCCCTGGCCCCAGATACCAAGGCCTTAGAAGAAGTAGTGGTTGTGGGATATGGAACACAATCCCGGGGAACGGTTACCGGAGCTGTAAGTCAAATACAAGCCAATGATATTACCCGTACTCCGGCCGTAACTACTTCGGGCGCTTTGGTGGGTAAAGTGCAGGGCATTACCAGCCGCCAAACCGATGCCCGGCCCGGTGGTACTACCAATATTCAAATCCGAAATTTAGGTGACCCATTGTATGTCATTGATGGGGTGCCTTCCGATGCGGGTCAGTTTAATAACCTGGGAATTAATGATATTGAAAATATTTCCATTTTAAAAGATGCTTCGGCGGCCATTTACGGTTTACGGGCGGCTAATGGAGTAATATTGGTTACCACTAAAAAAGGCAAGGCCGGCGAAAAAACTAAAATTAACTTATCGGGTTATTACGGCTTGCAAAATTTTACCCGCTTTCCCCAACCGGCCAATGCGTACCAACACCAGCGGGCCTTAGTGGAGTCGGCGCAGAACCGCGGTGAAACCTCCAACATCACGCCGGAAGAACTGGAAAAATGGCGCATCGGTACCGAAAAAGGTTATCAAAGTACCGATTATTATGATTTTATCATGCGCCCCAACGTGCCGCAATACTTTTTAAACGGGAGTGCTTCCGGCGGTTCCGAAACCATGAATTATTACTTATCGGTTACCCACCTGAACCAGGAGGCGTTAATCAAAGACTTTCGATTCGATCGGACGAACATCCAGGCTAATTTAGATGCGGGTATTGCCAAAGGTTTACGGGTGGGTACGCAAATCAGCGGACGAATTGAGAAACGCCACCAGGCTGGTTTACCGGGGCTGGACGATTATTTTAATCCTTTTCTGAGTATTTTTACCATGTGGCCCACCGAAAGACCTTATGCGAACGACAACCCGAAATACATCAATCAGACGCACAACGTAAACGTAAACCCGGCTACCTACGACGAAGATATTACCGGACCAATAGATGAAATCTGGCGCGGTATCAAAGGCAACGTGTACGCGCAGTACGATTTTAATTTTGGTTTAACTGCCAAGGCCACCTATTCTTACAATTTTACCAATTTTGATTTTGATGGTTTTGAGTACACCTACGATGCCTATACTTACGACGCAGCTACCGATACCTATAATAAAGTACCCGGCGGTGGAAATCAAAATCCGTGGCGGGAGCGGCGCAAACGCAATGTAATCGACCGGTTTGCCCAGGTTCAGTTAAACTGGAACAAGCAATTCGGTAGCCACGGTGTATCGGCGGTAGCGGCTTACGAACGGTCGGATGTAGACAATAAATACATGATCGTGCATACCGTACCACCCAATAATTACATCCCTATCCAGTATTTTGCTAATCAGGATTTTCTGTTGGACGAGTGGAACGTAGAAGCCCGGGCGGGTTACATTGCCCGTTTATATTATAACTTTAAAGAAAAGTATTTACTCGAAGTACTGGGCCGCTACGATGGATCTTTCGTGTTTAGAAAAGATAGCCGATGGGGCTTATTTCCGGGAATATCCGTGGGCTGGAAACTTTCGGAAGAGAATTTCTTAAAAGATCGCGTTTCGTTTTTAAATGATTTAAAACTGCGGGCTTCTTACGGTAAAACCGGTAGCGACCGGTATCAGGATCCCGGCAATCCGGCCAATACCTTGTGGGTAGTTAACCCTTTTAGTTACTTATCGGGTTATAATTGGGCCAGCGGTAACGCCGTATTTAATGGGAACCTGGTACGGGCCTGCAGCCCAGAGGATTACCAATAACAACCCTTTCGTGGGTCGAAAATACCTCAACCAACATAGGTCTGGATTTTGCGGTTCTCGACAATAAGATTAGTGGTCAGTTTGATGTATTTGAACGTAAGCGGAGCGGCATGCCTGCTTCTAAATACGATGTGTTGCTACCCAGTGAGGTAGGCTATACCCTTCCATTGGCTAATTTAAATTCCGATGCCCATCGGGGAATGGAGGGCGTGATAAACTACAGGGGTAAGGCAGGAGAACTGAGCTATACTCTAGGGGTGAATGGTACAGTTTCGAGAAGGAGAGACCTGGAACAATATAAACCCCGGTTCGGGAATTCCTGGAACGAATACCGCAATTCATTTACTGATCGTTGGGCCAATATCAACTGGGGTTACCAGGTAGCTGGTCAGTTCCAATCGCAGGAAGAAATTGACAGTTATGCGGTGGATAACGATGGTCAGGGAAACCGTACCCAATTGCCCGGTGATTTAATATTTAAAGATGTAAACGGCGATAAAGTAATTAACGACTTAGACCAAAGGCCAATTGGTTACGCCGAAGGAGCCAACCCTTATTTTAGCTACGGTATTAATACCAGTTTCGCTTATAAAGGATTTAGTTTGTTCGTCGATTTTTCGGGAGCAAGTATGCAATCTTTCCTGCGCGATTGGGAGTTACGGTACCCTTTCCAGAACAATGGTACTTCGCCGGATTATATGTTCGAAGACCGTTGGCACCGGGCCGATCCGTTTAACAACGATAGCCCGTGGGTACCTGGTAAGTATCCGGCCATCCGCAAAGACAATGCCGGCCATGCCAACTTTCAACGGAGTGATTACTGGGTGACCAACGTGCGATACATCCGCCTGCGAAACCTGGAATTAGGGTATACTGTGCCCCAAAAAGTAATTAACAAAGTAGGTATTTCTAACCTGCGGGTGTATGCCAATGCCTCTAATCTTTTCTCGATTGATAACACCAAAGAGTTTGGGGTAGATCCGGAAATCTCTTCGGCCAACGGCTTGGTATATCCGCAGCAACGCTCATTTAATTTGGGTTTTGTTTTAGGTCTTTAATTCACGAATACATGAAAAGTATTTATAAATTTTTAATTTTTGGTGCCTCTTTACTGCCTCTGTCGGCTTGTCAGGACGATTGGCTGGAGAGAGAAGCGCCTAACGTAATTCTGGAAGAACAGGTCTGGAACGATCCCAAAATGATTACCAGCTTACTGGCTAATTTTTACAATCGTTTGCCTGCGCACTCGCAAATAAATGCCGGTTGGGAAAACTTTGCGGCTTACGATGAAGCCATGTGGTCGGGTAATGGCGAGGGTTCCAATAATATCTTTGCTTACGGTTTTGACCGCTGGCGTTTATGGGATTACGCTTTAATCCGGGATATCAACTTATCGCTGGAAAGCATGGAAAAGTTTGGTACAACGCTTACACCAGCCGAGAAAACCCAGTTTGCCGCCGAACTCCGGTTCTTACGAGCATATCAGTATTTTGAACTGGTGAAAAGAATGGGCGGCGTACCGCTCGTTACTACCCAACTCATTTACGATTTTAGCGGCGATGCTTCGGCGTTACAACAGCCCCGGGCGAAAGAAGCTGAAGTGTATGACTTTATTGCCAGCGAACTCGATGCGATTAAAGACCAGCTGGGTAACACGGGCAGTAATACCCGGGCGAATAAATTTACCGCCCTTGCTTTAAAAAGCCGGGCTATGCTGTACGCCGGTTCCATTGCTAAATACAACAGCCGGTTACCCGCTCCGATTGCTACCCCGGGAGGTGAAGTAGGTATTCCGGCCGATAGAGCTACGGAGTATTACACCAAAGCCTTGGAAGCCTCCCGCGAAATTATCACCAGCAATACGTATCAGCTACATACGGGCAATCCTAACCTGGGCGAAAATTTCTACGAAGCAGTATCGCGCAAGGCCAACAACAATGAAGTAATTCTGGCACAAGACTTTTTAGTATCCAAAGACAAGCGCCACGGCTTTACTTACGATAACATTGCCCGGAACATTCGCGAGGATAATTTATCATCTTCCATTATTACCCCGGTTTTAAACTTGGTAGAAGATTACGAATACCTGGATGGTACTTCGGGAGAGTTAAAGCTCCGCACGGTCAACAACAGCGATTATATTTATTATGATAATTTACAGGATGTTTTCGCCAATAAAGATGCCCGTCTATACGGTACCGTTATTTACCCCGGTACTTCCTTCCGGGGGCTGGAGGTGCAGGTACAAGCCGGCGTAAAAGTCTGGAATGGCAGCGACTACCAAACCGTAGAATCCGATGTATTAGGTTCCAGATACACCGATGGTGGTTTACTGACCGGGGCTTCCGGTCCGCAGCGTTCGCAAACCGAAGTGTCTAATACCGGTTTTTACCTGCGCAAATACATTGATCCGGCCCCGGGTGCCAGTACCCGCGGAATCCGGAGTGATATGTGGTGGGTCCGGTTCCGGTACGCCGAAGTGTTACTGAATGCTAGCGAAGCAGCTTTAGAATTAGATTTATTACCCGAAGCATTGGGCTACGTGAACCAGGTAAGAGAAAGAGCCGGCTTTGGCTCTAATAGCTTAACCGAGCTAACCTTAGGAAGACTCCAGAACGAGCGACGGGCAGAGTTTGCCTTTGAAGACCACCGGGTATGGGATTTAAAACGGTGGCGCATTGCCCACGAAGTCTGGAATGGCAGTGAGGCTAGTCCGGATGCAGTGCTCTATGCTTTATACCCTTACCGGGTAGTTCGGCCGGGGCACCCCACGCATAATAAGTACGTGTTCGATAAACTTCGGGCTCCCCGGTTCCGGGCACCGCGTAACTTTCAGATGGGCAACTATTATTCTTCCATCGACCAAGGAGTGTTAAACAATAATCCGAAAATCATCAGAAATCCATTCCATTAATTTAGCAACATGAAAAGTAATTTTTTAATTTTTATAACCCTTGCTGTGATTACTTTGGTTACCGGTTGCCAAAAAGACAACTACGACCCGCCATCCTCCACTTTATCGGGGCGGGTGGTGTACGAAGGCCAACCCATTGGCGTCAGATCGAACGGGGTGCAACTGGAATTATGGCAGCCCGGTTACAATTTGTTTACCAAAATACCGGTATATGTAGCCTGGGATGGCACTTTTTCTGCATCCTTGTTCGACGGCGATTATAAATTGGTTCGTTTAAGAGGCAATGGTCCTTGGTTAGACAATGCTGATACTATTAATGTGCAGGTAAAGGGTTCCACGGTAGTAGATGTGCCGGTAACGCCGCATTTTATTGTCAAAACCTCCACCTTTCAGAAAAATGGCAATGCGGTAACAGCTACCATTAATTTGCAACAGATTAATGCGGGCAGCAAACTGGAGCGGGTAAACCTGTATTTAGGAACTACCACTATTGTGGACCAAAATAACAATGCCGGTGGCGCCGAAGTATTGGGTACCGCTATAACGGATTTATCGCAACCCATTACGCTAACGGTAAATGCACCGGCCAATTTAGTAAGCAAGGGCTATACTTACGCCCGTATTGGCGTAAAAACCGAAGGTGTTGCCGAAAGGCTGTATTCGGTGCCGCAGCAAGTATCTTTAAAGTAAAAAATTTAAAAAAAATATTCCGGAATAAGTTTTTATAAGCTTATTCCGGAATATTTTTTTATCCCTATCCTAATAAATTATGGTGCTTTGGGAAATAGCAATTCTATAAAAAATTTGGTTGAGAATAATAAATAAACCAAGTTTATAATTATGTTGGTTACCACTTTTTACTTTTAAATTATTTTAACCTTAGCTTCAGCCATAATTATTACTAAAGGACCAGGTGGGCTTGTTTAATTTGATGTTTCAAACTGAAAATTTAAAAAAATGAAATATTGGTTTTTGTTTTTAGTCTTTGTTTTTGCGGTACCGAGTAGTAAGGCCCAAACAGGCAACTGGCAACCAGTCGGTAATAAGATCCGGACCGAGTGGGCCGCCAAAGTTAATCCTGCTAATCCTTTACCGGAATACCCGCGTCCGCATATGGTGCGCGAAAACTGGCAGAACCTGAACGGATTGTGGGACTATGCTCTGCAACCCAAAAGCCAGGAAAGCACCCGACCTACCACCTTTAACGGAAAGATTCTGGTACCTTTTGCCGTAGAATCTTCTTTATCCGGGGTAGGCAAAACCGTCGGCAAAGACAGTGTTTTGTGGTACCGCAGAACCATTATGGTTCCGGCTAAAATCAAAAAGCAAAATGTATTGCTGCACTTTGGCGCCGTAGATTGGTTAACCGAAGTTTTTGTAAACGGCCAATCCGTAGGAACCCACCAGGGTGGTTATGATCCGTTTTCGTTTGATATTACTTCGGCATTAAAATCGGGTACGCAGCAGGAAATAGCCGTGCGGGTTTGGGACCCAACCGATGATGGCCCCCAACCGCGTGGCAAACAAGTTAAAAAACCCGAAAGCATCTGGTATACCCCGGTAACCGGTATCTGGCAAACCGTGTGGCTCGAAGGCGTACCCAAAACCTACATTACCGCTACGAAACAAACTCCCGATATCGATAAGCAAACCTTGAACGTAAGCGCCCAAGTGCAGAATGCGCAAAGCAGCGACAAACTTCGGGTAAGTGCCTGGGACGGTAAAAAGAAAGTAGCGGAACAAGAAGTGGCCAGTGGTGCGGAAGCCGCCCTGAGCGTGACTAACGCTAAATTATGGACGCCCGAATCGCCGTTTTTGTATGATTTACGGGTGGCCGTGGTGCGTAACGGCAAAGTAGTAGACGAAATAAAAAGTTATTTTGCCATGCGAAAAATCAGCATGGCGCCCGATGCCAATGGTACCCAGCGCATGCTGCTAAACAAAAAATTTGTATTTCAATACGGCCCCCTGGACCAAGGCTGGTGGCCCGATGGCTTGTATACCGCTCCCACCGACGAAGCTTTGGTTTTTGATATTCAGAAGACTAAAGACATGGGCTTTAACCTGATCCGGAAGCACGTAAAAGTAGAGCCGGCACGCTGGTATAACTACTGCGATAAAATGGGCATGCTGGTGTGGCAGGATATGCCGAGCGGCGACTTAGGCGCCCGTTGGGTAAATAATCCCGCCCTCGAAATGCTGAACGCCGACATGACCCGTACCCCTGAATCGGAGAAAATATACCGGCAGGAGTGGATCGAGATTATGCAGGATTTACACAACTTCCCGAGCATTGTGGTGTGGGTGCCGTTTAACGAAGCCTGGGGCCAGTTTAAAACCGCCGAAATTACCAACTGGACCATGCAGAAAGACCCTTCGCGGTTAGTAAACAGCGCCAGCGGCGGTAACTTTCACCCAGTAGGGCATATCATCGATTTGCACAATTACCCGTCTCCGGCCATGCCTCGGACGGATTTGTTTGGGGCTAAACAAGTTATTGTGTTGGGGGAGTTCGGAGGATTAGGCTTGCCGCTGACCGGCCACACCTGGCAGCAAAAAGATAACTGGGGCTACCAGAGTTTTAAAAATCCCGAGGAGTTATTTGCCCGCTATTCCAAGTTTATGGATACCATGTCGGAGTTAATTAAAACCGGCTTATCAGCCGCGATATATACCCAAACCACCGATGTAGAAATAGAGACCAATGGCCTCATGACTTACGACCGCAAAGTTATTAAAGTGCCTACGAACCGCTTAAAAGAAGTGCATACCAAATTGTATAATCCGGGTTTGGTTAGTTTAAAATAAAATGTATGACAGCATCTAGTAATATAAATTTTGTGAATTGGCCGCTGTTTATTCAATCTGTTTCTTACGCTGGTAGGTGCTTTATGCCTTACCAGCGTAGGATTTTTTAAAAATTTATCGGCTAAACTGCTTTTATAACTGCGTTATGCCATATTTTAAAATATGAAATCCATATCCTTTTACCTTGTACTGTTGATATTTCTATCCTGTGGCTGCAATCGCACAAACAAAAATGAGGCGGCTATTAAAATAGTAGATAATCCAGTAGAAGAACAATCAAAATTTATCGACAGCCAGAGATTCAAGGTAGAAAAGCAAACCTACTTTAGTTTAAAAGAGTGGAATTGGGAAGACAGAGAATCAAAGCTTACTGAACTAAATAAAGAAGAGGTAAATAAATACTTCCAAGCACCACTAGACTCGGAAAAAACTTATAATACTTTTTACTTCTTTTCTATTCAGGAGAACACGCCGACCAGAAAATCAATAACCATCTTAGAATCGGATGAGTCTTGTTGTAACACTTTGCATTTGCTAACATATGACAGGAACGACAAGCTTGTCGGGAAAAGCATTGTCGCTGGTTCAGGAGGTGATGGCGGCTGGGGATATGATGCTTACGGCAAATTTGACTCAGATTCAACGTACTACTTTACACATGTGGAGTTAGAAACAATAAGGGATGACTCTATTGGCTGGGAAGCTGAAGTTGACTCTCTCGTGGTTAGGTTTACAGTTGATAGAAATCTTAATTTCAAGCAGCTATCAGAGAAGAAGTTTGAGTACAACAAAGTGCACGTATCAAAATAAAAACAAGGCAGAACAAGGTGCATAAGCCATGCTACGGCCGCCGGCCTTCTACACCTCATGCAATAGCCGGTTTTTTCTATTTGCAGGAATATCGATACCAGAATCTTTTTCGAGAAGCAAGATTTTTAAATTTTAAACATGAACGCTTTTGCTAAAACTAACTTCCCTCAAGTAATGATTACAAGCTTTTTAAATTCAATCTAAATTCCAGAGTAATCCTTTTATAATGAAAAAACTAGTTGCCAGCTTTATAGTCTTCTTGCAAGTTCTGGGGCTCCAAGCCCAGGACGTTCGTCCGCCGGCGGTGCCCTTGATTACCATTGATCCGTATACCAGCGTTTGGTCGTTCACGGACAAGTTAAACGAAGAACCAACCAAGCACTGGACTGGCCGCAATCAGCCGATAAACGGATTAATCCGGGTGGATGGGAAAACGTACCAGTTCTTAGGGGCGGAAGCACCGGTTTACCAAACCATTGTACCTACGGCCGTTTCGGAAGCTTATCCGGTGCATTATACTTTTGAAAAACCCGGCAATGACTGGATGAAACCAGGTTTTAGCGCCACTGCCTGGCAAGCTGGTAAAGGTTCTTTAGGTTCCGATAACATGAACCCGAAACCAACTACCTCCTGGAACACCGAGGAAGTTTGGCTGCGGCGGGAAATAAACCTGCCCGCCGTAAATCCGGAGCAAATAATTTTAACCATGTTTCACGACGATAACGTGGAATTATACATTAACGGCTTGCCCGCTTACGAATGTGCCTGCTTTACGAACAAATACCAGCAATATTCTTTAACACCGGAAGTAAAAGCTTCCTTGAAAAAAGGCAGAAACCTGGTAGCGGCGCACGTGAAAAATACCGCCGGCCCTTCGTTAATTGATTTTGGCTTGGTAAAAGAGTTACCCGTTACCGTTACGGTAGATAAGGCTGCTCAGAAATCGGTGCAGGTAAACGCCACCCAGAGCATTTATGATTTCACGGTGGGGCCAGTAGATTTAAAAGTAACTTTTACCTCTCCTTTGCTTTTAAACAAACTCGATATTCTGTCGCGGCCGGCTTCTTACATTACCTGGCAAGCCCAAGCCAACGATCGTAAAACCCACGACGTTAAAGTTTACTTTGATGCATCCGCCGATTTAGCCGTAGACCAACCCGATCAGAAAGTTACCTGGCAAAAAACCACGGCTAATAATTTAAACGTACTGCGCGTAGGTACCAGTGAGCAAAAAGTTCTGGGTAAAAAAGGCGACGATGTGCGCATTGACTGGGGTTATTTGTACGTAACCACTCCGGTAGCTGCCCAAACCGGCACCACCATTACCATTGGCACGGCGGCCCGCACCGCATTCACCAAGTCGGGAGTTTTAACCACCACCCTGGATACCAACAAACCTCGTTCCGCCAACGATAAACCCGTAGTATTAGCTACCGTTCAAAATTTAGGCAAAGTTGGCTCTACCCCGGTAAGTAATCACGTAACGGTGGGGTACGACGATATTTACGCCGTCGAGTTTTTTGGTAAAAAATTGCCGGCCTGGTGGCGCCGCGATGGCAAAGCTACCGCCGAAACCATGCTGGCTGCCGCCGAAAAAGATTATGCCGATTTAGTAACGCAATGCGCCGCTTTTGATAAACGTCTATCCGCCGATGCTACGCAAGCCGGCGGCGAAGCTTACGCAAAACTCTGTGCCTTAAGCTACCGCCAAGCCATTGCCGCGCATAAATTAGTGGCTAATACCAATGGCACGCCGCTCTTTTTCTCTAAAGAAAATTTTAGTAACGGTTCTATTGGTACCGTAGATATTACTTACCCGTCGGCACCGCTGTTTTTGTTGTATAACCCGGTGTTGCTGCAAGGCATGATGGAACCAATTTTCTATTATTCCGAAAGCGGTAAATGGACCAAACCTTTTGCCGCCCATGATGTGGGAACCTACCCAATAGCCAATGGCCAAACCTACGGCGAAGACATGCCAGTGGAAGAATCCGGCAACATGCTTATTTTAACTGCCGCCATTGCCAAAGCCGAAAAAAACGCCAACTACGCCAAAAAACATTGGCAAGTACTAACCACCTGGGCCGAATATTTAAAAAAAGAAGGTTTTGACCCGGCCAACCAATTATGTACCGACGATTTTGCCGGCCACATTGCCCGCAATGCCAACTTATCTATTAAAGCTATTCTGGGTTTAGCCAGTTACGGCCAGTTGGCCGGGCAGTTAGGCGATGCTAAAACCGCCGAAGCTTACCAGAATACCGCCAAAGAAATGGCCCAAAAGTGGATGCAGCTCGCCAATGCCGGCGACCATTACAGCCTGGTTTTTGAAAAACCCGATACCTGGAGCCAGAAGTATAATCTGGTGTGGGACGAACTCTTGGGTTTAAATATTTTCCCGGACGAAGTAGAAGAAAAAGAAATAAAGTATTATTTAACCAAGCAGCAAAATTACGGTTTACCGCTCGACAGCCGTAAAACGTACACCAAAAGCGATTGGATTATCTGGACCGCCACTATGGCCAATAATCCCGCCGATTTCCAGAAGTTAGTACAGCCGGTATTCCGTTACGTAAACGAAACCACTACCCGCATGCCCGTAAGCGATTGGCACGAAACTACCGATGGGAAATCGGTCGGTTTCCGGGCGCGCTCCGTAGTAGGAGGGTATTTTATCAAAATGCTTCCGAAATAGGTAAAATAATCTATCCAGGAAGCAACCCGGATTTAAAAAATTTAAAAAAACAGCCCGCCCCAGTCGTAAGATTTGGCGGGCTGTTTTTTGGCTAATTAATTTTGAGCGTTCCTACCGCTACTTGCAAAAATTGTATTAGTTTGGCTCTTTCTTTTTAAAGCAAAATCACCGGAAAAAGAATCGGCTTAGCTGTATTTTTAAATTTTAACTCAGTTTAGGGAACTGGCTGGTCAGCAAGTCGATAAATTAGAGGTAACCGGTTGATAATGCGTAATTGGCAAAGCCACCGTATCTTTTACTGGATTTTTTAAAAATTTATCATCAACTTAAAGGTTCCCTCTTAATAATAGTAACTCTATATGGCAAAATTCAGAAGTAGCGATTGGTTTGGCAAAACCGACAAAATGGGATTTATTTACCGGAGCTGGATGAAAAACCAGGGCTATCCGGAAGATATGTTTGATGGCCGGCCAGTGATTGGAATATGTAATACCTGGTCGGAGTTAACGCCGTGCAATGCGCATTTGCGCGATATTGCCGAAGTGGTAAAACGCGGCGTGTACGAAGCCGGTGGTTTCCCGTTGGAGTTCCCGATTATGTCGTTAGGCGAAACTTTGTTGAAACCAACGGCGATGCTGTTCCGAAACTTAGCCAGTATGGATGCCGAGGAATCGATCCGGGGTAATCCGATTGACGGGGTAGTACTTTTAACCGGTTGCGATAAAACCACGCCGTCCACGGTAATGGGCGCTGCCAGTGTAGATTTGCCTACCATTGTGGTGCCCGGCGGACCAATGCTGAACGGTAAATTTCAAGGCCAGGACATTGGCTCGGGTACGCACGTCTGGAAATTTGCCGCCGACGTGAAAACCGGCAAAATGCTGCAGGAAGATTACATGTTCGCCGAAAGCTGCATGTCGCGGAGTGCCGGCCACTGCATGACCATGGGTACGGCTTCCACGATGGCCTGTATGGTTGAATCGTTGGGATTGACCTTACCGGGAGCGGCGGCTATTCCGGCCGTTGACTCGCGGAAAAAAGTATTGGCGCATTTGTCCGGTCGCCGGATTGTGGAAATGGTAAAAGAAGATTTGCGGATTTCTAAAGTTTTAACCCGCGAAGCTTTCGAGAATGCCATTAAAGTAAACGCGGCCGTTGGCGGATCTACCAATTTAATCATTCACCTAACGGCTATTGCGGGCCGCATCGGGGTAGAGTTAAACTTGGAAGATTACGATGATTTGGGCAGTAAAATTCCGCTACTTTTAAATCTAATGCCTTCCGGTAAATACCTGATGGAAGACTTTTTCTACGCGGGCGGTTTGCCGGTTATATTAAACGAATTGCGGGAACACCTGCACATGCATACCACTACCGTAACGGGCAAAGGCCACGCCGAAAATATTGTGGGTAAAATAAAATCGTATAACCCGGAAGTAATTGCCCCCATTTCCAACCCCCTGATTAAAGAAGGCGGTATTGCAGTGTTAAAAGGTAATCTGGCCGAGAATGGTGCGGTAATTAAACCTTCGGCCGCATCGCCCGAGCTGATGGTGCACCGTGGCCGGGCTGTGGTTTTCGAAACCATCGAAGATTACCATGCCCTCGTGGATGATCCGGATTTAGACATTGATGAAACTTGTATTATGGTTTTAAAAAATGTAGGACCAGTAGGCTACCCCGGCATGCCCGAAGTGGGTAATATGACCTTACCGAAAAAAGTTCTGGAAAAAGGCGTGGTAGATATGGTGCGGATTTCGGATGGCCGCATGAGCGGTACGGCTTATGGTACGGTAGTGCTGCACGTTTCGCCGGAAGCCGCCATTGGCGGAACGTTGGCCGTGGTGCAAAACGGGGACTTTATTGAGCTCGACGTACCCAACCGCCGTTTGCACCTGGATGTATCGGAAGAAGAAATTGCCCGACGGAAGCAAAACTGGCAAAGACCGGCGCCGGTAGCCGACCGCGGCTACGTGAATATGTACATAAAACACGTGCAGCAAGCCGATAAAGGCGCCGACCTGGATTTTCTGGTAGGTGGCTCCGGCGATAAAGTCAGCCGCGATTCGCATTAATTTAGTTGGAAGGTTGGTAAGTTAGAAGGTTTAAAAGTTGTAAGGTGGGAAGAATGAGTGTAGGTAGGGTACAAGGTAGGAGCCTGAAAGGCTAAGACAACTTAAAATGACAACCTGCCTTATTTTAGCGCTGGGATTTTAAAATTTTAGGGGAGTAGGGTATCCGGCAACTCGTTATTTTAATTGAAAAATAATTATTCAACCTTCCAGCCTTAAAACTTTCAACTTTCTAACCTTTCAACTTACTAACCTTTCAACTTACTAACCTTTCAACCTTACAACTTTTCAACTTTCCAACCCTCCAACCCAATGACGATACTCGTTGTTCTTCTCTGCATTATTTCGCTTATTTTATTAATTACCTGGGGTAAAGTAAATGCCTTTCTGGCCTTTTTAATCGTTTCTATTTTTACGGGTTTGGGTTTAGGTATTCCTTTATCGGCTATTAATGCGTCGGTGCAGAAAGGGATTGGCGACACTTTGGGTTCGTTGGTAATTGTGGTGGTGTTAGGGGCCATGCTGGGTAAGTTAGTGGCCGAAAGTGGAGCCGCCCAACGCATTGCCAACGCCATGATGTCGGCGTTTGGGGAGAAATACATTCACTGGGCTTTAATGATTACGGGGTTGGTAGTGGGTATTCCGTTGTTTTACAACGTGGGCTTTGTGCTCATGATTCCGTTAATCTTTTCGGTGGCTTATACCTACAAACTGCCTTCGGTGTACATTGGCGTGCCCATGTTGTCGGCCTTATCGGTAACGCACGGGTTTTTGCCGCCGCACCCTTCGCCCGCAGCCTTAGTAACGCAATTTAAAGCCGACATGGGCTGGACTTTGGTGTACGGATTAATGGTATCGGTACCAGCCATTATTGTGGCGGGACCACTATTCGCGAAAACTTTAAAAAATATGGTATCCAAACCCCTGGAAGGTTTCGTGGTGCAGAACATTCCCGCCGAGAAACTGCCGGGTGTTACCAATAGCTTGTTGTCGTCGTTATTTCCGGTATTCATGCTCATGTTTACCACCTTGTTTTTGGTTTTCGTGCCGAAAGATAGCCTTCTGAGTCAAACCCTGAAATTTGTGGGCGAACCCAATATCGTGATGTTGCTGGCCGTAATTCTAGCTACCGTTACCTTAGGTCTGAACCAGGGCCGCAGCATGGCTTCCATCATGGGCGTTTACGGCGATGCCGTGAAAGACGTAGCTATGATCTTACTAATCGTGAGCGGGGCCGGTATTTTAAAACAAGTTTTACTGGACAGCGGCGTCAGCGCCGAAATTGCTTCGGTATTGCAAGGCTGGACCTTGCATCCTTTACTATTAGGCTGGCTGATTGCCGCTATTATCCGGGTTTGTCTGGGATCGGCCACGGTGGCCGGTTTAACTACTGCCGGTATTATCTCGCCGCTCATGAAACAAATATCTGTAGATCCTAATCTAATGGTTTTGGCTATTGGCGCCGGTAGTCTCATGTTTTCGCACGTGAACGATGCTGGTTTCTGGCTTTTTAAAGAATATTTTAATCTATCCATTAAGCAAACCATCCGGTCCTGGTCCCTGATGGAAACGTTGGTTTCTATCGTGGGTATTATGGGCGTGATGGTAATTGACTATTTTATTCAGTAATAGGTTTCTGAATTATGAAGCTTATTATTATAGCTTTTATACTATTTTATCCATTATATCAATACAATAATTTTAAAATTAGTGGAGATTATACGGTTATACTCGATAAGAAAAACAGGAACAAGATCAGTCAAAATTATATTATAACTTTCCGTGGAAGCACATACACGAAGGAAGTAAACAATGGCAAAAAGATTAATGGGAAGATTGTTCGAGTTACACAAGTTGATAAAAACTCACCAGTGACTTATTTAATTGATGCTAAGGATTATCCATCAAAAAATTATTTAGATAGTTCATTTAATAAATCTTTTGGAGATGTTGTTATTGAATTTAAAGAATCTGAGAAGGATACTTTAAATTTTAGACTCACTTATTATTCTAATTTACATATAACCATAAATACAGGTAAATTAATTAAAGTTAAATAAAGATTAATTGTGCCTGATTCAATTTGATTAAGTCCAATAAATAAATAATTAATAGTTAATTATGAATTTTTTAAAATTTAAAGAATCTTTATTTGCCTGCTGCATTTTTCTTTACTCAGCGTTCCCCGTACTTTCGCAGCAAACGGTAAAATCTCCATTAAGCAAAAAAACATCAGGTAACCCTATTTTCCCGGGCTGGTACGCCGATCCGGAAGGCATTATTTTTAAAAATAAGTACTGGGTGTATCCTACTTATTCAGCTCCGTACGAACGGCAAGTGCACCTCGATGCTTTTTCGTCGCCGGATTTAGTAACCTGGACCAAACACAGCCGCATTATCGATACGGCATCGGTAAAGTGGGTGAAAAAAGCGATGTGGGCGCCGGCCGTTATTCAAAAAGGTAATAAGTATTACTTGTTTTTTGGGGGTAACGATATTCACGACGATGCCAAGGAAGTAGGGGGTATTGGTGTAGCGGTAGCCGATAACCCAGCCGGACCTTTTAAGGATTTACTGGGTAAACCCTTAATTGGCAAAATCCACAACAAAGCGCAACCCATCGACCAGTTTGTGTTTAAAGATAAAGATGGCCAGTATTACATGATCTACGGGGGATGGGGCCGCTGCAACATTGCCAAGTTAAAAAGTGATTTTACTGGATTTACCCCGTTTTCGGACGGCGTTACTTTTAAAGAAATTACGCCCAAAGGCTACGTGGAAGGTCCATTCATGTTTATCCGCAACGGTAAATATTACTTCATGTGGTCGGAAGGTGGCTGGACCGGCCCGGATTATCGGGTAGCCTACGCCGTTAGCGATTCGCCCTTTGGCCCTTTTCAACGGATTGGTACCGTGTTGCAGCAAGACCCCAAAGTAGCTACTGGCGCCGGGCACCACTCGGTTATTCAGGTTCCCGGCAAAGACGAATGGTACATGGTGTATCACCGCCGCCCGCTGGACGAAACCGATGGCAACCACCGCGTAACCTGCATCGACCGGATGTACTTTGATGAAAAAGGCCTGATTAAACCGGTTAAAATTACGTTTGATGGAGTAGCCAGCAGGCCTTTGAAGTAACCGGTTTTTGATAAAACAGTTTTAACAAACCTTGGTTTGTTGACCAGGTAGTAGTCCGGAAGTTTGATCGTTTGAAAATTTTTGGAGCAAAAGGAAGGTAGTATAATCTGTAAGTGGCCGTCTTGCTGCTTGAATTACGAAAAAATTTAAAAAATCATGAGAAACATTTTGCTTGTACTTTTCAGTTTAGGTGTTTTTTCCTGTAATACCAACCAAACCAAGGAAGCTACTTCCGGACAAACCAATACTACCAATTCATCTGCTAAAAGCACAGCCGTTACTTACAACAATCCGGTTTTACCCGGCGATTACGCCGATCCATCGGTGGTGCGGGTAGGCGACGATTATTGGGCCACGGCTACTTCGTCGGAGTGGGCGCCTTTGTACCCCATTCTGCATTCTAAAAATCTGGTGGACTGGGAAACAGTAGGGCATGTTTTTCCGGAAAAAGGACCTGCCTGGGCCGATGCTCATTTTTGGGCTCCCGAAATTACTTACGATAACGGTAAGTATTATATTTACTACACCGCTCAGAAAAAAGGCGGTAATTTATGTGTGGGAGTTGCCAGCGCCACCCAGCCCACCGGCCCTTATACCGATCTTGGTCCGTTGGTTTGCCAGGAAGTAGGCTCCATTGATGCTTTCCCGATTCGCGACGAAAAAGGCGAGTTATACATGGTCTGGAAAGAAGACGGCAACAGCCAAAAGTTACCTACTCCCATTTGGGGGCAAAAATTAAAAGAAGATCGTACCGCCTTAGTTGGTGAAAAATTTGAACTGTTCCGCAACGACCCGAAAACCTGGGAAGGCGGCCTGGTAGAAGGGCCTTTTATATTAAAGCAAAACGGTTATTTCTATACTTTCTATTCCGGCGATGCTTGTTGCGGCCGGGGCTGTACCTACGGGGTAGGAGTAGCCCGCTCCAAAACGTTACGCGGACCTTGGGAAAAATACGCCGCTAATCCTATTTTAAAGCAAAGCGACAACTGGAAGTGTGCCGGTCACGGCTCGGTGGTTTCGGATGCGCAAGGGCGGGACTTTTACCTGTATCACGCTTATAAAAAGGATGATTTTGTGTATCCGGGCCGGCAGGGCCTACTCGACGAAATTACCTGGAACAAAGATGGTTGGCCGCAATTTGCCAAAAATGCACCCAGTACCGCCGCTGCTGCCCCTTTAAACCAGAATGCGCCCGATATTTACAACCTAAACGATGAGTTTAACCAAAAAGCTTTGTCCGAAAGCTGGCAATGGCCGGTTAATCAAAAACCAGCATACCAGTTAAAACCGGAAGCAAACGGCCAACTGCTGGTAAAAGCTTCGCCGGCTGCTCTGGGTACCGTATTGGCTCAACGCACTTTAACCGGCGATTATGCCACTACCACTTTGCTGGATAAAAGCAGCCTCACCAATGGTGCTACCGCCGGCCTGGCCGCCGTAGGCGATAACAGCAACGCCGTTGGGGTAAGCGTCAGCAAAGGCGATCTGATCCTTTGGTCCGTGAAAGACAATAAATTAACCACACTGGATAAAATAAAGGCTCCTGCCGAAAACACAGTACAATTAAAACTAACCGCTCGGAAAGGCGACCAATTAGAATTTGCCTGGAGCACCAACGGCACGGCCTGGAACCAGTTCAACAAAGGCCAAGCCATTGATGCGGCCTACTTGCCGCCCTGGGACCGGGGCGTGCGTACCGGACTATTCGCCAAAGGCCCAACTAACACCACGGCTACTTTCGACTGGTTTAAAGTAGAAAATCTGGATTAATCAAATAGTTGCTACCAACGGGTAAGTTCCAGTAGGTACTTTCTTATGGCAGGTTGCAAAACTTCGCTGTAGGTATATCTCTTGCTTTCTAAAAAAACAAAAATTTTAAATTTTTTCCATTTTTATGAGGTATAAAATGCTCGCTTCTTCTTTAACCTTCCTGTTTTGTACTTCATTTAAGCCCGTTGAACTTTATCAAACCGAGAGTAGCGCGATAGCACCCTCGTACGTTGCGCCAGTCTATAAGGCCTTGCCCTTAGGCGCCATTAATCCCAAAGGCTGGTTGCACCACCAATTGCAGATTATGCGCAAGGGCACTACTGGCCATCTGGACGAAATTTACCCGAAAGTAAAAAACGATAATGGCTGGCTCGGCGGCAAAGGCGATGCCTGGGAAGAAACACCTTACTGGCTCGACGGGGCCGTGCCCTTGGCCTACTTACTCGAAGATAAAGTTTTACAAACCAAAGTGCTCCGCTACATTAACTGGACCCTGGATAATCAGCGGCCCTCCGGCTATTTTGGCCCGATCACTAAAGAAGAACGGGAAAAAGGCGTAAAAGTAACCGCCGAAAATTGCGGGCAAGGGGAAGATTGGTGGCCCAAAATGGTAATGTTGAAGGTAATGCATCAATATTACACCGCCACGCAAGACTCGCGGGTAATTCCGTTTTTCACCAAGTATTTCAATTATCAGCTTAAGTCTTTAAAGCAATGCCCGATTGGTAAATGGACAGACTGGGCCGAATCGCGGGGAACCGAAAATGTAATGCTGGTGCAATGGTTATACGGCATCACCCAAGACCCTTCTTTATTGGAACTGGCCGGTTTAATTGAGTCGCAATCTTTTGCCTGGAGTACCTGGTTGGGCAACCGCGATTGGGTAATTGGGGCGGCCACGCAGCAAAACGATGAACAGTGGATGCGTCGGCACGGCGTAAATGTAGCTATGGCGATAAAAGCGCCCGCCATTAATTACCAGCGTACACAAGATAAAAAATACTTGACGGCTTTAAATACCGGTTTTAACGATTTAATGACTTTGCACGGCTTACCCATGGGTATTTTTTCCAGCGATGAAGATTTGCACGGCAACGATCCAACGCAAGGCACTGAACTATGCACGATCGTGGAAACCATGTTTTCGCTGGAAGAGATAATTGGCATCACCGGTGATCTGCGCTACGCCGATGCTTTGGAACGCATGACTTTTAATGCGTTGCCGACGCAAACTACCGATGATTATTATGCCAAGCAATATTTTCAGATCGCGAACCAGGTGCAGGTAAAGCGGGGCGTTTTTAATTTTTCGTTACCCTTTGAACGCGAAATGAACAACGTGTACGGCATGCGCAGTGGTTATACGTGTTGTTTAGCCAACATGCACCAGGGTTGGACCAAATTTACGCAGCATTTATGGTACGGCACCGCGGATCAGGGAGTAATTGCCATGGCTTATAGTCCCAACCAGTTAAAAACCAAAGTCGGCAAAAACAACACCGCGGTAACCATTAACGAGGTTACCAATTATCCTTTCGAGGATGTTATTAATTTTGAAATTTCTACCAAAAACACTGCTGCATTTTCTTTGCAGCTGCGCGTACCCGCCTGGTGCCAGGCACCAGTAGTTAAAATAAACGGACAAACCGTGGAAGCCCAGCAAAATGCCGGGGTTATTACCCTGAATCGTACCTGGAAAAATAAAGATAAAGTACTCTTGCAATTACCCATGGAAGTAACCACCAGTAACTGGGGCCGTAATTCCCGGAGTATCGAACGGGGCCCCTTAGTTTACGCGCTAAAACTGGAAGAAAAATGGGAAAAAGGAACCGATGAAAAAGAAGGCAATTACTGGAATGTGTTTCCAAAATCGGCCTGGAACTACGGTTTGCTGCAAAATACAGTGAAAGAACCTGCCAAAAACCTGCAGGTTAAAAACAGTAAACCCGTATCGGATTCCTTTGTCTGGAACCTGGCCAATGCTCCCCTTGAAATTACGGCTATGGCCAAGAAAATACCGGATTGGCAAATTGTGAACGATGTAGCCCCTCAACCAGTAACCGATCGTACCGGAATTTACCGCGGTAAAGTAGAATCTAACGTAGAGAAGATAACCTTGGTGCCGTATGGTTGTACCAAAGTCCGGATTGTAGCTTTTCCGGTGGTACCAAATTAATTAGATGTTTACAATCGTATAAAATGAACAATTTTTTAAAAAATTCTTTAATGCTCCTGGGTTTAGGCACCAGTAGTTTCGTAATGCCCGCTTGCAATGCCAAGCAGAATCAAACGGAATCAGTTACTACCGCTTCAGGCACTCAAACCGATTCTTCGGCTACTACGGTTTCAACTGATTCCACAAATAATACATCTTTCGGAAAATTAAAAAATGGTACCGAAGTACAGCAATATACTTTAACCAATAGCAAAGGCACCCAAGCCGTTTTTACCAATTATGGTGGCCGTTTGGTAAGTTTAATCGTGCCGGATAAAGATGGTAAACCGACCGATGTGGTAGTGGGTTTTAAAAACGCCGCCGAATACGAAGCGTCGACCGAGCCGTATTTTGGGGCTACCATTGGCCGGGTAGGTAACCGCATTGCCAATGGTAAATTTACCCTCGATGGTAAGGAGTATAAGCTTTTTACCAATAACGGACCCAATACTCTGCACGGCGGTAAAAACGGGTTTCAGGCGGTAGTCTGGAACGCTACCCAACCCAACGATCATACTTTGGAACTGACCTACTTGTCGAAAGACCTGGAAGAAAACTTCCCGGGTAACCTGAACGTGAAAGTTACTTACGCTTTAACCGACAACAACGAATTGAAAATGGACTATGAGGCCACCACCGATAAAAAAACACCGGTGAACCTGACGAATCATGCTTTTTTTAATTTAAACGGCGAAGGCAGCGGTACCATTCTAAACCATATCATCCAAATAAACGCCAACCGTTATACGCCGGTAGATGCCACGTTAATCCCGACGGGTAAAATAGAACCGGTAGCCGGCACTCCTTTTGATTTCCGGAAAAAGCTGGCCATTGGTACCAACATCGAAGCAAAAAACGAACAATTAAAAAATGGCGGCGGCTTCGACCACAATTATGTACTTAACGAGAATAAAGCCCAGGGTTTAAACATGGCCGCCCGGGTAACCGGCGATAAAAGCAACATAACCATGGATGTGCTTACTACAGAACCCGGCTTACAATTTTACAGTGGTAACTTTATGCAAAGTAAAAACACCTTTAAAGGTGGGGCCAAAGACGATTTTCGGACTGCTTTCTGTTTAGAAACCCAGCATTTCCCGGACGCACCTAATCAACCAAATTTTCCTTCTATAATGCTGGAACCCGGTAAAACTTACCGCACTAGCTCGGTTTACCGGTTCTTTAGCAAGTAAATAGTAAAAATAATAAATCCTTGTGGCGGAATCTATTTAACAAGTCAGCTAAATAGATTTCACCGCAAGGACATTAAAAATGTAGTTCTGATTTTTATTTAGAGCTTTTGGTTCTGAGATCAAGTTTACCTGAATCGCCATCACGGATAATACCAGGCTCTTTATAATCACCTATTTTTCTAAAAAATTTTAAAAAATGAAGAAAAAAGCACTGGCTTTATTGGCTTAGTAAGTGCTCCAGGTGTGGTGTGCGTATTGCCACAAAAAGCTTCCGAGCTCCCACAAGCCGTAAAATATAAGCCCAAGTACCAGCAGTAAAGACACCATAATAAGAATCAAAACTCCCGTACCGGTGCCACTATATTTTCCTTCCTGGTAATGCCGGCGCAGCAAACGCACATTGCGATCGTTGGCCTTGTAAGCAAAATCAAAAATGTTCCCGATTAACGGAATGCTGCCTAATAGGGCATCCAGAATTATATTAAAACACATCAAAATTACCACTTTCCGGCTTACCCCGTAACGCGCCATGGTAAAGACCAGTATACCCGAAACTGCGTAGGTAGAAAGTGTACCGGCCAACGGAATAAAACCCAGTATGGGATCTAACCCGAATTTAAAACTAGTACCCGGGAACCGGAACTGACTGTCCATTAAACGAGCTACAGATTCTACCCATCTTAATCGTTCGTCGGGTAAAGGAGTGAGTGGTGATTCGGTATTTTTCAAAATCTTTTAATTTTAAAGGTGGTTATAAAGTTTTGTAACGTTTTTTGCCGGTTCGCAGCGGTTTAGTAGTTCTAAACCTTTAGGTAAGTAGGCAGTTTTCTAATATGATGGCGTATATTTTTAAATTTTTTCGCAGTTGGTCTGCACCTGACGCATTATTTTTAAATTTTTTGTTCAAACCGATTATTGGTTTATCGCTGTTTTTCTGTTTTCTACAAGTTTCTCTACCAGCCTTTGCTCAATACTCCGCTGATTCTGTTTTTGTAAATCAGGATAAGCTGTTCTACTTTATTTTTGATAACGATGCTACTTTTAAGGTGGATTATTATTATACGCAAGGGATTGGCGTAATTCATTTTAACCCGGTTTTTCAAAAATCAATAATTAATAAAATCTTGCTTACGTCTAAAAACACGGGGGCTGAAAAGTTTTACGGGTTGGCTTATAAATACGACGGATTTACTCCCACGAACATCCGGGACCCGGAAATACGGATCGGCGACCGGCCCTATGCTTCGTATATGTTTTTAAATCAGTTAGCCGGTTCTACTCATAAAATTAAAAAAGAACGAATTACCAGTTCTTTAGACTTAGGTATAATCGGGCCGGCTACCGGGGCAGGTAAGTTTCAACGAAAAATTCACGAGTACCTGCACCACGGGATACCGCAAGGCTGGAAATACCAGATTAAAACGGATTTAATCTTAAATTATAATGTATTATATCAGAAAGGAATTGTACATACTAAACCACTGGAAATAATCGGGGAAGCAGGAGGGAGTCTGGGTACTTTATATACCCATGCAACGGCCGGGGCTATGGTCCGGTTGGGGTGGATGAACTCTTATTTTTCAGATCTGGGCATCAGTAATAAAACAACAAGGAACCAGGCCAATTTACGCAAATGGCAACTGTATGCTTTTGGCCGCACCCAAGGAAGGTTGGTGGGGTATAATGCTACCATGCAGGGCGGTTTTTTAAATGCAAATAATGTATACACTCTGGAAGCCTCCCAGATTTCGCGCACCGTGCTGGAAAGTCAAACCGGCTTGGCTCTAATTGTTAAAGGTTTACGACTCGAAACAGCTGTTAACTTTATTTCGCCGGAGTTTACCAACAGCCGCCGCCATAAATGGATGCACTTTAACGTAGGTTTCGCATTTTAGCTAACCGATTGTTAATGATTGACCTATAACAGCAGTTCTATTGAATATTTAAAAAATGGCCGAATCGCGGAGATTTCAATTAACAGTTTTACCCATTTATTGCGGGTTAGTCATTGGTAATTAATTACCTAATATTTGGCTGTTGTCTCGTTAAAATTTAAAAAAATAAGGTCGTGCCCGGAGTTAGTAAAACCCTCTGAGCACAACCTTGATTTTTTAAAATTTAGCACAAATACCGGGTACTTGGAAAACCAATAATTACTCGTTTACGCTTTTAACTTAAATTTGCCCGTGAAATATTTAACGGCTTGTTGGTGGGTTTCGGTGGCAAATTGCTTGTTATAATCCGGGTTACTGGGGTTTGCAAAAGCGTGCGGTGCATCGTAGATTTTGTAAGTCAGTTTTTTGCCCGCTTGTTTCATGTTGGCATCAAACTGCTGTACTACCTCTTGCGAAATCATTTTCTCGGTGGCAAAAAATCCCAGTACATCGCTGTTTAAAGTTTTCAAGCGGGCTACTTCTTTCTCGGGCATTCCGTAAAACATTACACAGCCTACATTTTGCTTACCCGTAATTATGGCTGATTGCAAGGACCACATGCCGCCAAAGCACCAGCCAATAGAAGCTATTTTGGCCTGAGGTCCAGCATACGACTGTGCACCTTTGATGATATTTTCGAGCCGGGCAGGTTTAACTCCCTGCACGTATTTCATGGCATCTTCGCGGGAGGCCGCCACTTTGCCATCGTACAAATCCACGGCAATTACATTTACTTCTTGTTTTAAATCATTGTAATAACTCTCGGCTTCTTTCTTGATGTGATCATTTAAACCCCACCATTCCTGGTAAACGAACAAGTAATTGTTTGATTTTTTCGAAGCTTTTAATTCGTAGCCTTTGCCAGTCTGGCCATCAGCGGTGGTAAAGGTAATCATTTTACCAACTTCGCTTTGGTGCGTGTAGGGTAGGGGATTTGCGTGGTCCATCACAAATTTTTTATCAGTGCTTACCAGCATCGCAAAAGTTTGCGAAACTTCACTAGGCTTGGTGCAACAGCTAGCGTGTTGGGCCAGAGCAGCCGGAATAGTGGTAGCCGATAAGAAGAATAGTAGCGTAAAAAGTTTTTTCATAGTATTTTTTTAAATTTTTATCGAACATCTAACATCCAACATCTAAATTACTGCATCCACTGTGGACAAATAACCTTGCCTTTATTAAATAACTTCAAGCCCAGTACAATTTCGTGCGAACCGGTGTTACTTATGCTTAGATCGGAGTTGTTATAATCGTAGGAATACCCAATATCCATGAGGTAGCTAATGTTTAAGCCCACCAATCCGGCAAAAGACTCCTGGCTCCGGTACGAAACACCAGCCCAAACCCGGTCCGCGTAAATAGCCCGTAAATTAGCATCTACCGAAAAAGGGCTGGGGCCCGCCATTTTCATCATCACCGAAGGAACTAAGGCCAAATCGTTGCCTAAACGGAACTTGTAGCCGGCTGTGGCGTAAAAATGTCGTTGTATTACACCGGGGGTTTTCTGGATGGGTGAATTATTTAAATCAGTACGGCCCCGGGCGAGTTGGGCGCCAGCTAAACCCACGAAAAAATCTTGGGAGTAAATCCAGGTGCCTAAGTTCAAGTCTAAATACGTTTTGTTTACAAAGTCAGCGGTAATAGCCGGATCAGCCGGGTTAATGAACGTTGCCTCCGCAGTATTTAAACTATTCCGGATCATCCCGGCCGAAAGCCCCACCGAAACGTTAATGGTATGGCTAACCGGTAAATGAAAAGCGTAACTACCGGTTAAATTGGTACGGCGCAAAACTCCGGTTTTATCTACGTTGGCCATAATACCCACACCGTGGTGCGGCCGGGCTTTGTAAAAGCGATTGCGATTAACCGTATGCGTTTTGTTATTATACCGGTTTTTAACGCTGGCCGCTTCTTTGTTGAGCGGGGTGTGAGCACTCACGTAATACGTAACGGGCGCCCCATCTAGGCCCACCCATTGGTAGCGCGTGCCCATTCGTACATCGGTATAATCTTCTATCCCCGTGACAGCCGGATTAAACAAATATTGATTTAGCATGTATTGGCTAAATTGCGGCCGTTGCTGCGCCTGTACTCCCGTTACCCAACCAACCAATAGAGCAGTAATTAATAAAATTCTTTTCATACAATAATCTTAACGGACGAGCGTAACATTACCCGAAATAGGTTTAGAAATATTATCCAGGCGGATAATGTAATAATAGGTAGCTAACGGAAGATCCTGGCCATTATACGTACCATCCCAAGCTTTTTTATAGCCGGTATCAGAGGTAAATACTTTGGTACCCCAGCGATTAAAGATCTCCACGGTTGCTTGCGGATAATTTTCTATTTGCTGAATTTCCCAGGTTTCGTTAATGCCGTCGTGGTTCGGGCTAAAAGTGTTCACAATTATTACCCGTGGAATAACCGTAATAGTTACCTCATCGGTAGCGGAACAGCCTTCTTCGGAGTAAGCGGTAACTTTGTAGGTAGTAGTTTTGGCTGGGCGGGCCACCGGCCGCTGCACATTCGGGTCGTTTAAGCCCGCGGCGGGTTCCCATTGGTACCGTACCCCGCCCCGGGCAATCAGTTCCATGGTATTGCCTTCAATAATGGTGGTATCGCGGCCTGCATCGGCGGTAATGGAAACAATATTTACCGTAACTGGGGTACGGGTTGGACTCACACACTGGTTTTGATTAACCGTTTGCACGTAGTACGTGGTGGTTTGCCGTAACCGCGACGTTACAAAAGTAGCTCCTTCAAAAAGTATGTTACCACCCGTAGCTGTTTCGAACCATTGGTAGGTGCCACCCGGACCAGTAGCTACCAGGGTGGCGGTACTATCGGTACAAGTGGAAACATTGGCAGCCTGCACCACCGGTGCGGTAGGTAAAGGCGTAACATCTATCTGTACCGTTTCCGAAACACTGGAGCAATTATCCGAAATCACGGTCCGCCGGAACCAGGTAGTGCGGGTAATAACCGGCGGTGTGTAATTTTGGGTGTTATTGGTACCAGCGGCTGGCGCAAAAGCCGCGGTAGCGCTGGTAATACTGCTTTCCCATAAATACGTGTAAGTGCCATTGCCGCCCGCCGGGGCCGAACCATTTAAGGTTTGGGGTGCCGTATTCTCACACACGGCCGGCTCGGTGCCACTGATGGTATTAGCCGTAATAGCCGGTAAAACCGTTATTTGTACAGCATTGCTGTAATTGGTATCGCACCCTCCCGAAAGAACACCGCGCCGGAACCAGGTAGTAATGGTAATTGCCGGTGGGTTGTAGTTAGCGGTATTGTTGGTGCCGGTGGCGGCAGTAAAGCCACTGGTTGGCCCGGTGGTACTGCTTTCCCAGATAAATTGCAGCGGCTGGGTGCCCCCTTGCGGAGTTGAACCCGTTAACGGCGCCGGCCGCTCCCCACCGCACAGCGATTGATCGGCCAGAATGGTGTTATTTGTTACCGGTTGCGTAACCGTAACTTGTACCACATTCGAAGAATCGACGCAACCGCCGCCAGCCGAGAGAACATAACGCCGGAACCAAGTAGTTTGACTCAGTACACCCGGTTCGTAATTTTCTTCGTCATTTCTATTGGTAGCAGGTCCAAAGCCGGCGTTAGCACTACTGGTACTGCTACGCCACTGAATAATACCAGTAGGTAAAGCACTACCGGTAAGCGGCAGTACGGGTTCGTTAACGCAAACTTGCTGTTCCCCGCTGATAGTACCGCCGGCCACTCGGGGACTTACGGTAATAGCAACTACGTTACTGGTATCAGGCTCACAGGAGGCAGAGATTACCAAGCGCCGGAACCAGGCATTGCTCTGCAGAACCGGTGGGGTATAATCGCGACCGTTACTAACACCGGGAGCGGTATTATAAGTACCATTTAATCCAGCCTGACTAAATTGCCAGGTGTACCGGTAACCGGTGGAGTTGTCGTCGCCGGTAGGCTGAGTGCCAGATAATAAAACGGGAGCCGAACCCTGGCATACTTCCTGATCCTGAGAAATGGTATTATTTTCTATAGCCGGAAAAACATTTACATCAAAGCGGGTACGAGGGCCGGTGCTTTCGCAGCCGTTCGGACTAAGGGTAGTTACATAAAAGGTAGTAGGAAGCGTTAATTTACCAGTGGTGTAGGTAGCAGCAGTAGCTACTGGGGTACCTCCCGTAGCAACGGTATAATAATTAAAAGTATTACCCGCCGGACCGGTTGGCGTAATAGTAGCGGTTTCTCCAGCGCAAATGGCTAGGCCGGCTACCGCAATAGTGGGTGGATTTGGAATCTGATTTATCGTGATGACGGTTTGGCTCGGATCTCCTTGTTGCGCAATGGAAGGATCGTTAGATCGGCCGCACTCATTCGCAAAACTGACAGAGACTTGATAATCCCCTATATTGGGAAACCGGATTACGGGATATTTTGAAGTAGCGGATGTTCCTTCTACATAAGTAGCCCCACTGGTACCCGATACTACCCACTGGAAGGAGCCAGCGACTTCGGTACCCAAATTGGCATCGTAATTTACGTTTTGAGCCGTGAACGCAATAGTGGTGTCGCCGCAAACCGGACCAATGCCGCTTAATTGCACTTCGGGGAAGGCAATCAATACACTTTGCGAGGTAGTGTCGCGGCCGCAGCGGTTCTCTACGATCAATTGAATCTGGAACCGGCCTTGAGCGGTAAACTGGTAAACCGGCGTAGCGGACGTGTCGGTAGTGTTGTCAATGTAAATAAACCCGGTGGCAGGCTGGCCCTGATTATTCAATACCGCCCATTTACGGGTTATTTTGCCGCCTCTGGCCTCGGTAGTATCCGATACAGTTACGTTTACCGGTACACAAGGAGCCGGATCTAAAGGGTTTGCGGCAGGTGGTTCGGCCCGTTCTTTTTTCACGATTTCCATACCGGCCACCGGTTTAGTAGCAATCTGATACAACTTTGTTACGGTGGTACTGCAAGCAGCCGTTACAGCGGTTATGCTGATGGGGAAAGTACCTGTAGTGTCAAAAGGAATGGTATTCCGGATAAAGTTCTGGGCCGTGAACAATGAAGGATCGTAGCTTTCAGGCGTTCCGTCCGGAGTCCAGCGAACAATATACTGGGTAATATTGGCCGCATTCGCCGCCGAAATATTGTTAAATAATTTTGCTCTCACGTTCACTGAGGAATCCTCCGGAATGCAAATTTCAAAATTAGCACTGTCAATAACATCGGCCGGCGTAAAAACAGGCCCGCCATCAATGGTTACCGATTGCGGTGCAGATGCTGCCGAACGACAACCTGCCCCCGGCGTAGCGGCTACTACGGTTACGTTAAATTGTTTGGAACCAGCGCCCAAATAAATAAAAGGATGCGCCACTGTGAAACCTTCGGCGGTAGTGCCATCGCCAAAATCCCAGATATAATCTAAATTCGGATCTTCCGTTCCATTAACCCGGAAGTTCATGGGAACGCCGGAACACTGAGGACTAGCGGTAGTTATGGTAAATTGGGGAGCTACTAAATCAGCAGTCCTGCGGGATACAGTTACGGGCTTGGAAGTGTTAGCCCCACCGGGGCAAGACCCGCTTCTACTCGTAACTTCGTAATAAATATCGGCGATCCGGCCTTGTTGGGCTTCTATAAAGGCTTGGGTAACGGTAAAGGTTTGGTTGGTATCTCCGGGAGCAGCGTCTCTTCCGCTGATCTTCCATTTGTATTTTAAATCCGGATTGTTAAGACCTTCGTTGGCAGTGATAGTAATCGAGCCGCCATTACAAACAAAAAGCGAAACAGGGCCTGCTGGAGTTATTCTATTTGGAAGGGGACATTGTTGCGCGTAAGTAAAAACCGAGAAAAGTACAAAAACCAGAGATAAGTATAAGTAACGTAAAAGCTGCTGCATTGAGGTGAAATTATAAATCGCCTGAATCTACTAGTAAATTTGATAAATTTAAGCAAAACTAGGAGAAAATATGCGAATGCAATTTTAAAATTTTTATAACGTTATTAATGATTACTGGTTATTTTTGAATGTAGCTAACGCCTCTTTATAGGTGTTTATGGCCCTTTTTCGCGCTAATTCGTGGTTAACCAAAGGCTTATTATAATTGGAACTTTCCCATTCGGGCACCCAGTGCTGCACGTATAATTTTTGCCGGTCGAATTTTTGAATTTGTGCGCTGGGGTTAAATACCCGGAAGTAAGGGGCTGCATCGCAGCCCGAACCGGCGGCCCACTGCCAGCCGCCGTTATTCGCTGCTAAGTCGTAATCCAGTAATTTACCGGCAAAATAAGCTTCGCCCCAGCGCCAATCAATGAGTAAATGTTTGCACAAAAAACTGGCAACTACCATCCGGACCCGGTTGTGCATAAACCCGGTAGCGTTTAACTCGCGCATGCCGGCATCTACCAGCGGGTAGCCGGTAGTACCGGCGCACCAATGCGCAAATTCATCTTCGTTGTTGCGCCAGGGAATGTGGTTGTAGGCGGGTTTAAAGGCCTGGATCGCCACCTGCGGAAAATGGTACAGGATCATGTGGTAAAAGTCGCGCCAAATAAGTTCATTCAGCCAAGTAGAATTTAAACGTTGCGCCAACCGTACTGTTTCGCGGATGCTGATCGTGCCAAAGCGTAAATGCAAGCTTAACCGGGAGGTTCCGGACTGGGCCGGGTAATCCCTTGTTTGGTCGTATGTTTTAATAATTGCTTCCGGCGCTATCTTACCCGGAAACCTGATAGAAGTAGGTTTAAACCCGATCTCGGCCAGGGTAGGCAGGGGAAAAGGAGCCGTACCTACTAAATTTTTAAAATATTGCTCGGTAGGGTACGATTGCACGTAAAAGTTATTCAGGGTCAGGAACCAGCGTTTTTTGTAGGGCGTAAAAACCGTGTAAGGTTTGCCGTCGGGTTTAACTACCTCGTTTTTCTCGAAAATTACCTGGTCCTTAAACGTATGAAAAGAGATGTTTTCTGCCGCTAGTAAATTCCGGATTTCCGTATCGCGTTGTTCGGCGTAGGGTTCGTAGTCGTGGTTGGTGTATACAGCCGCAATTTTTAAATTTTGCATCAGATCCGCGAATACAGCCCGGGGTTGGCCCTTTTTCACTAAAAGCCCGGAACCTGCCTGCTGCAAACTGCGGGCGAGTTCCGTAATGGTATCGTGAATAAATTGTACCCTTGGGTCGTGCGTATCCGGGAGTTTATCCAGGATATCCGTATCAAAAATAAATAAAGGTAATACGGGCGTTCCGCCTTTTAAAGCGTGGTACAAGCCAGCGTTATCCGGAAGGCGTAAATCGCGGCGAAACCAAAAAATGGCAACGGGAGTAGTAGACAGCATTTTTTAAATTATGATTACCGAAGCGACGATAAACCGCCATCCATAGCAATTACCTGGCCCGTCATCCAAGCGGCTGCGTCGGATAATAAAAATTGAGCAAGCGCGGCTACTTCTGCGGGCGTGCCGGTGCGGTTAAGCGGATGTCTTTTGCCGGCCGCTTCGCGTTTTTCGGGCGTAGCTAGTAAGTGGCCGGCTAAAGGTGTATCGGTAAGCGAAGGCGCAATAACATTTACCCGGATTTTTAACGGGGCCCATTCGGCCGCCAAGGCTTTGCCTAAACCTTCTACGGCGGCTTTGGCCGAAGCCGTGGAGGCGTGAAAACTCATGCCGGTTTGGGCTGCCACCGAACTAAACAAAATAACCGCAGCTTCCCCGGCTTTTTTTAAGTGCGGTAAAAAAGCTTGTAAATGCGTAATGGCGCCTAATACATTTAGCTCCCATTCTTCCCGGAAATCGGCGGGAGTAAGCCGGTGAAAAGGTTTTAAATGAATGCTGCCCGGCAGGTAAATACAGCCGTGCAGCGTATCTGGTAACTGGTTTATTAATTCCGGGGTAGGGGTTTGCCGCACATCCCAGGAAATAGGGGTTACGTTGGGCAAAGGTAAAAAATCAGGCTGATGCCGACTCAGGGCAAACACCCGGTAATTTTCGCGATTAAGTAATTGGGTGAGCGCCGCCCCAATGCCGGAACTAGCGCCAATCACTAAAATATTTTTTTCCGCCATACGGGGAGTCTGGTTCTATAGAAAAATTTAAAAAAATAGTCGGATCGATAATTTATGGAAACTACAACTCTTAAGTAAGTGTAAATAACGCATGTTAAACTGCCAGGTAGTAAATTTGTTTACGACCAATCGCTTTATTCTATAGCCTCTATTTTTATTTACTTCTCCGGCTGCCTTTTTTGCTTTTACCTGGTTCTAGGAAGGGTAAAATTTTTAAATAAATTGCAGCATTGTTTTCCTATTTCTTATCATAATCTGCCATCATGAAATATCTTTTTTATACCGGCGCTTTTTGCTTGTTACTGCTGCGCCAGGTTTCGGCCCAAAATACCATATCGGCCGCGGAAGTAAGCCGGATTGTAAAAACCTTAGCCGCCGACGACATGCAGGGGCGCCAAGCTTTTACCCCGGGCAATACCAAGGCGGCGCAGTTTATTCAGTCAGAATTTAAAAAAGCGGGCTTGCAACCCATGCCGGGACTTTCTTCTTTCGAGCAAAAGTTTCATGTTTACCAAGTAGAATCCGTGCAAAACAGCTTGGTTCTGGATGGGGATAATTTGCCCCAGGAATCTTATTTTATACAAACCAGCGCCCAAAAGGTAGTTTTAAACCAAAGTAGCCCGGCTTTAACCAACATAACCCGGATTGCGGCCCAGGATAATTTGAGTCAGAAGTTTCAGGCGGTTTTAGCGGCAAAGAAAAGTAGCCTGGTGCTGATCGATACCGCCCACGCCGAAATGTTTAAACGTTACCGCCATTACCTCGGCCGGAATAATGTGCACCTGCAGTTAGACAGCACTACCTTGGTTTTTGCGCTTACCAAAAACCTGCAGCCCAAACAAGTACAGGTTACCGCCATAAACAAAATTACCCCGAAAAGTTTGCAAAACGTAGTGGCCTATTTACCCGGTAAATCGCGCAAAAACGAGTTTGTTATTTTCTCGGCGCATTACGATCATATTGGCGTATTGCCGGCCGTTAACAACGATTCCATCGCCAACGGGGCCGATGATGATGCTTCCGGAACTACCGCCGTGATTGCTTTGGCCCGGTATTTTAAAAAATTAAACAACAATGCCCGCAGCCTGATTTTTGTAGCTTTTACCGCCGAAGAAATTGGTGGTTACGGCTCCCAGTATTTCTCGAAGCAACTAAATCCGCAGCAAATTACGGCCATGTTTAACATCGAAATGATTGGCAAAGTAGCGCAGTTTGGCAAAAATGCCGGCTTTATGACCGGTTTCGATAAATCGGATTTAGGTACGATT
Source organism: Adhaeribacter pallidiroseus (assembly GCF_003340495.1). Lineage (NCBI taxonomy): Bacteria > Pseudomonadati > Bacteroidota > Cytophagia > Cytophagales > Hymenobacteraceae > Adhaeribacter > Adhaeribacter pallidiroseus. Next base: position 745,098 of record NZ_QASA01000001.1, read on the forward strand.
TTTCAAAAAAACCTCAGCGGTACCAAGTTTACTCTTCACCCGGACCCGTATATTAAAGAAAACTTATTTTACCGTTCCGATAATGCCACGCTGGCCCGGTTGGGCGTACCGGCCCACACCATCTCTTCCGATAAAATTGATACCGATCAGTTATACCACTCCGTAGAGGATGAGTTTGCCAGCCTGGATGTAACCAACATGACCCACCTGATTGAGGCCATTGCCCAGGGAGCCCGCAGTGTAATAGCCGGTAAAGCTACGCCTACCCGGATACAAGCTAAGGATGTAGAATAAAGGGTTACAGTTGATTTTTAAAAAAATAGGTAGTAGCCGGCGTTTTTCTTTTTGTGGTAGATAAATACGGGTTTTATTTACTTGATTTAGTGCTAGATATCCGTAGAAATATTTTAAGATCAGGGTTTTTACTACTTAATCTGTATTTTTTTCGCAATAGTGTTAACTTTTTGTTAAGCTTTTGCGTATCGCCATAAATTAGTAATAAAAAAGGTGAAAGTGGTCTAGGTAAAAATCGCAGTTGTTTTAATGATGAAAGATAGCGTACCCCCTAAGGGTGAATTAGTTTTATTATGTAATAATGGCTATTTCGTAGAAAAAATTTTATACAGCAACATCCAGTTTGAACAACGCGAAATTTTGTTTAAATCACTTATTTCATTAGCTGAAGTGCAATCTTTTGATGCTGTATTACAGTTGGTAAGCGAAATCAGAGCTAAAGGCAGCAGTGTAGATTGGCCCATTCAAATTATTCTGGGCGACCACGCCTATAACTTTACTTTCTCGGGTACCTGCATGAACGAGCACGTGGTGCTAACGGCTCAAGTAGAAGGTACTAATTTAAAATTAATTTCCTCTGCCACCCAAAGCAATAAATTTAAAGGTAATTACATGTATGCTCCCGGTAAATTAGCTTCCGATGATTTGTTTTTTATGGAAGAAATTAACCGCTTAAAGGTTAATTAGGTAAAATAAAAGCATTCAGATAATTGATAATACAATTTTTTGTAAAACAAATGAAAAAGCCGGCTTCTAGTAAGCCGGCTTTTTTATTTGTTTTAACGCCTGTTCCGGTAGTAAGCTTGGTTGTGGAAAAAAATTGGCCGGTATAAGAGCTGTGTTAGCATAAGTAAGGTAAAGGGGATATTTTTAAAAATTTTTAATACTAAATTACTGCTGTTGCAAATAGCGTTTATTCCGGATGTTGGTTGGAGCCTTTTTAAGCCTCCATGAGTTGGTGCTATCTCAATTGACATAGTAACCAGCTTGCCTCGTGGCCGGCGGGCCCCGTTTAGCTCTTCCGGTGTAACATTAAGCTTCCTTTCCTTGCTCCGCTGCGGAATGTGGCTTAATGCCACACCGGAACCTTAGAAGGCCCTCCACAGCCAAACTGATGTTGTTTATACTTAGCCACTGTTCTTAACTCGTCAAAGTAATAAGAACAAGTTGTTAGTAACATTCCGGAACCTGGCGCAAGTGTTCAGCGCAGCGTCACCTGGGCCTTTCAGACAAGAGTCGGTTTCCTAACTGACGGGTTCCTAGCATTGTTATTTCAAATGACTAATCTGATTACATCTCTTTTCAACCGGGTCTTTTCTGCTCAAGGCAGCAAGTTAGATACCACCTGAGCCTGGTGGCTTGAAAAGGCTCCAACCAACCAACAGAATAAATGCTATCTAAAGCCGTAATTATTTACTTACTACCAATCATCTTCATCATCTAAACCCATAAGCTGGTTATACGCTTGCTGCAACTCCGAGAAAGCGTGCCGGTTGCCTTGTTGTTGGCTGATGAGCAGGCCTTTTTGGTAAATTTGCCCGGCTTGGGCTTTTTCCCCAAACACTTCGTATAACTTACCGGTATGGTAATAAGTGGCCACGTAGTCTGGGTGGTCATTTAAAAGGATTTGGTAATATTCCAGGGCTTTTTTCGGATCTATTTTTAAATACTCGGTAGCTATGGCATAGATGGTAAATGCGTCGGTGGGATCTTCGCGGTAAAACTCGAAAAGTTGGTCTAATCTGGTACGGTTACTTTCCATTCTGGCTTATTTTTATAACTTTGCGCAAATTTAATTTTTCTACGTAAACAAATCGCCGATGAAGATTTTAGTTTGTATAAGTAACGTTCCCGATACCACTACTAAAATTTCTTTCTCATCTGATAATAAAGAACTTAACACTGCCGGCGTACAATTCGTAATAAATCCTTACGATGAATATGCCCTTACCCGGGCCATTGAACTGAAAGAAAGTTTAGGTGGTTCGGTTACGGTATTAAACGTAGGTTTAGCCGATACGGAAGCCAATATCCGGAAAGCTTTGGCCATTGGCGCTGATGATGCCATCCGGGTAAACGTAAAGCCAACGGATTCTTTTTTGGTGGCGCAGCAAATTGCGGCAATTGCCAAGCAAGAGGCGTATGATTTAGTTTTGATGGGGAAGGAGTCGGTAGATTATAATGGTTTTCAGGTGCACGGCATGGTAGCCGAATTGCTGGGCTGGCCCGCCATTGTACCGGCCATTAAGCTGGACGTGGCCGGTACTACCGCTACGTTAGAACGCGAGATAGAAGGCGGAAAAGAAATAGTGCAAGTAGCTTTACCCGTGGTAGTGAGTTGCCAGCAACCCATGAGCGAGCCCCGGATTCCGAACATGCGCGGCATTATGACGGCCCGGACCAAGCCTTTAAAGGTGGTGGAACCCGTAAGCAGCGAAGCTAAAACTAAAACGGAAGCTTATGCGTTGCCGGAAAAGAAATCAGGCGTAAAGTTAATTGATCCGGCCAATGCCGGCGAATTAATCTCGTTGTTAAGAAACGAAGCAAAAGTAATTTAGATATGTCGGTTTTAGTATTTATAGAATGTGCGGATGGTAAGGTAAAAAAATCTTCGCTGGAAGCGGCCTTTTACGGAAATCAAGTTGCTACCCAATTGGGTACTTCGGCAGTGGGCGTGGCAATAGGAGAGGTGGCCGCCGACGAATTAAAAAATTTAGGGCAATACGGCATTACCAAAGTTTTACACGACACCGAAGCCCGCCTGAAAGATTACGTGAGCCAAGCCTACGTAAAAGTAGTAGCCGCCGCGGCCGAAAAAGAAAGTGCTTCGGTTATCGTTTTATCGAACACCAATATTGGCACCGGTATAGGAGCCCGTTTGGCGGCCCGCTTGCAAGCCAGTTATGCTACCAACGTAGTGGCCTTGCCCGAAATTTCCGGAGAAACTTTAAAAGTTAAAAAAACGGTTTTCTCCGGTAAAGCTTTCGCGGACGAGGTGCTCACGGCAGCCACCAAAATAATCGCGCTTAAAAAGAATGCGATAGAGGTAGCACCCACCGGCTCTGCCGAGGCCGGGGTAGAACCATTTACCACTCCGCTTACTGATGCCGACTTTAGCGGAACGCCCCAGGAAACCATCCGGGCGACCGGCGATGTATTGCTCACCGAAGCTGATATTGTGGTTTCCGGCGGGCGCGGTTTACGAGGACCGGAAAACTGGCATTTGATTGAAGATTTAGCTAAAGCTTTAGGCGCGGCCACTGCTTGTTCTAAGCCCGTAGCCGATGTGGAATGGCGTCCGCACCACGAGCACGTGGGGCAAACCGGTATTACGATCAGCCCTAATTTATACATTGCCGTGGGCATTTCGGGGGCTATTCAGCACTTAGCTGGGGTAAACTCTTCTAAAGTAATTGTCGTTATCAATAAAGATCCGGAAGCGCCATTCTTTAAGGCCGCTGATTACGGGATTGTAGGAGATGTTTTTGAAGTAGTGCCCAAATTGATAGAAGCAGCAAAAGCTCTGGAAAAATAATCAGCAGAATACATTACACGAGACGATAAACTGTGAAAAAAATTCAGTTAGAAATATTAGGCTTATCATCCAGCCAGTCCCAATCCGGATCCTTTGCTTTAGTCTTAGGAGAAAAAGACGGAAACCGCCGTTTGCCGATAATTATCGGCATGTTCGAGGCGCAGTCCATTGCCATACAAATCGAGAAAATTAACCCGAACCGGCCCTTAACGCACGATTTATTTAAATCTTTTGCGCAACAGGTCCGGATAATTGTAAAAGAAGTGTTAATCTCGGATTTAAAAGAAGGCGTTTTTTATTCAAAAATAATTTGCTCCGATGGCCTTCGGGAGTTTGAACTGGATTCCCGTCCGTCGGATGCTATTGCCATTGGTTTACGGTTTGGGGTAAATATTTATACCGTAGAAAGTGTTTTATCCGAAGCCGGTATTATTTTGAGCGACCTGGAAGAAGAAGAGGAGGAAGAAGACAGCGATGCCCCCACCACCAGCAAAGCCGAGCCGGTGTACGAAAGCAAAGAAAACATTAAAGAAATGAGCGTAGAGGAGCTAAACAAGATATTAATTGAAGCCCTGGATAAAGAAGACTACGAGCGGGCCGCTAAAATCCGGGATGAATTAAATAAAAGAGGTTGAAAATTTTAAAAATAAAGAGAAAGCCTCTCCAACTTCTAAAGTTGGAGAGGCTTTCTCTTTATTTTTAATAAACCGATTGCCGAGCTACCTAAATACTTTGAATATCACCGAGTTCTTCGTCTACTTTTTTAGCGGCCCGCATTAAGGTACTGGCAAAAATAAACTCGTTTAGCTCTTTAATTTTGGTATTCATGATGTCATCCTTGGTGCCTTCCCATACTTTATTGCCTTTGTACATGTAAATAATATGGTCGCCAATTTCCATCACCGAGTTCATGTCGTGGGTTACTACCACCGTGGTAATATCAAATTCCTTGGTAATTTCATAAATCAGCTCATCAATTTTAATAGACGTAAGCGGGTCCAGGCCGGAGTTAGGTTCGTCGCAGAAGAGGTATTTGGCATTGGGTGCAATGGCCCGGGCAATGCCCACCCTTTTTTTCATCCCGCCGCTTATTTCGGAAGGCATTTTTTTGCCGGCATTCTCCAGTCCTACGCGTTTTAAACAAAAATTAACGCGGTCGCGGCGTTCTTCGCGGGTCATAGAGCTTTGCATGCGCAGCGGAAATTCTACGTTTTCTTCTACGGTCATAGAATCGAACAAGGCCCCGCCCTGGAACAGCATGCCAATTTTACGGCGAATTTCCTGGCGCAAATCTAGTTTGTTGTTGGTAAATACTTTGCCGTCGTAGGTAATACTGCCAATATCGGGTTTAATTAAGCCCACAATACATTGCAGCAAAACGCTTTTACCGGTACCACTGGCGCCAAGTAATAAGCTGGTTTTACCCGATTCAAAAACGCCGTTAATGCCGTTTAGCACTTTTGCGCCGTTAAAAGATTTATGAATGTTATGTACTTCAATCATGTTTTTTAGTCCATAGTCTACGGTCCACAGACCATAGATTAATTTGTTAAATTGTTTAATATTTAAAAAAACGGATAGTCTACCATTATCAACCGGCAACTTTCCAACTTTTAAACTTTCTAACTTTTCAACTGGTAACCAGCCCCCTGCAACCTAAAGCAGCAGTTGAGCCAACACAAAATCGGCAATTAAAACGGCAATAATACTTTTGGTAACCGCATTGGTACTGGAAGCACCTACTTCTAAGGCACCACCCTTGGTAGAGAAACCTTCAAACGAAGAAATAGCCGCAATAAGAAAAGCAAATACCACCGATTTAATTAATGAAAATACAATGTTGTACGGTACAAACTCGTCCCGGATACCCTCGATGTATTCCTGGGCAGTTAAAGCACCCGCTAAAGTACCGGCAATGTAACCACCCCCAATAGATAAACTCATGGCCACAATTACCAGCATTGGAAACATAAAAAGAGAGGCAATAATTTTAGGTAAAACCAAATAAGAGGCCGAATTAATGCCCATTACTTCCAAAGCATCTACCTGGTCAGTAATTTTCATAGTTCCTAGTCCGCCGGCTATGTTAGACCCAACCTTACCCGCTAATACAATAGAGGTAATAGTGGGAGCCAGTTCCAGAATGGTCATTTCCCGTACCATAAAACCTATTGTAGAACGCGGAATTAACGCGTTAGTAAGATTATAGGCAATTTGCACGCAGGTTACGGCACCAATAAAAGTAGAAACAATCGCTACAATAAAAATGGAATTGATCCCGATCAGAATAGCTTCATCAATGGTGCGGTTAAACAAAATCCGAAAGGATTCGCCGCGGGAAAACAGACTTCCTATAAAAATTAAAAAGTTACCGAAGGTTCTCATATAAAGGTTTTAAGTACAAGCAGCGGGCTAAAACTGCCAAAGCAGATTACAATTGACTATATTACGAGGAAATTAATAAAACTATCGTAAACCTATGCAAAAATATATATTGGTTACGGGCGGCACGAAGGGTATTGGTCGGGCAATTATCGAACGGTTTGCCGTCGAAGGCTTTCATATCATCACTTGTTCGCGCCAGGAAGGTGAACTGCGCAAATTAAAACTGGATATCCAGCAAAAATATACATTCAGTAAAGTTTTTTACCGGGCTGCCGATCTGAGTGATTCTTTAGCTTTGCAAAGTTTTTTAGATTACGTACATTCTTTAAAAGTAAAGATTGATGTACTGGTCAATAACACCGGTATTTTTTTGCCCGGTAAAATTCACGAAGAGCCGGACACTGTTTTAAAGCACATGATAGAAACCAACCTGTACAGTGCCTATTTTGTTACTAAATCTTTCGTGGGCGATATGATTAAACGGCGCAGTGGGCATATTTTTAACATGTGTTCTACGGCCAGCATTACGCCGTATACTAACGGCGGCTCGTATTGTATTTCAAAATTTGCCTTGTACGGCATGACGAAAGTTTTACGCGAAGAACTCAAAGAACACAACGTTAAAGTAACGGCCGTTTTACCCGGCGCCACTTTAACGGCCAGTTGGGAAGGCGTAGATTTGCCCGCTTCCCGGTTTATTCGGGCCGATGATGTGGCTAATGCTATTTTTGCCACCTATCAATTATCAGATTCGGCGGTAGTAGAAGAACTGCTGATCCGCCCGCAGTTAGGAGATATTGAATCGTAACCAGTTAGCTTAGGTAAAATACTAGTGATAAGTTGTTGAACTAATTTAAAATGTTAAGTCTCTGGAGTTAATAATAGCGGGTTAATAAAGTTAAATCTAAGGTGCATAGCAATTTAAAAAATTTTAAAAATCGGTACATAGGCCTATCCGTAATTATATTTTTTAAAGGTTTTCATCGTTTACATACGGGTTAAATTATTTAAAAATCGCTTTAGATGTTATATAGAGCTGTTTTTAAATCTAGATAAGAAAGATCTTACTTAAAATTTTAAATAGATCATACATTTACAGGGCAAACCAGGAAAATAAGATATGTCGGTTGAGGTTAAAGGTTTAACAAAATTGTTTGGCATACAAAAGGCTGTGGATGATATTTCGTTTGCGGTGCAACCCGGCCAGGTGCTGGGCTTTTTAGGACCAAACGGCGCCGGCAAATCCACCACCATGAAAATTGCCACCTGCTACTTACCACCCAGTGCCGGTACCATTACTATAAACGGGTACGATGTGCAGGAAGCCCCAATCGAAGTGCGCCGCAATGTAGGCTATCTACCGGAACATAACCCCTTGTACCTGGACATGTACGTAACCGAGTATTTAACTTTTATCGGGCAACTGTACGGCCTTAAAAGTAAAAATTTAAAAAAACGGGTAGAAGAAATGGTCGCGCTGTGTGGATTAACCATCGAACGCCGGAAGAAAATCGGGTCATTATCGAAAGGTTACCGGCAACGGGTTGGGTTGGCGCAAGCATTAATTCACAACCCGCAAGTACTAATCCTGGATGAACCAACTACCGGCCTGGATCCGAATCAGTTAAGCGAGATCAGAAGATTGATTAAACAGATCGGACAGGAGAAAACCGTTTTATTTTCCACCCACATCATGCAGGAAGTTTCGGCCATTTGCGACCGGGTGGTTATTATCAACAAAGGTAAAATTGTAGCCGATAGCGATGTTGCATCTTTAAACACCTTAGGCCAGCAGGAAATCAGCACTTTAGTGGAATTTGAAAGCCCCATTGAGGAAAGTTTATTGCGGGGAATACCGGGGGTGCAAGCGATTCACCTGGTAAAAGCCTATACCTACCGTATTATTTCGCAAAAAAACTCTGACATCCGGTCGGCGGTTTTTAGTTTAGCGGCTACCCATCATTGGAGTTTAGTCGGTTTGCGCCAGGAAGAACATTCTCTGGAAAAAATATTTCAATCGTTAACTAAATAAATGATGAATTAAAAATTAAAAATGACGATGCGTAATTGGGTGCCCAAATTCAGCTATGATAAGATTTTTATAAAAAGATATCTGAAGCTGTTTGTGAAGACACAAACGTCGGCAATGCTCACTTTTGTGCAAATCCGGTAGGGTTTAAGGAATCATTTCTAATTTCTAATTCATAGTTTTTAATTAAAAAGAAAGCATGTTCGCCATTCTGCGGAAAGAAATAAATTCCTTTTTAAATTCCATGATCGCCTACATTGTTATCGGGGTTTTCCTGCTGACCACGGGCTTGTTTACCTGGGTATTTCCGGAGAGCAGTGTGCTGGATTACGGTTATGCCGATTTGCTGACGTTATTTAATATTGCCCCCTGGCTGTTTCTTTTTTTAATTCCGGCTATTACCATGCGTACCTTTGCCGAAGAAAAGAAATCCGGCACCATCGAGTTGCTGCTCACCAAACCTATCACGGACCTAGAGTTAATTACCGGTAAATTTTTAGCTTGTTTGAGTTTGGTCATCCTGGCTTTATTGCCTACGTTAATTTACTATTACTCGGTGTATACCCTGGGCAATCCGGTAGGTAATCTTGATTCGGCAGCAGTAGCAGGTTCGTATTTGGGCATGGTGTTTCTGGCTGGTATTTTTACCGCTATTGGTATTTTTGCCTCGGCCCTCACCGAAAATCAAATTGTGGCTTTTATCATTGCGGTGTTTTTCTGTTTCTTGTTGTACTCTGGTTTCGATTCGCTGGCCGCCATTGATGTGTGGGGAACGACCTCGTACCTGATCAGTCAGTTAGGCGTTTCTTTTCATTACAGTGCCCTGAGCAAAGGCTTAATTGATTCCCGGGATGTGTTGTATTTTGCGAGTGTAGCGGCTTTGTTTTTACTGGCTACCAAATTAGTGATGGAGAGCAGAAAATGGTAGACAACAATAAGGCTGCCGCTACTAGTAGCCGGAAGCAAAAAGATGTTACCCAGTTTTTAATTCTTATTGGCGCAGTAGTTTTACTAAACATTGTATCGGCTTTTTACTTTTTCCGGCTTGATTTAACCCAGGACAAGCGGTATACCATGGCCCCGGCCACCCGCCAGCTGCTGGAAGAATTGCCGCAGCCTGTACACGTAGATGTATACCTGGAAGGCGAGTTTCCGGCCGGATTTAAACGCTTACAAGGCGCTGTGCGCGAAACGCTGGAAGAGTTCCGGATTTATTCTTCTAATTTCTCTTATTCCTTTATCGATCCCAGCGCCGGTACCGATTTAAAAAAAAGAAATCAACTGTATACCAATCTGGCTTTAAAGGGCATTCAGCCTACCAATTTATTTGCCACCGAAGGCGATAAAAAAGTAGAGAAACTAATATTTCCGGGAGCTATTTTTTCGGCTAACGGCAAAGAAGAGCCGGTAATGTTGCTGAAAGGCAATCAGGCTGCTTCGCCCGACCAGCGTTTAAACCAGTCCATCGAAGGCTTGGAGTTTGAAATGGCTTCGGCCATACGCAAATTAGCCACCACCAACCGCAAGCGCATTGGCATCGTCGAAGGCCACGGCGAACTAAATAATCTGGAAGCGGCCGATTTTATAACATCTTTGCAAAAGTATTACGATGTGTACCGGGTTGATATCAATAAAGTGCCTAACCTGCAAAGTTTAAGTGCCTTGGTAATTGCCAAACCCACCCGGCCCTACAGCGAAATTGAAAAATTTAAAATTGACCAGTATTTGATGCAGGGCGGTAACGCGATCTTCTTTCTGGATGCGGTTAAAGCCGAGATGGATAGCATTCCGGCCCAGGGTTACCTTGCTTTCCCGTACAACTTAAACTTGGACGATATGCTTTTTAAGTACGGCGTACGGGTAAATGCCAACTTGGTGCAGGATATTAATTCCGGCCAAATACCCATTGTTACGGGTATGTTCGGTAATAAGCCGCAAACGCAGCTTCTGAACTGGCGGTATTTCCCGTTGATTAACACGTTTAGCCAACACCCAATTACCCGAAACCTGGATGCTGTGTACGGTAAATTTATGAGCACCCTGGATAGCGTGCGGGTTAAAGCCATCCGGAAAACGCCCTTAATGTATACTTCTCGTTACACCAAAATTCTGGCTCCCCCGGTTTCCATTAGTTTAAACGAAGCCCGGGTAAACATTAAGCCGAGTTTATACAACAAAGGTCCGCAAGCAGTGGGTTATTTACTCGAAGGTAATTTTACGTCTTTATATACCAATCGGCCTTTGCCTACTGGTTTACCGGCCAGTACGCCACGCGCAATAACTACGGGCAAACCAGCTAAAATTATTATTTTTTCGGATGGTGATATTATCCAAAACGAAGTAAACCGCAAAACCAGCCAGCCTTTTGAGTTAGGTTACGACCGGTTTATGCGCACGCGTTTTGCCAATAAAGATTTAGTGATGAACGCCATGGAATACCTGCTGGATAACAGTGGTTTGATTAACGTGCGGGCCAAGCAGATTACTTTGCGACCGCTGGATAAAATCCGGATAAAAGAGGAGCGTAGCCGCTGGCAAAGCATTAACCTGGCTGGTCCTTTGGTTTTATTAATTCTTTTTGGTTTAGGTAAGTATTACTTCCGCCAACGGAAATACGCTGCATAATCTGGTTGTACGCCTGGTAAGTCAATCAAAATTTAAAAAATTGGGCGATATTGACTAGCTAATTGACTAAAAGTTTTTCTGTTACGGCTGATCTTTGGAGCCAGGAACCGGCTCCAAAGATCAGCCGTAACGAAGGCTATTTCCTCTTGATGAAAGCCGCTATGTAAAACAGTACCCAGCCTACGCGACCTGAAAAAACTCCCAAGAACTACGCCCACTTTTAACCAACAAAGGTTATTTTTAAGCCTGAAAAACATATCCACACTTTGTAAAAGATTTCCACAATCCAGGTTTTGGGGTAGGAAAAACTCTAATTATTTCTAACTTTGTTACATCACATCAGACTAGAAGGAATGAAATTTATTGTATCGTCTTCCGCTTTATTAAAGCAACTGCAAAGCATTAACGGGGTAGTAGCCAACAACCCGGTAGTTCCTATTCTGGAAAATTTCTTGTTCGAAATTCACGACGGTACTTTAACGATTACCGCCTCTGATCTGGAAACCTCCATGATTACGGAGTTAACGGTAGAAGCCAAGGAGAACGGCCGGATTGCCGCACCCGCCCGCATTTTACTCGAGACCCTGAAGAATTTACCGGACCAGCCGGTTACCTTCACGCTCGACGAGGAGACTTACACCATTGAATTAAGCTCCGCGAATGGCCGCTATAAATTATCCGGCGAAAATGCCACTGATTTCCCGAAAGTGCCGGTAGTAAAAAGTCAGAACTCCATCGAAATTCCTTCAAATGTACTGGCCCGGGCCATTAACAAAACCATATTTGCGGTAAGCACCGACGAGCTTCGTCCGGCCATGACCGGTATTTTCGTGCAGCTTTCCGCCAGCAACATTACCTTTGTAGCCACCGATGGGCACCGGTTATTACGCTATCGCCGCAACGACGTAGCGCCTGGCGATACGGCCTCTATTATTATTCCGCGCAAAGCTTTTACTTTATTAAAATCTACTTTGCCCAGTGAACCTACTTCGGTGCGGGTAGAGTTTAACAATTCCAACGCCTTTTTTAGTTTTGAGAATATCCGGTTAGTGTGTCGCTTAATTGATGAGCGTTATCCGGATTACGAAAACGTTATTCCGGCTAAAAACCCGAACAAACTCAGCATTGATCGTTATGATTTACTCAGCTCGGTGCGCCGGATTTCTATTTACTCCAACAAAACGACGCACCAGGTACGCTTAAAACTAGCCGGCAGTGAATTGCAAATCTCCGCCGAAGATTTAGACTTCTCGAACGAAGCCAACGAGCGTTTAAGCTGCCAATACGAAGGCGAAGACATGGAAATTGGTTTTAACGCCAAATTTTTGTTAGAAATGTTGAATAACATTGATTCGGATGAAGTAAATCTAGAGCTTTCTACACCTAACCGGGCCGGTTTGTTAATGCCTACCAACAACGACGATAACGAAAATATTTTAATGCTGGTAATGCCGGTTATGTTAAATAATTATGTGTAGTAATAAGCTATCAATTACTTGGTAAAAATAAAAAATTTAAAAAAAACAAAAAAAGGAGGTTAATAGCCTCCTTTTTTGTTTCTAGACACCGTGCCCTTTAAAGCAATAATTTACTAATCCCGTTTCTATTCCGCCCTTGATACTGTACCTTTGCCGGAATATTTTAGTAAAAAGAGAATTAATAACGAAAAAAATGAAAAAATCAGAAATATATTTTAGCATTGCCCTGGATGACCAGCACGTTCCGGAAGCGATTTCGTGGCGCGCAACCGATGCTGGCGATACGATTCATTTTGCCAAAGCCATTAATATTGCCTTATGGGACCGCAACGAGGCCGGCACCATGAAGATTGATTTATGGACCAAAGATATGCCCGTAAACGAAATGAAATACTTTTGCATTGATACCATTGGTTCTATGGCTGAGAGTTTACACCGGGCTACCAACGATACCGTAATGGTGCAAAAAATGAAGCAACTCTGCGAAGAATTAATGAAACACGTAGAAGAAGAAGAGAAAAAATAAAACTAAAAAGGCCTTGCTCCTGCAAGGCCTTTTTAGTTTTTAGATAAAATATATTTACCGGTTAACGGTTGGTCTTAAAACCTGGCCGGCGTTAGCGCTCTTTTGCGAAGTACTTTTGGCATCCGTAGATTTTACCAAGCCAATGTTCTTCGCAAAATCTTTATCGTACTTATAAAATTCCGAACGATTGCCGTAATACTTGCTATATTGATCAACGCTTAAAAAACTTTCCAGTTCCTTATCTCGCTCCCGGCAAACACCTTGGCAATTTTTTTCTACTAAGTCCGGATTGTTGGCAAATTTTTGCTCAATCGCCATCATCTTACTTACTTTTTCCTGGTTTATTTCCCGCAGTCGTTTCGCCTGAAAATTATTCAATCGTAAATCCTGAATCATTTGGTTCGAAAGCCGATTGGCTCTTTGCTTTGCTAGTTCCGGTTTATCTTTGTTTTGAGCAAAACTCATGATAGAAAAACAGACCAAATAAGCTACTATTAATATCTTTTTCATAGCTGAAAATCTTAATCGTTACCAGATATCAATCAACAAACCTTTCTTGCCGAAAAGTTCTTCTTTCTTTGATAACGAAAAATTAAGCCGGATGTTGAATTAAGAATTAAAAGAACTTTACTTATGGCATAACTAAGTAAAGGGACAAATTAAAAGATACATTCCAATATTGAAAATACAAGGTTAAATAACTGATATTTAAATTATTACGTTTTATTTTGTCTTGATACTTGTGTCTTACTACTTGTGTCCATTTACTTAGTTTGGCTTATAGGTAAAAATTTAAAAAATATAAGCTTCGTTGTGCTTAGAGTTAGCGAAGTGCTCTAAGCACTTGTGGTGCGGCCAATCTCCGATTGGCGTTTACCAGAATACCTGCTTTCGCCAATAAGAGATGGGCTATCCGAAAATGAGAAGCGATCGCTAGCGCGAACGCTACCCATAGCCTCATTCTTTGGTAATTAATCGACAAAAAGGTAGTTATTACTGCTTGGTATAAAAATGCAAAAAGCTGGCACCTACGAAAAATGCCTCTTCGTCCGCTAGCAAGAAGAGGCATTCAGGCATTAAAAATTTTTAAAATTACCGGTTACAACCTAAAACTGATTCTTCCACATCATTGATTCTACCGGCAGCTCGGTGCGGGTATTATATTTAGCGTTTGATTTTTTATTATATAGATTTTCAATGTCGCCTTTTACTTCAAAATAAATTAACTGACCGATCGGCATGCCGGCGTACACCCGTACGGGTTGCGTAACAGATATTTCTAAAGTCCAGGTATTGCAGAAACCAACGTCGCCTTTACCGGCGGTAGCATGAATATCAATACCCAATCGGCCTACGCTGGATTTTCCTTCTAAAAACGGTACGTGCGCGTGCGACTCGGTATATTCATGGGTTACGCCTAAATACAAAGTAGCAGGTTGTAGCACAAAGCCGGTTTCGGGAATTTCAAAATGCAGGATTTCGTTGTGCTTGCGGGCATCAATAATAGCGTCTTTATAGGTGGCCAGGTGCTTGCCTAAATGAACATCGTAAGAGTTGGTACCGAGACAGCTACGATCGTATGGTTGAATTAAAATATTGCCTTTAACTATTTCGGCCAGAATTTCTTTATCGGTTAAGATCATGGTGCTTGCAATTCAAGCTTAAAAATAAGCATTATTTACCGAATAGCCCTTGGTAAATTTAGGAGGGCTGGGTTTTTACTCCAACGAGACAAGCCAGCCCTGCCTTTTAAGCTAGTTGATGAATTTCGTGCAAAGCAGCTAAGTTAGCCGCAATATATTGATCGGCCAGTTTATCGGTTAAAGCAATGGATACGAACAAAGTTTCGAATTGCGAAGGAGCTAGGTAAATGCCTTGGCGCAGCATGCTGTTAAAGTACTGCCCAAACAAAGCTAAATCCGATTGTTTCGCCGAATCAAAATCGGTAACGGGATCAGAAGTAAAGAAAATACTGAACATAGATCCTACCTGGTTAATGGTATAATCCAGGTTCAGCTGCGTTAAGTTTTCCCGCATGCCTTCTACCATTTTACTGGTTAAGTTATCCAGATAGGGGTAAACCTCCGGGTGTTCATTCAGGTAAGTGAGCATGGCGTAGCCAGCCGCCATGGCAATCGGATTGCCCGATAAAGTACCCGCCTGGTAAACAGGTCCGGCTGGGGCTACACAGTCCATAATTTCTTTACGGCCGCCGTAGGCACCAACTGGTAACCCTCCCCCGATTATTTTACCCAGCGTTGTTAAATCCGGCATTACGTTGTATAATTCCTGCGCGCCACCTTTCGCTAACCGGAACCCCGTCATTACTTCGTCAAAAATCAAAACAATACCCTCTTGGTCGCAGAGGTCGCGTAAACCGGGCAGGAAGCCACGTACCGGCGGTACCAAGCCCATATTGCCTACCACCGGTTCCAGAATAATAGCTGCCACCTGGCCCTTATTTGCCTCCAAAGCAATCTTTACTGCTTCCAGATTGTTGTAGGGCACCGTAATGGTATCCTGGGCCACGCCTTTGGTTACGCCCGGGCTATCCGGCACGCCTAAAGTAATGGCGCCGCTGCCCGCCGAAATTAAAAAAGAATCGCCGTGCCCGTGGTAGCACCCTTCGAACTTAATAATTTTATCTTTGCCGGTATAACCGCGGGCTACCCGCACCGCCGACATAGTAGCTTCGGTACCGGAATTTACCATGCGAACCTTCTCCACGGAAGGTACCATGCTGATTATCAACTCGGCCATTTCTACTTCGCGACGGGTAGGCGCTCCAAACGAAAAAGAATTGCCAAGAGCGTCTTGTACCGCTTTCTCTACGTTTTCGCAAGCGTGACCCAGAATCATGGGACCCCAGGAGTTAATAAAATCGAGATATTGATTGTTATCTTCGTCGTAGAGGTACGGTCCTTTGGCCGAAGCCATAAAAATGGGATTGCCGCCGACGGCCCGAAAAGCCCGAACCGGCGAATTAACACCTCCCGGAATAACCCGTTGGGCGCGTTTAAATAAATCCTGACTATTCTGAATCATGCGTAGTTGCTGTTGATTGATTTTGATTTAGCGGAAAATCGGATTAACCACGTTTAACTGAAGGTCTTGCATTTTTAGGAGCGGTACATATTGATTATCCTGTGCGCCGGCATAACCGATTCCCTGAAATATAACGCCGGAAACGGGTCCTTCGTTCTGTAAACTACCATTAAATCGGCTGCCGTATTTTTGCAAAACTTGCCCAAAGTAATACAACATCTCGAATCCGGAGTAAGCATATACGGTAGGCGGTACATGAAAACGCGTAGTGTATTTCCGCCGAAACTGCTGTGGGCCGGGTAAGGTATTATCAATGAATTTCGGGTAAATAAAGTAAATTTCCCGATTATTAAACTGGCTCAACGATATTTGATTCACGTTGAGCCAACTTGGGTAAGTAATTAAAGGCGTAGTGGCATCGGCTTGGGCCAGATTACTTAAAGTATATACCGCTACCGATGGGATGTTCGACAGCAGTAATACATGCCCCACGGTTTTTAAATCCATGTTGGCGAGTAAAGTAGCTCCCGAAGTAATTTTTGGGTTAAACTTTTTATACTGCGTTATTTTACCTCCTAAGCGCTCAAACTCCCGCTTATAAGCATTGGCAAAGGTGGTATCTTCATTATTGTTTTCGGCAATAATAAGAGCCGATTTTAAAGCGAAATTTTGATAAGCGTACGCCGCGCTTTGTTTGGCCCGGGTAGTAATGGACGACTCAAAAAGATACAGGTTCAGGTTATTCTTTACCAGGTACAAATCATCGGAGAGCGGGTTAATGCTGTTAATGGCATGTTGTTGGGTGAAGCGCGAAATAACTTTACTGGCCGATTTATAAACCGGACCTACAATTAAATCCATGCTGCTCATTTCGGGCAATTGCAGTACGGCTTTTATCTTATTGGTATCGGCGGGCGCGTCGTAAGTAAATAAATTAAGCTGTATTTGCTGTTTAGCTAGCGAGTCCTGGGCCAGGAGCATACCAGCGTATAAATCGGTTACAAACTGGTTGCGACGGGCTTTCACCTCGGCTTCGTTCTGCGGAAACGGCAGCAGCACGGCTACGTTAAAACTAGTTTTTTTTAAATTTTCCGGGTTCTCCGGAACGTATTTGTTTTTGTCTAGCTTAAATTTTTTAACTAACGATTCTAAGGTTTCTTTATCTGCTGCCGTGTACCAACCGGTTAATAATTTATTCGCGTACCATTGCCCCAACATTTTATCGTTGTTATGGCGGCTAACTAAATCCTGCCAAGTAGCTTTATCGGTCAGTTGGTTGAGGTAATGGTACTTCATGGCCGTTACTTCGTCCGCTAAATCTTTGTCCGATATAGATTCGGTTAACGTAAGCGCGCGGTCAAAGTCTTTTTGCGCAAAAGCAATCGTGGCTTCCAAAAACAAAGCATCGGCTTTATTGGCCCAATCAGGGTAAGCATTTTTAAGAGTAGTTAATTTTTGACTTGCCTCAGCGTACTTTTGGGATTGCACCGCCGCCACCGCAAAAAGATACATCGCACCCGGCGAATAAGCAGCTTGGTTTGCCGCAATAACCGGCTGTAGTTCCGCCATAGCCAGTTGATACTTTTTTGCGCTAATCAGTTGTTTCGCGTTTTCGTACTTAGTAGCCAACTCATTAGTGGTTTGTGCTTGCACCATGGGCGTAAACAGCAGCAACCAGGCAAAAACAAATAAGTACCGGAAAAATTTATACATGTAATAAATAAGGTAAGTAGTTGGTCGTTTTTAGTTGTTCGTTATTCGATCGTTATAACTTTAACTATCAATTGCTTAAACTCAGTTTTTTTAACTTAATTTTGTCTAAGTACTTAGTAAGTTTTAGGTGATAAGCAATAAGTATGTAATCTTTCGATTGTTAATTACTTATGTAGTTATAAAGCTTATTATATTTAGTTTGATATTAATCTGAAAGATGAAGGATTTAATAAAAGAATTACATCCCTATAAAATCAATTGCTCAAGACAATTAAAACGAGAAAAAGCTGACAACCTTTGCCAGTTACAAAGTGGCTATTGTTAATCAGACACCAGTTACGCTCCGCTAAACTGGCGCTAGGCAAAATGTCTTAAGTTAAAAATTAATCTTGTGCCCTTTAGTTTTACGACTTATAACCTTACAACTTTCCAACCTTTCAACTTTCTAACTTTTAAACCTACAACCTCTATTCCCACTCTATGGTAGCCGGTGGTTTTGAGCTGATATCGTACACGACCCGGTTTACGCCTTTTACTTTGTTGATAATTTCGTTCGATACGTTCGCTAAAAACTCATACGGTAAATGCGCCCAGTCGGCGGTCATGCCGTCTACGCTGGTTACGGCGCGTAAAGCTACCACGTTTTCGTAAGTGCGTTCGTCGCCCATTACGCCCACGCTTTGTACCGGCAGCAACATGGCGCCGGCTTGCCACACCTCGTTGTATAAGCCGGAGGTGCGCAAACCCGAAATAAAAATATGATCTACCTGTTGCAAGATCTGTACTTTTTGGGGGGTGATATCGCCAATAATCCGGATAGCTAACCCGGGGCCGGGGAAAGGATGGCGGCTTAAAATTAAATCATCAATATTTAACGTTTTACCTACCAGGCGTACTTCGTCTTTAAATAAAGCTTTGAGTGGTTCTACCACTTTCAGCTTCATGAAGTCGGGTAAGCCGCCTACGTTATGATGCGATTTAATGGTAACCGAAGGGCCTTTTACCGAAACAGATTCTATAACATCGGGGTAAATGGTACCTTGCGCTAGCCATTTTACATCTTCAATCTGGTGAGCTTCCTGGTCAAAAACTTCAATAAATACCCGGCCAATGGCTTTGCGTTTCAATTCGGGATCAGTAAGGCCGGCTAATGCGGTGTAAAAACTGGCTTTGGCATTTACGCCTTTTACATTTAAGCCCATATGTTGGTACGAGTCCAGCACGCTTTGAAATTCATCGTGGCGCAGCAAGCCGTTATCCACGAAAATACAATACAAGTTTTTCCCGATGGCCTGGTGGATGAGCATGGCGGCCACGGAAGAATCTACGCCGCCGGATAAGCCCAGTACTACTTTATCGTTGCCAATTAAATTCCGCAGATCCTCTACGGTAGTTTCAATAAACTGGTCGGGGGTCCAGTCTTGTTGGCAGCCGCAAATGTGCACCACAAAGTTGCGCAATACGGTTTTACCTTCGGTGGTATGCGTTACTTCCGGGTGAAATTGAATGCCGTACGTTTCCTGGCCGGCAACCTTGTAAGCGGCTACTGCTACGGTATCGGTAGAGGCAATAATTTCAAAATTTTCCGGAATATGCTTAATGGTATCGCCATGCGACATCCAGACCTGCGAGCCAATGGTTATTTCTTTTAACAAACGATTAGTAGCGTGCACCTCGCTAAGCCGCGCCCGGCCGTACTCGCGAATAGTGGAAGCAATTACATCGCCCCCGTTCTCAAAGGCCAAGAGCTGAGCACCGTAGCAAACGCCCAACACCGGAATAGCGCCTAAATATTCGTTTAAATCCGGATTCGGGTAGTCTTGGTCGCGCACGGAGCAAGGGCTGCCCGATAAGATAACGCCTTTAATATCCGGAGTAATGAGTGGTACTTTATTAAAAGGATGAATTTCGCAGTAAACATTAAGTTCGCGAACCCGGCGGGCAATTAATTGGGTGTATTGCGAACCAAAATCGAGAATGAGAATTTTTTCTGGCATGCGCAAAGGTAAGGAAAAATGTTTTAATCCAGATTGGGAAACTTTGCCCGAAAATTTAGGAAAATGAAAGCACTCAGACCGGAAAATACAACCGGAAAGTGGTGCCGGCATTTACCTCGCTCTCTACTTCTACTCTACCACCCGCGTTATCCATCATTCTTTTTACGATAAACAAACCTACCCCGGAGCCTTCTACGTGGTTATGCAGCCGTTTGAATAAAGTAAATATATTGTCTTTTTTAGTGGGATTAAACCCTAAACCATTGTCTTTTACCGAAAGTACGGTGTAACCTGGTATTTTTTCGGTAACAATTAAAATTTTTGGCAGTCTTTCGTAAGCGCGGTATTCAATGGCATTATGAATCAGATTGTACAGGATACTTCTAAAGTTTTTTTTGGAAAAATAAATAGCTGCGTCCGGATCGGTTTGCAGATTGATCTGCACCTGCGAAGCCTGCAGCAAATCGGCAATAGAAATGCAGATGTCTTCTAAAATCTCGGCTACCGGTATTTGTTCCGCTACGAGTTCTACCTGGTTCTGGACCCGGATAACTACCGATAAATCCTCGATGGCATTTCGCAATTTAGTGCCGGAAATACTAATCCGGTCGATCAGTTCTCGGGCTTCTACGTCCTGGTAACATTCACTTTCCTTAATCAGGTTTACCAAGCCTTCAATGTTGGTGATGGGCGCTTTTAAATCGTGCGAGGCGGCATAAACAAAATTATCCAGATCGGTATTAACCCGGTTCAGTTTTTCGTTTTGCCGGAAAAGCTCCTGGTTTAAGGTATTTAATTCGTCTTTGGCCTGACTTAAATAAGCCGTTCTTTCTGCTACTTTTACTTCTAAAGTAGCATTTAACAGTTTCAGGTTGGTTTCGGCGCGCCTTAACTCCAGATTGGTTTGCTGAATTTCCTGATTCGATTGGGCTAATTGCTGGTGTAAGCTTAAGGTTTTAATAATTTCTTTTTTAGTGATGCGGTAAGCAACAATGCAAATGAGTATAGCCAGAAAGGAAGCAAACAAAATAAAAATCGGGGTGGCCACCGAAGAGGTTTTTACCTGATCGTAGCGGATTTCTTTTAGCCGGAGTTCTTCGGTTTCCATGCGGTTTACCAAAGCCCGGATGCTATCCATGAGATATTTACCTCGCTGGGTTATTACAATTGCTTTCGCCGAATCGGGTTCTCCTTTTTTTTCTAAAGCTATGGTTTGTTTCAGGATAGCAAACCGCTTAATTATTAATTGCCGTAAGGTATCCAGCCTTTTTTGCTGACTAAGATTATCGCGGGTTAAAGTGCGGGTTTGCTGGTAACTTTGCAGTACTTGTTGGTATGAACCGTTGTAAGGATTTAAAAATTCAGGATTGTTGGTGAGCAGGTAACCGCGCTGGCCCACTTCCGCATCTTTTAAAATCGACAAGATATTTTCTAAGCGCAACAAAACCTGGTTGGTATGTTCTACCCAGTTGGCTTTCGAAACTAGGCGGTTTAAACTGTATAATTCCAAGCCAAATGTAAGCAGTAATAAACTTAGCGATACAAGAAAGGTGGTAAAAATCGCCTTGGGTACGTGTACGTTTACCATTAAGTATTTATAGGTTATTTAATCAGATCGGGGTTGCTATATAGTTGTAAACAGATAAAACTTAAAGCGGTTTAAATCTGCATTAAATTTTTAAAAAAATAGGCATATTTCCACTGATTTTATCTTAGCTTGTTGTAATTAGCATTTACTTGAACTGTTTTTAACCTTCCCCAATTCCATGAGAAAGTTTTTACTAAGTCTGCTGCTAACGGGCAGTGTATTTTTTACCTATGCGCAAAAGCCGGCGCTTAGCCAGAAACAAGGCAATATTTTTAAAAATGCCAGTGCCGAAAGTGTTGGTATGAGCAGCGAACGGCTGCAACGCCTTGATAAACTCCTGCAGGAATACACCAGTAAAAATCTGGTACCCGGGGCTATTGCTTTGATTATGCGCGATGGTAAAGTGGTGTACCAGAAAGCAGTGGGGGTAAACGACCTGGATACGAAAGCACCCTTGGCTCCGGATGCCATTATGCGCATTGCTTCCCAAACCAAAGCCCTGACTAGTTTAGGGGTGATGCTATTATTTGAAGAAGGTAAGTTTTTACTGGACGAACCGGTTTCTAAGTATATTCCTGCTTTCAAAAATCAGAAGGTATTGGAAACTTTTAACGATAAAGACTCCAGTTATACCACCGTACCGGCTAAGCGCGAAGTTACCATCCGGCATTTGCTTACGCATACGTCGGGTATTGGGTATGCGGGCATTGGCAGCAAAGAAGCTACGGCTATTTACGCCAAAGCTAAAGTTACCAGCGGCATCGGGACGCCGCATGGGAAAATTGGCGATGCCATGAACCGCCTCGGCAGCTTACCCTTAATGCACCAACCCGGCGAAAAATTTACGTATAGTTTAAGTACCGATGTGCTCGGCTATTTTATTGAAGTAATTTCGGGTATGCCGCTCGATAAGTTTATGCGGTCGCGCATTTTTGAACCGCTGGATATGACCGACACGTATTTTTACCTGCCGGCCAACAAGCAAAACCGCTTAGCCAATTTATTTACCGAAGATGCCCAGAAAAATACGGTTAAAGCAGTAGCGCGCAACGGGCAATCGCCGGATTATCCCAAAGTACAGGATGGTACGTATTTTTCCGGGGGCGCGGGTTTGTCGTCCACCATTGGCGATTATGCAAAATTTCTGCAAATGATGCTGAACCATGGTTCGTATAACGGTAAACAAATTATCAGCCCAGCCACGGTACGCCTAATGACCACTAACCAGATTGGCGAAGTAAATCAGGGGGATAACAAATTTGGTTTAGGGTTCGGAATTATTACGGCTAAAGGAGCGGCTAAACTGGGTGTGAGCGAAGGTTCTTACGAGTGGGGTGGGTATTTTGGCACCACTTATTGGGTAGACCCTAAAGAAGGCATTGTGGCTTTAATTTACACCCAAAAAGCGCCCAACAGCACTGGCGGTTCTTTAAGCGATAAATTTAAAGCCATGGTGTATCAATCTATTACCAGCTCCAGGGGCAAAGAACTGGATTAATTTAAAATTAACATTGTGGGTTAAAAATCATTTTCTATCTTTGCAGTGGCAAATCGGCACGACCAGCTCCTGCTGAACTCCCCCAGGTTCGGAAGGAAGCAAGGGTAGGTGGTTGAGCGGTGCGATGTTCGGTTTGCCACTTTTTTTATTCCTTCCTCTCTTCTTTCCTTTAATTTCTTTCGTTTCTGCCGCTGGTTTCCGTTTAAATTCACGTAGCTTTGCTCCGGAAATTTAATTTTTTGCTATGAAATTCTTTATCGACACCGCTAATCTTAATGAGATTCGGGAAGCTTATGATTTAGGCGTACTGGATGGCGTTACTACCAATCCATCGTTAATGGCCAAAGAAGGCATTAAAGGCCACGATAATGTAATGGCACATTATAAAGCCATTTGCGACATTGTGGACGGAGATATTAGCGCTGAAGTAATTGCGGTAGATTACGAAGGTATCATCCGGGAAGGCGAAATATTGGCCGAACTGCACCCCAACATTGTGGTAAAAGTACCGATGATCCGGGAAGGGGTAAAAGCGATTAAATATTTCTCCGATAAAGGCATTAAAACCAACTGTACATTAATTTTCAACGCGGGTCAGGCTTTGTTGGCTGCCAAAGCTGGGGCAACGTATGTTTCGCCGTTTATTGGCCGTTTAGACGATATTGGCCAGGATGGCATGCAGTTAATCGAACAAATAGTGCAAATTTTCAGCAACTACGGTTATCCCACCGAAGTACTGGCGGCTTCCGTACGTCATACCATGCATTTGCTGCAATGCGCCGAAATCGGAGCTGATGTGGTAACCTGCCCGTTAAACGTTATTACTTCTTTACTTAACCATCCGCTTACCGAGAGTGGTCTGGCCAAATTCCTCGCCGATCATAAAAAAGTAAATGCTTAATTTTTAATTGTTTGTTGCTAGTTGTTCGTTGTTAGGAAATAGTTTATTTCAATATTTGAACACGAATAACGAACAACGAACAACTAATAACTAAAACCCTAACGTGTACATTATTAAAGTAAAAGGCAAGGCCAAGATTCCGGATTACATTCAGTTACGCGACGAAAACTTTGTGCTGATTGCCTACTTCCGGGCGGATCGTCCGTTAAAAAACATGGAGCGTTATGGGTTGGCCCATAAAGAAGCGGCTTTGGCGGCTGTAATACAAGAACTGGAATTTGGGAAGCTCCAGAAACTGGAAATTTGAATATGCGTGATTTTTCTTCTTCGGTTCCGGTAGTATCGTTAAAAGATGTATCTATTCACCAGAATGTGCAAACGGTATTACAAAGCGTTAGCTTTGATATTGATAAAGGCGAATTTGTGTACCTGGTGGGCCGCACCGGCAGTGGGAAATCTTCTTTACTCAAAACCTTGTACGCCGATTTACCGCTTCGGAGTGGCATGGCCAGCGTAGCCGGCTTTCCTATTTTTAAATTATCCCGCACCCAGGTGCCTTTTTTGCGCCGCAAAATCGGGATTGTTTTTCAGGATTTTCAATTACTCTTCGACCGGACCGTAGCCGAAAATTTACGGTTTGTTTTAAAAGCAACTAACTGGAAAGATTCTTCGAAAATAAAGCAACGCATTTCGGAAGTGCTCATGCAGGTGGGTCTGGATGCGGCTTCTAACAAAATGCCCCATCAGCTATCGGGTGGCGAACAGCAACGCGTGGTTATTGCCCGGGCCTTACTCAACGATCCGGTTATTTTATTTGCCGACGAACCCACCGGTAACCTCGATCCCGAAGTAGCGGACGGCATTATGCAGTTGTTTAACCAAATTAATAACCGGGGTACGGCGGTACTCATGGCTACGCACAACCACCAGATTATTAATGCTTATCCGCACCGCATCTTAAAATGCGATCAAGGCAAAATTTTGGATTCGGCCAAGCAAAGTTTCTCTTTAAAGGATGGTGTCTGAGGTATCAATCTTGATTCCCATATTCAATTTTGATGTTACGGCCTTAGTACAAAAGCTACTGGATCAATGCCAGCAAGCCGCTATTTCCTTCGAAATAATTTGCCTGGATGATGCATCAAACGATTTTTTTAAAAAATCGAACCGGAAATTAAAATTTTTAAAAAATATAATTTACGAAGAACTGCCCACCAATATTAGCCGCGCGGCTATCCGGAATAAACTGGCTATGCGGGCTAAATATTCTTACCTGCTTTTTCTGGATAACGACTCCTGCTTAGTGACGGAGCAGTTTATTATAAATTACTTACAAGCCGCAGATCTTTTTTCTGTTTTTATCGGTGGTACCGAGTACCCGTCCTGGGCGCCCGAAACAACGTACCGTTTGCATTGGCACTACGGCCGGCATCGGGAACAACGGCCAGCCGCGATCCGGCAACAGCAGCCTTATAAAAAATTACAAGTAAATAATCTCTTTGTCAGCCGAACTTTGTACCTGGCCAACCCGCTGCCCGAAGTTGTGCAAACCTACGGGCACGAAGATACCCTGTGGGGTTTATACCTCGAAAAAGCCAACATACCGGTGCAGCACCTAAATAATCCGGTACTGCACGTTGGCCTGGAACCCGTAACTTCCTTTTTAGTTAAAACCGAACAAGCCATTGTTAATATGGTGGATCTTCAAAATACGAACAACAGCAGCTTCTCTTCTTCGCTGTATTGGGTTTATAAAATTTTAAAAAAATGCCGTTTACTGGGGGCGTTTACCTGGTTTTTTAAAAAAATCAAACCTTTCCTACTGATTCAATTACAAAGTGGTCGTCCCCATTTATTTCTATTCGACGTTTACAAATTAGGATTGTTGGCGCATGTTATTCAAAAAAAGAATAAGAGTTTTTAAATTTTAATCAAGGATTAGAAAATACTGGAAGCAGGTTACTTTAAAACAGCAGAAGCCTGGCAACTGGCCGGGCTTCTGCTGTTTTCATAGTTTTAGGTGGAGGCTAGGTTGGATTTACTCGTTTTCTTTTTTGCCGTCGAAAGCATCTTTTACTTTTGCACCGGCTTTATCGGCTGTTTTTCCTACGGCTTTGGCTCCTTTTACAACGCCTTCTTTTACGTCTTTACCGGTTTCTTTAGCGGCATGACCTACTTTTTCGCCAGCGTGAGCCACATCCTGAGCGGTATTTTTGGCCGCGTTACCTACCTTACTGCCTACTTTCTCCCCAGTTTGCGCTACATCTTGCGCGGTGTTTTTAGCAGCCGTTCCTACTTTGCTGCCCACTTTATTGCCGGTTTCTTTGGCGTCTTCGGCGGTGTTTTTAGCAGCGGTACCCACACGACTAGCTACATTGTCTGCGGTTTCTTTCGCATCTTTGCCCGTTTCTTTCACTGCTTGACCTGCGTTTTCAGCGCCTTGTTCTACTTTATCGCCTACCTTGGCACCCGCCCGTTGTACATCGGCGGTAGTATTGTTTATCTTTTCGGCTACTTTGCCACCACTCAGGTTAGTACCCCAGTACGAATCGTATCTGTTCTTTAACTGATCAATTTCTTGTTGCCGGGTAGCATCGTAATCGTTGCGGTATTGATCCAATCGCGCTGTTTTTTCCTGATAAATAGTCCGTTGGTCGTGCCAACCAGTACTGGCGGTATCCATGGTAGCAATGGTGCTGGAGTCCAGGGTACTTACGTAGTTTTTGTAGTCCATGTAAGCCGTTTCTCCATCATTGGCAGCACTAGTTACCGTTTCAGAAGTAGTGGTTTCGGGGGCTGTATTTTTAGAATCCGATGAACAGCTTAGCTGGGTAGCAGCCAAACCAAAGGCTATTGCATAACCGATAACCGGCGTTTTTATTAAATTTTTCATAGTTTTGTTTTCTGATTTTTTCTGGAGTTTAAATTTATATTCCAGAAAATGTACAACTACTAAAACGTATTTAATACCAGATTGTTTCAGTTTCAGCATTTCAAGAGAGATTCAGGAATTAAGCGGGCTAGGAAAAATTATTATTTATAACTCGCTGAACAGGAATTTACTTATTTAAGAATAATAGCTGTTGTGCCTATTGTATATGGATCCCATTGGATTATCTGATACCGCAGAAAGTAGTAAACTCATGCAGCCAGCATTGGCAAAAGCCTTTAACCAGGTGCTTACCCAAGGTGATTTTATTAACGGGGCGGCTGTGTCTACTTTTGCCCAAGCCTTAGGTAAATACCTGCGGGTAGCGTCAGTAATTCCCTGCGGTAATGGGACGGATGCTTTGCAAATTGCTTTAATGGCTTTGAACCTGCCCTTTGGGAGTGAAGTGATTGTGCCGGCGTTTAATTACGTGGCAGCAATGGAGGCGGTAGCTTTGCTGGGCTTAGTTCCGGTGCTGGCCGATGTACTCCCGGATACTTTTAACCTGGATCCCACTTCGGTAATTGCTAAAATATCTGCTAAAACTCGCGCTATTATTGTTGTGCATTTATTTGGCCAATGCGCCGACCTTGCAGCTCTCTTGCAAATAAGCCGTTTGCATCAGTTATACTTAATAGAAGATAATGCCCAAAGTTTAGGAGCGCAATACAAGAGCCAAAATGGCTCTACTTTTTATGCAGGCACCGTGGGACATATCGGGACAACTTCGTTTTTTCCTACTAAAATGTTGGGAGCTTTAGGCGACGGTGGTGCCATTTTTACGAACGATTTAAAGATGGCTACTAGCATGCAACAAATTGCCCGGCACGGCCAACAGCAGAAATACCAGTATGAACAAATTGGTGTAAATTCTCGCTTAGATACTTTACAGGCTGCTTTTCTTTCGGTAAAATTAAAATTTTTAAATAATAACATTGCTCAGCGACAGTTACGAGCCCAGGAATACGGTAATTTGCTGCACAGATTGCCTTTAGTGAAGATTCCCGGAAGAGCTGATTACAGTACGCACGTTTTTAACCAGTATGTGGTGCAGGTACCGGAGGTGCATCGCGATAAGCTGCGCCAATATTTACAACAGCACCAAATACCTACGGCGGTATATTACCCAACACCTTTGCATGTGCAACCCGCTTACCGGTATTTAAATTATCATTCCGGTAATTTCCCGGTGGCCGAAACAGTTTGCCAAAAAGTAGTGGCTTTGCCCATGCATACCGCTCTTACTTTGGACCAGGTGCAGTACATTGCCCAGCATATTATTACATATTTTGAAACTCACTCGTAGTTAAGCGTGCACAACCAACATGCAAGAGATTAGGATTGATCGGGATATTAGAAGAGGAGGGAAACTCAGCCCGCGGCTTGCCCTAAATTTAAAAATTTATAGCAAACCATGCGTTTAGCCAGTATTTCATTTGCTGTTTTAGGATATGGGCACATTGGGAAACAACATGTTGCCTGGATTCAGCAACACCCGGCAGCTACCTTAACCGCTATGGTGGAACCCGACACGCGGTTAGCAGCCGAAATAAAAAATCACCTGAAAGTGCCTTGTTTTAATAGTCAGGAGGAACTGTTGGCAACCGGGCTTTCGGTGGAGGTGGTTTGCGTGTGTGCGCCTAATTATTTGCACGCGCCCTTAACCATACTTGCTTTGCAAAATAATTGCCACGTACTATGCGAAAAGCCTTTGGCGCTTACCACGCAGCAAGCTGAAGCTATGCAAAGAACGGCAGCGAAAATGGGTAAGTTTATTTTCTGCGTGGTGCAAAACCGGTATAGCCGACCGGCTCGTTGGATAAAAGATTTAGTCGATCAAAACTTGCTGGGGCAAATGTATAAGGTGCAGGTTACCGGTTACTGGAACCGCGATGCACGGTATTACCAGGGTAGTTCCTGGCGGGGTAAAATAGCGACCGATGGCGGGCCGTTGTTCACGCAGTTTAGTCATTTTGTGGATACTTTGTACTGGTGGTTGGGCGAGATGGAGCCAGTGCAAGCGCAATTTTTTAATTTTAATCACACCTACACTACCGAATTTGAAGATACCGGGGAGGTTTGGCTGAAATCCACAAACGGGGTACGATGCAGTCTGCATTACTCCACCGCCGCCTACGGGCAAAACCTGGATAGTTCGATCATCATCCTGGCCGAAAAAGGAAGCATTAAAATGAGTGGTCAGTACCTGGAGCAAGTAACAGCCTGCAATCCGATAAACTTGCAATTATTTCTCCCGAAACCAGCGGAATGTGATTCTTCCAACAACCACCAACTGGTACTGGAGAATGTTATTCAAACCTTGCGCGGAAATTCCGAACCCACTGCCACCGCTGAAGATGGTTTAGCGGTCGTTAAAATTATTGAAAACATCTATAAGCTGCGGTAAATACCAATAAACCTGCTTGTATTTTAAAAATTTAGACGTTTTCGGATTTGGGTTACTACTTTATCGGTCATTTCGGGCGCCAGGTTCAAATTTAATACGCCTACGCCATAAATTACGGTAATTAAAACCGAACGAATGGCAATATCCACCAACGTGTGGTACATAAACGGTAGTTGCCAGCCCACCACGTAAGCCAGTAATGCCAGCATAATAATTTGCAAGGAAGTTTTATCAAAAGGCTGCATTTTATAAAAATAATACACACAAGCCAACCGCATGGTATTAATTACCCCGTATACCACAAAGAAGACAAATCCAGCTCCATTAATGCCGTAGTTTTTAATAAAGTATGGATTGGCAATCACGGTTAAGGAAGCTAATAAAATATTAAAAATTAAATCGTACCGGTAACGCGGCGAGGTTAACAAAATGTAGCCGTTAATGCCCGAGGCTAAATCAAAAAGCCGGGCGGCGCACACAAAAAAGATAACGTATTTACCGGAGCTATAGGCTTTTGGCAAAAGCGCTAATAAGTTATGCACGTTGGCCCAAATGCCGATAAAAAGCAAACAACCCACTACCAGGTTAATTCGGGTAACCTGTTGGTAAAGTACTTGCATGGTTTTTAAATCATTGTTCTTCCAGTAATCGGCAATTTTAGGCGAGGCGATTTTGTAGATAGAACTGCCGGCAATTAAAATAATGCTGGCTACATACGTAGCGGTGGTGTAAATACCCGCGTCGCCAAGCCCATTATAATGCGTGATCATAATTGAATCTATGACGGTGATGATCGTACTCGAAATATTACCTAAAAAAGCGTATAAGCCATACTGAAACATGGGTCGGATCGGCTGTTTGCTTAAGGCGGATAATTTAGGCGAAAGGTGAAACTGCTTTAACCAGATAATGTAAACCAACAATACCAGGGTAATGCCGGCGTTTACCCCGATAAATAAAAGCAAAAAGACTTCGAAGTTTATAAAATCGTAAGCATAAAGCAGTACGCACAAACTTACGCCTACGCGCAGCAAAAAATCCTTGGTTAAAGAAGGAATAACGGTTTTGTAAAGCGAGGTTAAGTAGCTGTTGAATAAAGTAAAAAATAAGGTAAAAAAACTGAGCGGACCAATGTAATAAGAATACTGCCGTAACAGGGGAGCTTCTTTAGCGTAGTAACCTATTATTTGCGGCTGAAAGAGGTAATATAATCCAATTACAATACTAAAACCCAGTAAGGGTACGCCCAGCAAAAAAGCGAGAAAGTTGTGGTGCCGCCGAACTTTATCCCGGAAAAAAGGAAAGAATTTAATGCCCGCACTTCCAAAACCTAAAGCCGAGAGCTGGGCCAACACAATAGCTATTGCTGGTAAAACCCGGGTTAAACCTACTTGCTCCACACTTAAAAAGCGCGGAAAAAGCACCATTAAGTTTACATAGCCAATGAACACGCCGGCATAAGAAATAATGCTATTCTGAATACCTTGCCGTTTAATAATGCCCATGCGGTGTAATTTTTAAAAAGTGTGCCAATAACGGAAATTAATTTTTATTCCGGATAATGCTGCTGGAGCAAATCAAACACCTGCCCGGCGGTTTTAAAGCTGGTATTGCGGTTTACCAGGTATTGCATGATCTGGTGAAAAGCAGCCGGGCCATTATGAACATTGTTTTTTGAAAAATTTTCGTTGTGCCACAGCCAGGTAAAGCAACCGCCAAACTTTTCTATTTCGGTGAGCATCGGCGTAATTGCCGGTAAGATTTCCTCGGCGGTAAGTTGCAAATAACGCGGGTGATGCAAGGTGGCATCCATTACTTGCAACGGAATTTCTAAAAATGGATGTGCCCGGCTTGTTTCAAAATTAAATAAATAGAACGGAAAGCAAGTGCCGTGGCGAAAACCAAAATGCTCGGAAAAACCCAACGTGCTGTCATACGCAATACCGGCTTGCTTCAATAAAGCCGGGGTTTGTTGCGGCTCAAAACGTAAATAATGAAAGCGGTTGCCGCGTACCGGAGCTTTTATTTTTTGTTTTTCTTCCGTGAGCTTATTGGGTTCTAGCGCCGTTACATGACTTCCGTGTACGCCAATTTCAAAGTTGTTTTGCTGCAACAAAGTAAGCCAACTTTGGTAAAAGGGTTGCGTGATAGCGTAATCGGCGTTGGCGATGCCCTGGTATTTATGAGCGTTCGGTAAAAAGAAAAAAGTAGATTTCGCCCCGTAATGCTGCACGGTTCGCATTACTGCGGGTACGTTAAACCAATTGTCTTGGTCAGTGATTTTCTGCCATCCTAATTTTAAAAAATTTAAAAATTTACCCTGTTTTAAAGCTTGCCAACCTTCTACGCGCCAGGCCGTTTGGCAATTGTCCACGTCGTGGGTGAGGCAGGTGGTAAAGGGCGCACTTCCGGCCAATGACGATTGCAAGGTAACTCCGTATACTTGCTCAATAGCGGTTTTTAAAATGTCGAAGTAATAGTTTACGACTGGTAAAGTAATAAACCCGTACTTTTTTTGCAGGCTTTCCGGGTACGGAAACCGGCCGTATTGGTCCCGAACCGGCGAGTAATATTCCTGCCAGCCACTTAAAAAGTAAAAAGCATTCGCGATAATATCCACTTGAATCAGGGCTTTTCCGTCCGCGAAGGTAATTAATTCATCTACTTGTTTTTCTTCAAACCAAAACGGTATTAGCTGGTTTTGCCAGGTATAATAAACCGGTGGTTTAGGAGGCAAGGCACCTGTTTTTTTAAAAAAAGTAATGTCGCCAGGCTTAATCTGA
Organism: Adhaeribacter pallidiroseus; assembly: GCF_003340495.1. Lineage (NCBI taxonomy): Bacteria > Pseudomonadati > Bacteroidota > Cytophagia > Cytophagales > Hymenobacteraceae > Adhaeribacter > Adhaeribacter pallidiroseus. The sequence continues at coordinate 776,831 of NZ_QASA01000001.1, forward strand.
ATACGACTAAAATTATTTATTCCATAACTAATAGCAAAAACCTGTTGGGGTTGATATATCAAATTAAACTGATCGAGTACGTACCGGAATATTGCTTCCATCCTTATTTGGGGGAAGTTTTATGCAAGAATGATCGGATGCTCCGGAGGGCTAGCTCATGGCTGCGGCCTTCGTATTCGGTACCCATTACGGCGTTGTAATAACGCGCCCGTTCCGAAACGTTTGGCTTTTGTTGTTCATGCTTCTTCAAAATAGAAATGAGTTGGTCTAAGTCCGCGGCTTTTTCTACCAAACCGTGTTGCACGTAACCGTAGTAGTCCGAAATAAAATGGCTTTTTTCCAGGCGAAAGTAAATACTGAAAACATTCAGCATTACGGCTTCCAGGTGAATCGATGAATCTGCCGCGATGAGCGCATCTTGCTTAATTAAAAACGCAAAAGCCGGTTCACGCCGAGCGTCCGAAAAGATAATAGCGGCATTTATTTTAAAAATAAATTTAAAATCACGGGTATCGCCGGGGTGGGGGCGGAAGGAAATAACCTTGCCGGGGAATTCCTGCGTTAAGCAAGTTAATAATTGTGCAATAGCGTCTAGTTCATCTATAATGTTGGCACAAACGCCGATGTTGTTTATTACGGTCTGTTGATTCTTCTTTTTTAAAAAAAGATCGGCCTTGGGCATGCCGATTAATTGGACTTCGCCGGTAATCGGTCCGCAGGCGCGGTATTTATCTAAACTATCCTGGCCTTCGAGTAAACTCAAATCAAAAGTTAGCGGCGGAAAACTGGTGCTTACGCTGGCGTGTTGAATGTAAATGGTGGGTATACCAGCAACCTTGGCCGCGAGTAACAAAGCCCGCGCATCAGTATTATGATCGTTGGCAAAAATAATGGCCTGGGGGCGGTACTTCTTCAGGTAGCGCACCGATAACTCGTAATAACCGGTAGCCACGAAGATTAAATCGAAAAAACGAAGAGCCCGCTTGCCTTTTAACTGGTATAATCCCCGGAGCAATGGCCAAAATTTAAAATAATATAAGATTTTCCGACGCGTTGATAAACGGTTTACTTGGGTATTATACATGCCGATTTCCTTGTTCTGGCCCGCGACAAATACCGCTTCCGGCAAATAGCTTTGTACGAATTGCAGCGACTCGTAGTTGTTTTTACTAACCACGTACAACCAGATTTTACCCGTAATATTTTCTTTGTTTTTTACAGGTAAAAACAAAGGTAAAACTAAACGCCCGGCGGTATAGCCCATTACCCGAAACAAGCGGGCAAAGACGTTAACCGGACTAATGGCATTAATCGCGTGCGCGGGTAACAAAGCAAAAGTATCGGTAAACCGTAAATGTAAAATATCGGCATAAACCGAAATTAACTTGTTGTAACGCATCAAAGCAATTCCCAGGTTAAGGGCGTGCCCGCTTTGATGGCGGTTTTAACGGTTTTTCCGATAACCTGATCCAGGTACTTCGGTTCCAGGCCATTGTTCGGACGGATAACCCGGAGATTTTGTTTGGTGAAAGTATCGCCGGCTTGCAGGTCTTGCGCTACGTAAATAGAACGTTTAAACAAACGGCTTTTATTTTCGGCTTTTTGCACCCCGTACTGGATATTGCCCAAAGCTAAAAAGGCCCGTTCCGATTCTTCTACCAATAATTTTAATTCCTGGGGTTCCAACGAAAACGCGGAATCTACGCCGCCATCGGCCCGGCGCAAAGTAAAGTGTTTTTCGATAACGCTGGCGCCTAAAGCCACGGCCGCCACCGAAGCGCCTACGCCCATGGTATGATCTGATAAACCTACGGGCACATCAAATAACTGGGCTAAATGCGGAATGGTGCGTAAATTGGTATTTTCGGGAGTAGCCGGGTAGGTGCTGGTGCATTTCAGTAAAATAATATCCTGGCAGCCGTGCGTTCGCAGCGTTCTAACGGCTTCATCTACTTCGGCCACGGTAGCCACGCCCGTGGATACAATAACCGGTTTGCCGGTAGCGGCTACTTTTTTCAGCAAGGGCAAATCGGTGTTTTCAAAAGAAGCTATTTTATAAGCGGGTACGTGTAATTTTTCCAGAAAGTCAACGGCCGTTTCGTCGAAGGGCGAGCTAAAAGCCAACAGGCCTTTTTCGCGGGCCCGGTCGAATATAGCCGGGTGCCATTCCCAGGGCGTATAGGCCTCTTGATATAAATCATATAGTTCCCGGTTTTTCCAGAGCGAATCTGGGTCCTGGATAGTAAGCGCGCCCACCATGGTCATGGTATCGGGCGTGTAGGTTTGCAGTTTAATGGCGTGCGCCCCGGCTTCCGCAGCGGCGTCCACAATCGCTAAAGCCCGCTCCAGCGACTGGTTGTGGTTCCCCGACATTTCGGCAATGATAAAAGGTTTATGCCCGGGACCCACCGGAATAGCGCCTATGTGTATGGTTTTCATGTAATCTTTTTAAAATCGCTAAAGATTAGTTTAGCAAAGTAAATTTTAAAACATTCGGGTAATCTTTGTCTCCTTCCGGATTGATCGTAAAGCCGGCTTTGGTAAAAGCTTTAATAGAGGCAATGTTTTCTTTTTGCACTAACCCGCTAATGCTGGATACTTGATGCGCTTCTATTTTAAATTTTAAAATTCCTTCCTGCAACAACAACGTGCCCAATCCTTTTCCGCGGTAATTTTCGTCTACCAGGTAACTAATAATGGTTTCGCGTTGGTGTATATCAAACCGGATCATGCCCACGGGTACTTGGCGGATTTCGGCAATAAAGATAAAACAATTTTTATCGGTAAGCTTGTATCGAAACCAGGTGGTGTGGGTAGTTAAAGGCACAGTTTCCGGGTTTAACGAGAACCGCCGTACCACGGGGTCGTTTATCCAGTGAAATAAAAGCTGCAAATCGCCGGAATTGGTGCGCCGTAAATGTAAGAGATCCCGGTAAAATAACTGGTCCACTACCTGGCAGAGCCGGGCCGGACTTTGCCCATCAAAAAACTGCCGCTGTTTATGTAGTTGCTCGGCAAAGTAAGTAGCGCTTAATCTTGTTTCGGGTAAGAGATTATTTAGCTCATCGAACGGAAGGGCCAACTGTTCTTGCAAAAGGAAATTTTTTAAATTTTCCTGATTTTCGGCCGTTTGAATGAAGTATAAAGGGCCACCTACACTGCACCACTCATAAGCCACCGTACTGGGCGGCAAGATAGCCAGGGAGCAAGCTTGCATGAGCTGGCACATTTGCGCGGCGCTTAGCTGTTGGTGAATGGTTACATTCGTATTGCGGTCCGCCCATTTTGCTAAACTACTCCGGTGGCGGTATGCGCTGCCCACTACTACTTCTATTTTAATTTCTCCGGGGAGTTGCGCGAGATTTTCCAATACCTGAGCGGTAAAATTTTCCGGATCGGCTCCGCCCATGTTCATAAAAACGCGGGAAATTGCGGGTAAAGTTCGAATAGCGGTGGCGGCTTCTAAAAACGGTGGCCGAAGCAGTGCGTACTCCGGGCCAGCGTAAATTTTAGTGTAAGCTTCTTTTGAATAATTATCAGGAGAAATGCCACCGGCCGGATTAATAACGGTATTTGCCACAAAATGCCCGGTATGTAGGTCGTCGATGCAAATAATTTTAAAAAAAGGCCGCAGTATTTGCTGGTAGTCAGTGGTAAACAGATAACCATCCAGGATTACGGCCGAAAACTGGTGGGCATACGTTTCGGTGAGGTATTTTGCTTCCGCTACGTAATCGGTGGTGGCGGGCAATTTAATTAGGGTGCACCCACTTTGTTTAATTTGCTGACTAATGGCTTCGGATGGTTCTTGAATAGCCCAGGAGCACGTGTAAAAAGGGTGCAGCATTTCGGCTAATGCCAAGGTGCGCACCAGGTGCCCTAAACCTATTGTACTGTTGCCATCGGCCCGGAAGAGTATTTGCATCTTAATAATTGAGGATTGGCGGTGCCGGCAAAAATGCGGCAGGCGGCAAAATGTTTTTTGTAAAAGAACGATAGCTTCCGGAATTTCTGCCGTTAAAGGGTAAAAAACTTTTGTCCTGTTTTTATTATTTATTTTTACCCGGGTAGGTTCTTAAGTAGTTGGTCGTTATTAGTTGTTCGTTGTTCGATTATTAGTATCTTAAAAATCAACTACTTAGTCGAACCTGTCCATTTATTTAATTTTGCCCTGTTACTTAAATCTTTTTTTGTTCGATATGCGCGTTTATTTGCGTGAGTTCCGGATGATTTCGCAAAAGGCGGATAAGGTCTTTACTTCCCAGTTGGTCTGCCGCAAAGTTTTCGATTAAAATTTGGATTAATTCAAAATCTTCCGGCGTATCCACGGTTATCCGGAAATTACTGGCATCTTCCGGATACACGATATGTTCCAACGTAGCCTGTTCTTTAATGTAAGGAGTTACGTGTTCTTGTTGAAAACTACCCTGCGCTTTTTTGGCGGCTTCTGCTAATAAACGGAAAGAGAAAATCTCAAAATCCAAACCGCGGGGGTAAGATCGGATCACGGTATTCGATAAATAAACACTTTCACTGTTTATTTTTAAATATTCTTCCACGCCTTGTTTGATTAACTCGCCATCCACCAAGGGGCAATCCGAAGTTACCCGTACAATTACTTCTAAACCGTGGTTTTTGGCTGTTTCGTAAAAGCGCGATAAAACATGGTTTTCATCACCGCGGTACCAACCCAGATTTTCAGTAATGGCAAATTCGGCAATTACGTCATCGGTGGGGTTTACGGTGGTGGCCAAAAAAACCGGGTAACCACTTTGGCGCAGCCGGTCGGTGTGGTATTTTAATAAGGATACATTTTTAACCAGTAACAAAACTTTGCCCGGCAGGCGCGTACTCGTCATGCGGGCTTGCGAAATAATGCCAACTTTTTTCAAGGTACCTACGAAGAATTTTAAAAATTTACAAATTCCAGAACTTTATCAATCACGTACTGCTGCTCCTGGTTGGTTAAGGTAGGAAACATGGGTAAGCTTAAACAATGTTCGTAAAACTTTTCGGCCCGGGGGAAGTCCCCGTATTTCCAGCCCAGTTGCTGATAATAGGGCATGGTGTGCACCGGAATGTAGTGTACCTGCGCGAATATTTGGTGTTGCCGGAGGTAATCGTATAATCCTTTGCGGTCCGGCACCTGAATAATGTACAGGTGGTACGCGTGCCCGCTTTCCTTTAACTCTGGATAATAAGCGGTTGGGTTTAAGATGGAAATGCTCTTTACCGACTGGAAAGCTTCGTTGTAACGGGCGGCTATTTGGCGGCGTATTTTTAAATTGGCGTCGGCCCGGTTTAGTTGCGAAATTCCCAAAGCCGTTAAAATATCCGGAATGCGGTAGTTGTAACCTAAATCCTGCATTTCGTAATACCAACCACCCGGATTGTGTTGCAGCAACTCAGGGTTTTTAGTAATGCCGTGGGTGCGCAACCGCAAAAGTTTTTCGTAGAAATCCCGGTTATTAGTAGTAATCATACCGCCCTCGCCGGTAGCAATGTGCTTTACCGGGTGAAACGAAAATATGGCTAAATCCGCAAACTGGCTGTTTCCGCAATTTTGCTGGGTGCCGCTGCTATCTGTAAAAGAACCGCCCGGCGCGTGGCAGGCATCTTCCAATAACCATAAATTGTATTCATCGGCTAATTGCCGGAATGCTTCCAAGTTAACGGCCAATCCGGCAAAATCAACCGGTATAATGCCAGTAAAAAAATCTTTGGGTTTACTTTCCAGTAAGATTCGAACATGGGCAATGTCCAGTAAACCAGTAGTAGGGTCAATGTCGGCGAACCAAACCGTACCGCCACAGTAACGCAAACAGTTAGCCGAGGCCGCAAACGTAATGGGCGATGTGATAACGTTGCTTTGTTCGTTAACACCCAAAACCATGGCGCATAAGTGCAAGGCGGCCGTTCCGTTGGTTACTGCCAGCGCATAATCACACCCAATGTATTGCGCAAACTTGGTCTCAAATTCTTCAACCTTGGGTCCTTGCGTTAAAAAATCAGATTGTAAGGTTTCGACAACTGCCTGGATATCTTCTGCTGTGATGTTTTGTTTTCCGTAAGGAATAGGCCCCATAGGTTTGGTTGATTAGTTAAAATTTAAAAAAACTAGTGCCGGATCGGTATCTCACCCCGAAATACCAGGTTGCTCCCTAAATACAGGTTAAACACGCAGTCAGGAAGATGTTGGTAGTAAACTGAAAGACGAACCGAATGTTGGCGGCATCTATCAATTTTTAAAAAAACAGCCCCGACCGATTATTAAACCGCAAACGCAGGATCTACGTGTTGCTTTATTTGTTCCCGGATTTGCTCCGGCGTTAACCATTCGGTGTTGGATTCGGAATTGTAACGAAACCCGGGTTCTACTAATTTGCCTTTAAACTTGTCCATAAATTGCTCTAACGACCAGGTAGGCGTGGAGGGCAAAATAACGTAATACTTATCTAGTTCCACGGTATTATAGGAGTCCGATTCGGTAATCATTTCTTCGTGCAGCTTTTCGCCGGGCCGGATACCCACAATATGTTGCGCCGCCGCCGGGGCAATGGCGGTAGCTACATCGGTAATTTTATACGAAGGTATTTTGGGAACAAATATTTCGCCGCCCCAGGCATGTTCCATGGCGTGCAGCACCATCTCTACGCCATCTTCCAACGAAATATTGAAACGGGTCATGTGCGGATGCGTAATGGGCAATACGCCTTCGCGGCGTTTGTCCAGGAAAAAAGGTACCACCGAACCCCGCGAACCAATGACGTTGCCGTAGCGCACCACCGAAAAAACCAGGTTGCGGGAGCCTTTCATGTTATTAGCCGCCACAAACAATTTGTCGGAGCAAAGCTTGGTAGCGCCGTATAAATTAATGGGGGCAGCGGCTTTATCGGTGCTTAAAGCCACTACTTTCTGCACCCCACAATCCAGGGCCGCATTAATTACGTTTTCGGCCCCGAAGATATTGGTTTTAATGCATTCCATCGGGTTATACTCGGCAGCCGGTACTTGTTTTAAAGCGGCAGCGTGCACAATAATGTCAATTCCTTCGCAAGCGCGTTTTAACCGTTCGCCATCCCGGATATCGCCGATAAAGTAACGCATGGCTTTATACTTTTCCGGCGCGAAAATCTGGCTCATTTCAAACTGTTTTAGCTCATCGCGCGAATAAACAACCAGGCGTTTTACCTGGGGCCATTTTTTTAATACCGTTTCCACAAATTTTTTCCCAAAAGAACCCGTGGCGCCAGTTACCAGAATAGCTTTATTATTTAAATCTAATGCCATTTAAAAAATTATTATACTTCTAAAAATTTCTTTTTTCCGGATTATGCAACCCTGAAAAGAAACGTAAAGATACGCGCTTTCTATGAGTTGTTTCGGGAAAAGTGTTTTGTAATAAGTTTCAGGCTTAATTTGTAGTTCAGATCGCAGCTATTCTGTTTTAATTTTCAGGTATGAGTTTCAAAACAATTATTTATAAATTATTCTCATGCATAAACTATTACTATTATCCCACTACTTTAACCCGGGAGACTAAAACAGTTTTGCAGGACAGGTACCGGGTAAGCTTTACCCCAGAAGAGATTGATTTTTTAAAAAAAAGTGCCGCTACCTTTGATTACCATACGGATTATACCGATGGGTACTGGCAAAAGGCGTTATATACTGTGCGTTTAGCTAAGGTTACGTTGCTCGGCAATTCGGGCGCTTTGGTAAAACAAAATAAAGTTATCGCGGAGTCAACCTTTGACGCCGGGCGGCTAGGGATTTCACCGGCTTACCGGAGCCCAGCGGTAATGTGGAACCGCCATAAACCCGGCTTGTACACGTCTGTTTTTCATTTGCCCTGGGCCGAAACCAGTAATTTTCATTGGTTTTACGATTGCTTGCCCCGGGTATATATTTTATTGCAACAGGTAAAAGAACCAGTCAAGCTGATCGTTAACCAAAATTTACCTGCCTTTCAATTAGAAACGCTCCAGTTTGTTATTACAGATTACCCGCATATTACCGTGGTTTACCAACCAAAAACGGCGAAATGGGAAATAGAACATTTTATCTTTCCGGGGTTTGTTACCAATCATAGCAGCGGATTTTTGCCGGCCAGAATAGCTCATTTTCTGCGCGAGAAAATCTGGCAAGGTTACCAAGTGCAACCGCAAAATGCCAAAACCCGGCTTTACATTAGCCGGAGTAAGGCCCGGAAACGAAGAATCTTAAATGAAAATATGTTAACCGAAGAATTAGTTAAACTGGGCTTTATAATCGTACACGCCGAAGACTTGACTTACGCCCAGCAGGTGCAGCTATTTTATAATGCCGCAATAATCGTGGCACCGCATGGGGCTGGCCTAACGAATATTTTGTTCAGTAAACACTGCCGGGTTCTGGAACTACACCCCGCCGATATCATGAAACCGCATTATTTTTTAGCCGCTAAAGCTTTATCTTTTGACTATTTTTATGAAATGGGCAGTAAGGCAGATGCGAACCTGGATTTTACCGTAAATGTTGAGGAAATTTTAAAAAAATACAAGATGCTATTATCTACTTAAAAGTTACCGGCAAGTATTTGTATTTAAAAGTAAATACCCGCCCTTATTGCTCTAGAGAGCCGAAAATCTAAAATTTAAGTTCAGAAGGGAATTTCGACCTTCTTGTTCAGCATTAAATTTTTAATGTGATATCCTGCTTTTGAAAAAATTTAAAATTAACCCGTAATTATCTCGGCCAGCTTGCCCGTTAAAGCCCGGCGGGAATAGCGATGGTAATCCACGATAGGTAAATCCAGGTTTGGGTTTATTTTCCAGTTGTGGGCCATTTGATCCAGATAATCAACCATTTGGGCGTAAGCGGCATAATGAAAAACCCGGCCCGCGCCGCATTCGTCAATAATCCGGTCGGCGTCGCTGTGCAGCGGGCCAATGCATATTATGGGTTTATTAGAAGCCAGGTATTCAAAGAGTTTTCCGGGTAAAATGCAGAAGTTGTTAATAACATCCGGAATCCCCATTAACAAGACCGTGGTGGACATCAGGTACTTGATCGATTCGTGATGCGGCACAAACGCTACCAGTTCGGTAATCGACGCAATGCCGGCGTTGTCTACCTGCTGTCGGACCGTTTCCGAAATTTTGCCCACAAACCGCAGCCGGAACGGGATTTCGGGGTAGCGCGCCACCACTTCGGCCAGCGCTTTTAAAAATAGCTCAATGTTGTAAGTTTCCGAAATAGTACCGGTGTAGGTAATGCAAAAAGTATCTTTCGGTGGATCGGAGAGATAGGTAAAATCTTCTTCGTCGAAGCCATTCGGTAAAACGTGAATCTTGGTCGAATCAATGCGAGCCGATTTAGCTACTAAAAGACGTTTGGTGTCGGCGCTGGTTACCAAAATCGCATCGGCACCTTCAACAACGGCTTTTTCGTAGCGGGCATCAATTTGCTTGGCTAGAGCCGTGTGGTTTAATTCTTTGTAGTAATAAATATCCGTCCAGGGATCGCGTAAATCGGCAATCCACTTTACCTCCGGAAACTGTTTTTTTAAATGTAAGCCAATAAGCTGGGTAGAATGGGGCGGGCTGGTAGTAACAATCGCGGAAAATAACTCCTTTTGCAGTAATTCTTTGGCCGCCTGTACCGCGTATTTGTTCCAACCCACGCGGGCATCCGGAATAAATAAGTTGCCCCGGATAAAATTAAACGCTTTTTGCACCAGGCTTTGGTTATTCTGATTGGCAAAACCGCCGTACGGAATTTCCTTTTTGCCGGTCAGTTTTTTATAAAACTCAAATGGCTCGCTGGTGTTGGTGCGGATGACCCGCACCGAAGCCGGAATATCGGCCGCCAGGGAATGATCCAGCACCGGGTAAGCGCCTTTTTTCTCATCTACGGTAATAACCGTGGGGTTAACCTGAAATTCCGGTAAATGCTTTACAAATTTTAAACAACGCTGCACCCCGGCTCCGCCCGAAGGAGGCCAATAATAAGAAAAAAATAAAACATTGCCCGTGCGGGAAGCTTTTTGGTTTGCCAAGGATCGTTACATCTGAAAGTTAAGCCTAACCGACCTAGTTTGATTATAACTAAAAACCAGGAAATTTAGTAGATCGAATATACGCTGCGCGCGTAAAAATATCAGGTATTTTTGATTTTTCTGCGTATTTTTGTTTACTAAAGGAGATATAACATGTTTGATAATTTAAGTACCAAGTTAGACCGGGCTTTTAAAACGCTGAAAGGCCAGGGCAGTATCACCGAAATTAACGTAGCGCAAACGATTAAAGAAGTCCGGCGGGCTTTGGTGGATGCCGACGTAAATTATAAAGTTGCGAAAACGGTAACCGACAAGATTAAGGATGAAGCCATGGGCCGCGACGTGCTGATTGCCGTTTCGCCGGGCCAGTTAATGGTAAAGATCGTGCACGAAGAGCTTACCGAATTAATGGGCGGCGAAAAGCAGGATATTCAGATTAAAGGCGACCCGGCCATTATCTTAATTGCGGGTTTACAGGGTTCCGGTAAAACCACTTTTACAGGTAAACTGGCCAATTATTTAAAAAAGCAAAACCGCAACGTACTGGTAGCTGCCTGCGACGTGTACCGCCCCGCGGCAGTAGATCAGTTAAAGGTTTTGGCCGGCCAGGTAGGCGTAGAAGCTTATACCGAACCCGATAATAAAAGCCCCTTGCAAATTGCCCAAAACGCCATTGCTTACGCTAAAGCCAATAACAAAAAAGTAGTAATTGTGGATACGGCTGGTCGTTTGGCCGTGGATGAAGCCATGATGCGCGAAATCGCCCAACTGAAAGAAGTGCTGAAGCCCACCGAAACCTTGTTCGTGGTAGACTCCATGACGGGTCAGGACGCGGTAAATACGGCTAAAACGTTTAACGACCGCATTAATTTCGATGGGGTAGTTTTAACCAAGCTCGACGGCGACAGCCGCGGGGGCGCGGCCTTATCCATCCGGGCGGTAGTGGAAAAACCCATTAAGTTTATCAGTACCGGCGAAAAAATGGAAGCCCTGGACTTGTTCTACCCGGACCGGATGGCGCAGCGAATTTTAGGGATGGGCGACGTAATATCCTTGGTAGAGCGGGCGCAGCAAACCTTCGACGAAGATGAAGCGCGTCGCATTAACCAAAAAATCCGGAAAAACCAGTTTAACTTCGACGACTTCTTATCGCAACTGGAACAAATTAAAAAAATGGGCGATATCAAAGACTTGGTGAGCATGATTCCGGGAGTGGGTAAGGCCATGAAAGACGTGGAAATTGATGAAAACGCTTTTAAACCCATCGAAGCCATTATTAAATCCATGACCAAAGAAGAACGGGCCAACCCCGATATGATCAGCGGCAGCCGGCGCAACCGCATTGCCAAAGGCAGCGGCACGAACATTCAGCAGGTAAATAATTTGATGAAGCAGTTCAACGACATGCGCAAAATGATGAAGAACATGAATAAGATGACCGGTAAAGGCGGTGCTTTATCGAAAATGAAAATGTTTAAATAAATGAATTTAAGGTCTGGATTTTAGATATTATTTTAAAAATTTAGCTAAAAAAAAGAGGGCTTCCATTCACGGAAGCCCTCTTTTTTTGTTTCATCTTGCATGAACTAGACACTATAACCTTGTTGAGAGGAATGGTGAAGCACTGCCACCGTAGATGTTTGGAGCCTTTTCAAGCCTCCATTCACGGGTGCTATCGAGCTGGCTAGCTGCAAGTTTTGCCTCGTGGCCGGCAGGCCCCGTTTGACTCTTCCGCACTCGCTAGTCTTCCTTTCCTCGCTCCGCTACGGAATACCGCTATGCGGTACCGGAACCCTAGCAGGTGCTCCACAGCCAAACTGATGTCGTTTACACTTAGCTACCGGTATTACCCTTTTTAGTGTAATAATTAATATTGAATTGATTAAGGTATTTTGTTGATTCTTGTAATTAATGGCAACTAATAAATACGAATTTTCTACTTTGTATTTTATGCTGAGTGCGCCCGAAAAGCCGAAGCTAAGCGCAACTGACATCAGTTTGGCTCAGGAGGGCCTTCTGGGTTCTGCGAACCTTTGGTTGTGGTGCCGAGGCACGAGGCATCTCGACGAAGGAGAGAAACAAGCTTAGACCAGCCCGGAAGAGCCAAACGGGCCCCGCCGGCCACGAGGCAAGCTGGCTACTTCTCACACTAGGTAGCATCAATACATGGAGACTTGAAAAGGCTCCAAACATCTACGCTAGTAGTGCATCACCATTCCTTTTAGTAAGATTATGATAACTAGTCGAACAACTAACAAATACTAGTACACTAACTTATTCGGATTTTTGCCCCATTCCTGAAAAGCTACGTTTGCTTCTTCGGGCAGCAATTGTTCAGTAGGAATTTGCCGATCGGTTTGCGGTTTTTCTAGCTCCTGGTAAATAAAATGATCGTCAAAGCCAATGGCCGCGGCATCCTGTTTCGAATTGCCGTAATAAACCTTCCGGAAACGAGTCCAATAAATGGCGCCCAAACACATGGGGCAGGGTTCGCAGCTGGTGTACAAATCGCAATCCGTTAGCTGAAAGGTTTGTAAAGTAGCGCAAGCTTTTCGGATAGCGTCTACTTCGGCGTGGGCCGTAGGGTCGTTAGACGCTAATACGTTGTTAAAACCGCGAGCAATAATTTTGTTGTTTCGCACGACTACCGCCCCAAAAGGACCACCGTAGCCCGCCTGCATTTTTTCAAGGGAAAGCCGGATAGCTTCCCGCATAAATTCTTGTTTTTTATCTTCTTCCACGGACTATATTGGAGCAGTTTACGACTTTATAACTGGATAATTAATGGTTAAAAATCAAAGAACAACCACCAGATAAAATAAATTAAGAATATGAAAGTAAAAGCGGTAAAAGCACCTACCCGGGCCGAATTCGTCTTTTTTAAGATAACCCCTTATGTGTTAATCCGAAAAGCTCTTTTTCTAACTCTTCGGTGGCTTTATGGTAAATGTCTTTCAACTCTGTTACCTTTTGCGCAAGCAAGTCTGGTTGTATGGGTTTCCTGGGATAGGTTTGCAGTTCTGCTAAAAAAATCTGCAAATCGTTTATACCCATTAGGGCCACACCAGAAGTCATTTTGTGGGTTAATTTTTTTAAATTTTCCCAATCCTGCTTTTGTAAATATAAGATCAGGCTGCTCAAATTAGCGGGAGCTTGCTTTAAAAATAACGAAATCATTTCGGCCATAAACTGGTGATCTCCCCCCGCTAATTCCCGCAAATAATTCAGATTTACCGTTATTTCTTTCATTCGGTTTTATGTAGATGCCGGGTAAGCCGACCTTAATAAAACGATTTTACGCATTTTCTGGATTTTGCCTTTAATTCTTTTTTACCTTAAATAGCCCCGAAGGTTATCCGAAATTTAAAAAATTGATCTTTTAAGCTGATTCTTTAACCAGTTAGCTGATTTTTTGGTTTACGGGTAAACAGCAGTTTAAAAGATATTGTAACTTTTCCATAAATCAAGCTTTATAAAATTTATAAAAAGAGGCACGTATTTGGAATAAAATATATGATTTTTTTAGTTCATAAATTTTTGAACTAACTGAACTTAATAGTACTTTTGCATCGTTAAGTAGATAGATTTAACAGTATAAGAATGGTATTAAGTGAAAAACAGAAGGTGATGGTAGAAAGGGTTGGCATTTCGCACGAGAAAGCCGGCATGCAACCAACGTCTGCCCGCATTATGGGTTTGCTGTACGTAGCTGATAAGCCGGAACTTACATTCGATGAAATTACCGAATGTCTGCAGATTGCTAAAAGTGCTACGAGTAACGCTTTAAACTTGCTTTTGCAAGGAGATCATATTGAATACATAACGTATTTGGGCGATCGGAAACGTTACTTTCGTTTAAAAGTTTCTAACTGGCGCGGGAGTTTTGCCAAGCGAATCGAATCGATGACAAACTTTAATCAAATTTTACGGCAGGTACTAGAGGTGCGTACCCCGCAAACACCAGAATTTAATAGCAATTTAGAAGAGCTAATTGATTTTCTGGATTATGTAAATCAGGAATTGCCCGGATTGTTGCAAAAATGGGAGAGTAAGAAAAAGTGAAAATTTTTTGTACAAAAAGTTCTTTTTTTTCAGAACTAACTAATAATTAAATAACTAAGTAGATTAACGTGAAAAAATTCATTTACCTGGCCGGTTTGTTTTTAATGGTTTTACCACCGGTAATGGCGCAAAATCAAATCAAGGCTAACCAACTTTCCTTGACGGATGCTTTAAAATACGCCTTAGCCAACAACGAAACCATTAAAATTGCGCTTTTGGATGAAAAAAGTGCAGAATACAAAATTAAAGAAACCATTGGCTCCGGCTTACCTCAAATTAGCGGAACCGGAACAGTAACTACTTATCCGGCTTTGGCTACCCAATTATTACCCGGCGAATTGGCCGGTCAGCCGGGTACCTTAATTCCCGTGCAGTTTGGTACCAAGTATAATACGAGTGGTGGCTTGCAGTTACAGCAGCTATTGTTTCGCAAATCGTTTTTTGTAGGCCTGGAAGCGGCGCAAACAACTAAGGATTTATACGCTTTGCGTACGCAAATGAGCGAAGAGGAGGTGATCTACAACGTGAGTTCGGCTTATTTGCAGTTACTGCAAACCAAAGAACAGTTTAGTACGATTGATGCCAATACCAAACGCCTGGCGCAACTGGAGAAAATCTTAAAACTCCAGTACCAAAACGATGTGGCAACCAAAGTGCAGCTAAACCGGGTTACCGTGAGTAAAACCAATCTGGAGAATAGCCGGCAAACTTTAACCGCTGCTTATGATCAGCAAAAAAACGCCTTAAAATTTTTTATGGGTATGCCCATGGATCAGGATTTAGAAATAGCCGAATCTGTGCCGGCACTAGAAGCATCTGTGGCCGTTAATGCCGATCCAAAAACCATTTTATCTGAAAAGATCGATTTTAAATTGCTGAACACCCAAAAATCGCTTTACAAGTTAAACGTGAAGAATATCAATTCAGGCTATGCACCTTCCTTATCGGCCATTGCCAATTATAGCTACAATGCGCAGCGCAACGAGTTTAACTTTTTCGATAGCAATCAACCATGGTTTAAAGCCGTTTCCATTGGGGTGCAGTTAAACGTGCCGATTTTCGACGGCTTCCAGCGGAAAAATCAAATTCGCCAGGCCCAGATAGAAGTAGATAAAGTAGACCAGGACATCAACCAGTTAACCCGGAATACCGAGATGAGTTTGTTAAATGCCCAAACCCAAATGGAAACCAGCTTGTCGTCTATTCAGGCCCAGGAGCGCAACGTAAACCTGGCGCAGGAAGTGTACCGCAATACCAACGAATTATACAAAGAAGGTTTAGCACCGCTCACCGAAGTACTGGATACCGAGTTAAGCTTACGCGAAGCGCAGACCAACTTAAACAACGAACGATTAAAGTACCAACTGGCTCAGTTAACTTATTTACAAGCTAAAGGCGAATTAAAAACATTAATAAAATAGAACTTAAAATTTAAAATGAAAAAGCTGATTTATATCGTAGTGGCGCTGGTACTTATTGGTGCCGTGGCGTTTAAGTTAATTCAAAATAAAAAAGAAATGGCTACGGAGGCCGCGGTAGCCGAAATTAAAAGCGAGGCTATTTCGGTGCAGGTAGCTGAGCCCAAAGTTGGTAAGATTGATAAATCGTTTACGGCCCAAGGTAATTTTCAGCCGGTGCAAACGCTGAGCCTTTTATCGGAAACTACCGGCCAGGTGCAGCGCATCTTAAAACGCAAAGGCGACCGGGTTCGCCGGGGCGAGTTGTTAATTCAGGTAGAAGCCAATACCGCCAACGCTGATTTAGCTACTATTCAGGCGAATTACGAAAAAGCCAAAGCCGATTTAGGTCGTTACGAAAACCTGGCTGCCGGCGAAGCCATTACCAAACGGCAGTTAGAAGATGCCCGGATAGCGGTAACCCAATTTCAGGCACAATTAGTAAATGCCCGGCAACGCGTAAGCAAAACCCGTATTACCGCCCCGATTGATGGTGAAATTAACGAAATGTACGTGGAAGTAGGTTCTTATTTAGGAATGGCTACTAAACTGTACGACATCGTAAACGTGGATCGTTTAAAATTAAACGTGAAAGTAGACGAAGCCCAGGTTTTACTGCTGCGTAAAGGCGATAAAGTGCAGGTGCGGGCCGATGTAAACGCCAACGATACCTTTCCGGGTACCGTTACCGCCATTGCGGCGCAAGCCGATGCTTCTTTAAAATACGACGTGGAAATTGAAGTGAAAAATCAATCACAGAATCTTTTAAGGGCGGGCATGTACGGTACCGCTGCTTTCGCGATTGCCGATACCCGGGACGCGCTATTGATTCCGCGGGAGGCCATTGTGGGTAGCATTCAGGACCCATCGGTGTATGTGGTCGAAAATAATGTGGCGCATTTACGAAAAGTAAAAACCGGCACCATTACCCAAGACCAGGTAGAAATTGCTAACGGCTTAAAAACCGGGGAGAAAGTTGTGCAAAGCGGGCAGATCAACTTGCGCGATGGTTTAAAGGTGAGTATTCTGTAAAACGGGCAACGATCCCAAAGAAACAAGAAATAAAACAAGATGAATATTACGAAATTATCCATACAACGGTCTACTATTGTGGTAGTAGTGTTTACCGTTCTCACCTTACTGGGGGTGGGGGCTTACAAATCGTTGAACTACGAGTTGTTGCCGAAGTTCAGCCCGCCGGTGCTTACCATTACCACCTTGTATCCGGGTGCTTCGCCTTCGGAAGTAGAAAACTCGGTAACCAAGGAAATTGAAGATGCGATTTCTTCGCTGGAGAACGTAGACAATATTAAAAGTACGTCGCAGGAAAGCTTTTCGATTATAGTGGTTAATTTAAAGCAAGGCACCAACGTAGACTTAAGTTTGCAGGACGCCCAGCGGAAAGTAAACGCTATTCTGGGCCGTTTACCCGAAGATGCGGACGCTCCCGCGCTAGGAAAATTCGACTTTGATGACTTACCCATTATTAAAATGGGAGCCACGGCCAATATGCCCGCTACCGAGTTTTTCGATTTAATTGATAATCAAATTAAGCCGCAGTTATCGCGGGCCCAGGGAGTAGCCCAGATTAAAGTATTAGGTGGTCAGGAACGTGAGATTAAGATTAACATGGATGCCAACAAGCTGGAGGCTTACGGTATTTCCACGCTGCAAGTGATGCAAACCATCCGGAATTCTAATTTAGACTTCCCGACGGGTGAAATAAAAGACGCCAATGGCCAGACCCAGATTCGTCTGGCGGGTAAGTTTTCGTCTTTAAACCAACTGCAAAACTTAGTGGTGCGGCAAGATAACCGCGGCATTGTGCGCTTAAGCGATTTAGCCGAAGTACAAGACTCGCAGAAAGATGTGGACGTACTCAACCGTATTAATTCAAAACCTTCGGTGGGTATTACGATCCAGAAGCAATCCGATGCGAACGCGGTAGAAGTAAGTGAGCAAACCCGCGCTACCTTGGCGCAACTCGAAAAAACCTACGCCAACGTAGGCCTGAAATTTAATATTGCTAACGATAGCTCCTTGTTTACCCTGGAAGCGGCTGATTCTGTTATGCACGACTTATTTTTGGCGGTTATTCTGGTGGCGGCTGTCATGTTGTTGTTCTTACATTCTTTGCGCAACGCCATTATTGTAATGGTTTCCATACCGGCATCTTTAGTGGCTACTTTTATCGCGATATACTTGTTTGGTTTCTCGCTCAACCTGATGTCGTTAATGGCGATTTCGTTGGTAGTGGGGATTCTGGTGGATGATGCGATTGTGGTCATTGAAAACATTTACCGCCACATGGAAATGGGTAAAAAGCCCGCCCAGGCGGCTTACGATGGTATCCGCGAGATCAGCGCGACGGTAACTTCTATTACGCTGGTTATTGTGGTGGTGTTTGTGCCGCTGGCGCTTTCTTCTGGGCTGGTATCGGATATCTTGCGGCAGTTTGCCGTGGTAGTGGCGGTAGCAACCATGATCAGTTTGTTTGTGGCTTTTACCTTGATTCCGCTGCTGGCCAGCCGTTTTTCAAAATTAGAGCACGTTTCGAATAAAAACTTGTTCGGCCGGTTTATTCTGGCGTTTGAGCGTTTGCTCGATAATATTATCGACGGCTTTACGGGGGCTTTAAAATGGGCTTTTAACCATAAAATAATTGTGCTGCTTTTAACCGTCGGCGCTTTTATCGGTTCGGTAATGCTGATTCCGGGTGGTTTTATCGGTAGCGAGTTTATCGGGGCCGGGGATCGGGGCGAAGTTAACTTCCAACTGGAATTACCCAAGAACGCCACTGTCGAACAAACGAACCAGGCCACGGCCCAGGTGGAGAAATACCTGCAGAAGTATCCCGAAATTACCCGGGTATTTACGACGGTAGGGGCTACGTCTTCGTCGCAGCAAGGGCAGAGTTCGCCTTATGAATCCGAAGTGTTCGTGGCTTTGGTGCCGGTAGAAAAACGGGATTACAGCACCGAGAAGTTTAGCCGCATCGTGAAAGCCGATATTGAAAGCCAGATTCCGGGGGTGAAAGTTACGCCGGTACCGGTGGGCTTAGTGGGTAGCTCGCAAGCGCCGATTCAGATTGTGTTGTCGGGTCCGAACCTGGATACTTTACTTGCTTTCTCGCAGCGTGTCATGAATCAGGTGGTGCAGGTGCCCGGCACTTCGGATGTGGAAACTTCCGTAGAAGGCGGTAACCCCGAAATTGAGGTAGTGGTGGACCGGGATAAAATGGCTAGTCTGGGCTTAACCCTGGAAAGCGTGGGGGCCGGTATGCAGGTGGCCTTTAGTGGCAATACCGATGCCGAATACCGCGAAGGAACCAACAACTACGACATTAACATCCGGTTAGATGAGTTTGACCGCCGCAACGTAACCGATATTGCCAATTTAGCCTTCGTGAATAATACCGGGCAAACCATTCGTTTAGGACAATTTGCGAATATTAAGCAATCTTCCGGTCCGTCTAAACTGGAGCGCACCGACCGGGTAACTTCGGTTAACGTGAACTCGCAGGTAGTAGGCCGGCCTTCCGGTTCGGTTGGTGCGGAAATTCAGCAACGGCTCGGTGCCATTAAAATGCCGCAGGGCGTGAGCATTGCCTACGAGGGTAACTTAAAAAATCAATCCGAAGGTTTTGGTACCTTAGGAGTAGCTTTACTGGCCTCCATTATCTTTATGTACCTGATTATGGTGGGCTTATACGATAGCTACGTGTATCCGTTTGTGGTATTGTTCTCGATTCCGCTGGCGATTATCGGCGCCTTGTTAGCCTTGGCTTTATCCTCCGAAACCTTGAGTATTTTCTCGATTTTGGGTATTATAATGATGATTGGTCTGGTAGCGAAGAACGCGATTATGGTGGTGGACTTTACGAACAAGCTGAAATCGGAAGGAGTAGCCGTGAAGGAAGCCTTGTTAGAAGCTGTTCGTATTCGTTTCCGGCCGATTTTAATGACTACCCTGGCGATGGTAATTGGTATGTTGCCGATTGCGTTAGCCGGTGGTGCCGTAGCGGCTTCTAAAAACGGTTTAGCCTGGGCTTTGATCGGGGGTTTAAGTAGTTCCATGTTCTTAACCTTAATTGTGGTGCCGATCATTTACTACATCTTCGACCGTATTCTGGCGAAGTTTGGATTAGATAAGACTACCCAAATTGAACTGGAAGAGAAAACTACCGAAGAACTGGAGCAGGAAACCGCTCTGATGGAAGAAAAAAGATTAAGCCACGCTTATTAAAATTTAAAAAATAAATGCGCCTACCCGTTAAGCTTATTGTAAGTGTAGCAGGTAGGCGCAATTTTTAAGTAATTAAAAGTAAGTAACAAGGTAAAATTAATTTAGACTATAGTTTATAGCAAAGCGTTGTAAAGCAGATGATTTATAAATCGAACAACGAACAACAGATAACTACCTACTAACTACGAGTTAAGAAAAGGGAAGAAAATTGAAAGAAAGAATATTAACACGGGCCTTGGAGCTATTTATAAAACAAGGAATTAAAAGCACCTCCATGGACGATATTGCCCAGGATTTAGGAATATCCAAGAAAACCATTTACCGCTGGTTCGAAAATAAAGATCAGCTGGTGCAGGAATTATTGGAATTTTCACTGTGCGCCCCTTGCGAAGTTAATACCCGAAGCGAGGAAAATGCCGTCGAGGAATTTTGTGTTACGTTTAATCACCAAATCCAGAATCTCATTAAATTTCATTCGTCGTTCTTTAACGATTTAAAAAAGTATCATCCTTCGGCGCACCAAATCTGGGCTGGTTTTAAGGAAAACAACATTATTCAACAGTTTAGGGCCAACCTTCAAAAGGGTATTCAAGCCGGACTTTACCAGCAAGATTTAGATCCGGATATTCTGGCCCGGCTGTACATTGGCCAGTTAGAAACTATTTATACTTCCGACTTATTTCCGCCGGAGCAATTTAACCGGTTGCAGGTTTATAAATTTAACCTCCGGCATTTTATTCAAAGTATTGTAACGCCGGCTGGCCAAAAATACCTCCACGAAATTTTGGCGCGCACCTGTTGCGTGTAACAATCTGTAAATTTAATTTAATAGTAGTTACCTTCCGGGGAGAGTAAATCCATTTCAGAAAGGGTTTACTCTTTTTTTGATTAGTAGCGACAGAAAATTTAAAATTTTTAAATTTTGGTGTCCGCGTTAATTTAAAAGAAACCTAGCATTACGGTTTATTCCCGATGGCAATCCCAAACGTAATCCGGGAGTCGTTATTTTTCCGGGTAGCCTCCACCACGCTTTCGTAAGAATTCTCAAAACTGCCTCGCATACTAATCCAGCGGTTAAGCGGTATTTCCAGGGATATAAGCGTGTTCCAGCGCAGGTTCGAAAAATTGTTCAAAGCGGGTTGTACAAAAGTAATGTGCGTAAGGCGCATTCTATCATCTAAAAAAGAATGGCGGCCTTTTAAACGGGTGGAGTTCCGGACGGTGGTTAGCGTAGGCCGTTCTTGAAAATCCGTTGATTCGTAAATAACGGCGTTGGTTAAACTCACATTATGTCGTTCTTTTTGCACCAACCGGAATCCAACTCCGGCCCCCGCTAAGCGGCGCCAATTTATCCGGCGCAAATTGCTGCGTTCAATGGTGCCCAAACCAAATACATACACTTTCTTTTTTTTAAATACATCCACAATTAAATCCACGTAAGTGTCGCGTTCGGCCAAAAGGCGGTTTTGTTTGCCGTAGGTAAAGCGGGGGTTAGTAGAAATGTTAACCGCGGGACCTTGCAAAGTGATTTCGGCTCGTAGAACCAATAAACTACGGTTCACGTTGCCGCGGGTAAAATTGCCATCGCCGATAAACCGGTAACTCAAGCTATCTACTAGGGCAGCCTTGGCGGTAGGTAAGTGGTTAGCAGCAGTACCTAAAAGCGTATCGGGTTGTACCGGAATAACCGGCGAAACAATAGGCTGCTGCGCGTATAATGGCCCGGTAAGCCACATGAAAAGAAAAGCCAGTAGTTGGCAATTAAAGCGAGTAGCAGTAGTAATCATGCGCCAAATTTAAAGTAAAAGCTTGGTTTTGTCTAAATCAATTATAAACTACCAGGAGTAGTAATTCATAATTGTAGTTATTATGTTAAATAAACCTTGTAATACGCCTCGATAGCCAAAATGCACCATTCCAGTAAATGGTAAAAAAGTAACTTGTTGTATTTTTAAATTTACATGAATTTGTAAACCTATTCAGGGAAGGGATTAAAGAGCGTTTTTAAGTTTAGCCCGAAGTTGTTTTTGATCAGGAGTTTAGCTTTGAAACAATATCTTTGTTCAGGTAAATAAAGAGCAGGAAGCAAAAAATTAAGATTTAGAGTGAATTCTTTTTAATCATACGTGTTACTAGCTTTGTTTGCTCATGGTTAAAAGTTAAAGTATGCTGCTTTTATCTAAATACGAGGAAGTTGTTTTTCTATGCTGATTATCCCTGTCATTATTTAGAATCATAATCATTCTTATTTCAAATAGAATCGATTAATAAATAGTTTTGCATAATTTTTGTTATAAATAATATGCATTTTGTTATATATTTAAATAGAAAGTTCCTCTTACCCCAAAATCTCTAATTGGGCCTGCGGCTTAATGCCCGATAGTAATTTTTTAAATTTTTGCTTTTCTACAAACTAACTTAACCAATTTATTATGGAGAAAAAGTTTATCCCAGTATATCCATCTTTTGGGTTTTTATCTAGCAAGTGGTATTTCCTCTTTATTCTTAGTTTTATTCTCAGCCGGCAAACCTTGGCTGCTGATTATAGGGGAGCAACTACAAAAGCAACTTTTGCCGGCGAACAAGTAATTGGTTTTACTTTAATTAATGCCACTACAAAAGCTACTATCCGCACGATTGAGAATGGCAGTACCCTTAACCTGGCCACTTTGCCTACTCAAAACGTTAATATCCGGGCCAATACCAGTCCTTCGTTGGTGGGTAGTGTGGTTTTTGCTTTATCCGGAACGCAAAGCCGGAATCAAACGGAAACGAAAGCGCCTTACGATTTATTCGGCGATAATATAAACTGGACCCCAGCCGTCGGCAGCTATTCCTTGGTGGCCACTCCTTATTCAGCCGCTGCCGGGGGAGGTACCGCCGGAACGGCCTTAACCGTTAGTTTCAATGTAGTTAACAATCCGAATGCCGTAGACCAGGTAGCCAGCTTTACTTTAATTAATTCCGCTACAAAAGCTACCATTCAGGATATTTCGAATAACAGTACAATTAATCTGGCTAGCTTACCTACTAAAAACATTAACATCCGGGCCAATACCAGTCCTTCGTTGGTGGGCAGTGTGGTTTTTGCCTTAACCGGAACCCAGAGTCGTAATCAGACCGAGACCAGCGCGCCTTATGACTTATTCGGGGATAATTTAAACTGGACGCCTGCCGTAGGGGATTATACTTTAAAAGCTACTCCTTTTTCGGCTGCGAGCGGTGGCGGCACCGCCGGCAGTACTTTAACCATTAATTTTAAAGTGGTTAATAACGTAAATACGAATAATGCCGCGCCCGTAGCGAGTGCCGGCCCTGACAAACAAATTAATCTGCCGGTAAACGAAGTAACTTTAGATGGCTCGGCTACGGATGCCGACGGCACCATAACCAGTTATGCCTGGAAACAGGTAAGTGGGCCCAGTACAGCAACTTTTAATAGCGCTACCATTGCTTCTCCTACGGTAAGTAACTTGTATGCGGGTAAATATCTTTTTTACCTGGTAGTTAAAGATAATAATTACACCGCCAGCAAAACCGATTATGTAGCGGTAATTGTAAATCCGCAAGCAGTAGTACAGGTTAACTTTCAGGATCCCAGCACTGTGCCACCCAGTGGTTGGATCGCCGACTTTGGTCAGCCCTTTGGTCTTAAAACCGGTACTAATCAAGGTACCGGATTAAGTTATGGCTGGAGAAAAAGAGGCGACAACAGTTTATTAGACTTATCCAGTGGCGGTACCGCTGGGAATGGCCGCAACCGCGGCGTACCTTCGGATGTATTGCTGGCTACTTTGATGCACATGCAGGCCGATGATGTTACCGGAACTTTTAACGGCACCAAAACCGAAGGATACTGGGAGTTAGAGGTAGCTAAGGGTATTTACGAAGTTACCGTTTCGGCGGGCGATGCCGGTGTTTATGCTTTTCCGGAGAGCCACAGCTTAAACGTGGAAGGTTTAGAGGCTATTAATCATTTTGTGCCAACGGGTGCCGCTGGTGCCAATACCCGTTTTAAATCGGCTACCGTTAAAGTTACCGTTACCGATGGTTTCTTAACGATTGATGCCGATGGGGGCGTGAATACCAAAATTAATTCGGTAAAGATCGTACCGGTTACCAATGGTCCTTTTGTCTTTTGGTCGGCTAATGAGCAGGAAATAACCATTCAGAAAGGCAATACCGGTTCGAAATCGTTTTCGCTGGAACTCAGCAATTCCAACGAAACCGCTAATGTGCAATACACCCTTTCGGCAACTTACGGGCCGGGCGTTAATTCTTGGTTAACCTTTACGCCAACGCATGCAGGCACGGAACCCAATGTAACTTTTAATTATAGCGCTGCCGAGGACTTGCCAGTTGGTACTTATAATGCAGTTATTCAGGCAGCGGCCAACGGCTTTACTACCGGCAATGTTACGGTGCGGGTAGTGGTAGCAGCTCCCCGGCCGCACGTAATTTCTTCTACGCCGGCCGATAGTGCGGTAAATGTAAGCGTGAACACCTCCAGTATTGCCGCCAATAATTTATTTGTTCCCGAAGTAGAAGGGTATAAAGGCGGGGTAGATAATAGTACCATAACCAGCAATACCGTAAAACTTTTAAAAACCGTGAGCGGGGTTACTACCCAAATACAAGGAGTAGTACAAGGCACCGGTGGCGGCGATGCCATTAGTTTTTCGCCTACCTTTGCGCTGGAACCCAATACAACTTACCAGTTTCAGGTAACCGATGGAGTAAAATCTTTTAGTGGCGCTTCTTTTGTTCCGTACACGGCTACGTTTACCACCGGCGACGCCATTGAACCTGCGGAGCCAATCCGGGTACAATTTGCGCCCACTCCCATACCGGGTACTCAAAACAAAAAATATTCTACTTTAACCATTGGTCCGGACGATAGATTATATGCCTTAAGGTTAGACGGAACCATTGAACGGTTTACCATTAATCACAACGATGGCAGCTTAACGCTGCAATCCACTATTTTTACCTTAACCCAGGCCTATGGTAACCGTTCGGCAATTGGATTAGTATTTGATCCGGCTTCCACGGCCGCTAATTTAATGGCTTATGTTTCTCATTGCTCATCGGGCTTATCGGGGGCCCCCGAGTTTGATGGTAAAATTTCAAAATTAACGGGCGCCAACCTGGGCACCGAACAATTAATAGTAAAAAATTTACCCCGGTCGGCCAAAGATCATTTGGTAAACAGCCTGGTATTCGGCCCGGATGGGGCTTTGTACGTTTCGCAGGGCAGCAATAGTTCCATGGGTTCTTACGATGGCTCCTGGCAGCGCACCGAAAGCTTATTGTCCGGAGCGGTGTTGCGCCTCGATTTAGTTAAGCTTGGCAGTGCTATTCCCCTGGATGCCCGCACTACTGCCGACTTGAGTATAATTAATACGGCACCGGCTAATGATCCGAAAATGTCGGATGGTACATATAATCCTTATTCTAGCGCATCACCGCTTACCATTTATGCTTCGGGCGTACGCAATGCCTATGATTTAGTATGGCACAGCAACGGGCAATTATACGCGCCGGCAAATGGTTCGGCCGCCGGGGGTAATACCCCGGCTTCCATAGCGGGTACTCGCCGGCCCGATGGTAGCTTTTACAACGGACCCGCCGTGGCTGCAACCTCCGGCGTACAAGTGCAGAACGATTGGCTGTTCCGGATAAATCCGGCTTTGCCCGTAGGTTATTACGGTCATCCCAATCCGTTGCGGGGAGAGTACGTAGCTAACCGGGGTTATGCCGATAATGCCAAATATCCCACCGATATTGCCATGGATCCCAACTACCGGGGAGCGGCTTATAACTTTGAATTAAACCGGTCCCCTAATGGGGTTATTGAGTACAAGAGTAATGCGTTTAACGGCGCTTTAAAAGGTAAAATACTCGTGTGCCGGTTTAGTGGGGGTGGTGATATTGTTGTTCTACAACCTGGCTCCGTAGTAAAAGGTAGTGCCGATAGCGAGTATAATATTAAAAATGCCTATACCGGGGCCGGTACTACGGGTTTAATAGGTATGTCCGGATTTATAAATCCCTTGGATCTGGTGGAAGACACGCAGACCGGTAACCTGTACGTAATTGAATTTAATTGGAATAACAACCCCGACAGAACTTCTCAGATTACCTTGTTGAAAGTTAGCAGCATGGCCGAAGAAGAAGGTTTTGCTACCGCTTTCCCGGAAAAAATATCGGCCGTAGAAGTAGTGGGAGTTAAAAAAACGGCGGCGCTACGTACCGCCATTACCTCCAAGAGAGACAAGCCCGAAGTGCCTGATTTATCCCAGGTTACTGCCCACGCGGTAACTATTTCGAATACCGGCCGCGGCAATTTACGGATTAAAAGCTTAACTATTTCGGGCGAGAATGCCGGTGAGTTCCAGATGCTGGGGCAGCCAAATGCCAAACCGAATAAACCTATCCGGATTCGTAAAAATAGTTCGGTAACGTTTAACGTAGCTTTTTATCCCAGAACAAAAGGGGAAAAAAGAGCCATGCTAGAAGCCATTAGTACCAAAAGAAAACAAGGGCAAGTGGCAGAAGTAGAATTAAATGGACTTGGCATTGTTTACGAAGGCATTGATACTACCACTTCAACTGGAGATACCTTAAAGACGGCTGCCACTAAGGTGATCAGCAAGGCTAAGGATAAAGAACCCGGAATGAAAGTGTATCCGAATCCGAGTCCGGTAGGATCAAAAATTTATATTAATTTAACCGGCTACGCTAAAAAAGAATCGGTAACCTTGAGTTTGTACGACACTTTTGGGCAATTATACCAGGCCAAAACGGTAAATACCGATGCTCAAGGAAATACCATTGTGGAACTACCGGTTACAAAAGTTATGAAACCTGGTATCTACATCATGAAGGCCCATGCCGGCTCCGGGCAAAAAGAAACAAAGATTATCCTGGAGTAGGTTAGAAAATGATGTTAAAAGAGGCCCCATTTAGCGGGCCTCTTTTTTTTGTGGTGTCGGCTACTGATTTTTTTAAATTTTAGATGCGTTTACAAGAGGTAAAATTTTAAAAAAACGATAAGCTGCCATTTATCTGGGTAGGCCCGATAACCTGGATAGGTAATTCTGGTAAGTAACGCGCCGGAGCGAAGAACCCAAATTAGTTTAACTCCTAAAAGAACAAGCAAGTACTGTTTCGGGGTACTTGGCCCATAATATTTTAAAAAATTGGTTAGCTTGCTGCTTGAAGGTGGGAGTAGGGGTAAACCGTTCGGGGCAATAAAGCTGGTTATAGGCACAATTAGAGAATACGGTCCTTGTATTATAAACTTAAAGCATAGCAAAGCTAAAGTCTTCCACGCTTTTTGCTTTTGTTCCCTTTAAAGTGTTTGTTACCTTTAGCGTTGTTAAAGCATTTATTTTTTCATGAGAAAAAGTGTTCTTCTTTTTATTGCGGTTTTCTTTTGCCTGATGTACGCCCGGGCTCAGCAAGTAACCGCTCCGGCAACTGCTAATAAGCCGGACAATCTCCAACTTACATTCCCGAGTCAGCCAGGATGGAATCTGGTAAAAGAAGGCCAAACGCTACAATTTGATGTAAAGGCATTGGGCGGAACGGGTACGCGGGTTGTTTATGCGCTAACCCAGGGTAAGATTGAAGAAATGTCTTTTGACACGCTCGGCCATTTTGCCTGGACCCCTAGTTACGATTTTGTGGATCGTTTGGCTAAAGACAAAACCGTACAGTTGCTTTTTGAAGCGCGTAACGAAAAAGAGGAACGGGTAAAACAAGTAATAGACCTGAAAGTAGAACACGTAAACCGGCCGCCCGGCATTGGCGAGTTAAAGCCTTTTTACGTGCAGTACGACGTAAATAATACCTATACCATCGAATCATCGGCCATTAAAGATCCGGATAACGATCCGGTAATATTTGTACCCATCAGCAATAATATGCCGGAAGGAGCCAAATTATCAGAACAAGGCGAGTTTACCTGGAAACCGTCGAATACCCAATTTAACCGGTTGCGCACGAATCCCATTACCCTGGAGTTTTACGTAGAAGATCAACCCTCTAAGGCGCGGACCAAAGGCCAGTTCCGGATGGAAGTTACCCAGCAGGATTTACCGCCCAGTATTTTGGTAATTCCTTCGCAAAAAAGATTTCGGTTTAAAGAAGATGCGACCCTTAATGTAAAACTGCAACTAAACGACCCCAACGGAGAAGCCGATATTGCTACCTTTAGTTTTCGTTCGGAAAGCCCACTGGTACCCGCCAGTGCTTTAGTAAAAAACTCGCCTTCGCAATATGAGTTTATCTGGCGGCCCGGTTACGATTTTGTAAAAGATCCGCTCGATTCTATTTCGTTTAGCCTTACATTTTTTGCCATTGATAAATCGAATAAGCAACAGGAACGCACCATTACTTTTTCCATTTTAAACGCGGTAAACGAAGCCGAAAGCGATATGAAGCTCTATCAGGAATACCGTTCGTCGCTGGTAAGAACCTGGGATTTAATAGAACAACTTAAGGTGGCCGAGAATGATTTAAAACGCAAGTACAACAAAGCCCGGAAAGGAAAAAAAGCCCGCTCGCTCACCAGTGCTACCTTAGGCGCGGGTACCGGTATTTCGCCGTTAGTCATTGAAGTGCCCAATACCACCGAGAAAATTACTACCATTGGCGGTACTTTGGTAATGACTATTGGTACCCTGGAAGCCACCGAAGTAATTGGGCGCTCCACCAAAGACTTGGTAGAACGGCTCAACTACATCATGGAAAAACGCAACGAACTGCAAACCAAAGGCGATATTTTTGCCCGGAAATACGGCCTGCGATCGTCGCGGCGCCGGCCGGAGTTTATTAATGACCGGGACGAATTGGTAGCTTTATTGAGTCTGCGCGGGTTAGTAGCTTTAGAACTGGATTCGAGCTGGCAGAATAAAAACAAGCCCACCAACGATAACCTGGCCCGCACCTTTAAAGATTTTAACCCCGAAAATTAGATATTACGCTGTACAAAGCTTAACTACGCTTTATATTATTGGAAAGACTAATTTTTTAAATTTTAATGTACTCCTTAGTAAAAATTTAAAAAATTCAACCTTAATTGCTTTCACGCACGTATAGGCATCATTATGAAACTATTACGCACATTCTATATCCTCTTTACAGCGAAATAATGCCTCTCTTTCACCGGAAAGACGGAGGGTTATCCTTATTTGCCTTTATTCTCTTTCTGGGTATTCTCTTTTTTAAGGGTGGTCTGTTTATTTTTATTTTTTTCCGGAGATTGAAAGCGTGAGGCAGTGAACTAGTTTTATGGCTTGCCCGGTTTAATATTCTCCAGCAGCGTAAAAATTTAAAAATTCGCGGTTACCACCATCCTGTAAATGGAGCTTCTTGGCTCTGATTAAAATATTCTTTTATAACTGATTAACAACAAAATAGCGCTGTTTTTGGCCGGGTTTATTGTGTCCGAAGTTGCCGCGAGTTAAGGCGCTGACTACTCCATTTTTGGAAAAATGCGCCCACGCCAACCGCTTTAAGGGCTTTTTCGGACAATCCGCCGAAAAGTGTTGATGCTTCATCTTAATATGGAAAAGATAAAGAAATACTATGCCTGCTGGTTCCGGCTGAATCAAGCAGATAAATATCTTATTTGGATTGATAAAGAAAATCCGGAAATAGACGAACCAGAAGAGGTATTCGTAAATGAACAAGGCCGTATCCCGGTTTTTACTTCCGAAACAGAATTAGCCCGATACGCGGAACTAATAGGGGTAGAGATAGAAAATCAAGAGCCTGGTTTAATCAACTTTGATGCGGTAGAAGAATGGTTGCAAGAACCCAATAGCTACATCGACTGTCCTGAATGTTTGAATGCCTGGAATTTATTTATTGATGTAGCTTATCCCTTGAAGTTAACTTTTAATGGCGACAAACTTAACCGCTTGCGCAACCGCATTTATGACAAACTGTTCTGGGGAAATAATGATTTTGTGGGATGCCCTAATCTGGGACACCCGAGCGGTGATTATTATTTTCCGGAATGGAGCCCCGCGGAAGTAAGAAAATTAGTTAAAATATTAAAACAAGGTCTCAAGCTGTTCCGGAGATACACCGTGGAAGTGCAAGTTTCCGCCATTTTTACGGATTAATAAGCCGGCTTGGTAAATGGAAAAGTAAGCTGAATGATAAGTTAAACTAAGAAATAAAATTTTAAATTTTAAGTAAGATAAAACTTCTTTTATAGCTTTTAGTCTTTTTATTTCACGAACTACTAAAGGAAAGGTAAGTCTGGTTTGTTTTCAGGCTTGCCTTTTTTATTTTAACCAGCCCAAGAAGTTTAATATTATTATTTGCGTAAACTGTTCTTATTTTAACCACCGTATTGGCTTACTTGCGTTTGTTTTCACTTTTATTTGTCCCTATGAAAGAGTTATTTGCCCCGGAGCTTACCTTTAGAGTGAGTGGCCGATTGTGGATTGAGAGTGATCAGGATCGTTTTCTGGGGCCGGGCCGGATGGAGTTACTCGAAAAAATTCAGGAGTTTGGTTCTATTTCTAAAGCGGCGGCAGCTATGGGAATGTCGTACAAAAAAGCCTGGGATTTAGTAGCATCCATGAACCAACAAGCCCACTCGCCGATGGTAATTGCGCAAACCGGAGGTAAAAAAGGAGGCGGCGCCAGTGTAACCGAAATGGGCGAGCAAGCCATTACCCGATACAAAGCCTTACAAACCCGCTTTCGCGCCTTTCTGGACCAGGAAACGCAGGCACTTTAAAAGGAAAAAGTGTAAAAGAGCGCTAAGTATCAGCCTAACTGGCCTCGGCAGGATAAGTTTTATTGGCCATCAACTGTGGGAGCAGGTACAATGCCAGCTTTCCACCACCTGGATGCCTGAGTAAGTTTAAAAAATAAACTGCATAAATTTTTGGCAAAAGTAATTGGTAGTAATATGCTAACTCACGGGTATCAACAATTGAATACAGAACCCTCAATTAGTGCTAGTTACTACTTTCCTTTCGGGTTCGATGAACCATTGCGGTAACACTACAAGTAATGCTGTAAATAGCTGGTCGTATTTATTTTAATAATTTTTGCCACTCCGGATGGCGCCGGATATAAGCTGAAACCGCTGGGCACGAAGCAACAACTTTTAAGTTATGATCCTGGGCGTATTGCAAACCGGTTTTAATGAGTTCGTTCGCTACCCCTTGGTTACGCAAGTCTTCATCCACGTAGGTATGCGAAAAATCAATAACATCGTCCTGGGGCAGCGAATACGCCAGCTCGCCGCCGCTACCTTTGATATCTACCGTAAATTCCTGCTCGTCGGGGTTATGTTTTACCGAAATATTTTCCATGATGTTGCCTGATTGTAATAATGCCTTGTAAGTACCCGATTTCAAGTAAAAAGTTTTAGGTTTTTTTTAAAAATCCGGCTTTATTCCTCTGCCGGAAACCCAAATAAAGGTAAGTATTTCGGCGAATGTTGTTAGCGGATGATTACGGTTACGGGGTTAATTACTCCTGATTTTTTAACCTGCAAAGAACAATGATTTATTGATTAACCAGGAGTACTAAGAAAGGCAGCATGAGCAACAACGAAAGCCAGAACCACCGCATAATCTGGTTTTTGTGCTTGCGTGGTACCAGATTGCTTAACAACAGCATCGCCCCAATTACCACCGCCAGGTACAGTAAAATAAAATATACCACGCTCACCCAGCGGGGCACAATGGTAGGGTCTTTGGTATCCTGTGTAAACGGTTGATCAAACAAAAGGTACCGCAAACCCCCGTACAAGACCAACTCGAAGGCCGCAAAGTAAATAAGCTGCAAGAGGTTTTCCAGAAAAAATGAAAATAGCTTTTTCAAATAAATCGGGTTTGTCGCGAAGGTAAAGTATTTTAAGAATACAAATCACTGGCTTTTAGCACAAACTTTTATATTAAATCAAGTAAATATAATATATTGGTGAAGTAGTTCCGGTTATCGGTTATTTTTGGGCGGATAACCGGAACTTTCCTCTAAAATATAATGCCTAACTACCGGAACAGTTCCGTTTATCCGGTAGTTGGGTTTAATTTGAAATATATTATGGAATATCGGTAAATCTCACGTCTTAAATAAAAAGCTAAAGACGATGAAAAATTTCATTTATCTGTTCTTAATTCTCCTAAGTATATCTTCCTATAGTTGCTATGAACAGGAAGCAATAAAAGGAAAGGCCATTGAATTTGATAAAATTGATTTTACAAAAAATAATTACAAAGATAGCCTAGAGGACAACCTTTTAAACAATTTATATAAAAAATTCTCCGCTGATCACTCCTACTATTTTGTTTCAAAGCCTTATGCTGACCAACTCTATGATACTTTAGGGGTAACCACTATTTATAAAAAAAATGGGGAAAAGTTATGGGAAATAGGACGGTATTTTTCTAAATGGTCTACCTTTCTTAATAATAAAGGAGATGCCTTAACCTTTGTGAATGATTTTGCAGGAGATAGTCATTTTACAGAAGAAGAAACAGTAATACTATTTTATAAAAATGGTGCTTTGGTAAAAGACTATAAATTAAAAGATGTTTTTAAAGAGCCAACTGCTTATGGAACATGGGTGTATACTGTTGAAGGTGAGCCACAGGAAATAAATGGCGAAGAAATTGTTGATCCTGATTCAGTCCAAAGTATTATGGGGAAAAAGAATTTATTTACCCAAAATGAAATATTAAATATAATTACCTCAGAACGGCAAATAATTTCAATGAATTTAAATAATGGACAAATTAATAGAAGGATCAATGATGCCTATAATTATGTAAAGAATTATAAAATTAAATATGACTCACTTCAAATTATTGGCAGAAATGTAGCCTTTAATCAATTTGGCTTGCCTAAATTGACCAATGGCCAAGATTTCGAAATGGCTTTAGCTGAGTTTCTTGGTTTAACACTACTCTCAGGTGATGAAGTTATTACGGATCGACGAAAACTAGTTGGCTTTGAACTTCACTTATTAATCAATAAGGATGGTAAAGCTGAGATTATTTCTGTTGATGAAGAAAATGAAAAGATCAAATCCCAGATAAAGAAATTTGTTGAAAGAAATACTTTTTCTACTAATTATCATGATCCAGACATTGATAAAATGAAATTTTTCTCTATTATCCTAATGGAAAGAAATAAAACTAAACCCAACAACAGCTAAAAAGCATTAAAATGCATTTTAGCCCAACCGTTAGGCGTAATAAATATAAGTTTAGATTTTTATGAGGTTGATCTTTCTTAAGGGCTAAAGCATGCATTTCAAAAATATAAATTGGAAGGAATTTTTAATTGTACTACTAATATCTATTTTTTTGCCAGCTTCGATAATTGCTGGCCTTATATATAAAGCACAACACGCATCCATTAGAAATGGAAATGAGCTAGAAACCGCACTTATTGGTTTAATTGCTTCATTCTTTTTGACTCCTATAATTTTATTTATTTTTTATTTTTCCACTAAAGATTATAAGGATGAAAATGCTGATAATTCTGGGCCTAAAGGTTTTCTTTTTGCTGGTTTGTTTTGGGTTATTATAGATATAATAGTTTTAGGTACTTTTCAAGACATTTTATCTTCTCACAATTAATACTTCTATTATATAAAAGAATTAAGATAAATTAATTCGCCCAACCACACCTAAAAAACACTACGCGCTTTTTAGGTATTGTGTCAAAAGTCAAGTGTTTTTAAGAAATTTTAGGAAGCATACCACCCATCGGGTGTTGCTATCCTGTGCAGCAAGGGCTTAAGGTTCTTGCTGTTTTTTGTTTGGGCTGTGGAGTATAAAATTCATCTTTTTTATACAAGCTATACATGAGCAAAAGCAGTTTCCGCTGCACCGCTCCTAAAGCTACTATAGATTTGACCTTTTTTGGTTTGAGACGTTGGTAAAATACTTTTAAGGTTGGATTCACCCGTACTGCTGTCATAGAAGGCATGTGCAAGATGCTCCGGATGTGCTTGTTGCCTTTCTTGCTTATTTTGGTGCTGCCCCTAAAGTTGCCCGATTCTTTTAGCACCACATCATACCCGGCATAACAAGTTAGTTGTTTGGCCGAAGTAATTTCATTAAACCCACATGTCTCCCCTACCACTGTGGCAGCCGAAAGGAAAGATACGCCTGGAATGCTTTCCAGATAGTGCATCTTCTGAGCCAGTCTTTTATTTGAAGCTACCAGCTCCCGCCTTTCCTGCTCCACTTCCTCGAGTTGCTCCTCGAGTAGTTTTAACCGCCTGGCATAGCGTTTTATTTCTTTTTTATTGCTATAAGCCGCCGTTTCTACGGCATGCAGTCGGTTTTTCTCCACATTCTTTTCCTTGAGTAAAAAGGAGCGCTCCCGGCTTAAGGCTTTGAGCTGGCGCAAGGTCTTATTCGGAGGAGACCAGCTGGTAAGTTTGCGTTCATAACCCAGCATGGCCAGCATCCGGCTGTCTAAGGCATCAGTCTTAGAACGCTGATCCAGGCTCTGCGCATACCGTTTTACCCGACCCGACTGCATCACACTGATGGTATACCTTTTCTGATGCAGGTACATGGCCAACGCCTCATGGTAAACGCCAGTTGCTTCCATGACCACGACCAATTTCTCCTTTTGGATGCCTAGTTTGCATAACCACTCAGCTATTTTCTGGAATCCGGAAGAATCATTTGCTACATCAGCTATAGTGGTAAATTATTTTTCCAGATCTGGCTTTAAGGTACCTAAACAAAGGGAAAGAGAATCTTTAGCTACATCTAGGCCTAAGGCTTGTCTTAATACGTGTGCTTCCATAGGTTCATTGTTATTTAACCAGATCACTCTCTTCTTCGCCTTCGCTCGTTTTTAATTCGGTCTCTACAAATGGACCTAGGTACTGTTCAAGCTCTAAGAAAGTTAAATAGAAGGGTGGAAATTCTAAACAGCGACATCAGCAACTTGTGTCAAGCCAAGTACACCCTATCCCTTCTATCTGGTTTTTTATATCATTAATTTATCTATATTTAACCTACGTACAAAAGAAATCGCTAACATACGAGCTCAGTATGTTGGCGGTAAGAAGAATCAAGGAATTGTGAAATATAGCACAGACTCCCTTATAGCAGCTCCTAAAAAAGCTTTCTGAATAAAGAAGAGATTTTGAAGAGTGAGAAATGTATATATAAGTAGAACCTAAAACGAAATCTGTTAAACAGAAAAGCCTTCTAAGTATTTATCTTAAAAGGCTTTTCTGTTTATAAAAGTGCTCCCGAAGGGATTCGAACCCCTATCATTGGTACCGGAAACCAACATTCTATCCATTGAACTACGGAAGCAGGTGAATTGGTGGCACGAAATTAAAAAATATTCGCTAGGAACAAAAATGATTTTGCAATTAGCCGATTATTTACGAAAAAAACTTAACTGATTATACAGTGGCCATTAGCTTTACCACAATACCGTCGGAATCGGTAATTTGTACTGTGTTTTCAGCAACATGTTCAACCGCATAGCCGGCTTCCTGCAAGCGCGTAGTTAATTGGTTTAGCGTGGGTCTATCCGGTACCTGAATTTGAAAAGAAGCTAAGCCGGTTGCCTGCGGGTTTCGGGGCCGGGTTTCTCGGCTACGCCAGGTATTTAGGCCAATGTGATGATGATAGCCACCAGCTGCCACAAATAAAGCGCCCGGGTAAGATTCCTGCATCACGGTAAAACCCAGTAAATGGTGGTAAAAGCCGCGAGCTAGGTTTAACCGGCTAACTTGTAAATGAATGTGCCCAATCCGCGTGCCAGTTGGTAAGCCGGTCCAGGATTGATCGGGTACCGGCAACTCCCGCAATAAACTTTCCACATCTACCGGCTCCGTGGTCATTTGAACTTGTCCGTTTAAGATGGGCCAGGTAGTCCGGGGACGATCCGCGTAAATTTCAATACCATTCTGGTCCGGGTCAGCCAAGTAAATGGCCTCGCTCAACCGATGGTCGCCAAGACCTTGTAAGGGCCAATTGCTTTTCTGAAAGTGCTGCCACCAGCGGGCCAGCTCCAGCCGGCTGGGTAAGAGGTAAGCTACGTGAAACAAACCCGGCTGCTGCGCACTTTGTCGGGGTGCGGCTAAGTCTTGTTCCAGCACTAATAAAGCCGGCTCCTGACCAGTAGCGGAAAAACACACTGTATCAGCTTCTTGCCGGATTAGCTGCAACCCGATTACCTGTTCATAAAATAAGGTAAGTGCTGGTAGGCGATGGGTACGTAAAGTGACCTGGGCAATAGAAGTGCTATCCGGAAGTTCAAAAGAATCCATACGCGGCTACAGTTTACAAATAAATAAACCTTTAAAAGTACAAACCTTATAGTTACTCCCGAACGGGATAATTACCTAAAGCACTCAGGTATTTTACCAATGAGCGTTTGGCAATAGGTAAAATGGAATGTTCGAACGGAAAACGGGCCCGCGCCACCACGGCAAAAGTAGCCGGATTCGGAAAGTCGCGGTTCTCCCGGGCCAACTGTAATTTCAGGTTTTCGTGGGTAAGCGCCATGCCTCGCCGTACGGTATCCAGGTGCTGGGTGTGGATACCCCGGTATTGCTCGTAAGTATTTTTAAAAATGGTAATTTTGTAAAAGTAAATTTTGGTTTCCTGATTCCAGTATTCTTCCAAAAATAAATAGCCTTCGTTGAAATAAATGGGCGTAATACCCACCGGCGTTATTTCCAGGTGGCGTTCCACCGTGTTGTATATTTCTTTACCGGTATCTACGGCTTGGCTAAACAAAGGCGCGGCAAACTGAATAATTTCTTCCAGTTCTTTCATGGTAGCATCGTCTTCCACAATCTTCTGGTACACCAGTTCCAGCTTTTCAAAATCGGCCCGACTGATCCGCTCCGGGAATTGCTCGTAAACCAATTTTTTGTGTTCTTTAATTTGCAGTAAATTTTGGTAATGCATGATTAAATCAGAGAAGATAGGGTAGAGCCGTTGCGCGCCAAACTCGGTTTTTACCCCCTGCAAATAATCGAGTAATAAGTATTTCTTGTATTCAAAATCAATTAAGCCATCACTTAACCAGTTTACAGGCAGCTTTTTCATAATCTAGTATTCCAAAATTTAAAAATTATCTATTTCAGGTGAGCCGATCGGGCAGTACGAATGAAGGTACACTTGACCGGCCAGAAGGAGTTATTTAGGTAAGTAAAAAGTACGAAAAAAAAAGCACAATGTATAGGATATACGGTGCGGTAACTTCCATAAAAAAATCCTGCTCTTACATCGGAGCAGGATTTTTTATAACAAAGGGTATTTTTTTAAATTTTTAAAAAGAATCGATTTTAGATTTTACCATAACGGCGTGGTCCCGGTGGCCCTGCAAAATGGGTAACGTTTTAGTGGCAAAGTTCCGGATATCCGGGTCTTGAATTTCGCGGGTGGCTTGCTCGTACAAACTGATGGCTTCGTCGTGAGCAGTTATTTGCACTTCTATAAAATCTTTATCAAAGGCAACACCACTTTGGCCGGAAAGGCGCATCCGAATAGCCCGGTTATCTTCAGTAAGCGAGTCGGGTAATGTTATTTTCTTTTGATTGGCCAAAATTCGAAGTTCGTTGCTGGAGGTTGTGTGGTCCATTACCAAGTGCTGCGCGAACTCCCGGACTTCGGAAAGCGTACCTTTTCCAGAAGCTATCTGCCCGGTCTGAATTTCAAAAAGATCGCTATTGGCCGCTGCCACCATAAAATCCGTTTCGGTTAACCGACCGGCATTACCCGAATCTTCCTTCTCGCAGCTACTAACTGTGGTACTTATAATAAGTAGCAAGAGCAGCCACCATTTTACCTGAATATTTTTCATTGAAATTTGTAATTAAAAAATGTTTGTTTTTTGTTAAGAAAATTTTGCTGTACTACACGGGTAAATATGGTTTTACGCAGTGCAAGTAAAAACGGATTGCTTTACCGGATTGTTGAATGGCCAACTTGATTTTACGTATTTGCAGCAGGTAATTACGTATAAAATACAGAAATGCATTATCAGGCCGTAAATGGAATTTTAAAATAACAGGAGCTGCGTGCAAAAAAGTTAAACGGATGATATATAAACAAGTGGTTTACCGACAGCTAATACTGCGAGTTGCCAGCTATAAAAACATTAGTTGATAATTATGGAAAAATAGCTCAGGAGTTACTCCATCTGGGTTGATTTAGAAAAAGAAGAGTGAAGCAGAAAAGGCTAGGAGTTAAAAAGGGAATGGGTGAGCTTAGCTTTTACCAATTAGCGAAAGATACTTAATGGCGCGGATTCGCTTTACAGTCAAGCAAAAAAGGTGAGGTAGGCGGTCGCGTAGAAGCTTTGATCTACTAAAACTTCGGTAAAAGTTACCAGTATGCACCTTGTTCCTGAACGGTGCCGTTGTTGGTGTCTGCACGAACAACTTTAAGTATCTTTTTGCAAATGGCCTACAAAATAGAAAGTCTGGAATTCAACGTAATGCATCGGTGAGTTCCAGACTTTCCTTATTTTAAAAAAGCCAAAAGTTCTTGTTTACACCGCAAAAACCGGTTTGCGCGTTTTCCATTTGCCGCGGGTAAAATCCGGGATAGGAATGGAGGCGGAGTTCTGGGCAATGGATTGTTCCGACAAAGGACTGATAGCCGACCAGGCGGCAGCATCGTACACATCAATGGGGGGAGCGGTTTTGTTTTTAACGGCTTCTACAAAATCCCGCATCACAAAATAATCCATGCCGCCGTGGCCCGCGCCTTCGGCTACTTTCTCGAACTGCTGCCAGACTTTATGATCGTATTTTTTTAAATACGGATCGGCTGGTTCCCATTCATCATTGGTTTTACTTACTTTTTCAATGTAAATTTGGTTACCATCATCCATCCAGAGGCCATTAGTACCCTGCACCCGGAAACCTAAAGAATAAGGGCGCGGCGAGTTGGTATCGTGGGTGATTAAGATGGTTTCGCCGTTGGCGCACTTAATCATGGTTTGCACCACGTCGCCGAGCTTAAACTTTACTTGGGCGTTGGGGTGGTTTTCGCCGCCGTTATCTACAATGTACTTGTGCAAACCTAAGCCTTTGGAGGCCATGGAGGTTAAATACAAAAACTGATTGCCCCGGTTAATATTAATCATTTCGGCCACGGGTCCTAAACCATGGGTGGGGTAGATGTCGCCGTTCCGGTCGATGGAATGCTGGGTGCGCCATTTGGCTTCGCTAAAAGCTTTCGGCCCGAATTCTACGCCCACGCCGGGCGGTTGTTTGCCGTCGTTAAATTTTATGCCCCGCAAATCGTGTTGGTAGCCGCATTGTAAATGCGTGATTTCGCCGAAAAGATTTTGCCGCACCATGTTTAACACGGCCATTACGTCGCGGCGGTAACACACATTTTCGAGGATCATGCAATGCGACCCGGTTTTTTCAAAAGTATCTACCAAGGCCCAGGATTCTTCCAGTTTTACCGTGGCCGATACTTCTACGCCGGCGTATTTGCGGGCATTCATGGCGGCTAAGGCCATGGGCACGTGCCATTCCCAGGGAGTAGCGATAATAACGCCGTCTACATCGTCGCGCTTGACTAAATTTTCAAAATCGTGATCGTTTTTATTGTAAACTTTCGCTTCTTTGTGGCCGGCTTCGCGAAGCATTTTCTGGGTTGCCGCAATAGCGGCCGGATCGGTATCGCAAATAGCGGTAATGGTTACTTCCGGAAAAGCTAAAGCATTGTGCACGTGGTTGCGGCCCCGCAAACCTACCCCAATAAAGCCCAACCGAACTTTAGGAGCGGCTTTTTGCGCCAATAAGGTTCCGGGTAATAAACTGGTTGCGGCCGTGGCGGCCAAAAGATGGGAACTCTTCCGGATAAAATCCCGGCGGTTAACAAAGTAAGCCATAGGCTGTATGATTAATTAGTATTTTTAAATTTTTTTAAATTTTGGGAGCGTTGCGTGCTAAGAAGCGCCTTTATTCAGGCTAAACTGACCACCGGCGTATCGGCCGGCTCCACGCGGGTTCCTGCATCTACCGTAATAATATACCCTTTGCCGCCTTGTTTTTCAATGGTGGCTACTACCTGTTCCGGATTTTCCGGGGCGTAGGCAAACATACAACCGCCGCCACCCGAACCGTTTATTTTGGCGCCTAAAGCCCCGGCCTCCAAAGCGGCCGCAATCATGGCGTTTATTTTGGGCGTCGAAACTTTCTTGGCCTCGCGCAAATTAGTTTGGTGCTGGTTTAACAGTTGGCCCAGTTTAGAATGATCGGTAGTGGGCTGTTCCAGCAAATTTTTAGCTTCCAGTAAAATATCGCGGTCGGATAAATTACTTTTAAAAAGTATTAATTCGTCAGGAGTTAAAATATCGCGGTAATCGTTGGCGTGGTCCAGGGGGAACCGGTGTAAATGGAAATCCGGATCATGGGTCTTTATCTTACGGAGAGCTTCCAGCATGCCGTATTTTACTCTTTTTAAAATGGTGAGCGTATCTTTGGGTTCCTGCGAATCGCCCAACACAAAAGTGCCCAAGGTGGGCCGGAAGGTTGCAATGCGAATAACGGGTTGCGACTCCAGGTAAATAATATCACCCACGGCCGTAGAATAATGATCCATCATGCCGCCGGGTTCGCCAAATTCCAGGACTTCGGCCTGGTACGCTAATTCCCCGATAGTTGCCTGCGATTTAGATATGGGATTATCGGTTACCTGCAACAAAAAATTAATCCAGGCTACGAGCAAGGCCGAAGAACTGGATGTGCCCGAGTTGATGGGAATATTGCCCCGCACGGTAACTTCCAGGCCCCGGGAAAAGCGCAGGCCCTCGCGTTGCAAAATATTAACCGCACTCCGGAAATAGTCGCGGGGTTTTTCGTAGGTTAGCGCGGGGGCTAAGGTAAAGGTTTCGGTACTGTTTATATCGGGCAAATGCAAAATTACTTGTTTATCCTCCCGAATGGTGCCGGTAAGGCCAATCCGCCGGGAAATAGCCGCCGCAATAACCGGTAAACCCAGGTAATCCTGGTGCTCGCCGAATAAACAAATTCGCCCAGGGCTGGAAACACGAATGGAATTGTCCGGAGGGGGCATAGGTTAATTTTTCGTTTTTATAATTAGACCAATAAGCCTTCGAATTTTAAAAATCCGGGCTCTTATTTCTGTTATAGCTGATGAATATAAATACTTCCGGCTAGTTATTCAAGACGCCTGAAAGGAATAAACCGGAATTATGCCGATAAACAGACTTCAATTAAAGCACAACCGATTGCGCAAATTAGGCGCTTTTAAATAGATTTTATTTATTAGCTTAATGGCCGGTAAGGCTTTATTTTTAAAAATAGTTTATTTCCTGCTGCCATGGCTTCCAATGTGCCCACGATGAAAGAGATTGCCAAACGTTTGGGCGTTTCGGTTACTACTGTGTCGCGCGCTTTGCAGAATCATCCGCGCATTGGTTTACGAACCCGGGAGCAAGTGCACGCGTTGGTGCAGCAAATGGGGTACGTGCCGAATTCCACGGCTATTTATTTAAAAAAGAAATGCACGTTTAACATTGGCGTGGTGCTGCCGTTTTTAACGGAACAGTTTTTTTCGCTAGCAATTTCGGGGATTGAAGATACTACCACGCCTTTGGGTTACAGTGTTTTGGTGGTGCAATCGCGGAATAATTTTGAGCGGGAACGGGCCGCCATTACTTCGCTGATTAAACACGGCGTGGACGGCATAATTGTATCGGTGGCTTCGGAAACCCAAACCTACCTGCACCTGGACGAAGCTCAAAAACACGGTGTGCCGGTGGTGCTGTTTGACCGGGTGATTAAGCGGGCCCCGAACAGTTGCGTGTATTCCGACATTATGGTGGGCGCCTACGAAGCCATCGAATTTTTGATTGCAAATGGCTGGTCGCGGATTGCTTTGTTAAATGGCCCTAATACTTTGCAAGCCACCGAAGAACGCTTAAACGGCTACGTGAAAGCCTTGCAGGAACACCGCATTCCGGTTAATATTCATTATATAAAAAGTGTAAACCTGTTGCGGGAAGATACTATCCGGAAAACCAACGAACTTTTAAATTTACCCGAACCACCGCAAGCCATTCTGGCTTTTCACGATTACGTGGCGTTGGATGCCATGCAGGTGTGCAAAGAACGCGGCCTGCACATAAATAAAGATATTTGTTTTGTCAGCTTCTCGAATCTTTCTTTCTGCGCTTACCTCGATCATCCGCCCATTGCTTCTATTGAGCAGTTTCCGTACGAAATGGGCCAGAAAGCGGCCCAGATTTTAATGGCGGCTATTGCCGATCCGGATACCGCTACCCGGCAAGAAGTAGTTATTAAGTCCAAACTGATTCAACGTTTGGAATAATTTCATAGATGAGTTAAAATTTAAAAAAGTTAGATTGGATGGGCTGCTTAAGGCCAGTTGAGTTAATTTTAGTGTTTTAATAATGGTTCATCTTTGGAGCCTTTTCAAGTCTCCGTGCTCGGGCGCTATCGTGTTTGAACTGGCTGAGTTTGCCTCATGGCCAAACGGGGAGTTCACCCCTCCCCTGCGGGACCTCCCCTAAAAACAGGGGAGGAGATGCCGCTGTTGCTTCATTCTTTTCTTTCTCGCTCCGCGGCGGTATGTGCCTGCTGCACACCAAAATTTTAGTAGCCCATCCACAGCCAAACTGATGTTAGTTGTTCTTAGCTACCGTTACTACCATTTTTATACTGGTTAAACATGAATGTTTTAAGTAAATTTTTAAAATTTACTTAGAAAAACAGAGCCAAGAATATAAACATTAGTGCTTTCGGTACTAGGTGATAATGTAAATATATTTTCTAAAATCGCGCGTCTAAACTATTTGAGTCAAGAAAGCCGAAGCTAAATGTAGATGACATCAGTTTGGCTCAGGAGGGCCTTCTAAGCTTGTGGTGTCGAGGAACGAGGCATTGTGAGGCACGAACAAAACAAGCTTAGACCA
Source organism: Adhaeribacter pallidiroseus (assembly GCF_003340495.1). NCBI lineage: Bacteria > Pseudomonadati > Bacteroidota > Cytophagia > Cytophagales > Hymenobacteraceae > Adhaeribacter > Adhaeribacter pallidiroseus. The sequence goes on from NZ_QASA01000001.1 coordinate 819,590, forward strand.
GCCCGGAAGAGCCAAACGGGGCCCGCCGGCCAGGAGGCAAGCATAAAGGTGGCTAGCTAGATAGCACCAGTAAATGGAGACGGGAACCGGCTCCAAAAAACAACCTTAAGTGGTAGCAATGCTCTTGTTACTCACTATCTAGTTTTACTTCATCAGAATCTTTAAAGCATTATCGCGGTAAACTTTGCGAAGCGTATCATTGTCGAGGTTAAATCCATTCAGGGGCCAATGGTAGCTAAACTGATGAAATTCGTAGAAGTGTTCGTCCGAAGTTTCTAAAATCCGGAAGGTGGTTTCGTACATTTTGGGGCTGGTGCCCATATCGGTGCCATAAACCAGGCGGTCCTGGTATTTTTTAAAAAAAGTTTGCATGTACCGCGGTATAGGCGCTACTTCTCCGTAACGGGCGGCGATGTCGGCGTACAGGTTCGGGTATTTATCGAACAAATTGCCCAGAATGCTTAAATCATATTCGGTGTTGGCAAAGTGGCAGGCTACAAAAGTAGTTTTGGGGTTATCGCGGGCGGCATTTTCCAATGTTTTCACTAATTCGGCGTGGCCAATTAAACCGGGTTTGGTTTTATCAATTTTCCATTGGTAAGCGTTCATTAAACCGTCGTTGGTGGAGTCCATGGGTTCGTACATCCAGTAAGGTTCGGCCACGTGGATGCTGATAGGCATTTTTAACTCGGCGCATTTTTGCAATAAAGGTTTCATGCGCGGATCATCCATATGCAGACCATACCCGGGCGTGGGCAATGAGTAAAATTCACCTAAGCCTTTATCGCCTAACTCGCCTACCCCCCGGGCACCCGCTTTAAAACAACGCTCCAACTCTTTCACGGCTTTCTTACTCCAGCCCGTTTTGTCTTTGCCCGTAAAATCAAAGCCACACCAAACCTCGAACCGGTTCCCGTATTTCCGGTAGGCTTTCTGGATCGAATCAAACCGGGCGCCGGTGGAATACGATAAAATAACGGTTTTCTCCACGCCTACCTGGTCCATAGTTTTTACCCATTCGGCTATTTCGGTGTCGGATTTGGCGTACGGGTGCGAATGCAGATCGATTACAGGATACTTGGCTTTCGGAACCCGGGTAATCGGAATTTTATAGATGGACTGCGGCCGGTAATCTTTTAACAGTAATTTGTCCAGGTCCTGGGCCACAGAAGTGCGCCCGATTACAACCAGAAAAGCCAGGAGCAGGGTGGTATTTTTAATCATAAAACAAGTTTTGACAAGCTGATGAGGTGAACGGATAGGCTTTCGGTACAAAATTTTTTGGTGCGGAGATAAGCGGTTACGACCGGTTTTTTAAAAATTTAAGGTTAACCGTAGCTAAATTTAAAAATGACGGAAGCAATGCGTTTTGATTACCGGATCCGTATAGAAAGAAGACCCGGCTTTTACTTGAACGGGCTGCCTTAAACTTTAAAAAATATACCGCGCCGGTACAAAAACAGCAACATCCGCCATTCGAGGTAAAATATTACCAACGAGGTTATGATACCGATTAAGGAAGCAGGCACTTGCGCCATCTGCAGCAATCCGCCGGTAATAGCCCCGATGTACTCGTTAAACCAGCGATGACCGACAATCTCGAAAAACAAGTAAATAAACAGCGAGTTCATGCCTACTACCAGAAAGAAAAACAAATACTTGCGGTGATTTTTAATATCAATCCACCAGTATAAAAAAGCCAGGGCGAGTAAACACCAGCCGCCGGAAACCAACACAAACGAACTGGTGGCAATGCGTTTAATAATGGGCGTGATGGTAAAATCCAGCAGGTAACCGGTTACAAAGGCGGCAGCTCCGGCCACAAAAAGCCATTTTACTTTTTCGAGGCCGGGTTTATTAGAAAGTAACAGCCGGCCGGCCATGGCTCCCCATAAGGTATGGGCCGTGGTAGGAAGGCAGTTAATAGCTACCCAACCGCCGGAGTTAATCACGTTCATTAATAACAAATCGACGTAGTTGCCAAAATTATGCTGGTCGGTGAAAGGTTGGTCGAAGCCGGGAATAGCGGTAAAGCGGTATAAAACTTCGGTTAAAAGTAATAATCCGAGGCTAAAAACAAATTGCGATTGCAGGCTCCATCTAAAAACCAGGAAAGTAACCAAGGTGGTAAAAGACAACTGGGTCAGCACATCCCAAAGCTCAAACGAAAGGCCTTTTGGCCTAACCGCGTAATCCAACACGCCCCAGAAAAACAACCAGCCCGAGCGCTTTAATACTTTTAAAAAAGACTGGCTCCAGGGCATGTTTTTTTGTTGCTGCCGGATCAGGGAATAGGCCAGGGCGGTACCGGCAATAAACATAAAGCCGGGTTGGATTAAATCCCAGAAACGCAAGCCGTGCCACGGATGGTGAAAAAACTGCTGCATGAAAGCATGAAAAACACCCGACCCTTCTTCCTGGTACAATTGTTCGTACAAGCCCGAAGCTTCCAGCATGAGCAAAACCATGATGAGCCCGCGCATAAAATCGAGCGAAAGCAGGCGGGGAGAACTGGTTTGCGTTAATGGGGTTTGCTCAATATCCGCTGAGGTATCCGGGGTCATTACTTTCATATTTTAAATTTTAAGTTATTTTTTTAAAATCAGCCTTAAACTTTTCCGGCTATTCTGCACCGGCTGCTGGTGTGCATTTCTCAAAATTATTCATCTAGCCATTGGCGGTGATTTTAAATTTTTGGTAGCCAGTACCTCCATTAATGGCCCGGTGAGGCGGCGGCTTACGCCTTGGTAATCGGTAATTTTCACCTGCACTACATCAGGAGAAAGGGCTAACATTCTTTCGGTTTGGGAGAGGTAAGCTGCGCCGTAGGTAAATTCGTGCTTGTAGCGTTTCCCGTTTTTCAGCTGCACCTCCGCGAAGGCGTCGTTGGGTTGGGCCGGGTAATACGTGCCGGAAGCCTGCCCCGCAAATACGGTTAAGCTGCCGTGGTTATTACTCGTTAGATACAAGGGCGGGCCATTTTGCTGTTTTATTTGCACCAGGGCTTTTGCATCGCCTTCGGCTATAAATCCACTTTCCCGGGCGGGTATTACTGTAAATTGGCCTTTCCCATTCCCGCATAACAACCACCCTAAGCCGGCATCGTAGCGCCCGGTAACTACCTCGGGGGCATAGGAATTGCCTACGGCGAGCACATCCAGGAACCCATCCTGGTTAAAATCATTAGTTACCATGCCGTTGAGGGGCGCTATCTGCACTGCCGCCGGCAAAGTCCGGATAGTAAACCGGCCATTACCCCGATTTTCCAGGTAGCTGCTTTCCATGCGTTCGGCGCACAAAACCTGGGCATCGGCTAGTTCCTGGGGTAAAAAAGATTTATCGAAGGTAGCTTCGGCGTAAGACCGGTAAGTCGGGAAGCGGCCCCGCATGGAGTTTATCTGGTCTATCAAATCGTCGCGGCCCGGCAAAATGTAGCGCTGGCCCTGGTTATAATAGCTCATTACGGGATCCAGAAGGCCATCCCGGTTGTAATCCTTGGCGTACAGGCACAAAGGCTCCTGGGCCGTGGCCCGGTAACGGGTATTCAGTCCTACGTTTCCCGCCAAGTAATCGGTATCCCCGTCCTGGTCAAAATCGCCGGGTACTAAGCTGTTCCACCATCCGGTCGTATGGGCCAAGCCGGTTTGCGGAGTAGCTTCTACTAACTTGCCGCGCTGGTTATGGTAAAAGCGAATGGGCATAAACTCCCCGGCCACCAGCAAATCTACCCAGCCATCGTTATCGTAATCGGTCCACAAAGCACTGGTTACCATTCCCGCCCGGACTAGTTCCGGACTGATCTGCTGGGTAACTTCCCGGAAAGAGCATTGGCCGGCCTTACTTTCGTTGCGTAATAAATAGCTCCGCGGCGTAGTAGGGTAGGCCCCCGGCGTGAGCCGCCCGCCCACGAATAAATCTAAATCCCCGTCCCGGTCGTAATCGGCGGCCACTACACTGGCGCCGCTCTCCCGCAACGGGGGCAAAGCCGAAGCCGCACGGGTAAACTGACCTTGGCCATTGTTCCGGTACAAGTAATCCGGGTATCCGGCCGCGCCGGTTGCCGGCTCCGAGCCGCCACTCGCCACGTACAAGTCCTGGTCCTGGTCGCCGTCGGCATCGAAGAAAAGAACACCCAGACCATCGGCCAAACTATCCGGTACCGGGGTGGGTTGCCGTTGGAACCGGCCATTGCTTTGCTGAAAAAACAAGGCGCCCGCCTGATTGCTGGCTCCGCTCACGTACACGTCGGCCAGGCCGTCGCTGTTTACATCGCCCACAGCTATCCCGGGGCCCTGGCGGGAATGGCCGTGCGGTAACAAAGGTTGTCGCTTAAAATCCACAAAGTTGCTTTCGCGGTGCTGGTAATGTAATCCTAGTTTATCGGGTAAGGGTTGGAATAAAGTTTTGGGGGCAGCAGGAATAACAGCGGGCGCCGTTGTGGCCGAAGCGTAATGGACTGGCAGCACCTGGTTAGCCGGCACACGCGGGATTAACTGATACTGGCCATCGGGCCACCAAACCTCTACCTGGTCTACCGTTTTTAAATTTCCCAGGCCGAAGTGAATCACAGGGTCCACGGAAGATTCGTAGCCCCGGGAAAGAAAATGTTCGTAAAATTGGCGCCGGGCTTTAGTGGTTATTTTTATTTTGGTGCCAATGCCGTTGCGATTCTGGGCAGGCCCGACCAGCTTGATTTTTAAAAAATTCTTCTTCTGACGCTCATTGCTTTTGTTTTCATAAACCTGTGCTTCGGCATTAATGGTATTTACCACCAATTCCAAATCCCCGTCGTTATCTAAATCAACGTACACCGCTCCGTTAGAAAAACCTTCGGCCTTCAAACCCCAGGCTTCGGACTGGTTCTGAAAAGTTAAGTTGCCTTTGTTTTCGTATAAATAATTGCGGAGCGGAACCCCCGGCAACGATTGAATAGCGGCTATTTTGTTTTTGATTTTACTTTGCTCGGAGCCGATGGGACCGTTGTATATATTCTGGTAATGCACGTAATCCAGATCGCCCATGTTTTTTAAAAAACCGTTGGTTACGAATAAATCCCGGTCGCCGTCGTTGTCGTAATCGGCGAGTAAGGCGCTCCAACTCCAATCGGTACTGCTGATACCCGCTAGATAACCTATTTCGCTGAACTTGCCGTTGCCTTGGTTTAACTGTAAGGTATTGCGGCTGTATTGCGCATTATAGCCTTTATTCAGAGAAAGTTGAAAACGGTCGTAACCCGAGGCCGGCATGATTAATTTCTGCCGGTGATTATCTTCGGGCCGCATGTCCAGCTCCACGATATCCATCAGCCCATCGTTGTTAATATCGGCAATGTCGTTGCCCATGCCCGCGTAGCTGGTGTGTTTCAGGCATTCCGCGGCCCGGTCGGTGAAGGTGCCATCCTGGTTGTTGATGTACAGAACATCGTTGCTGATAAAATCATTGGAGATATACACGTCGGGCCAGCCATCGTTATTAATATCGCTTACGGCTAAACCCAGGCTGTAACCTTCGGCCAGAATACCGGCTTCCCGCGAAACATCCGTGAAAGTATTATCGCCGTTGTTCCGGTACAAAACATCCGTGCTGGGACTTTCGCCTTTTAATTGGCGGGTCCGGATCAGGTTTACATTGTCGCGCAGCGAAGCCGGGTTAACGATTAAAAAAGCATCGAGGTCGCCGTCGCGGTCGTAATCAAAAAAAGAAGCGTGCATCACCTGGCGTGTATCCGCCAGCCCGTAGGCCTGGGCGCTTTCGGTAAAAGTATTATTACGATTGTTGATGTACAGTAAATTGCCGCGTTCCGGGCCAACTTCATTCCCGGAAACACACACGTAAATGTCCGGCCAGCCATCCTGGTTAATATCAACTACCGTGGCACCTGTTTGCCAGCGGGTGCTGGTGAGGCCCGCCGCAGTGGTAATATCTTCAAACTTTAAATTTCCCTTGTTCAAATACAAACGGCCCGACACCATGTTGCCACTAAAAAACAAGTCGGTTAAGCCATCGTTGTTAAAGTCGCCGGCGGCTACTCCGGCACCGGTGTAAATATTGGTATAGGTAAATACATTGTGCTGCTCGTTTTCCTGAATCGTATTTTTAAAAAAAATGCCTGTTTTGGCCGGCGAGAGTCGTTCAAAAAGAATGGTTTTGGGTCGGCAACCAAGCAATAGGCAACAAAAGCCCCAAAGAAATATGCTAGTGAGCTTGGGCATGCAGTAAAGACAAACGCTGTTTTTGGTGAAAATTAAAGACTTGTTGGTATTTGTGTGAAAAAATTCATTCAGAGTATTGGCTATAGCTAAAAATTATTTTTTATGTAGGGTAAAAAACAGTACCCGGAAAAACTTTTTTTAAAATTATGCTTTGTAGTTGATAGTCTATCTGGTTAAAAAGCAGAGAGGAACTGGTACGTGTACCAATTGGCCTCTCTGTATTGGTTGGTGGTTTTTTTAATTTTTGCTCCGGAACACGTATGCTGGTTTAAATCCGGAACACGTATGCTGGTTTAAATAATTTTTAAATTTAGAGGGTCCACGGGTGGTAAACTTTTCACTTTCAGTATCCCGGATTTTGTTTTAAAATACCGCCGGTGCGATCGATTTCGGTTTGGGGTAAAGGATACACGTTGTATTTATCCTGCCATTTACTGCCGAACACCTGGGCGCCAATGCCCCAGCGTACAATATCAAACCAGCGGTGCGGCTCAAAAGCCAGTTCTACTCTTTTTTCTTTCCGGAGCGCTTCGGTAAGATCAACGCCAGCAACTAAATCGGGTAAGCCGGCCCGGCGGCGGATATCGTTAATTTGTTGGGCCGCATCGGCGGTTCGGCCCTGGGCAATTAAGGCTTCGGCGTAAAGCAGTTTTAACTCGGCGAAACGGTAGAGCCGCTCGTTGTTAAAATTGGCCTGCTGGTTTGGGGAATTATCGGCTTGCACCATGTTGCGGGCGCCCCCGTATTTTTTCATGGTATAACCCGTGGAGGACCATTCCGGATTGTAAGGTACCGGCGTATAATCGGTGGTGTAATAGGTATCGCCGGCTTGATATACGTACACTTTTAAGCGGGCATCGTTGGGTTCGTAAGCGGCCACCAAATCCGGGCTGGGTGCCCACCAACCCGATTTTCCCCCGGGTGCTCCGTTCCCAGCATCCCAGTACAGGCTACGGGTAGTTCCCTGCGAAGCTTTAAAGGCCTCGGAGTGCGTATCGTCGAAAACCCAAACGTTATCATCGGAAAAAGGGCCGCCGTACTGCACTTCAAAAATGGATTCCGGATTGTTTTCGTTGTTAAAAGCAAACACATCGTCCAGGTCTTTCTGCGAATTGCCCGTGCTGATTAAACTAAACGGGCCGTTGGTAATAACATCCTCAAAAGCCGCAATGGCCGCGGGCCAATCTTTTTTCCAGACGTTTACTTTGCCCACGTAAGCCTGGGCGGCGTATTTGGTTACCCGGCCTTTATTAGCATCGTCCCAAGTTAAGGGCAACTTGTTATAAGCGTCGGTAAAATCCGCCAGTATTTGCGTGTATAATTGCTCCGGAGTAGCGTTGGGCAAGGCTAAATCATTTAAATCGCGTTTTACCTGGGTAGCCAAAGGGGGCGTTCCCCACAATTTTAAAGCTTCGAAATGAAAAAAAGCCCGGAGAAACTTGGCTTCGCCTTCGAACCGGCTTTTTTGTTCGGCGGTTAACTGATTCTCGTTGTTCAGGTTTTCCAACACCAGATTAGCCCGCAGAATACCTTCGTAAATCTGGGTATATATGGCCGCATAAGGTTTGTCGCTGGCCCGAATAATTAAATTATCGGCATCGCGCGAAATACCGTCCGCGTTATTAGGGTCAGCGATTACATCATCCGAAGATACCACCGAGATTTTCCAGAATTCGCCCGCCTCGCCGAGGGTTTCGGTACTGGTGCCCCAGAAATCCTGAATGGAAGAATACGAGGCAAAAATGGCTCCGTCGAAGTCCGCGGCCGTTTTGTAAAAGTCGCCGGAGGTAAGCTTATCCAGGGGCACTAAATCCAGGTTATTACAGGAATTAAGCGTTAGAAAAGCGGCTAATAGAGAAAAAGATATTTTTTTCATGAGTGATAGCTTTAGATAAAAACCGGAGTAAACCGCTTTGCTTAGAAAGTAACCTGCACGCCCAACTGGTAAATGCGGGGTTGCGGCGAGTTGCCGGGGTCCTGACCGTTGGCCAAAACAATGTCTCCTTTCTGGAAACTAAAGCCCCGGGTTACTTCCGGGTCGAAGCCCAGGTATTTGGTAAAGGTGTACAGGTTCTGAGCCGCGACGTAAATACGGGCTTTCGAAACAAATTCTTTGGTCCAACCTTGCAGTTTAGTGGTGGGTAAAGCGTAGCCGATTTGTAAATTTTTAATCCGCATAAAGCTGGCGTTCTCGATCCAGCGGTCGGAGTAGCGGCCATTACCGTTCGGGTCGTTGGCCACGGCGCGGGGCATGGTGTTGCTCGAACCCGCTTCGGTCCAGCGGTCCAGTACGCGGGTGGTGGAATTGTTGGCACCGGTCATGCTTTCCATGCCCACCCGCGCTTCGTTATACACTTCTATGCCGCCAACGCCTTGGAGTAATAAAGTTAAGTCGAATCCTTTGTAACTGGCCGAGCCGTTGATGCCGTAAAAATAGCGGGGATTCGGATTTCCAATTTTGGTACGGTCCAGGGCATCCACTCGGCCATCTTTATTTACATCCACAAACCGGATATCACCGGGAGCGCGGTCCGAGGAAAAAGCATCGGGCAAGGCGGCATCTACTTCGGCCTGGGTTTGGTAAATACCATCGGTTTTGTAACCGTATAAATAACCCAGCGGCTCGCCTACGGTAGTACGGTGGGTAGAGGCCCCGCTTACCCCGGTAATAATTTCGGTAATGTTACCTAAATCCAGCACTTCGTTGTGCACGGTAGTAATGTTGCCGCCCAAGCTGTAACTCACCTCGCCAATGCGGTTACGGTAGTTTACCGCCAGTTCTATGCCCCGGTTTAAAATTTCGCCTACGTTGGCATCGGCCGCCAGAAAATAACCGGAGGTAAACGGAATAGGCAGGCCAATGAGCACATCTTTGGTGATTTTGCGGTAGTAATCGGCGGTGATTTCGATGCGGCTGCGCAGTAAGCTAATGTCGGTACCAATATCTAACTGGTTACTGGTTTCCCAGCGCAGGTTTTCGTTGGTAAAGTTTACGGGAGCCAGGCCACGCATGGGCACTTGCCCCGTACCAATCGGGTAAAAAATAGTGGTTTTCAGGGTTGATAAAAAGGCAAAGTTAGCTCCGGTAAACTGGTTACCCGACTGGCCCCAGCTGCCCCGAATTTTTAAATCGTCGAACACGTTGCCTTTCGGAAAGAAACTTTCTTCGCTGATGCGCCAGCCCGCCGAAAAAGACGGGAAAGTTTGGGAGCGGTTGCCTTTGGCAAACCGGGAAGTATTATCGTTGCGCACGTTAGCCGTAAATAAGTATTTACCTTTATAAGAATAGTTTACCCGGCCCAAAAACCCGCGTAAAGCCCATTGGTCGGCTTCGTTGGCCGCGGCCACGGTAGAACCTGTAGAGGCAAACTGAATTTTAGAATTAAACAAGCTATTACCCTGTAAACGTACTTTATCGAACCGGAAGTTGGTTTCTTCTTCGCCTACCAGCACAGTTAAACTATGGTCGCCGAAAACTTTATTATAGGTAAGGGTATGGCTTAAATTGGTGGTTAACTCAATGGGGCGTTCCTGCACCAGCAGCGAGCTGCGAGGTGTAATGCCATCAAAAGCAATGGCTTCCTGAAAAAAGTCGCCGCTGCCCACGTTATAATCCACGCCGCCGGTTATCCGGTATTTTAAACCCGCTATAATTTCCCATTCGCCGTAAATGCTGGCTAATACCTTGCGGGTAATAATGCGGGTAGAGTTGGCGCGGGTATCGGCCCGTAAGAGGATATTCGAGGCGTCGCCGCCTTCGCCCAAGGTCGTGGTGTTTTCGGGGTTATAGCCTAAAGGGCCGTTGGGGTCGTAAATTTTAAAATACGGCGCATTATCGGCCGCGCCGATGCCGGCAAAAGAACCGCTTTCGGATTGCGTTAAGCGGTTAACCGAACTCAGTAACAGCGACTCGCCGAATTTTAATTTTTTACCCACACTCACGTCGGAGTTGGCTTTAATGGAATACCGGGTAAAACCCTGGGCCGGCTCAATACCATCCTGGTCGTAGTAACCCGCTCCCACAAAGTAATTGGCGGTGGGCGAGCCTCCCGAAACCGCGATGTTATGGTTAATAATGGTGGAAGTCCGGAATACCGCGTCCTGCCAATCCACAAAAGGCTGGCCCCGGAACTGGCTGAAATCGCGCCCTAGTTCTTGCTGCAAATCGATGTACTGTTCTACGTTGAGTACGTCCAGTCTTTTTTGGGTGGAGCCTTTGCCTACGTAGCCGTCGTAAGTAAAGCTGGCTTTGCCGTCTTTGCCCCGTTTAGTGGTTACAATGATAACCCCGTTCGCCGCCCGCGCTCCGTAAATAGCCGCTGCCGAAGCATCTTTTAACACGTCAATGGATTCAATATCGCTCGGGTTTATTCCGGCCAGTGGATTTGATTCGGTGTTGGAACCGGTATTTACCGTCATGTTTTCGGTTTGCACGATGGGTACGCCGTCGATTACCCACAAAGGCTGGTTTACGCCCGGCGAACCAATGCCGCGGATGCGGACGTTAATGGGCGCACCCGGATCGCCGCTGCGGTTGGCAATGCTTACCCCCGAAGCCCGGCCCGCCAAAATCTGGTCCGGACTGGAAACCGGCTTAGACGTAATGCCAATATCATCGCCCCGGATACCACCTACGGCCCCGGTTAAATCCCCTTTTTTCTGCGTACCAAAGCCCACTACTACCACTTCTTCCAAGGCTTTAATATCGGGTTTTAGCGCAATGGTTAAATTGGTTTGATTTGTTACCGGAATTTCCTGCGACGCATAACCCACGTAAGAAATTACTAAACGGGCGTTATTACCGGTAATGGGTAAAGTAAAGTTGCCGTTTACGTCGGTGGAGGTACCCGTGGAGGTACCTTTCAGCAAAACCGAAACGCCGGGCAAACCATCGCCTTTGTCCGAGTCGGTTACTTTACCGGAAACAGACCGCTCCTGGGCAAATAAAAGCGGAGAAGTTAGGGTAAAAAGAAAGCATAATACAATTTTCAGGGTAGAACTTCTCATAGTTAAAGGTTAATCGATTAGGCAATCTAATGGCAATACTTTAAGCTAATTTCCGGAACAGGTTCTTATCCGGCGGGTACTTCTAATCTTAAGTTACGAAGCAACGGGTAAAATCCCGTTAAAAAATAAATCGTGAAAAAGGTACTGAATGCTGTTGGTAACTATTCTTCTTCGCCAATCTAAAATTAAGCTTTATTGGGTGGAAGAAGCAGGCTATTTTAAGTTTAAGCTTTAAAAAGAAGCTGGTTCTTTACTTGTCTCTTCAATTAAAAGAAAATTGACCTATAAATCAAGGTTGAATTTAGCGTAATTCAGAATTTCGGGGTAAAAAGCTTTGCTACTGCTTGCGCAAACGTTTGCGCAAATTCACAATATTTTGGGTCCTGATTATAAAATTAATTCTCCGCTGATTTTTTAAATTTTTGATCCGGAATAGATTGAAAATAAAGGTCAAAAATTTTGATTTAATCAGGAGGAAAAGCCTACATTGGTTTAGTAAAAGGTTACAATCCTTTTGCGCTGCTGGCCCCGGGAGTTGGAAATACGAATACTGCCGCTTTTTTCTTACCTCTAATTAGATTAACATGAAACAGGTTAACCGCAGAAATTTTTTAAAATCGACGGTAGCAGCGGGTTTGGGATCGTCTATTTTAACGCCTGACCTTTTAGGCGGGAAACAGCCTTTGGAAAATAACACTCCGGCACTAGCGCCCCCGGCTCAGACCGCTGCCCCCAAAAAAGTTATTGTGGCCGGGGCGGGTATTGCCGGGCTTTGCTGCGCCTACGAGCTCATGAAGCGCGGCCACGAAGTTACGGTTCTGGAAGCCTCGCCCCGGCACGGGGGGCACGTGTTAACCGTGCGCGACGGACTATCGGATGGCTTATACGCCGACTTTGGCGCCGAAAACATTACTCAGCCGGGTTACGAATTATTCTGGAACTATGCCAAGCAATTTAATATTCCGGTGCTGCCTTATCCCAAGCGCGAAAAAATACTCCGGCGGATCAACGGCCAGTTTTACTCCGAAGAAATGCTGGCGGATCCGGTGGTACTTAAAAAATTTAATTTAAATGCCCGGGAAATAAAATTTCTAACGCAAAACGAATGGCCGGAACTGCCTTTATTGTACACCAAACCTTACCTGTCCAAATTTAAAGATGAATACCAGCCTTTTGGCGTCGGCTATGATCATCTGGACAATACCCCGATCAGCGAAATTTACCGGAAAGAAGGTGCTTCTAAAGCCGGACTGGAATTTATGGGCGGCCAGGAAACCTCGGCTTTGTTCGAATTATGGCGGCAAGCCATTTTGCAACTCCGGGGATTACCGTTGTTTCCAAAAAAAGTCTTTCGGCTGCAAAACGGGAATCAAAGCTTACCCAATGCTTTTGCCAAGCAACTAGGGGAACGGGTGAAGCTAAACTGTCCCATTTTAAAAATTAACCACCACGCGCAAGGAGTTACGGTTCGGTATCAGGAATTTAACCAGGAAAAAGAAATAAAAGCCGACTATTTAGCGAACTGCATTCCTTTGCCGGCTTTTAGTAAAATTCCGGTGGAGCCTGCTTTATTGCCCGAGAAACAATACGTAGTAGATCATATTGCCTACGATTCTTACGCGCGGTTCGTCTTTCAGGCCAGTTCTAAATTCTGGCAGAAAGATAATCTGAGCATCAACATGGAATTAAATCATCCGAATATTGATGCCATTTGGCAAGTAGCCGAAGAAGTAGACACCCACCGGGTGGCCCTGATGGGGATGGGTCCCGGCGGCACCACGCCGCAACAAGCTTTAGCGGCCTTCCGGGAAGTTTATCCGGGCAAACAAGATACCATTGAACAGGTGTTGGTAAAGGATTGGCCCCGAGAACAATTTGCTTTTACTTGCGAACGGCTGAATTTTCCGATGGGCTCGCTTAAAAAACTTTGGCCGCACGTATTAACCCCCAACGGCCGCATTCATTTTGCGGGAGCTTACGCCGACAATCTAAATTGGGGCATGGAGGCAGCCACCCGATCCGCTAACCGCGTTGCCCAAGAAATAGATCAAGCTTAAATGTTTTCACCGAATTTGACGATACCATAGGAGTACCTTTACTTTTCCTGAGGCCCAAGTTTTTTAACATGAAACTCCAACTTTTTTAAAAAACCAGCGCCAAGATAGCTAATTAGGACGTGAAGCAATCGAATAAAGTGGCCTTTAAAAATGGGAAAGGAAGCCCTTAATCTTCTTTAAACAGCTTCATGCTCCTGGTAGCATTTGCCAATTTATTCGCCGCGGCTGGCGTATGGCCGTTATAAAAGCGTTGTTTTATAGAAAAATTTAAAAATAATGCTGCCTTTAAAAAAATCCACACCTTTTTTTAAATTTTCTGTATCCTGCGGGCAGGTCTAAGCAGTGGTGACTACCGCCTAAGGATGCAGCTTAACGAAATGCGATTAGTTTTGTAATTTTAAAAATTTTCAAAATACTATTTTAAAAATGCTTGATTTTTATAGTAGCTTAAACAGGATTATACCGGCAAAAAGAAAAACGCACAGTTCCCAAAATAACTTTTCAGGAACTACCACCTATATGATTATTACCAGATTTTTTTCTTTAATTTAAAATATAAATGAAAGGCTGGCCTTTAACTAACACCTTTACTGTTTAAGTACTGTAAGGCTTCGTTTTCCGATATTAGCACAAAAGTATCTAATACTTTATCGGACGTACCCGTGTTGTAGCCTTTAATGTAATAACACTGGTTGGCTTTGTATACCGCAAAATTATGGGCACCGTAAGGGGCACTCAGGTTACGGGCAAACGGAAATGCCCGAGATAAATCGAATCTTTTGCCGCAATTAGTTTGAATGATGTTGTTGAATTGGTGTTCCATGGCACGAAAATAATTTAAACGGGTTAATTGAAAGTTAAATTAAGATTAAGTTGTGTTAAGATACTATTATTTTTTTGGATAAAAAAAATATTCAAACATTAATATAGTTTTTAAATCGATTATTCCATTATTTTTAAAATATTTCAATGGATCTAGCTTTAGTAATAAGTTTAGTTCGGGATACTTTTTTTTTAGCTTAAATTGGAGGCTCATTAAAATAACTGAAACAGAAACGGTGACCAAAAAAAAATCTTCGGTTAAACGATCTACCACCAGGCAACTCCCATCTGGTAGAAAATCTTTCTTCTTTATTTTGGGGATAGGAGTACTTTGTGTCTGTGGCGTTTACCTGGTGCATCAGTATCCGCCGAGTTTTCTGGTTAAATGGCGCGGCAAAAAAACAATAGACCAAATAAGCAAAGAAGAAAAAGGTTACTACTATGGTTTACCCGGGGAACCGGTAAGTTGGCCAACGGGAGAGGTGGTGCGGGGTATTGACGTATCTAGGTACCAAGCTCATGTAAAATGGCCCGCAGTAAAAAAACAAAAGATTGCTTTTGTTTTCGTGAAAGCTACCGAAGGTTTTTTGGGCCGCGACCGCTTATTTCAAAAGCATTGGCGCAGAACCGGACAAGCAGGATTAATGCGGGGAGCCTACCACTTTTACCGCCCTAATCAACCGGCCTGGTTGCAAGCCATTAACTTTTTAACGCAGGTAGAGATTGGTACCGGTGATTTACCCCCCGTTTTAGATGTAGAACAGGCCGGCCATGCTACCGAAGAAGAATTACGCGACCGCGTGCGTACCTGGCTCCGATGGGTAGAATGGCAATACGGCGTAAAACCGATTATTTATACTAATTATAGTTTCTATAAATATTATTTTGAAGGCTTTTTTGAAGAATATCCTTTCTGGATTGCGCATTATCAGGTGAATAAATTAAAACTCACGGATTACAGCCGCAAACAAGTAAAGTTCTGGCAACACACCGACCGCGGCGCCGTGCCCGGCATTGAAGGCCGGGTTGATTGCAATGTGTTCTACGGCAGTAAAGCAGCTTTAAAGCAACTATGCGTGAATTAAAATACTTTCTTTAATTCTCTGTTTTTTAAATATTTAATGTTTAAACCTATAAAAAATTAAAAAACGCTTGGTTAATAAAACCTTTCGGTTCGTTTTAACGATGTTGCTATTGCATGTTAGTAATATTCATTAGTAAATAGTAATTGATATAAAAAGAGTATAGCGTTCATTACCGTTGATCGTTAGAGCCTTTTCAAGCCTCCATGCACTGGCGCTGTCTAGTTGGCACGTGCTGAGATTGCTCCTGAGCCAAACTGATGTCAGTTGCTAGTAGCTACCTAGATTACCTTCTTCAGAGTAATAATAACCTAATACGAAACCAACTTTCATTAGAATTTACTCAAAAGAAAACAAGACTAGGAAGTTTAATTTTGCCGCTTCTAGTATTGGGGCATATAGTAAATGTAATTTCTAAATTTTCCCGTAAAATCTATCTATTGGAGTCAGAAAAGCCGAAGCTAAGAATAAACATCATCAGTTTGGCTGTGAAGGGCCTTCTAAGGTTCCGGTACTGCGCAGCAGTATTCTGCAGCGGAGTGAGGAAAGGAAGCTTAGACTAGCCCGAAAGAGCCAAACGGGCCCCGCCGGGCAGGAGGCAAACTTGAAGTTAACATGCTAGGTAGCACCTGAGCCTGGAGACTGGAACAAGCTCCACAGAACTATACTGGCTTTAACTACTCTGATCGCTTGTGTTAGCTGGCGCAACCAATCCCTTGGTAGAAGCCTGTTCTAATTCTGTCCAGCTTTTACGCAAGATTTCGGCAAAGCAAAATACATCTTCAAAGGAATTATACAAAGGCACCGGCGCCACCCGGATAACGTTGGGCTCGCGCCAATCCAAAATAACGCCGGCCGCGGTTAGTTTTTCGAATAAAGCGCGTCCGTTTTGGTGTACCAGCAAAGATAGCTGGCAACCTCGAGCGGTGGGTTCGGCAGGCGTAATAATTTGCAATTGGGTGGCGGATAATCCCATTTCCTGAATTAAAAATTCTAAATAGCCGGTTAATTGTTCGCTTTTGGCTCGTAAGGCGGGCATGCCGGCTTCGTCAAAAATATCCAGCGCCGCTTTATGCGCGGCCATGGTTAAAATAGCGCCGTTACTAAGCTGCCAACCCGCCGCGCCCGCCATGGGTTTAAAGCCTTTTTTCATCTGAAAACGTTCTTCTGGGTTATGGCCCCACCAGCCGGCAAAACGGGGAAGGTCGGGATTATGGGCGTGTTTTTCGTGCACAAAAGCGGCTCCCACGCCACCCGGTCCGGAATTTAAATATTTATACGTACACCAAACGGCAAAATCAACTTCCCACTCGTGCAAGCTAAGCAAAACATTACCCGCAGCGTGCGCTAAGTCAAAACCCACCAAGGCACCGGCAGCATGTCCGGCTTTCGTGATGGCGGCTAAGTCAAATACCTGGCCGGTATAATAATTCAGGCCACCCATTAAAATCAGCGCTACCGAATGGGCATTTTCTGCAATGGCGGCTTCGATATCTGCGGTGCGCAAATTACATTCGCCGGGTCGGGGTTTTAGCTCCAAAATAGCCTCTTCCGGATGAAAGCCGTGAAATTTTACCTGCGTTTCCAGGGCGTATTGGTCCGAAGGAAAAGCGCCAGCTTCGGTAATAATACGGTAGCGCTCCGGAGTTGGCTGGTAAAAAGAAACCAGCAACAGATGTAAATTAGTGGTTAGATTATTCATCACGATTACTTCTGCGGGCTGAGCGCCCACTATCCGCGCCTCTTTTTCCGAAAATAACTCGTGGTACCGAAACCAAGGATTTTTCCCCTGAAAATGACCTTCGACCCCTAAATTTTGCCAATCCAGTAATTCTTGTTCCAGGGCTGCCCGTACCGATTTCGGCTGTAACCCCAACGAATTGCCGCATAAATAAATGGCGTCTTTCCCGTTTACCTGCGGAATGTAAAACCGTTCCCGAAACGTTTGTAATGAATCGTTATGATCTTGGGAGCGGGCAAATTGCAAAGAATTTTCGTAAGTCATAAGCTGGCCAGTGATAAAGCTGGTTCCCGTAGAAACGGAAATAAACCCTCAATAGATTTACTGTTTTTGGCGAATGATTGGTTGGCACGTTGTAATTGGGTGCTGCATACCAGAATTACTAAAATTAAGTTTATTGTAGAATTAGTTTGGTTAAAGGTAATTGTCCAGAAGAATAAACGCAGGAAAGCCTATACAAACAAGTTTTTCTATTTTTAAACAATTACCAGCAGTTGTAGTTAAAGCTTTAATTATAGCAAACCATAAACAGCAATATAGTACTTCACCAACGGAAGAAGTTTAGAAAGTTAATTTTAAAAAAATTGGTTTTACATTGCTTGTAATTCTGTTAAATTGTACTGTTTAATTTATTATGGCTATTTAAAAGCATTTATAGGTTTTTTAATTGTAATTTTTAAATAATTTAAAACCCATTGCCTCATTGATAAGTTAAGCGCTATTAATAACCTTTTCTGCCAGAGTGGTAGTATACGCGATTTTATACTATCCGCAGATACTTTCGTTATCTAACAAAATGTTGTTAAACCACCTTATCTATAACACGAATGAATCAATTCATGTTTGCTACCGGCATAGAAAATAGCTATCCGAATATTATTTTACCAGATGGGAAGGTAAAGCGAGTAGATGAAATGGAGAAAGCTTTTCATTACGATTTTTGGGAAGAAGATTTCCGGTTGGTAAAAGAAACCGGCATTGATTACCTGCGTTACGGCCCGCCTTTGTTCTCGACGCACGTGGGCCCGGGCCAGTACCATTGGGATTTTACCGACACTACCTTCCGGAAAATGGAGGAAATGAAAATTACCCCATTAGTAGATTTATGCCACTTTGGGGTACCCGATTGGTTAGGTAATTTCCAGAATACCGACTTTCCGCATTATTTTGCCGAATATGCCCGGGCTTTTGCCGAACGATTTCCGCATTTACAATTTTATACGCCCATTAACGAAATCTTTATTGCCGCCACTTTTTCGGGCCAGTATGGCTGGTGGAACGAATGTTTAAGCAGCGACAAAGCCTTTGTAACGGCCCTGAAGAATTTGTGTAAAGCCAACGTAATGGCGATGCACCAAATTTTAAAAGTGCGGCCCGATGCGGTATTTATTCAAAGTGAATCGTCGGAATATTTTCACGCCGAAGACCCGAGTTGCACCAAACTGGCTAGTTTTTTAAATCAGAAACGGTTTTTATCGTTGGATTTAACTTACGGCTATCCCATTCGGGCCATGATGTACGAATATCTGCTGGACAATGGCATGACCCGCGAAGAATACCATTGGTTTTTGCAGAATCAGGTAAAAGCCCACTGCATTATGGGCAACGATTATTATTTCACTAACGAGCACATGGTGCACGCCAACGGCAGCACCAGCGCTTCCGGCGAAATTTTTGGGTATTACGTGATTACCACGCAGTATTACAACCGCTACCGCTTACCGGTAATGCACACCGAAACCAACATGATTGAGCCGAACTCGGTAAACTGGCTCCGGAAAGAATGGGCCAATGCCAAACGTTTGCGCCGCGACGGTATTCCGTTAATGGGCTTTACCTGGTACAGCCTTATTGATCAGGTGGACTGGGATTCGGCGCTACGGGCCGATGTCGGGCGCGTAAATGCCTTAGGCTTATACGACATGAACCGCCAAATCCGGCCGGTGGGAGAAGCCTACAAAGAACTTATAAAGCAATGGAAAGGCGTAATGGAAGAAGAAAAATTCGGGCTGCACTTTAATTACTACTAGTATTTAGTCCAGAGTCGATAGACGATGGTCCACGGTTATAAGACACTGTATTTCGGTGGTTTTGGTTTTACGTTCTAGGCTTTCTGTTTAAATGGAGGTATTCAGGTTTAAAGTTTCAGATGGAAACAAGCGGCTGGTAGTGGATACTTATAACTTAAAACTTACAACTAACTTAAAACTTACAACCAAACTACTTACCGGAAGTTTGCTACCTTTACAATCCTCGGAATTTTAAAATTCCGATCGAAAGCGTATGACAACAGCCAATAATCAAGTAACTGTCATGGGAGCCGGCCTAGTCGGCTCCCTTTTGTCATTGTATCTGGCTAAGAATAACTATCAGGTGGCGGTATATGAGCGGCGCAACGACCTGCGGCAAAACTACGTGGAATACGGCCGTTCTATTAACCTGGCGCTCAGCGACCGCGGTTGGAAAGCTTTGGAAGGCGTAGGTATTGCGGAAGAGATTCGGAAAGTGGCTATTCCCATGTATGGCCGCATGATGCACGATGTACAGGGGCAGTTATCGTACCAGCCCTACGGTAAAGAAAACCAGGCTATTTACTCGGTATCGCGGGGCGGCTTAAACGTGGCGCTCATGAACCTGGTAGATCAGAACCCGAACATCGACCTGCATTTCAACCAGCAATGCCTGCACGTAGATTTGGTAGCCAACGAACTAGAAATGCTAAACACGGTTACCCAGGAAAAGCTGAAGATTCCGGCGAACCGGTTGTTCGGAACCGATGGGGCTTATTCTATGGTGCGTTATGCTTTGCAGAAAACGGAACGATACGAATTCTCGCAAACCTACCTGGAATACGGTTACAAAGAATTGCGCATTGCCCCGGGCGAAAACAACCAGTGGATGCTGGAGAAAAATGCTTTACACATCTGGCCCCGCGGCTCCTACATGATGATTGCCTTGCCCAACCTGGATGGCTCTTTTACTTGTACTTTATTTTTTCCTTACGAAGGCGACGTATCGTTTAACAGCCTGCAAACGGAAGCAGACATACTCGATTTTTTTAAAAAAATATTCCCCGATGCCTTGCCACTCATGCCGGATTTAGTGAGTGATTTTTTTGAAAATCCTACGGGTTCGCTGGTTACCATAAAATGCTTTCCATGGTCGCTGGAAGATAAAGTAGTATTGCTGGGCGATGCGGCGCACGCCATTGTGCCTTTTTACGGCCAGGGCATGAACGCTGGCTTCGAAGATTGCACCGAATTAAACCAATTATTAGAGCAACATTCCGGCGACTGGCAAACTATTTTTAAAAAATTTCAGGAACTCCGCAAACCCAACACCGATGCCATGGCCGAACTAGCCGTGCAGAACTTTATTGAAATGCGCGATTTAGTAGCCGATCCGCGGTTTTTGTTGCGCAAGAAAATAGAATCTAAGATAAATGCCCAGTTTCCGGAAAAATGGCTGCCGCTTTACACCATGGTTACCTATACGCATTTACCTTATTCCCAAGCCTTGGAAACCGGCAAGCACCAGGATAAAATCATGAAAAAACTCATGAAACATATTACCCACGAAAGCGACTACGATAAACCAGAAGTGCAGCAATTGGTGCAGAAATTAATGCGGTAAAAGCCGAGGAGAAAAGAATATTAACTACCTGTAAATCTATTACTCTGGCTCCTTTAAAAACACGGAAGTAATTCCTTGCCCGGTAATTATTTAAAAAATTCTATTGCATTTAACTATTTCTCTACCGATCCAGCCAGTTTTTAAAAGCATTTACTTTCTCGCGGCTTACCACTACATCTGGTTCGGGGGCGTTCCGGAGAAAGGTTTTTAAACGGCTGTTGGAGTAACTTACAATATCCTGAATGGCGGGTAAACTGATCATGTAACTGCGGTTAATCCGGAAAAACTGCTGCGGATCAAGCAAGTTTTCGAGTTGCTCCAGTGAAAAATCAATGACAAATCGCTTGTTTTCTTTCGTTTGCAAAAAAGTGGCCTTCTCTTTACTAAAAAAGAAATCAACCTGGTCAACCGGAATAGCTTTAATGTGTTCGCCTACCTTTACCACAAATCGGTTTTTGTAAGGAGTTTGCCCCAGCATGTGCATGGCTTTTTGTAAAAGTTCCAGATTAGGAGTAACCGAAACCGGCACCGGAGCAGCTAAATGGCGAAATTTCTGGAGAGCAGCCGCTAACTCATCGGCATCAATGGGTTTCAATAAATAATCAATGCTATTTACCTTAAACGCTTTTATGGCATACTCGTCGTAAGCGGTGGTAAAAATAACCGGACAAGGAACCTGGGTTTGATCAAAAATCTCGAAACTTAAACCATCGGCTAATTGAATATCCAGAAAAGCTACATCGGGTTTTAGACCAGAATTAAACTGCTGCACGGCTTTTCGTACCGATTCTATTTGACCGATAACTTGGATGTTTGGGTCAATTTGTACCAGTAAGCGGGCCAATCGGTTGGCCGCCAGTTTTTCGTCTTCAATGATCAGGGCGCGCATCAGGAGGTGAAATAGAGTAAAGGTAGTTTTACCCGAAAATACGCCGAGGTTTGTTCGATTAATACCGGCCTAGCCGTTAAGTAACGGTAGCGGGCTTCAATGTTTTTCAGGCCCATTCCTATTGAATCAGGGTGAAAATTTTTAATCTGAAAATTGTTTTCTACGGCCAGGTACTCGTCCGGCGTAACCGCTATTTTAAGGTGCAGCGGCTGGTCTTCCAGAATCATATTGTGTTTAATGGCGTTTTCCAGGAGCATTTGCACCGATAAGGGCGCAATCTGGTACTGGTAAAGTTCGGCAAGATCAGTGGTAATCTGCAAACTTTCACCGTACCGGATTTGCTGCAGAAAAATGTAAGACTGCACAAAGTTTAGTTCGTCGGCCAGCGGTACTACTTCTTTATTTTGGCTGTCCAGCACGTACCGGTACACTTCCGACAGTTGCTTAATAAACTTTACCGCCAGGTCTGGGTCGGTGGTTACCAGCGAGGTGAGCGCATTCAGACTGTTAAATAAAAAATGCGGATTTACCTGGGTTTTTAAGCTTTCGTACTGCGAGGCAATATTTTCTTTTTGCAGGCGCTCGGCATCAATCGCGGTTTGCCGCCAGCCTAATAAAAAGGAACGGCTATGCATAAACAACGAAATAAAAAACGTAATAATTACCGGCCCAAATACCATGCTTATCCATTGGTTGGTGCCCAATGCGTTGAAGCTTAGGCCGCGTAAAGGCAAGAGCACCAGGTTAATGCCCATAATAATTGTAAACGAAACCACTAAGGTAGCTACGGCGCTAATCCATAAGCGGCGGATGGGGTGTTGTAACCAGGGATAATAGCGCTCCAGTCCGCGCGACAAAAAGTGATTGGCCGTCCAGAGCAGGGCAAAAGCCACCGCCGAGAAAAATAAATTAAAAATTCCGCTTTTTACCTGCCACTTTTCCGGATGCTGGATATACGGGATAATCGCTAAGGATTGCACGAGCAAAAATATGAGAATTACCCATTTTAAAAATTTTGCAAAATGGCGCGGACGCGAGGAAGCTAATTTTACGGGTGGTTCCGGAACAGAAATGTTTTTGTGGAGGTAAGCCATAATCAGGAAGCTAAGATAAAGCGAAACTTAAACCCATTAAGGCTGCGGAGTACCCTGCATGCGACTACGGGCCTGGTTTAAATGCTCCGTAACCGTAATGGCCTTACCTACTTTGCCCAAGCCAAAAGGAGGCATGTTCACGTAAATGCTCTCGTGTTTGCCCCGCGTAATCTGGTAAGTTTCGTGCCATACGCCCACCGCTCTGGAGGCGCGTACCAGTTTATTAAATTTAACCCAGTTCGGAAAATGTTCGGCATCGGGGTTACGAGCGTAGGCTTCCAGCTTTTCAAAAGATTCCCAGTATTGCACCATCATGGTGGTGCGCCCAAACCATTGCTCACTCCCCAGAAAACCACTCGCCGGATTTTTTACTAACTCTTGAATCATGCGGGGCATGGACATAGCTACGGGCCACCATTGGCCAAAACTCCAGAATTTATTAATGCGCATGCCAATTAAAAATACCACAAAATCCTGGTTTAACTGGGTAGTCATGCGGCCGGGTATTATACTCATATTTTTAAATTTTAGCGGTTGAAAGAAAACATGATTAAAGCTGGCTCCTATTTTCCCATTTACTTTTAATTAATGCGGGAAGTAGTCTCCTTGTTTTAAAGCAAATAGAAGCTAAACCCAAAAGTTTTTTAAATTTTTTGTGGCCAAGCGTAGAAATATGCAACTGAAATGTAGATAAGCGTAATTGAAAGATAGATAGTTAGGGCCTTTTTTTGTTGTAGATAAAGCAATATTATTGTTAAAGGCGCAAAGCCTGCTATCTTAGAGATGTTTGCGCAACTTTAGCATAAGTCACTATTTATACGTAATAGCAATGAACAAGCTGATTCAAGAATTAAGTTCATAAATATGAAAGGTGAATGGATAAGGAAGTCTAAAGGAAATACGTCGGTTATTTTTGTACATGGAATTCTTTCTAGTGGAAAAACTTGTTGGACCCATAAAAATGGTTCTTTTTGGCCTGATTTATTAAAAGAAGAAAAGGAGTTTGAAGACTGGGGCATTTATAATTTCATGTATGAAACGGGCTTTTTCTCTGGTACTTATAACTTAAGCGATATTGTGGATGCATTGAAAGAGCAGCTGAAACTTGACAAACTACTCGATAGTAAGCAAATTGCGTTTGTTTGCCACAGTATGGGAGGAATCGTTGTTAGAAAGTTTATCGTGGAAAGGGTGTATGATTTTATTGAACAGGAGATAAAAATTGGCCTTTTCTTGGTGGCATCACCTTCGTTAGGTTCTTCTTATGCCAACTTATTTAGTGCTATAATTAAATTTGTAAGAAACTCGCAGGCAGATATACTACGATTTAATAAAGATAACTTATGGTTAAACAGCTTAGATAAAGAGTTTCAGAACCTGAGAAGTTCAAATAAACTTGAAATTAGAGGCAAAGAATTAATTGAAGATAAGTTTATTGTTCTAAAAAATTTTTGGACTAATCAGGTAGTTGAACCTTTTTCAGGAGCAAGATACTTTGGTGAATCTTACAAAGTGCCTTATTCCGATCACTTTTCGATTGCTAAGCCTGAGAATAAGGATGCTGTTCAACATCGTTTACTTTGTGAGTTCCTAAATGAATTTTTTAAAAATAAGGTTGACAAACAAGAAAAAAGTTTAGCTCACCAAATAATTACCTTTTTGGAGAAAAGAGGACTTTTGCATTTGGCTCTAGAAGGCAATCATCCGGAGCATCCACAAAGGTGCTATGAATACGCAAATACGTTGCGAGAAGGTATTATAACTATTCTTATGAAGATACCTCGAAATAGTCAAATTTATACATATGGAGATAGACTTCATGACGAGTTTATAAAATTCAGACGGGAACTGGAAAGACTTGGCATTGAAGCAAAAGAGCGTGAAACTGACTTAACCAATGAACAACTGGAAGGTTTTACTAAATCAATTTATGAATTAAGAAAGAATTGTTCGGGATACATCCAAGAACTGGGAAATAAATATAGTATAGATGTTTCAGATATTGTTTCGCAAATAGATTCTTCACTTCCAAATTTTGACAAACTTATATAAAGCCTTCTTTTATCATCATCTTTGTAGCTTTATCCACTGATGTTCCGGCATAAGTAATGTGAAATACTGCCACGACGCCAAGTCTTAGCCCTTAAGTACAAGTTAGTTCTAACTATATAGATAATATAAATTTATGAGAGTGAAAAAACTTTTTTATTTCTCTTTCTTTTAAAAAACATTTACAAAATATAACCAACTCTCGGGCGCATTCTTAAAAAATATGATAATATAATATAAATGAACCATATGAAAACAATGCTATTTCATATACCGGATAATGTAGAATTAGATGTAAAACAAACCGCCCGGTTTTTAGCGGCTAAACTTTACGAAGCGGGAAAATTAAGTTTAGGGCAAGCAGCGGAGGTAGCCGGGCTTTCTAAAGTTGCTTTTGCCGAAATACTGAGCGATTACAACGTAGCCTTGTTTAATTATCCGGCTAGTGAAATTGGGAAAGATGCCTCCATTATCTAAAATCGTTATTGCCGATACTACTTGCTTTATTCTTTTAGACAAAATTGATGAAATTACATTAGACTTCTTTCAAAAGTAATTAGATATTAAGTAAATAGCAGAACTTTGCGGTATGGTGACAAAATACGAACAAATCCGCTTTTTAAGCGAAGCTCTTTTCCGGCGCTTAACAGGGGTGCATAAAGCCACCTTTGAGCACATGAAAGCAGTTTTAAGCGAACAAATAGCCAAAAACAAGAAAGTTCTCGGTCGTCCTAGTCGCTTGTCGGAGGCCGATCAAGTATTGATGATGTTAGAATATAATCGGGAATACCGGACCTATTTTCACATCGCTCAGAGCTACCAAGTGAGTGAAGCCACGGCCTTCCGCTTGATTACACGAGCGGAAAATCTTTTACTCCAATCCGGGGAATTTAGCTTACCTGGCAAAAAAGCCCTTCTCCAAAGTTCCATCAGTTACCAAGTAGTACTGGTAGATGCTACGGAGACAAGAATCGAACGTCCCCAAAAAAACAAAGACGCTACTACTCGGCTAAAAAGAAACAACATCATCTGAAAACACAAATGATAGTGGATAAGAAGAGCGGAAAAATCATTTGTACGCATTTTGCCAAAGGAGCAGTGCATGATTTCCAACTTTTTAAATGCAGCCAGCTTAAACTCCCAACTCCTATCCTGCTATTAGCGGATTCGGGTTATCAAGGAATCAAAAAGTTGATCCCGCAAGCCCATACCCCGAAGAAGGCCTCCAAACATTATCCTTTAACGCGGCAAGACCAGCAACAAAACCGAGCGTTGTCTTCCCAGCGAATCAAGATTGAAAACGTGTTTGGTTTTCTTAAACGATTCAAAATTTTTGCTACCAAGTATAGAAATCGTCGAAAGCGCTTTGGCTTACGCTTTAACCTCTTTGCTGCCATTGCTAATTACGACACTATCTAAGTACTTTTGAAAGAAGTCTATTATTAAAACAGCTATTTAAGGAGGTAATAACCACTAAGGAGATTGCGCAAGAGTTCGGGAAAGAATTACCAGAATGGATCTTTATTGAATCTGTGAAGGATAGAAAGTATCAGGCTGTATTGGCGCTAGAAGTAGACGAAGGCGAAGCCAGTGCTATTGCATTGTGTGCGGAAAAGTTGGACGCTTTATTGATTTTGGATGATTTACAGGCTCGAAAATTAGCTGAAAAATTAAAATTAAATTATACAGGCACATTAGGAATAATAGCTAGAGCAAAAAAAGAAGGAGTTATTGCTTCAGTTAAACCAATTATTGAAAAAATACGAATGACCAACTTCAGATTTAGCGAAGAAGTATTTGCCGCAATCATAAAAGCAGCTGGAGAATGAGGAAGCTTGTAGGTGGCCTGGAGCAATTACAACTTAAGTGAAAAGCCAGAGAAAGTTATACTAAAATACACCCAGGTAAATTCTTGGATCATACCAAAATACCAATACCGGTGCTAAGCGTGAGACCCAGGAAAAAACCCGTATAAACCTGCAGAGGGGTATGCGCATCTAACGCCAACCGGGCTGATAAAACGGCCCCACTCATTAAAATAGTGCCGGAAACCAGGTGTAAGGAGCGCTGTTCCGGTTGCCAGGTATGCAGCAATAGCATAAAACCCAGTGCCCCACCCATGCCAATGCTGTGCGCGCTTATTTTCCAGAAGCGGGAAATAATAAAGGTTAAAAAAACGGCCATCGTAATTACGGCCATAATGGCGTAGAGTAAATCGTCAAAAACCTGTTCGCGGTAAAACATGTAGGTAGCCATGGCAAAGCAAACAGTGGTAAAAAACAAAGGCCAGCTGCGTTCACTGCGTTCTTCGGCCAGCATGGATTTAACGTAACCCGTTCGTACTAATGCCAAAGTGCCCAGCGTAGGAATCAGGAAAGTAGAAATAAAAACCAGCAGCATTACCAACCAACGGCTTACCAACGGAAAAGTAAGCATGGAATCGGGCATTACGTACAAAAGCAGATAATACAAGTAACTAGGAACGAGCAACGGATGAAAAATAACGGATAAGATCTGCGCCAACGTTCGGTTCACTTTAAGAGTTATGAGTTGAAAGTTAAGAGTTATAAGTTGCTAACTATTTTTAAGAAAATAATTAAATCAACTTTAATGAGCTTAAAAGTAAATAATTAAAATAAAACAACCATTACTGTTTCCACTCTTAACTTATAACTTTCAACTCATAACTCTTTCCGCAGTCGGGCTACGGGTATGTTTAGTTGTTCGCGGTATTTGGCTACGGTGCGGCGGGCAATGTTGTAGCCTTTGTCGTTCAGCATTTTTTCCAGTTTGTCATCCGATAAAGGTTTTTTCTTATTTTCTTTATCAATAATTTCTTTCAGAATGTGTTTTACTTCCCGGCTGCTGGCGTCTTCGCCGGAGTCGGTGGCAATGCCTTCGGAGAAGAAATACTTCAACGGATAAACCCCAAACTCGGTTTGTACGCTTTTGCTGTTCGCTACCCGCGAAATCGTGGAAATGTCCATCCCGATATCTTCGGCAATGTCTTTTAAGATCATGGGCCGCAGTTTGCTTTCGTCACCTTCCAGGAAAAATTCGCGCTGGCGTTTTACAATGGCTTCCATGGTGCGCAGTAAAGTTTGCTGCCGTTGTTTAATCGCATCAATAAACCACTTGGCCGCATCCAGCTTTTGCTTTACAAAAGTTACCGTTTCTTTAAATTTTTTATCTTTCTTGGCGCTTTTATCGTAGGCGTCGAACATATCGGCGTATTCGCGGCTTATGCGTAAATCGGGCGCGTTGCGGGAGTTAAGGGTTAAATTAAACTGGCCATTTTCTAAGGTTAAGATAAAATCCGGAATAATGTATTGGGGTTTGCCGGCTCCCGCATCCGACCCGCCCGGTTTAGGGTTTAACTTTAAAATAATATTAATCGCTTGTTTTAGCTCGAAATCATCAATATCGAGCCGCGATTTAATTTTTTCGTAATGCTTTTTGGTAAATTCGTCGTAACACTCGTCAATAATGCGCTCCGCAATTTCGGTAAATTCATCTTGTTCGTGGCGTTCGAGTTGCAGTAGTAAGCATTCCTGTAAATCACGGGCCGCAATACCAGCGGGGTCGAAGGTTTGAATTTTACGCAGAACGGCTTCTATCTCGGCTTCGGAAGCTTCAATGTTCTGCGAAAAAGCGAGATCGTTGGCAATTGAACTAAGTTCGCGCCGGATGTAGCCGTCGTTGTCGATGCTGCCAATGAGCTGCATGCCAATAGCTTCCTGTTCTTCGTTCAAATTTAAAAAACCGAGCTGGTCGAGCAGCGCATCAATTAACGAGGAAGAGCCGGCTAAGGGCATGTCGCGGTCTTCTTCTTCCCCGGGGCCATCACCCTGCATTTTATAACCCGCAATCTCGTCGGAATGCAAGTAGTCATCCAAGTCCAGATCGCCGCCATCATCTACCACGGTATCTTCCGGACCATCGTAGCTGTCATCCGAACTGCCTTCGTCAAAATCTTCGTCGAGGCTGTCGTCGGCGTCAAAATCATCGTCGCTGTCCTCGCTTTCATCATCATCCGTGCGTTCTTTATCTTCGTCAGAACCTTCTTCTAAAGCAGGGTTCATCTCCATCTCTTCTTTTATCCGCATTTCCAGTTCGGCCGTGGGTATTTGCAACAGTTTTATGAACTGTATCTGCTGCGGCGATAGCTTCTGGGATAAAAGTTGTTTTAAATCGAGTCTTTGCATAACGGGGCCATCTTACCGGCGGATTAGTTGGCTCTTCAAAAATATGATATTTTTACTGGTGTTCTAAAAAAAAGGTTAAAATATCGTTACTTTGTGCCGAATCGGGTATCAGGTAGCAAGTAGCAAGTAGCAGGATATTAAGTAGCAAGATGCTAATAAAATAAGAAGAAATAACATTTCTTACTTAATATCCTGCTACTTGCTACTAAAATAAGTAAGTCTTGCTACCTGATACTTGTTACCTGATACTACCGTAAAAATGAAACGAATTAAAGTTGCCGAATTGCTGCAAGGAACTGCTCTGGGGCAGGAGGTATTATTAAAAGGCTGGGTGCGCACCAAGCGCGGAAATAAATTTGTGAATTTCATCGCCGTAAACGATGGTTCTACCATCAACACCATTCAGGTGGTAGCGGATGTGCAGCAGTTTAACGAAGAAAGTTTAAAAGATATTACAACCGGTGCTTGCGTGGCGGTTACGGGTACGCTCGTGGAGTCGCAGGGGAAAGGACAGTCCGTGGAAATACAGGCGAAAATCATCGAAGTAATTGGTTTGGCCGACCCCGAAACGTATCCTTTACAGAAAAAAGGCCATTCGCTGGAGTTTTTGCGCGAAATAGCGCATTTGCGCCCGCGTACCAATACTTTTGGCGCGGTGTTTCGCATCCGGCACGCCATGTCGTACGCGGTGCATAAATATTTTAACGATAAAGGTTTTTACTACGTGCAAACGCCCATTATAACGGGTTCCGATGCCGAAGGAGCCGGTCAAATGTTTCGGGTAACCACCCTGGATGTAGCTAATCCGCCTAAAACCGAAACGGGAGCCGTTGATTTTTCGCAGGACTTTTTTGGTAAAACCACCAATCTTACCGTATCGGGGCAATTAGAAGGCGAAGTGGCCGCGATGGCTCTGGGCGAAATTTATACGTTTGGCCCCACGTTCCGGGCCGAAAACTCGAACACTACCCGTCACTTAGCCGAGTTCTGGATGATTGAGCCCGAGATGGCTTTCTACGACCTGGCCGATAACATGGAACTGGCCGAAGATTTTTTAAAATTTTTGGTGCTTTACGCCCTCAATAACTGTAAAGATGATTTGCAGTTTTTAAATGACATGTACGACAAGGAGCTGCTGAACCGGTTAAACTTTGTAGTAAACAATAATTTTGAACGCCTGGAATACACGCAAGCCGTCGAAATTTTAAAAACCGCCAAGCAAAAGTTTGAATACCCGGTGGAGTGGGGCACCGATTTGCAAAGCGAACACGAACGGTATTTAGTAGAGAAACACTTTAAAAAACCGGTTATTCTCATTAACTACCCGAAACACATTAAAGCTTTTTACATGAAACAAAACGAAGATGGTAAAACCGTACGGGCCATGGACGTGCTGTTTCCGGGGATCGGTGAAATAATTGGCGGTTCGCAACGGGAAGAAAATTACGAAAAACTAGCGGCCCGCATCCAGGAAATGGGCATTCACGCAGAAGAATTGTGGTGGTACCTGGAACTGCGTAAATTTGGCACGGCTCCGCACGCGGGTTTTGGCTTAGGCTTCGAGCGGCTTATTTTGTTCGTTACCGGTATGGGCAACATCCGCGACGTGATTCCTTTCCCCCGCTTTCCTAAAAGTGCTGAATTTTAAAATAGTATCAAGTAACAGGACGCTAGATACTAAACTTTTAATATTTTATTATATGAGGCCCACTGTTTTAACAGTGGGCTTTTTGTTTGCGCAACTTCAGAACTTCTTAATACCAGGCGGAAAGTTCTTCTATTCTTTTAATCCTATCTGTTACAAATTACTCTACTATTGTAATTGCCTTCTTGCTGTAAAATTGAGCATTTAAATCATTCTCCCATTCACTGATTTTGGGCTCCTGCCGAAAGTAAATTGATTTGGGCCGGTGCGTTAAATCTTTTACGGAGCAAACAGAACACGTACTGGTTTTTAAATAATTGTGCCGGTTTGTTAATTCTTGGTTATAAGCTGCTGCTTCGCCACTCAGCCAGTCGGCATAAGCCGTTCGTACGTTGGATTGTTTGTTATGAAAAATTAACAGAAAACACGCGCCTAACAATAATACCTGGGCATAAGTGGGTAATTGATGCTGAAAACCCGGCCGATGAATTTGATAATATTTTACAATTAAGGATACGTTCAAAAACCAGCCTAGTAAAAAAATAAAATAAATATAATTTTGAGTCCAGATAGGCGCGTGCATGCCTCGGTTCCAGTAAATAATAAAGTAGAACTGAAAAATAAGCAGGTACAAAAGAGTCGTGGTAATAATCGGATGGGGTAGCTGATGAATGCTAATATTTTTAAATAATTTATAGCTTACGGGGATAAACAATAGCGTTAAAAGTAAAATAGGCGATAGCGTTAAGTAATTACAGGTATTGTTTAGAGTAACCGCTAAGGCGTAAGAAAACGCATAAAGCAGGTTACTATGATTGGTATGCGTTTGCAAGCGAGCTACATTGCCGGGGCTTAGAATAACCAGCAAACTGCACCCAAGAGCCAGCACCAGAAAATACAAGAGCATCCGGTTTATGCGCTTGTACCGCCAAGAATCTATTAAGAACAAGCCCAGCAAACCTTCCACAATAATAACCATGCTTAGCTCATTGCAACCAATACCAGCAATAATCAGGAATGAAAGTACTACGATATAGCCGCCTTGTCGCAAAGTGGTTCGCTTCTGCTTAAAACTAATTAAACCACCGCTTAGTAAAAGCAGGCAAATGATAGCTGTTTGATAATTTAAGGCGCTCGACATCCAATAATACCCAGAAGCAATAGCGGGCATAAAACCCAAATAAAGCACTTGCAAAAGCAGCGTATAAAATATCTTTAGTTTAGTAGGTATATGCAAAAGAATTCTGGTGATCAGAAGATACAGAGAAGTTAGGTTAAGGAAAATAAGTAAAATGGGTAAAAGTTTATATCCAATTAATGAATCATACACCAAAGGATTAAAACTACCTAAAAACATAGACGTGTACCGGCCACTCCAATTTTGCCGGATATCAGCTTGGGCCTGCCAGGCACCTTTGGCAACTACCATGTTGGTTAACCAGAAATCGTCGGCGGAAGGATGGCAAAAAGCCGCTAAAATTAAAAAAGGCAACACAGCCAGACTTAATAGAAGCAGCCCGATATTAACCCAGCCGAAACGGTGAACATAGCCTGTTAGAAACAAAAAGAACTTCTCGTAAAAAGCTGTCTTCATTGGGGTAAAGCTAATTAATTTTCAGGTAAAATAGCTTTTCCGGCACTAGTTGCAGAAATAAACAAAAAGCAATGGTATTCCATTAGAATTAATTAGTTTTAGAATAACAAGTAGATCTTTTTAAACTGGTTTTTTATGTACGAAACCCTGCATTACTTTGCTTCCGGCAGCATTGCCACCATTGCATTAAACCGTCCGGAGGTATTTAACGCGGTAAACGAAAAACTAACTTACGAACTGCAAGCGGCTTTAGAACAAGTTGCCATCGATCAGGAAATACGAGCTGTTATATTTACGGGTTTGGGTAAAGCATTTTGCTCTGGTCAGGATTTAAAAGAAAGTACGGTTTTAAAAAATGCGTCATTAGCCGAGGCCTTACATCAACGGTATAACCCACTTATCCGGACCATGCGCGATTTACCGAAGCCGATCATTTGCAAACTAAACGGGGTGGCCGCCGGAGCGGGTTGCTCCTTGGTGCTGGCCTGCGATGTGATTATTGCTTCGGAAGCAGCCAGCTTGAGCCAGTTGTTTATTAACATTGGTTTGGTGCCCGACTCTGGCTCCAGCTTTTTTCTGCCTCGCCTGGTAGGGTCGCTCAAAGCTTTTGAATTATGTGCGTTAGGTACCAAAATAAGTGCCCACGATGCGCTGGAGCTAGGCTTAGTAAACCAGGTAGTTACCGCAGAAGCCCTCGATAAAACGGTGCAGCAAATGGCCGAGCGTTACGCGGCGGCTCCCACCAAAGCCATTGGTTTAATAAAAAAAATGCTCCAGAAATCCGGGAGCGCCACCTTACAGGAGATGCTTGATTATGAAGCACATTGCCAAGAGCTTGCCGGTAACACGGCCGATTTCCGGGAAGGCGTAGCAGCCTTTCTGGAAAAAAGAGAACCTCGCTTTACGGGTAATTAATATTTTGTTAGTTGGTTTTGCTTTTAAAACGTAATAGTAATAGCTGCGTATAGTAGGTAAGATTTAAAAGTAAAAATCACAAAACTATGAAAAAACTAATTTGGAACGGTCTGCTGGCATTAACTTTAGTGGCAGGCTATGGCTGCGATTCAAATCCGAAAGCAAGCACTGAAACTTCCGCTAGTGATAATGCCTCCGGTTCCGGCGAAACCAGTACCGCTTCTACCGATACTGCCGGTACTGCTGCCGTAGACACTACTATGAACGAAACGCCCACCAGCACTCCGGCTAATGATTTTATGTTAACAGCCGCTAGCGGCGGAATGCTGGAAGTTACCTTGGGTAAAATGGCGCAGGAAAAAGGCAGCAATGCCGATGTAAAAGCATTTGGTCAGAAAATGATAGAAGATCACGGGAAGGCAAACGCCGAACTAAAAACCTTGGCCGCTTCTAAAAATGTAACTTTACCAGTAAAACTGCTAGCCGAGCACCAAAAACACGTCGACGAAATGACGAAAATGTCGGGGGCTGATTTTGATAAGCATTACATTAGCATGATGGTGACGGATCACCAGAAAGATGTGGCCGAATTTGAAAAAGCCAGTAAGATGGAGGACCCGGACGTGAAAGCTTTTGCTACTAAAACATTACCGGTTTTAAAATCGCACCTGGAGCTGGCCGAAAAAACAAACGGCAAAGTAGCTGCTAAATAGAAAAATTTTAAATTTTTGAAAAGCCGGAGCTCACGCTTCGGCTTTTTTATTGCCCAGCTTTTTAAAATACAAAACTTGAAGATAAAGATAATTATAGGAATAAAAGGAAGTTCGACCTCTATATACGGTCATCCGGGAAGGATCTCATCAGTTACCTCCAGGTTAGATCCTTGTGGGATAACGGAAATGGACCGCCAGAAACCAAAAATTGCTGGTTCTGTTCTTTATTCTTTGTGCATTAAAGTGCTTACTTCGAATTCACCTTAAATATACAGTTCGAGCTGGACTGGAAAATCAATTAAGCAACCTTCGATGAAAGTGTTTAAATAAAAGTAGCCGCTATTGCTACAACTACTTAAAAATTAGTAAAAAATTATATTAGCGTTGCCATTATCCAGATACGATAAGGCTTCTTCTTCCGAAATAACCTGGTAACTAGTATCCAGAATATCTTCGTCGCTATCGTATTGCGTAATTTCCAGCAGGTACTCGTTATCGACTACCGTTTTATAGAGCGAGTAAGTGGTGGGAATAAAAGCCGGATTAGAAGTAATACTGGTATTATTTACGATACCCAGGGCAACCTGGTCCAAATGATCGATCACGTAATGCCGACCGCAGGTAGTAGTAATCAAGTTTAAATAAGTTGTCTCTTTCATCTAGGCGATTCTCCTCGCAAATAAAATCTGACGTAAGTTGTTTTGTCGAATTCAGAGTTTTTGCTGCTTAATAAATTTTTAACTAGTACGAATGAAATATATTAAAGATTAATATTTGAAACTTTTTTAAATTTAATTAATAAACAATAAGAAAAAAGGATTTTACCTGCCCTTTTTAAAGAAAAATTTAAAAATTACGGGCTGCCGTATAGCCTTCTGATTCTTAGCTTTTTAAAAGCTTTATACCCGGTATCGATCCTGTTTTCACCAGCCAGCCGTAAAATTTTTGCTGCAGACTAATGCTTACCGGCAAATAGCTTGGTAATTTGTTAGTTGCGGGCGAATAGTGGGGTATGGCAAATAAAGCGAGGTAGCAGGAGTAAAACGGCCCTAAAATTTCAAAAATGTTGCGCGTATAGCATAAAAGATCGCTAATACGCGCAACAGATTCTTTAAGGCAAATACTGACTGGTGCGTAATTCTTCGCGCAGAAAACGCGCCGTATAGCCTTTTTTACATTTTGCCACCTCTTCGGGAGTACCCTGGGCCACAATACTGCCGCCTTCGTCGCCGCCTTCCGGGCCAATATCAATAATATAATCGGCCACTTTAATCATATCCAAGTTATGTTCAATAAGCAGCACCGTATTGCCTTTGTCCACGAGCTTATGAATAACATCCGATAAATGTTTGATGTCTTCGAAATGCAAGCCGGTGGTAGGTTCATCCAGAATGTAAAAGGTTTTACCAGTATCTTTTTTAGCCAGTTCGGTTGCCAATTTTACCCGTTGCGCTTCGCCGCCCGATAAGGTAGTTGCTTGTTGGCCCAACGTAATGTAACCCAAACCTACTTCGTTTAAAATCTGCACTTTGCGTAAAATCCGGGGTTGGTTATCGAAATACTCCACGGCTTTTTCTACGGTCATGTCGAGCACGTCGGTTATGGATTTGCCTTTAAAGCGCACTTCCAGAGTTTCGCGATTGTAGCGTTTGCCTTTGCAGGTTTCGCAGGGCACGTACACATCCGGCAAAAAATTCATTTCGATGGTGCGCATACCGGCGCCTTCGCAGGTTTCGCAACGACCGCCTTTTACGTTAAAGGAAAAACGGCCCGCCGAGTAGCCGCGAATTTTAGCCTCGGGTAATTGCGCAAACAAAGCCCTAATATCCGTGAACATGCCGGTATAGGTAGCCGGGTTAGAACGCGGCGTGCGCCCAATTGGCGATTGGTCTACTTCAATTACTTTATCAATATGCTCCAAACCCAAGATGCTTTTGTAAGGCAAAGGATCGCGCTTGGCGTTGAAAAAAAACTGATTTAAAATCGGGAATAACGTATCGTGGATCAACGTGGATTTACCACTGCCCGATACACCCGTCACCGCAATTAATTTACCCAACGGAAACTTTACCGATAGATTTTTTAAATTATGACCCGTAGCCCCACGTAATTCCAGGAACTTACCGTTTCCCGGTCGCTTTTCCCGACGTACTTCAATGTGCTTCTGGCCGCTCAAGTACTGCGAGGTCAAACTGCCGGAATTAAAAATTTCGGCGGGAGAGCCTTCGGCCACAATATGACCCCCGTGAATACCGGCGCCCGGGCCAATATCCAGCACGTGGTCGGCGTGCAGAATCATGTCTTTATCGTGCTCCACCACAATTACCGAATTGCCAATATCGCGCAGATTTTTAAGGGCGTTAATCAGTTTTTCGTTGTCGCGCTGGTGGAGGCCAATGCTGGGTTCATCCATAATGTACAACACGCCCACGAGCTGCGTACCAATTTGGGTAGCCAACCGGATACGTTGCGATTCGCCGCCGGATAAGGTACGCACGGAGCGGTGCAAGCTTAAATATTCCAGACCCACATCCAATAAAAACTTAATCCTTTTCCGGATTTCTTTGAGTAGTTCGCGGCCAATTAAATTCTGGCGTTCGGTCAGGCGGTCTTCCAGATTATTAAACCAATCGGCCAGCTTACCAATGTTAAACTGCGCTAATTGCCCAATGTGCAAACCGTCCATTTTAAAATGCAACGATTCTTTTTTAAGCCGGTAACCCTGGCATTCGGGGCAAGTGCTGGTTTGGGTGAACTCATTAATCCAGGTGCGGATAGCATCGGAATCGGAATCCATTTGCTTGCGCAAAAAGTTGATAATGCCTTCAAACTGCGTGATAAAGTTCTGGCCTTTGGCTTTTACAATAATATCTTCGTCGATGCCGTGCAGCAATTGGTTGAGTACCGGGGCCGGAATATCCTGGATGGCCGTGGAAATGCTCAGCTTGTTTTGTTTCAGGATGGTTTGAATCTGATTAAAAATCCAGATATCGCGAAACTCCCCGAGCGGGGCAATACCGCCGCGGCTGATGCTTAAGGTTTTGTCCGGAATAATCGACTCTTCGGTAATTTCCTGAACAGCGCCCAGGCCGTTGCAAGTGGGGCACGCACCGTACGGCGAGTTAAACGAAAACGTGTTCGGAGCCGGATCGTCGTAGGCAATACCAGTAGCGGGGTCCATGAGGTGCCGCGAGAAAAAGTGCGATTCGTTGGTATCCGGGTCCAGAATGGTAACGGTACCTTTGCCGTGCGTCAGTGCATTTTGCACCGAACTCGAAATGCGGTACCGATCCTCGGCGTTTACGATAATTTTATCAATTACAATTTCGATGTCGTGAATTTTGTAGCGGTCTACCTGCATTTTGGGTACCAGCTCCATTAAGTCGCCGTCTACCCGCACGCGTACAAAACCCATTTTCCGGATTTGCTCGAACAATTCGCGATAATGCCCTTTCCGGCCTTTTACCACCGGGGCCAGAATAATCAGCTTTTTCTTATCGAAGTTTTCGAGAATGTGGTTCACAATCTGATCATCGGACTGCCGGATCATGCGCTCGCCGGTTACGTAGCTAAACGCTTCGGCGGTGCGGGCGTAGAGCAAACGCAGGAAATCGTAGATCTCGGTAATGGTGCCCACCGTGGAGCGCGGGTTGCGGCTCGTGGTTTTTTGCTCAATGGAAATTACCGGGCTTAAGCCTTCAATCTTATCCACGTTGGGTCGTTCCAGGCCACCCAGAAAGGAGCGCGCGTACGCCGAAAAAGTTTCCATGTAGCGGCGCTGGCCTTCGGCGTAAATCGTATCGAAAGCCAGCGACGATTTGCCACTGCCGCTAATGCCGGTAAAAACGACCAGCTTGTTACGCGGAATTTTTAAACTTATATTTTTTAAATTATGCTCCCGGGCACCGTACACTTCAATTAATGGTGCTTCGGTAGTAGTTGTTAGTTCGGGAGCGGCCGCTGTAGCGGTAGCAGTATCAGTAAGGATTGCTTCTTTCTTTGAGGCCATTGTAGGGCTTAATTAATCCGCAAAGATACGCAAAAGAGCGCGTATTAGCAGGTTAAGGTTAATCCTATCTTAACTGTTTTTAAGCGGTTTTAGTTTAATTAAAATTAATATCCGGGTGGATAAACACCGAGGCTTGCGCAGATGAAATTTTTAAATTTTAGCATGGATTGGTAACAAGATTAACCCTCATTTCGGGCTTGCGTATGAAAAGCCAGCGTTTCAAAATTGCTTCATCCCGTACATTATGCGTCCGTTTTACTGTTTTCTTATTACCCTGCTGCTAACCGCTTGTGCTCCTTACTCAAATAAAAAGCAAACTACTTTACCACCCGCAAATGCCGCCCATCCTTTAACGGTACTGGCTTTTGGGTCTTGTAATTCGCAGGAACGCGACCAGCCTTTATGGCTGCCCATTTTAAAAAACAAACCGCAGTTGTGGGTGTGGCTGGGCGATAACATTTACGGCGATACCGATGACATGCAGGTAATGGCGGCCAAGTACCAGAAACAATTAGCCGAACCCAATTACCGGAAACTGATGGCTACCACGCCCATGATAGGCACCTGGGACGATCACGATTTTGGCCACGATAACGCCGGGAAAGAATACCCGCAGAAAGCGGAAAGCCAGCGCTTGTTCTGGGATTTTATGCAGGAACCACAAGATAGTCCGCTCCGGCAGCAAGATGGCGTGTATAATGCGCATACCTACGGACCGCCGGGCCGCCAGGTAAAAATTATTTTGCTCGATTCGCGTACGCACCGCGATTCTTTGTTAAGGCAGAATGGCCGTTACGTACCTAATTTTAACGGCGACTTACTCGGCGAAACGCAATGGCAGTGGCTCGAGCAGGAATTAAAAAACAGTAGCGCGCAGTTTAATATTATTGGAAACGGCATTCAGGTTATTCAGGAAGAAAGCGGCGGCGAAAAGTGGGCCAACTTCCCGACAGCCCGGAAGCGTATATTTGACTTAATTGCCCGTACGCAGGCTCGCGGCGTAATTTTACTCAGCGGCGACCGCCACGTAGCCGAACTGGCCAAAATTACCTGGCCCGGCATAAGTTATCCGGTTTATGACTTAACCAGCAGCGGCCTAACCCACAGCTTAGGCGGTGGCTTAAAAGAAGGCATGCCCAATCGGTATCGGGTAGGTAAAGTGCACGATAAATTAAATTTCGGCTTGCTACGCTTTGATTGGGGCCCAGAAAAAAAGACGGTTTCGCTGGAAATTAAAGGTCGTCACAACAAATCGCACCAGCTGGTAAAAGTAGAATACCTAACTGCTGCCTCGGGCATTAATCCTAAGCCAAGCTCAGGAACCGAATAATGCCTCAAATTTTTAAATTTTTAATAAGAAGCCGGCTCAAACCTTAGTCACGGGCGGAGTTTACCGGTGCCTGCGGAATTTGCAGCGAATAAACCGCTGTAGTATCGGCCACGGTTAACTTGTAACCCCGCAACCAGGGATTTTGCAGCCGCAAGGTTTTGTAGTTAATGCCTTGTTCCAGGGCAAACTGCGGCAAATCTTCAATAGTGCTGGTAACGGGTATCGCGTGCGTAGGTAAGTTGGCGTAGGCATCGGCTTGCAGCAAATCAAAACCGTAACGCTTGGGGTTCTCCAGAATTTCTTTTAAAGCCAATATCCGGAACAGGTACCGGGAAGTTTCTTCGTTCAAATACAAATCGTAATAAGAGGTTACTTTTTGTGCTTTTAGCGCGGCTTGCAAACCACCCATACCGCGGTTATACGAAGCCGCGGCGTTGGTCCAGGAACCGAAACGTTGCTTTGCTTTTTTAAAATAATTACAAGCGGCAATGGTCGATTTTTCGAAATGATACCGTTCGTCTACCTCGTCGTTAATGGTTAGTTTTAACTCCCGGGCCGTAGCCGGCATAAACTGCCAAACGCCCACCGCCCCTTTCGGCGAAATAACATTACCTAATAAACTTTCGGCCAGGGCTACGTACTTAAAATCGGCGGGTAAACCATTGGCTTCGAGCACCCGTTCCATCTCGGGCAACGTGCGCTGCAAACGTTTTAGAGCCAGTAAAACATTGGAATGAAAATACGCATTCGATTGTAATTCCCGGTCCAGGCGCTCGGCTACATCGGGTACCTCTAAGGGCACCGGCTCACCGGCAAAACTTAAAGACTTAGGCAAGGGAAAAGGCCGATGCCCTAAATTGGCTATTTGGCTGGGGTTTACCTGCTGGCTACATAAATTGACTACACCCAATAAACAAGCTATAAAAAACAAATATTTAAGGGAAGGAGTGAGGTATGCCATGCCGTATGTTTTTTACCGGTTCTGAGTTTTAACAACCCAGTTTTTGAAAGGTTGGTTCTGATGGTCATTCAAATTTAAAAATCTAATTACTCTTTAAACGAAAGGTGACTTTTGCACGGGTGCAGTGTTTTTATTCGTGCCCCATTATATCGGTATTATCTATTTCAACACAGTTGCAGGTGGTAAACATTTGTATAATTTGATGTAAGTTATTGGCAAACAGATGAAACAGGTCCTTGTTTCTGATATTTCCTGTAGAAATAAGCAATAATTTCTTCAAAATATTCTTAATGTAGTGGGAATCCAGAAAATCAGAATCCTTGGTAACTACAATTCTGCTTTCCCGAATAGATATTTCCCTAATTTGGTTATCGCTCGTTCTTTCTTTATCCGGCAAATCATCCGTATGGATGGTATCGAAGCCCTTGCTGTTTAATATCCAAGCAATCCCATAAGGAAGCTGTGCATCTACAATAAACTTCATGCAACGACCTTGTGAATCGCCTTTATTTTAGTTAACCGGGAAGCATAAGTTAAACAAGCTTTAATATCTTCTTCTTCAATCGCCGGGTAATCTTCTATGATTTCCTGAAAGGTCATTCCGGATGAAAGCAAGTCTAATATCATTTCAACAGGATACCGCATATTTCTAATGGTTGGCTTACCGTAGCAAATTTCTGGGTTTAAGGTAATTCTATTGATTAATGCTTCCATTCTAGTTGTTCTGATTCTTAAATTTATCTTTTTGTACAGTGAAAAACACCTTAAATAAAGTTTCTTTTAAACGGCGACTAAATTATATGTTTCCATATAACAACGCATCCTTATCAACTCACTGCCTAGAAATTTGGCGATAACAAATACTTGCTGTAGAACTCGTCGATTACTTTTACGGCGTCGGTGGCGTTATCTACCAGGTGCACTAAATTTAAATCCTCGGGACTAATGTTGCTTTCGGAATTTAGCATGACGTCTTCTATCCAGTCGAATAAGCCTTGCCAGTATTTCTTGCCCACCAGAATAATCGGGAATTTGCCAATTTTTTTGGTTTGAATTAAAGTAATCGCCTCGAATAATTCATCGAGGGTACCGAAGCCGCCAGGCATTACCACGAAGCCTTGCGCGTATTTCACGAACATCACTTTGCGGACGAAAAAGTAATCAAAATCGAGGAGCTTATCGTGGTCGATGTAAATATTATGAAACTGTTCGAAGGGTAGTTCAATGTTTAAACCCACCGATTTGCCACCCTCGGCGTGGGCGCCTTTGTTACCGGCTTCCATAATGCCCGGACCACCGCCCGTAATAACCCCGTAACCGTGGCGTACCAGTTTGGCGGCAATTTCTTCGGCCATTATGTAATACGGGTTATCGGGTTTGGTGCGCGCCGACCCGAAAATAGAAACGCAAGGCCCGATCCGTGACAACTTCTCGAAGCCTTCTACGAATTCGGCCATTACTTTAAAAATCTGCCAGGAGTCGGCAATCCGGATTTCGTTCCAGTCTTTATCTACAAACGCCCGCCGGATTTTGCTGTCGTCGTCGGAAATGGTGCGGTTTTCTTTCAGAGCCTGCTTTTTAGCTTCTTTTATCGATTTGGCTTTATGATCGTTAATTTCGGGTTGACTAATGGTTTGTCCACTACCTTCGTTGGCGGTTTCTACGTGGAGTTTGGTTTTACTGGTTTTGCTGAGTTTAGCCATAAGTATTAAAAATCGGACAGCACCAAGCAGCACGGTCCTGGGGTTTGCGTATTTTTTTTAAAAATTTGGCTTGTGGGCTACGGAATTGCTTCTTTTTAGCGCCTAAAGCCAGTGTATAAGAACTCTAATTTTAACGAAAAGTTGCACAGCGGGGTATTAATAAACGGACAGGTGAAGTTTAGAGGAATATTTTAAAAAAGTCGTATGGAAAAGAGCTGTTTAGAAGTTTTGACCAACAAACAGAGATTGCAAAGTGCGTTAATAGAGCGAACACAATAATTTAATAGTCTTTAGCAACAATTAAATTACTGTTTAAAAGTTATACCCTTTCTTAGCTATAAATTATCGCTTAATTCTAAATAACTTCTATTATGGTGGAAGAGTTTAAAAGGTTTTGCAAGGATGTTATATAGATCTGACTCCTAAATTTCTAGATCTTGGATATTTAAATATAGGAAGAGAAGCAATACTGTAAATTTCCAAAGGGCTGTTTGGGTTTATCAATCGAACGAATGCTCCTGGCCTATTAGGATCATTTGAGTTATCCATGTTAACCCCATATCCAGTTTTACCTATCAAATTACCTAGAAAATGAACATTGTCATCTTTTAAGTAGATTTGAAAGTATACCATTCTTTCTCCATTAGTAACTAATTCAAAACCAGTGCTTCATTATTATATTCATAATCGCTACTGTACAAACTCCAAGTATTATTATGTAGCGCAGCTATTACATCACCTTTATTACTTCTGATTATTGAATCTACATAAAGTTTATTATCCTTAATGGTAATTTTTATAAGCGGACCGTTAATATCAGAAAAAGGAATTCCGTTAGCAATTGAAAAAATTGTTCCACTATCACCAACCATTAACAATGGAATTGTGGCTTTGCCTTTTAAATCTACTATATCGCCAATTTTTGAATTGATTTTCTCTAACAAATTCTCTTTTTCTACTTGCTTGTAGCTATAATATGCAGTTATTATTGTTCCTATAATTCCAAAAATTATTGCAAGCTGACCAATATAGCCTAATTTTTCCCAATTTGTTGTTGCAATAATTGTTAGAATGGCTGATAGTGTAACTGATGAAATTCCAAGTGTTTTCATTAAAATTATCTAAATATGACTATTTAGTCAGGAAGTGTATTGTCTCGCAATTAACTTATAGATTGTATTGCAACCAGTTAATTTAATATAAAATTAGCATTGTTGGTGTTTGTTTAAATATGAATCCGTGCTACTTCGAGCGGATGGCAATTACCGGGTCGAGGTTTGAAGCCAGCACCGCCGGAATAATACCCGATAATACGCCAATCACCACCGATACGCCTAATCCCAGCGAAATATTAGCTAAACTCAGCAGCAACTTTAAAGCATCCTGCGGAATAAGCGTGATCAGGAAAACAATAAAAATACCCACACCCCCGCCGATTAAACTTAAAAAAACCGATTCAAACAAAAACTGGAATAAGATAAAGTAGTTCTTGGCGCCCAAGGATTTTTGAATGCCGATAATGTTGGTACGTTCTTTTACCGAAACAAACATAATGTTGGCAATGCCAAAGCCACCCACCAAAATAGAAAAACCGCCAATTACCCAGCCTGCTACGCCAATCACACGGAATAGGCCCGAAATAGCTTCCGCTACCATTTCGGGTCGGTTTAGAGCAAAGCTATCATCATCGCGCGGTTTCTGGCCCCGGATGTTGCGCATCACCCCTTTGGCTTCGTATTCCAGTTCCAGCAAACCCGGATCAGTGTCATAGCCTTTTAAAGCAATGGTCGGTTCTACGCCGTTCCGGCCAATCGAAAATAATTTACTGAAAGCCCCGTACGGTATAATGGCATTTTTATCGTTGGTAGGCGCGCCCAGCATGTTTTCGCCTTGCTTTTCCATTACCCCGATTACCGTAAATTTTAAACCTTTAATCCGGACGGGTTTGCCAATAGCCGATTGGTTCCGAAATAAATTTTCGGCAATGGTAGAGCCAATAATAATTACGTTGCGGGCCGCATCTACCTCCTGGGTAGTAAAATAACGTCCTTCGGCGGTGGGTATGTCCGAAACCAGATTATAGGCGTACGATACGCCCATTAAATTAATATCCGCAATATTATTGTTGCGGTACTTGAGCGTATTGTTACCCGTATCCCAAAATATTGCCACACCTTGCGCGTTCTCTAAACGGCGTTCCAGTAACCGGAATTCGCGAATATTGGGAGCAGGCCGCTGAAAATATTTCCACCAGGGATATTCGCCCCCAAACGACCAGGGCCATTTTTGCACGTAAATAACGTTATTACCCAAAAAGTTCATGCTATTCCGGATGCTGCGTTCCAGGGAATCTACAATCGTAAAAACCGAAATAATGGCAAAGATGCCAATGGTTACGCCCAAAAGCGAAAGGATAGTACGCAGCAAATTAGCGCGTAAGGCTTGCCCGGCAAACCGAAA
Source organism: Adhaeribacter pallidiroseus (assembly GCF_003340495.1). Classification (NCBI taxonomy): domain Bacteria; kingdom Pseudomonadati; phylum Bacteroidota; class Cytophagia; order Cytophagales; family Hymenobacteraceae; genus Adhaeribacter; species Adhaeribacter pallidiroseus. Next base: position 863,711 of record NZ_QASA01000001.1, read on the forward strand.
ACTTTCCAGAATGAGACGCAGGTAAATCATTCTTACAGCAGGGTTTATGAAGTAATTTATTTAAAAATAATAATAATTGCGCTAAACTAACTAACTTTGCGCCTCTTTTTAAAATTTAATACCGTAATATTAAATACAGTAACAGTAATTATGAAGCTCTCCGAATTTAAATTTGACTTGCCCGCCAATTTATTAGCCATGCACCCCGCCAAAGAACGTGACGAAGCGCGCATGATGGTGGTGCACCGCGACAATGGCAAGATAGAACATAAAATTTTTAAAGAAATTTTAAATTATTTTGATGATGGCGACACCATGGTCATCAACGATACCAAAGTGTTTCCGGCCCGCATGTACGGCAACAAAGAAAAAACCGGCGCCAAGATAGAAGTATTTTTGCTCCGCGAACTGAACAAAGACATTCACTTGTGGGATGTTCTCGTGGATCCGGCCCGTAAAATCCGGGTAGGTAATAAGTTGTATTTCGGCGAAAGCGATTTAGTAGCCGAAGTAATTGATAACACCACTTCCCGGGGCCGTACCATTAAGTTTTTGTTTGATGGTACCGACGAAGAATTTTACAAAACCATTAACGAATTGGGCGAAACCCCGCTACCCAAATACATTAAGCGCGAAGCCCAGCCCGAAGATCGTGAACGTTACCAAACGGTTTACGCCAAACACGTTGGTGCCGTAGCAGCTCCCACCGCCGGTTTACACTTTACCAAAGAAGTTTTAAAACGTCTGGAGTTTAAAGGCATAAACGTAACGCCGGTTACGCTGCACGTAGGTTTAGGAACTTTCCGGCCGGTAGATGTGGAAGATTTAACCAAGCATAAAATGGATTCCGAAAGCTTTATCGTGCCCGAAGAAACGACCATTCTGGTAAATCAGGCTTTAGATAATAAAAAACGGGTTTGCGCTATTGGTACCACTACTTTGCGGGCTTTAGAATCATCGGTATCGGCGAACGGGCGTTTGAAACCCAACCAAGGCTGGACCGATAAATTTATTTTTCCGCCCCACGATTTCCGGATTGCCAATGCTTTGCTGACTAATTTTCACATGCCGGAATCTACGTTATTAATGATGGCCGCCGCTTTTGGAGGTTACGACTTAATAATGGAAGCTTACAATGCCGCCGTAAAAGAGAAATATAATTTCTTTAGTTACGGCGATGCCATGCTGATAATTTAGAATGTTAGAATTTAGATACTAGATGTTAGATACTAGATGTTAGATACTAGTATTTAGACTTTAAGAATAGGTGTTATGAAAACCCGTTGGTTGTTTATCCGGCGGGTTTTTTGTTTTTGTATATTTGGGCTTATGTCTGTTAACACCCAGGAATACGCCATATTGGTAGCCGGAGGATCTGGCACGCGTATGCAAAGCCATTTGCCCAAACAATTTATTTCAATTGGCGGCTGGCCCATTTTAATGCATACTATTCAGCGATTTTTTAGCTATAATCCGCAGATAAAAGTAGTGGTGGTATTACCGGCCGATCAGATTTTATTTTGGAAGCAGCTCTGCACTGAAAACAATTTTACTTTACCGCACCAGGTAGTGGCCGGAGGCAACTCGCGGTTTGCCTCGGTCAACAATGGATTGGCCGTAATAACCGGGGAAGGAGTTGTGGCGGTACACGATGGTGTCAGGCCTTTTGCTCCGGTTAACATCATTAATGAAGCTTTTGCCGTGGCGGCTCAAAAAGGTAATGCCGTGGTAGCCGTTCCTTTAAAAGAATCTATCCGGAAAATTACGCATGATGGCAGCCAGGCACTCGACCGTGATATGTATAGACTCGTGCAAACTCCTCAATGCTTTCAACTTTCGTTGCTCCGACAGGCTTACCAGTTACCCGAAGAAGCCGCCTTCACAGATGATGCCTCGGTGCTAGAACGCTTAGGTGAAAAGATAAATCTGGTACCGGGGGCTTACGAAAATTTAAAAATTACTACTCCCGAAGACTTAATTTGGGCCGAAAGTTTTCTGCAATCCGGCAACTAATATTGCGTAATCCGTGTAAGCCGCGAAAATCCGCGATTCAGAAATCAAAAGTTAGTTGCCGCACAGCGGGCTGGTCGTGGGCAGAAAGTAGGTTAGATACAGAAATACCTAGTAGCCGGACCGGGTAGAGCGGTAAAGCCGGTGTGCGGAGCAAATCGCGGGCTACGGTAAATAATGCATCCGCTGAGTTTAAATAACTCAGTAAGGTTTTACTGCGGGTTTGGAGGGTAAAATCAAAGTATTTTAATTTTACGGTAACGGTTTTAGCCGCTGTTTGCAGGCGCACCATGTCTTCGGCTACTTCCTGGGCCAAAAATTGTAAACGCTCCAGCAAATCTTCTTCCTGAATTAGGTCAACCTCAAAAGTACGCTCTGAACCAATGGATTTCCGAAGACGGTGCGGTTGCACGGGTCTATCGTCTTGTACCCGGGCAATGCGGTAATAATACTGGCCGGTTTTACCAAACAACTTTATTAATTCTTCTTCCGGGCGCTCCCGCAATTCGGCCCCGGTATTAATGCCCAATTGCTGCATTTTAGCGGCTGTTACTTTACCAATGCCATGAAATTTCTCGATGGGTAAACTGGCTACCAGGGCATCGGCCTTATCGGGGGTTACCAGCGTAAACCCATTGGGCTTGTTCAAATCAGACGCAATTTTAGCCAGAAATTTGTTAAACGACACCCCCGCCGAAGCTGTTAAACCAGTTTCGGCTAAGATGCTGGCTTTTATTTCTTTGGCAATAATGCTCGCCGAAGGCATTCCTACTTTGTTTTCGGTTACGTCCAGGTAGGCTTCGTCCAAAGATAGCGGTTCCACTAAGTCGGTGTAGCGGTAAAATATTTCCCGGATTTGCCGCGATACAGCGCTGTACACTTCAAAGCGGGGCTTTACAAAAATCAGTTGCGGGCATTTTTGTACCGCAATCCGGGAGGCTAAGGCCGAATGTACGCCAAACTTACGAGCTTCGTAACTAGCCGCTGCCACTACGCCCCGGGCTTTTGAACCTCCCACCGCCACAGGTTTGCCGCGCAAATCCGGATGGTCGCGCTGCTCCACCGACGCGTAAAAAGCGTCCATGTCGATGTGAATAATTTTGCGGATGGCAGTGTTCAAAAAGTAAAAATTTTAAAAATTACACAGTAAATGTAATTTAGAAAAAGAGCAGATAAAAGCGGTAATTAAGTTGCCTGTGAAATATTAGCTATCGGTAAATCCCCACTTCCGATTAAATTAACTAACATTGCTGAATTTTTAAATTTTCCCTGCTTTATCTTATGGGCACTTATATATTCCTCTTAAATCTAGTCGTTATCCGATCAGCATGCAGCCAACTCCTTCCGAAATATTTCAAAAACTTACCGAAGAAAACCGGCAACAAGAACAACATTATCGCCAAAAGTGCAGCCAGGTAGGTTGGTTGCGGTTATTTATCTTTTTAGCCGGTGTAGGTAGTGTAGTTTACTTTTTCCGGCAAGATTTAACTTCGGTTGCCTGGATAGCAGTGATGGCTTTTTACGTCCTTTTTTTAGTGGTAATGCGATGGCACCAGCGTTTGCGTTATCGCCAGTTTCATCACGAATTTTTAAAAAAAATTAATGCGGACGAGACCGAACGCCTCCAGGGTAAACTTTTAAGCTTTGATAGTGGCGAACGTTATGCTAATTCGCAGCATTTATACACCTCAGATTTAGATATTTTTGGCAAACACTCCTTGTTTCAGCTACTTAACCGGGCAGTAACTTCTATCGGGAAAGATAAGTTGGCGGATTGGTTAAAACACCCGGCTCAGGAAACGGTAATATTAGAGCGACAGGAAGCTGTGGCAGAATTAACCTCGCAACTGTCGTGGCGGCAAGAGCTGCAGGCAAAAGCCATGCATTACAAACACGATAAGCAAAATTCTAACTTGTTCTTCGAGTGGCTGCACGCTCCCGACTTTTTCCGGAATAAAGCCTGGTTAAAAGTTTTGCTGTTTGTCTTGCCTATTTTAACCGTAGGCAGCATTTTTTATTGGTGGTTTGTGGAGGATGCGCCGTCTTATCCGATACTTGGTTTTATGCTGGTGCAATACATCTTAAATGCCCGTTATGCTATATTCCGGGAGCAGTATTACGAACAAAGCAGCGGCATGTACGAAGTGCTTAAAAGTTACACCGCCCTCCTGGCTCAGATTGAAACGCATTCCTTTACATCCACAAGACTTCAGGCACTACAGCAGCAACTACAAATCAAACTTAAAACGGCATCGGGTTATTTAAACGAACTCGCGGCTATTATTCAATACATTTCGGCGCGGCTCAATGTGTACATGAATATTCTCCTGAATGGTACCCTCATGTGGGATTACTACTGGATGTACCGCCTCGAAAAATGGAAAAAAAATATGGCCGCCAACCTGGAGCCTGTGTTGCTGGCCGTAGCCGAAATGGAAACGCTCGCTAGTTTAGCGGCTTTTCAATTTGCCAATCCGGATTATACTTTACCCGAAATCAGTAAACAGCCATTTGAAGTAGAGGCTACTGAACTGGGGCATCCGCTTATTTTTTTAAAAAACCGGGTAACGAATAACTTCAGGATGCAGGGCGCCGGCCAAACCTTAATCATTACGGGGTCTAACATGTCGGGTAAAAGTACTTTTTTGCGTACGGTGGCTATTAACTTGGTATTGGCTTTTGCAGGGTCGGCGGTAAGTGCCCGTCGATTGCGGGCTTACCCGGCCCAGGTATACACCGCTATGCGCACCGAAGATAACCTGGCCGAAAGTACTTCATCGTTTTACGCCGAATTAAAACGTTTAAAAATGCTGCTGGATGTTACGACTAGCGGCACGCCGGTATATTACTTTCTGGATGAAATTCTGAAAGGTACCAACTCCCGCGACCGCCATTTAGGTGCACAAGCCTTAATCCGACAATTGCACGAGCAAAGTGCTTCCGGTTTGGTATCCACCCACGACCTGGAATTAGGAAACATGGCCCAGCAAAATTCAGATTATATTCAAAATTACTCGTTTAACAGTACCATTGAAGAAGATAAAATATTGTTTGATTACAAGTTACACCCGGGCGTATGTAATAGTTTTAACGCCAGTAAATTAATGCAACTCATGGGTATCCGGATGGAGTAAGCCTTGGTTTAGTTGAATGGGTATGAAAAAGGAGGCAACCTTACTCTTGCTAATTACATCCGTTAACCAGAATGGTTAACAATAATTTTACCCGAAAACGGTATGGTTAAATTTTTACTAGTACTCGCTTTTATTTTGCCCGTTGGTGCTTTTACCTGCTTTAGCCAAACCGCAGATTCCACTCAAATAAATTCTGCTGAAAACAAAGTGCCGGCTGCTCCCAAATATTTCCTGGCGCTGGATAAACCGGGTAAAATAAGCCGTATCCGGTTTTTTACGGGCAACAAAATTACTTTTAAGCTGGTCGACGAAAAAAGAACTTACTCCGGTCAGATTACCGATATTAAAAAAAACTCGTTAGTCATGTGGGATACCGAAATTCCTTTGCGCGATATCCGGAAAATACGGTTAACGAATACCAGCCCGGTATCCTCGGGGCTGCAGTTTTTAGGACGACTTTTAAAAAGTGGTGGGCTATTGTTTACGGTAGTAGGAGGGGGTAATTATTTGTTAGACGTAGAGCCCGGCGAAAACACGCTTACCTTTTTAACCTACACGGCCAGCGCAGTGGTGGCCGGACAAATATTAACCAGCACCAGCCGTAACCGAACTTATAAAATAAACCAGCGTAACCGCCTGAAAACCATCGAGCAATTCTGGTAGAGATCAGATATCAAGTATCAGGTATTGAGTATCATGTATTACGATTTAAGTGATGCATTAATCTAATTCCGAACTTACTACCTATAACGTATAACTTAAAACAAAATACTATGCGCGTAGTTGCCGAAATTCCGCATGCAGCGGTTAAAATAACCGTTTTTGCCTGGAACGGAAAATACCTGATTAAGCTGGAACGAGGGCCATACGAACAAACCTACAAAATAAGCGAGATGGAAGTCGCTACCGATGAAGCCATCAAGCAACTATTAGACGAAACCTTTATAAACGAAGCAGTAGGCTTGTTTCAGCAGATGCATCATAATTTAATGCTGGCGCTAGAGCGGATAGAATAAGGATAACGGTTTATTATAGAGGCTAAGCACCTTTGTCTTTAGGAAATTCGTATTAGCGTATAGACCAAGCTGAAAATTTAAAAATATGGACCACGAAAATTCCACCATCCGATCCCTGCACGAACTTAAAACATTGTTGGATTCGGGCGCAATAACTTCGGAAGAGTACGAGGCTTTAAAAAAACGAATTATTTTTGGCGGCCCGGCAGCATCTGAAACGCGGACTGCCGAACCGGTAAGATCTGATTCACCCGCATCGGTAAACCCCATTGAATCCAAAATAATTTACCCAACTGGGTCGCAGATAACAGAACCAATTGTTTCAGAATCAATTGCACCTGAACCAATTACCCCGGAGCCGCCGGTAGCCGAACCACCACTAACCGACCAAAGTAACTTTTACGAAGAAGAGGAATCGGTAGCCGGCGTAAGACCCGCACCCCAAAAAGATTGGCTTTTAATTTCGTTAGCCATTCTGGGGGGGTTGTTATTGTTAGGTTTACTGGCCTACCAATTTTTAAATAAACCTACTTCCGAGCGATTAACCAGTATATCAGGTCCGCAAACCGAAGAAGAAATACCAACCGGACCTGGTGCCGAAGAAAATCCGGCGCAAACAACCGACACTTCCTTAATGCGTTCGGATCGTATTCCCATGGCGAACCCGGATTCTGTACCCACTACAAATGCGCCGGCAGCAGACCCAATCGTTACTACTGCTGAACCAAGCCCCGAAGCTTCTGGTACCGCAGCCACTAACTTAATTACCGATAAAGACGAAATTATCCGCAAAGCGCAGCAGCAGCTAAACGCCTATTACGCCGATATGGAAGCTGCTCCATTTGAAGCCGGTAATTACTTTGCCCCGCAGGTAGAACGGTACTATACCTTGTCCAATACTACTCCGGTTGCCATAAACGAGAACATTAACACGTACCATTTTCCCGAATTTATAGATGGAAAAAGCAGCATTCAGGAAGGTTCTTTAACCGTAGTGAATGCGGGCAATAACAGCTACGAACTAACCTATCTCGAAAACGGATCGGCGTTCCGGAAGTCTAAAAATCAAAAACAGGAAACTAAAGCTGCCGTGCGCGTAAAGTTTAACCCGGATTTTAAAATTACCTATTTCCGGCAAGAACAGTTATTGGAAAACCGGTTTATCACAGAGGAGCAATAGCAGATATCGTTTTAGTAAATGAAGTAAGACACCGAAGTAATTTCTGATCCATTAGAAAGTAACATCTGGATCAGTAGTTAAAATATGTAGCTCAGGAATCTTCCTGCAACCATCCTTAAGCCATGTTGAGTTTGTCAGTAAAACTAACCCGTACCCCTTGGTAAAAACCATACATGATGACGGATAATTTTTATGGCAATCTCAACATAGCTTTATTTTGGATTTCCTTATCCTAAGATTTTTGTTAATCTGGAGCTGGAAGAATTGAGTAAAGATCCTACAGCATTGATTGTTGAAACAACATCAAATTTTAGAAAATTTAAAAAAACTACTGCTTTACCTTACTAACAAACAAATCCGTGTAGTAATGAATGTAAAAACCATTCGAAAACTCGAATGCCGGATTCTGAAAATCGTAGATTGGCTCCAATCGCAAAGTCAGGAATAAATTATCCAGCAGTTTTACATCCGTCAAAAACCGTAAAATCAGCAATTTCCGATCCGGTTCCTGGTAGCCCGGGTGCAAAAACGAAGTAGTAGCCGATTGGAACAAACGCCCGCCTTTTTCGGCTACGTAATTTTTCCCTTGCCAATAGCTCAGCATTACGTTGGCTAATCTGGTTTTAACGCCAGCATTCAGGTATAAGCCGTGTCCTTGTTCAAAAGCTAATTGGGGTACGTTCGAGAATTCTTTATTAACAACGTAGTAATTTTTAGTATAAACGCCTTGCCAGAAACGCCCCGGTAATTTCTTCTCCAGGTTAAAACCTGTAGCGCCGTTAAAAACGGTTAGCAAAGGCAAGTCGCTGGAATCAATCTGGCCGCCTTTATGCTGGGCCGTAAACTGAATTGGTAAACCTAAGCGCCAGCCATTTTCGGTTTGCCAGGCCGTATGTTCAAATATTAAACCGCCGGCAATTTCCTCCCGGAAGGGATCGCGCGGGTAAATCATGCGTTCCCAGTCGATGTAGGCATCCAGTTTGGTGCGCTCGCGGGTTAACAAAAACTGCACGCCGGTTTCCAGGTTATCGTTAATTACTTTTTCAAAATCGTAAAGCGGTTCAATGTAACCGTGGTTCAGATTTCCTTCCAGGTTTCCGAACAACAAGGAATAATTCTTCTTCTGAACTTTTAAAGTAAAAGTAGGCCGTATTTGCGTGAACTGGTTATTGCCGAAATCCTGCCACAGAAAAACGCCGGCTTCCAGGCGCACAAACTCGGCCGGAAAATACACCAGTTTCGGATTCAGATGGTAACCGAATAAGGTATAACCATCGGCAATGTCGTTGAAGTACTCGTTATTGCGCGTAAAGCCAAAGGCATTCAAACCAATCCGAAAATCCTGGTTGTATTCCGGTTTAACGGTTAAGCGGTATTCCAGGGCGGTATTATCTAATTGGGCTTGTAGTTTGCTGGTAATCAGCAGGCTGAACAAGAGCGAAAATAACTGGTATTTCGGCATAAAATAACCCGGCTAAATGGCACAAAAAGCACCCGTAATCTGTTTAAATTTGACCTTATTTGTGGCGTATGAGTGGGCGTAAATACCCTTTATAATGCTTGCAAGTTGGTGCAAAAAAATGTAATTTCACCTAAAAATAAGCAATTATTAAAACCACTGACATGAGTGCAAACAACGAAAAATTAAAAGCTCTCCAGTTAACCATGGACAAGCTCGACAAAACCTATGGCAAAGGTACTGTTATGAGATTGAGCGATAATAAAGTAGAAGATATTCCGGCTATCTCCACGGGCTCGCTTGGACTGGACATTGCTTTGGGTATCGGGGGCTTGCCCCGGGGCCGCGTTGTAGAAATTTACGGCCCGGAATCGTCTGGTAAAACAACCTTAACCTTACACTGTATTGCCGAAGCGCAGAAAAAAGGTGGTTTAGCGGCTTTTATTGATGCCGAGCACGCCTTTGACCGGGCTTATGCCGAAAAACTGGGCATCGATACAACTAACCTATTAATTTCGCAACCCGACAATGGCGAGCAAGCCCTGGAGATTGCTGACCATTTAATTTCTTCCGGCGCCATTGATATTATTGTGATTGACTCCGTAGCTGCTTTGGTACCAAAAGGTGAACTGGAAGGCGATATGGGCGATAGCAAAATGGGTTTACAAGCCCGTTTAATGAGCCAGGCCTTGCGTAAATTAACCGGTACTATTAACAAAACCGGCTGCTGCTGTATTTTTATTAACCAGTTACGCGAGAAAATTGGGGTTATGTTCGGTAACCCCGAAACAACTACCGGTGGTAACGCGCTTAAATTTTATGCTTCGGTACGTTTAGATATCCGTCGGATTGGCCAGATTAAAGAAGGTGCCGATAATGTAACCGGTAACCGTACCAAAGTAAAAGTAGTTAAAAACAAAGTAGCGCCTCCGTTTAAAGTAGTGGAGTTTGACATTATGTACGGCGAAGGAATCTCTAAAGTAGGCGAAATCCTGGACTTAGGCGTGGAGTTAAGCATTATTCAGAAATCAGGTTCCTGGTTCTCCTATAATGGCGAGAAACTAGGTCAGGGCCGCGATGCCGTGAAGAATTTACTGCTGGATAACGAAGGTTTGATGGATGAAATTGAAACCAAAATCCGGAACATGATTAAAGGTGAGCCCGAGAAAGTAGCCGCCGCTTTAATGGATAATGAATAATTGTTTTAATTGTATTTAAAGTAAAAGGTGCCCGAACAGGCACCTTTTTTTATGTTTTAAGTAAGAGAACCAATACGAACATGCAAAATTCGTTATACCTTTACTTTAATTTGTTGGTACACTAGTTGATGAATACTGGTACATGATACGCTGTTTTCTATGAACAAATTTTATCTGGCCCTAGCCACCATGTTCTTGATTATCTCGGGCTTTGTGGTGCAGCAGCCTATTGAACCTTCCGCAGATCGCCCCAGTTTTGCAACGGGTGAAGTTTTAAAATATAAAGTGCATTATGGATTAATTAACGCCGCCGAAGCCGAAATAGAAATAGCGCCCGAAATTCACCGGGTAAACGACCGGCCGTGCTACCGGGCCAATGTGTTCGGTAAAACGGTAGGATCTTTTGATTTTTTCCTGCGCATTCGCGATACCTGGCGTTCGTTTATTGATACGAGCTTAGTTGTGCCGCAAAAATACCACCGGAACGTGGAAGAAGGGAAATACCGCAAAAAAGAGAATGTTACCTTTGATCATAAAAACCACATGGCTTTGGTGGAAACCAAGCAGACCTTAAATTTAAAAATTCCGGATCGGGTGCAAGATGTGGTAAGTGGTTTTTATTACCTGCGCACTATAAATTTTGATCGGTACAAGGTTGGTGATGTGATCCGGATGAAAGGTTATTTCTACAAAAAAATTTACGACATGCAGGTGGTTTATAAAGGTCGGGAAACCGTAGATACCAAAGCCGGCACCTTTAAAGCCTTTAAGCTGGTACCCAAAATGCCGGATACTGATTTGTTCGCCGGCGAAAGTTCGGTAAGCGTTTATTTATCCGATGATAGAAATAAAATTCCGGTTATGATTAAAGCCGATTTATTAGTCGGCGCCGTTAAGGTTGACTTATACGAATACAGCGGTTTAAAACACCGTTTAAACCTGGCAAAAGGATATTAACCAAAAAAGACGATCTAACGAATCGTCTTTTTTTATGTACATGCCTTCCGGAATATTAAAGCAAAGTAGAAGAACTTAACCGCTTGCTACTATAATCAGCGAATTCCTGTATCTTTGTTTTACAATCAGAGACTACTATTGTAAAATTTAAAATTATTCTCACCGCCCACTTGTTGAAATTAGTACTTACTTAACCAATAAAAACGTGCAGAATACAAATCAGTACAAGGTAATGGTAGTGGACGATGATCCGGACATAACCGAATTGTTGCAATACAATTTAGAAAAAGAAGGCTACGAGGTAACTACCGCCGAAAACGGGAAAGAAGCTTTGGAGGTAGCTATTAAATTTAACCCGGATATTATTTTGATGGACGTAATGATGCCGGTAATGGATGGTATTTCGGCGTGCCGGCAGTTACGCGAAAAACCGGAATTCCGGGAAACGTACATCTTGTTTTTAACGGCCCGCTCCGAAGAATTCTCGGAAATTGCCGCCTTTGATGCGGGCGCCGACGATTTTATCACCAAACCCATTAAACCCCGGGCTTTAATCAGTCGTTTGGCGGCTCACGTCCGGCGCGATAACCAGGCAACCGGTGAGGAGCATAAAGTGATTCAGATTGGTAATATCCGCATCGATCGCACCAGTTTTTCGGTTTTTAAGAACGACGAAAAAATTACTCTTCCGAAAAAAGAATTTGAATTACTGTCGTTCCTGGCGGCTACGCCCAACAAAGTATTTAACCGCGAAGAGTTGTTAAATAACGTTTGGGGCACCGATGTGTATGTAATTGCCCGCACTGTAGATGTGCATATCCGGAAAGTGCGCGAAAAAATTGGCGAAGATCATATTAAAACCATTAAAGGCGTCGGGTACAAGTTTAACACCGATTAATCATTTATGGGTATTTCTTCCCGCACCATTGCTATTCTTATTTCTGTAGCGGTGGCCGTTGTTATTTTGGCGGGCTTATTCTTTGGTCCTTACCTGCCTTTCCGGACGCGGGTGTTAACATTGGCCATTGCTTTTTCGGCTTGCTTTTTACTTATTTATTTTTCTTTTGAAATCTTAATTTTTAAAGAAATCAATAACATTTACGCCGGACTCGAGCACATCAAACGCAAAGAATTCCGGAAAATGAGCAATAAGTTTTTGTTTCGGCCCGATCCTTTACAACGGATTAAGGACGAAATTTTGTTTATGGCCGAACAAAAACAAAAAGAAATAGACGAGTTAAAGCGTTTACAGGTATTGCGGCGCGAATTTTTAGCCGATGTATCCCACGAGCTGAAAACGCCGATTTTTGCGGCTCAAGGCTTTATCCACACGTTGCTGGATGGAGCCATTGATGATGAACGGGTCCGCGATAAATTTTTAAAAAAAGCCGCTAAAAGTCTGGATGGCTTAGATGCCTTGGTGCAGGATTTAATTAGTATTTCGCAACTCGAAAAGGGCGTGGTTAAAATGAATAAACGCCCCATGGATATGCTGCTGCTTTGCCGCGAAGTGTTTGATGAACTGGATTTAAAAGCCCGCACCCGGAACATTACGTTGCACCTGCAGCAAAATGGCCACCAACACATTATGGTTTACGCCGACCGTAACCGGATTAAGCAAGTATTAATTAACTTAATGGATAACGCTATTAAATACGGTAGTGAAAACGGTAATATTTGGGTAGCCTTGCTAAATGGCAAACGAAAAGTATTGGTATCGGTAACCGACGATGGTCCCGGTATTGCCAAGGAACACCAAAATCGTATTTTCGAGCGTTTCTACCGCATCGATAAGAGCCGTTCCCGCGAAAGTGGCGGCTCGGGTTTAGGTTTAGCCATTTCTAAACATATCTTAGAAGCCCACCGGTCGGCCATTCTGGTAAATAGTCAATTGGGCAAGGGTACTTCATTGCAGTTTAAATTATCAAAGCCCAAGGTTTAATTATTTTTAAAATTCTACAATCCCGGCAACTTTCTTATCCTAAAATTATTAAACTGTTTGTACAGTTCTAACTGTTACTTTTGTACTTAAAATAAATTGTAACTGAAAACGCCGTAACAAAACTTGGCTGGGTGCTGTACCCCATAGTTTGTCGGTAAAATTTAAAATATGAAGTACCCGGTTTTTAAAGACTTAATTATATTTGAGAACAACGATTATATTCTGATAAATAAACCTCCTTTTCTGGCAACGCTCGAAGACCGAGCGTTGCATACCACCAATGTTTTAAAGCTGGCCCGCCAGTATAACCCCGATGTACAAGCTTGCCACCGGCTGGATAAAGAAACTTCCGGCGCTTTGGCCTTGGCTAAAAATAACGAAGCTTACCGCCATTTATCGATGCAGTTCGAACACCGGGAGGTGGCAAAATTGTACCATGCGGTAGTTTGGGGCGTGCACCAGTTCGAGGATCAATTGGTTGACCGGTCTATTCAGCCCGGCTTAAAAGGTACGGCTAAACTGGCTTACAAAGGCAAACCCGCCGAAACGTATTTCACTACCCTCGAAAAATATACCAAACACACTTTAGTAGCCTGTAAACCTATTACGGGCCGCATGCACCAGATTCGGTTACATTTGGCTTACCTGAATGCTCCTATTGTGAGCGATTTATTGTACGGCGGCGAACACGTGTATTTATCGGAGTTAAAAAGGAAGTTTAATTTGAAAAAAGACGCCGAAGAACAGCCTTTTATTAAGCGCTTTGCTTTGCACTCCACCAAACTTGGCTTTACGTTATTAAACGGCGAATTTGTAGAAGTAAATGCTCCTTACCCGAAGGATTTTCAGGTGCTGGTTAAAACCTTGCAACAGTATGCCTGAAATGGAAAAATATAATTCTGAAATTAGAAAAGCTGCTCTTAAGGCAGCCTTTCTGGTTTTTTAGCAGACAGCTTTTCTCCTTAAATGATTTACTCAGCCAACGGTACGATTAACAGACTGCTAATCCTATGAAATTTTAAAAATTTGTCAATTTGAAAGGCAGATTGCAGGCTGGCTAAACTGTTTTTTTACGAAAAAAGAATATTTTTTTTGAAGTAATTTAAAAGTGAAAAAAATAGCTACTTTCAAAAAGAAAAGCTGGTAAAAACTTACCGGCATTCTTAGTGTTACCACTGTTATTTACCAGATTGGAAAACTCATTCGTAGTTACCGAGTTGCCCGGTCGTACTTTAATCACCGAAAGTGCTACTTACCTATATTTTAGTGGTACTTCTTATCTGGGAATGGCCCGTAATAACGCCTTGCAAGATTTGGTGCAGGCGGGCTTTGCAAATTACGGTACCAACTACTCCAGTTCCCGGCTATCGAATGTACAGTTAAAGATTTACGCTGAGGTTGAAAATTACCTGGCAACCCGGACCAAAGCAGAAGCAGCTCTAACGGTTTCGTCGGGTTTACTGGCTGGGCAGATGGTTGTAAAATCCTTGGATGGAACGGGAGCATATTTTTATAGTCCGCGGGTGCATCCGGCATTATGGCGCACTGCCACAGATTGTTACCAAGGCCATTATACAGATTGGGCCGAAAGAATAGCAACCCTAACTAGTGAAGTACCGGATTCAAACATAGTTATATTAACTAATTCGCTCGATGCCTTAACTGCCCAGGCGTATTCTTTTGCCTGGATTACGCAACTATCGGCTGCTAAAACCTACACCATTGTTATTGATGATTCGCATGGTTTTGGTTTAACCGGAGTGAACGGCACCGGAATAATAACCATGCTGCCGCCCTTGCCAGACTACGTGCAGGTTGTAGTGGTAAGTTCGTTTGGCAAAGCGTTGGGTATTCCGGGAGGAGTTATTTTGAGCAATGCTCGATTATTGGAAAATTTAAAAAAACAGGCATTTTTCGGCGGCGGATCACCGGCTATTCCGGCTTATTTAACGGCATTTATACAAGGAGAACACCTCTACCAGCTAGCCCGCCAGCGCTTACAGGAAAATATTGGCTATTTCACCAGCTTATTGCACCAGCCTGCTTTGTTTTCGTTTTTTCCCGGTTACCCCATTTTTTATACGAAGCAAAATCAACTGTATTATTTTCTCCTGGAGCAGAAAATCCTGATCTCGCATTTCTCTTATCCCACACCCACCGATTCCCCCATAACCCGGATTGTCCTTAACAGTTTGCACACCCCGGAAGACTTGAAAGAACTTGCCGGAGCTATAAATGATTATTGTTCTTCTGTTAGTTAGAAAAACAGTAAAATTTTAAATTTTTTAAAAATTCAGGTGAATTTGCGTCACGATGCGCTCCATTTCCAGTTGGATCTCTGCTGATGGCCGGGTATAGTTGTTATTCATTAAAGCAAAAATGTACGTTTTACCACTTTTACTTGTAATAAATCCACTTTGGCTATAATTGTTACTCAGCGAACCGGTTTTACCAAATACAAAAGGTATCTCGGATTGATAAAATCTTTTCAGGGTGCCGGTTTTACCCCCAATGGTTAACAACGAAAATAGCCGTTCGCGGGGCACTTCCTGGTAAATTTTTAACCACAAAGCTACCAGACTACGCGGCGTACATAAATTAAACCGCGACAAACCCGAGCCATCTACCCAATTTGGCGGATCAGGCAAATCCGTTAAGTACGTTTTCTTAACATGGTTTATAATCAGCGAAGTATTCAGAGAATCAAAAATTGTGGCTGAACAAAGAAGTAATAGATGTTCGGCAAACATGTTGTCACTTTCCTGCATCATGCGTTTGTAAAGCGTATCTACGGGGGTAACGTACAATGTGCGTGCCGTTAGCGGCAACCGTTTGTTAATTAATTTTACGGTTTTTTGTAATGTATCGCTTAACAATCTGGTAGTTAGCTCCGGCGAAAGCTTGATAGGCACATCCACTATAAAATCTTTGGTTACCCGTTTCGGGAAAAAAGTAAACTGATTTTTATCAGGTTGCCGCAGTACAATATTGTTCTTTGATTCAACTAATAGGCTGTTTTTTACTTGCTTATGAAAATACCGGGGTTGTACTTGTACCTGCGAAGAACCTAACTTACCGGTAAAACGCACAATGTTGCCGTAAACCGGTAGCGCCGCTCTTTCCGCAGAATAATAATCATTATAATCGTCCCAGGACCAACCCGGCCCCAAAGGTTCTACGGCAAAATTAGCCGCGGAGAAAAACAATTTTTCCCGTCTGGCTTTTAAAAATTGCCATACGCGGTTATTTTGTAAATCCGGGTGCAGCAGGGTAGGGTCGCCGGTTCCCCAAAAAAACAACGAATCGTGTTGCACCTGGTAGCGCAAGGCCGGAATAGAATCTTTTAAAATTTTTAAGCCGGCGAAAAAAGTTAAAATTTTAGTATTTGAGGCAGGCGTAAAATATTTATGCGCATTATGCTCCACTACCATCTTACCAGAGTCCACGTCGAACAAAGCAAAACCGGTAAAATGCTGGGCAAAAACCGGTGATTGCTCCACTTGCGCTTTTATCTGATTCCAGGTTGGATTAGCCGACGCGGTTGGTATTGCCGCTTTAGGGGCAGAAGTAGCTACGGGCTTAGTTGTTTGGCAAGCACCTGTTAAAAGCAATAAGAAAAATAGACAGTGAGATACAACATAAAATGAGGATGATTTAAGGTTATGTAAATTAAATATAAGTTGTATCATGAAAGTTTTGGAATGCAAGTGTAAGCGCGAAGTAAAAGCATTATGCTTTAAATTAGCTGAAAATTTAAAAAAACAGCCTAAAGCTGAGTGCCTAGCACCTTATTTTTAAATTTTTAGGAAGCTATACTCTAATTATGGTGGTAAATTATGACCAGTATAAACTTCTCATCTAGTACCTCAACTTTACAGCATAAGCTGTATATTGGCTCGTATTCTGTAAGTCTTACCGGATTGCCCGTATATGGTTTTAAATTACCTCTGGATTGCTTTTTTTCTTATTGCCTTTGCGATTGCCCTTTTTAAATTAATTTTTTTCCAGGATACGGAAATTTTTGCCGCTTTGGTAACCAGCATGTTCGATATGGCCAAAACCGGTTTCGAAATTTCGCTGGGTTTAACGGGCGTCATGACTTTATTTTTGGGCTTGATGAAAATAGGCGAAAATGCCGGCGTAATTGCCATCTTTGCCCGCCTGGTAGGTCCATTCTTTAACCGGCTTTTTCCGGATTTACCGAAAAATCACCCGGTGTTCGGTTCCATTCTCATGAACTTTTCGGCGACTATGCTGGGTCTGGATAATGCGGCTACTCCCTTAGGCCTCAAAGCCATGAAGGAATTGCAGGAGTTAAACTCGGTAAAAGATACGGCCAGCAACCCGCAGATTATGTTTCTGGTGCTAAACACCGCCGGATTAACGATTATTCCTATTAGCGTAATGGTGTTCCGGGCGCAAATGGGCGCTAAAGATCCCTCCGATATTTTTTTACCTGCGCTAATTACTACTTTTTTGGGTGCCTTAATTGGGTTGATTACGGTGGCCATTTACCAACGCATTAATTTATTCGATAAAGTTATTTTTGCTTACATCGGTACCATCAGCTTTTTTCTGGGCGCGCTTATTTATTACTTCTCTACCATCCCGCAGGAGCAAATTGCAATAATCTCGCGGGTAGCCAGTAATTTAATCTTGTTCGGGCTGTTCGTGGCTTTTATAACGCTGGCGTTAATTAGAAAAATAAACGTGTACGATGCTTTTATTGAAGGCGCCAAGGAAGGGTTTCAGGTGGCCATTAATATTATTCCGTATTTGGTTGCTATTCTGGTGGCCATCGGCGTTTTCCGGGCTTCGGGCGCTTTGGATATGCTGGTAAACGGCATAGCCTGGATTTTTGCGCAGCTTGGCTTTAACACCGAATTTGTGCCCGCTTTGCCCGTAGCTTTTATGAAACCCCTCAGCGGCAGCGGCGCCCGCGGCCTGATGCTGGACGTTATGAAAACCTATGGCGCCGATTCCTTTGTAGGCCGGGTAGCCTGCACCATTCAAGGAGGCACCGAAACTACTTTTTATATCCTGGCGGTTTATTTTGGTTCAGTAGGAATCCGGAAAACCCGTTACGCTGCCGCATGCGGATTACTGGCCGATTTGGCCGGCGTTATAATTGCCATTTTAATGAGCTACTTGTTTTTTCATTAAAGAATAGGAGAAAATGCCAATAATCCAACTGCAAACAAATATTCAAGCACCAAAAGAGGTTTGTTTTAATCTGTCACGCAGCATTGACTTACACATTAAATCAACAGAACATACGAGGGAAAAAGCTGTTGCTGGCAGAACCAGCGGCCTTATAGAATTAAATGAGACGGTGACCTGGAGAGCTAAACACTTATGCGTCTGGCAAAATTTAACCACTAAAATTACCGAGTTTAAATACCCGGAATATTTTGTAGATGAAATGGTTGCCGGTGCATTTCGTTTCTTTCGGCACGAACACTATTTTGAAACGGCTGATGAAGGTACAATAATGAAAGATATATTCCATTTTGAATCACCTTTAAGTATTCTTGGAAGGCTGGCGAATACTTTGTTTCTAACTCGCTACATGCATAATTTGTTGATAAAGCGCAATCAGGTAATAAAAGAAACTGCTGAAAGCCAATTACCATAATATTTAAAAAAGGGGTATTTCCGGTACTAATAGAAAAATGACTTTTTACGAAATTGTAGGAACAGTAACCGGAGTGGCGGGCGTGTGGTTGGCGGCACGGGAAAATATCTGGACCTGGCCGATGGGCATGCTCAGTACCCTTATGTTAATATACGTGTGTTACGATGCCCGTTTGTACGCCGATGTGGGGTTAAATATTTTTTACTTTATTACCAGTGGCTACGGGTGGTACGCCTGGCTTTATGCCAACCCGGATAATACCCGCGAAGAGTTGCCGGTTACCCGTACCCAGCCGTTGCAATGGCTAAGTTTGCTGGCTTTTTCCTTATTTTTTACCGGAGCTTTGGGCTACTTTTTAACCCATTTCACGAATGCCGATCTTTCGTACACCGATTCAGCTACTACTGGGATAAGTTTGGCCGGTTACTGGATGATGGCGCGCAAAAAATTAGAAAATTGGCTGGTATGGCTCCTCGTGGATTCGGTTTACGTGGGCATTTATCTGTACAAAGAACTTTACTTGCTAGCCGGTTTATATTTTGTATTTCTGATTTTGGCTACCGATGGTTATATAAAATGGCGGCGGGCCTTTCGAGTGGCCCAGCCTGCCTGATTAACTATTTTGTTCGATACGGCCATCTAATAAATTCAAAATTCGGGTGCCGTAGGTCGCATTTTTTTCGGAGTGCGTTACCTGAATAATGGTGGTACCTTCCTGGTTTAACCGTTTAAAAAGCTCCATTATTTCTTCGCCTTGCCGCGAGTTTAAATTACCGGTAGGTTCATCGGCTAAAATTAGTTTGGGTGTGGCTACTACGGCCCGGGCAATACCCACCAACTGCTGCTGCCCACCCGAAAGCTGGTGCGGAAACAAATCTTTTTTACCCACAATTTGAAAACGGTCCAGAATATCGGCTACCAGCGATTTGCGCTCCGACGATTTCATGTTTTTGTATAACAGCGGCGTTTCGATGTTTTCGTACACCGTTAACTCATCGATAAGGTGATAACTCTGAAAAACAAAACCAATAAAATTTTTATGCAGCTCGCTTTTCTCCGAATCTTTAATTTTATGCACCGGTTTGTCCAGGAAAAAATATTCGCCGTCGGAGGGTTGCTCCAGTAACCCGATAATATTTAGCAAAGTAGATTTGCCCGACCCGGATGGACCCATAATAGAAATAAATTCGCCTTCCTGTACTTCTAAATTGATGTGCCGAAGCACGTACGCACGGGAAAAACCGGAAGTGTAATACTTTTCAATATTGCGTAAGGATATCATAATTGGCGTTAGTTTTAGCGGGTCTTAAGGTACAGATATTTTTGAAATGTATTAATACTAAAAGAAGAAGGCAGCCTATAAATTAGAAAGTTCTGCCTCTTACCGTAATTCCTCTAAATTAAACCAGTTTAGAAGCATTTTTTAAATTTTTTAATTTTACGAAGCCTAATATGCCGCAATGCAGCATAATAAACTTTTACTGCGTCGCTACTAGGCGCCTATCAAAAGGAAGAATTTAGTTTTGGAGTAAATATTAAAAGAAAACGAAGGGTGAATATCAAACAGCGCCGTTATACTTCCTAATCAGCCATTCGACGGTTATAAAAGCCAGCAGAATAAAGAAAAGCCATTTTTGATTAATTAACTCCTGAATGTTCTCCGAAGAGTAAATCACGTTTTTAAAGTCGGCTTTTAAAATATCTTTTTCCAGCTGATCAATTTGATGGGGATAATATACCCGGGAATCGGATTTTTGAGCAGCCTGGTGCAATAAGTTTAAATCGGCTAAAGAGGCTACGGCTTCCAGTTGCACATCTTGTACTACAAACTCACCGCGGTCGCGGTACAAACGGCCATCGTGGGTAGCGGAGCCTTCGTATTTATATACGCCACCGGGTAAATTGCCAATGTTTAAACCCGAAAAGCCTTCGCCGTTTTCGAAAGAAAAAGACCGCACTTTGTTTTTCTCGTCGGTTAACTTTAACGTTATTTTTTGCCCGTAAATTTTCTCGTAAATAGAATTATAAGTTTCAGCTTCAAAGCGGATGTCGTCGTGCACCAAATATTCATCTTGCACCGGGTATACATTCAGGCGTTTCTTATCGCTGGCCGAAGTTAAAAGCTGGGCGGTGCTCACGATGATTTTATCGAAAACATCTGGTTTGTCGTAATTAGCGGCTTCGGTTAAACGCCACTGCCAGGAGCCATCGGCCAGAAGAGTAGCCGAGCGCGTTTCGCCGGAAACTTGCGCAATCAGTAAAGGACGGGTAGTTTTTAATTTTCCAATTTGCTGCGACAAAATTACTTCGGCGTTTGGCGCTAGCTTAATATCAGCAAAAGGAGCTTCAGCCGGCGGGTATTTAGAAAGTCGTTCCGGAGCCGAGGCATCAACCTTAAATTTAGTAAAACTCACATTAAATACCGGCACTACTTCATCTACCTGGTTGCTTTTGCGGGTAATGGCTAACCCGGCATTTTGGTGGTTAAAGCCCGCTAAATCGCTTTGAGCTCCTATAATGTAAAAAGCCGGTACTTTCTGTTGTTTGATTAATGCTAAAACTTCGTTACCGGTACCTAACCGGGAAGGTAATTGGTGCAAGATTACTAAATCGTATTTAGTAGCAGCCTTTAACGGAAAAACGCCCGGAATATAAAGTTCGGTTTGAAAATTCTCGTTGGTTTCAATGGCGCTTTTAATGGCTTTAATATCGGGGTGTGGGGTTGCTGCGGCCAGCAAAATTTTTAATTTTCCTTTTACAATATCCAAATAAGCGTGCTTCAGGTTATTAAGTTTGGTGAACTCACCGTTTTTGGCTTCCAGTACAACTTCGTAATGTTTTTTACCAGGTTGGGCCGCTGTTACTGCAAATTCTACGTTGGCGGGTTTATCAGTAAGTTTAACTGTTTTCCGCTCTAACGTTTTGTTATTTTCGCGCAGCAGCACGGTGGCGGTTTGGCCCGTAAAGCCTTGGTTACTAACTTCAGCAATTATAGGAAAGCGGTTGCCGCTATAGGCTACTTTATTATACGATAAAGCCGGAATACTTAAATCTTTCTTTGGAATGGTATCGCCCACTGCCACCGGAAACAACCGAAAATTATAATCCGAAAAAGCAGGAGACTTGCCTTGATTTATGATCCCATCTGATAGTAACACCACCCCAGCCAGGTTACGGCTTTCGTATTCTTCCTGCACCCCGGATAGCAGTTGATCCAGGTTGGTAGCCGGTGCGGTAAAAGCCAGTTTGGCTAAATTATCGTTGGTGTTAGAGCGACCACTTAACGTACGAACCGCAATTTGCAAATCTTTATCGCCTAAGGAGGCTTTTAACTGATCTAAACGATCGAGTAAAGAATTGAGTAGAGTAGGTTGGGTAAATAGTTTAACCGATTCTGAGTTATCAATGGCCAGCACCAAAGTTGGTTTCTGAGTTGTATTGGTGATAGCCCGCACAAAAGGTCCCAGCAGCAAAAATGTTAGAAAAGAGACTACTACAAACCTAAGTCCCGCCAGTAAATAATTTATGGATTTTGGCCAGGTAGCTGTTTTTGAATACAACAGCCAAGCATAAATCGCCCCCAGTAGCAGGCAAACAACAATAAGCCAGGGCGAATAGGTTAGCGAAAGTTTAAATTGATTCAAAATTTGGTTGTTAGTTATTCGTGGCTCGTTGCATGCTACCAACGAGTAGGTCTATTTATTATCTTAAACGCAGAAAATTAGTTTTAATTGATAATAAACCTTGAAATTAGGTAGTAAGATAAAAAATAAATTTTATCTCCAGCAACAAATCCCCAATAACTAACAACCAAATAAGTATAAACCTAGGTCAGTAAACCGCCATCTACCTGCAATACTTGTCCGGTAATGTAGGCCGATTGGTCGGAGCCCAGGAAAACAGCGCAATTAGCAACCTCTTCGGGGGAGCCGCCACGTTTAAGCGGGATTGCTTTTTTCCATTCTTCTATCACCGCTACCCCAAGTTCGCCCGTCATTTCGGTTTCAATAAAACCGGGAGCAATGGCGTTGCAGCGAATATTGCGAGAGCCCAGTTCCAGCGCTACCGATTTAGTAAATCCAATTATTCCCGCTTTAGAAGCCGCGTAGTTAGCTTGGCCCGCATTGCCTTTAATTCCTACTACGGAGGTCATGTTTATAATAGAACCATACTTTTGGCGCATCATTACCTTTGTGGCTGCCTTGGTAAGATTGAAAACCGATTTTAAATTCACGTTTAACACCGAATCCCATTGTTCTTCGGTCATGCGCATGAGTAAACCATCCTTGGTAATACCGGCATTGTTAATCAATATATCCAGGCGGCCAAAATCAGCTACTACATTATCAATCAGTTTTTCAGCTTCGGTAAAAACCGAGGCGTCGGAGCGATAGCCTTTTACTTTGGCGCCGCTGGCAGCTAACTCCTGTTCCAGCGCTTGTCCTTTTTCTACGCTGGATAAATAGGTAAATGCCACTTGAGCACCCATTTCGGTAAATTTTTGAGCAATAGCGCGGCCAATACCTTTAGAGGCACCTGTAATCAAAGCTGTTTTTCCTTCCAGTAATTTCATAGTAAATCATTTGCCATTAAAACGTCGGTAAGAAATGAGTAAATGCTTACTCATGGTTTTCAATAGTGTTTTAAAGATTAAAGGGGTTATTACTTAAACTTAACTTTATTTCTGGCTACTCACAGAAACTAAAATGCAAATTAAAGCAAATCTAATTAATTGTTTGCATCCGAATTAAAAAGCGACCGAATGGCAATAGCTCCTTAGCAGAATATGCAAAGACAAATTTTTTTAAATAAACTATGATAACTACACTTAATTTAACCTTATCGTGAGGCAAAACTCTAATGAAACAAGGTGTTTATCTGGTAAGACAGTGCTACGCATTCTGGTACTTTATTGGTAATGCGGAAATGCTGCTTAAGAGCTTTTTTGCTGTTTAAACTGCTCTTATAGGTTCGGATTTCGTTTGCTGGTTACTAAAATTTTAAATTTATAAAGATAAGTATTGCCTTTATTTGTTGAAACCTCATATTTTAATAAATAGGACAAAATGCTAGAACGATAAAGTTTAGATTTGTTGTATCAGAATTATAAATATAAAAATATATGGAATCAAAGTTTTACACAATCACAAAAGAAGCTGAATACGACGCGATGGATGAGCGATTAAACTTATTAGCGGAGGCCTTAGTTAATGTACACCCAGGTGCTAATTTTTTAAACATAAAATCCCGGAAAAACCCCAAAAGAGAAGTTCTGCAATTTTTGAAACGCTTTAAATAATTAAAAAGCCCCTTCTTAGGGCATTTTAATTATTTGTTTTTTTTCTGAAAACAGTCTTATTGCATGCTTAAACCGGAAAAAAGCTAATTATACTTATTGCATACAGTTTTTCAGAAGCAATTAAAGTCAAATATAAAAATTTTAAGTTTTGTAAATAGTTTAAAATCAGGTTAATTAATAACTAAAATATTAGTGTGCTTATTTGGCAAAATTAAATAGGATAATAATAATGGCGAAATATTGTTTCAGTCTGGAGTTTAATTGTATATATAAGTTAATTAAAGCTATTTGCTGTTTTAGTTTCTAAAGATTAGATGTAACTAATTTAGAAACTAGGTACAAGTCCAGACTAATCAATTTTATTTGCCGTTACAATTTGTTTTCACCCGCTGTTTGCCTAGAGGAAGAGGCTACTTTATTCTATTAAATTACCAAACTAGAACTAGAATTTTCTTTCGATTACAACCATTCATTAATTTTTAACTTCTTTTTCTCGCTACACCTCTAATAGGTTGGTATAAATACGTGGTTAAGCCGTATGGGCGTAAGGCTTTCTTTTATATTTCGTTGTATTTCCTACGTTTTCCTGCTTTTATTCTTCCTCGTTGCTTTATCCATTCGTACACTGCCCGTACTGCCCCTGCTACAAAAATGAGCGTTAAAGGCCATTGCAACCATTCCATAATATAGTCTATTTAATTTTGGTGGTTGTGGATATTTAAGCAAAAATTTGGTAGCTTATTAGTCTGCCATTTTCTTGTTAATTTCTTATTAGTAGTTGTTTTACCGCTTACTTGTTTGGATAAGTAGGTGTTGAAGAAAAATAAAATTCTACTAAGAATACTTATGTTCCCCTTTGTTAACAATTTGCCTCGTTCTATAACCGAGTTATTAACTTGTATGGAATAATCCAGTTGGTAATTGGTTGAGTTCATTATGAAAATTCGATGTTAATATTATATATTATATATATAATATTGTGCCATTTTTCAATAAACCTAAATAGATACTTTTTAGAACAAACCAAAACTTCTTGCATCAAGGAGCTAGCAGGCCTATAAATGGGTAGCCGATAACTAGCATTAGAATGGAAAAACTGATCAAATACGCATAAGAATGGTAATTGAGTTTATAAAGCAGGTTTGTAGAATTGACTTTTACTGACATTGATTTAAAGTGCTGTGGGATGTCGTGCTGTGATTAGTGATAAATAAAATTGTTAAATAATGGCTAAAAGGGTAATAATAGGCAATTTGTGCATTTGATTTTACTTTAAAGTACAATTTTACCTACATAATTTATTTTGATGATATATGATTTAATTTGTATTTTTGCATTGTCATTCAGGTTTTAATAATTAGTTATGAAGAAACTTTTACAATTTATTTCTCTTTCACTAGCATTTACTTTAGCTTTCTCATCTCACATTATAGCTCAAGTAAGGCCAAATACCTTTATTTTGAATGGGGATGTTTTGATGGAGAATAAGTATAAAATTAATGCAGGTAATGAGCAATGTTTAGCCGCTCTTAAAGTACTTATCTCCTCTGCAGGCCCTTCGCTTACCAGAATCCCTACTTCGGTGGTTACAAAATCCCTTACTCCGCCTAGTGGAGATAAAAATGATTATACCAGCTTAGCTCCTTATTGGTGGCCGAACCCTAATACTTCTAATAAATTACCTTATATCCGGAAGGATGGGCAGCCAAACCCGGAAGCAAATGCTATAAAAGATAATACTTATTTACGGGACCTCTGTAAGGATATTCGTTTGTTGGGACTTTGTTATTACTTTACCAATGATGAAAAATATGCTCAGAAGGCAGCCGAATTATTAAAAGTATTTTTCCTGAACAGCGCTACTCGTATGAATCCTCACTTAAAATATGCCCAGATGATTAGAGGAGACAATAAAGTATATGGCACCGGTACGATTGATACCGAACAATTACCTGAGTTACTGGATGGGGTACAGTTACTAGCGGGTTCTAGCTCCTGGACTTCTGATAACCAAGCAGCTCTACAAGGTTGGTTCAGTCAATACTTAAACTGGCTGATAACAAGTGCGGGCGGTATAGAAGCGAGTTTGGCTCCAAACAATATTGGCACCTATTATAATCTTCAGATTGTGACCTACGCTCTTTTTGTCGGTAACAGAACATTGGCAAAATCATTACTAGAAACGCAGGCTTACAATCGTCTGGATGCCCAATTAAAGGTAACCGGAGAACAAATTTACGAGCTAGCCCGAACTAAGTCTTGGACTTACTGCAATAAAAACTTAAAAGGATGGTTTAATCTAGCGAGTGTAGCCGAGAGTGCAGGAATTAACTTGTGGGAGTATACTTCGCCTAGTGGTAAGAGCTTAAAAAAAGCATTTCAGTGGATGGTGCCTTATGGTGCTAAAATAAAGCCTTGGTCTTTCGATCAGATAGGAGAATTTAAGGAAGAATACTTTACTCCGGCAGCCAGAACAGGTTCTGCTATTTACAAAGATTTAAATTTAGAGTCAGTTCTTTCTAGTGACCACGCTCGTTTTATGGCGGGCTCTTATTCAGAAATGTTAACCTCTCGTTACTACTAAAAATAAGTAATGTTTCTGAAGGAAAAAATTCTTTAGAATCTTATAATCCAATAGATGAATCATTAAAAAATGTTTTTATGCTCAACTATTGCAGTATTGCTTCCTCTCTTCCATAGTCTTTAATAAAGTTAAAAGGGTTACCGTTAGTAACCCTTTTAACTTTATTAAAGACTATCTTGGTTTTAAATTTTTTGAAATCTAAGAGGTTGTTTATTAATATTTAAAGCACTATAAACCAAATGCGCCGTATTTGTTTAGTTTTTTTATCATTTACAATAGCGCTTCCGATAATCTCCAGCCTTAGGAACTCCTAATTCTTCCGCTTTAGCCCAATCCCGGCAGGCATCCTGATTTTGCTTTAAAGTTATATTAATCAGGGCACGGTTAAAATATGCTTCGGGCAAGTTACTGTTGTAGTTTAACGCTTTATTGTAGTCTTCCAGCGCTTCGCGATAAGCTTTTACCCGGAAACGGGCGTTCGCTCTATTCTGATAAGCAACAGCATAATCTGGTTTATACAAAATAGCACGGTTATAATCGTTTACTGCACCAGCATGGTCTTTTAATTTGGCCTTACAAATTCCGCGATTATTGTAGGCATTGGCATACTCGTTATTTAACGTAATTGCTTGATTGTAATCCTGAATAGCTTCTTTTAATTTATCTAATTTCATTTGAATATCACCTCGGTATTTAAAAGACTCTGAATCATATTTATTTAAGATTATAGCTTGATTTAAGTCCAGTAAAGCATTCTGATAATCATTTAATTCGTAATAGGCAATTCCTCGCCGCTTGTAGGCAGTGGCGTAATTAGATTTTTTTTCAATAACCTTTGTCCATTCTGTTATGGCTCCTGAATAATCTTGTTTTTGAAATTTAACTGCTGCTTGCCGGGAATGATATTTATAGTTACGCGGCGAACAGGCCGTTAATAAAACTAAAGCTAAAAAAGTAATTAAAATGTACTTCATAAATATTGTAAAGAAATCAATATAAATCGTTAGTTGGACTAAATACTACAGGCTTATGTAAAAAGGAAATTTTCGTGCCAGCGATTTTTAAAATAAAACACCATAGTAATTAATTTCACTCAAATTGTACGTACTATATTTAATCAATATTAGTTTCTTTAAATATAAGGTTTTTTCTATAAAATTTACATTTATTCAGATTGTAGAGTCTAAATATCTGTTTGGGAAATACAGATTATAGCCTAACTTTGCGCCACTTAATCAGAAACATAATTCCAAAAAAATGGCATCAGCATACGATTTGATAGTGATTGGCAGCGGACCGGGTGGTTACGTAGCCGCTATCCGTGCTTCGCAACTTGGCCTGAAAGTAGGTGTAGTAGAAAAAGCAGAATTAGGAGGAATTTGCTTAAACTGGGGTTGTATTCCCACCAAAGCTTTATTAAAAAGTGCCCAGGTTTTTGAATATATTAAACATGCTCAGGATTACGGTATTAAAGTTGGCGATGCTTCCGCTGATTTTGCCGCTGTAGTTGCCCGCAGCCGCGGCGTAGCTAATGGCATGAGCAAAGGCATTCAGTTTTTATTCCGGAAAAATAAAATAGATCATATTGCCGGCACGGGAAAATTACTCGGCAACAAAAAAGTAGAAGTTACGGCTGCCGATAATAAAAAAGAAACGTACGAAGCGGCGCACATAATACTGGCTACTGGTGCCCGTTCGCGCGAATTGCCTAACTTACCCATTGACGGAAAGAAGATTGTGGGCTACCGCCAGGCGATGGTTCTGGAAAAACAACCTAAATCGATGGTTGTAGTGGGTTCTGGGGCGATAGGAGTAGAGTTTGCTTATTTCTACAATGCTATGGGCACCAAAGTAACCATTGTAGAGTACATGCCCAACGTAGTGCCCGTAGAAGACGAAGAAGTGTCGAAACAACTCGAAAAGTCTTTTAAAAAATCGGGCATTGATATATTAACCAACTCTTCGGTAGAAGCGGTAGATACCAGTGGCGAAGGTTGTGTCGTAAAAATCAAAACCCAGAAAGGCGAAGAAACCATTACTTGCGATGTAGTATTATCGGCGGTGGGCGTAGCTACAAACCTGGAAGGCATTGGTTTGGAAGAAACCGGCGTTAAAGTAGAAAAAGGCCGGGTAGTAGTGGATGAATATTACCGGACCAATGTGCCGGGCATTTACGCCATTGGCGATATTGTAATGGGGCCCGCTTTGGCGCACGTGGCTTCGGCCGAAGGCATTATTTGCGTAGAGAATATAACGGGTCATCATCCGGAACCGCTGAATTATAAAAACCTGCCTGGTTGTACTTATTGCGCTCCCGAAATTGCCTCGGTGGGCTTAACCGAAAAGCAAGCCCGCGAACAAGGTATTGATATTAAAGTAGGTAAATTCCCGTTCTCTGCTTCGGGTAAAGCCAGTGCTGGCGGTGTAAAAGATGGCTTCGTAAAAGTGATTTTTGACGCCAAATACGGCGAATGGCTGGGTGCCCACATGATTGGGGCGAACGTAACCGAAATGATTGCCGAAGTAGTAGTAGCCCGCAAACTGGAAACTACTGGTCACGAAATTATAAAATCGGTGCACCCGCACCCTACCATGTCTGAAGCTATTATGGAAGCCGCCGCTGCCGCTTACGACGAGGTAATTCATTTATAAATTAAAGGTTGTAAGTTACAGATTTAATGTTATTTAAAAAGCCGGAGGAGTAATCTTCCGGCTTTTTAAATAACATTAAATCTGCTTTAAAATTTAAAAATTTGGTTAACAGATAATACTTACATAATCAATTCTGTAATCGTAGGTTTATTAGGAAGTAGGCAAATACTAGATTCCAAGGTTTTACTGCTTTACTCATCCCGGTTGAAACAAAAGCGCACTTTGGTGCATTCTTAAATTTTCAATATTTGTAAGATTTGTCCAAATAAAGACTACAGCCGGATTTAAATTTAATTGTCCGGATATAGTAAGTACTTCTTTCGGAGTTGTTTGTAATTACTTAAGCCTGGCTCCCAGCTTTTCCGGATATCTGCCTCAGACACACCGGCTATGATTTGCTTTCGCAATTGCGTAGTACCAGCCAGCTTGTCAAAGTTGCCCATTTGCTTGCTTTGGGTAAAATCAAAAAACTTTTCTTTCTCCGGGTAGGCTTGATAAAGCTCCATTAACCATTTTAAGTTTACTTGTTTGTTTTTGCGAAGCAGGCCGGTATCGTAATTACGTAAATCCAAGCCGTAACAATCCTGGTTTTGGTGCAAAGGCGTTTCGGACATGCCCGGAATACTCACCGGCCGAAACGAAAATGGGAATTTACCTTTTAAAGCGGGCGCTCCCAAAACCGTAAAAGGCATTTGAGTGCCCCGGCCCTGGCTGATAATAGTACCTTCGAATAAACACAAACTGGGGTAGAGCAGGATAGATTGTGGCGTATTTAAATTAGGCGATGGTTTTACGGGTAGCTCATAAGGCATAGCGTGGGTGTAATTGGCAATTTTAATAATTTTAAGTTTACACTTTGCCTTACCTTCGATGTAACCTTCACCATTTAAAAATTGCGCAAATTCCCCAATAGTTAAGCCGTGCGTAATCGGAATCCGGTGCTTACCAATGCCCGACCGTAAGGAGTCTTCCAAAATGGGTCCATCAACAAAGTAACCGTTAGGGTTAGGCCGGTCCAGAATAACCAGTTCTTTGTTGTTCTCGGCGCAGGCCTCCATCACGTACTCCAGGGTATTGATATTGGTGTAAAACCGGCAACCTACATCCTGAATATCAAAAATTAGCACGTCAATATCGCTTAAATGTTCTTTGGTAGGTTTAGCTGTTTTACCGTATAAAGAAATAATGGGTAAGTTGGTTTTGGCATCCACTTCATCTTGTACTTTAGCGCCGTTACTAGCATTGCCCCGGAAACCATGTTCCGGCCCAAATACTTTTTTTAAGTTAATGCCCAAGGCCAGTAAACTGTCGGCGGTAGCTTGTTTCCCGATAACAGACGTGGGATTAGCCACCAGTCCCACCCGCTTGCCACGTAAATAGGAAATATACTTATCCGTTTGGTCGGCGCCGGTAATGGGTTTAGCTGCTGTTTGAGGTACGATAGGTTTTGCGGTAGGAGTGGCCGTTTGGCGGCAAGTGATAGAGGCCGTCAGGAAAAAGACCAATAAGATCAAGCCGCTGAAGAATATTTTGTTTACTTTCATTTTTACAATTTTAACCAAAGCCGTTTTAAAAACAATACCAGAAATTTACCCAGGTTTACCAGCGAAGGTAAAGAAATTTATTTTTTAATTTCATGCACTTTTAAGCCTACTTGCTCTTATTCAAAAATAGGCAGACCGGTTTAATAAGGAAGAAGTTTATTTTATAGAAATTTTAATTTTTTGCTCCGGAGCAAAGTTATTCCGGTTTATTTGGGCTTCCGGATGATGTGCTTTTTAGTAAATATTTAAAAAAACAGCCAGAGCCGGCGAAGTGGCTAGCCCGTTTGTTATTTAGACCCAGCCACTTTTTAAATAAATTATACGCAAACTTTACATGATAAATACCGCTAAAATACCGTTGGCCGAACGCATGCGTCCGCATTCCCTGGAGCAGTTTGCCGGTCAGCAACACTTAGTAGGACCTAACGGCGTATTACGCCGTTACCTGGAATCCGGCATGATTCCGTCGATGATTTTGTGGGGACCGCCGGGCGTGGGTAAAACCACCCTGGCCAACATTATTGCTTCGCAGTTAAAGCAACCTTTTGTAGCCTTAAGCGCCATAAACTCCGGCGTAAAAGATATCCGGGAAGTAATTGACCACGCCAAAAAGCGCCCCGGTACGGTTTTGTTCATCGACGAAATTCACCGGTTCAATAAATCGCAGCAGGATGCTTTGCTGGGCGCCGTAGAAAAAGGAATTATAACGCTGATTGGGGCTACCACCGAAAATCCGTCTTTCGAGGTTATTTCGGCTTTACTTTCCCGGGCGCAGGTTTATATTTTAAAATCACTGGGTAAAGACGAGTTAATTGAGCTCATAAACAAAGCGATTCAGGAAGACGAATACCTGCAAAAGAAAAATATTACGGTAGAGCAGTACGAGGCCTTACTTACTATTTCGGGTGGCGATGCCCGAAAACTGCTGAACTTGCTCGATATTGTGGTGGAAGCTTCGCCTGGAACAGACGTAATTATTACGGATGAAAAAGTTAAAGAAATCGCGCAGCAAAACATTGTGTTGTACGATAAATCCGGCGAAAACCATTACGATATTATTTCGGCTTTTATAAAATCCATGCGCGGCTCCGACCCGAATGCAGCGCTTTACTGGTTGGCCCGCATGATTGAAGGCGGCGAAGATCCTAAGTTTATTGCCCGGCGCATGCTCATTCTGGCTTCCGAAGATATTGGCAATGCCAACCCCAATGCTTTATTAATGGCCAATGCCTGTTTTCAGTCGGTAAACGTTATTGGTTACCCCGAGAGCAGCATTATTTTGTCGCAAACAGCGGTTTTTCTGGCTACTTCGCCCAAAAGTAATTCGACGTATACGGCTATTTGGGCGGCGCAGGAACACGTCCGGAAAAACGGTGCTTTGCCGGTACCTTTGCATCTGCGCAATGCGCCCACTAAACTCATGCAGGAAATTGGGTACGGCGAAAGTTATAAATACGCCCACGATTACGCCCACAACTTTGTGGCCCAGGACTTTTTACCCGACGAAATAAAAGGCAAGGTTTTCTACGAACCTGGTAATAACCCACGCGAAAACGAAACCCGCAAAATTTTGCATAACATGTGGGGCGATAAATACAAGTATTAAAAGGCGGTTGCCCAGCAAAAATTTAAAAAAATTCGGGTTTTGCTTCCTCCGGAATATTATAAGACTAAAACTACTATTTTCGTTAAACTATTAGTAGCTTGAGCCGGTATTGCTACCGGCAGACATGCTGCCGTTAAATATAAATTATCATGGTACAGTTTCTAAAATACACCTTAGCCACCATTGTGGGCTTATTTTTATTTTTCTTCTTATTTTTTCTCATCATTATCGGTATTGCGGCTTCTTCTGCTTCCGGCGACGAAGTCACTATTAGCAAAAATTCGGTATTGGAGTTAAAACTCGATCAGCCGATTACCGAACGGCAAGCGAAAGATCCTTTCGAGGATTTAGGATTACCCTTGGGCGGTTTTGGCTCGGGCGGTTACGGCCTCGACGAAATTAAAGCTTCCATCCGCAAAGCGAAAAGCGACAAGAACATCAAAGGCATTTTCCTGAATGTAGAAATGGTTGATGCCGGCATGGCTACCTTGGAAGAAATCCGGAAAGAATTAATTGACTTTAAGCAATCCAAAAAGTTTGTGGTGGCTTATAACGATATCTGCTCCGAAAAAGCTTATTACTTAGTTTCGGTGGCCGATAAAATGTATGTCAATCCGCAGGGAGCTTTTGAGTTAAATGGTTTAAGCGCCGAAACCATGTTTTTTAAAAATATGCTCGAAAAGCTGAATATTGATGTAAACATTTTTAAAGTAGGTGAATTTAAAAGCGCCGTTGAACCCCTGTTCCTCGATAAAATGAGCGAGCCCAACCGGTTACAGGTTACTTCTTTTTTAAATTCTTTAAATAATTATTACCTGCAAAATGTAGCCAAATCCCGGAACAAGTCGGTAGCCGAACTAAAGAATATTTCGGACTCGATGCTGGTGCACAGCCCCGAAGATGCTTTAAAATTTGGCTTAATTACCAACGTAGGCTACTACGACGAAGCCCTGGATTACATGAAAAAGCGGTCGGGTTTAGACGCAGATTCTAAAATGATATTGGTTTCTTTAAAAAAATACCGCAAAGTAGCCGGTACCGCCGAAGGAGATTATTCTAAAAACCGCATTGCCGTAATTTACGCCGCCGGCGATATTGTAAACGGCGAAGGCGACGACGAATCGATTGGTGGAACCAAGTTTGCCAGCGAAATTAGAAAAGCCCGGAAAGACAAAGCCGTAAAAGCCATTGTATTACGTATTAATTCGCCGGGCGGTAGCGCCATGGCTTCGGATGTAATCTGGCGGGAAGTCATGCTGGCCCGGAAAGAAAAACCGGTTATTGCCTCCATGTCGGATTACGCGGCGTCGGGTGGTTATTACATGGCGATGGCTTGCGATACCATTGTGGCCCAACCCAATACCATTACCGGTAGCATTGGGGTTTTTGGTGTTGTTCCTAACTTCCAAGGTTTCTTAAACGACAAATTAGGCATTACCCTGGACCGGGTAAAAACCGGCAAATTCTCGGATCTGCCCACGGTAACCCGCCAAATGACCGATTTTGAAAAACGCATTGTGCAACGCGAAGTAGAAAAAATTTATACCGATTTTACTTCTAAAGCCGCTAAAGGTCGCGATATGCCCTTAGCTCAGCTCCAAAAAATTGCTTCCGGTCGGGTTTGGTCGGGCATCGAAGCCAAAGAACGGGGCCTGGTGGATGTATTAGGTGGCTTGGATGAAGCCGTTAAAATTGCTGCGGCTCGGGCCAATTTAAAAAATGACTACCGCCTGAAAAAGTTACCGGCGCAGCGTTCTTTCCTGGATGATTTTATGGGTGAAGCCACTAAAGAAGTAAAAACCCGCAGCATCCGCGCCGAACTAGGTGAGTTATATCCGTACTTTGAGCAACTGCAAAAAGTATCGCGCCTGCAAGGCATTCAGGCCCGCTTGCCTTTTGAATTGAAAGTGCAATAATTATTGGCTAATAGGTTAGATTGCTGAATTGTTATTTTTTTAAATTATGTAATAATAACCATCCAGCTTTTTAAACTTGTAACCTGCAACCTGCAACCTTCTAACCTTAAAACCTTCCAACCAAATCATGCAGCAACTGCAAGACGCTACCGATTTCCTGATACAACAAACCAATAGTTTTGTGCCGGCCTACGGAATTATCCTGGGAACCGGTTTAGGCGCTTTGGTGAACGAAATTGATATCCAATATAGCATCCCTTACGACGAGATTCCGCATTTTCCGGTTTCTACCGTGGAGAGTCATTCGGGTAAATTAATCTTCGGTCAGATTGCCGACCGTCCGGTAGTGGTAATGCAGGGGCGCTTTCATTACTACGAAGGGTACAGCATGGAACAAGTAGTATTTCCGGTGCGGGTGATGAAAATGCTGGGCGTGCAAAAGTTATTTGTGTCTAATGCGGCAGGCGGCTTAAATCCGGAATTTAATACCAGCGATTTAATGGTTATTACGGACCACATAAATTTACAACCTACTAACCCGTTAATTGGGCCCAACAAGGATATACTTGGTCCGCGATTTCCGGATATGAGCGAGGTGTACGATGCCGAAATAATTGCTCAGGCTCAGCAGATTGCTGCTTCTACTCAGCTTACCCTTCGCACCGGCGTTTATGTAAGTGTGCCCGGACCAATGCTGGAAACAAAAGCCGAATACCGTTACTTAACCTTAATCGGAGCTGATGCCGTGGGCATGTCTACGGTGCCCGAAGTCATTGCCGCCCGCCACATGAATTTGCGGTGCTTTGCGGTATCGGTAATTACGGACATGTGCGTGCCGGGTAAAATTAAAAAAGTAATAATTGCGGATATTCTGGCCGCTGCCGCTAGAGCCGAACCCAACCTTACCCTATTAATAAAAGAATTAATAAAATTACAAGGGCCGCCTCTGGTAAAAGAATGGTAATAGATTTTAATATAAAAAGAAAGGCAGCTACGTAATCTGTCTTTCTTTTTTATGGCTCTCTTAAAATAGGGCATACCCGCAGGCTAACTAAAATAATTCATAGAATATTCTTACTTAAAGGCACTATTCTAAGTGGTTTTTCCTTCTGTAATTAATAAAACACAAATTCCACTCTGGCTGTAATAATAAAAAACAAGCGCCTGTTTTTTGTTTGATTTTAAAGGAAAGTATAGGGTTAGCTAAAATTTTAAAAAAATTTAAAAACTGACTTGTAGAAAAATGGTTTTTGTAATTTAAGATAAATTTAGTAGCCGTTTTTGCAAATTTTTTATCTTTTTGCTGGAAAATATTCTGCTAAATACCCATTTTGTTCAAAGTAGATTATTTTAAAATTTTTGTTTCCGTATTTTTATCATTAGTTTAAGGTTCCAATAAAATTATTATACTGTTCGCATCACTGCACCCAGGATATAAAATCAAATCTATAATACCGAAAGTAGCCTTATTTTGTAACTGTAAGGAAACCAAGCATTAATGGATGTTTTCACTAGATAGAGATTAGTTACTGCAAGATATATTAATTAGATAAGTTCATGTCTGATCAAGAAAAAACCGGTTTGTACGATCCCGAGTTCGAGCATGACTCGTGCGGTATCGGATTTGTTGCGCATTTAAAAGGCAGAAAGTCGCATGATATAGTAGAAGAAGCGTTGCACATGTTGGCCCGCATGGAGCACCGCGGCGCCTGTGGTTGCGAAAAAAATACGGGCGATGGCGCCGGGATTCTCCTGCAAATTCCGCACGAATTTTTTGTGGATGAATGCGTAAAGTTAGGTATTAAGCTGCCGGCCTTTGGGCAATACGGGGTAGGTTTAGTGTTTTTCCCGCAAGATAAACGCTTGCGCGAAGAGTGCCGCTCTATTATTAACCGGAACATCGAAAAACTAGGTATGCAGTTGTTAGGCTACCGCCAGGTGCCTACGAATAACAGCGAAATTGGTCCGAGTGCGTTAGCGGTAGAGCCGCAAATGGAGCACGTTTTTGTAAAGCGTCCTGACCATGTTACCACTAACGATGATTTTGAACGCAAATTATTTATTTTGCGCAACTATACCACGCGGCTCGTGCGTGAATCGGTACAGATGCCGGATGTAAATAATGCTTTCCACATTGCGTGTTTATCTTACAAAACCATTGCTTACAAAGGCCAGTTTACTACTTCTCAAGTACGTTCGTATTTCCCGGATTTACACCATAAAAACGTGTGTACGGCTTTGGCGGTAGTGCATTCGCGTTTTTCCACCAATACTTTCCCTGCTTTCCGTTTAGCGCAGCCTTTCCGGTATATCGCCCATAATGGGGAAATTAACACGGTTAAAGGTAATATTAACTGGATGGGCGCCCAGGAAGCGGTACTTTCATCGAAGTACTTTACCCGCGAAGAACTGGATATGGTATTGCCGCTGTGCGATCCAACCCAATCCGACTCGGCTAACCTGGACAACGTAGTAGAACTGCTGGTACTAGCGGGCCGTTCCTTACCCCACGTCATGATGATGTTGATTCCGGAAGCCTGGGATGGCAACGAAGACATGGACGAAAATAAACGGGCCTTCTACGAATATCACGCCGCTTTAATGGAGCCTTGGGATGGTCCGGCTTCTATCTCTTTTACCGATGGTAAGATTGTAGGAGCTACCTTAGACCGGAACGGTTTGCGTCCATCGCGCTACTTAGTTACTGACGACGATAAAATTATAATGGCTTCGGAAGCAGGGGTACTGGAAGTAGATCCAGCGCGAATTGTGAAAAAAGGCCGTTTACAACCGGGTAAAATGTTCGTGGCGGATTTAGAGCAAGGCCGTATCATCTCGGACGAAGAACTGAAACAGGATATTTGTACCCGCCAACCTTATAAAGAATGGCTGAAGAATAAAATGAAGATCAAGGACTTGCCGGAACCGCTGGGTGCTTTTCACCAACCGGGGCAGCAAGCCTTATTAAAACGCCAGCAAGCCTTTGGGTATACTTCCGAAGATTTGCAAACCATTATTGCCGAGATGGCCGAAACGGGCAAGGAACCGCTTGGTTCTATGGGTACCGATACGCCTTTAGCTATTTTATCCGACCAAAGCCAGCATATTTCGAGCTATTTTAAACAACTTTTTGCCCAGGTAACGAACCCCCCCATCGATCCGATTCGGGAGCGCATGGTTATGTCGTTGGTATCGTACGTAGGAGGGGGGTTAAACTTACTCGAAGAAAGCCCTTTGCATTGCCGCCAGGTAGAATTACATACCCCGGTTTTAACCAACAACGAACTCGAAAAATTACGGTTCCTGGATCAATCTTATTTCCAGACCAAAACCATATATACTTATTTTAAAGCCGATGGCCAAGCCGATTCGCTGGAACGTGCTTTAAAAAGAATTTGCCAGTACGCGGCCGATGCCGTAGAAGATGGTTTCTCCATCATTCTGCTTTCGGACCGCAGCATTGATAGCAGTCACGCGCCAATTCCCACTTTATTGGCTACTTCGGCCGTGCACCACCACTTAATGCGGAAAGGTTTACGCGGCCGAGTAGGTATTGTGGTGGAAGCCGGCGATGCTTGGGAAGTTCATCATTTTGCGACCTTAATAAGCTACGGCGCTTCGGCTGTAAACCCTTATTTGGCTTTTGAAACTATTGTGCAAATGCGGTCTAACGGTTTAATAAAAGCCGATTTAACGCAGGAGAGAATGTTCTATAACTACATCAAAGCAATCAGCGATGGGTTATTGAAAGTATTCTCCAAAATGGGTATTTCTACCCTGCAATCATACCAAGGCGCCCAGATTTTCGAAGCTTTGGGCATCAGCCAGGAAGTAATCGATAAATATTTCCCGCGTACCGTATCGCGGATTGGGGGCTTAACTCTGGAAGGTATTGCCAAAGAAGCTTTGGTGAAACACCGCCTAGGTTACCCCGAGAAGTTCATCCCGAATCCGAAGCTGGAGGTTGGCGGTCTTTACCAATGGAAGCGCCGCGGCGAATTCCATTTGTTTAATCCCCAGACGATCCACTTACTGCAGCACGCTACGAAAGCCAACGATTATCAGATTTTTAAAAAATACTCTAATCTGATAAACGAGCAAAGTACAAAAGCCGCTACGCTGCGGAGTTTAGTAAAATTTAAAAATAC
This sequence comes from Adhaeribacter pallidiroseus, assembly GCF_003340495.1. NCBI lineage: Bacteria > Pseudomonadati > Bacteroidota > Cytophagia > Cytophagales > Hymenobacteraceae > Adhaeribacter > Adhaeribacter pallidiroseus. The sequence goes on from NZ_QASA01000001.1 coordinate 901,992, forward strand.
CGGCAAATCTATTCCGATTGAGGAAGTAGAGCCAATCGAAAATATATTCAAACGATTTGCTACCGGCGCCATGTCCTTCGGCTCTATTTCGCATGAGGCCCATACGACTCTGGCCATTGCCATGAACCGGATTGGTGGTAAAAGCAATTGCGGCGAAGGTGGCGAAGACGAGATCCGGTTTGAGCGTAAAGCTAACGGCGATTGGGAACGTTCGGCTATTAAGCAAGTGGCGTCGGGTCGTTTTGGGGTAACCAGCTATTATTTAGCTAACGCCGAAGAATTACAGATTAAAATGGCGCAGGGCGCCAAACCGGGCGAAGGTGGTCAGTTACCTGGTCATAAAGTAGACGATTGGATTGGCCGGGTGCGGCATTCAACGCCGGGGGTAGGTTTAATTTCGCCACCGCCGCACCACGATATTTATTCCATTGAAGATTTGGCCCAGCTGATTTTCGATTTAAAAAATTCCAATCCCAAAGCCCGTATTAACGTGAAGTTGGTATCGGAAGCGGGGGTAGGCACGGTAGCCGCCGGAGTAGCGAAAGCTTTCTCGGATGTTGTTTTAATTTCGGGTTTTGATGGTGGTACCGGGGCCTCGCCGATTTCTTCGATTAAACACGCGGGTTTGCCTTGGGAATTAGGGGTGGCCGAAGCGCACCAGACCTTAGTCCGTAACAAACTGCGTAGCCGCATTGTGCTGCAAGCCGATGGCCAGATGAAAACCGGCCGGGACTTAGCGATTGCGGCTTTATTAGGCGCCGAAGAATGGGGCGTTGCTACTGCCGCCTTAATTACCGAAGGTTGTATTATGATGCGCAAATGCCATTTAAATACCTGCCCGGTGGGAGTGGCTACGCAGAATAAAGAACTACGCGCCTTATTTACCGGCAAGCCGGAGCACGTGGTAAATTTGTTCCATTTCTTAGCCCAGGAATTACGCGAAATTATGGCGGAATTAGGTTTCCGGACGGTAAACGAAATGGTAGGCCAGGTAGACATGCTGGAAATGCGCGATAATATTACCAATTGGAAACACAAATCCATTGACTTAAGCCGCGTGTTGTACAAAGAAAACGTAGGTCCGGGAGTAGGTATTTACAAGCAGGAAGAGCAGGAACACATGTTAGATGTGGTGCTGGATGTAGACTTGATTGAAGCAGCTAAAACCGCTTTAGAATATGCTGATCCTGTAACCGGTGATTTTAGAATTACCAACACCGACCGCGCTACCGGCACCATGTTGTCGCACGAAATTTCAAAAAAATACAAAGGGGTAGGTTTACCAGCCGGTACCATTCATTTTAAATTTATTGGTTCGGCTGGTCAGAGCTTTGGGGCTTTTGGTGCGCCGGGTATTAAGTTTGAATTAGAAGGGGAGGCGAATGATTACTTCGGTAAAGGTTTATCCGGCGCGCATTTAATTCTATACCCACCTAAAACTGTCCGCTTTAACGCCAACGAAAATATCATTGTGGGCAATGTGGCCTTCTACGGCGCTACCGCGGGCGAAGCGTACATTCGCGGCCAAGCCGGTGAACGATTCTGCGTACGTAATTCCGGTGCGAAAGCAGTAGTGGAGGGCGTAGGCGACCATGGTTGTGAGTACATGACAGGAGGGGTAGCCGTAATTTTAGGAGATACCGGCCGCAACTTTGCCGCGGGTATGAGTGGTGGTATTGCTTACGTGTTCGACCCGAACCAACAATTTGCCGGTCGGTGCAACATGGAAATGGTGGAATTTGATACCATGGAAGAAGAAGATTTGCAGGAACTACACCGTTTAATCCACAACCACCACCAATTTACCGGCAGCGATGTTGCCGCCGCTTTATTGGGCGACTGGGAAAATACTGTTAAACAATTTATTAAAGTTATGCCGAGCGACTACAAAGTAGTACTGCAGAACCGCAAACTGGTACACGAAGTAGAAGTAGGCAATATGGAGGTAGCAATCAATGGGTAAGCCAACCGGATTTATGGAATACGGCAGAGAACTGCCGAAAAAAAGAGACCCCAAATTACGGGTTAACGATTATAACGAACTGTACGAACCATTCGGGGAGGATAAAGTGCAAACCCAGGCCGCTCGTTGTATGGATTGCGGCGTGCCGTTTTGCCACAGTGGTTGTCCGCTCGGCAATATTATCCCGGATTTCAACGATGCCGTGTACGAGCAAAACTGGGAATTAGCCGCTGAAATATTATTTTCGACGAATAACTTTCCGGAGTTTACTGGTCGTATATGCCCGGCTCCTTGCGAGGCGGCTTGCGTACTAGGTATCAACAAGCCACCGGTAACGATTGAAGAAATTGAAAAAAGCATTGCCGAAGTAGCTTTTGAAAAAGGTTATGTGCGTGCTAAAGAGCCCGCCGTACGCACAGGTAAAAAAGTAGCCGTAATTGGTTCCGGCCCGGCTGGCTTAGCCGCAGCAGCGCAGTTAAATAAAGTAGGCCACTCCGTAACTGTTTTCGAACGGGCTGATAAAGTAGGTGGTTTGTTGCGTTACGGTATTCCGGATTTTAAACTCGAGAAATGGGTAGTAGACCGTCGTTTACGCGTAATGGAAGACGAAGGTGTGGTGTTTAAAACCAATGCTAACGTAGGCGATAACATTAAAGTAGCCGATGTAATGCGTTCGTTTGATGCGGTGCTGTTAACAGGAGGATCTACCGTACCCCGGGATTTAAACATACCGGGCCGCAATTTAAAAGGCGTGTATTTCGCTATGGATTTTCTGACCCAGCAAAATGGCCGTATCAGCGGTAAAGCATTTGCCCCGCAAGAAGAGATCTGGGCTACTGATAAAAACGTGGTGGTTATTGGTGGGGGTGATACGGGTTCTGACTGCGTAGGAACTTCAAACCGGCACCGGGCCAAATCCATCACCCAGATTGAAGTATTAGCCAAACCGCCGCAGGAAAGAGATGCTTCTACGCCTTGGCCTAACTGGCCCATGCAGCTGCGCACCTCTACCTCCCACGAAGAAGGTTGTGATCGGAATTGGGCTGTAACTACCAAAGAATTTATGGGAGATGGAAATGGTAACCTGACAAGCGTTAAGATTGCGCAAATGGATTGGGTAACTGCCGCTCCCGGCGAAAAACCAAAGTTTCAGGAAGTGCCCGGCTCAGAACGCGTTATTCCTTGTGAATTGGCCTTACTAGCGATTGGTTTTGTGCATCCCCAGCATAATGGCATGATTCAGGAATTAGGAGTAGAACTAGACGAACGGGGTAACGTAAAATCAGGCGATAACTTTCAAACTACCGTTCCAAAGGTGTTTGCCGCCGGGGATATGCGCCGGGGCCAATCATTAGTGGTTTGGGCCATTTCCGAAGGCCGGGAAGCCGCCCGTAACATTGATATTTACTTAACCGGTACCACCAAGTTAGAAGCCCGCGATATCTCGATGCTGAACACCGCTATGTTTGCTTAAAAACAACTAAAATTTTAAAAATATAAAAGGCTTCTGATAAATACAGAAGCTTTTTTATTTTTAACCAAGTGGAAGTGTTTTTTAATAGTTATTAAAGTACGACCGATAACCATCTGCCTTATTTCCATATTTCGTTTAAGAAATTGCTGGCTAAAACGCCTACTATAACGTGAACCTGATTCCGGTTTACACTCTTATCATCCGCAAAATAGGTGGGTTCAGATTTTTTAACTTCCGATATGGCCTCATTAAGCATTACATAATGCCCGGTTTTACCCGGAAATTCTTAGTATTTAGAACCAACGAGGAGTTGATGATAATGCCTCGCGTTGGTTTGAACGGGTGCCATACTATCACTTTGCATAACAACAAGGTATACCGGTTGATTTACCGCCTGAAATTGTTTTTTCGTCGTAAATCCTGCTCCTAGCGCTGGAGCAATCGCAAAATAAGCTTTTATCCGGTTGTCCTTTAAGGAGGGAAGGTGTTTTTTTGCTGTTAAAAGTGCATTGTCATCCAAATGGTTGGCTAACCCGGGAAGTTCCGGTATTTCTAATTCTTTGTGCCCGGTGGTTTTATAAAAAGTAACTAACGTTTTATAATCCAAAATAGCACCTGCCAGAGCTATAACGGTGTAACCGCCGTAAGAATAACCAGCAGCTCCGATTTTTTGCGGATCAATTATTTTACCAAATTCGGGATCCCGGATCAAGCCGCTTAAAGCAAAACTGATATCTAAGGGCCGCTCCCACGGTTTTAAAAATTCTAAGGGTATTTTGTTATCGTAGGTATTGCCCCAATGATCTACGGCCGCTACGATAAAGCCATTCTGAACTAAAGCTTGGGCAAACCACTCGAGCGTTAGCCGGCCACCCCCCGTGCCATGAGAAAGCAAAATCAATGGCTTTTTACCGGCAACTAATTTGCCATTCCGCACCGTATACCGCCGTGTAAAAGGGGAAAAGTGTTTGTCGGTTTGCCGCAAGGTATCCGGTGTAGGGTACCAAACTTCGGTTATCACCGGGCGATTTCGGGATGGATCGTGGAAAGTAAAGGTTCGTTCTCCAATAGGAACTTCCGGATTTGTAGAAGCAAAAGTAGCGGAAGGAACTAAAAACAAGAATAAAATTATAAGTGCTGGCTGCATAGATGTAGGTTTTGACTACCTAAAACAAGGCATTGTCAGCTTTAAGAAAAATGACAAATGTCAAGAAATTATTTTTTGGCTTTTAACCGGCTCAGAGTTTCCGGAGAAATGCCCAGGTAATCCGCCACAATTTTGGCCGGTAACCGCTTAATCATATCCGGATGGCTCCGGAGTAGGTCCTGGTAACGGGCTTGGGCATCCAGGGTAATAAAACTTTCAATTCGTTGGATAGAGGCAATGTAATCGCGTTCGATGCCGATCCGGTTCATGGTTTCCCAGCCGGGTACTGCTTGGAACAGCATCTGCCGGTCGGGGAAATTAAGGGCCAGTAATTCCGAAGGTTCCAGGCTTTCCACAGTAGCCACGGAGGGCTGCTGTAAGATAAAACTGGGAAAAGCAGTACCCATGCGTCCTTCAAATACTAAAAAGCGTGTCGATTCGCTGCCATCTGTCCCGGTTAAAAAAACGCGTAAACAACCTTTCACCACAAAGTACACGTGTTTGGCAATGGCTCCTTTAGGCACCAGAATTTCGTGCCGCTTGGTAGACTTGGGTTGGAAACAACGGTTAATTAATTCCTGATGAGCAGCAGAAAGATTGATTTTGCCTTCCAAGAATTTGCATAAAGCAGGATGCATGCAGTAATATAGTACTTAGGTGGTGCAAACTAAGAAGACTAAATGGTTTAATTTAAAAGTTGTTTTTGGCAGGGCTTAGTTTACCAAGTACCAGTATAATTTTTAAAAATAGGGCAAAGTTTACTTCTTAGGAGGTACCACTAATTTCCGGCGATCGTAAACCAAATTCGTAAAAACGCCCAATCCGCCCTGTACCGTAGATTTAACCCGGCCCGGTTGCGCAAAAGGGTTGCCGTTAGCATCCTTGGCTTCCTCCACTGATTCCTGAAAATCAAAAAACGCCTGGTCTAAATGCTGTAAAGTTACAATCACGGAATCGCCGGTTTCAAAATCGTAGCCGGTGCCAAATACAAATGGTTCGCCGTTATTTAACTCATCCGAAGCCGTATAGCTGATCTCGGTTTCTCCTTCCAAACTGTCGCGGTGAATAGAATAACGATAAAAGTTAGCCGTATTGGCATCATCTTTAAACTTGGTAACAATTAAGGCTTGATTACGATCATTAAAATTAAACTCAACGGTGTCGATGGGTACGGGGGGTAAAATAGTAGTGGTGCCCGTTAATTTTCTTCCTTTCGGATCGGTGATGGACAGCGCAAAAACATCGCCGGGTTGCCCTTGCACGAGGTAGTCGGAGGTGTGGGTGTAGTATTTACCGGTGTTCCTATCCAGCGCTGGCTGATAAGTTAAATTTTCGGTAAGGCCGTGGTGCGAAATGGTAACGGTGGCGTCCTCGATCAGATTAAGCGAAGGGGCCTCCAGGTAGCCGGTGCTTTCCAGAAGCGTTAAACGAGCGGGTTTTCCTTGTTCCAGGTAACATTCCACTACCATTTGCTTTTCGTAGGTGGGCAAATCAATGTCAATTTCTTTTTCCAGGTTACAACTGGTTCCGGCAAAGGTAGCTAGCCCTAATAGTAAAAAGTATATTCGAACGCGAAGACGCATAAAATTTTAAAATTTAAAGTTATAGGTAACGGAAGGAATTACTGGAAACAAAGAAACTTGTTTGGCTTTGAATGACAACGGCAAGTCAGTCTGCTTGTCTTTCTCTTCGTCGAAATACACAAAATACGGATTGCGCCGGTTATAGGCGTTGTACACGCTAAAGGTTAAATCAGATTCCCCGCGGCGTGGTCGCAGTTTGTAAACCGCACCCACATCCAGGCGGTGATAGGGCGCTTGCCGGAAGGCGTTGCGGTTCAGGTAAACCGGCACAATCGAGATGTCGTCGCCCGGCTGGCCCTGTAACCCAAACCGGCCTACAGGCAGAGAATAAGCAACCCCGGTACCATATACCCAGGTGCCGGTTAGGTGCCAGCGCTTGTTTAACTGGTGCAGTACCACCGCGGTAATATCGTGGCGGCGATCGGCCCGGGTGGGGAAACGTTTGCCGTTGTTAATTTCGGCGAATTTACGGTTAGACCACGACAAGGTGTAGCCCAGCCAGCCCGTAGTGCGGCCTTCTTTTTTTTCTAAGTAAAATTCGCTTCCGTAGCTATCGCCGCGGCCAAATAAAAATTCTTCGTCTAAATTATCGTTCACAAAAAGCTGCGCCCCATCCCGGAAATCAACCTGGTTTTTCATCCATTTATAATACACTTCGTGAGTAAACAAATACTCGCCCCCGTTAAATAAATGACTCAATCCCAGGGCTACCTGCGTAGAACGTTGTGGTTTTACCACTGGGTTAGAGGGGTACCAGATATCGGTGGGTAAGCTTGCTCCGGAATTACTTACCAAATGAATGTACTGGCGCATGCTGGTAAAGCTGGTTTTAAGTGCCGTGTTCTCCGAGAGGCTGTACCGCACCGCCGCTCGCGGTTCCAAGGCATGAAAATACGTGCTGCCGTTTAAAAATCCGGAATACCGCAAGCCGTACTGCAACGACCAAACGGGCGAAGGTTGATAATCGTCGGCGAGATAAACGCCTATTTCGCTGCCCCGGTACCGGGAACCCGCGCCAAAATTAAAGCTGTTGTCTTCGGCTCCCGCCTGAAACCGGCCTACCAGAAATTTATGATAGGTGTAATGGGTCCCGAATTTTACTTTATGGGCATTATTGGGTAAATAATCAAAATCAAGCTTGGCTGCGTAATCCTGAATATCGGAGCGGAGGTTAAAGCTAAAAATATCGAGTTTATTGGTGATGGTATATTTGTAACTGGATGTAGAAAAGCTGGTGTTGGCGTATAGTTTAGGATGGAAGGCGTGGTTCCAGCGAATGGTAGCCGCTTTGTTGCCCCAGCCAAAATCAAATTTAAAACCGCTGTTCCTAAAACCGAATACATCGTTGCCTAAATAACCGCTCATAAACAATTTGTCTTTAGGCGAAAGATCAAAAGTGGCTTTGGCGTTCAGGTCGTAGAAATAATAATCCGGGATGGGATTGTATTCCGGATCGTCTTCGTTAGCCCGGTTGGCCAAACGGGTAAACACGTCGGCGTAAGTGCGCCGACCCGAAACAATAAACGAAGATTTGCCTTTTTTAATAGGTCCTTCCAGGGTTAATCGCGATGCAATCAAACCGATACCACCAGTCGCGCCAAATTTTTCTTTGTTGCCTTCCCGCAGCTTTACATCCACCACCGACGATAAGCGGCCCCCAAACTGCGCCGGAAACCCGCCTTTGTACAAATCAACGCTGCGTACGGCATCGGAATTAAAAACACTGAAAAACCCAAACAAATGCGAGGCATTATACACGGTAGCCTCGTCGAGCAAAAATAAGTTCTGGTCGGGGCCGCCACCCCGCACGTACAAGCCCGAAGTTCCTTCGCCGCCCGATTGCACGCCCGGTTTTAACTGTAACGTTTTTAAAATATCTACTTCTCCGAACAAGGCCGGGAGTAGTTTGGCTTCGCGGGCGGTTAATTGTTCTACGCTCATTTGCGCACCCGAAAATTTTTGCTGCAAACCACTACCTTCGATTACCACTTCTTTTAGCTGGTTACCAGCCGTGGGCAAGGTTATATTTAGTTTTACGTTGCGTGCCACCGTAATCTGGCGCGAGATGGTTTCGTAGCCGATATAAGAAAATTGCACGGTGTAGGTACCGGGGGCTACCCGAAAAGAATAAAAGCCAGCGGCGTTGGTAGTGGCTCCGGTATTGCTACCGGCAATATAAGCGGAAGCACCAATTAAACTTTCCCCGTTATCATCGGCCCGGATGGAGCCGCTTATCGTGTATTGCCGCTGGGCCGAGGCGCGTAATGCACTTGTGCCAAACAGGAGTAATGTACAAATAAAATAAAAGGTAAAGCGCATGAGAGGGTTTTCAGAGAATATATAAAACTGGTAGGTAGTTGAGAGATGCTTTCATTATAACGCGTTCAAGGGCTAGTTGTTTGCGCCGTTAACTCAATTAATAATAAAATATATAAGTGGGTTGATTATAATTCTTGTAAAAGACTGGCAGCTCTATGGCCTTAAACTATCGGACGCTGTTAATTTAAAAAAAAGCCTTAGAAGTGCTTTCTTTTAGTTTTTTTGCCTGATTGGAGCTTAAGTTTACTTTGCCCGGAGGAGATGTTAGCCGGATTAAATTAATTGCCATACAACCAAGTTTCCCGAATTATTTTTTGTAGCGGTGTAGCGGCTGGATCAATGGCTAATACATATTTCTTTTCTTCCCTGGTTTTTACCAGGCGGGTTGTTAATTTTTTAAATTTTATCTTTCCTTGTTTGTTAGGCCGGCCCACCAAAATTTTTACTTTGTCGTTGGGCTGATGGGAATAAACTTCTGTTTTTAGAATAGCTGATGCTGTTTCGCGGGTAAATGTTTTTTTGTTGATAGCCAATAGTTGATCGCCAGAACGTAAGGCTGCTTTTTGCGAAGAGGCGCCAACCGCATCTATTTTTTCCACTACAAACTTCTGCGTTTCCGGATCGTAATTTAACCGAAATGGACCTAAAGAAACTCTTTCTTCAACAGATTCGGGCTGGTAGGTGATACCTACTATTTTAAAAAGATCGGTATACGGCAATGGTTTGTTCCCTTCTACAAATTGCCGGAAAAACTCCCGAATTTCTGGGTAAGTAAGGCCGGCAATTTTATCAAATAGCTCTTCGTCGTTAAAAGCTTTTTGCTTGCCGTAAGCCGCGGCAAGACTATTCATGAGGTTGCGTACGCCGTATTTGCCATTTGATAATTCGCGTAATTTTAAATCTAAAGCTAATCCAATTAAGGCTCCTTTTTGATAAACGTTGCCGTACTCCTGAGAATAAGCTTCGAGTACGCCTTGACTCATGGTAGTAAAAGGCAGCGTATCATTATACCGATTGGCGCCAATAATGTAAGCGCGGAGTTTGTTTAGATAATTGTCTAGTGCAATGATTTTTTGATTTACCTGCACGTGGGTAGCGGCGTACTCCGTTACTCCTTCGTAAAGCCACAAATGCCGCGACATTTGCGGATTGTTAAAGTCAAAATCATGTATTTGCTCGGCATGAATGCTTAAAGGCGTAACAATATGAAAAAACTCGTGGGCCGCAATGCTGACAATTTGTTGGGCAATCCGCTCCGGAGCCATTTCGGGCATGTAATAAACCGATGAATAAGAATGTTCTAAAGCGCCGTAAGCGCCGGTTTTGTTAGGTTTATCCGATAAATAAATGAGAAAAGCGTAGCGGTCTACGGGTAATGTGCCGCCTAAATAATTTTTTTGAGCTTCGAGCGTGGACCGGATAGTAGCTCCCACGTAATGGGCGGTTACCATTTTACTGGGCGAATAAATTGAAACTAATACCTCAGCTCCCCCAATTTTTAAAACCGTAGTATCGGGTACGTTGTACATCATCGGCGAATCTACTAATTGCATGTAATCCGGTACCACGTAAGTGTCGGCAGTGGCGGAGGTTTTAGTAGCTTTTAAAGCCGTTGATCCGTAAAAATTTTTTGGTTTTAAAACGGTTACCTCGTAGGGTAACCGTTTTAGGTCGTCGAAATAACCCATAAAGCCGTGCGTGTTAATTAAAAAGTTCTGGTTGGCTTCGATATTGGTACCGGCTGGTTCAAATATTTGGTGTCCGGCCACCTGATCCTGAAAAGTATCGTCGATCAGATAAGTTATTTTAGTTAGTTGCGGCGCGTTTTTTATTTTCCATCGATTATCATCGATTTTCTCTGTTTCTAGTAAACGGTTTTGCTGGTCGTAGGCGGCAAAATCGGATACATAGCGGCCAAAATTATCGACGGAGTAGGTGCCCGGCACCATTTTAGGAATATTATAAATAGTTTCGGCGGCAAGAATGGTTGGAGTTTGTAAGGTAACCTGAATTTTATCGTCCTGTACTTGAATCAGGTTCAAAGTAAACCGATAAGAATTAGGCGCTGCTCCCAGTGTGTGGATAGATAAAGCAACGAGAACGGCTAAAACATAAATTTTATTCATGTATCAAGTAATAAGTGAAACAAATACTAAGTTTATTTTTTCACAGGCGGTACGTAACCGCAGAACGGCAAGCAGGTCGTTTGTTTTGCGTACAACAGGTCGGCAACATCTGCCAGGCAGATGCAGTAGGAAGAAAAAGCAATATAAAATGGCTTTTCTAAACTCAAATATACGCTTTTGCCCGGATTATATTTTTTTAAGCCTTTAATTATCTATCCTGGGTGTACCTTTTAAACGCGATCGCTTTTTTAAAAAAAGCTTTATTTTAAAAAAAAGGCCGTTGTTTCGTTTGATTTTCATTTGTTAATTAACCTTCTATGAATAAAGTAATTTTAATCTTTTTTTTGCATTTACTATTTACATTTTCGGTGCAGGCGCAAAAATACCGGTCGGCCGTTGGGGTGCGCATAGGGCGAAATGACTTTGGCTTTACCGGCCAACAAAAAATTTTAAAAAAAACCACATTAGAGGCCATTGGTGCCGTAAGTGGCCGGGAGGTAAGTGCTACCGGTTTAATAGAGCAGCATTTCCCGATTCTGGGCCCGGGGTTTAATATTTATCTTGGCGCCGGCGCCCACATTGGCCACCTGAAAGATAATGGTACGTATTACGGGGGCGATTTGATTGCCGGAGCAGAGTTAAAATTGCCCATTGTTCCTTTGGTATTATCGCTGGATTTAAAACCAACTTTCCATATAAACCACGAAGAATGGGGTGGTGTAGGGAGCGGCTTTTCAATCAGGTACATTTTAGTAAAAGAGAAAAAAGAAAAGAAAAAGCTCTTCGGCATTTTTAACCGGAAAGATGATAACCGAAATAGCCGAAAAAACAAAAAAATAGATTCGGGGGGCTGGTTTAGACGTAAAAAGAAAGAAGAAGAAAAACCCAAAAGCTGGTTTAAAAGAATATTTGATAAAAACGAATAGTTAAATCAGAAGCTTACTCCGGATTCATCCTGAAATTTATAAAATAGTTTATTTTTAACGAAAGAGCTTTTCTATTTAGTAAAACATTTAAGCTTGTAATGCGGTAAAGAGGTACTCTGACCAACTAAATTTTTAAAATATGGCTACCACCACTTCGTTCGATGAGTTATTAAATACCCCGCAAAAGAAACTTGCTTTTTTTCAGAATCTGATTCTGGTTGCGGTTGCCGATAAATATTTAGATAAGCAGGAAAGCGATTTTTTAGTAGATATTGGGCGAAAGTTACATTTGACCGAAGAAGATACCCGGCCTATTGCCGACAATTTGCCGCTACTCAGTTTTATAATTCCGGAAGAAGGTTTGCAAAAAACCATGGAACTACAAACCTTGGTAATGATGGTAGTGCAAGATGGTCATGTGGCCGAAGCGGAATATAATCTATGTTTAGATTATGCGCGCCGCATTGGTTATAGTAAAGAAATGCTCGATGATTTTTTAAAAGAATTAGGGCACTAAGTTTTTAACTAATTATAAGGGCAAGACAAGCTGGTAATTAGGTTTTAGTGCAGGCTTTGTTTAAAGAATAACATTGCCTTTATTTTTAATCAGTATAACTTCAATAATTTTAGTAGCCACACTTTCGTCTAAATCTAAAGCGCTGGCTACGTAATCCGTTATTTCTTTTTCTTTATCCGCTAAAATCCCATCGGCTAATAAGAGTTCTACAATCAGAGCAAAAAGAGTTGGCTTATTTTCTAGGGATACCTTATCTACGCTACGGTCGATTAGTTCTTTGCTACCCAGTTGCAACTGGCGGGTCATGGCTGTTTTATACAGTTCTACCTTATCATAGTCGTGGAATAAGGTTTTGTAAACAATCATTTGAGAAAGTTTTTCGGTTTCTGCATCTGATATTTCCTCGTCGGCGGCCATGCAACTGAACATAATGGCAATCCAGGCTTCGGCTTCCGATTGCGGCGCGTAAATAACAGGCGGGTGAGTTGGTTTTAAAACAGTATCAAAAAGTCCCATAATTGTTTATAACAATAGCCTAAGTAACTAAAAATTTTATAAAACTGAAAAATGCTTCAATAGAATTTTCTTTTTAACAATAAAAGACCAGGGTTGTTTAACCGGGATGGTTGCTCTAAACTAAAATTAGTAGTATGAGTAGAAAACAAAAGCTTATTATGTGCTTTGATTATGCCTACTGGAAAGGGTAAAATTTAAAAAAACAATGAGCCTTTTGAGTTAGCCTGCACTCACCGAGTAAATAATCCGGTTTACTTGATAATAGTAAAGGTTAATCTAAATATATAAATGTTTAATTAAATTTAGCCTGATTTTAGTTGTACTTGTCGTTCACATGTAAACTCTACGCAAATGAAGGACTACTCTGTTTTAAAAGAAGAAGAATACGAAGCGGTGTCCCGCGGGCTAAATATTTTAGCGAATGCATTCATGAATCGGCAGCAAGCACCAGAACCATATGACCCGAAAGAGTTGAACCAGATTTCGCAGGAAGTGCTTCAATTCTTAAAACACTTATTATAGAAAAAGCCCCAATTAAGGGGCTTTTTCGTTTCTGTTCCTACAAAAGAGCGCGGTAGCTTTTACAAGCTATTTATAAAATAGTGTTTATTAGATTTAAACTTACCGGTAATCCAGAGCAGAAAAATAGCCTCAAACACCAGCGTAAAAGGAATAATGGAAATATTTTTAAAAAACAGCAGTATGGTCCATTCGGAACTAGATTCAGCCAAAATCTGATGACTTTTTAACGTAAGATAGAGACATGTTTGGTATGCCAATAAATCAATCAGAAAATTAACACCTGCCGCAATTAGTAAAAATCCAAAAAGGTTTATTATCAACGACAGCCGCTCTTTTTTTAAATTTTGCTTGGCCAAAGCCCAGTTTAGCTTGCGGGTATTTTTATGGATAAATAGCCGCTTCAGCCGTAATAAGCCATCTTTTACATTGGCAAAACCTAAAACGTACAGAAATAAAATGACTCGGGCTAATTCAATAATTATTTCTAATAAAATGAACTGAAAAGAACTAATTTCCCCAAAGCTACCTAGCTGAATAACGCGGCCAATCCCAGAAAGAAGACCAAGGCCCGCAATTACCAAAAAATGCTGCCGGATAAAATGTACAGATCCGAGTAGCCAGGTTAACTTATTTGCCGCAGGTGGTGGCGCGTTCATAGACTGTAATAATTATATGCCGCTTTAAACCCATTGAGCTATTACGAGTATTACTAAATTTTAAAAATTAATATTTCAGATTAAAACTTTATCGCGGGTAAAAGTAAGGCCGTGCAAAACACGGCCTTACGATAAACACCAACCAACTAATAAAGTATACTAAAAAAACTTTTTATAAATACTGCCCCATTAGGCAATTATTATTTTTAATAGGAGTTAACCGCTTTATTTACCTGTTCCGGTGTTTGGGAAGGAATAACCGATTCTCTTTTATTTTTAAGCTCCCGATTTAAGTAATCATTAGTTACTAGACCAGGCCAGGTTTTATCTAAATTTGGTAATAACCTGGTTTGAATTTCATTATCTGACCCTATTTTAAAATCATTTGTATTTAGCAAAAGCATAAACACTAGTAACATAAAGCGTGTTTTGAGATTTTGCCTATTCATTTTTATTCATCCCGGTAAAAAACTAACCTTACTAATCTCAAAACTTCCTGATAATTCTATTTACACTAGCGGCGCTGGCTAGCTACATAAAATTAACAGGCGGTTGCCTCACAAGCGTGCACAAACTGCAATCCAAACGGCGTAATCTGGGCATAAACCGTAGAGTCTATGCCTTTTATCTTTACAAAATTCTTTTTTAACAAATATTTTGTTAAATCGCCTATCAGATTCCAGTCTTGATCTTGTAATGCCGGGATGGTAGTTAAATCAAAGTATTCATTTTTAGAAACTTTTAAATGAGCCAGAACTTTTAGAGTTAAAGCCATTATTTCGGCCGAAGTACCTAGCTGTTGACCAGTAGAAATACCTTCGGAAGTAAAAAGGCAGTAACTCTGATTCGTATTCTTGGTATTAAAAGTACTCTGTTTACCCAACTCCAAACATGCTTGCTCCTTACTGGATGGCAGGCCGAGTGACTTCACAAACTGCGAGATATCCCACATGTTTGTGTGGTTCTCTTTATGCTTGTTGTAAAGCCAAACTAACGATTCTTCCATTATTTCCAGCGTTGCCATATTGCAGCTTCAGGTATTGTTTGTTTTTGACGTTATAAACTTACCAGCATCCTTGATCTAAAAAAAGGAAAACAAGTACTAAAAAGTAACATGGTTTTTAAAAGAATATTCAATTAAAAAACAGCTATCTATACGTTTAAACGAGCTTTTCAGGCTAATAAAAATTCGTAAAAGCGTCATTTTGTAACAAATAAATAGATTGGTGCGGCTGTTTTAATTTACAAAAATGCGGGGCTACACGAGACTACGTTAATTTTAGGGCAAAAAAAATCCCTCTTTCAGGAGGGTTTCTTATTTCCCCGGCGATTACACAAGCCCAGAAGGCTTGTGCAAATCGGTGGGGTTCTTAACAAAAACAAACAAATTTTATGTTTACAATGGCTCTTTTTTAAAAAACCAGAGAATCAAATCAAATAAATTACTCCGATCGGAGCGCCTTTACCGGATTCAGCCAGGCCGCTTTTGCCGCCTGAAAACTGACGGTAAGCATAGCAATGAGCAGTGCGGCTACGCCAGCCAGCACAAAAATCCACCACTGAATAGGCAACCGGTAAGCAAAATCCTGCAACCAGTAATGCATACCGTACCAAGCAACCGGGCAAGCCAGCACCATGGATATAAACACCAACAAGGCGAAATCCCTTGAAAGCAAAATAACAATATCGGTTACCGAGCTACCCAGTACTTTGCGGATACCAATTTCTTTGGTGCGCTGTTCGGCGGTAAAAGAGGTTAAACCAAATAAACCCAAACAAGCAATTAAAATGGTGAGGCCGGCAAAATAGCCAAATACAGTCAACATCTTTTCTTCAGAACGGTATTGCCGGGCAAAGTTTTCATCTAAAAAGTAATACTCCATCGGGTGTTTCGGATCAAAATTCTTCCAAATCGTTTCAATTTTTTTTATGGTTCTGGGTAGATTATCTGGTTTTACCCGAACCAGCAAGTAAGCCGGTGTGGCGGGTATTAGAGCAATTACCAAAGGTTCGATTTTATGGTGTAGCGACGTGTAATGAAAATTTTTAACCACGCCAATCACATAACTGGAATCGTTATCGCCCATTACCAGCAGTTTACCCAAGGGCTTTTTCCAGCCAAGCTCCCGAGCGGCTGCTTCGTTTATGATGTAGGAATTTTTATGGTCATTCGTATGGTTCCGGGAGAAATTACGGCCCTGCGTCAGTTTAATACCCATCAGATCCAGGAAATCATAGTCTACAAACATGGCGGCCATGGTTTTCTCGATAATCAGGTCATTCTGTTTGGTTTGTACTAAAGCCCTAGAGGCGCGTTCGCCCGGAATCTGGACGCTCGTTGAGACTTTCTCCACATCTGGCTGCTGCAATAACTCGGCTTTTACGGCGGGTAAATGGTTGGTTAAAATAGTGTCGCCGAGAGGTACTTCAATCACCAGCAATTGCTCTTTCCGGAATCCCAGCTCTGAATTTTTTAAAAATTGCATCTGCCGGTAAACAATTACGGTACCACTGATTAATATAAGCGAAATAGTAAACTGTACTACCACTAAACCTTTCCGGAAAAAGGCATTACTGTTGCGCGGATTTTTATCGGACTTTAATACTTCTACCGGTTTAAAGTTTGATAAATAAAAGGCCGGATAACTACCGGCAATTAAGCCCACAAATAGCACGATTGCCGCCAGGGTGGCAATAAAAGAAAACTGCACAAAGGCCCCGTGCGTAAAATTTTTGCCGGTTAGGCTATTAAAAAAAGGTAGCATAATTTCTACTGAGGCCACGGCCAGCAAAATAGCCACTAAGGTGAGAATTACCGATTCGCCCACAAATTGCCAGATGATCTGCGACCGATGCGCGCCGACCACTTTGCGCAATCCTACCTCCCGGGATCGTTTCGTAGAACGGGCCGTTGCTAGGTTCATGTAATTAATACAGGCAATTAACAAAATAAACACGGCTACCAGCCCAAAAATATACACGTACGATTTGTTGCCCGCTGGCGAAATATCGTAGGTCCGGTCCGGATTTAAATGAATGGTTGTTATAGGTTGTAACATAAAGCGCAGGCGGGCGCTTACTTTGTACTTCTCCGACCAGGGGGCAACTTCCTGGTTGTAAAGCTGATCCAGTTTCTGCTGAAACGATTTTTCTTGATTCGGGCCATCCAATAAAACATAGGTAAACCAATTCATGCCAAACCAGCTATAATTAGCCGAGTCAACGGTATTGTACTTTAAGGTACGTTCTGCCAAAAACATGTTCGCCTTAATGTGCGTGTGCCCCACATCTTTAAAAACGCCGGTTACCACGTGTGCGTTTTTGCTAAACTGTAATACCTGGCCCAAAGCCTCGTTTACGGAACCAAAGTATTTTTCGGCTAACCGGTCGGATATAACCACGGTGCGGGGATTCTGCAAGGCGGTTTGGGGATTACCTTTTAAAAATTCGTAAGAAAAAATGTCAAAGAACGTACTATCGGCGAAAAACAAGTCTTCTTCGTTAAAGGCCTTGTCCTCGAGCCATACGGTTTGTTTCCCAATGGGTAAAAGCCGGGCTACTTTTTGTATTTCGGGGTAATCTTTTTGCAGAGCCGCCGCCAGCGGGGCCGGCGAGCGGGCAAATTTATCTTGCTGGCCCTGCAGGTTAATATCGGTTACTACCCGGTAAATTTGGTCGTATTTATCAAAATGTTGCTCGTAGGTAAGCTCATCTTTTACATAAAAAAAGATTAAAATACATGCCGAAATGCCCGTTGCTAATCCCGCAATATTAATAGCCGAGTACGCTTTGTTGCGTAATAAATTACGCCAGGCTATCTTTAAGTAGTTCTTTAACATAGGCCGATTTTTTATTCTCTGAAGTAATTACTTCTCCGATAATCTACCGGGTTTGGTCCTAGTTAGATTTGGGCGCGGAGCAGGGCAATTTAAATACAGAACTTAATTTTTCTCGCAACAAGCGGCATTATATTTATCTACACTTCGATAGCTACATCTAAATTAATTGCAGTTTAAACAAGCGAATGCCAATTAAAATGCCACTTTTTAATTGTTGTTGATTATGAGCATTTTATAAAAGCAACTAACGCATACAACCCGGAATACTGTACGATACCGAACATATATTGCCTGAAAATGGACACTTGCCTGTTTAAATTATTATATTTGAACCTAAAGAATTTACTAAAAGCTTGATTGCGAGTTAGCTACTTTACCCAATGATTGGTGGCACCGTAGTTGTGCTGCCTATTCACCAAAACAAGGCTGCTACAAATTCACCGATTACGTTATAGTATTTCTATAAAATAGCAATATCATTATAATCAGACTTATCAGACATGCCTTTTTATGGCTAAAACCGACGCGAAGATTTTAATTGTAGACGACCAGGAAGATATTTTAACGGCTGGCCGGATTTTTTTAAAACAGCACTTTACCTACGTGCGCACCGAGTCTAACCCTAACCGCATTCCTTATCTGATGCAAAACGAGCATTTTGATGTAATTATGCTGGACATGAATTATTCGGTGGGAGCTACGTCCAGCAAAGAAGGGTTCGATTGGTTAAAAGAAATTTTGGAACGCGACGTCAATGCCGTAGTTATATTAATTACCGCCTACGGCGACGTGGAAATTGCGGTAAAAGCTCTAAAAGAAGGCGCTACCGATTTTGTGTTAAAGCCCTGGCAAAACGAAAAATTGCTGGCTACGCTTTTATCGGCTACCCAGTTACGGAAATCCAAAAACCAGGTGCAGCACTTAATGGCCCGCCAGCAGCATATCACCCAAACCATCGAGAAAAATTATGGTGAGTTTATTGGGGTTTCACCAGCCATGCAAAAGGTTTATCAAACCATAGAAAAAGTAGGACCTACCGACGCGAATGTTTTGATTTTGGGCGAAAACGGAACCGGAAAAGAGTTAGCCGCCCGGGCCTTGCATCGTAAATCGGCGCGCAGCACAGAAGCTTTTATTAACGTGGACTTGGGAGCAGTGAGCGAAACTTTGTTCGAGAGTGAGTTGTTCGGGCACGCCAAAGGCGCCTATACTGATGCCAAAGAAGACCGGGCGGGTCGTTTTGAAACGGCTTCGGGAGGTACCCTGTTCTTAGATGAAATCGGTAACCTAACGCTCCCCTTACAAGCCAAATTATTAACGGCGCTGCAAAGCCGCCAAATAATCCGGTTGGGTACCAATAAGGCTATTCCAATTAACATCCGGTTGGTGAGCGCTACTAATATGCCTTTGCACGAAATGGTAGGGCAGGGGCGCTTCCGGCAAGACTTGCTGTACCGCATTAATACCGTAGAAATTCAATTACCGCCCTTACGGGAACGCAAAGAAGATATTAAGTTATTGGCGGAGCATTTTTTAACCAATTACCGTCGTAAATATCAAAAACCAAGTTTAGAGCTGGAGGCAGAAACCATTCAAAAATTAACGCAGTACCATTGGCCGGGCAACATCCGCGAACTCGACCACGCCATTGAGCGCGCGGTTATCATGAGTGATGAAAAAGCTTTACAGATTTCGGATTTTGGCTTTGCACCGGCTCCTGTTAAAAACGAGCCCAACCTGGATGCTGATTTAACCCTGGATGCTCTGGAAAAATTAATGGTCCAGAAAATGCTGGCGAAATACGCGGGCAACATTACGCACGCGGCCCGCGAATTAGGCATTACCCGCACTGCGCTTTACCGTCGGATTGAGAAGCATGGTTTATAATAACTTTCGCGCCCGCCTGCTTCTAAAAATTGGTAAACTGGTACTTACGATCAGTTTGCTGGCCTTTATCTTATTTTATCCGCATTGGTACGTTTCGGCATTTTGCCTGGCTTTGCTCATTGCTGCCCAGATTTATTTTTTAATCGAGTACGTAGAGCAAACTAACCGCGAGTTAACCCGGTTTTTTAGCGCCATCCGGTATTCCGATTTCACTCAACGATTTTCGCCGGAAGGTAAAAACCCCACCTTTAAATTACTTTACCACGAGTTTAACGAAGTAATTGAAGCCTTTCAGCGGATAAAAGCCGAAAAGGAAGCCAATCATTTGTATCTGCAAACCATAGTGGAGCACATGAGTATCGGCGTAATGACTTTTAATGCCGACGGTGAGGTTAAATTGTTTAATAAGGCGGCTAAAGAGTTATTGCGGTTGCCCTATTTAAAAAATATCAAGTCGCTGGAGCGGATAAGCCTGGAACTAATGGCTACGCTGCACAGCCTGGAAACCGGTGATAGTAAGTTGGTTTCCATCTCCCGCGAAGACGGCGCGGCTTCTTTGGTTTTACGCGCGACGCAATTACAACTACAGGGCGAACAGTTAAAAATTATATCGCTGCAAAATATCCGTTCCGAGATGGAAGAACAGGAACTGGAAGCTTGGCAGAAATTAATCCGGGTGTTGTCGCACGAAATTATGAATTCTATTACGCCGGTGGTTTCCTTGGCTTCCAGCATTCACGATTTAGTAGCCCAGGATTTAATTACCCAAACGGCAGGGGGGCACTTAGCCGTGGACGAAGAAGTAATGGCCGATGTGCAAACGGGTTTATTAACCATTGAGAAACGCAGCGAAGGATTGTTGCATTTTGTGCACGATTACCGCAAACTAGCCCGGGTACCTAAACCTAACCTGAAACCAGTAAAAGTAAAATCTTTATTTGAGCAACTCGATTCGTTGATGCGCACCGAAATGGGCTACCACCAGGTAAAATTTGCTTTGCATGTACCTAAAGAAGACATGGAAATAGCTGCTGATGCCGAATTAATAAGCCAAGTACTCATTAATTTGGTAAAAAACGCGATGGAAGCCTGCTCCGGATGCGAAAACCCGCAAGTAGAAATTTTTGCTTATTACGATGCCATGGAAAATAACCGCGTGCGGATTGATGTAAAAGACAATGGCCCAGGCATTCCGGAAGAAATTATAGATAAAATCTTTATTCCTTTTTACACTACCAAAAAAGAAGGTTCGGGGATTGGTTTAAGTTTATCGCGCCAGATAATGCGCTTGCACCGCGGTACTTTGCGGGTGAACAGCACGGCGGGTAAGCAAACCATTTTTTCTTTACTATTCTGAGCAGATTAATTAAAAGCCTTTAAGTTTAAAAATTTGAAGGAACAAAAGAGGTACGTGATTGATCTGCTTCCGGATAATTTAAAAATAACTGTTTATAATTTCAGAAAGCATTTCCACGGTTAAAGGTTTGCGCCGGAATTCGGCTACTTCAGCCATGGCCTTTGCTTTTTTTTCATCGTCGTAATTTACCGATGCGGAAAGGATGATAATAACGGGCGGATTATCATTGCCGGACTCTATTTTTTTATACTCCTCAATAAAATCCCAACCGGTGAGTCCTGGTAGGTTCAAATCCAGAAAAATAAGTTCTGTTTTTTCCTGTTCGGCCCAACCCGGATTTTTTAAAAGAGTTATGGCTTCCTGTACCGTTTCGGCCACCTGAATAGTCCGGGTTAGTTGGGTACTGTCGAGCGTACGTTTATGTAAAAAATTTGTGATCGCATCATCGTCAATTAACAAAACATTTAGCTTTCTACTCATACATTTATGGTATCTAAATAACAGGTAACTTAAAACGAAAAATACTGCCCCCGCCCGGATTAGCTTCCATCCAAATTTTACCCCCGTGTAAATCTACAATTTTCCGGCAATGGGCCAGTCCAATACCCGTACCTTCGTAAGCTGCTTGCGGATGTAACCGGTGAAAAATAACGAATATCTTCTCCCGGAACCGTTCATCAATACCAATGCCGTTATCGGCCACCGAAAATACCCAATAATTAGCCTCTTGTACGGCAGTTATGTTAATCTGTGGAAAAATATTTTTCCGACGGAATTTGATCGCATTTGTAATAAGGTTCTGGAATAATAATTTTAGTTCTAAACCATAAGCCTGTAATTCAGGCAATGTACTACTCGTAATTATAGCCTGATTTTCCTGAATGTACGTTCTTAAATCAGCTAAGCATTCTTGCAGAACCTGATTGCAATCTACTTTATCCAGCAATTTATCTTTTCCCAAACGAGAATATTCTAGCAGACCGGTAATTAATGCGCGCATCTTAACAGCCGATTGAGTTAAAAAGCCGAGGTAAACCGCGGTTAATTCGTCCAGCTTGCCTTTGTTATGTTGTTCCAGGTTCGAGACCACGGTGGTAATGGTACGCAAAGGTTCCTGCAGGTCGTGCGACGTAATAAAAGCAAACTGCTCCAATTCCTGATTTTTAATTTTTAAGGTTTCCACCAAGTGCTCCAGTTTAGTACTTTCTGCCTTTAACTGCATTTGTAGGTATGCTTCCTGGGTAATCGTCTTTTGTAAACCCGTTACCAGCATATCCAACAAGGCTACACAAACCACATTCAAACAAATAAGATTAGAAGAAACGGCTATCCAGGATGCTGGATTATATAACTGCGTTAAAGAAGAGTTAAGTGGCTTAAAATGAATAATGAGCGCAAAAACCACGCAAATAAGAACATTCAGGCAGATACTTTGATAAGCAACGGACACCGGAAAAATGAGCGCCGTAAAAATAGTAATGGTTAACAAATATAATAAGCCGGGCCCAAAAGAACCCAAAAAAAGCAGCAATATTACGGCCAACAAGTACAACATGGCCACCGCAATAACTTTCCGGATTGCTAAATTTAAATAAGGATGAAAAGCAATTAGCGCAAATGAAAGAACGGTTACAATATCAATAAAAGCTAAAAATAATAAACCTTCCTTTAAAGACACCCAAACCCCCGGGATTAAGGCCACTAAACTTACTGGTAAAAAAAATACAATGGCATTCGTAAACACTTTATCGCGCCAATAAGCCAAATCTTCTATTTCTGGTTTATTCTTACCCAATAAATTCTTTTCCGTGAATTGCCTGTATTGCAGCCAATAACTCATCTGAATTTCTGTAACATAAGTGCAAGTCTTTCCACGTGCGCTAAATTAGTATATAAATGTTATAGAAATTCCGGAATTTAATTAATAATTCTATATATCCGGAATGGGTTAGTTAAGTATAATTTAAATTAAAAAATTGCTGCAAAGCACCAAACATTGCATAAATACCTGATTTACTCTAAATAAAGTAAATCAGGTATTTAATTTAAAAACGCTCTGTTTTAAAAGGTAGTCGCCTGGGTATTAGCAGAATTTCAGCTCCTTCCCTGATCGTACTGATTATCCCGACTTCCGGATGAAACAAAACTATACTACTCGTCAGTATTTGTATGCGCTAGGTGGTAGTGCCGCTGAGTGCGGATGTAAAAACCCAAACAGGTTAGTAACTACGGGTGTGCACGCTAGCCAGGTACCATATTTTGAACCTTCTAAATGGATAGCCAAACTGCGCAAGTATAAAACCGATAAAAGCTTGTTGCTCCAACATAACCCATATGGCGTATCGGCAACGGGGAGCTACGAGCCGTTTTAATTATTTAAAAGATAAAGCACAGGCTAGCTCGTTTATGTTGTCTTTAAAAAATAAGGCCATCAGAAAGTAGGCGTAAGCCTTATATGTAGCAAAACTTCCATTACCACAGCTTATTATTTTTTAAATTTTTGTTTTTCTGAAAGGATCAATAGGCGTTATAAAGGCTTAGTTTATTTAAAAAAAACAAAAACTTAAAGGGCGAAATAATAATCCGGAGCGTACTTCTACTTTAAAATTATTCTGGTTTTTTGGCCTGAGCGCTGCCGGCAGGTAATAATAAATTAGAGTCAGATAGCCAATCGGCCAAACGTTGCGGCCAGCTACTTACCGCGTTTAACTTAGACCGTTGCCCCATATTGAAGCCGTGGCTGCCTTGCGCCAAAATATGCGCCTCTACGGGTACTTTAGCCGCCCGGTATTTTTGTAAAAGTTCTATGGTGGAGCCGGAACAGCAAGGATCATTGTTGGCTGTTATCAAAAATACGGGTGGCGCATCGGTAGGGATAGCCGCCGGAATAAACCCCGGGCCCGGATAGATCAGCATAAGAAAATTGGGCTTGCTATTCAGACGGTCAATTGGGTCAGTGGCTTTAGGATCACCATTTCCGGGGCCATAAGCCACCATATTGGCCACTTCGCCGCCCGCCGAAAAACCTAAAACGCCAATGCGCATGGGATCAATTCCCCAGACAGAAGCTTTGCTGCGAACGAGCCGGATGGCCCGCTCGGCATCTTGCCGCGGATGCTTTTCCACGTTGTAGGGCGAGTTTTCTTCCCGACCTAAACGGTATTTTAGCACAATAGCCGCTATTCCCAAATTATTTAAAAAAGCAGCGGGTTCTACTCCCTCGGCGTTAAAAACCAGTTCGCGGTGGCCGCCACCCGGCATAATAATCACGGCTGTTCCGGTGGCTTTAGTTTGGGGGGGTAAAAAAACCGTTACGGATGGGTTATGAATATTTTTTACCCACCAATCTTTGGCTTGCTCGGGCTCGTTCCGGCGGTTTTCAAAACCAGGGGCTCCTTGGGGCCACAACGGTATTTTCAGGCCATTATTCTGCGCCTGCGCAACCGTGGACAAACAATGGAGCAGCAGGCAACTTGCCCATATTTGGGAGAAAGCTTTCAAGAGCATTTTTTTAAATTTTTTAAAAGACCAAACGTGATAACTACCGGAATAGCTTTCAAACCTTCCGCTTTAAATGTAAATAGATTTTTTTACTTAGGAAGCAGAAAAAAAATCTAAATAGTACCGGCAGAAAAGATAAAAAGTAAAAAATTAATGTGTCCAGCGGTAATGAAAACGGTCGTAGGCTATCTTGGTAAAAAGATTAATGCACAAAAAGTTGTTTCTATTGTAACCAGATTAGGTTAATTTACCACCCTAATCAAAAACAACCGGATTATGACCTCCTATAAGTTTGGCCCCAGGTAAGCCACTTACCAAAAGGCAGGTATGGTACTAATTACGCCACATTGGCTACCTGTTGCTCAATAATCTGGTGGAGCTGCTGGGCCGGAACCACTCCCGATTGCCGCCACAGAATACGCCCTTGGTAAAACAAGATGAGCGTAGGAATACCCTGAACCCGATATTGTTGCGCTACCGCCTGGTTATGATCCACGTTTATTTTAATTACTTTTACTTTACCGGAGTGGTTTTTAGCAACCTGTTCCAGAATAGGAGCCATGGTTTTACAAGGTCCGCACCAATCGGCGTAAAAATCTACCAAAACGGGCATACCGGGTGCCTGGATTAATTCCTGAAACGATTTTTTCGGCATTTTTTTAAAATTATACAGGTGAAAAAATTAATACTTTACGCACTTACTGCTTTTTTATGTTACTGATAGTAGGGTGAAGGGGTTGTTTGTTGTTTTACTAATTAGATAACTCTTAGTTCAGGAACCCGCATAAACCTTGACGAGCAAAAATTGCTTTACTTAGTTGTGCTGGACAACCTTATAAAAGATTGTACATTTTACTTTAGTCTATCTGTATGAAAAAGATTGTATTGACTGTTACGCTTATACTGAGTTTTTGGCTGATTTACCTGCCGGGACAGGCGAGTAACACGTTTCCGTTTCAGCAAAATAAATCGCAAATTACGGTAGTGTACCTGGTACGCCACGCCGAGAAAGTTACGGCTAACCCCAACGAGCAAGACCCCGATCTAACTTCAGCCGGTTATGCGCGGGCACAAGCTTTACAGAAATACTTGCAAAACACACCCATCGATGGTTTTTTAGCTTCGCCTTACAAACGCACCCGGCTTACCTTAGAACCTTTAGCCGCCGGGCGCGAAATTAGTACCTACCCGGCCCATGGCTACGCGGCTTTAAAAAAACTCATCAACGAGAAATATGCGGGCAAAACCGTGATTGTAGCGGGCCACAGCAATACCTTGCTGGATATTATTGAAACCTTGGGCGCCGCTAAGCCGGTACCAGCCATTGCTGATGCCAAGTACGATTATATTTTTAAGATAACTTTGCGGCCTGGTAAAAAGGCCAAAGTAGAAACTGCCACCTTCGGAACGCCCACTTCTTAGCTGATTACCAGCGGCACAGTTTAGAAAGAAACGCTTTTTATGGGCTATCCAGAAAACCCAGCTATCTTACGGGTATACGGGTAGGATTGCGGGGTTTTTAATTACAGATTAGCTAAAACTAATTTAACCGGAAATTTTTTAAATTTGGGGGTAAGAGCGGGTGTTTATCCAACAGTAAGGCCTGCTGCACTACCAGCGTAATGATGATAATAATAACTATTTGTAAATTACTTAAAATCCGGGCATTGCCCTGAATGGCATCGGAGCTATGGAGTAATTCTTCGCCTACTTTAATTTGAATATCGCTTAGTAAAACCAGTTGCCCGTGGATGGCTTTGAAAACCTGGGCTATTTCCTGGTTAGCGCTACCGGGCACTGTTGCCGGTTGGCTTAACACTTGTTGTTCCAAGGTGTTGTAGCGACTCATTTTTGCTTTAAACTCCTGCAAACTCCGGTTTTCTTCGGCTACCAGGTAAGTAGCCTCAAATTTATGAATAGTAGAGTCGATTTGTTGGGTATATACCATTATTTGCTGCTTGGCCTTTTTTCTTTGATAAGCCGTTGGGTGCGATAGATATTGTTCCAGGATTAATCTTCTATTGTACATGAGATCATTCATGTAAAAAAGTTCGGCGGCCGGAATTAAACGGTCTTTGTAGATAGAAGAAACCGAACTATTCATCTCGCGCATATATCTTTTTTCCAGAAAACTGCTCCCCAAAACCATTAATACCACTACCATCAAAAGCAAGGCAGGTTTGGTTTTATTATGGATTTTATACAACCAATTTATACTTTTATCTTTCCCCATTATTATCCTAATATAATAAAACTCTACCGAAGTTCCTGCTTTTTATTCCAGGCCAGGCGGAATGAGTACCATAAAGCATTAAATAATTTAAAAAATGCAGGTCGCAAAAGGAGGAAATTAAGCCTTAGGGAGAAGGTGCCCGGAAGCAGGATTGGGGAAGTAATTGGTTTACTACTAAATTTAAATACTTAGAAACTGTTTTAAAAGAAAAAAGCCCGCTGCTACTTAGAGGGTTGACTATAAACAGCAATAATGATCGCACCGCCTGCCATCAGCAACGCTCCCAATATAATGGGCCAGTCTACCCGTTCTTTCAGAAAAATAACCGCGAAAATAATCGCAAATACCAAAGATAACCGTTCCAGGGGTGATACCCGGGAAGCATCGCCCAGCTTTAGTGCGTAAAAAGCTAACAAAGACGAAATGCAAGTTAGAATACCCGCAATGCCCAAAAACAACCAGTTACGCCGCTCAATTTGTCCTACATTCGGCAAGTTTCCCTGGAAAGTAACTACCGCCCAGGATATTACCAGAATAAATACGCCTTGGATGGCAAAAGCCAGACTGGAATCGACATTTTTAATGGCTGCTTTTGATAAGGTAACAACAATGGCAGAAGTAAGCGCGGCAAGTAAAGCAAAAAGAATCCACATAAGCAGGTTAGATATTCCGGGAAAAAAGCGGCAAAATAAGTATCTAGTGGTAAAGTTTCTTCTAACGGCACCTGCATGAGTAAGTTGTATGCTTCTTACGAAGCAATGCAAACAAGTGAAATTTCTAAATTTTCGCCGTTCTTAAGCCACTTGAAATATAAATTTTAAAATTATTTAACAGAGAGCTCATAACCTGTTTTCTTTTCAATTATGTATAGTTCAGTAGCGGCATGTAGCCCTAATATCTGGTTTGTGTTAGCCTTTTTGGGATTGGGTATGTACTTGAGCGTGGCCGTTCAAAAATTAACCGTTGCCGGCGCTATTACGGGTGGTACGTTGGGTTTCGCTATTTTTCTAGGAGCCGGCTATGCGGGTTTGGTTATGTTGGGTGTTTTTTTCGGGTTGGGCTCGGCCGCCACCTCCTGGAAGTTAAAATACAAACAAAGTCAGGGCCTGGCCGAATTAAACAAAGGGCGGCGCACCGCCGGCCAAGCTTTTGCGAACGCCGGCGTTGCCGCTATCACGGGTTTGCTGGCTTGGCTTTTTCCCGCAAATGCGCCTGTTTACCAGGTAATGCTGGCAGCTAGTTTTGCCGCAGCTACCGCCGATACGCTTTCATCGGAGCTGGGTAACGTGTACGGGCGCCGGTTTTACCACGTGCTTACGGGCCAAAAAGCTACCCGGGGCTTAAATGGGGCGATCAGTTTGCAAGGCACAGGTTTTGGCATTCTGGGAAGTTCTATAATTGGTTTTTTGTATGGTATCGGATTTGGGTGGAGTTATCAAGTTTTGAGTATTGTATTGGCCGGTACCATTGGTAACTTCTTTGATTCCATTTTAGGAGCCACCCTGGAAAACCGCGGATATTTATCGAACAATGCGGTTAATTTTTTAAATACGTTGGTGGGTGCTTTAGCCGGTGGCGCTTTTATCTCCTTCGTTAAAATTTAAAAAAACACACAAATTCTCTTGTGTTGAATTACAGGTAACGTGTTCACGCCAACGGAACCTAAACTTTATCTGATAATGGGCTGTTTAATAACACACAGGTAGCAAATCAGGCAGGTTAGAGTAAAGTTTAGTTTATAGTAACCATTGATTTATTCTAAAGCAACCAGCCGGTATTCTTAAAAAGAGAGCTGCTATCTGCATACAAAATTTAGATTTCTAAAAATCAAATAGAAAAATGAAACAGTCTAAAAAACTTTCCGAAATACCCATTTCAGTTCTGGACCTGGTGCCCATCTTAGCAGGTAAAACGGCCACCGATTCGTTCCAGAACAGTTTACAATTGGCGCAGCAAGTAGAGCAGTGGGGTTATAATCGGTATTGGATGGCCGAACACCACAATATGGTAGGCGTGGCCAGTTCCGCCACCGCTGTGTTAATTGGGTTTATTGCCAACGGTACTTCTACGATCCGGGTAGGTTCCGGCGGTATTATGCTGCCCAACCACGCGCCGCTGGTAGTAGCCGAGCAATTTGGTACTTTAGCTTCGTTGTACCCCAACCGCATTGACCTGGGTTTAGGCCGGGCTCCTGGCTCCGACCAACTCACGGCTATGGCGCTGCGGCGCAGCCTGCAAGGTTCGGTAAACGATTTTCCGGATAACGTAGAAGAACTGCGTACGTATTTTTCCAAGGATAATAGCACCTCGCCGGTGCGGGCCATTCCGGGCGAAGGTTTAAATATCCCGATCTGGATTTTGGGTTCCAGTACTTTTGGGGCGCAGTTAGCCGGTATGATGGGCTTACCCTACGCTTTTGCCAGCCATTTTGCGCCCACTTACTTACAAGCCGCTTTACAAACATACCGCGACCATTTCCGGCCATCAGAATTTTTAAAAGAACCTTACGCCATGGTGGGAATTAACGCTTTTGTAGCCGACACCGAGAAAGAGGCGCATTATTTAGCCTCCAGCTTATACGCTACTTTTGTAAACGTAATCCGGGGTAAATCGCAGCCCCTGCAACCACCCGTAGAAAACCTGGATGCTATTTGGGACGCGAACGAAGAATATGCCGTGCAGCAAATGTTACGGTACACGTTTATCGGGGAGCCGGGGCAGGTAAGAGAAAAATTACAAGATTTAGTGGATCTTACTCAAGCCGATGAATTAATTATTTCTTCGCACATTTACGACCAGGCCGCCCGCTTGCGTTCCTACGAATTAATTGCCGAGTTAAAACAAACTCCCGCCCGGGCAGCTTACGCTACGCATTAATTTTTAAAAAATATTTAAAAAAGCAATCCGGAAGTTGATACCCGGGTTGCTTTTTTGTTTTTAGTAAAATTCAGTAAGTATTTACCCGGCTATTTTGCAAATTTGTTTTGGTTTAGCTGTAAAGATTTGTTTTTACCCGAATCATTTACCTTAAGTAAAAGACTGAACAATTACCTGGATTCCTATATTTGCAAAAACAACCAGGCCACCATGACACCAGAAGCGTACTTCGAAAAATTAGGATTAGCGTTACCGCCTGCTCCCCAGCCATTAGGCGTATATAAACCTTTGTTACTAGACGGAAAATATTGTTATGTGTCGGGGCACGGTACGGTGCAAGCCGACGGTAGTTTAATAATCGGTCGCATTGGTCAGGATTTATCACCGGACGAAGGAAAATTGGCAGCCCGGCAAGTGGGATTAGCGATTCTGGCTACCTTAAAAGCAAATTTAGGCAGCTTAAACCGGGTGAAACGGGTGATCAAGGTTTTGGGTATGGTTAATTGCGTGACCAGTTTCGAAAAGCATCCGTTTATTATTAATGGCTGCAGCGAGTTATTTGCGCAGGTTTGGGGCGAAGAAAACGGCATTGGGGTACGTAGCGCCGTGGGCATGGGATCGTTGCCCGATAATATTCCGGTAGAGATTGAAGCTTTGTTCGAGCTGCATTAATCACTAACCACTCGCCCGGAAGCTCCCGAAAATCAAAAAAATTAAAAAAGTTTTTCAGTCGTTAAAATAGATCAATTACTCCGCAATCAGAATTCTAATTTTATTACGTACAACTAATAACCAGCCAATATGAGCGAAACTGATTCTCTTCCCTGGTATACCATTACTAACATGGATACCGTAGATACGCCGGCGCTGATTGTTTTTCCGGAGCGGGTGAAACAGAATATTCAGATGCTCACCAAGCTGGTAACGGGAGTAGAATGGCTGCGCCCGCACGTGAAAACGCACAAAATGATGGAGGTAACTACTTTGCTTTTGCAGGCCGGTATTACTAAATTTAAATGTGCTACCATTGCCGAAGCCGAAATGCTGGGGCAGGCCGGTGCGCCAGATGTGTTACTGGCTTACCAACCGGTGGGTCCAAAAATTTACCGCTTACAGTTGTTGGTGCAGAAGTATCCGAAAACCAAGTTTTCGTGCTTAGTGGATAATGAAACCATTGCGCAAAGTATTGCCATTACCTTTGCCCGGGAAAATTTAACCTTGCCGGTATTTCTGGATTTAAACGTAGGCATGAACCGGACCGGCATTGCTCCGGGTTCCGAAGCATTGGCCTTATATCAGGCTTGTAACCGATTAAAGGGCATTATAGCAGTAGGGTTACACGCCTACGATGGCCATTTGCGCCACCCCAATATAGATGAACGCCAGGCCGCTTGCGATGCATCTTTTGAACCCGTGCAATTATTAGCTAACCAGATTACAGCGGCGGGTTATCCAACTCCCATTATTGTGGCGGGTGGTTCGCCCACTTTCCCGATTCATGCGCGTCGCCCCGGCGTAGAATGCAGCCCGGGCACTTTTGTGTTCTGGGATTATGGCTACAGCACCACTTTAACCGAACAGCCTTTTATATATGCGGCCATAGTAGCTACCCGCGTTATATCGCGGCTGGATGCGCAAACCCTTTGCCTGGATTTAGGCCATAAAGCCATTGCCGCCGAAAATCCTTTACCCCGCGTAGTTTTCCTGAATGCGCCAGAGGCGCAACCCATTTCGCAAAGCGAAGAGCACATGGTGGTGCAAGTGCCCGGCTCGAGTACTTATCAGGTCGGCGATGTGTTTTACGGCATTCCGGTGCATATTTGCCCTACTTGTAATCTGTACGACAAAGCTTTTGTGGCAGAGGACCACCAGGTAAAAACCAGCTGGGCCGTCGTTTCCCGGAACCGGTTTATTACGGTTTAAAATTATTTTTTGAGGTTATATTTTTGTATTGAAAGCATAGTATAAGCTCTCCTCCTAAGCTTAGGAGAGGCAAGGGTGGTTAACTTGCGGTGGATAGTAGTACAAACTTTAATTTACTCGTTACCTAACTAAGTAACAGGACAAAATTGAGTTGATAAAAACCTGAGTTTAAGTAATTGATTATTAATTTATTAACGATCGAACAACGAACAACTAAAAACGACCAACTACTTATCTTACCATCCCCTGAATAAAAGAATTATTTAAAAATATTCCTTGAACCATCCGGTTGTCGAACCACTAACAACCAAAAACTATTTGCTAGAACATGTTTACAATCGATGCCCACCTCGACCTTTCGATGAATGCTTTAGAATGGAACCGGGATTTACGCCAACCCGTATCTGTTATTCGGGAGCGGGAGAAAGAAAAAACCGATTTGCCCGATCGTGGCCGAGGCACAGTAGCCTTTCCGGAGCTTTGGCAAGGAGATGTGGGTTTAATAGTGGCTACGCAAATTGGCCGGTATGTAGCGCCGGAAAATTCTTTGCCCGGCTGGCACTCACCGGAGCAAGCCTGGGCGCAAACGCAAGGCCAATTAGCCTGGTACCGCGCCATGGAAGAAGCCGGAGAATTGGTGTCTATCACGGATTTACCTGGTTTAGAAAACCATTTGCAAAACTGGCGAAGTACGGATAATTCGGATAATACAAAGCCGATTGGGTATATCCGGAGTCTGGAAGGCGCCGACTCGTTAGTTACCGTGGGGCACCTGGAAAGAGCCTGGCAACAAGGTTTGCGCGCCGTGGGTCCTGCCCATTATGGCCCTGGGCGCTATGCCAACGGCACGGATGCTACCGGTGGCTTGCAACCTGTTGGTAAAGAATTGTTACGTGAAATGGAGCGCCTGAACATTATTCTGGATGCTACGCACCTCTGTGACGATGCGTTCTGGGACGCGATGGATTGCTTTCAGGGACCGGTGTGGGCCAGCCATAATAACTGCCGGGCGTTGGTAAACCACAACCGCCAGTACAGCAACGAACAGTTAAAAGAATTAATCGCCCGGGGTTCCGTAATCGGGGCGGCCTTTGATGCCTGGATGCTGGTACCAAACTGGCAACGCGGTCAATCCACGCCGCAGGCTATGAATTGCTCCCTGGAAACCGTGCTGGACCATCTGGACCATATCTGCCAGGTGGCCGGTAATGCGCACCACGTCGGAATTGGTTCGGATTTAGACGGAGCTTTTGGCCAGGAACAAAGCCCGTACGATTTGGAATCTATTGCAGATTTAAAAAAAATACCCGATTTGCTGGCTCGTCGTGGTTACTCCCCCGAAGATATTCAGAATGTGATGCACGGTAACTGGCTGCGTTTCCTCCGCCGGGCTTGGGCTTGATTTTTTAAAAATTCCTTAAAAGTACTTGTGCCTAACAAGCTTTTTGCTGCGCTATAACAGAGTTCTGAAGCAGGTAAAAATAAGTAAAGTTTTGCTTAGCCGTAGCTTTTTGGTATTCTAGTGCAGCAATTAGCCCGCTATTTCGTGCCTCGTTCCGGAGGCAGTTTTTGAAATAGAACGATCCTTTTTTAACAGGTAAGAAGATATAATTTTCAAGTGGCCGCTTTGGTTGTTATTAATTCTTCTATATTTCAGGAAACTTCTTTAGATTTTAAAATGAGTACAACAAAGCAACTCCAACGATCGCTGGGGCTCCGGTTAGTGATTGTAGTAGTAATTGGGAACATAATTGGCTCGGGCGTTTATAAAAAAGTGGCGCCTATGGCGAACGAGCTGCATTCGTCGGGTTGGATTTTAATTTGTTGGGTGCTGGGTGGCATTATTACTTTATTCGGGGCGCTCAGTAACGCCGAAGTGGCTGGTTTACTAGCCGATACTGGGGGAGAATACTCGTATTACAAAAAAATCTATAACCGGTTTTTTGCATTTATTTTTGGCTGGTCGTTGTTTACGGTTATTCAAACGGCTTCCATCTCCTCGTTAGCCTACGTTTTTGCGCAATCCTTTAGTAGTATTGTGGCTTTGCCACCCTTGCTACCCGGTTTAGCCCAGGTAAATATAGGCGAGGTTTTTTACCCCTTGGCCGACCTGAACGTGAAAGTGGTGGCCATTATTCTAATTATATTACTTACCTGGCTGAACACCAAAGGCATTAAAACCGGCGCAAATGTGAGTACCGGCATTTTATTACTGGTGTTTACGGGTATTTTGATTATTGTACTTTTTGGCATCAGCAGCCCTGCTGCTAACCTGATGCAGCCTTTTCAAATGCGTACTACTACCGGCGAAGCCGTTACCGTAAGTGCCATATTTACCGCCATGTTATCGGCCTTTTGGGCCTACCAGGGTTGGGCCGCCATTGGCTACGTAGGCGGCGAAGTGAAAGATGCTAACCGTACCATTCCCCGGGGGATTGCTATTGGCGTATTACTAATTATAACTATTTACTTGTTGGTTAACGCCACCTATTTATCGGTTTTATCTGTTCCGGAGCTAACTCAAATTCACCTGGCCGGAAATAAAATTGCCGCGGTAGAGGCCGTGCAAAGTTTCTGGGGCAGCAAGGGCGCGGTGTTTATTTCCATTTTAATTCTGGTAACTACTTTGGGTTGTACCAATGCTACTATTCTGGCCAGTTGCCGTACGTACTTTGCTATGGCCCGCGAAGGCTTATTTTTTAAAAATGTGGCTAACTTAAACAAAGAAAATACCCCGGCTAACTCCTTGTGGTATCAGGGCGTTTGGGCTTGTTTGCTGGTGCTTTCCGGTTCTTTCGACCAGTTAACCGATATGATTATTTTCGCGGTTTTTATTTACTACGGCGCTACCACTTTGGGCGTATTTATTCTCCGGCGCAAAATGCCCGATGCGCACCGGCCTTACCGGGTGTGGGGTTACCCCATTGTGCCCGCTATTATGATTTTATTTTGCGCGGTGCTGGTGTTAAATACCTTTTTTATCCGTCCTCGGGAAGCGGCGATTGGCTTAGTGCTAATGTTTACCGGCGTGCCGCTGTACTGGTACTTTACCCGCCAGGAAGTAAAAAAAAGTAGGAGTAATTAATGGAAATTTAAAAAATACCCAAACCAGTAGTGAGCCTGTGATTTATTTGGGGCTCGCTATTGGTTCGGATTAAAATTAAATATTTAACGTGCGTTCGAGCTAAGCAAAGCCTCCCTGAAATACAAGCTAATCTTCTTTATTCCAGTTATTCTGGAAGAATCTAACCAGTAAGTAACCGGTTAGATTTTTCCAGAAGGACCGGAATAGACGGGAAACACGATCGTATTATCATTTTGGCAAATACAGGGATGTTCTTTTGTTGTTAAGGGCTTCGCTCGAACGCACGTTATTTAGTAAGTAACCGCGGGTTTTGGTTGGCGTAGGGCATCGAGGCTCCAGATACCGGCGCCGTGTGCCGCAATGTATAAAAACAAAAAGCAATACAACAGCGCTAGTTCGCCCTGGTTTAGCAAAGGATTGGGGCCCTTCGGCACATGAGCTATAAAGAAAGCCGCCGCCATTTGGCCACTGGCAATAAAAGCGGCAAGGCCGGTAAATAAACCAAAAGCAATCAGTAAACCGCCTACTAACTCAACCACGCCGGCAAATCCCATCATGGAAGCCAAGGGCATGGCGGTACCATCGCCGGGCCAGCCAAATAACTTTTGCGTACCGTGCATGGCAAACATTAAACCAGCAACAATCCGTAATAAGGCAAAGAAATAGGGGGCAAAATTTCCGAAGATTCTAGTCATGGCTTTAGGGTTTATTTTACAACAATCTCTTTAAAATAAGTTAATTTTAAAAACAATTCTAATATTTACCTAATAAGAAGCTCGTTAATTAAAAATTAAAAAAACGACTGGTTAATAAACTGGTCTAACTACCGGCTGTCATAAACAAAAGTTTGTGCCACACCAGCTATTTCGTGAAAGTGTAAGCCCACCAGATTAATACACCTTGCAAGGGTAAGCGAAGCCAGGTGAGCCACCAACCGGTCCGGTGTTGTTCGGTAAATTGCAGCGCCATTTGCACGTTGGCCGGAAACACAGCAATTAATAACGCAATAATCAACCAGGCGGCTACAGGGCGGGTAGCGGCCGGTAACAACAAAATACCGAAAATTATTTCGCAGGCGCCACTCGCTAAAACCAGGAATTTAGGAGCCGGCAGCCACGATGGCATAATACCCACGTACATTCCTGGCCGGACAAAATGCAAAATACCGGCTCCTACGTAAAGCAGTGCCATCAGGTAAAGCGAAAAATATTTCATAGTTAATGCTTACAAAGACTCGCCCATGGTTATTAGTCTTAAACTACGCAGAGAAATATTGGTTGGGCTGGATCTTGTTATGGCGCGAACTACAACTTATTCGGGTAAGGTAAAAAGCAAAATTTAGCCTCCAAGGCACTAAATTTTTTAAAAAATACATTAGTTTGGGCTTAAATCTTCCATATTTTTAAAAATATAACCAGCGAACACGCATTGGCTGCTAGATGTCAATGCGCGTTCGCTGTTTTAAGGAAAACCAGCCGCGTATTCTGATATCTACCGGCTCAATCTATTCCTACTAAGTGCGGTTACAAAAGGTAAATTCTATTTTAAGGTTTTGCAAGGCGCTAATTTTTGCGCAATTAAATTGTTCATGGAGGCAGCGATATCCCCGTACTGATTCCGGTTACCGCAATTACAGATGTACGCCAGCGGATCGGCATTAATAATACTGTTTTTTAACTCTTCCAGACTGGGCGCTTGGGGTAAGGCCGCGTATTGCGCAAAAGTATAACTGGTAAAAGCCACATTGGGGTTAATGCCTTGATTATCGAGTAAATAACCATTGGCCAACAAGGTAGGTTTCACTTGATTACCTTTGTTGGCAATGTCCTGGGGGTGCGGGTAAGCCGCAATGCTGGTTTTATCCGGGGTTAAAATAACGGCTACCTGGTTGGTGTAATCTTGCTTGGTTTTATAAATAATGGTAGGTGGCCCCGCGGAAAAATCGAGTGGAGCAGCCAGGGTGGAATTTGGGGTCATGCTTTTTTGGTTAATTTGGCAACCGCCGGCTACCCAGGTAGCCAGCGTCATCAGCAAAACGATTCTCATTGCTTCACAATTTTTTGCATCTGGTAACCGGTTTTAGATTGGGTGCGCAACATATAAATACCATTGGGTAAAGGCGCAATATTTATCTCGGAAGTGTTTTTGGGAATAGAAAGCAATACTTTGCCCGTTAAATTAAGCAATTCGTATTGGGTATATTCTTTTTTGGCCTGAATATGCAAAGTGCCGGAAGTAGGATTGGGGTAAGCTTGTACCGCTAAGTCCTGGTAATTGTCTTTGGTACCAGTAGGCAGTAATTCTTTAACGGTTATATCCAGCGAATACGTACCGGTTTCTCCCTGAAAGTAAGGCGATACATTCGCGTAAATTGTTTTACCACCTTCTACTTCTACGGTTTCCATTTCCTGGTCGTACGCCTCGGTCCAGTTTTCGCCGTCCGCCGACATAGTAAAGAGTACGTCGTTGGTGTAGGTTTGATTATCTTGGGAGCCGTAGGAATCATTTACGCGCGCCGTGATCTCGAATTTGCGCCCGGCTGGTAATTCAAATTTATAGTAGTCGTAATCGGTGCCTTCGTGAATGTTGGCTTGGGTGGTAGTTACGTGAGCGGTGTTACCCACAAAGTTTAAGGCTAACGGCGCGGCTTCGGTTACGGTATTATTGTTTTCGTAGGCATCGCCCCCCATTGGAGCCGCTTTAACGACTACTTTAATCGGGTTTACGTAATACTCCGATCCGGTGATGCGCCAGTTATCGGTTTCGTTGTAATGTAAAACCGCCAGCAAGTAGGTGCCGGGTTCTACGTTCAGGTTGTTGTTTTCAAATACAATTTCGCCCGATTCGCAGTTATAACACAATTGGTTTAGTTGTTTTTGCCCGATTTCAAAAGCAAAATTGCCTTCCAGGTCGTACAGGTTTACGGCCATTATACCGGTAAACGCCTCCATTTTTAAATTTTTAGCAAACGTACTTACCGCAATTTCTTTGCCTTGGTATAGCTCATTTGGTTTTTGTACTGCCACGGCTTGGTACAAGTCTAAATTATTTTGGTTAATAATTTCCAGGTTTACGTGATCCGAGTAGGTATTACTTTTAATTTGCTGCCACTGGCTACCTTCGGCGCGGGAGAAAATATAAATATTGTATTTGCCGGGTAAGAGCGAGAGCAGGCCTTTGGTATCAAAGTCCACCCCATCGATATAGTAATTATCGGGTTCTAATGCGTTGCCGGTGTAAGTTTTTACAAAATCAATAAAATTACCGTTCTCGTCGAACGCGGCGGCGGCGTAGTCGCCTTTAAAAGTGCCCTGGCCCTTGTTGTGGATGTTGGTATGTACCGTAAACTCCGTACCGAAACTCACCACGTTGTAATCAACGGTAACGTGATCGAACAATTGCAAATCGGCACTTTCCTGGTTAGGAGCATCCGGGGCTTTTATGCCAATTAAAGCTTGTTGGTTGCTGTTGTAACTGCCGGTTCCACCACCAGTTCCCTGACCATCGGGGTTTAACGCCGATATGGCAAAAAATCCGTCGTAGTAACCGCCCCAACCCCAGTTCATATGAAACAAATTGTTCTGGTCGTAGCCATCGCACACAAAAGCATGGCCACCGCCACCCCCAAAACCCGCGTACAAAATAGGCTGACCGTTCGACAGTTCGGTTTTTAATAAATTTATCCAATCGGCTTCGGTATAATCAGCGCGCTGTACCCCTTTTACATCTTTATATCCGAAATACGTTTTTAAAGCGTACTCCGAGCAATGCTCGCTTTGGCTGGCCGCCGAAATTACGTAGGCGCTGCTGCCGCCATCGGCGGCTACGCCGTAGCTCATTTCCACACTTACACCCACGTCTTTCATTAAAGCAGCAATGGCTTGGTTCGGGCTATTTATGGCATTGGGCATGTTGTTCCAGTCGTAGGTGCTGTTGCTGAAATTAGCCGATAAAGTACCGTACTTTTCGTGATTATACGAGTGAAACCCGCTGCCCTGCGCGGGGTATTTCCAATAGCGCATTATTTGGGCCATGGCCGTAGCCACGCAACCCGTTACCGCTTGTTCGCCGGCTTCGTTATCGTAGGGGCACAGGGCGTTGTAGTACGGCGATTGGTTCCAGGTGGTAGTAATTAAAGGGTCTACAGCTTCCACTAAAGTACCCCGTGTGCGGGCAACCGGCGAACTACCATTTTGTAAAGCTTGCCAGGCTAGCTGCGTTTTTTGGCTGGTTTTGTTTTGGCGGGCCGCATACCGGATTTCGTTTTTGTAACCTTCCAGCCATTTTACCAAGTTAGCCGGCAATTTTGCGGAATTATAAGTACCGGTGCGGGTGTAGCCCAGTACTGGATTTACATGATCGTCGGCAGAAATAAACACCATGCCGCCGTTAGCCGGAGCCGAGAAAACGTAATAAAACGTAAACGGTGCTTGCCGGGCATTGGGGGAGACTTGTTTGGCAACTTCCTGGTGCACCAAGGTTAAGGTGCGCTGGCTCTTACCCGCCCCGGAAACCGGAGCTACTTGCGACCAAAAGTTAGTTGCTACTTGTAAAGCGCTTTCGGCCGGAACGTGTTTGGCTACGCTGCTCAGCCAACTAAAGCAGCTGAACAGCGTTAGGAGATAAATTTTTTTCATAGTTGGATAGATGTAATTGCTTGGTGGACTCAAAATTTAAATGGGAACCGAAGAAAATCGGGCAAACTACTTTTTAGAGGAAAATGGCCAGAACCACTGCCGTTACTAAAACCGCACTGGCCAAAATACCCGTGCCGGTGCCGGCAGCGGTTTTACCAACTTTGCGCAGATGTGCTTGTTTTCGGTAGCCTTTCAGGTAATCCGGATTTTGCGCCAGATTGGCGTCGGGTACACCTAGCGTGCCTAAACGGGGGGGAGTAACCGCCATGGCTACCGGAATGGTTAAGGTAATACCACCGGTAAATAAACTGGTGGCGCCGGCCGCTGCGGAGCCCCAAAAAGCACCCCGACCTTTATAGTACAAGCGAGCATCCCGGCGGCCCTGCTGATATAGGCTCTCGGGGGATTGCCCGGGTTTACCGGAATCATCGGTAGGGAAATCCAGCTTTATAAGTTCGGTGTTGCCATTGGCGTACTGAACCATAAATACCTCGGCTTTGGCTAGGGATAGGGTTGGGCCCTGCAGAGAATCGGTCGTTTGGTATAAAATGGCCGAAGGAGTAATTTCTTTTACCCGGGCCGTTACTTTATCGCCCGAAGTTTTATAAATAATATCTTGTGCTTGAGTGGATAAAACCAGGAGCAGAAGAAATAAAAATAATACTGTTTTTTTCATGCGTTTATTTTGGATGGAGTTGGCTACTAATAGGCTCGGATGATTACTTTACAGAAAAATTAACCATTCGGCAAGTATATCCTTTAAAATCAGGAAGCAAAGGTAGAGTAGGCCCGGTCTTTTCTGAATAGGTACTACTACTTAATTATGTAGGCAATACCACTCAAACTGGATTGGGAAACTCGTGATAAGGAGGCGTACGAAGGATTTGAAAGCAGTTTTTTTAAATATTAGTCATGCAGGAGTTCGGCAAGCCTGTATGGAAAAGGCTTATTTTAACTTTTAAGAAGGGCAAGGTTAAGTAAGTAAATTATAAATATAGTAAGTAATCTCTTTTACTATAAAGATGTATGTGGAGCTAATACCTCTTAATAACAGGGGTATGCTCCCGCCATAAACTATAAATTTTAAAGGCTTATGCCCCTATTACCGGATAGATGATTGCCTTTTACCAGGGCAAAATTAAACACTAAAGCCGATACCATAAGTCAACAGCTATAATGCCCACCGGCATTCCGCAACTAAATTAAAATTAAAAAAATCGTATTAACCTGCTCAATGGTTTCAGTGCATCCGGCAAGAGAATAATTTAAAAAAATTACTGATTTTGGGAGTTTACGGCTTGGTTGGGCTGCGACAAAGGCTCTTTCACCCGGTGCCGTTCGGCACTCCGCTTTAGTGCCTGCGAAGTTAGTACCACGAATATGATAATAGCCAGAATGGTAAAAATTGCGGTAGTTTTACTAATGCGGGAATTAGTTTTATTTTCTGGCATACAGGTAAAAAGATAGTAAAATGAAAAAACAGAAATTAGCTATAACTGTTTTTGAATAAATAAAAACGGAAGGGCTTAAATGGAGGATTCGTTTGGCTAAAGGCAGGTATTTATAGGACTAGGTATTATAGGTAAAAAAAAAGGGTACTACCGCCTGGCTAGTAGTACCCCTTTATCTTTATTTCTGAATTCTTACGTAAGCCGGTTGTAGTTTTTTGTCGCCGTACTTACTATTTAAAGAGGTAAAAATCCGAATGAGCGCGTTAACTAAATATCTAAATTCTTGCATGATCGTTTCGTTTAATTGTATACTGTTAACGGTTATTTAATAGAAAAGACTAAAATTATTTTAAGATAATTTGTGTTTATTTAGTAACAACCTTTTATAGCAAACAGTTTGTTGAAAATCATAATAGTTTGCTTATTTTCTGAATTAAATTTAAATAGTGTTCTTACGCTTTAGATAGCCTGTTTTGCAAACGACGGATTTGATAAAAGCTCCCGGGAAATCGGGTAACTAGTACTAACACTCGCCTGATTTTTTAAATTTTTGGCTGCCTTCTGCTTTTACGTAGATCTATTAGGTTAAATTACCAATGAGTTGTTACTTAAGCTTGTTGTATTCGGTTAAAAGTTGGTTGCCCTTGCACCACGGGCTGGTTACCCGACGATTTTACAGCGATTAAAGTTAGTATGGCAGAAAGTAGAAGGGAGCCCGACATAAAAAGGTACGAAGCCCCAAAACCACCGGTAGAACTATTTAAATAACCCACTAAGTACGCGCCAGCAAATGAACCTAAGGCCCCCATGCTGTTAATTAAGGCCATGGCGCCTCCGGCTACATTGCGCGGTAAAAGCTCCGGTATAATCGCGAAAAATGGTCCGTAAGGCGCGTACATGGCGCCACCCGCCAAAATTAACAAGCCAAACGACAGCCAGAAATTATTCGGACCAATGGCGTAAGAAGCATAAAAAGCCAGTGCCCCGATTAACAAAAACGGCCACACAAAAGCTTTGCGGTTTAATGTTTTATCGGAAAAATAGGAGGCGCATAACATGCCAATAATGGCCAATACGTAGGGTACCGACGCTAACCAGCCGGTTTTAACAATATTCATATCGGGCGCGGCTTTTATGATAGACGGCAGCCACATGACAAAACCGTACACGCCAATGCTCCAGAAAGCGTATTGTAAACTCAGCAGAATAACCGTGCGCGATTTAAAGGCTTGCGCATAATTTTTCACGGGCTTAATGCCTTGTTGTTCGGCTAGCAATTGAGCCGCTAAACCTTGTTTTTCCGATTCAG
Organism: Adhaeribacter pallidiroseus; assembly: GCF_003340495.1. Taxonomy (NCBI): domain Bacteria; kingdom Pseudomonadati; phylum Bacteroidota; class Cytophagia; order Cytophagales; family Hymenobacteraceae; genus Adhaeribacter; species Adhaeribacter pallidiroseus. The sequence continues at coordinate 943,840 of NZ_QASA01000001.1, forward strand.
ATAACCATTTCGCATTTTGCGGCTTATCATCTACTAATCGCCACCAGAAAAAGGCCCAGACTACGGCGGGTAAACCTTCCAAAATAAACATCCAGCGCCAACCCACCGAATTAATTAAGTAACCCGATAAAATGGACATCCATAGAATAGTGGCGGGATTACCTAAAATTAAAAAAGTATTGGCCCTAGAACGCTCGGCCTTGGTAAACCAGTTGCTTAATAAAATCAACATCGAGGGCATAACCGCGCTTTCTACAATTCCCAGCACAAACCGGATGACAATAAGCACCTGTACATTGCTTACCATACCCGTGGCGGTAGCTAATCCGCCCCAGGCAATTAAAGACCAAAAAATAAGTTTTTTAGCGCTGTTTGTCGCCGCGTAATGAGCTCCCGGAATTTGAAAAAAGAAATAACCTAAAAAAAACAAAGACCCTAATAACGACGACATGGCCGGCGTAATTTTTAAATCGGCGGCCATGCCGCTAGCGGCCCCAAACCCAAAATTGGCCCGATCGAGGTAAGCCAAGCTATAAGTAATAAAGGCAACTGGAATTAAACGGTACCACCGCGATGCGGCCATTGTATTTTCCATAAGAATCAAAATTTCGGCAGGTTGTAGAGTTAATTTAAAATGCTCGGCATAAGTTAATCTATTTTCGCGGGAAAAAAGAAAAATGCGGTGTAGTTTACTCGGCGAACCATATTTAAAAAATATATACCTCTGTAAAACAAAAGGTAGTTTTTCCGAAAAAGCGCCTTTACATCAAAAAGCCACTGGTTATTTTAAACCAATGGCTTTTAATAAAACTGCCGGGGTTAATAACTGAAAGTAGTTACTGCGCCAGCAAAAAAATTTAAAAAACTTACGCTTTTTCTCCTACAGTCCAGCCCGGGCGATGGTCGGGTGAGCCGGGAGGACCAGCCACTAATAAATCGGCCACTGCGCCGGTCGTAAACGCGTAAATTCCTTTGTGGATCAAATCAATTACCTGCTCGTCTTTGGGCCAGGTCCAAGGGAGAGCACCTACGCCAGTCGCATTTTCCAAAGTCTGATCGTTAAGCAAACGTAAATTTAAAAAAAGAAAAGATCCAACCGGTCCTCTTATGCCACGCTCAGCCATAATGCCCCGCACGATGCCCATTATAATGCCCTGGCCCCAGTGCATGGTCCAGTTAAGGCCGAGTCGTTGCTCATCGGGTTTATGGGGTAAGTTTAGTAAACGCTCCAGGGTATGAGCGGGTACGTACGAATTTGGCCGTTTGGTAATAAGTTGTTCTAATTTTTCCGCCAAAGTCATGGCGGCTACGCCGGCCAACCCGGCAGCTAAACCATTTAATATTGCTTTACCTGTCATGTTCGTATTCCTCTTTTTATAATAATAGTAATTCCTTTTTTCGCTTACCCGTTATTCTGTTTTATGGCGGAACAACCGGTAAAATGTTTCTGCATGTACGTGCCAGATGGGTGAGGGTTCCGGCATTATCGCGGCCTTAAATAAGAGTATTTAGCTTATTTTCAGAAGGTTGCCTGGCGTTGTGGCTAGGAATATTTTTAAAAAAATTAAAAAAATGCTTGCACTACAACAATTTAATACTTTATATTTGAACCTCATTTTGCGACGAACTATGATTGTTTTAGCAGCCCGCCCCGTAACTAGGGCTCGTTTCTCTTCTTTACTTTCTTAAGGTTGTGCTTCCGCACAGCGCATTTCTTTTTGTTTTAATTATTTTTCAATCATGTCGCAAACTGTTATTACGCAGAGCAAACGCACTGCTTTCTTTTCTATTCTCAAACAATCGCTGCAAGGCGGCGAAATAGATTATACCGTGGGGAGCATCCGGCGGTCAGTGATTTTACTGGCTATTCCCATGATGCTCGAAATGATCCTGGAGTCGGTATTTGCCTTGGTAGATTTATACTTCGTCGGGCATTTGCACGACAGTAGTTACGCCATTCAGACGGTGGGTTTAACGGAATCGGTGTTAACGGTTATTTATTCTTTAGCTATTGGCATGAGTATGGCCGCTACAGCGGTGGTTTCGCGCCGCATTGGCGAAAAAGATGCGGTAGCCGCTTCTAAGGCGGGTATGCAGGCTATTCTAATTGCGGTGGTGCTGAACACGGTTATCAGCATTCTGGGGCTAGTTTTTGCCACCCAAATTTTAACCTGGATGGGAGCATCAGCCGAAGTGGCTCAGCGGGGTACGCCGTTTATGCAACTCATGATGGGCAGCAGTGTTTTTATTGCCTTACTTTTTTTAATTAATGGTATTTTCCGAGGAGCCGGTAATGCTGCCATCGCCATGAAAAGTTTGTGGGTCGCGAATGCCGCTAATATTATTTTGTGTCCGGTGTTTATCAATGGCCTCGGGCCTATTCCGGCTTTTGGCTTAACGGGAGCCGCTGTTGCTACGGCTTTGGGGCGTGGTTTAGGTGTAGTGTACCAATTATATCATCTTTTTAACGGCAAAAATGCAATTAAAATCTTGGCAATTCATTTTACCCCGGATTGGGATTTAATCAAATCTTTAATCAAAATTGCTTCGCCGGCCGTGTTACAGTTCGTAATTGCTTCCTGCAGCTGGATTTTTCTGGCCCAATTAGTGGCTACCACTGGCGGCGACCACGGCTCGGCCGGCTACCAAACGGCACTGCGGCTGCTCATGTTTTTTATGTTGCCCGCCTGGGGTTTGAGCAACGCGGCTTCTACGCTGGTAGGTCAAAACCTGGGAGCCCAGGAAATTCAGCGCGCCGAGCAAGCTGTTTTTAAAACCGCGAAGTATAATGTGGTATTTATGGCGGTTATCACGGTTCTCAGTTTGGCCGGAGCGCACTGGTTTGTTTCCTTTTTTACCAACGATGCGCATATCCAGGAAGTAGCCGTACAGGCCATTCAAATTATGAGTGTTGGTTATATTTTCTACGGCATCGGCATGGTACTCATGAATGCCTTTAACGGCGCCGGCGATACCTGGACGCCCACCTGGGTTAACCTTTTCGGCTTCTGGTTTTTTCAGATTCCGTTGGCTTACTTTTTAGCTAAGTTTTTACAAATGGGACCTACCGGCGTATTCGTCGCTATTCCGGTCGCCGAAACGGGCCTTACGTTAGCGAGCATTATTTTATTCCGGCGGGGCAAATGGAAAAAGATAAAAGTTTAAGGCTTTATTATTATAACTAAGTAAATGGACACAAGTAGTAAGACACAAGTATCAAGACAAAATAAAACGTAATAATTTAAATATCAGTGATTTAACCTTGTATTTTCAATATTGGAATGTATCTTTTAATTTGTCCTTTTACTTATTGTATTCTTTGATTTAAAAATCCGGTGAGTTTTAAAGCTTACCGGATTTTTAATTATTATTGATTCCGGTTAAGCGTTGGTGTAAATGGCTACCGATTTTCTTAAAAAAATAGGACACTTGAATCGCGGAAGAAAAACGGAGCAGAAGAAAGAAAATTTAAAAAACTGATTTACCATAAAAACTGATGGAACACGTGCAATACCCGGTGGGCCGGTTTCAACCGAAACCCGATTATACGCCCGACGAAATAGTGGGCTTGCTGCAATTTTTAAAAAATGCCCCGCCTCGCTACGAAGAATTAATAACCAATCTCGCCGAAACCAATCTTAACAAAACGTACCGCCCGGGTGCCTGGACCGTGCGGCAATTGGTGCACCACGTTGCCGATATTCACCTGACTAACTTCCTGCGCCTGAAAAAAGCGCTCACCGAGGAAAACTACGAGATTACGATTATTCGCATGGATGATTGGGCGGCATTACCGGATTCTACCCAAGAACCGATTGGTAGCTCCTTACTTATTTTTAAAGGCGTTAATGAGCGCTACGTGGCCTTATTTAAAACCTTAGATGAGCAAACGCTCAGCAAAACCTACTACCACGCTACCCGGCAATTGCATCTGAGTTTAAAGCAAATGCTGTACATGGCCACCTGGCACGTAGCGCACCATCTGGGGCATATCCGGATAGCCTTAGGCCGGGAGCCGGAAAAGTTTAATTTAAAGTCTTAAACCCGGATTAACCTGATTTTTTTGATTAACTAGGGTAGTGTAATTAAATAGTTTGAACTGTGATTTAAATGATTGATTTGATTATTATAATTTTTATTTCTTGCTGATTTTTAGTAATCAGGGTAATCAAAATAATCGAATAAATCATAGTTCAGACTTTTTATTAGGTTATAAACAAACGCGTAAACATGGCCGCTCTGAGCTGGAACGAAGTAAAAGACCGCGCGGTGCGGTTTAGTAAAGAATGGGAAAACGAAACCAGCGAAGATGCCGAAGCCAAATCGTTTCTGGATGGTTTTTTTAACGTGTTCGGTATTAGCCGACGGCGTTTAGCCCAGTTTGAGCAACGGGTAAATAAGCTAGGCAACAAAGCCGGCTTTATAGATTTGCTCTGGAAAGGCGTAATACTGGTGGAAATGAAAAGCCGGGGCCGCGATTTAAGCAAGGCGTACCAGCAAGCCATTGATTATTTTCCGGGCCTGAAGGATTACGACTTACCCAAATACATTCTGGTGTACTTAAGGTTTTTCATTCTAATTTATAATATATCTAAGTAATATGCTCTAAACTAGTACTTCTTCAAATTAGAAATGATGAATTAGAAGTTCAGAACCAAAGATTCTTTAAGTTGCTATAAATTTTGATTGTATTTTTATCAATTAAATTAATAGTGACCTAGCTAATCTAATTAGCATTATAAAATTTATTTCTTATGTTTGATAATATTACCATAGAACTATCAATTAACTTTACAAAATGGAATTGACCGCTATCGACTTATTTGCTGGAGCAGGAGGCTTATCCGAAGGATTTAAGAATGCTGGTTTTAAAATTCTGGCTGCTAACGACTTTGATGAATTTTCAGCTCAAACATTCAAAGTTACTCATCCAGATACGTTTTTTTTAGATGGACCAATTCAAGATATAGATGCTCAAGATTTTTTAAATGTGACGAACTTACAGCATGGTGATTTAGATTGCCTTGTTGGTGGGCCACCTTGTCAAGCATTTAGTGTGTATAACCACCAACGAGGAATGCATGATGAGCGTAGCGGGTTATTCAGAGAGTATTTAAGAATAGTTGAAGGTCTATTTCCAAAGTATGTAGTTATTGAAAATGTTACTGGAATGACCTCAGTTGCTAATGGTCAAGCTATTAAAGAAATTACGAGAGGATTATTTGCTTTAGGATATTTCAATATTGAAAGTAGAATATTGAAAGCTGAAGAATTTGGAGTTCCTCAGGAACGTAGAAGAATTGTTATAATTGCTAATAGAATTGCTAATCCTATAACTTGGCCAAAGCCCTTACATAATATAAGTAATTTTACAACAGTTAAGGATGCAATTTCTGATTTGCCAGAAATTGAAAATGGACAAGGAACTGACTATGGTGTTAATTATAAGATACCTTTTGATCAAGCTTCCAATTTTCAAAAAACGATGAGAAAAAAATCTATTTTTATAACTAATCATGAAGCTCCTAAGTTATCTGAGATTAATTTGAAACGAATGCATTATGTGCCGCAAGGTGGAAGTTGGCGCGACATTCCGTATGAACTATTACCAACAGGGATGAAACGAGCTAAGAGAAGTGATCACACGAAAAGGTATGGCAGGCTAAAGGAAACTGGTCTATCATCTACTATTCTTACTAAGTGTGATATTCATTGGGGAACATTTTATCACCCTACTCAAGAAAGAAGTATTACAGTAAGGGAAGCCGCACGTCTTCAATCTTTTCCTGATCATTACATTTTCCAAGGTCCACGCACGGAACAATATAGACAAGTAGGTAACGCTGTTCCTCCACTTCTGGCTGAAGTAATAGCAATTGAAATAAAGAAACAGCTTACATTCACTCAATTAAATGCAAATAGATCCAGCCAATATCATCTGTGAAATCCTTGGTGAACCGCGACACAGATGCGCAATCCTGCTAATGCAGATTACCTATGTCCCTTTCTTGAAGGGGTATGCACAAAGAGATCTCAACAAGTTTCTGGTCCTTTTCCTGTTTGTACTGTTTTTAGAACTCAGTATAATAGAACTCCAATTTGTGTTTGCCCAAAAAGATTTAATGATATTGATATTGTTAAAGATATAATAGAAAATTGTTGGCCTGGACCTAAGCCTGCAATCGAAAGAGTAAAAATCATAAATGAGGTTAAACTTGGCCATTTGGGAAACATGGACATGGTTCTAGCTGAAATGGACGAATGGGGCGAAATACATAAATTTGTTTCTGTTGAGCTTCAAGCTGTGGATATAACAGGTAGTTATTTTCCTGCTTATAATGCATTGACTAATAGTGAAATGCTTGAACGAGCGCCTACTTACAGCTTTAATTGGAAAAATGTTTATAAAAGATATGTTACACAATTGATTGATAAAGGCTTTCAACATTCAATGTGGAAGACCATAATTGTTTCTGTTATGCAAGATACCGTACTTGAACGTATTCTTCAGATAGGAAATATAGCATCTAGTCCAATCAATGAGAGTAATGTTGTTTTCTTAGGTTATAAATTTGTTGAGGATGAGTTTAATGGTAGATTTACTCCTGAATTATCTATAATAAAAGGTACTACTCATGCTAATATTGTAAGTGGAACATTGTACAAGAATTCTATAGATATTAATGATGTTAAACGACGTTTAAAGGATAAGTTGACTTCGCGTCATTGATATTACAACAACTTCCCCTGGCTGGAGAACCCGAGCGAAAAGCAAATAAAAGCCGTAGAAGTAGCCGCGCAAAAAGTGCTGGATGTTCGCGCCGCCTTCCCCACCAGTTCCCTCGCCGACCTCTACGACCCGCTCACGATGCCGCCTACCCTAGTAAAAGCCCACCAGGAACTCGATAAAGCCGTTGATTTATGCTACCGTCCGCAAGCCTTCGCCTCCGAAGCCAAACGCATGGAGTTTTTGTTTGAGCTCTACGAGAAATACACCGCCGGTTTGTTTGTAAAAGAAAAGAAGGGGAAGTCTTAACCACAGATTAAACTGATTTTTAAGATTAACTATGATTTTTAATTTTGATTTTCTCTATTTATTTCTGATTTTTTAAATTTCGGTAATCCTATTAATCAAATTAATCTATTTAATCATAGTTCAGACATTTCGGTAATCCTATTAATCAAATCAATCAGTTTAATCTGTGGTTTAGACATTTCGGTAATCCTACTAATCAAATTATTCTGTTTAATCACAGTTCAGACATTTTTCAGACATTGACAAATGACAACAGGCCCATATAAGTATTCGGAGATTACCGGTAAAATTATTGGTTGTGCCATGGAGGTGCATAAAATTCTGGGTAATGGTTTTCAGGAAGTAATTTACCAGCGGGCTTTAGCTCAAGAAATGCATTGGCAAGGAATAGAATTCAGCCGGGAATTTGAAATGCCTATTTTTTATAAAGAAGAACAAATTGGCACCCGGCGCGTCGATTTTTTAGTAAAATCGGTTATTGCCGTGGAATTAAAAGCTTTAACTAAACTAGAAGACGTACACCTGGCGCAAAGCATTAATTACCTAGAAGCTTATGATTTAGAAGTTGGATTATTAATCAATTTTGGCCAGAAAAGTTTAGAATTCAAGCGTTTAATTAATGCAAAATACCGTTCTAAACCAAGCTGATAAGGGTTGGCTCATTGTCATTTTATTTGAAAATAAAAGCTAAATTATTTTGTCAATTTTTATTTTTACTATTCTCCAGATTCGGTAAAAAGGCGGTTAGTAAACCAATTAAAGGTAAAAACGAGCAAATTTTAAAAACAAAATTAATACTGGTGTGGTCGGCCACTTCGCCAAGAACCGCGGAACCAATGCCGGCAATGCCAAAAGCAAAACCAAAAAACAAACCGGCAATTAACCCGATTTTACCCGGTATCAGTTCCTGGGCATACACCAGAATGGCCGAAAAAGCCGAAGAAAGAATAACTCCAATTAAAACAATAAGTACACCAGTCCAGAATAAATTGGCATAGGGTAGGAGCAAAGTAAAAGGAGCAACGCCCAGAATAGAACCCCAGATCACGTATTTACGGCCGAACCGGTCGCCAATGGGTCCGCCGATAAACGTACCCGCCGCCACCGAAAATAAAAACACGAACAAGTACATTTGGGAGCTTTGCACCGAAACATGAAATTTATCGATCAGGTAAAAAGTAAAATAACTCGTCATACTGGCCAGGTACACGTGCTTCGAAAAAATTAAAATCAGTAAAATACCTAAAGAAAAAACAACCCGGTTGCGGGAAAGCGTTTGGGTAAATTCTACCGGGGCGGCTACTATTTTCTTTTTAATAGCAGCGGTATGTTTTTTCTGCCAGGTGCCTACCCAGCCCAATACCAGCATGGCCAGCAAAGCTGTAAGCGAGAACCAGGCGAGTTTGGTTTGGCCGTACGGCACAATAATTAAAGCAGCTAAAATGGGCCCCAAAGAACTACCCGCATTGCCACCCAATTGAAACAACGACTGCGCCATTCCGCGCCGGCCCCCGAAGCTAAATGCGCCATCCGGGACGCTTCCGGGTGAAAAATAGAGGATCCTACCCCTACTAAACCTACCGCCAGGAGCATTAAAGGAAAACTACCAGCGCGCGATAAAAGCAGTAAACCAATTAAAGTAAAGCCCATTCCCAGTACCAGGGCGTAAGGCTGGGGCTTTTTATCGGTGTAAAACCCGACGAAAGGTTGCAAGATAGAGGCTGTTAACTGGTTCGTTAACGTAATTAAGCCAATCTGCGCAAAATCGAGCCGGAAACTTGTTTTCAGCAAAGGGTATATAGCCGGAATCAGCGATTGCATGGTATCGTTGAGTAAATGCGAAAAGCTAATGGCAAATAAAATCGGGAAAACAGTTTGCTGAACTACTTGCTGCGGCAAAGAAGTTTCTGGCGTTAAGGTACTTTTCATAATCTAAAATAATGCGGGTTATACGGGCGGGGTAGGTAATCCGGTAATTTAATTTTTTAAAATTTACTCTAAAAAATCAAAGCTTTTGGCCTACTTACCCGATTCAGCAACCCGGTATTAGAAACAAAGGTAATTATTTGTATTTAACTCAAAAACGGCGTTCCGGTGAATCTATATATTTATAAATAAACTGTTTATTCTGAATCGGCTAGTTGTTTTTTTAAGGCAAAGGAATTCGCCGTTTAAACTAAACATAACCGAGTTGGTTTCAAGCTTATCTTTTGGCTAATTCTATTTCAACTAAAATACCTGGGTTGCTAAGATGCTGGGTGCTACCTAAATACCCGTTATTAGTATTATGAAAGGTGTAAAGAAACAACATTTACCCGTTAAAGTTTGTATCGTTTGTAACAAGCCCTTTACCTGGCGCAAAAAATGGGAAAAGGTATGGGATGAAGTTACATATTGCAGCGAACGATGCCGGAAAACAAAACCCTCCGCCTGATACTAGGCGACCAATTAAACAGCCAGCACTCCTGGTTTTTACGTACCGATGCTTCTGTTACCTATGTGCTCATGGAGGTTCGGCAGGAAACCGATTACGTGGTGCATCATATACAAAAAGTAATGGCTTTTTTTGCCGCCATGCGCCAGTTTGCCGCTACCTTGCAGGAACAAGGACATCAGGTTATTTATTTCAAAATTTCTGATCCAATCAATAAGCAATCGTTTGAACACAATCTGCAAGACTTACTTACCACTCATTTTTTTAAAAAACTGGAATACTTACTGCCCGATGAATACCGCCTGGACCAGGAGCTACAACGCATTGCGCAAGCTTTACCCATACCAACCGAAGTTTACGATACCGAACATTTTTACAGTACCCGCGCCGAGTTAGGTAACTTTTTCAAGAATCGGAAAACCTTTGTAATGGAAAATTTTTACCGGTACATGCGGCAAAAGCATCAGGTGCTCATGGCCGGCGACGAACCCGAAACCGGACAATGGAATTACGACCAGGATAATCGCCAGAAAATGCCGGCCAACCATTTGCCCACGGCGCCCTTGCTGTTCGCGAACAATATTGCCGAGATTAAACTGGAAGTAGAAACCGCCGGCATTGCCACCATGGGTTTTTTGCCCGAAGGCGATTTTGGCTGGCCCATTAACCGGGCGCAAGCGCTGGCGTTGCTGGAATACTTTGTGCAGAACAGTTTGCCTTTGTTTGGTACTTTCCAGGATGCCATGACACCGCATTCCTGGTCGTTGTACCACGCGCGGCTTTCTTTTTGTATGAATTCTAAAATGTTAGCGCCCCGCGAAGTAGTACAACGCGTAATCCGGGAATGGCAAGAAAGCGCCGGCCAGATAGCATTTCACCAGGTAGAAGGATTTATACGGCAAGTTTTAGGCTGGCGGGAGTTTATGCGCGGCATGTACTGGTTAAAAATGCCCGACCTGGAAAAAGCAAATTTTTTAGAAAATACCCAGAAATTACCGGTTTGGTACTGGACCGGGAAAACCAAAATGAATTGTTTGAAGCACGCAATTTCGCAGTCGCTCCATTATGCGTACGCCCACCATATTCAGCGGTTAATGGTAACCGGTAACTTTGCTTTACTAGCCGGTTCGCACCCCGACGAAGTAGATGCCTGGTACCTGGGTATTTACATTGACGCTATTCAGTGGGTAGAAATTACTAACACCCGGGCCTTAAGTCAGTTTGCCGACGGCGGACAAATCGGTACTAAAACGTACGTGAGCACGGCGGCCTATATTAACCGGATGAGCTCCTATTGCCAAGGCTGTTATTACGATAAAAATAAAAAGATTGGCGACCGAGCTTGTCCGTTTAACAGTTTGTACTGGAATTTTTTGGACCAGCACGAAAGCAAACTGGCCAAGAATCCCCGCATCAGCATGATTTATAAAGCCTGGTACAACATGGAACCCGAAACAAAAGCGGCCATTCTGGAACAAGCGCAACAGTACTTAGAGAATATAGATCAGCTATGAAGTAAGCGTAGCTTTTTGACCTTTTTTTAAATTTTGAGCTTTCTTAGGATTAAAAATTTAAAAAATGGCTGTACTCCAGCCTTAATCAATCTGGTTTAAACGAACGTTCACGACGGAGTTATTGGTAGAACCAAAAGTATAACTAATGCCAACTTGGGAGTAATACGAAAAATTGGTGGATAACTGCCGATACCCAGTAAAATAACATCTTCCGATCCTTCGGCTTTGGCCAGCGCTATTTGGTTGTTAATTAAAGAAACAGATCCGGAAAGCGATACCGATAAACCTTCCGCTACCCGCACGGTAAGTTGGTTATCCGGGCTCAGGCGATTGCGCTGAAAATCGTTGAGAAAAGTGGCAAAATTTAAAATAGTGTTCATGTTTCCCCAGGTTTGGGTATAATCCACTACCACCGAAAACTTTTGATAAGGTACCAGCTGTTTGGTGCGGTTGTGAATAGTTTCTTCCAGAAACGAAAACTGGTTATACCCAATTTGGTACGCTAACCGGAACTGCCGCCGGATATTTTCGGAGTAAGGAAACAAATGATACTCCAGGGCCGGCGACAACCGGTGCGACGCTTTAATATTTTCATACACGGAGTGATAAAACGAATAAATCAGACCGCTCTACCAATGCTCCTTAAAACTTTTCACGTAGCGGGCATCTAATCCGTAACTGGTATAGCCAACGGCAACATCTTTCTCATTTACTTTAAACTTCTTGTTATCGTAGTTAAAATACCCGTCCAGGCTGGCCCGCGACTTGGTTGTTATTCGTTTTGCCGAAAAAGAGTTATCCAGCGACATGGATTTGGAATTACTTTCTCCTTGAAAAGTACCGCTGATGTTCGGGGTAAATACCCAATAGTTCCAGTTATCTTCCGCCACCATGGCTTCTTCGGGAGCCCTTTTTTTAAATTCTACGGTAATCTGGTCTTCTAACCCGGTGCGGGCCAGGTAGCGAATGAGCCCTTGTTTTAATTTTTGGAGGAGTTGCTTTTGAATAATAGCTTCGGTGTCGGAGGCTTTGGTTGAAAAGGTGAGGGTATCCTGAAGTTCTTTAAAATAATTTTGACCAATAAAAAGTTAAGGTATACAGTTTACCGCCCCCGGCATTATCGGCATCGATTACCAGCACCTGAATGTCGGCTTGCACCTGGTCGCGCACAATATCAAATAAAGAAAGTTCGGTCTTCACAAAATCCTGAAAGCAATTGCCCGGGCAGTTCAAAAATAATTTCGGCGGTTCGGCATGAGTAGTATCGGTAGTTTGGGCCCAGAGTAGTTGGCCTGAAAATAAGCCAAAAATTAAAAGTACTAGTTTTTGGTTCATACGCCGTCCCCGCTGTGATTGCACCAGCCTGTAACAGGATAATTATGAACATGTTACAGCGTTAAATATGGCCTTTTAAAACGTAAAAAGCCGAATGAAGCTGCGTAAAGGCAAAATGCAGGTATTAAGGATGACTATTTTTAAAAAAAATAAAATTAATACTCCCATAAACTACTATTGCCGTATAGGTAGCTGATTTACATACTACAATTATATGGCAAATACTGATATTATTTCTGCCTGGCCCGCATTTAGCTGGGGCGTTATTGCGGGCATGCGCAGCATGTCGGCTCCGGCTTTGGCGAGTCATTTTTTATCCCGTTCTTTTTCACCGGCCTTAGCGGGTTCACCTTTGCGTTTTTTACAATCCGCGAAAGTAGCCACCGGGCTAAAAGTACTAGCTGCTACCGAAATTATTGGGGATAAATTACCGGGTGCGCCCAACCGGATTGCTGCCCCCGTATTAAGTTTTAGAATTTTATCCGGAGCATTGGTGGGAGCTGGCTATAGTCAGCAAAACAAGCAATCTAAGTGGGTAGGGGCTCTTCTGGGGGGAGCTGGCGCAATTGCCGGATCGTATGCTTTCTATTTTCTCCGGACGCGTTTAGTTAAAAATACCGCGGTGCCCGATTGGGTTTATGCATTGCTGGAAGATACCATGATGTTAACCAGCGGCATTCGTTTAGCCAATGCTACTTTAAAAAAGTAAACGGATTAGTTTTCAATTGCGAAAAGCTGGGAACCGATATAAAAATTTAAAAAATCGATCGGCCTGGTAACTAATCATGGTAAGAACTGGCTAAAATAAGAAAGCCGGAGAGAAGCCTTTATGCGCAGAATTTCTCTCCGGTTAATTTATTGAATGCCTTGTACGCCCGCTTCGGCTACGGTATGGTCGTTTTCTACGGAATCACCGGATACTCCAATAGCGCCAATTATTGCATTGGAACCATCGCGAATAGGAATGCCCCCGGAAATGTAATTAGGCCGTTGTTGGAATGTTCGATGTTATATAATGGGCCACCCGGCTGCGATAATTTACCAATCTCGCCGGTGTTCATGTCAAAAAAACGCGCTGTTTTCGCTTTTTTAATGGAGATATCCAAAGAACCTAGCCAGGCGCCATCCATACGGGCGAAGGCCGTTAAATTGGCACCAGCATCTACCACCGCAATATTCATTTTTACACCTAATTCGGTGGCTTTTTGCTGAGCTGCCTGAATAGCTGCTTCGGCTTGTTGTAAGTTAATGTTCATAGACTTATTTTGGTTAGCTATAGTTTGAATGCAACAAATTTTAACAAAACGGAAAGGGTTTTAAGCGAAAATTTTAAAAATGTTCTTACAAGGGGTTAAAGAATATCGTCTTGTTTGTCTTCGGTAACTTTAAGCAACACAATTTCAATGTTACGTTGTGATTTTTCGAGTACTTTAAATTCATATTCATTGTAAACCACGGTGTCGCCCACTTCCGGAATAGCGCCGTAAATCACGTTAAGTAAACCGCCCACGGTTTCATAATCTTCGCCTTCGGGTAAAGGATAAGGCAAAAAGTCGTTCGCATCCAGGATGGAAGCGGCGGTGCTTACCCGGTATTCAAACTCGTTGATTTTCTCGACTACCGGAATTTCTTCATCGTACTCATCCTGTATTTCGCCCACCAGTTCTTCCATAATATCTTCCATGGTAACCAAACCGGAAACGCCGCCAAACTCATCCGATACGATGGCCATGTGCATGTGGCTGCGCTGAAAATGCTGCAGCAACCGGTGAATTTTTTTAGTTTCCGGCACAAAATACGGCGGCCGCATTAATTTTGTCAGGTCAATAACTTCGTTGCGCCGGATAATGACCAGTAAATCTTTCACGTACAATACGCCCACAATATTATCAATGGTTTCTTTGTAAATCGGAATGCGCGAGTATCCTTCGGTAAAAACCATGTCCAGGATTTTTTCTTCCGGCGATTCAATATCCAAAGCGGCCAGTTTGGTACGCGGCACCATGATCTGTTTTACCATCCGGTCGTTGAACTGAAAAACATTGTCCATTAACTCGTGCTGCGAATCCTGGATAGCGCCACTTTCTTTACTTTGCTCGAATAACAACCGCAATTCTTCCGAAGAATGTACTTCGGAACCGTGCATGGGCGAAATACCAAACGCCCGCAGAATCAGGTTAGAGAAGCCGTTCAGGAACCAGATAAAAGGCCGGAAAATAAAATAAAAAACTTTTAGCGGAATAGAAACCGCTAAGCTGGTGGCTTCGGAGCGCTGAATAGCCAACGATTTAGGCGCTAGTTCCCCGAACACAATGTGCAGAACGGTAATTACCGCAAAAGCAATCGGAATGGCAATGCTGTGGGCCAAGGCATCGTTGCCCTGAAAACCAGCCCATACCATGATGTTAATAATAATACTGGCAACTACCTTTTCCCCAATCCAGCCTAAACCTAAACTGGCCAGGGTAATACCCAGCTGGGTAGCCGATAAATACGCATCCAGATTATTAATCATGGTTAAAGCTACCTTGGCCAGGCTATTGCCCGCTTGGGCGCGGAGCTCAATTTGGGAGGCCCGTACTTTTACAATCGCAAACTCGGCAGCAACAAAAAAACCATTAAGTAACACCAAAAGAATAGTAAGCAGAACATCAGCTATCATAGTCGGGCAGCGGAACCGCGCAGGCGGCTTGGTACAATATAATTCAAATATACAGGTCTGGCAGAAGTATCAAAGGAAATAAAAAGACTTGTACGCGGAATCGCGGACATAGATTTACAGACGCCTGGTTTTATTTACCAGCTATTAGTTTATGATTGAGCGCAATAATGAAAATAAAGTAATAACCCGTGGTGAAACCAAACTTAATATGAATAACATAAACCGGGTTGCTGATAAACCAGCGGGATGGTGTTATCGGCCGGTTGCTGGGTCGGGTCGCAGTGATAACCGAAAATAGGATACTTGTTCTGGTAAGGTCTTAATGCCGTGTAAAAGGCGTGGCCTTTGTTTTCGGGGTTAAACGAAACATCATGGTATACTGTGGTGGCAAGCTCCGGCAGCGTACCCAGGTAGTCAAATAAAAATTTGCTGTCACCCAGATCGCCGGAGTACACCAGGCGTTTGCCATTCTCCTCCAGAATAAAACTGTACGTTTGGAATTCAATAGAATGGCGGCCATAGGTGTCCAGGTAAATAAGGCCGGTTAGCTCGGTAAAAGGTTTAAATTCGGTGTACAGCGTAGCGTCTTTTAGTTGAAAATTTAAAAAATCTACAATTTGCTGCTTAAAATCTTCGGTTTGGTACAAAATAACGGGCCTCTTGCCTTGGCCGTGAAAAACGCAATGCAATAAAATATTAGCCAGGCTGCCGCAATGATCGTTGTGTAAATGCGTGAGTAAAATATAATCCAGCTGCTGCCAAAGATTTAGTTCTACTAGTTTCGGGTAAACGGTAAAACCTGCATCCAGCAGCAGATTTTTCCCTTGAAATTCTATAATAGCCGCTGAGTTGCCATACGTGGGTTCAAAAGCACCGCCGGTGCCTAAAAATTTTATTTGCATAAAATAAGTATAAAACAAGGTTTGGGTTAACTAACGTAAACCCCTCTTGCCGGGATACTCGCTCCTTAACTTTCTGGCAAGTAGCACGTTTGTTGAGTTGTAACCTGATTGTTAACATGAACCCAGCAAATGAGCAATTAAGCCCGGCCGAAAAAACCTGGCAGACCCACGAAACGCTAAACGAACTTTACGGCGTACTGGACTTGCGCAAACCCCGGCGCGAGCCTATCCACGAGTTAATCTCCACCATGTTATCGCACCGGACTACCCACGCCAACGAAGAAACGGCTTATTACCGCATGCGCGAATTGTTTCCTACCTGGCCCGAGGTAATGGTAGCCCCTCTGGAAGAATTAACCCAAGCTTTGCAAACCGCCCAATATCCGGGCCCCAAAGCCATTAACATTCAAAAAACGTTGCGGCTAATCCAGGAAAAAGCGCCGGATTTTTCCTTGCATTTTCTGGAAGAAATGTCGGTAGATGAAGCCATGAAATGGTTAATGGATTTGCCGGGTGTAGGTTTAAAAACGGCTACTTTGCTCTTGCTTTTTAATTTTCATAAGCCGGTATTACCCGTGGATACCCACGTGTTCCGGGTAAGCCAACGAATAGGGTTAATCGGCGCTAAAGTTTCCGCCGAAAAAGCGCACACCATTTTGCTGGATATGCTGCCCAAAGAAGCGCCTTTGTTGTTTAATTTTCACAAACACCTGTATTGGCACGGCCAGCGTATCTGCACCTGGAAAGGACCAAAATGTGAGGAATGCCCCGTATGCCCCATCTGTAACTACTGCCAGGAAGTACGACAGAAAGGCATCGATAAGAAAGCACGGAACAGTTGAGAAAGTTAATAAGGTACTTCGTTTCGTAATACTATAAAGCATTAAGGTGCAGCCAAACGCTCATTTCCAGACTCTTTGTTGTAGCTTCTTTTTTATTTAAAAAAACAACTATGCAGTCTTTATTTAAAATGATAGGTTCTAATGCTCGCAAAAGTGTTTTTGCGAAAAGCATTTTCCGGAACAAACTTCAACTATTTGGGTTTGCCTTATTTCTCCTGCTGGTTAGTTCTTGTGATAAGGAAAAGGAAGAAGAGGTGCCTGGGAAAAACTGCCTTGCAGAAATAGAAACCGTAAGAGAAATAAAAAATAAACCTGCCATAGTAACAAATGCCGGTTCGCAGTACTACCTGGTGGAAGAAGGAACCATCGACACAAAACTGAAACCATGCTATTTAAGTCAAGAGTTTCTAGTGGATAATTTACTGGTTACCATCAGCGGCGAAGTTAAAAAAACAAATCAGGAGGGTATTTGCTGTACAGACAACTTTAAAGTAACCCAAATTTTTAAAAGATAAAAAATCTAAAAGGCATTCGTTTAATTTAAATTAATACTCGCTACAGTTTTAAATAGGTTAATTTAAATATTGCCAATAAAATGAACCATGCGGATAAACAAGTGAAATTTCTAATTATCTTATTCTCATCATCTGTAATACCAATTCCCAATACCTTCCTTTGTATAAAAGTTTAAAGTGCCTTAAAAGTTAATTTCAAAAACGCGAATACCTTTTTGGTTTCCATAACTTCGTGCTACCTTTAAACGCAAATTATAACCGCTTCCTTCTTGCTCTCTCTACTGTTGATTTTGCTTTTGTGCGTGTTGGTGCAGGTGGGTTATACCTTTTATTACTTTTATTCTTTAGCGCATTATACGGCTCCCGAACCTACCGCTAACCAGTTACCGGTTTCGGTAATTATCAGTGCTCACAACGAGTACCAGAATTTGCAACAGCTTTTACCGGCCTTGCTCGCTCAGGATTACGCAATCTTCGAAGTAGTAGTCATTAATGACCGGTCTACGGACGAAACCGCCGATTTACTCCGGGAATGGCAGGCGCAATATTCCCAGATTCGGGTCGTAACTGTTTATGATACGCCGGCCGAATTTAATTCAAAAAAATATGCCTTAACTTTAGGTATTCGGGTAGCCCGTTATGAGTACTTATTACTAACCGATGCGGATTGTAAACCTTTAACCAATAAGTGGATAGCGGCCATGCAAAGTAGTTTTTCTACTGGGGCCGACATAATCCTGGGGTACTCGCCGTATCTAAAATTACCGGGTTTTCTGAACAATTTAATCCGTTATGAAACATTGCTGACGGCAATTCAGTATTTATCATTTTCCCTGAAAAATAATGCCTATATGGCCGTTGGCCGAAATGTAGCCTACACGAAAACATGTTTTTATCAAACCAAAGGATTTGCTTCTCATATTAAGTTTTTAGGAGGTGATGATGATTTATTTGTGCAGAATGCCGTAGCTCACAGCTCCCCAGCCATTGCCATCAGTACCAATGCCCAAACGGTAAGTATACCCAAGCAAACCTATTCCGAATGGATAACCCAAAAGCGGCGCCACCTGCGGGTTGGATTACAGTATAAATGGACCGATAGGTTACGAATTGGAACTTTTATGCTGTCGAACATTATTTTTTATATAATTTTGTTAGTTATGCTATTATTGCAGCAATATTTATGGCTGCTCGGCATACTTTTTTTTGTACGAGGCATCGTTCTATTAACAGCTTATGCCCGTATTGCCCGGAAACTAAATGAAAAGCTGCCGGTTATAGGAATAGTATTCATGGATGCGGCTTATTTTTTGCATTACCTTTTTCTGGGCGTATCTGTTGTATTGTTTAAAAAAGTAAGATGGAAGTAAATAAGCAATTCTCTGCGAAAGCAAAACACGATTTTAAACTCATTCAATCGGCGGTTGAAGATGGTGACGAAAAAGCCTACGCCGAACTGATGAGTATTTATAAAAAACCCGTATACCACGTGGTTTTAAAAATGGTGCGCAACCCCGACGATGCCGAAGATTTAACCATCGAGGCTTTTGCGAAAGCATTTCGGAACCTGCACAAATTTAATCCGGAGTATGCTTTTAGTACCTGGCTCTTCCGGATTGCCACTAATAACTGCATTGATTTTATCCGCAAGAATAAAATCAAAACCATGAGCATCGACTCCGCCATTAAAATTGATAACGGCGACGAGATTAATATTGATTTTAAAGATACCAATCTTACTCCGCAGGAAAACGCAATTAAAAACCAAAAAATTGAAATCATGCAGTTTGTAGTAGCCAAACTGCCCGATAAATACCAGCGTTTGGTAACCTTGCGCTATTTCGACGAGTTATCGTACGAAGAAATTGCCACCGAGCTTAATGCGCCACTGGGAACGGTAAAAGCCCAGTTACACCGCGCCCGCGAGTTGCTCTATGACATGATCAAAAACAAAAAGCACCTGATTTAATAAATTAGAAATTTCTGGTTCTGAATAGTAAAAGAACCCTGGCGTTGGCTGGGGTTTTTTCGTTTAAGGTGTATGGTATTTTTTGAAAAAACAATGAGGTTGGCTGCGGCAAGCTAAATCCCAGAATTTAATTTCTAATTTTGGCTTTCTAATTTTGAATTAAAATAAAGTGGATATCATACAACATTATTTTCCGGAGGTAAGTGTGCACCAGCTGAACCAATATGCCCAATTAAAGCACCTGCTGCGCGAGTGGAATTTAAAAATTAACGTGATTTCGCGCAAAGATACGGATGCCATTGCGGTGCATCATATTTTACACTCCTTGGGCATTGCCAAAGTAGTGCAGTTTCCGGCGGGTTCGGCGGTGTTGGATGTAGGCACCGGTGGCGGTTTGCCTGGCTTGCCTTTAGCCATCTTGTTTCCGGAAGTAAAATTTCACTTGATTGATTCCATTGGTAAAAAAATCCACGTGGTGCAAAGCATTGCCGAAACCTTGCATGTAACCAATGTAAAAGCTACGCATACGCGCGCGGAACAAGTTGCCGAAAAGTACGACTTTGTGGTGAGCCGGGCCGTAACCCGGCTGGCCGCCTTTCATCCCTGGATCCGGACCAGTTACAAAAAAGACCCGACCTCCACCCACGGATTGTACTACCTCAAAGGCGGCGACCTCACCGATGAAATTGCCGAATCCGGGTTAGTAGCCACGGTGTACGATTTGAAGGATTACTTCACCGAAGATTTTTTCGAAACCAAAAAAGTAGTGTTTGTACCGGTTACGCATTAACCAAATTCACTTTTTAGTGGCCCTGGAAAAGCTAAACCTAGAAGTATAATGCCACAGAAGTTTCCGGAATGACTTTCAGTATATAAGCCAGCTTACCTTACAAATCAAAAACAATCAGCTAATCTGGACTTAAGCCAGGTTTTTTGTCGGGTTTAAACAAAGCTCCCTGCTTAAAATTTAAAAAAACAGTTGAAAGCCAAACAAACCTACTTAAAGGGTAAGTCCGTTTTTATTGTTTCGCTGCTCGTTATTGGCGTTACAACTAGCTCTGTTTACTTATCTGGAACCAGCGATAACCGCAGCTTAACCGCTAATCTTTATTGGTCTTTAGGCATTGTAGCTACGGCTCTGTTTCTTTTTATAACTACCGGCCTATATCTGGGAGTGGGAGTAATAAATGATTTTCCGGCGTTTAGAAGCTTTAAGACCGGAGAATTTCTGGCGAACTCCGGTACCATTCCGGAATTACCAGATGTGGAAGCCGGCGATGGCTTGGCCGGGGTTGTTTTAGCCATTTTATGGTGGCTTGGCATGACTATTTTATGCATTATTTTATTATTGGTGGTGGAAGCCGTTTTTTGGTTCGCGCTCTTCGTGCTGGTGGCCATGCTTTACTGGGTCTTTTTCCGGGCCTTAAAATTTGTTTTTAGTAAATCGCCTCGTACCAAAAACAAATTTGCCGTTTCCCTACTTTATGCACTTGCCTACACCATTTTGTACACCGGTTGGATTTTTGGAGTGGTATATGTCAGCGCTTAATGGCGGTAAAAGGCACTGGCTAGTATGGTCTGTAGCTGATGGCGGGAAAGCGATTAATCGAATCTTGTTCGTTCTTATTTATAAAATCTTCAGGATAGTCTGTAAATTACGGTACTTACCAAGGTTCCTGCACCAATTAGTTTTCCGGATAATCATTCCTTTATGATATTACTTTCCCAATTAAATCAAGTAGAAAAAATTGCCACAAGTTCTAAGTTAAGCAGACTTGCTGCTAATCCTTATCGCTATGCGGTTGCCATTGGTTTCCGGAAACTTTTCTACCCTTTGCAAAAAAAAGGTTTGTTGGTGCAGGCGCAAACGTTCTGGGAAGAGCCTTTTCTGGTAGAATTACCGGCGGGAACGGATATTTATTTAACGGGCGGCAAAGCCGATGAGTCCGAGATCCGGTTGGCCCGCTATTTAATTAAAACGCTAAAACCTGGCGATATCTTTATCGATATTGGGAGTCATTTCGGCTATTTCTCCCGCCTGGCCCTCCGGATTTTACAAGGCCACGGGAAAATAATGGCCATTGAACCTTCCAGAAAAACTTTTTCGCTGTTGCAGAAAAACCTGGCAGGTTATGCCGCGGCTACGGCCCTTAATTGCTTAATCGGGGCCGAAAATACTACCAAGGAATTTTTTGAATTTCCCACCACCTATTCGGAGTATAATACGGCCTTTCCGGAGCAGTTTAAAGAAAAAGATTGGTATCAAAAAGCAGTTGTTCAGCGCTACGCCGTAGCTTGTAAAACCCTGGATAGTCTTGTGGCGGAATATAACATGAGTCCAACGCTCATTAAAATAGATACAGAAGGCTCGGAATTAGCGGTTATTCAGGGAGCCCAGCAGCTGCTTGCCCGGAACAAAACAGTAGCCCTGGTGATGGAGCATCTGAGTAAAGCGCGCCATAACCAACCCCACGTACAGGCTACCGCCCTTTTGCAAACTCATGGGTTTCGCCCTTTTGTAATTGCCCCGGATGGAACTCTGGTTAGCTGTGATGATGTGGAGCAACATCTGGCTAAAACCAATAGAGATAGCGATAATATAGTTTACACCTACCGCCATTAACCGCCGCAACGCAATCCCGGGAAGTAACTTCTCACAAAGGAGCGCTCTAATTAAATTCTTCGGGTAGTTTTTAAAATTTACATAGTCGCGTTTTTACCTGGCCTGATCTGCCAAAACGGATTACGGTGGAAATAGTCAAATTTAAAAATACGTGAAAACTCATTTTAGGCCGGTTGATCTTGCCTTGATAAGCGACGGGATGATTCAAATACCCGCCGGCATTGTAGACATGCGGGACGACCGGATGAAAGAGCAATGGCTGGTTCCCATCGAGTCGTTTTACCTGGCCAAGTTTCCGGTAACGCAGGATTTATATTTTTCGGTTACCGGACAAAACCCCAGCGCATTCTTAGGGGAAAAGTTACCCGTCGAAACCGTTTCGTGGCAAGAGGCCGTTATTTTTTGTAACCGCTTATCTGAACTACTGAAGCGTACGCCGTGCTATTCCCTATATCCAGAGGCAGAATCTATAACATTTAACGCTCAAGCAGATGGGTTTAGGTTGCCAACCGAAGCTGAATGGCAGTTTGCTTGCCAGGCAAATGTAAAACAAGTGCGCTACGGCGAAATTAACGACATGGCCTGGTATAAAGAAAACGCTCACCGGCAAACCCAGCCGGTTGGTAGAAAACAACCTAACCCCTGGGGACTATACGATATGCTGGGCAACGTGTGGGAATGGTGCACCGATATTTACGATGAAACGGTTTATGGCTCCTATCGCATTTTTAGAGGTGGCGGCTGGTGCGATGAGGAACGTAGTGTAATGGCCACTACCCGGCGCAGAAGCCACCCGGGAGCTTTTAAAATTGATGACTTAGGATTTAGAATTGCGGCGAACCTGGATTTTTAAAAAATATCCCATCCGCAGTAAACAAGTGGCGTAAAATATTTTGCAGTAAGCAAATACCGGTTACCTAGAAAAATACCGGCGCTATGCATGGCAAGTATACATCTATTTGGTTTACGCTAAGTAAGATTTGTGCTTTTGTTTTTACCCAATACCATTTTTTAACTATCTTAACCTAAAACTAAAAATGGAGCCCAAAGCTCTCTCTATTCGTCCGTTTATTGGCGCAAAAGATTTTGCAGTATCCCGAAGTTTCTACCGCGCGCTGGGTTTCGAAGAAGTGGTTTTATCTTCAAATAGGTCTTTGTTCAAAATTGACCAAATGGGTTTTTATTTGCAAGACTATTACGTAGAAGATTGGATAAATAATTCCATGATTTTTCTGGAAGTAACTAACGTAGAGGATTACTGGAACAAACTTGTCCTTTTAAATTTACCGGCTACCTACCGCGGCGTAAAAATAATGCCTATTCAAAATCATGATTGGGGCCAAGAATGCTTTTTGCACGATCCGTCCGGGGTTCTCTGGCACTTCGGCCAGTTTACCAGTCGGTAATTTCACAAAAGGTAAATAGAGGGTAGTCTAAATTTTAAAAAATAGAAGTAATAAAACACGGTTTTCGAAGCGTATTTTACCGGTGTTTTGGTATTACTTACCTTCACCGATAAAGTATATTTCTTAATTTAAATAGGATGGCGCTTCTGGCAAAAATAATGATTGGATTAATTGCTCTGGAGCATGTGTATATTTTATGGATGGAAATGTTTGCCTGGGAAACCGCCGGAAGAAAAACTTTTAAAGGAGCGCTACCCGACGATTTATTTAAAAAAACAAAAATTTTGGCGGCCAATCAAGGCCTTTATAATGGTTTTTTAGCCGCCGGTTTAATCTGGACGTTCTTTATTGCCGATGCTACCTGGCGCGTTAACGTAGCCGTTTTCTTTTTAGTTTGCGTGAGTGTGGCGGGCGTCTACGGCGCCTTTTCGGCCAGCCGGAAGATATTTTGGGTGCAGGCTTTGCCCGCGCTTATCGCCTTATTATTGTTGTTCCTGGCAAACTTTTAGGAAGGCTGTTACCAGTGAGGTGACCCAGATAAAAACGAAAAAAGCAGCTTTTGAGTTAATAAGCCAAATGTACCCCGACCAAAAAGCCGCTGGATTACAGCGTAATAGTGGATTCGGAGCAGAAATAACGAACCCTCCTGCTTGAAACGGGCATTAGGAGCAACTAAAAAATTACAGGAATTTGGTTGAGAAAATCTTGCTGAACGTAGGTAAGTTATTAATTGGCAGGGTTTAACTAACTTGTAGCTGGCGCAATGCGGCTGTTTTTGTTTTTTATACAAATCTAAATTTAAATACCTGCCTAACATACTAAAGCAAAATATGAAACAAATTTAAAAAATTACGGCATGGCAAAGTACCGGGACCACTTACCACAACTACAGGAATCTACTTTTTTAACGGACGGCGGTTTAGAAACTACCCTGATTTTTCACGAGGGGATAGCGTTGCCCTTTTTTGCCGCCTTTCCTTTGCTTTTAACTCCCGAAGGAAAACAAATTTTACAAAAGTACTACCGCCGCTATTTAACTATTGCGCAGCACTATCATACTGGGTTTGTATTGGAAACCCCTACCTGGCGCGCTAGCCTGGATTGGGGGCAAAAGATGGGTTACTCCACCGGTCAACTAGAGAATATAAACCGGCTCGCGGTAACAGAACTGGAATTACTACGGCAAGAATTGGAACAGTCCGATCTGTCCATTGTGATCAGCGGGTGCCTGGGGCCGCGGGGCGATGGGTACGCTATTTCCACCAAAATGACTGCTTTGGAAGCGCAGGAGTACCACCTACCCCAAATAAAAACCTTTAGCCAAACCAACGCCGATGTGGTTTCGGCTTTTACCTTAAATTATACCGAAGAAGCCACCGGCATAATTAATGCGGCCAAAGCGTGTAATATGCCGGTCGTGATTTCTTATACCGTAGAAACCGACGGCAACCTACCCAGCGGGGAACCTTTGAAATACGCAATTCAGGAAGTAGATAAATTAACGGATCAATACCCGGTTTATTACATGATCAACTGCGCGCATCCAGATCATTTTAAAAATAAATTTACCGCTCCGGAAGCATGGGTTAGCCGCATAAAAGGTATTCGGGCCAATGCGTCCGCCAAAAGCCACGCCGAACTGGATGAAGCCGAACAGTTAGACATTGGTGACAAACAGGAACTGGCTAACGGCTATCAACTACTAAAGTACCTGTTACCGCAGCTTACCGTAATAGGCGGGTGCTGTGGCACCGACCATACCCACTTGGAAAAAATCTGCCAAACCTGGTTTCAAGCTTCTTAAATCTTCTATCGCCTGCTTAAAATTTACAGATTTGCGTTTTAACGTTAACAGTAGTTGGTAAAATTGTTAAATTTTAAAAAACGGCCAACTAATGTGGGCTATTCCTGAAACCCACGATTAACTTTAATAAAAATTTAAAATTTTAAAACTTCATGAAAGTTATTGGTGCTTTCATAAACATCTGTAAAAAATAACAATAATGAATGAGGTAGTTATTGTGGAATTTCCTTCTAACCTGGGTTTAAAAGAACCAACTCCGGGCCAAGAGCCGGGTGTTAGAAACCTGCCGGATTGGTTAAATCAACAGCAATTTCACGAGAAGTTAAAACCCAAACAAGTGTTCCGGCTGGCAGCCCCCACGTATTGCGCGCTACCTGATCCGGAAACCGGGGTTTTAAATATAAATGCTTTAGCTCAATATGCCCAGGATCAGGCGAGCATGCTCTTCCCCTTACTGGAGCAGCAGTTTTTAGTAGTAATTGGGGGCGATTGCAGCATTTTACTCGGCAGCGCGCTGGCCTTAAAACAAAAAGGTACCTACGCTTTATTTTACCTCGACGGCCACACGGATTTTATGGAACCCACGCTTTCCCGTACCGGTGGAGTAGGGGGTATGGCCGCGGCCATGGTGGCGGGGTATGGCCCCGCCAAACTTACCCAGATCAACCAGCAAGGTCCGTACATTCCGGAAGAGTTTGTGTGGTGCGTGGGTAACCGGGAGTACGACGCCGAATACGAAAAAGTAATTCAGGATTCCCGGGCAACTTACGTAAGTTTAGCCTTATTGCGGCAGACCGGCGAAATACATATGGCAAGTGCATTTTTAAAAAAAGTTAGCGCGCTTAAACTTGATGGTTTCTGGCTGCATCTGGACGTAGATGTACTGGATGATGCCCTAATGCCAGCCGTGGATAGCCGCTCACCCGGTGGTTTATCCTATCCGCAACTACATAATTTACTTACTCCCTTAATTGCCAGTCCGAAGCTGGCCGGGTTAGAAATTACTATCCTGGACCCGGATTTAGACCCAACAGGCCAATATACGCAAGCCTTTGTTACTAATTTTGTAAGTACTTTTATTAACGCCCGCAAATCGGTTATTTATTAAATTATGCATTTAGCAGCCAAAGAATTTATCATAACGGCCCAACCCGAACACTTAGAAGAACTGGTAACCATGGGTATCGATTTATGGCCGGATTATACCGCGGCCGATTTAAGAACTACCTTCCGGCAAATTTTAGCCTCTGAAAAGTTTATTGTGTTTTTGTATAGTTACCAGGAAGCATTCGTGGGTTTCTTGTACGTCGGCCTTCGGACCGATTACGTAGAAGGATCGGAGAGCAGCCCCACGGGTTACGTGGAGGGTATTTACGTGAAACCGGCTTTCCGGCGGCAGGGCATTTCCCGGCAACTACTGCAGGCCGGCGAAGCATGGGTAAAAGCTAAAGGTTGTACACAAATGGGCTCCGATATTTATTCGAATAATACGGTTAGTTACGATTTTCACACCCGCGTGGGCTTTCAGGAAACCGCCCGGTTAATTACGTTTATCAAAGATTTAAATTAAATTTTTGTTGGCCGCCCGCTAAACAAAAATTTAAAAAAAGCTACTTATTCCGGCCTACCTGATTATGCCACGTTAAATGGCTATTCTTTTCAGCCTTTTTTGATTAGCCCGCCAAAATAAATCAGTCAATTTTTTATCTTTTTTATGTATTAGCGAGTAAACGGTTAAAGCCGGCTGGCAATCACGCACTTCGGGCAAAGGGCCCATTCTGTATTTTTTAAATTTTTAATAAACGGCGCGTAATATTTTAATTTATTTATCTTAAAATAAATCTACTTAAACAAAAAGAATAAGTGCTTTTAAATTGTTATAAAATCGAAATAAGTAAAAGCTACAGATTTACTTCAGATTTTACCTCTACTTTCAGGCTTTCTTATTATAGACTTATAGTAACTATGAAAAAACGTTTATTCCTTTTGCCTTTTTTAACCCTGGTGCTTGGAGCCCAGTTGGCGACGGGACAGAATCCGACTGGTCAGCCCAGTTCTAACCGGGCACCCGGTAATTCAGGGCCGGTTGGTTCCCTGGCTCCCAAAGGTAACAGCAAAATTTCAGGCATGGTGCTGGATGCCGCCAACCAGCAGCCGGTGAGTTTTGCTACCGTAACTTTAAACGATCCGGCATCGGGCAAAGCTTTAGACGGAGCATTGGCCGATGATAAAGGTAAATTTACGATTTCAAACATTGGCAGCGGCACCTACCAGGTGGTAATCACCTTTATTGGTTACCAAACCCGCACCCTCAACGAGGTGCGCGTGAGTGGAGGTGATGTGAACCTCGGGGAAATTAAAATTAATACCAGCACCCAAACCCTGAAAGAAGTAACCATTGAGGCGCAGCGGGCCATGATCGAAGAAAAAGTTGACCGCACCGTGTACAACGCCGAAAACGACCAGACTAACCGGGGGGGCGATGCGACCGATGTACTGCGCAAAGTGCCCATGCTTTCCGTAGATTTAGACGGCAACGTATCCATGCGGGGCAGCCAGAATATTAAAGTATTAATTAACAACAAACCTTCTACCATTGCGGCCAGCAGTGTTTCCGATGCTTTAAAGCAAATACCAGCCGATATGATTAAGTCGGTGGAGGTCATTACATCGCCCTCGGCCCGCTACGATGCCGAAGGATCCGCGGGGATAATTAACATTGTCACTAAAAAGAATAACTTATCGGGCTTTTCTTTAAATTTAGATGGCAGCGCCGGCTTGCGGGGCTCTAATTTGGGTTTACGCGGCTCGTACCGCAAAGGTAAAATGGGCTTTTCGCTGGGCGGCTTTGGCCGGGCCCAGTATAACGTAAAAGGCGACTTTAATAACCAGCAAACCAGTATTTTTAACGATGCTGCTACGGGCACTGAATTCCGGAATACAACGGAGCAAAGTTCATCTACCCGCAACCGCAACATGTTCGGCCGCTATACTTTAGGCTGGGATTACGACATCAACAAAACTAACTTTTTAGCGGCCTCGGTAATGTTTGGGGTACGCAATGGCCGGCAATTTCAGGATTTCCTGCGGACCAATACTTTCCGGAACAGCACGCCTTTCAGCAGTATTCTGGAAGACAGCGAAACCAAAGATAATTCCAACAACGTGGATGTTAGTTTAAATTACACCCACACGTTTGCCAAACCGCAGCAGGAATTAAATATTCTAACCTTATTTAGCCGCAATAACCGCATGAACGACTTTGTCCGGGATTCCTTGAATCAGGATAACAACGACATTCTGCATCGTTTACGCAACGATAACTCCAGCTTTAATCAGGAATCTACCATCCAAATCGATTACCAGAACCCAATTGGGAAAATGCAGCTGGTGGAGTTTGGCGGAAAAGTAATTAACCGGAAAGTTACCAGCGACTATGATTCGTACGAAGCCGATGGCGAAAATAGTCCGTTTGTGCCTTTATTAAACCAGCGGTTCGCCAACGTTTTTGATTATAACCAGAACATTTCGGGAGGATATACTTCTTATACTTTAACTACAGCCAAAAATTACAGCTTAAAAGCCGGCGCCCGCTACGAGTATACCACCATCGATGCGAAGTTTAAAACCGGTACCAACGGAGAACAAAACATTCCGTCGTACGGGAGTTTGGTGCCGAGTGTAAACTTGTCGAAGAAGTTGAAAAGCGGCAATACCCTGAAGGTGGCCTATAACCGCCGTATTCAGCGGCCATCGTTGCAATATTTAAACCCGAACGTACAAAGCGCTAACGCCCGTAACATTACGGTAGGTAACCCGGATTTACGGCCCGAGTTTACCAATAACTTTGAACTAGGTTATAACACCTACATTAAAAGCACATTTTTAACTTTTTCTACTTTTTTCCGCAATACTAATAATTCTATCCAGAGCGTGCGGGAACCTATTCGGCCGGGTTCCGATACCATCCGAACTACTTTTGCCAACATTGGTCAGGAAGATGCCTACGGTTTTGGCGTGTTTGGTAACGTAAATTTGTCGAATAAACTTTCTTTAAACGGCGGTACGGATGTGTATTATTCTGTTTTGGATAACAACATCTCCGATCCCCGGCTGGCAGCCAGTAACCAAGGTTGGGTAGCTAGTGTACGGGCCATGGGTTCTTATAATTTCGCGAAAGACTGGGGCCTGCAATTATTTGGTTTTTACCGCGGGCGCCAGGTACAATTGCAAGGATATCAGGGTGGTTTCGGAATTTACTCTTTAAGTATTAAAAAAGACCTGAAAGATAAACGCGGCAGCATTGGTATCGGGGCCGAAAACTTCTTTACCAGTTCTATTAAAATGAACAGCAAATCAGAATCTCCTACTTTTTATCAGCGCAGTACCAATACCATGTACAACACCAGCGTAAAAGTAAACTTCAGCTACCGCATTGGTAAAATGAGCATGGATGACCAGCCGCGTCGCCGGCGTAAATCCGTAACCAACGACGATTTAAAAGAAGGTGGTGAAGGTGGCGGTGGCGGCCAGGAAGGCGGCGGAGCACCAGCCGGTGCCGGTAATGGCGGCGGACAGGCACCTCGTGGTGGAGGCGGTCCCGGCCAGCGGCCAGGTGGCGGCCAGGTTCCCGGTGCCGGCGGACGGCCAGTGGGTCCGGGGCAGCAAACTCCCGGAGGAGCTCCTTATCAGCAAAACCCAGCAAATACTCCGGGAACAATAACTCCCGGGCAAGCACCCGGAACTAGTCCTGCGCTAACGCAGCCCGGAGTTGTACCTACTGATTCTACAAACCAGGTGCCGGCAATAAACCCAACGCAACCCGCTGATTCGCTGCGGCCAGCGGTACCCGCTGATTCGGTACGGCCCGCTACGGCACCTACCGATCCGTTGCGGCAAGTGCCGGTGAATACTCCGGCCGCCTTACCCAGTACCACCAAACAGCCGGCAAAACCAGAATAGCCGGTTACTGCCGTTTACAAGTAAAACAATAAAAGCCGGACCTTCTTTGTCCGGCTTTTATTGTTTAAATTTAAAAAAATATTATTTAAAGACAATTATTGGTTAAATTTCGTTGTTAAAAAAAGCGCCGTTCTGAACATACCCCCTTGGCTAACTAAACAAACCTGTATCCATGATTGCCATCAACCAGTACATTAAAGATTTTTCAATTTTATTTAAAACCTTACCCGAGGTTAAACCGTGGGATTTAACTAAAGATTTACCTGCTATCCTCCTGAACATGATAGCGGAATTAGATTCAGATTACGCAATAAAAGATAACATTGCTATTCATAAAACAGCCGTAATAGAAAGGAGTGCCGTCATTAAAGCGCCCGCGGTTATTGGCGAAAATTGCTTTGTGGGCGGAAATGCTTACCTCCGGGGTGGTGTTTATTTAGCTTCGTCGGTAACGGTGGGCACCAGTTGCGAAATAAAATCCAGTATCATCTGTGCCAACAGCGCCATTGCGCATTTTAACTTTATCGGCGATAGTATTATTGGGCACCAGGTAAACTTCGAAGCCGGTTCTATCACCGCCAACCACCACAACGACCGGTCGGATAAACGTATTTTTGTTTTTTATAACGCTAGTGTTCTGGAAACAGATAGTCAAAAGTTTGGCTCCCTGGTAGGCGATTATTCTAAGATCGGGGCGAACGCGGTATTGTCGCCCGGAACCCTGTTGCTGCCCAATACCATTGTTAGAAGACTGGAGTTAGTGGAGCAGGTGCTTTAAAAACGGGTGAAAATTTAAAAAATCCACGTAGACTGATTTAAAACAGCCCTAATCGTAGGGCGAGCTGCACGTCCTGCCCCGGGAATTACAAAAACTCATAATGGCTCATTACCAGATAAAACCCGCCGCAGATTTACAAGCCCCGGAAATCGAAACTATTCTGAAGCATTGGGCAATAGCCGGTTGGGAAGACTTGGGCGAAAAAGAGTTTAAAGCAAATTTTGCATTCTCGGAGTTTCACTTGCTCACCGATGAAAATTTTAAAATTTTAGCCGTGGCCCGCCTTAACTTTGCTTTTAAAATTAAAGTTGCGGACCAGGTCTACGAAATAGCAGAATTGGTGGGTTTAGTAGCCATGCAAAAACGCTGCGGCTATGGCCGGAAATTAATGCAGGAGCTTATCACTAATGTAAAAACCAGGAAGGTGGAGGTAATTGGATTTTGCGTGAAAGAAAACCGGCCTTTTTACCAGCAGTTGCAAATTCCAATCTTGAGAAATCAGGCTAAGCAACTGCGCGAACCAGCCGGTGAACAATGGCTGGTTCCGGAAGATGACGACTTGTTAGCTGTAAACTTGTCCGCAAGCCATACTTTTCTGTTTAAAAGCTTAAATTTTAAAAAGTTGGGGTTTTTGCTATTTTCCTAAAATTTTTATCGAATTACCGGGGTATTTTGCCAGCCAGTAGTCCGCCAAAATTTACAGCTGCGGAATTTTTACCTGCAAAATATTACCGGGTTTTTTCTTGCCTTCGTTCGAAATAAATAAATCGCCGGCCGGACTAAAGGTAATGCCTTCGGGCTGCGAAAACTCACTGGAACTTAAAAGGAGTAAAGTTTTAATTTTACCGGTATTATCCAGAATTAGTAACTTGGGTTGGGTGGCTTCGGTAATGTAAATATCGCCGGTTTCTGGGTGTACGTTTATTTCGGAAGGTTGCATCACGGCGTTTGCTTTTTTGGCCGAAACGCTTGCGAAAGCAGGATCGCGCAAATCAATCCGGTAAACGGGCTCTGGATTTAATTTTTTGCTGGCTAAATCAAAAGCGTAAATTCCTTTGTAATCGGTGCTATTAGGTTCGCTGCCTTTAATGGCTAACAGCAAGCGGTTTTGTTTTTTATCGTAGCATAAACCTTCTACGTTTTGTTCCGCGGTTAAGGCAGTGGTATAGGTTTTTACGGGCAACGAAGCATTACCCAGCAAATCGGGTATTTCAAATAATTTGCCGTCGCTGCGGGCGACGTAGGCGGCTTTACCAACTACCGCAATGCCTTCGTAATCGCCGGAACTGGCAAAGTCTACTTCATCTTCTATTTCTTTGGTGGCGGTATTGTAAATAAACACGATCCCGGATTCGTCTTGCACGCAAGCAAAGCGGTTTGGGCCCAGGTAAGCAATCCCCGAAACTTCCTGAAGCACACCGGGCATGTTCCATTTATTTAAAATTTCTACGGAAGCGCTGCCCGCTACTGCTTCTTTTTTAGATTTTTTCTTTTTGTTCTTTTCCTGTTTGCCGTCAGCCTTCGATGCATTTTCACAATTAACGAGACTCAAAAAAATTAGCAGAAATAGCGTATTCACAAGTACCTTTTTCATGGGCGTTACAATGGAGCAAAATATAATAGTGTACAGGTCCGCGGCAAACCTGAGGCCGCCGGTTACGATGTTTTAACCTTAAAAACGGAAAATTGTTGCTTTAAACCGGATATCTATCTGGCCAGGCTTAATTTGTAAACCCGATGGATCATAAAAAATCCCCTGACTGGTTCTACCGCAGGGGATTTTAAAACATAACAGATTAAGTTTTTAAATTATTGACCACTGGGCTTGGCTTGTTGCTGCATATTTTCAGCTACCAGGCTGTCGGGCATTAGCTTACTGGCCGCTACCATGACCTTGTTTTTCAAGCCCGATATAATTTCTGCTTTACCAGCCATTAAAGCCTGATATCCATCCCGGGCTACTTCGGCTGGGTCGGCTTTGCTGCCTTCTTTTACCATTTTGGCTTCTTCCATGTCGGCTTTATTAAAAAAGTCGGTGTCGGTAACGCCGGGTAAAAGTTTCGTGATGGTAACATCGGTATCTTTTATTTCATTCTGGATGGCCTCCGTAAAAGTAGATACAAAAGCTTTGGTAGCGTGGTAAACGGCTTGCCAAGGGCCGGGTAACTCGCCGCCGATAGAAGAAACCATCAGGATTTTTCCTGCGTTGCGGGTTACCATGTCTTTTAGGAAAAGTTTAGTAAGCACCAGGTAAGCCTTAATGTTTAAATCTACAATTTCTAGTTCGCGATCAATATCGGTATCTACAAATTGGCCGTACTGGCCCTGGCCGGCATTATTTACCAACACCTCCACGTTTACTCCTTGCGCTTTTACGGCTTCGTACACTTTAAACGGACCTTCCGGCTTCGCTAAATCTTGCTCCAGGGTAATTACATCTACTCCGTACTGCTGTTTAAACTCCGCCGCGCGGGCGCTAAGCTCCGCGGGGTGGCGGGCTACTATTATTAAGTGGTACTGATCCTGGGCCAATAATTTGGCCAGTTCGTAACCAATGCCACTGGTTGCCCCGGTAATTAAAGCGTATTTTGAATTTGCGGCCATACCTGGTTGTTTTTTTAAAATTTACTAGTATTCCAATGGACTCAGTTCTTCGGGTTGCGAAAGGCTGGCAGCCGCTACACTGGTGGCTCCCATGGCCAGGAAGGTATTCCGGGCTTTGGTATTTTCCGCAAAATCAAAAATCCAGGGCGCACTCATGGTAAATAAGCCCACGGCGAAATCCAAGGCTAAGTGTGCTTTAAACGGAATTACTTTTACGACGCCCCACTCGGCCCGGGTCATCAGGGTAGTTAACAAAATGCCGCCGCTGAGTACCCGGCATAAGGTAGTGGCTGATTTTTCTTCGGTAAAACCGATGGCTTCGGGAGCTGCGGCAATGGCTGGGATATAGCTGTAATCGGCAACGCCATGCATTTGCCTGGTGATTGGTTGTTTCATCGTTTTTAGCTGTTTAAAATAATTGTTGAATAAAAAGTTAATTTCCGCTGTATTCCTCCAAGAGAGGTATTTTTAAAATTTTAACAGTAAGGCGTTATTGTATTTTGCTGAAAGCGGCTTTCAGCTCATCGGCCGCTAATTTCTGTGCTTCTTTGGCTTGCGGTACTACGGTGGCCATCCCGAAAAACTCGTGTGTAACCCCGGGGTATACCTTAGAAGTAACCGGCACGCCCGCGGCTTTTAACTTAGTGGCGTATTCCTGACCCTCACTCAGTAAAGGATCTATCTCGGCGTTTATTACCGTGGCCGAAGGTAAACCAACCAGGTCGGGCGCATCTACCAACGAAATCCAGGGACTATCGCCCAAAAACGGAGAAGGTATGTATTGCGCAAAAAACCATTCCATTAGCGGTTTGCTCAAAGGCTTGGCGTTGGCGTATTGGAGGTAAGACGGAGAACTGGTGTCGTTGTCGGCAATCGGGTAAACCAGCAGCTGGTGCACCGGCAAGTCTACGCCATTTTCCAGCGCCATCATACTAACCGCCGCCGCTAAATTACCACCCGCACTTTCGCCGGCTACGGCAATTTTTTTCGGATTGATGCCAAGGGTTGCGGCATTTTGTATTACCCACTGATACGCGGCAAACGCATCTTCGTGGGCCGCCGGGAATTTATTTTCGGGCGCTTTCCGGTATTCTACCGAAACCACTACTGCTCCCACTTGTTCGGCTAAAGCCCGTGCCGAAGCATCGTAGGTATTAATAGTGGCAATTACCCAGCCACCACCGTGGTAGTACACAATACCGGGTAATGCGCCGGCGGTATTTTTGGGTTTATAACTTCTAACGTGTATGCTGCCGCCAGCTACGGGTACGGTATAGCCCATGGTATCTACTTGCGAAGGAGGCATCGGAATGCTATTTTCCTGCATTACCGCCATAACCGCATCGGTAGCCGTGGGCGCGAGGCGTGCTTGCTGGGGCGTCAGCGTATTTAAGGCTTTGCCACCGCTCAGTTCATCTAGTTTTTCAATTACCCGCAACATTTCGGGCGCGATGGTGGGCCCCCAGTCGGGTTTCGGTCCTTTGGGCGTAATGCCGGAGTTTGATTCGTCATCGTCCTGGCAAGAGGCCAGTAAAAGCGTCAGGCACACGAATGCAAGGGCACAAACTTGCCGGCCAGCTCGTATAGCAGATTGTTTTTTTAAAAAAGAAAATAGCCCGATAAAATTAGTTTTGGTTTGGTTGGTTTGTAAAGTCATGATGAAATAAGGTGCGTATACTTAAAATTTAAATTGATAAGTAACATGTACTTTACAAAGGAGGAAAGGTTGCTCCCGATTCAGAAAATAGTACTTATACGGAGAGGATCTTACGTAGAAAATAGTTGCTTGCCCTGCCAATCAAATGTGAGCGTAAAACAAATTGCATTTATTTCATTACCGGCATTTCAGGTTTTGTGAAGCCATAACACCCGGTAAGAAGCCCGGTTTAGAGTTTACGCTTACTAAAGCGGTAAAATTTTAAAAAATAACTTAACAATAAGCAACGTTGGCCTGCATTATGGGCTGGCCTGCACGCTATATCTTTTATTTTAATAAAAAGCGGTTGCTGATGTTTTACAGAATTATTCCGCCGGACCGGGTTTTGCAAGATTATGTTCAATATTTCTGGATCTTGAAAGCGGATGAGAAAATTCCGGTCCGGACGTTTGTGGATGATTCTTCCGGATTTCTTTTTGAGTTTACCGCGGATGGTACCAGCCTGCGCCGGAATATGGTGTACGGACAAACTACCCAACCCACGCTCAACCCCGACCCAGCTTCGTTTTTGGCGTTAGGAGTACTTTTTTACCCATGGGCCCTGCAAGAACTGTTTCGGGTAAATGCCAGCCACCTGACTAACCAACGGGTGCACCTGGATGAATTTTTAAATTTTTCTTTTTTGGAAATGCTGGAAGCGGAGAAAGATTTTTCAGGTAAAATCCGGCTGCTAGCGCAAGTTCTCACTACCCAGGCAGCTTTGGCGCAACAGCCAGATCAATTAATGCAACAAATGATCCGGTATATCAAGCAAAGTAAAGGAATGCTTTCGGTGAAATCAGTACAAGGTTTTGGCCACCTTTCGGAAAAACAACTCGAACGAAGATTCCGGATTACGATTGGGGTTTCGCCGCGGCATTTTATCAAAATTACGCGTTTCAAAGCCGCTCTCTCTTTTATGGCAAGTCAGCCCCGGCATTCCTTAACGGATATCGCCTATGCTTTTAATTATTTTGATCAGGCGCATTTTATAAAACAGAGCAACGAGCTCACCGGTTTAAGCCCGAAGGTTCTGCGAGAAAAAAGGCATCCGGGTTTGGCCAATATTATACTCTGATTTTTTCTGGTATGGTCCGCTGCTGGCGGAAACTTACAATCTCCGGCTTCCGGTGGCTTTTATATTTGTGGAGCAGACCAGTTTAAAAATCAAACCTGAAAACCACCCGTTTTATGAACGAAGAAACCATGCAAGCCCGGCAGATCATTGAAAAGTGGCACCAGGCTTTAAATCAAAAAGACAAAGCGCAATTAGCGGCCTTGGTACAGGCAGATGTAAAAATAGGTGGTCCAAAGGGAGAAACCGAAGGAATTCCGGTTTTGCTGGAATGGGTAGATCGGGCCAACATTTCGCTTTTTCCACAGAAGTATTTTCGGGCGGGTAACACTTTTTTAGTGGAAGAAGCAGCAGCGTGGCATCATCCGGAAACGGGCGATCTGGTAGGTTCTCAGGTGGTCGTTTCGGTATTTACACTGGCTAATAACCTGATCGCGCGCATCAACCGGTACGACAATTTAAGCCAGGCACTTACCGCCTCCGGATTACAGCCCCAGGATTTAAAAATCTTGCCCGGTAACGAAGCACACAATTTTAAAAAATGAGGCTTTTGGATAAATGTTTTTTAAAAAATAAATTAAAAAGAGTAACAGTATTAAAAGGAAGCCGGCCTAAACCGCCACGCGTTGTATTACTACTTTACAAGGTACCTCCGAAGTTACCTCAATGGCGTGGGGCGTATGTAAGGGAACGGCGTAGTAATCGCCGGGCTTTAAATAAATTAAATCCGGGCCCGAAGTAACGGTACAGGTGCCTTCTACCACTAAAAAGCGCTCGTATTCGTTATGGTGCACTTCGTTGGTCGCTTCGTCTATTAACCACGCGATGGCGGTGGTTACTTCCGGGGTGTAGCCAATAATTTTTATGTGTAAATCTTTTACCCCTGGTGGCAAAGTAAGATCCGGCCGGTTTAGCCATTCGGCATAGTCCGTTACGCGGGAGTGTTCGTTTAAAAGCGGTATGGTAGCCGCGGGTTCGCCGTTTTTCAGACGTTCCAAGTAATCGACCGTGGCCAGAAATAAGGATTTTGCTAACGCGGGTGGGGCCACCGCGTGGGCCAGGGCATATTGCGCCAGGTTTTCCTGGATAACCTCCAGCTCCTGGCGAATGGCCGGGTGTTGGGTAGCCATTTGTTCTACTTCTTCGGCTTCGGCCGGTGTTAATTCTCCCAAAATATAAAGCTCCAGAATGCCGGATTCTGTATATTCGGTAATAGGGTTAGTCATGGTTTAATGGCCCGTAAATGAGTAATGGCTTGGCGTAATGTTATTTTTAAATTTTCTTCCGAAATACCTAAGTTGGCCGCCGCTTCGGCACAACTACAGCCTTTCAGGTATATTAAATCCAATACTGCTTTTTCCGCGGCATTTAATTG
The DNA here is from genome assembly GCF_003340495.1 of Adhaeribacter pallidiroseus. NCBI lineage: Bacteria > Pseudomonadati > Bacteroidota > Cytophagia > Cytophagales > Hymenobacteraceae > Adhaeribacter > Adhaeribacter pallidiroseus. The sequence goes on from NZ_QASA01000001.1 coordinate 981,372, forward strand.
ATTAAATGATTTCGGAACAAATGTTTCCGGAGGTTGGCTGCTGGTTATTTCTTGCTCCTTAACAGTAGCAGGTTGGGTTTCTGTTCCAGCTGCGGCGGAAGAGTAATTGGTGTTTTGCAAAGAAGCCAGAGCAGTTTCTTTGGCCACCATAATCAACCAGGTTAAAAGTCCGCATTGGTCTGGCTTGTAGGTAGCCCGCTGTTGCCAGATGGCCAGGAACGTTTCCTGCAATACTAATTCGGCCGTGGGGGCACTCCGGACAATGCGGGTAATTAATCCCATCAGCACCGGCGCATACGCATCGTACAATAAAGCCAGCACTTCTGGTTCACTATTTTGCAAAGAAGTAGCTAAAGCTTTTTCCGCCTCTTTGCGGCTCGAGTTTTCCTGCATAAATAAAGGCGCTGTATTTACAAGGTAAAATACCAGCGATGTAGGGTAAGCAACTAAATAACAAATATAAACGATCCGGAAAAGAATACCTAACCCCTACCGGCTCCGGAAAATAATCCCAAAAGCAGAAACAACGAATAACTATAGTCAGCTTTAACCAGGCAATTAAGGAGCATTTGATACGTGCGTGGAAACACGAAAATTTTAAAAATAAAATAAAGGATAATTGCTATCGCGTACTTTTAACTGTTTGTTCTTTTTGCTTTCTTTAAGTGAAAATCAAAAGCTACTTTCTTACTATCCGCAACTTTTAGTAAATACATTTTTCGGGAGTAGCCATTTACTTGTTGCAACAATGGGGGTTGGGCATGGCATTTTTTAAAAATTAACTAATTTCTGGTAAAACTATGCTGCGCACCTGATTTCTCTGGCAGTACCAACATACTTGTTGATACCGGTGCCTGAAAAACTCGTGAAAATCTGGTAGGTGACAGCCAATTAATTGTGCTTAAGTAGTTGGTCGTTTTTAGTTGTTCGTTGTTAGATCGTTAATAAATTAATAATCAAGTACTTAAACTCATGTTTTTATCAACTTAATTTTGTTCTGTTGCTTAGAAGAAAAAACTATTCCTTATAAGTTAAAATTTTAAAAATTAATTTTTTTGGTTAATGCCAGCTAATTTACATTCTTCCATAAACAGAATATTGTTTTTTACTGCTATATGAATAAGATTTCAGCTTCTCCGCATCGGATGGTAGGGCAAGATGCTATTGCTAAATTACCTGCGCGCTACTTATCGTTGGATGTACTGCGCGGTATGACCATTGCCCTTATGATTGTGGTTAATACCCCGGGCAGTTGGGAAACCGTATACGGACCCTTCCGGCACGCCAAGTGGCACGGCTTTACCATCACGGACCTGGTTTTTCCTACTTTTTTGTTTGTGGTAGGCAATGCTATGAGCTTTAGTCTCCGGAAAATGGAGCAACAAAATAGCAGCGTTTTTTTAAGTAAAGTTCTGAAGCGCACTGCTTTCATATTTTTTATCGGGTTGTTTTTAAATGCTTATCCGTTTATAACCTTTGCCGATGGTGTTTATGCGGTTAAAGATTTTTCGGCTCTGCGTATTATGGGGGTCTTGCAACGCATTGCGCTATGCTATGGCGTAGGGGCCTTAATCATTCATTTTTTTAAAATTCGGGGGGCTATCTTCTTTAGCGTTTTAGCTTTATTGGGTTACTGGGCCATTATGTATTTCATGGGCACCCAGCCCGATCCATTCAGCCTGCCTGGCAATGCCGCCCTGAAATTTGATCTAACCTTGCTCCCGGAAAAAAACTTGTATAAAGGTTACGGTATTCCCTTCGACCCGGAAGGTTTGCTGAGTACCTTGCCCGCCATCGTAAACGTAATTTGGGGTTACCTCGCGGGTACGTATATCCAGAAAAATGGCAATACCCAGGCTACAGTCAAAAACTTATGCATAGCTGGTTTTATTTTGCTAACCCTGGGCGCTTTCTGGGACATGGTATTTCCCATAAACAAACCAATCTGGACCAGTTCTTACGTATGCCATACCGTTGGTTTAGACTTAGTAATTCTGGCTGCTTTAATGTTGTTTATTGAGGTGGCCGGCATTAAAAAATGGACGTATTTTTTCGAGGTTTTTGGCCGTAATCCGTTGTTTATTTACGCCATGTCGGGTATTCTGGTAAAAACCATGAGTTTGATTCGTATTGGCGACGAGGGCTTGCAAAGTTGGATTTACCAAACCGGTTTTACACCTTGGCTCGCCGGTAACAATGCTTCGTTATTGTTTGCCATAACGTACATGCTCGTGCTGTGGCTCCTCGGGTTTTGGATGGATAAGAAGAAAATTTACGTGAAAGTTTAAGCGTAAAATTTGGGTTAGTTGCTATTTATTAGCTTTTTAGCTAACTCTATACGAGTTCAAAAAAGCGCAAACCGTTGAAAATTTATCCGGAAAGTACTTATAAAAGAACCCCGCTTAATTTTGGGGAGATAGCTACTGTTTAACCCGGTAATTACAAATTTATTGTTTTCAACTTTCTGGTGCCCAGTCTTAAATTAAAAAGCTTTTACCTATTTCCATCCGGTAAGGTGGGCAAAAGGTAAAAGCTTTTTCTTAAAAAGGCCTATGGCCGCTAGTGCAGTTATTAGTTATTACGGGTTTCTTTCTGTCCAGCGTCGAGTTGTTGCTTCAGGGCTTCTATTTGCTGCTGTTGTTCTTTTATCGCGGCTACCAACAAAGGAATCAAACTTTCCAGGTCGGTATTTTTAAGCGAAGTGCTGCGATAAGTATTTTTAGCCACCATGTACGATTGTGATTGGGAGCTTACCAGGTTCGGTAATACTTTTTGTACCTCTTCGGCCATAAAGCCATATTGCAGCCCGGCGGGTAAGTTTAATTTTTCAAACCGGCGGGTATCGTACTCATACATTTTAGGTTCCAGCTGTTGCACGTAACGCAAAGCATTTTGCAGGGGAGTAACATTCTTCTTTAAATCCTGTTCCGGAATATACTGGGCTTTACTTAACCCAACACTACTGAAAAATACAATTGCGGTAATTAAAAATTTATATTTAGAAGTTTTCATTTTGCTTAATTTTAAAAGTTGATACATCTATTTCGTTTTATTAAGGCAAAAATAATTCAGGAGTATTAAAAGCATATTAAAGTTGCATTAAAATTAAATTAAAATTTAATCAAACCTGCTTTTTACGTGTTTGTACCCTATTTTTACTGAAAAATATTCAAAAAGTAGTTAGGTTGAAGACTTTATTTTAGGATTTTGGCAATATTCCTCAAATGTGAAGTTTCGTCTGAAATGTTGAAAATTGTAATTTTTATTCTGGCTTTTAGGAGATGCTGGATTGGGCTGCCAGAAGGTTTAGCTAAATTTTGAGGCTTAAAATATTTATATTAGCTTGATTTTGGCAAGTTACCTTTGTTTTAATAGGGTTTTTTAAAAATTAGGTATTTTTACCTAATAAATGGCTTAAAATAAAGATGCCCTTCTTAAATAAAGAAGGGCATCGTAGAAGGTAAGTATATTGGATTTTACTGTAGTAAAGGAATGGCTTCGTCGTTCCCTTGGCTTAAAGCCATATCCAGGGCGGTAAGGCCGCGGCTATCCCGGATGCTTAGGTCGGCACCCGCTTCCACCAAAATTTTAACCAATTGGTTGCGTCCAAACATGGTGGCAAACATTAAGGCGGTGCCGCCGCTGCCATTCTGGGTATTTAAATCGGCCCCGTGGGCAATCAGCAAGCGTGCTATATCGGGGTAACCTTTAAAGCTTACGCCCATTAAAGCCGTATTACCGGCAAAATCCTGGTGGTTTACGTTGGCTCCTCTTTCGATCAAAACTTTGGCGGCCTCCAGGTGCTCGTCGTAAGTGGCCAGAATAAGCGGCGTAAAACCGCGGCCATTCTGTACATCAATATCGGCCACTTGGCTCAGCAAATCCTGGATCTGGGCAACGTCGCCCCGCCGAGCGGCATCAAAAAGTAAATCAGAAGGTTCAGAAGAATAAAAAGACATATACTAATTTTAATTTTTTTTAAATTTTAAGTTCGTCCGCTGTTATGCTTACGCCCGATTTTGGTGGGAAGGCAAAATTAGCAAAACCGATGGAAGATTTTAGCAAACCAGTATTGCTGCCACTAACCGGCAAGCGGCAGATTTGTTATGATTTACCTTTACAGCCCATTGCTTGCATAAACACCCTGGCATACGTCCGCAAAAAAACGCAACCCGAAGCCAGAATCTCAGGAAAAATTTAAATAATAGACCTGGCTAGCATTAATATATCTTTTTGTTTTTTATCGTTTTCGGTTAATCCAGTTTAGCCAGGATGGAATATCTTACATTTATTTCCGGCTTATCTTAATCCAGAACAAAGTAAACGAAAGTATATCCCGCAATAGATTTACAAGGCTCTGAAAAAATACCGGATTGTTGCCAGAAATATCACAGATTTTTAAAATAAACGTCAGATATTCGCCATGTTTGTAGAATAATGATAAACCTGCTGGCATTATAGTTTATTTGTATCCCGCATGCTTACAAAAAGTAATTTCCTCTTTTTATTTATTAGTCCGGTTTTATTCTTATCGCTTAAAGCTAATTGCCAGGATAAAATACTTTCGCTCCCCGAGGCGCTGCAAACCAGCCTGACGCATTACGGAACCATTAAAGCCAAGACCAATTACGTATTAGCCGCCGAAGCAGCGGTACGACAATCGCAAAAAGAATACTTGCCCGATTTCAGTATTTCGGGGCAGCACGATTACGGCACCATCAACGGCCAGAACGGCGCGTTTTATGGGTTCCGGGGTTTAAACTCGTCTTCGTCGGGGCCACCCATGGAAGCGCAAAACTGGAATGCTGCTTTTGGCTCGTTGTACCTGGCCAACGTGAGCTGGGATTTTTTCTCCTTCGGCAAAGCCCGCGAAAGAATAGAACTGGCCAAAGCTTCCCGGTCGCAGGACGAAGCTGATTTAACGCAGGAACAATTTCAGCACCAGGTACGGGTGGCCGGCGCTTATTTAAATTTGCAAGCGGCCCAGCGCCTGGCACAATCGCAGGAACGAAACCTGGAACGCGCCCTGGCCTTAAAGCGGGTAGTGGTGGCCCGAGCCCAAAATGGCTTAAACCCCGGGGTAGATTCTTCGCTGGCCAACGCCGAAGTATCCAGCGCCCGAATAGCCCTTACCCGCAGCCAAGATACCGAACAAGAGCAAAGCAACCAACTCGCTCAATTATTAGGCGTGCCGTCGCAAGTTTTCCGGTTAGATAGTACATTTATCACCAAAATACCGGTAGCCTTAACGGCTAATGCTACTTTACCTTCTGATAATCACCCGGTACTTACTTTTTATCGCCGGCGGGTGCAGGTTAGTCAGGAGCGGGAAAAGTATTTTCGTACTTTGCAATATCCAACCTTATCGTTTTTTAGCGTGCTGCAAGGGCGGGGTTCCGGTTTTGGGTACGATTACAACGAAGGCAATACCCAGGCATATTCCAAAAGTTACCGCGAAGGCGTGGTGCCCTCCCGGGGCAATTACCTGGTGGGAGTAGGGTTAGTCTGGAATTTAACCAGTTCTTTGCGCGTGCAACAGCAGGTACAAGCCCAGCAATACACGTCGCGGGCTTTAAACGAAGAATATGCCCTGGTAAACCAGCGGATACAAGCGCAGCAAAGTTTAGCCGAAACGAAAATCCAAAACGCCCTGCGTAATTACCGCGAAGCGCCGGTCCAGATTCAGGCGGCGACTAACGCCTACCAGCAGAAAAAGGTGCTGTACACCAACGGCCTCGCTACCATTGTGGATATTACCCAGGCGCTGTACGCCTTAAACCGGGCCGAGATTGACCGCGATATTGCCAACACCAACGTGTGGCAAGCTTTACTACTCAAAGCCGCCGCCGCCGGCGATTTAAGCATTTTTACGAATGAATTTTAAAAAATTTTTATTTTACCAGCCTTTTCATTCTTCTTTTACCCCGTACCAACCATGGATTTAATCAGGAGCGCGCTCAGAAAACCCATTACCATTATGGTAATTGTGGCGGGAGTTTTTTTCTTTGGTATCAACGCCATCCGCAACATTAAGATCGATATTTTCCCGGAGCTTAACTTGCCCGTGATCTATATTTCGCATCCCTTCGGTGGGTATACCCCGGCCCAAATGGAAGCTTATTTCGGGAAGCAGTACGTAAACCTGATGCTGTACGTGGCGGGCGTAAAAAGCATCGAAACCCGCAACATTCAGGGGCTAACCCTCATGAAACTCACTTTTTACGAAGGCACCAACATGGCCCAGGCGGCCGCCGAGGTAACTGCGTTCACGAACCGGGGGCAAGTGAACTTTCCACCGGGGTCGCAGCCGCCGTTTATCATGCGTTTCGATGCTACTACTTTACCGGTGGGGCAGTTGGTTTTAAGCAGCGCTGTCCGCTCGAACAACGAATTACAAGATTTGGCCAACACGTATTTGCGCTCGTCGTTTACCTCTATTCCGGGTTTGGTTTCGCCGCCGCCGTTCGGGGGCAACGTGCGCACCATCGTGATAAAAGTAAATCCGGAGTTGTTGCGCTCGCATAATTTAACCGCCGACCAGGTGGTGCTGGCCATGCGGGAATACAACCAAAACTCACCCGCCGGGAACGTGCGGATCGGGGATTATAATTACCTCACGCCGGCCAATACCTCGCTTAAACGCGTGCAGGATTTCGAAAATATTCCTTTGTATAAAGGCGCCATTCATAACGTGTATTTGCGCGATGTAGCCACCGTAGAAGATGCCGCCGACGTTACCACCAGTTACGCCTTGGTTAATGGCAAACGGTCGGTTTACTTAGCGATAACCAAATCGGCCAACGCCTCGACCTGGGAAGTGGTGAAAAATTTAAAAAAAGCTTTGCCCCGTTTCCAAAGCCAGCTGCCGGCCGATGTAAAACTTTCCTACGAGTTTGACCAGTCGGTGTACGTGATTAATTCGGTAAAAAGTTTGATTACCGAAGGCGTAATTGGGGCTATTTTAACCGGTTTAATGGTTTTGCTCTTCCTGGGCGATAAGCGGGGAGCCCTGATTGTAATTTTAACTATCCCGACTTCGATTATTGCGGGCGTTTTGTTTTTGTACCTGTTTGGGCAAACCATTAACATCATGACCTTGAGCGGGTTATCACTGGCCATCGGGATATTGGTAGATGAATCCACGGTAACCATTGAAAACATTCACCAGCACCTGGATATGGGTAAACCTAAAGCTTTAGCCATTTGGGATGCCTGCCAGGAAATAGCTTTTCCCAAGTTGCTCATCTTGTTTTGTATTTTGGCGGTGTTCGCTCCGGCTTTAACCATGAAAGGTATTCCGGGGGCCTTGTTTCTGCCCTTGGCCCTGGCGATAGGCTTTTCCATGATTACCTCGTACTTGCTGGCCCAAACCTTTGTGCCCATAATGGCCAATTGGCTCTTGCTGGATCAGCACAAAACGAATCACGCGCTTCCGCCATCAAAAACGAGCCACGACCCGGCAGATACCTGGGATCAGAAGAAAATATTGCTGGAAAACAGTAAAGATGGTAAACTAACCCGGTTCGATAAATTCCGGTTACGTTTTCTGCGGTTGATAGAAGCCATGCTGCCTTTCCGGAAAGTAATTGTGCTGGGTTACGTGGTGGTGGCCCTTGGCTTGTCGGCGGTTTTACTTTCCACAATTGGGCGCGATGTTCTGCCGAAAGTAAACAGCGGCCAGTTTCAGGTGCGGTTACGGGCACCCGATGGTACCCGCATCGAGCGTACCGAAGCCAAACTGGTGAAAACCTTAAAAGTGCTCGAGAACATGGTAGGTCGGGAAAATATCGACATTTCCTCGGCATTTATCGGGCAGCATCCGGGTCAGTATTCCACGGCCCCAATTTATTTGTTTATGAGCGGACCGCAGGAAGCCGTATTGCAGGTAAATTTAAGTGAAGAATACCACGTGAATATGGATGAGCTTAAGGAGCAGTTCCGGAAAGAAATTAAAGCGGCTATGCCGGAGTTACAGGTTTCTTTCGAGCCGATTGAATTAACCGACAAGATTTTAAGCCAGGGCTCGCCCACGCCCATTGAAGTAAAAGTATCCGGAAAAAATAAAAAGCTGAACGAAGAATACGCGCAGAAAGTAACGCAAAATTTAAAAAAAATAGCTTATCTGCGCGATGTACAAATTGGTCAGGCCATTAAGTATCCTACTATTAATATTACTATCGATCGTACCCGGGCGGCCCAACTGGGTTTAAGCGTTTCGGATATTTCGCGGTCGCTGGTTGCTTCTACGTCCTCGTCGCGGTTTATCGAGAAAAACGTGTGGGTAGATGATAAAGCCAGCCAAACCTACAGCGTGCAGGTAGAAGTACCGGAATACAACATGGCCAGCATCAACGATATCCGCGAAATTCCGTTAATGGCTAACCGGGCCCGGCCCATATTAAGCGATGTGGCCGACATTGAACCGGCTACTTCGTACGGCGAAAACGATAACCTGGGCGTGTTGCCGGTAATTTCGGTTACCGCCAATTTAAACCAGAAAGATTTAGGTACCGCTTCGGCGGATGTGCAAACGGCTATAAAATCCCTGGGCGAACTGCCCCGCGGCTTAACCGTAGAAGCTACCGGCCTGACGCGCACGCTCGACGAAACCCTGGATAGTTTGCAATCGGGCCTGGTGGTAGCTATCGTGGTTATTTTTTTAATGTTGGCGGCTAATTTTCAATCGTTTAAAGTGTCGTTGGTCGTACTGTCTACGGTACCGGCCGTATTGCTGGGATCATTGGCTTTGCTGCTGGTAACCGGCTCTACGCTTAATTTGCAGTCGTACATGGGCATGATTATGTCGGTGGGCGTATCGGTATCGAATGCGGTTTTGCTGGTAACCAACGCCGAGCACCTGCGGCGCCACAATGGTAATGCGTTAGAATCGGCGAAAGAAGCCACCGCGCTTCGGTTGCGTCCGATCCTGATGACTAGTTTGGCCATGATTGCCGGTATGATTCCCATGGCGGCTGGTTTTGGCGAAGGCGGTGACCAGGCTTCGCCTTTAGGCCGGGCGGTAATTGGCGGTTTAGTAGCATCTACTTTTGCCGCTTTGCTCATTTTGCCATTGGTTTTTGCCTGGGTGCAAGGAAAAGCCAGTACTCAATCCGTATCCTTAGATCCGGAAGACAAGGAAAGTAAATTTTATATTCCCGCGGTTCATGAAAGTTAATTTTTTAAAAATAAGCACCGATTTCGGCAAACTGGCCTGGGCTGGTGGCTTGGTGATGCTTTGTTTTTTAACGGATTGCCACTCGGCAAATAGCAAAACTGAAGAAAATCCGGACACGGTGGAAGCACCCCCGGTAGAAACCATTGCGCTGCAAAAAGGAAAAATAGCAACCGATTTACAGATTCCCGGCGAGTTATTACCCTACCAGCAGGTAGACTTGTACGCCAAGGAAAATAGTTATGTAAAAAAGTTAATGGTGGATGTAGGTTCCGAAGTAAAACAAGGCCAGTTGCTGGTAAGCCTGGAAGCGCCCGAACTTAACTCCCGCTTAGCCGAAACCTTATCGCGGTTAAAAGGGCAGGAAGCTTTGTATACCGCCAGCAAAGCCCATTACAACCGTTTGCTCGAAACCAGTAAAACGCCCGGTACTATCTCGCCCAACGACCTGGACCAAGCCTTAGCCCGGCGAAATTCAGATTTTGCCCAACTGGAGGCGGCCCAAGCAGCTTACCAATCGGTGGTGGCTACCCGCAATTATTTAGAAATCAGAGCGCCCTTTAACGGCGTTATTACCGCCCGTAATATAAGTGCAGGAGCCTACGTAGGGCCCTCGGGCAAAGGCTCGGAGTTTCCTTTATTAACCTTGCAGGAACAGAAAAAACTGCGTCTGGTCGTATCGGTACCCGAAATGTACACCGGATTATTAAGCAAACAAGATCAGGTAACCTTTAAAGTAAAATCACTCCCTAACGCCGAATTTACCGCGCGGGTGAAACGCCTGGCCGGGGCTTTGGATACGCGTCTACGGGCTGAACGCCTGGAAATGGATGTTATAAATAACCAGGGTAAATTACTGCCGGGCATGTACGCCGAAGTAAACCTTCCTTTACCGGCCAAGGATAGCACCTTTGTAGTACCCACCAGTGCAGTAGTAGCCTCCACCGAAAAAATATTTGTGATAAAAGTAGCTAATAACAAGGCAGAGTGGGTAGAGGTGCAAAAAGGCCGTTCAGCCGACGAGAAAGTTGAAATCTACGGAAAACTAAACCCCGGCGACCGCTTAGTTGCGGTTGCAACCGACGAAATACGCGATGGCGCGGAGTTGAAAAATATCAAGCTGGAGAAGTAAATCCAATTTCAGGATACCTAGCTGGCTGAACAAATCAAACAATATGCGTCAGGTCGTTTAAAAACAAAACTCCCGGCTGCCCTAACAGCCGGGAGTTTTAAAGCTTAAAATAAAAAAATATTATAGTTTTTTAAATTTTTGATCCGATTACATGCGGTAAGAGAGCTCGGTAGTGCCGCCGGAAGTGCTCATTTTTACCGGTATGCCGCCCCCGTTTACGGTGCCTTTTACCCGGCGGGTATCGGAGGTGCCGTTAAAGTTGGTTAAAGCCGTTTTTACCCGGTTACCTTCTAGATCTAAATCTAAACCTTTACCACCCGGTACCGTGGCGTGTACGCTACCACCGCTGGTTTCCAGGGTTAAATACTTGCCTAAACTTTTAACATCGGCGTGGATGCTGCCCCCGCTGGTATGCGCGTCTATGTCGCCGGCTACTTCATTTAAATGAATGCTGCCGCCGCTGGTGTGCGCCTTTAAACGGCCGTTGGCACTGTTCAGATTTATAGAGCCACCGCTGGTTTGAGCGTTTAAATTGCCCTGATAATGGGCTAGTTCAATGCTGCCTCCGGATGTATTGGCATCCAGGTTGCCTTTAATATTTTTAAAATTTAAACTGCCACCGCTGGTTTCCACATCCTGATCCCCGGTTACCGACTCTAAGCTGATGCTACCCCCGCTGGTGCGCAGGTTACAAGCCATTTGCTCCGGTACCTCCATTTCAAAACCAATGCTCAGAGCATTATCTTTGTTCCAGCTTTTGTCTTTGCGTTCGGCAACGGCGTAAATCGTATTTCCTTCCTGCCGCACATCAATGGTGTATTTGGCTAAAGCTTCGGCCGAAGGTTCTTGCAGGCGGTTTTTCCAGTTTGCTGGTTTTACAAATACTTTTACTTTTACCCGGCTGCCCGAGCCACCGGTTACTTTAAGGCTTCCCCCGGAAGTTTTGGCTTGTAGTTTACCGGCTCCGTTAATGGTAAAATCTTTTACCTGGTAGGGTTTGTTATCCTCGGCGGAGCTAATAAAACCAGTAGCTAAGGTGGCTACCGTCAGGAGCATTACCAGCAGAATTGTGTTTATCTTTTTCATAGCGGTTAAGAGTAAGATGGATTAAATGTATAGATGTTAGGGAGATGCGAATGGTTGCCTTAATACACAAGCCTGCGGCATAAAATTTAAAAAGAACCAACCCGGCAGAACAAGCGCAGGTAATTACCAGTTGGAGTTCAGGAATAATAGAGGTGAATTGCGTAAAATGGCTTTGCTCACCTGTTTAAATTTAAAAAATTTGGGGATTATTACCGAAAAATCATTGGTTTTATTTGCAAACTTTGCGCAGACCGTAAATGTAAAAATAAACCCAGCAGTATTTTGCTGGAACAAGCGTTGAAAGAAAATTACCTCTTTTACCTAATTGTCAACCTGGTTATGTAACATGCCGTCGTATTCAGCGTTGGGAAGTCCGGTAAATAAAAAATCAAATAAAATAATACGTAAACTACAAAGCTTTTGCCGCCCCGAACTATAACAATTGGCATAACTGGCCCCGAATCTACGGGTAAATCTACCTTAGCCGAACAATTAGCAAATTACTACCGAGCCGTTTGGGTGCCCGAATACGCCCGCGCGTACCTGGCCAACTTAAACCGACCTTACACCCAAGCCGATGTAGAACATATTGCTAAGGGGCAGTTAGCCCGGATGAACCAAGCACGGGAGCAAGCACCCACGCTTGTTTTTTTTGATACAGAACTGATTGTTTTAAAAATCTGGCTGGAAAATGCCTACGGGCTTGTACCAACCTGGCTGCACAACGCCATAGACCAGCAAAATATCGATTTGTACCTGCTCATGGACATTGATTTACCCTGGGAACCCGACCCGCAGCGGGAGCATCCGCATTTACGGCAGTTTTTTTACGATTGGTACCAGCGCGAACTGCAGGAACACCAATGCTTTTTTGTAACAGTTTCCGGATCTTACCAGGAGCGGTTCGATGCCGCCCGCCGGCAAATAGATAAACTGCTGGCAACTTAGTTGCTGATTCTATCCGTATTTCCGGGTAGAGTATATTAAATCAGCGGTTTACCATTTAGGGTGAAAAACTACAACTTGCCACCAGAAACTTTTAACCAATTATGATGCATACACTTCAAAACAGTACTTTTCAGATTGGTGTGCAGGAACACGGCGCCGAACTGTGCAGTTTTAAAAATAAACAAACTAACCTGGAATACATCTGGCAAGCCGATCCGGCTGTTTGGAACCGGCATGCGCCGGTTTTGTTTCCTACGGTGGGTAAGCTAAAGAATAACCAATTTACCTACCAGGAAAAAGCTTATACTTTGCCGCAACACGGTTTTGCCCGCGATTATGCGTTTACTCTGGATAGTAAAACCGAAAACTCCTTAGTTTTTGTGCTGGAGCAATCCGAAGCTACCTTAGCCAATTACCCATTTAATTTCCGGTTGTACATTACCTATCAGTTACAGGACAATGCTTTAACCATGAGCTACCGCGTGGAGAATCCCGCTAACACTGCTTTGTATTTTTCACTCGGCGCCCATCCTGGTTTTGTTTGCCCTTTATTCTCTGACGAACAATTCTCAGATTATTACCTGCAATTTGAAAAACCGGAAAACCTGCAAAGATATTTACTCGATGGTGGTTTGCAGAACGGCCAAACCGAACCCGTGTTTTTGGAAAACAACCTCCACTTGCCGCTTACCTACGCGCTATTCGAAAAGGACGCAATTGTTCTGAAGAATCTTACCTCCGAAAAAATTTCATTACGCAGCCGCCGCCACGAACACGGTTTAGATTTTATCTTCCTGGGTTACCCGTATTTCGGCATCTGGACCAAAGAGAAAAATGCCCCGTTTATTTGCCTGGAGCCTTGGCACGGCATTGCCGATAGTGTAAACAGCAGCGGCGAACTCACCGAAAAAGAAGGAATGATATTGTTGCCGCCCAGAGAGGTATTTACTTGCGCGTATACCATTGTGGTAACGTAACTCCGGACTAAGTAAAAACATCGGGTATCCTGGTCAAAGCGGAGCAGAAGTAAAAATTTAAAAATTTGCAAGCCAGCCCTTTAACGTACGTGCCGGATCAGGTATCCGGACAAAAAAAAGGCTTTTGCTCTGAACTCGTAAGGTCAGGGCAAAAGCCTTTTTACTGAATACTAAATACTTTTCAGGAATATATCAATACGCCGTCTTCGCGCACAAAAATGCGGGGAGTTGGTTTATTATAATCCGGTTCAAAGTCACTCACGGGCAGCGAAATTCCCGGGGGTAAATCCAGGTCTGGTAAATCCAACCCAATTGGTTCGCCACCATCATCGTCACTGCCTTCTGACGAAGGTCTGTTGTATTTGCGGCGGGGCATTACAATAAAATACGCCAGTATCGTAAGCACCGCAAAGGTATAAAGTAGTGAAATTAACATGTTATCTGGTCACTATTAAAGGTTTAAGCTGCATTCAAAGGCTATAATGGTGTAACGTAATACCAAGTAAGAGGTTTTTGGTTTCCGGGCTCAAACCGAAACAAATTTCTTACTTCAAATCAGGCTAACAATATAACAATTAAAAAGTAAAATGAATATAAAATTTGCAATAAAAAAAATTGCCGCTACCTTTGGCTCAGTTTAGGGGTGCCTTATCATTTCGGGCTGAGATCATACCCATTGAACCTGATCCGGGTAATGCCGGCGAAGGGAAACACGGATTTTCTTTTGTACTGCTTTTTTCATTGGGCACTCCTGCGTTTTATAATTTTTTAAATTTTAGACCAGGATGAAACACCTTTTTTTACTTTGGCTTTGTATTTATGGACCATTGACCTCCATGGCTCAATTTTCGGTGAGTGGGCGAATACTCGAAGCGGGATCGGGCCAGCCATTGGTGGGAGCCACCGTGCAAATTAATCAAACCGGTACCATTACCAACGATCAAGGTTATTACGAACTAAACGCTATTGCGCCGGGCCGGCAGCTGTTACAGGTAAGTTACGTTGGGTACGAGGCCAATAAGGCTGAAATTACCGTTAATCAGAATACAACTTATAATGCTTCTTTGGTTCCGGTCAGCATCCGGGCCAACGAAGTAGTGATCCGGGCTACCCGCGCCAACGATAAAACCGGCACCACGTTCACCAATGTGAGCAAAGAACAAATTGCCAGCCGCAACTTTGGCCAGGATTTACCTTATCTGCTGGACCAAACACCCTCGGTGGTAGTAAATTCCGATGCTGGCGCCGGGGTAGGCTACACGGGCATTCGTATCCGGGGCTCAGATATAACCCGCATTAATGTAACCGTAAACGGTATTCCCGTTAACGATGCCGAATCGCACGGGGCCTTCTTCGTGAACATGCCGGATTTAGCTTCTTCGGTGCAGGATATGCAGGTACAACGGGGCGTAGGTACCTCCACCAACGGCGCCGGGGCTTTTGGGGCCAGTATTAACATGCGCACCATTGGGGTAAACCCGGAGCCTTACGCCGAAGCCAATAACACCTTTGGCTCTTATAACACCTGGAAACATACCGTTGCTTTTGGTACCGGCTTAATCGGGAAAAAGTTTACCGTTGATGGGCGGCTGTCCCGGATTTCTTCGGATGGCTACGTGGACCGCGCTTTTTCTAAATTAAAATCGTACTACTTTTCGGCGGGCTATAACGGTAAAACCGGCATGCTCCAATTTGTGACTTTTTCGGGCCAGGAGCAGACTTACCAGGCCTGGAACGGCGTGCCCGAAGATTCGCTTAAAACCAATCGCCGGTATAATTCCTTAACCTACGACAACGAAACCGACAATTACCAGCAAGACCATTACCAGTTGCACTATTCTAAAACTTTCGGTCCGCAATTCGATTTTGGCGGCGCATTTCACTTAACCCGCGGTAAAGGATATTATGAGCAATATAAAACCGATCAGAGTTTAGCTAATTACAACGTGCCCCCGGTAGTGCTGGGCGATACTACCATTACCAACACCGATTTGATCCGGCGCAAATGGCTCGATAATTATTTTTACGGGGCCACTTACGCTTTAAACTACCGGGCCTCCCAAAATGCTTTCTCGGCTACCCTGGGTGGTTCCTGGAACCGGTACGACGGCGATCATTACGGCGAAATTATATGGGCCCGTTTTGCTTCCAGCAGCGAAATCCGGCAGCGGTATTACCAGGGCGATGCTTTAAAAACCGATTTTACCATTTACGGTAAAGTAAACTACCAGGCCACGACGCAATTAGGCTTTTTCGGGGATGTGCAATACCGCACCATTAATTACGATTTAAACGGCACCGACGACAACCAGCGGAACGTTACCCAACAAGCCGATTTTCAATTTTTAAACCCCAAGGCCGGTATAACTTATGCGTTTAAACCCGGTCAAACCTTGTATGCTTCCTACGCCGTGGGTAACCGCGAACCAGTGCGCAGCGATTTCGTGGACCGCAAGGGCGCAGCGCAACCCAAAGCCGAAACCCAGTATAACCTGGAAGCCGGTTACCGTTTGCGCGGCAACCAATTTAATACTACCGCTAAGCTTTTAAACTACAGCTTGGATGTTAATTACTTTTACATGGATTATTACAACCAATTAGTATTAACGGGTCAGTTAAACGACGTGGGTTCTGCGTTGCGCACCAACATAAAACGTAGTTACCGCACCGGAGTAGAACTCGCTGGTTTAATTAACTGGCACGACCTGGTAGAAGTGAGCAGCACCTTAACGCTTAGCCGGAACAAAATTAAAAATTATGCCGAAACGGTTTACGTGTACGATGCCGATTATAACGTAGAAAACACGGTAATTAATAATTACAAAGAAACCGATATCTCGTTTTCACCCAACATAATTTCGGCGCATAAAGTAGAAGTGCAACCTATAAAAGGGTTTAAAGCGGCTCTTCTGTACAAAACCGTAAGCCAGCAATACCTGGATAATACCTCCAGCGAAGACCGTAAAATTAACGGGTACCAAGTGGCCGATTTACGATTCCGGTATATAATACAGCCTGGTTTTATGAAGGAACTGGAATTTGCTTTTTTACTGAACAATGTGTTTAATAAAAAATACGAAGCCAACGGCTATACTTTCAGCGAACAATATTCCGGCGACCCGACCCGCTACGATTATAATTACTATTATCCGCAGGCTACCCGCAATTTTCTTTTATCAGTCGGATTAAAATTTTAAAAAATAGAAAGGTACCGTCTCCGCTAATTCCCAAATGGCTAATACTATGAATAGGTGAGGAACTATCATACCTGATGCAATCAGGTAACTTCGCATTCAAATCTTACAACTCTATTAAAAAGCTTCTTCGGAAGCTTTTTTGTTTTGCTGGAGTTATACTAAAAACGGGTGGGTCAGCAGTTATAAATGAGGTGCGTAGTGGTGGGTTTGTTCCCAGGAAACACTATATTGCTTATTATCCTGTATAATTCTAGTTAGCCGGTAATTAGCCGGAAACCCAGTTATCGCCAGTTTACCTTATGACTGATTATTTTCAAATTTCTGACTTGCTCACCGACGAACACCGGCTTATCCAGCAAACCATGCGCGATTTCGTGAAGCGGGAGATATCCCCTAACATTGAAAAATGGGCGCAGGATGCGTACTTCCCCCCGGACATTGTGCGTAAATTCGGCGAAGTAGGAGCTTTTGGACCCACCATTCCGGAAGAGTACGGCGGCGGTGGCTTGGATTATATTTCGTACGGCCTTATTATGCAGGAAATAGAACGTGGTGATTCGGGCATGCGTTCTACTGCTTCGGTACAAGGGTCGTTGGTGATGTTCCCGATTTACCAGTACGGTTCCAAAGAGCAACGGCGTAAGTATTTGCCCAAACTGGCAAGTGGGGAATGGTTGGGTTGTTTTGGTTTAACCGAACCCGATTTTGGTTCTAATCCGGGCGGCATGCTTACTAATATTAAAGAGCAAGGCGACCACTATATTTTAAATGGCGCTAAAATGTGGATTTCCAATTCCCCAGCCTGCCAGGTAGCCGTAGTTTGGGCCAAAAACGAAGCCGGCCGCATTAAAGGCGTCATCGTGGAACGTGGCATGGCCGGTTTTACTACGCCCGAAATACATAATAAATGGAGCTTACGCGCCAGTACCACCGGCGAACTGGTTTTTGAAAACGTAAAAATTCCGAAAGAAAATATTTTACCGAACATCGAAGGCTTAAAAGGACCTTTGAGCTGCCTCGACTCGGCCCGTTACGGTATTTCCTGGGGTGCCATAGGCGCCGCCATAGATTGCTACGAATCAGCGCTTCATTATGCCCAGCAGCGGATTCAGTTCGATAAACCCATTGCATCCTTCCAGTTAATTCAAAAAAAACTGGCCGAAATGCTCACCGAAATAACCAAGGCCCAGCTTATGGCCTGGCGTTTAGGAACCTTAAAGAATGCCGGCAAAGCTACTACCCAGCAAATATCTATGGCAAAGCGTAACAGCGTAGAAATGGCCTTGCAAGTAGCCCGGGAGGCCCGCCAGATTCATGGCGGTATGGGTATAACCGGCGAGTACCCGATCATGCGGCACATGATGAACCTGGAATCGGTAATTACCTACGAAGGGACCCACGACATTCATTTACTTATTACGGGAGCTGACATTACGGGTATTCCGGCATTTAAGTAAACCCAAGTAAGTATCAGGACACAAGTACCAAGATTTAGAACAAATCAGCAATAGCGCAAGTCTTAGCAAACCTAGACTCGTGCACCTGGCACAAATAAAAGTATTCTGAATTTTGAAATTTTTAAATTAATGGCCAACCATTTAAGTAATTAGACGCAACATGAATCGACAAAATATCGCTTCCGGAGCCGTTTGGGAAGATATAGTGGGTTATTCCCGGGCGGTGCGGGTCGGAAATGTGGTGGAAGTGGCCGGAACTACGGCAATGGACGGCGCCGAAATAATTGGCCCTGATAACGCCTACGAACAAACTAAATTTATTTTAACCAAAATAGAGAAAGCGCTGCACGAAGCCGGAGCCAATCTAACGAACGTAGTCCGGACCCGGATGTTTGTGGTGGATATTAGTAATTGGGAAGAAATTGGCCGGGCCCACGGCGAATTTTTTAAAAATATTAAACCGGTTACCTCTATGCTCGAAGTAAAAGCGCTTATTCAGCCGGGCTTATTAATAGAAATTGAAGCTACTGCGATTATCCCGGAATAAAGCTTGTTTTTTCTTATTTATAGGATAGCGATGTTTTGGTTTTTTTATTGGATATGATTAGTAATGCGATGATTGCGGGTTGCTAATTTTTTTAGAATTCACCCAAATTAGATTAAAAATTTTAGCTTTTTGCTTGAATTTTTAAATCTAAAGGAGCCTTTTACCGGCTAAAAGTGTTATCTTTATTTACAAAATTGATTTCCGAAGTATACCAATATGCGTGAAGAATATTTAAGCGGCGATGATGATAGCATGTCGCAAGCGGAAAAAGAAATAGATAAAGCTCTCCGGCCGCTCAGTTTTCGGGACTTTACCGGTCAGGAAAAAATTGTAGAGAACCTGAAAATCTTTGTGTTAGCGGCCCGCCGGCGGGGTGAAGCACTCGACCACGTGCTGTTACATGGCCCGCCGGGTTTAGGTAAAACCACCTTGTCGCATATTATTGCTTCCGAACTGGACGCCAACATAAAAATGACCTCGGGTCCGGTATTGGATAAACCCAGCGATTTAGCGGGCTTGTTAACTAACTTGGATCGTAACGATGTATTGTTCATCGACGAAATCCACCGGCTAAACCCGATTGTGGAAGAGTACCTGTACTCGGCCATGGAAGATTACAAGATTGATATTATGCTGGACTCGGGACCGAATGCCCGCACGGTACAAATCAGTCTGAATCCGTTTACCTTAATTGGCGCTACCACCCGTTCTGGGTTGCTAACTTCGCCGTTGCGGGCGCGCTTTGGCATTAACTCCCGCCTGGAGTACTACGATTCGGCTTTGCTGACCAGTATCGTTAAGCGGTCGGCTGATATTTTAGGGTCACCGATTCACGATGATGCTGCTTTTGAAATTGCCCGCCGGAGCAGAGGTACACCGCGTATTGCCAATAATTTGCTGCGCCGCACCCGCGACTTTGCCCAGATTAAAGGGGATGGTACGATCACCGTGGACATTGCCCAATTTGCTCTGAACGCTTTGGATGTCGATCATAATGGCCTGGACGAAATGGACAACCGTATTTTAAATACCATTATCGATAAGTTTAAAGGAGGTCCGGTAGGTTTATCCACCATTGCTACCGCCTGCGGCGAAGAATCGGAAACCATTGAAGAAGTGTACGAGCCTTTTTTAATTCAGGAAGGTTACATTAAACGAACTTCCCGGGGGCGCGAAGCAACTGAACTGGCCTACATTCACCTGGGTAAAATACCGCCCCGGCAAATCGGTACTTTGTTTGATTCTCCTTTGTCGTAAACCATTCGAAAATTTAAAAAAAGCAGGCACCTGGCCTGCTTTTTTGCATTCGG
This sequence comes from Adhaeribacter pallidiroseus, assembly GCF_003340495.1. NCBI lineage: Bacteria > Pseudomonadati > Bacteroidota > Cytophagia > Cytophagales > Hymenobacteraceae > Adhaeribacter > Adhaeribacter pallidiroseus. The sequence continues at coordinate 1,001,198 of NZ_QASA01000001.1, forward strand.
AACAAGGTTGATTACTTTCTAAAATATTTTGTAAAACGGTAAAATGAGAGATTACAGGTAATTAGACCACCTCTCTAAATTTATTTCAGGTAAAATTTGTTACGAGCCTAAACTATCCATCTTTTCCTTTGACGCCCAAACAACAATATACTTTTTTAATTAAGCAAAAAGCCCAGGAGCTAGGCTTTATGTTTTGTGGGGTATCGCGGGCGGAGTTTTTGGAAGAAGAAGCCCCTCGCCTGGAAAATTGGCTAAACCGCCAGATGCACGGCCAGATGCATTACATGGAAAACCATTTTGATAAGCGCCTGGATCCCCGCTTGCTCGTTGAAGGCGCTAAATCCGTAGTGTCGTTATTGTTAAATTATTACCCCGAGCAACCCCAACCTACCGATACTTTTCAAATTTCGAAATACGCTTATGGACAGGATTACCATTTTGTTATAAAAGATAAACTAAAATCGTTATTAGCGTACATCCGAGAAACTATTGGCGATGTTGGCGGGCGGGCTTTTGTAGATTCGGCCCCGGTGCTGGATAAAGCTTGGGCCAAGAAAAGTGGTCTGGGTTGGGTAGGTAAAAACAGTAATTTAATTACGCCGCAAGTTGGCAGTTTTTATTTTATTGCCGAATTAATCATCGACCTGGAACTGGAGTACGACGGGCCCATTAAAGATTACTGCGGTACCTGCACCAAGTGTATAGATGCTTGCCCCACTGATGCCATTATAGAACCTTACGTAGTAAATGGCAGCAAATGCATTTCGTATTTTACCATTGAATTAAAAGACCAGATACCCCAGGAAGTAAATGGGAAATTTGGCAACTGGGTTTTTGGTTGTGATATCTGCCAGGACGTTTGCCCCTGGAACCGGTTCGCCAAAGCCCACCAAGAACCGGCCTTTGATCCGCAGCCGGGGTTAACAGAATTTTCAAAAAAAGACTGGCAGGAAATTACCGAAGAAATATTTAAAGAAGTGTTTCGTAAGTCGGCCGTTAAACGCACTGGTTTTAACGGCCTCTTACGCAATATTAAATTTGTGATTCCAAAGAACGAGGATTAGTTTACTAGGAAGCTTTCGCAAAAACCCGGTTAATAATGCCGTGATAAATGCCGGAAAAGCGGACGTAGCACCATTGGCGTAGTTCTTCTAATTCTTCCTGTACGAGCATTTTAAAAGCTTTACGCAGCTCTTTTTCAAATAGCCGGACATCAAAACTTACTTTAACAAGAATCGTTTTAACATACTCTAACATTTTGTGTGCTAATTTAAAAATGAATTATTTTGTTGTATTTATTCGAAATTTGGGTCTGCTTCGAATAGTTTAATGTACGAAAATAAAGCAGAGATGTTAAAGTATTTTTAATGAATTATTATATTCATACGAAACATGTTAGTAATTAGCTACTTAATTAACTTTTTTTAAAAATTTGTTAATCCAGCAAACATCAGCCTAATCTTGAAATAAAAATAGCACATAAAAAAGGACGGGTTGCCCGTCCTTTTTTATGTGCTATTATGAAAAACTTGTTTTATTTTTTCAGGAACGGCGTAACGATCGCCGTTACTTGTTCCGTGGTTAAAGGCTCATCAAACGCTTCAGAAGCAGCGGCATCGCTAATGGTTATACCACCAAAAGTGCCGGTAATTTTAACGGTAGCCTGGGTAGTAACTTCTTCCCCGTCGTATATGGCCTGGGTAAAACCAGGCAAGCCGCCTAGGTCTTTACCGGTAATCCAAGGTTTCTGCATGGCGGGATTGGTCATCATATCTCGGCGCATGCGGCGAATATGGGCCGCGTGGCGAGCTTCAATAGAATGAATTTGCAAAGCAGCTTGTAATACATCGTTGTTGCTGATTAAGAAAGCAGCCTGGCCTTTATAAGCCCGAACTCCGGTATCTTCAAAAGCTTGCGCTACAGCTAGCATAGTAGGATAATCTTTAAAAGTCATGTCTCCCAAAACACCACCAGCAGTAAAATCAAAGCTAGCTGCGGTGTAGGTAGGAGCATCGGCTGCTAAAGCACCTTTTAAAAAAGCTACGTGGGCTACCTCGTGGTTCCGGATGGTTTCAAAAGCACCTTTACCGGCTGAGGTAGGAAATATATCAGTAGCAGCGGCTTGTTTGTAAAACTCTGCTTCCAGGTTTTCTAACAAAAAGGCAAATTTAAGTACATCCACCACGGAGCGGGGAGGAGCAGTTTGGCCATACGCTTTGTTCAGCATAGCGCCAAAGGCTAAAGGTACAGCAGTAGCGGCCAATTTTTTACCGAAGCCGGCAAAATGCTTGAAAATAGACCGGCGTGAATCTAAACGTTCGTAAATTTCCGGATCTACTTTTTCTATTTGAGTAAGAAGGTTATGTATATTCATGATTTATTTCTCCTGATTTAAATTAAGATGTAGGTAATTTGCTGAAATCAATGGTTTCCTTTACAAAGGATTTAGCGGCCGTTAAAACTTCGGTGGGGGTCATAGCACCATCAAAACCGTTAGCATTATTGCCGGTGTTGGCAAAAGTACCATTCGAGATTAAATCGGCAATTTCCGCCGCGTGGCGCGCTTCTACCGACACTATTTTACCGGCAATGGTCAGAAAATCGGGAGATTTAAGCAATTTGCCAGCGCCATTGTAAGCGGCTACTCCTAGGTCCTCGAATGTTTTAGCAGCAGTTAATACGGCAGTGCGGTCTCCAAAATTAATTTTAGAAAAATCAGGAGTTAAGCCCGGAATAATAGCAGCAGGAGCAGCAGCGGTAATGGCCGCTTTAAAAAACTCGCGGTGCGCAATTTCGTGATCCCGGATGTCGGTTAATGTTTGTCTTTCCTTAGCGTCCGGAAATGCCGTATTAAAGGTAGCGCTGGCAACCAACTGGGTGTAAAAAGCCGCTTCTAATTGCTCGAGAGCATACGCGTAATTTAAAACGCCAACATCGTCAGAACCCAAATTAACGGTAGTGGGTCCGGTTACGGGTGGGGTTGGCGGTGGATCTACCACGCCGTTAAATTTTCCGTCGTCGTCATCGTTACAGCCCGAGATCAGGAGGGTAGTTAAGGCAGCTCCGGCTCCGGCATATTTAAAAAAGTTCTTCCGGTTAATGGGCTTGTTAACCGATTCGATCAACCCATTACCGCTTTCATTCGGTTTCGTTAGTTTCGACATAATTAGGTTTTTATTAAAGAGTGTAACATAGAATTCTGAACAGCTACAGGCAACCTTTACCAGCAAATGGCTGCGTTGTTTTTCTGCAGATTTAACCGATCTACGAAGAATAAGTCGCGGTCGGATTTTAAAAATTTTAAAATGGCCTATTATTTTGCGGTAAACTGGAAAAATTCTTATTAGTAAGCTTTGAATAATTATATAATTCGCAGATTACCTGATTTTTAAACGGGAAATAAATAGTCGGTTTTATATTGAAAGAATAAATTTTATCTTGCTGGCGTTCTTTTTAAAGAAGATGAGTGCCGTTTGCTGGATTTATTACCTTATTCGTGTTTAAAAAAATTATCTTGTTTCTGGGCATTTGGATGGGTTTGCTCCCGGTTTACGGACAGCAAATCAGCATTGAGTTAGGTCCCAGTAAAATTCCTATAGAAACTTACTTTACTGTTTCGATCCGTTTAAAGGGACAAACTTTACAAGACGCACCTCTTTTCCCGGACCTGGAAGGTTTTCAGAAGAGTAGCCGGTTCTCCAAAAAGATTACCTTAAAAACCGGTAATAATCTGGTAGAAGAAGTACATACGCAAAACTATGCGGCTTTAAACGAAGGCACTTTTACGATTAAACCATTCACCATTACAGTTAATGGCCAGGTTGTTAAAAGCCCCGGTACCACCATTCAGGTAGGTCCGGTTACCGCCAATAATCCTATTATTGAAAATCCCCAAACTCAGCCTTTAAAAACAGAATTTACTGGTAAAAGCGGCCAATCTTTTTTAAACCTGGAGGTCAGCAAAAAGGAAATTTATACCGGCGAAGGTTTGCATGTAGCTCTGTATTTTTATTTAACGGCTGCTGAAAACGGCCAATTAGAGTTTTACAACTTTTTGCAGCAGCTTCCGGAGTTGTTTAAACAGATAAAACAGCCTACTTGCTGGGAGGAAGTGTGGGAGCAAACCGAAATTCTACCAGATACAGTAATGGTGAAAGATGAAAAGTACATCCGGTTTAAACTTTACGAAGCCATTAACTATCCGCTGAATGCCGTGGATTTAGAGTTTCCGGCTTTAAATTTAAAAATGCTACAATATACCGTTCCTAAAGACGCCACTTTTGCCGAGGAAAAGCGGCAGCCGGAAATTAAAGAATTTCAATCGGTTGCTAAAACAGTTCGGGTGAAAGCATTACCGCCCCATCCGCTACGGGAAACGGTACCAGTAGGCCGGTATCGGCTGGATGAACTATTGGAGCGCACCCGAACTTCTATTAACCGAACCGTAAATTATAGTTTTGCGGTAATTGGGGAGGGCAATATTGGGGCTTTACCAACACCAACTCTGCAAAATTTACCGGCTTTGGAAGTGTACCCGCCCCAGGTAAAAGAAAATTTACTGCGGCAACAGCAACGAATATCAGGGTCCAAACGATTTGCCTATTCCATTGTTCCTAAAATGCCCGGTCAGTATCCCTTACGGCAATTGCTGCATTTTATTTATTTTGATCCGGAGCGCGAACGCTACGATACTTTAACTTCCCGGTTTACTTTACAGGTAAGCGGCACCGTTGATCGCGATGCCGCTATTGGCGCAGTAGTGAGCGATGATTTTTATAAGCTTATTCAAACCGAGGATAACAACCTGGTCAGCATGCATAATTTCGAAAAACTTAAATTGTATACCAACCTGATTGTATTACTTTTGCTGGCCATATCTATTTTTATTTTTTTCAGAAAAACATAGCAGCATGAGTAATTCGTACGGTAAAATTTTCCGGATAACTACTTTCGGCGAATCGCACGGACAATCGGTAGGCGTAATAATTGATGGTTGTCCGGCCGGTTTAGAAATTACAGCCGAAGAAATTCAGCGGGAACTGGACCGGCGGCGTCCTGGCCAATCCAATATTACTACCCAACGGAAAGAAGAAGACGAAATTATCATTTTATCGGGGCTGTACGAGAATAAAACCACCGGTACGCCCATTGCCCTGATGGTGAACAATAAAAACCAGGCGGGTAAAGATTATTCGCACCTCGAACACGCCTTTCGGCCATCGCATGCCGATTATACTTATACCGCTAAATACGGCTTGCGCGACCACCGGGGAGGGGGCCGTTCTTCGGCGCGCGAAACGCTGGCCCGGGTGGCCGCCGGTGCCGTAGCCAATAAATATTTACAGCAGCAAGGCATTCAAATTGCTTCGTATGTTTCTACGGTAGGGCCTATTTCCGTAGAAGAATCGTACGAACAATTAAATCTAAGCCTGATTGACAGTAATAAGATCCGGTGCCCTCAACCGCAAGTAGCTGAAGAAATGATTAAACTGGTAGAAGAAACCCGCAAGAACCGCGACACCGTAGGTGGGGTAATTACCTGTGTGATTAAGGGCACTCCTGTGGGTTTAGGAGAACCGGCTTTCGATAAACTGCATGCCGAACTAGGTAAAGCCATGCTGAGCATTAACGCGGTAAAAGGTTTTGAATACGGCAGTGGTTTTGCCGGTGCTAAACTTTACGGCTCGCAGCACAACGATGAATTTTACACCGATGAAAATGGCCGGGTGCAAACGCGTACCAATCATTCAGGAGGTATTCAGGGCGGTATTTCCAATGGCCAGGATATTTACTTTCGGGTGGCTTTTAAACCGGTAGCTACCATTTTGCAACCCCAAACCAGCATTAACGACCAAGGCGAAAGCATTACTTTAGAAGGCAAAGGCCGTCACGATCCGTGTGTATTGCCCCGGGCGGTACCTATTGTAGATGCCATGGTGGCGTTAGTTTTAATAGACTTTTTGCTGCGGCAACGCACCGTGCGGGTGTAGCTAAATTAATAAAGAGTATTCATCAACTTAAGTTTTTGTTTTAAACAAGCGAGCCGCTCTTTTACTTGAGCGGCTCGCTTGTTTCTATCTAGTTCGGAATATTACTTTGGCATGTTTTTTTATTCTGTTAAATTTTAAAATTTGTTATGCCTATCGAATTAAAAAACTAATGATGCTACTTATTAATCCACCCTTATACATGTACAAAGCTATGAGAGTCAATCCATTTTTTAAATTTTTTCGTTTTTGGCCGCTTGGTGTATTGTTGTTTTTAGGGGCTTGCTCCAGTGGCAAACAATCTTTTCAAAAAGGCGATTACGATCGGGCAGTTATACAGGCCGTCAATCGGCTCCAAAAAGATCCGTCGAATAAGAAAGCCCTAAGTACTTTAGAGCAAGCTTATAAATACGCCCAGGAAAATCACCAAACCCGCATTACAGAAGCCATGAAGTCAACGGAAACTTTCCGGTGGGAAACGGTCGTGCAGGAATACGAAAGTATGAATAATCTGGTAGATGCCGGGCGACGCTGCCCTGCTTGCCGCTCTGTAATTAATAACGCCGGAAAATATCCGGAACAATTAGCTGCTGCCAGGCAAAAAGCAGCCGAAACCCGTTATGATCTAGGTGCTAAGTTATTAAAAGAAAAAAACCGGCAGAGTGCCAAAGAAGCTTACCAGCATTTTGAGCGGGCCGAACAATTTGTGCCCGGTTTTAAAGATGCCCGGCAAAAACAAGACGAAGCTTACCTGGCGGCACTTTTAAAAGTAGTAGTAGAGCCCGTTGCGGTAAATAAAGGCGTTTACCAGCTTAGTAACGAATATTTTCAAAATAAAATACAAGAGTATTTGCAGCATTACGAACAGCAAAGTTTTATTAAATTCTTCACACTGCAAGAAGTACGAGGCAAATCATTTGTGCCGGATCATGTGCTTACCCTTTCGTTTGATGATTTTGTAGTAGGGCAAACTTATCTAAAAGAAAAAGAACAGAACCTCGAGCGGGATAGCGTTAAAACCGGTACCGTAGAAGGAAAGGATGTATACGGTACCGTAAAAGTTAAATACATTACCTTCGAAAAAACCATTACTTCCAGCGGTTTGCTCGATTTCCGGATTATGGATTGGCAAACGAAAAATATTATTACCCAAGAGAAAATGCCCGGTACTTTTGTGTGGCGCGATGAATGGGCAACCTACAAAGGGGATGAACGAGCCTTGAACAAAGAGCAACTTAAAAGAGCTCGACGTCGAGAAAGCCCAAATCCGGCACCGCAATTTTTATTTGTGGAATTTACCAAACCTATCTACAGCCAACTTACGAGTAAAATTCAAAGCTTTTATCGGAAATATTAATTCAAAAACTTTGAATTTCAGAAAATTTAAAAATTTACAATTAGGCTACCTATAGTTACGAATAGTTTAACGGATAACACTAGAAAAATCAGTTGGCTTGTATAACTGTACTACCTTCATGAACTGTTGGTGAAATAGTTTATGAAGGTAATTGGTTGCTGGAACTCATGTTTTAACAATTTACTAAATTCTAAAATAGATTTAGGGCTAGTAGATTACCAGCAACCAGACCAAGAATAAGACCGGCAGCAAAAACGGAATCGAAAAGGCAGTAATGTATTTGAAAAAAGAAGGCATCTTAATGCCGGCTTCCTCCGCAATAGCTTTCACCATAAAATTAGGTCCGTTGCCAATATAGCTAAACGCGCCAAACAAAACAGATCCAACGGCAATTGCTTCGAGTAAATGGTAAGTTTCCGGTGCCTGCTCCAGACCATAAGCAAATTTATGAACGTGATCTACGCTGCTGTAACTTAAACCATACTTGGCCATGGACAAAGATAAAAAGTTGGCGTAAGTAGGGGCATTATCCAGAAAGCCTGAAAGCATACCGGCACTCCAGTAAACCGTATCGGGGGTGAGTAGTTTGGCAAAGGAAGGCGAAGCAGCTAAGTGGGCCGCGTATTGTAAAGCCGGCATCATGGTAAAAAAGATACCAAAGAAAAGAAATACTACTTCCAGAATAGGCCCAAAGGTAAAATGATTGCCATTTAAAGCCGTTTTGCTGGCCAACCGATAGCAGAAAAAAGCCGCGGTTAATTGAATTACTTCCCGGATATAGGAAAATTTAAATTCGTGGAAAGAGATGTGCGGTAAACCCGGAATAACATTCGGATCTAGAAAAATAGCGCCTATAATAATGGCTAGCCAAACCAGGTTGCGTTTACCTGTAAAAAAGAATTCGGTTTGGGCATCTATTTTCTCTTTAACCTCTGCTGTAGGTTGGTATGTCCGTACTTGATTGCGGCTCTCTAAAAAGTAAAAAAGGGCTGACAAACCGATCACCACAATTAACCAAGGTAGTAACAAATGCTGTAAGGTCCAGAAAAAAGGGACACCTTTTAAAAATCCGATAAACAATGGCGGGTCTCCGAGCGGAGTTAATAAACCACCGGCGTTACTTACAATAAATATGAAAAATATAATGTGGTAAGTTTTAATGTGGTTAATATTTAAACGAATATAGGGTCGGATAAGCAATAGTGAGGCACCCGTAGTACCGATAATATTGGCCAGAATAGCCCCGGTAATTAAAAGAAGTACATTGGTAATGGGGGTTGCCCGGGCATTCACGTTAATGTAAATGCCACCGGCAGCGATGTACAAGGCGCTGAGTAAAATGGCAAAAGAAGCATAATCAGCTAAAGTTTCTGCGGGTAAGTGCGTATCGTGCAAGATTAATACATAGTAGGAGAGTACCAACAAACCCAGCACAATAGCTATAACCCGGTAATAACGGTGCCAGAAGTGCTCCAGAAAAATAGGGCCGCAGGCAATCAAACCCAATAAAACTATAAACGGAATAACTACATAAGGTTGAACAGGTGGGGGAGTGGCAGCTAGGAATAAACAAAACATAACTCTGGATTAAATGGCCAGTGCTTCAATTAAAATTACTGGAGCGGGCGAAGGTAAAATCTTTTAAACATCGCGCCAATATTATTGGTTTTTATTTATAAGTGGTGCTCCAGAAAGCAACACAATATAAATTACCTGATTACTAGAATATTCTCAAAACTCATTACTTTTGAAACTTTAACCTTTATTACTAAGTTTTTACCATATTAAGGAAGCAATAACCATGATAGAAAATAAAGAAAAAGCCGTTTCGGTGTACGCAGAAGCTAACCCGAACCCGGAATCCATGAAATTTGTGCTGAGTACTGTTTTATTACCGGAAGGGGTAAGTGTAGATTATCCAGACGTAGAAGCAGCTGCCAACTCCCCGTTTGCCCAGGAATTATTTAATTTTGATTACGTTTCGCGGGTGTTTATTGCCAGTAACTTTGTAACGGTAACTAAAAATACCAGCGACCAGTGGGTACAGTTAATTCCGGAATTACGCCTTTTTATTAAATCGTACGTGGAAGCAGGCGGTCCTCTGTTTTTGCAAGATCCGTTAGCGGAGCAGACCCAGGCGGTAACGGATGCCACCGGTGAACTGAGTGGCGATGACGCGGTTATTTCGCATAAAGTGATTGACTTATTAGAAAACTACGTAAGACCGGCGGTGGAGCAGGATGGCGGTAATATTACCTTTAAATCCTATAAAGATGGTGTAGTAACCGTAAACCTGCAAGGCTCGTGCAGCGGCTGCCCATCTGCTACTATTACGTTAAAGTCGGGCATTGAAAATCTGTTGAAGCGTATGGTGCCGGAAGTAACCGAAGTAGTGGCCGAAGGAGTAACAGAAACCTGGTAGTGCATTATTTTTTAAATTTTTACTTATTTCAACAAAAAAGCCCGACTATCTAGTCGAGCTTTTTTGTTGAAATTTATTTTAGAAACTAAGACCGCAGCTTGCCGGTAGTTGCCAGTTTAGGCGTAATTGTTGTGGCAGTTACTTTCGGTTTTTCATCATCTATGGTATCCATTAAAATTGGGGTAGCAATGTATAAGGTAGAGTAGGTACCAGAAATGACCCCTATTAACATAGCATAAGAGAAGCCCCGGAGCGTTTCTCCCCCGAATATAAATAGAATCACTACTACAAATAATACCGTTAAAGAAGTAATAATAGTGCGGCTAAGCGTATCATTTAAAGCTGGGTTAATAACTTCTCTGATCTTACTTTTCGGATGATTGCTTAAGTGTTCCCGGATCCGGTCGTAAATAACTACCGTATCGTTAATAGAGAAACCAATAATGGTTAAGATAGAAGCAATAAACACTTGGTCCATTTCGTAGTTTAAGCCAAAAAGACGACCAATGGCGAAGAATGCCGTTACCATTAAAGCATCATGAATCAGGGCTACAACCCCGCCTAAGCTATATTGCCACTTCCGGAAACGCAGCATTACGTACAAGAAAATACCAGCGAAGGAAAGTAACACCGCCAGTACCGCTGTTTTCTGAATGTCATCGGCCATGGTTGCCCCCACTTTTGAAGAACTTAATATTTTCGGATTGCGGGCACTATATTGCTTTAATCCGGTTTGCAATGCGGTTTGCACCGTTTCATCGGCTCTCGTTGATTCATCTTCGGCCAAATAGCTGGTAGTAACCTTTAACCGGTTAGAAGCGCCAAACGTTTTTACATCGGTACCAGAACCTTTAAACTCATCCAGCAACGCGGTTCTTACTTCAGAAGCAGGTACCGCTTGATCAAAGTTTACGAGGTAGGATCGGCCACCTTTAAAATCAACGCCTAAGTTTGGCCCACCTTGAACAAACATTAATACAAAACCAAGCACAATGACCGCAGTAGAACCAATGTAAGCCAATTTGCGGTATTTGATAAAATCGAAGTTGAAGTTCTTAAACAGATTTTTAGAAAACACCGTTGAGAAAGTCATACTATTTACTTTTTTGCCGCTGGTCATATACTCCAGAATTAACCGCGATACATACACGGCAGTAAAAAACGAAGTAGCAATACCCAACATTAAAGTAATGGCAAACCCTTTAACTGGTCCAGAACCAAAAAAGTACAAAATAATACCGGCCAGCAAAGTAGTTACGTTGGAGTCAAAAATAGAGCTAAAGGCCCGATCATACCCTTTGTGAATGGCGTCTTTTATACTTACGCCTAAGGCAAGTTCTTCCCGAATCCGCTCAAAAATAAGTACGTTGGCATCCACCGACATACCCATGGTTAATACCATACCGGCAATACCCGGCAAGGTAAGCGCTGCGTTAAACTGCGCCAGAATACCAACAATAAAGAAAATATTAAATAACAAGGCTAAATCAGCTACAAAACCACCTTTGCTGTAGTAGAAAACCATAAATATTACCACAATGGCCATGGCCGCTAACGACGACAACAACCCTTGGTTTATAGCTTCCTGACCCAATGATGGACCCACAATTGCTTCTTCCACAATGCGGGTTGGAGCCGGCATTTTACCTGCTTTTAAAATATTAGCTAAATCCTGGGCTTCTTCCACGGTGAAATTACCCGAAATAGAAGAGTTACCGTTCGGAATTTCGCCTTGTACCACCGGAGCGGAGTACACGTAATTATCCAGCACGATTGCCACCTGGCGACCAATAGAAGCCGCAGTTAAACGTTGCCATTTTTTTGCACCAGCTACGTTCATACCCATATTTACTTCCGGACGGCCTTGCTGGTCGAAATCCTGACGGGCATCGCTAATAGCATCACCACCTACCGGAGCTTTATTGTCGCGGCCTTTTTTAATAGCGTATAATTCAATAAACTCTTGCTTAGCTTGGCCAACTTGCGCTGCCGGTAGCGGCGTGGGTTTTACCGCCCACAAAAACTTCATGTTGGCCGGGAAAATTGCCCGCACATCCGGACGACGTAACAAGGCATTTACTTTGGCGGTATCCCGCACGTTAGCTTGCAATAAGCCGGATTGTAAAAGTGGAAATAACCGGGTTAACTGGCTGCTTTGGTTAGCCGCTAAAGAATCCGTTTTAGTAGAATCGGTTTTGGCCGATGCGACCGTATTGGCTTTCGTGGTATCTGCGGTAGCAGAATCTGTAACGGGCTTACCGGTTAATGGGTCAATGGCTGGTTGAGCCGCTGCTTTGGTTAAAGCATCTGCATTGGATTTTGCCGCCGTATTGCCCGATTTGCCGGCGGCTAACTTATTAGCCGCTTCTTGTTTAACTAGTATAGAATTTAACTGGCCTAGGTAAGGGAAAAATTCTTCTGGTTTCCAAACTTCCCAAAATTCAAGATTAGCCGTTCCTTGTAATAATTTCCGCACCCGGGTAGCATCCGTAACACCTGGTAATTCAATTTGAATCTGATCCGAACTTTTTAAACGTTGAATGTTCGGTTGATTTACCCCAAATTTATCAATCCGGGTTTGTAAGATGTTAAAGGACCGGTCGATAGCGCCATTTACTTCCGTATCAATGGCGGCAATTACCTGCTCATTAGAAGAATTATAGTTAATCCGGCCTTTATTAGCGGTGTTAGAGAAAATAGCTGCTAAACGACCACTAGGATTAATTTCGCGGTAGGCCTGGGCAAAAAGCGTGGTAAATTTAGCTTGACTGTTTTGTTGCCGTTGTTGAGCAACCTGCAACGCTTTTAAAAAGCTTGGGTCTTTGCTATTACCCGCCATAGATTTAATAATTTCTACGGGCGAAACTTCTAAAACTACGTGCATGCCGCCTTTTAAATCCAATCCCAGGCTCAATTCGCTGTTTTGAATTTCTTCGTAAGTGTATTTAATCCCTAAAAAATTAAAAACTGGTTCTTTCCGAACAGAATCTAAGTAGGAGAATTTTTTATTGGTGTTAACATTGCCTTTGGCATCCGTGGCATAGGCTTCGGCATCGCGTTGCACCCGCTTGGATACAAATGAAAACGATAAGTAGTAGGCACAAAGGGCCGTTACTACTATCGTTAATAATAATATTCCGGTTTTGTTACGCATTAGTATGTAATTAAAAAATAATGGAATGATGGATGAAAATTTTTAAATTTTAAGATGGCGAGCGCAATACTGGTAAGATGCAGATTGTTCTCGTAAAAGATTGAGTAGTTTCGGAAATGATGTTTGTTTAGCAACAAAGCTATAAGTATAAAAATTTCGGAAACTGCCGGAAAAACTAAGGGGCGTTGGGAATTATTACGAAACCGAATAATATCCTGAAAAAATAAGTAAAATAGCGTGGTTGGAGCAGCAATGCCGGTATTTTGCTAACCGGTGTACTAAATTCAGGATGTAACCATTGAATAAAAGGAACCAGCGGTAATACAAAATAAGAAGTAGTGGCCTCAAAGGTTACTTTCTGCTTTACTACCGTTTTCTCTTTTTTGGCAGACTGCTTCAGTTGACTGCCTGATTTGGAAATTGGTTTTGGCGCAACCAGATTGTAGGTAGTAATTTCCTGGTTGTTTAATAACAATACACACAAGAGCGTTACTGCGGTAAACAGGAAACGTATTTGCTGCGTTATGTTACGAGTAGCTGCCATTTAAACTGCGAAGATACAGTATTTTGCCTCACTTAAATATATCAAAGCGGATTACTTTCAATTTTTGTTCTTAAAAAAGAAACCAGTACATCTAAGCCATTCGCAAAATGCCGGTTGTTGGGTATAATTAAATCTGCATCGTACTTGTAGGGTCGGATATACTTCTCGTAAGTAGGTACAACGTGATGGGAGTAGCGGTACAAAACATCGTCTAAACCACCGTAACCGCGCTCTTTTACATCGCGCATTATCCGGCGCTGCAGTTTTACGTGTTCTTCGGCATCGATGTAAACTCGTAAATTTAAATGCTGAGCTATTTCCTGGTAATGAAAAACAAAAATACCTTCTACCACCACAATGGGGGCCGGCTTAAATTCCAGATCACGAGGAATAATATCCGGATTATTAAAAGTATACTCTTTACGGATAAAGGATTCGCCATTTTTTAAACGTAAAACATCCTGGGCGTAAGCAGCGGCGTCAATCGAAGAAGGTAAATCAAAATTGATAATGCCGTTTTCGTCCAGTTCCTGATCGTCGTGCGGATGGTAATAGTTATCTTGAGAAATCAGGCAAATTTCTTGGGGAGAGAAGGAAGCAATTAATTTTTTTAAAAAAGTGGTCTTGCCCGAAGCACTTCCACCCGTAATCCCAATAATAAAGGGTTGTTGCATGTTTATATTAAAATGGCGCCGTGAAATAAAGCTGGTACTTTAAAAATTCACGCTACCGGAACAGCAATAAAAAAAGAAAAGTTTAAGCGCTACAGGATCTTTTTAAAATGAACGTTTACTTGGGAATCGTAGTGCAAACCGAGCAGCTCGGAGGCATGGCCTTTATTTACGCCAATAGATAGCCAGCCTTGCTGGTTGTAAAAGCAAATAACATCACCTTCGTCCACCTGGGTAAAGTCACCGGAAATTTTTTGCACCGATTCGCGGGCAAAATGGACGGTAAACGGGCGATCGTGGCCTATGGCGTCCATACTATCGCGGGATACATTTGTAATTAAGTTGCCATAATGGTCTACGTGAACCACATGACCTGTAATAGCGTGGTCGCTTAAACGTAACTGGCGATTAATTAATTCGCGGTAATGCGTGATTGAGGTACCTAATTGGTTTAATTCGGTGCCGGTAGCTAAGGCAGCAGCAGCTGGAGCCAATATATCTTTTGCCACAAAAGTAGTAGAACCAGTAAACAGCAACTCCACCATTACCACGGGTTGTGATTCAAAAATTAAAGATAAAATTCCATTATCGGCTGCTATAAAATAATGATCCTGAAATTGCACCGCCAGGTACCGGTCCTGTTTACTTCCTTGCGAATCAACAGCCACCAGGTGAACGGTATCCGCCGGGAAATCGCGGAATAAGGAGTTTAATACAAAGGCCCCGTGTGCGATGTTATACGCCTCTACATCGTGCGAAATATCAATGATTTGGGTTTGCGGGGCACTTCGTAAGATTCTGGCTTTCACGGCGGCTACGTAGTGATCGGTATATCCAAAATCAGACAAAAAAGTAATCAAACCCATACAAGCGAACTATAAATTTTGTATTATTGTAATATACAAAAGTAAGAACATTTTATTTTTAAATTAATAGTATACGCAAAATAAGCTAAGCATTTGGTAGAAAAAGTAATTACTTTAGAAAATGTATCGCTGATAGATTTTCTAGGAACTGAGAATCAGAATATTAAACAATTAGCAGCCGCTTTCCCCAGTAGTAAAATTATTTCGCGGGGTAATGAAATCAAGATTCAGGGGAAAACTCCCGAAATAACTAAAATAAACGAAATTTTAAGTTCGCTGATCGAACATTATCATAAATTTGGTAAGATAACCCATACCAGCGTGAACCACTACATAGCGGCGGACGGTGATACGGAAGAAGAAGTAATTGCTACTTCTCCGGACATTATCGTGTACGGTAGTAAAGGCGGTATTATAAAAGCCAAAACCCCGAATCAGCAAAAGTTGGTGGATGCCGTTGAGAAGCACGATTTGGTTTTTGCTTTAGGACCTGCCGGAACCGGTAAAACCTATATTTCGGTGGCTTTAGCGGTGCGGGCGCTAAAGAATAAAACCGTAAAAAAAATTATTATATCCCGCCCGGTAGTAGAAGCTGGTGAAAACTTAGGCTTTTTACCAGGCGATATGAAGGAGAAAGTGGATCCGTATATCCGGCCAATTTACGATGCCTTGGAGGATATGATTCCGGTTGAAAAGCTGAAGTATTATCAGGAGAATAAAATTATTGAAATTGCACCTTTGGCTTATATGCGTGGTCGTACGTTAAACAATGCTTTTGTATTATTAGACGAAGCCCAAAATACCACGCCCATGCAAATGAAAATGTTTTTGACGCGAATGGGCCCTAGTTCGAAAGTAATGATCAACGGCGACCGTTCGCAGATTGACTTACCAACTAAGGTAAAATCAGGTTTAATCGATGCGCTGCAAACCTTAAAACACATTAAAGAAATTGCTTTCGTGGAAATGAAGGCCGAGGATGTGGTGCGGCATAAGCTGGTGAAATCCATTGTGGAGGCGTACACCAAAGCCGATGAAGCGAAGTTACAAGTTCCGGAAAAGCCAACTGCAGACCAGGAAAACCGGCCTATAAAGCTAGCTGAGCCGCGAATCGCCTAATTTTTTAAATTATTGTTGTTAATGGATGTAAGTGGTTATTTCGCATAAGCCGCCTACATCCATTTTTAATTTACGAAGGCTGCCTAATTGATAATCTGGAAATCTGGTAAATCAAGTTTTTAAAACCTCTTGCTTATGATTGTTGTAAAAAAAGTATCGGATATCCGGGACTTAGATGCCGGGTTTACCGTCCGGGAAAAAGTATTTGTAGAGGAACAACGAGTACCCGCCGATGCGGAATACGACATATACGATAAAACGGCTCATCATTATTTAGCTACCTATAACGGAGAACCCGTGGGAGCCGCCCGTTGGCGCAAAACCGAAAAGGGAATTAAATTGGAAAGATTTGCGGTTTTGGCCGATTACCGGAACTTACAAGTAGGCAGCGCCCTTTTGCAAAATGTGTTAGAAGACGTACAAACTACATATCCAGAACACCTGATTTACCTACACGCCCAACTACCAGCTGTCGCTTTTTATAGCCGCCACGGTTTTATTAAAGAAGGGGAAATTTTTAGCGAATGCGCGATTGATCATTACAAGATGGTATATAAAGCATGATCCATTGGGCACCTTACCTGTATGTTAGATTAACGCTTTGCTTTTGTGCCGGTATTTTGTGGCAAATTTACGGGGAGTCTTCCTATGCCTTGTTGCCATTATTTATCGTTCTCCTGACAGTTGTTTTTTTAATTTTTCATATAGCTGGCACCCGGCAGGCATCCGATTTATTCATCTTTTTAGCTGGCTTCACAAGTTTAATTGTTGTTTTTCTACTAGGAAGTATTATTACTTACCAACGCACCGAAAGCAATCAAGCCAACCATTTACTCCACCAAAAGCTACCAGTAGATTATTATACCGGAGTTATCAGTGACTTTGTGGTTGAGAAACCTAATCATTATAATGTTATTCTACGAGTAAACCAGGTAAGAAGCACAGCAGGGTGGCAATCTGTTACGGGTAAGATTTTACTTATGATGCGCAAAGCACCTGGCTTAAGAAAACCGCAGTACGGGGATGTTTTACTCGTAAAAGGAAGACCTGTTCTGCCCGAAGCCTCCTTAAATCCCTACGCTTTCAATTCTAAGGAGTATTTGGCAAGGCAACAGATTTATCATCAGCATTATGTGTGGCCAGAACAAATTAATGTAATTGGCTACGACCCACCTTACCGGTTTATGGCTACCAGCATCCAACTCCGCAATTACTTGGATGCTATTTTGAAGAAATATGTGCCCGGCCAGCGGAATTACGCTATTGCCACCGCCTTAGTGTTGGGCATGAAAGAATACTTGGATACCGATATTAAGGCTGCCTATACCCGCACAGGCACCACCCACGTACTGGCCGTTTCGGGGTTGCACGTGGCTTTATTGTTTTTTGCCTTAAATATTATTCTGGGCAGATTAGCCAAAACGCAGCGGCAAAAATTAGTATTGTTTCTGGTACTGCTTCTGGTTATGTGGCTTTATGCTTTTGTAACTGCTTTATCAGCTTCCGTACTTCGGGCAGTAGTAATGTTTAGCTTATTGTCGGTAGGCAAATTTTTTAAACGCCGCAGTAATATGTATAATATTCTGGCGGCAACCGCTTTTGCCTTGCTAGTGTACAATCCTTACTTTTTACTGGATGTTGGCTTTCAATTATCATTTGCAGCGGTTCTAGGTATCGTTCTCTGGCAGCCTCGTTTTAATAGTTTAATAGATATGGATAATTGGCTAGGTAAAAAACTTTGGGAAGGAGTTACAGCATCGGTTGCAGCTCAACTAGCAACTATACCATTAGCCTTATATTACTTTCACCAGTTTCCGGTTTATTTTCTTGTAGCTAATTTATTTGCGGTGCTTATTTCCGAGTTTATTTTATACGTAGGGTTTGGTTTGCTAGCCTTTAGTTGGTTCCCTGGGGCAGGGCAATTACTAGGGCAAGTAATGGGTTGGTTACTAGATGGAATGAACTATGTAGTACTCCTGATGGAAAAGTGGCCTATGGCCATTATTGAAAGTATTTCTTTATCGATGGCCCAGGCTTGGATGCTAGCAGGAGCTTTTCTGTTGGCTACTTGGTTTATGTTGTACCGGCATAAACTGTTTTTAGTCGCATTTGCTATTACTGTAGCTTGTTACTCCGCTTTACAACTTGCTAAAATGCAGAGTCAGCATCGGCAGCAGTTATGGGTAGTCTATAATTTAAAAAATACCTCCGGCCTGGGTTTTATTCAAGGTAAGCAAGCCACCTTACTAGCTGATTCGGCAGTGTTGGCCAACAAAAATAATTTTACCTACAACATTCAACCACATTGGTACCAATTAGGCATTCAAAAAACGCACTATATTACTTTGCCTAACACACCCCCTTCGATAATACCCAGTTTTACAACTCCGGCCGGTAACTTGGGTTTAGTTTGGCGCGGTTTGCGCATTTTTATAGTACAATATCCCGAACAATTCACCGCAGCTTTATCTGCTCGCCTTCCGTTTGATTACGTTCTTTTGCGACAAAATGTACGGGTAGAACCCGCTAATCTGCAGGAAGTATTTCAATTTAAATCACTTATTTTAGATTCTTCTAACAAACCATGGTACCGGCAACTAATAAACCAAAAATGCCGAAGGCAACAGATTCCCATTTACGACGTTTCTAAACAAGGGGCCTTTGTGTATAGTCCGACTAATTAACTTCTCATAAAGTAAAGCCTCTAGGGCAAGGTTGGTTTCTAGTACAATTTTTGATATTCATGCTTTATCTAAAAGTTGGATGGAAAATTTAATTAAACAATACTCAAGCAAGTACTTGGCTCTTCATTTTTAATTAGATTAAAGAATCGAACACCCCCACTTTTTTCGTACATATTATTGAATTTGTCAGGCTAGTTTTAAATCCGATAAGGCATGCATTATATAGATTACTACATCGAGAACCGGATTGGGTATATTACCTTAAACCGTCCGGAAAAACGTAACGCGCTTAACTACCAAGTTATAAGCGAATTAAAAGAAGCATTTGATTTAGCCGAAGGAGATGATGATTGTAAAGTTATTGTTTTAAAGGCAAACGGCGATGTATTTTGCGCCGGGGCTGATTTAGGTTACATGCAGGCTTTGCAGGAAAATACTTTCGAAGATAATTTAAATGATTCTACGCATTTGGCGCATTTATTTTATCAAATTTATACCCTTCGTAAAATGGTAATTGCTCAAGTGCAAGGACCCGCTATTGCCGGTGGTTGCGGATTGGCTACCGTATGCGATATTATCTTTGCCTCACCGGTTGCTACTTTTGGGTATACCGAAGTGAAAATTGGCTTTATTCCGGCTATAGTCAGCGTGTTTTTGCTGCGCAAAATAGGCGAAACCTATACCAAGCAACTGCTGCTTTCCGGCGATTTATTGTCGGCTGCCGAAGCTAAAAACATTGGTTTGTTAACTTATTTAGTTCCGGCTTCGGAATTAGAGGATCAAGTATTTGCCTTTGCTAATCGGATTTGTGAGCAAAATTCGCTGCAATCCATTGAATTAACCAAAGACTTGATTGCGCACCTGCAGGATATGGATTTGCAACGTGGGTTAAGTTATGCCGCCGAACGCAATGCTTATGCCCGCGAAACGCTGGATTACCGGCGGGGTATTACCTCTTTTTTAAACAAAGAAAAGATTTCCTGGTAATATAAAGTAAACATTTACGGTTGTATTAAGTTGTTGTACTATGTGGTGGAACATTGGCATCGTAATACTTACTTTTTTCTCGATGGAGGTTGTGGCCTGGTTTACGCATAAATACATTATGCATGGTTTTTTGTGGTTTTTACACCGCTCGCATCATACCCATCATCCGCACCCACTCGAACGCAACGACTTGTTTTTTGTTTATTACGGGATTCTATCTACGATATTCGTTATTTACGGGAGCGATAATAGGGATTACCGCTTTTGGATTGGCATTGGCATTGGCATTTACGGCTTGGTTTATTTTCTCATTCACGATGTGTTTATTCATCGCCGCTTACGGCTATTTGGTAAAACCCAAAATACGTACTTAAAGGCATTGGATATTGCCCACAAAGTGCATCATAAAACTACTGGTAAAAACGGGAGCGAATCTTTTGGTATGTTGTGGGTGAATTCTAAATTTTATAAGCTGGCAAAAGCAAGAGCCAGATCAAAATCAAACTAGAGCAGATAAGGCAGTGGGGCAATATTCGATTAAAGAGTTAGAGCAATTAACGGGAATTAAAGCCCATACTATACGCATTTGGGAGCAGCGCTACGGTATTTTAAAACCTAAACGATCAGAGACCAATATTCGCAATTACGACGACGACGATTTAAAGCATATATTAAATGTTTCTTTGTTAAACCAAAATGGCTACAAAATTTCAAAAATAGCCTGCATGACCGATTGCCAGATCGGCGACGCGGTATTTCGTTTAGCCGAACAAAAAGAACATTGTCTGCACCAGGTTGGCGCTTTAATTGGTGCCATGATTGAAATGGATGAGGAGCGTTTTGATAAAGTGCTAACCACCGTAATTCTGCAAAAAGGATTCGAAGCTGCAGTCAATCAATTAGTACTGCCATTTCTGCAAAAAATAGGTATTCTGTGGCAAACGGGTAGTATCAATCCGGCTCACGAACATTTTGTATCCAATATCATCCGGCAAAAATTTATTGTTGCAATTGATGGTCAAGTTATACCGAGTGGAAACGAGGTTCCCCGTTTTATGCTGTATTTACCCGAAGGAGAACTTCATGAATTAGGACTTTTGTTTATGCAGTATCTTTTAAGGGTCCGGCAAATGCGCGTGATGTACTTAGGCCAGAATTTGCCTTTTGCCGATTTAATAAAAGCTTACGAAGGTTTTCGGCCGGATTATATTTGTACGGTAATTACATCGGTGCCGGCCCGGGAAGAATTGCCCGCTTATGTAAATCATTTAATCGATAGTTTTCCGGATTGCCAGTTTTTTGTGTCCGGTTATCAATTTTCTTGTTGCGCCATTTCTTTACCCAAAAATTTTAAATTTTTTAAAGACATGCACAGTCTCTCTCAGGAAATAGACGCCTTAAAAGCAGAATTGGTATTTACTTAAAAAATTGCGTTTAACGTAAGGGGGTACAGGTAAAGTATTCAAGTTATTTAGGAAGTTTTCTGGTAAGCTTGTAAATACATAAAAGCGCTTTCATTAGCGGATGATGCCTTTAATTTTAAAAAAAGCACTGGTTTAAACAAAAAGTAAGTGCTTTTATTTATTGTTTCTAATTCATATTGTTTCGTAAAACCGTTCTAAGAACAATCAACTAATTTGTTGGCTCCGTAATTATTTTATATGAGTGTAATTTGGATGGCTAAGTTGAGGGGCATTTCCGTAACTATACTGAGCGAATTTATTCATGAATATGTAATTAAAGTAGTGGCGAAAAACGCTATTAAGTTATATAGAATAAGTAGTAAATTTTTCAGTATTAAATCCGGAGAACTTTACAGTACGTAGTAGATGTAATATTTTATTTACCTCTGATTTCTACCATTTACTACCTAAGTATAAAATACTATTTATTGATTTTGTTTAATGTTATTTTATTATAATTAAACAAAAAATTTTATTTTAAGTAATAGCATATATATTTGTATAAGTTTTACCTAAAAAAAGTTGAGCAGAATGACATCCACAGAATTTAGCTCCATGGTGCAAAAAATTTCCAAATCTTTAAAGCCCGTAGCTCTTAACTTAACCCGCGACGCAGATGATGCCAAAGATTTAGTACAGGAAACGTTACTTAAAGCTTTATTGAACAAAGATAAATTTAAAGCTGGCAGTAATTTAAAAGCTTGGCTGTACACCATCATGCGGAATACCTTTATTAATAATTACAATAAAATTACCAAACGTAGCAGCAACATCGATTCCACAGAGTATTTCCAGTACTTTAACACCGACGAGAATTATATTGCTAAAAACGGTGCCGTTTACACTTTTGTCGTATCCGATATAAATGAGGCCATTGCGCATTTAAACGAAGAATACCGCACGCCTTTTATGATGTACTACATTGGGTTTAAATACCTGGAGATTGCTGAAAAATTAAATATTCCGATTGGTACGGTTAAAAACCGCATTCACATTGCCCGGAAAGAATTAAAGCAAGTACTCAAAATTTACGAGTTAAATGGGTAGATAATTACAATTTTAAGATCAGAAGTATTTTGAACGGTAAAAAGGTTGTAGTTATTGGTTCTGGTTTTGCTAGTTTAGCCGCAGCAACCAGTTTAGCCGCCAGCGGATTTACCGTTGAAGTGCTGGAAAAGAATAATTCTCCGGGCGGACGAGCCCGCAGTTTTTCTGAAAATGGTTTTACTTTCGACATGGGGCCCAGTTGGTACTGGATGCCCGATGTTTTTGAACATTATTTTAAAAAATTTGGTAAGTCCACTGCGGACTATTATCAACTTACTCGCCTCGATCCTTCTTATACCATTATTTTTGGGCAAGATGATTTTATGCCGGTGCCGGCCCAAATGGGGCAGCTTAATAGCTTATTTGAATCTTTAGAAACCGGTAGCAGCCAGGCTTTACATAAATTTTTGGCTCAGGCCGCCTACAAATACGAAGTAGGCATCAATAACCTGGTTTACAAACCCAGCCGGTCGGTTACCGAATTTTTAAATTTAAAATTATTGGTGGATGTCTTGCGGTTAGATGTGTTTCAATCGATTCACGTACACCTGCGTAAATATTTTCGGCACGAAAAATTACTAAAACTGCTTGAATTTCCTATTTTATTTTTAGGCGCCTTACCCGAAAATACACCCGCGCTTTATTCTTTGATGAACTACGCCGACATAAGCTTAGGTACTTGGTACCCCAAGGGCGGCATGTACCAAATTGTGGCGGGTATGGTAGAGCTAGCTAAAGAGCAAGGAGTTATCTTCCATTTCAACCAGGAAGTTAAGCAAATACAGGTACAAGATAACGAGGCGAAGCAAGTAATAACTGCCACCAGTTCTTTTATGGCTGATGTGGTAGTGGCAGGAGCCGATTACCACCATGTAGAGCAAAATATACTTGCCCCGGAGTACCGTACTTATTCCCAAGCGTATTGGGATAAGCGCGTTATGGCCCCTTCTTCCCTCATCTTTTACTTAGGTGTAAATAAGCGGTTAAACCGGTTAACACATCACAATTTATTTTTTGACGAAGATTTTACGCCACACGCTCGCGAAATCTATGAAACTCCGCAGTGGCCAGCAAAGCCATTGTTTTACGTTTCGGCTCCTAGCCAAACAGACACTTCAGTAGCGCCGGAAGGCTGCGAAAACTTGTTTATTTTAATTCCGGTAGCTCCTGACTTGGAAGATACGGAAGCCATTCGGGAACATTATTACCATTTGGTAATGGACCGTTTGGAAAAATTAACCAAACAAACTATTCGGGACGCAGTAGTAGTAAAACGCAGTTACGCACACGCCGATTTTATCCGCGACTATCATGCTTTTAAGGGCAACGCTTATGGTTTAGCGAATACATTAATGCAAACCGCCCTTCTGAAGCCCGGACTAAAAAGTAAAAAAGTTAAAAACCTTTATTTTACCGGGCAGTTAACTGTACCAGGGCCGGGCATGCCCCCTTCCCTTATCTCGGGGCAGGTAGTAGCCGAGGAAATCCGGAAAGAATACAGTGTAAAATAATTAGAAATTAGAAGTTATGCATTAGAAATTATATCTACCCCAAAAGATTCATTTCTCCATTTCTAATTACTAATTCATAATTTTTAATTATTAAAAACTATGGAATTATTTGATCTTACAAGTTATAAATGCAGCCGATTAATTACCCAGCATTATAGTACTTCGTTTACTTTGGGTATTAAAACGCTAGATAAAAAATTCCACTTTCCGGTTTATGCTGTTTATGGGTTTGTGCGCTACGCCGATGAGATTGTCGATACTTTTCACGATCACGATAAAGGCGCTCTATTGCAAGAATTTAAAGAAAGCACCTATAAGGCTATTACCAGTAAAATTAGCCTGAACCCTATATTGCACGCTTTTCAGCTAGTCGTGCACCAATACCAGATCGAACACGAATTTATCGAAGCTTTTTTGCATAGCATGGAAATGGATTTGGAAGGAAAGCGCTACGATAAAGATTTATACGACGAATACATATATGGCTCCGCTGAAGTAGTAGGTTTAATGTGTTTGCGGGTTTTTTGCGAAGGAGACCGGGAGTTATTTGAAAAATTAAAAGAACCCGCTCGCAGCTTGGGCGCTGCTTTTCAGAAAGTAAATTTCTTGCGTGATATGAAAAGCGATTACCAGGAACGCGGGCGCGTGTACTTTCCCAAAATAGATTTCCAGTGTTTTGATAATGGGTGTAAGAAAGAAATAGAAGAAGATATTTTAAAAGATTTTGACCTGGCTTACGAAGGAATTTTAAAATTACCCCGCTCCGCCCGCATGGGAGTTTACCTGGCGTACATCTATTATTTAAAATTATTTAAAAAAATACAGCATTTACCGGCTGCCCGAATTTTGTCTGAACGCGTAAGAGTACCAGATAACACAAAGATTGCGTTATTATTGGGTACCTATGTAAAATACAGGCTAAATACCATCTGATCACCGTGAATGTACTGCTGCTACCTGGATTGTTGTTTATTTTTTCATTTTTTCAAACAAATTTAACTTACAAAGCTGCTGACTTGCGCAACGTTTATTTTAAGGCCGCCAATGAGCAACAAGCTTACGAACAATTAGCGCCCCACTTAGCTAAGTATAAAGGCAACGATGTGCTAATTCAAGGATTTCAGGCTGGGATAGAAGGAGTTGGAGCTAAATACGCTTCGGGATTATACGCTAAAATAAAACACGTTCGGAAATCGGCTCAGGATTTTGAAAAAGTAATCAGCAAAGATCCTTATAATCCGGAAGTACGTTTTTTACGCTATACTATTGAATACCACATACCCCGTTATTTATTAATGAGCGGCCACTTGCAAGAAGATAAAAAAGTAATTTTTAAAAGTTTATTAAATTACCCGGATTCGGGAATAGAGCCGGATGCTTTTAAAATTATGCGGGATTATTTTTTGCGCGGCAACCACAGTACCGCCGACGAGAAGCAAAAGCTTCGCAACCTAAAAGTATAATGTATATCTACCTATATTTAAATATTTTCACCATTTTGTTTCCCTTTTTACTATCGTTTGATAAACGGGTGCAATTTTATAAAAACTGGAAATATTTATTTCCGGCTATGTTAATAAACGCTTTAATCTTTATAATCTGGGATTCTATCTTTACCCATCAGGGCGTTTGGGGTTTTAATGATAAATACCTGCTGGGCATTTACCTGTATAATTTACCACTGGAAGAAGTACTTTTCTTTGTAACCGTTCCGTACGCTTGTGTATTTATTTACGAATGCCTGAATGTATACATTAAGCAAGACTTTCTGCAAGCTGGGTCGTTGGTGGCCACTATTGTTTTAGCTATTTTTATTATTTTGGTTGGTTTGCTGCACTTGCGGCAGTTATATACTTCCGTAACGTTTTTGTTTTTGCCGGTAATTATGTTGGTGCATTATCGTTTATTCCGGGATAAGCTGCTGGGCCGGTTTTATCTGGCTTATCTGGTTCATTTAGTACCCTTGTTTTTAGTAAATGGCGTATTAACGGCTTTACCGGTGGTATGGTACGACAATGGCCATAATCTGGGAATCAGGTTAACAACCATTCCCATTGAAGATACTATTTACTCCATGATTATGCTGCTCGTAACCATTACGGCTTACGAATACTTCCGGCGCCATCAAAAACAAAACCTTCCGGCCCCAAACTTTGTTTAAAAGATATGTTACAGCTGCGCGTTCGTATCGATCCTAATTCCGGCTTTTGCTTCGGAGTAATTTACGCCATTCAAATGGCGGAAGACATTCTGGATGAGCAAGGGTATTTGTATTGCCTGGGCGATATTGTGCACAACGACGAAGAAGTGCAGCGCTTAGAAAAACGCGGATTGCGGATTATTAACCACGAGCAGTTAAAAGAATTGCGCGAGGAACACGTACTCATCCGGGCCCATGGCGAACCACCCAGCACCTACCAAACGGCGCTGGAAAATAATTTAAATTTAATTGATGCCTCTTGCCCGGTAGTTTTAAAATTGCAGAACCGGATTAAAACCTCTTACGACAAAGACGAGAAAATATTTATTTATGGCAAGCACGGTCACGCCGAAGTGCTTGGTTTGTTAGGTCAAACTAACAATAACGCCGTGGTTTTTGAGAGTATCGACGAGCTTTTACAAAACGAATTGCCCGCTAACATTACCCTATATTCCCAAACTACCAAAAGCACCAACAATTTCTACAAAATTAAAGATTTGCTCGAAAGCAAAGGCTACCAGGTAAACGCCAACGATACCATCTGCCGCCAGGTAAGTAACCGCGACCAGGATTTGCGTAAGTTTGCGAGCCAGTTCGATAAAATTGTATTTGTGTCGGGCACAAAATCGTCGAACGGTAAGGTATTGTACCAGGTTTGTAAAGATACCAATCCTAATACCTATTTTATTTCGAAAGTAGAAGAACTGGAT
The DNA here is from genome assembly GCF_003340495.1 of Adhaeribacter pallidiroseus. Lineage (NCBI taxonomy): Bacteria > Pseudomonadati > Bacteroidota > Cytophagia > Cytophagales > Hymenobacteraceae > Adhaeribacter > Adhaeribacter pallidiroseus. Next base: position 1,027,920 of record NZ_QASA01000001.1, read on the forward strand.
CCTACCTGGTTCCGGGAAAACGAGACGATTGGTATTTGCGGAGCTACCTCTACGCCCATGTGGTTGATGGAAGAAGTACAAAAAGCTTTGCTTGCTTATTAATTAATACTCATGCAACAGCCTTTTTTTAAAAAATACCAAGGTGTTCTGATTGCCAGCCTGATTATAATCTTATGGTTTAGTAGTCTTATATTCTTGCTGCACTTACCGGTAACCTGGACTTCCCCGGCTACTTACTTGTTTGTTTTAATTCAGACGCATTTATACACCGGTTTATTTATTACGGCCCATGACGCGATGCACGGCGTAGTGTCGGGTAATAAAAAGTTAAACAAAACCATTGGCGTTATAACCGCCGGCTTATTCGCGTATAACAGCTATTTCCGGTTGCTACCGCGCCACCATGCGCACCACCATCACGTAGCCACCGATCTGGATCCCGATTACCACGGCGGTAACTTTTTTGCCTGGTATTATTCTTTTTTAAAGCAATACATTACCTGGTGGCAGATAGTGTTGATGGCAATTACCTTTGACTTGTTGAAGTTGTTTTTTCCAGTCGAGAATGTTGTTCTGTTCTGGATGATTCCGGCTATACTGGCTACCTTTCAATTATTTTATTTTGGTACTTATTTACCGCACCGCGGCGAACACGAACCTACCAATAAGCATAAATCAAGTACGCAGGCTAAAAACCACTTGTGGGCTTTTTTCAGTTGTTATTTCTTTGGTTATCATTACGAACACCACGATAAACCGTACGTGCCCTGGTGGCAGCTGTATAAAGTAAAAGCCTGATCGATAATTTTTAATTTTATATATAAAACAAAGGAGCCAATCAACCAGATTGGCTCCTTTGTTTTATAAAAACGTAATGTTGTATGAATAAATAATCTAAAAAGAGCCTTAATCTTTATGAACGGCTTTGTCTTTCTTGCAGCAATCTTCCAGTTTGTTATAGGCCCGTTCGTTAGCGGGTACCTGGTCGGCATCGTAGCCAGTTAGGGTAACTGCCTGTCGTATTTTATCCGGATTAGTTTTGTTTGGGAAGAAGGCTACGGTTAAAACCTGCGAGTCTACGTCCAGGATGGCGGATTTTACCCCTTTTTCATAAGCCATAGACTTCTCTATGGTTTTTTTACACATGTTACAAACCGAAGAAGTTTTAATTTTTATTTCCTCGGTACTCTTGCCTTTGTCTTGAGCCAGACCTGCCAAGGAAAAACACATGAACAGGAAAGCGGGCGCAATTGATTTTAAAGTTTTCATGAGATATCTGGTAATAATAATTTTTAAAAATTTTGAATTAAATGGGCTCCGACGCTCATCCGTGTAAGATTAAATACTATTCAATTTTAAATCGCAAACCGCCGTAAAATACCCGGCCAACGATGGGTCCCCACACCATGCTGGCATCAAAATTACTGCCAAAAGGATTTCCTGGTTCTATAATCGGATTGGCTTGTTTAAAGTTCAGTAAGTTCTCGCCGCCTGCATAAATCTCGAAACGCTTGAAAGCCCGCGTAACCTGACTATTTAAAACATAATACCGTTCCGAATATTTTACCTCTTGGGTCATGCCGTGGTGCGCATGTTCCGTAGCGGGTACCGGCCGTAAACCAAACCATTGGGTCGTAAAATCAACTCGCCATTTATCAAACGGCGTGGCAAAAGCCGCATTTACAAAAAAGCGATGTTTCGGGTTAAAGGGCTTATTTAGTAAATAATGGTTATAGGTGGTTCTGACATCAAAATACTTATAAGCCGCTTTTACATCCAGACCCGGGGCAACTTCTAATTGCACTTCCGTCTGAAAACTGCGGGAAAACGATTTGCCCTGCAAATTGCTGAAAATAACCGCGTTCGGATTGGTGTACATATCCGCTACCACCTGATTTTGAAAGCGGGTATAGTAGTAGTCGGTTACAAAAGTTCCTTTGCGGTCGGCCAGCTTAAAATATTGCGTAAACGATCCACCCACGTTCCAGGCCTTTTCGGGCCGTAAAGCTTCGCTGAAAACGAACGCGCGGGAACTAACCAAGGAGCCGCTATTTTCGGCAATTGGGTTGGCAATCCGGAAACCTTGACCCGCCGCTAACCGGAAAATGCTGTTAGGTGAAAAATCGTATTTAACGTTTAACCGGGGTGTAAATACCGATCCATACAAATTATGGTAGTTGTACCGGGCACCAGCTACTAAGGTTAAATTTTGATTATTCTGGTACACGTACTCAAAAAAAGCGCCTGGCACCGATTCGTGCCGGTTAAAGTGTTGCTGCGTGAACAACTCCTGATAATCATCCAGTTGGTAATCTAAACCGGCTTTGTAAGTGTGCATGGTGTTGCCAAAAACGGACTGAAAGAGCAACCGGGCCAGTAAGTTGTTTTGTTTGCCGTTATACTGCCGTTGGCCGTAAATAGAATTAAACTGGTGGCGGGTACCTGATACAATTACCCCCACGCTTTGGTACGGTTTGCCCGGAAAAGTATACGATGTTTTATTGTAAGCCTGAAATCGTTTGGTTTTTGATTCTAGGCCATAGTTTACCTGAGAACCCTGTTGGGCTTCGCCTTTCTGGTAATCCACTTGGCCGCCCAAGCGGTCTTCCTGTAAAGCCTGAATGCCTACTTCTGAAACCACACTTTTACCGCTCAAGTATTTCCATTTGTTAAAAACATTGTACTGGGTACTTAAAGGCAAATCTAAAAAGCGGTCGTGGTTACGGTCTACGCGGTTTCCTAAATGGTCCGTATGGAACATAAGTACGGTACTCAGTTTTTTGGTAAGATTAGTCGAAAAGTTCAGGTTGCCGTCGAATTTAGCCAGGCTGTTGCCGTATAAATTTAAAAAAAGCCGGTCGGTTTTTTCCGGTTCCTTCAACCGCACGTTTACTTGCCCCGAAATGGATTCGTATCCATTAATCACCGAACCCATGCCTTTAATAATATCAATCGCCTCGATGTAAGTTCCCGACAAATAATTAAGCCGGTACGGCGTAGCTAATCCGCGCAAATTCGGAATATTATCGGTAGTCAGTAAGGTATAGGCGCCATCCAAACCCAGCATCTGGATCTGACGAGCCCCCGAAACTGCATCAGAAGTCGTAACTTCCACAGAAGCATTGGTTTCGAAACTTTCGGCCAGGTTACAGCACGCTGATTTAGTTAAATCCTTGGCTGTAATTACTTGGGAATGCGTGGGAGTAAGTGCTGAAAACCGTTCGGTTTGCCCAATAACGGTTACCTCGTTTAAGGTTTTGGCTTTTTGGAGATAAACGGTTAAGGGTGCATTATTTTCCAGCGTAATCGTATCGGCTTGGTAGCCAATATAACTTACCATAATGCGGGAGGTATTGGTGGTGCTATCGGTTGGGAAAGCTAAAGAAAAGTACCCTTTTTCATCAGTTACGGTACCCACCCCACCTGGAGGCCAATACACCGAAGCACCAATTAACGGAGCAGTTTGCCCGTTTACTTTCTCGAAAACGTAGCCGGTAAGGGTCTGGGCCCATACCGGATTGTTTAGGAAGAGCAGGAATCTCAGGATTAGTAATCCGGGAACCCGTACGTTTGCTTTCATCACGCAAAAATTTAAAATATTTAAAAAAACAAAAAAGCCAGGCAAAGCAGATGTCGCTACTCTGACTGGTACAGTAGGTTTTAATAAATATCTAAACTAAAAATTGATGCAGGGTTTTTAGCAGCTCGGTGCCAAAAAGGGGAGGAGATTTGTTGTTATCAGAGTTGGGTAAAGCATCACGCAACATTTGCTCCACCCATAAAAAAGCTACTTGCCTTTCCACAGGCAATATTACCGGAATCTTAATAGCGCAAGGCTTTTCGGCGGCCGGCGTTTGTAGTTTATGGTATTGTTTGGTGTTAATGCAGCACTTCGGACCCAACTTGGTTTTAGCGGGTGCTGGCTTTTCGGCCTTCTTTTTAGCGCAACAGGTATCGGCCTTAGGTTTAACGGGCATATTGCCTATAACGGCCATTAAACAAATTTGCTCGGTAGCTGCCATGCCCACAGAACCCAAGGTTATTACCAGGGCCAGGCACAGACAAATTACCCGAGCGAATTGCTTTTTCATCAGGCAAATTTAAAAAAATTCTTCCACTTTCTCCCACTTTTTACAAGTGTTCTTTTCTCAGGCTTAAATCCTATGCATTTCTGAAAATGTAAATATTTGTTTTTTAAATGTTTAAGAAAATCAAAAGCTGTTTTTGACCTAAAAACGGCCATTACGTTTAAATGAAGCCGTTTTTTATATTAAGATGATAACTATGTGGATAATGTGCATAAGTGGTGGGGATAACCATAATTTATCCACAAAGTGGTAAAAAGTGGGAGATCGTGGTTGACAGAAATTTTGGATTGTGTACATTTGTTTACCCAGGATATTTAAAAAACTTGGGTAGGTCCTATGAACTTTCTCTCCGGTGAATACGAGTGCAAGCTGGATCCTAAAGGACGATTGGTTTTACCTGCCAAGATAAAAGCCAATTTACCAGAGGAGTCGGGCAATCACGTGGTATTAACCCGGGGATTCGAACCTTGCTTGGTATTATATCCGAAACAAGAGTGGAAAAAAATTTACGACCGGGTAGCGGGCCTGAATGAGTTTAATGAAGAATACCGGCATTTTCAGCGGAATTTCTTCCGGGGTAATACTGAGATTGAATTAGACAATACGGGCCGGTTCATTTTGCCGCGCACCATGGTGCGTTACGCCGAAATAGACAAAGATGCTATTATTGTAGGTCTTGGAAACCGGGTGGAAATCTGGAATCCGGATAAGTATGAGGATTTCCTGATAAAAGATCAGGAAAGTTTTTCGCAGCTGGCGCAAAAGTTTTTAGGTGATCAGCCCTTAAATCCAGAGGTGGCATAAATGAGTTATCATGTTCCTGTTTTATTACCGGAGTCTGTAGCAGCCTTGGATATTAAGCCCGGCGGTATTTACGTGGATGTTACTTTTGGGGGTGGGGGCCACTCCCGCTTTATTATAAACCAGTTAACGGATGGCGCCCGGTTGTATAGTTTCGACCAGGATAAGGATGCGGAAGAGCAGGCGCAAGAAATAGCAAGTCCGGCTTTTACTTTTGTGAAGGCCAATTTTCGCTATTTAAAAAAATACTTACGGTTGTACGGGGTTAAAGAAGTAGATGGCATTCTGGCCGATCTGGGCGTATCGTCGCACCAGTTTAACGTGCCGGAACGCGGTTTTTCTACCCGCTTTGATGGACCCTTGGATATGCGCATGGACCCGGAGGCACCAATATCGGCGAAAGAAGTTTTGAGTACTTACGCCGAAGAAGATTTGCACCGGATTTTTGGCATGTACGGCGAAGTAAAAAACGCCCGTACGCTGGCCTGGCAAATTGTAACGGTTCGGGGCAGTCAGAACCTGGAAACCATTGCGGATTTTAAAAAAGCCATTGGCAGTTTGATACCGCGGGGCAAAGAAAACAAATACTTGGCCCAGGTTTTTCAGGCTTTGCGCATCGAGGTAAACGACGAGCTCAAGGCTTTGGAAGAAATGCTGGAACAAGCCGTAGCGGTGTTAAAGCCCGGCGGTCGGTTGGTGGTAATATCGTACCATTCGCTGGAAGACAGGTTGGTCAAAAATTTTATTGCTAAAGGCAAGTTTTTTGGCGAAGTAGAAAAAGATTTATTCGGGAACGAGATTAAACCGCTCGCTTCCGTGATCCGCAAAGCCATTGTTCCCTCGGAAAAAGAATTACAGGAAAATAACCGTTCCCGGAGCGCGAAGCTAAGAGTAGCGCAAAAATTATGAGATAAAAAATTAGTAAAAAGTTACGAGTTAAAAGTTGAAAAGTGTGCCGGTGCCTAATCAGCGAAAGAAGAACGTAAAACCGAAAACAGATAACTTAAAATAGATTACAGAATGGCCTACAACACAGTAAAGGAAAGACCCCCGGTAAAGGTAAAAACCAATACCCTGCGCCCGGTGCCGGTACCCGCCCCGGTAGAAGTGCCCCGCCAAAAAGGCACCAGCTTGTTTCATTTACTGGACCGCTACACCAAAGTAGATATCATTTTTCAGGATGGCTTGCCGGTAAAATACCTGCCTTATGTGCTCTATATTATGGCCGTAACTTTATTTTACATCGGTAACACCCATTACGCCGAAAAAACCATTCGGAAAATAGACCGCACCAAAAGCGAAACCGAAGATTTACGCGCCGATTATACCACGCTGAAATCGGATTACATGGAGGCCAGCAAGCAAAGCGAAGTAGCCCGCAAAGTAGCGCCCGCCGGTATCATCGAAAGTTCCTCACCACCTTATCAAATTAGAGTAGATGGGGAAGAATATTAAAAAATCGATTGTTACCCGGGTACGGGTAGCTTTCCTGTGCGTGTGCCTTTTTGCCGGTGCCATTATTTATAAAGTCGTCCGGATTCAATATTTTGAAGGTACCAAATGGCGCCAGATTGCCAAAGAAAGCCGCATTATTTACCAACCGGTATTTGCTACCCGCGGTAATATTTACTCCGACAACGAAAGTATTCTGGCTACCTCGCTGCCTTTTTACCGCGTAGCCTTTGATGCTACCATCTGCGACGATAAAATTTTTAATAAAGGTATTGATTCGCTGGCCTTACTCTTATCGCGCTTTTATCAGGATAAATCGCCGGAAGGTTATCGCCGCAAAATTAAAAATGCCCGCGCCGAGCAACGTCGCTACTTGCGCCTGCACCCGCGCCAGATCAATTATCAGGAAAAAAAGATGATGGCGTCGTGGCCTATTTTCCGGGCGGGTAAGAACAAAGGCGGGGTCATTTTTGAAAAAGTAGATAAGCGCTTCCGCCCATTTGGCTCCTTGGCCCAACGGACCATAGGCCGCTTAAGCGAAGATGGCAATGGCTCCGGTCTGGAATTTACCTATAACCGCCAATTAGCTGGCAAAGACGGCGAAGCTTTGTTCGAACGCATGGCCGGCGGTAACAAGCCAATTTACGACGGCACCGAAATCAAACCGCTGCCGGGCTACGACATTAAAACCACCATTGACATCAACCTGCAGGACGTAGCCGAAAACGCTTTGTACAAAGCTTTGGTGTTAAATAATGCCCAGTACGGTTGCGTAATATTAATGGAAGTAAAAACCGGGGCGATTAAAGCCATAGCCAATTTAGGTAAAGCCGGCGAAGGCGTTTACGTGGAAAATTATAACTACGCGGTAGGCGATCACGGTCGTACCGAACCGGGCTCTACGTTTAAGCTGGCTTCCATGATGGCTTTATTCGAAGATACGGACCTCACGCCGGAAGATACGGTAGATACCGGCCATGGTCGGCAAGTGTTCGGGGGCGTGAGTATGGGGGAAGCCCACGGCGGCGGCTTCGGTAAAATCTCGATTTCGCAGGTTTTTGAAAAATCATCCAATGTAGGTACCGCCAAACTCATCGAAACGCATTTTGGCAAAAATCCGGAAAAATACATCGACTATTTGCAGCAATTCGGAATCGATAAACCATTGGGCTTTCAGATGCACGGCGAAGCGAAACCATATATCCGCAAAACGACCGACCGCGGTTGGAGCCGTTCTACTTTGTCCCGGATGGCTATTGGCTACGGCTTAAAAATTTCGCCGCTCCAAACGCTGGCTTTTTACAACGCAGTAGCCAATAACGGCATTAAAGTGAAGCCGATGATCGTGAAAGAGATCCGGAAAGCCGATGCTTTAGTAGATTCTTTCCAGACGGAAACACTTGGTCGGATCTGCTCTGAAGAAACTGCCAAGCAACTGCGCTCTATTATGGAAGCGGTGGTGGAAAAAGGAACTGGTAAACAGGTTAAAAATTTAAATTACAAAGTGGCTGGTAAAACCGGCACCTCCTGGAAAACCAAAAACGGTAAATACATTAAAGATTACTCTACTTCGTTTGCCGGTTATTTCCCCGCCGATAACCCAAAATACTCGTGCATTATTATTATTGATACACCTAAAAAAGGCCGGATTTATGGCGGCGACGTGGCTGCACCGGTATTCCGCGAATTAGCCGATAAAGCCTACGTGCGCGATCTAGCCATTCACAAACCCTTTGCCGCCTTAATTATCCCAGATAAACGGGTGTTGCCACCGGTAAAAGCGGGTCAGCAGGAAGAATTAACGTTAATCTGTAATCGTATCGGCATTAGTAGTCATCCGGTAGCCGATCAGGAGTGGATTAAAGCCGATTCGCAGACGCATTCCTATGCCTGGAAGCCGGTGCCGTTGCAGGTGGGCCGGGTACCCGATGTGAGCGGCATGACCCTGCGCGATGCGTTGTTTTTGCTCGGCAACCAAGGTTTAAAAGTTAAAAAGGTAGGAATCGGCCGGGTGCAAAAGCAATCCCTGGAGCCGGGTTCTCCTATTCAGAAAGGCAGTGTTATTACCCTAACGCTTAGTTGATGGCGGAATTAGAAAACATTTTAAAAAAAGTAACCGTCGTTCGGCTTATTGGCCCGAACGACGTTGCTGTTCAGGGGCTCACCTTCGATTCGCGGATGGTAGTTGCCGGTACGGCTTTTTTTGCCATTAAAGGCGTACAAGCCGATGGTCATGGATTCATCTCCAAAGCGGTAGAAAAAGGAGCGGTCGTAATTGTTTGCGAAATATTGCCCGAGGAGCTGGCGCCGCAGGTTACGTACGTGCAGGTAAAAGACACCAGCGAAGCCCTTGCTTTAATGGCCGCCGAATTTTACGGTAATCCCTCCCAAAAATTACAACTGGTAGGAGTAACTGGTACCAACGGTAAAACTACTTGCGTTACTTTGCTGCATAAGTTGTTCCGGGAATTAGGGTATAACGTGGGCATGCTTTCTACGGTGCAAAACCAAATTAACGAAAAAGTATTACCCGCTACCCACACCACCCCGGATGCCATTAATTTAAACATTTTGTTGCAGCAAATGGTGGAAGCTGGTTGTACGCACTGCTTCATGGAAGTAAGCTCGCACGCCTTGGTACAACACCGCGTAACGGGCTTAACTTTTGCCGGTGGCATTTTTACCAACATCACCCACGATCACCTGGATTACCACAAAACGTTCGACGAGTACATCCGGGCGAAAAAGTTGTTTTTTGATATGCTTCCGGCCAAAGCATTTGCTTTAACAAACGCCGATGATAAACGGGGAGCCGTGATGCTGCAAAATACCCAAGCCAGTGACCATGAATACTCTTTGCGGAAAGCAACTGAATTCAAGGCGCGTATTCTGGATAATTCGATCCAAGGCTTGCATTTAGAGATAGAAGGCAACGAGATTTGGTTTAAGCTGATCGGGGCCTTTAATGCTTACAATATTTTGGCGGTTTACGGGGCAGCTGTTTTATTGGGCGAAGATCCGCACGAAGTACTAACTGTTTTATCCAGCTTAACCTCAGCGGCTGGTCGCTTTGATTATTTGGTATCGGATACCCAGATTACCGGAATTGTGGATTATGCCCACACGCCGGATGCCTTGGAAAACGTTTTGCAAACCATCCAGCAAATCCGGAACCCTAAACAGCAAGTTATTACCTTAGTAGGTTGCGGTGGCAACCGCGATGCCACCAAGCGCCCCATTATGGCCGATATAGCCTGCAAGCTCAGCGAACGGGTAATATTAACCTCGGATAATCCGCGCTTTGAAGATCCCCAGGAAATTATTAACCAAATGCAGCAAGGGGTAAAGCCCTTAGATTTTAAAAAAACCTTATCTATCGTGGATCGCAAAGAAGCTATTAAAACAGCGTGCGCTCTGGCTAATAAAGGGGATATTATTTTGGTAGCGGGCAAAGGCCACGAAACTTACCAGGAAATAAAAGGCGTAAAATACGATTTCGACGATAAGAAAATTTTGCAGGAAATGTTTACCCAAATGGGAAAATAAATTATGGATGGTTGAATGGTTAGATTGTTAAAGGGTTAAGTGTAGGGCAAAGAATCAGAATAGGCCAATTTTACTACTTAGGCATTTAACTAACCAACAATTCAGCACTTCAACCATTCAACAAGAACAAATAGATGCTCTACTATCTTTTTAAATATTTAGACAAACAGTTCGATTTTATTGGTGCCGGGGTGTTTCAATATATCTCCTTCCGGGCCGGTATGGCGGCTTTGGTGTCGTTGTTAATTGCCATGATCTTTGGTGGTAAACTCATTAAAGTCTTACAAAGTCGTCAGGTAGGCGAAAGTATCCGGGACTTAGGTTTAACCGGTCAAATGGAGAAAAAGGGTACCCCTACCATGGGTGGTTTGATTATTCTGTTAGCCATTTTGTTACCCACGCTGTTGTTTGCGCGCCTGGATAACGTTTATGTAATTTTAATGATTATTACTACCATCTGGTTAGGCTCCATTGGTTTCCTGGACGATTACATCAAAGTATTCCGGAAAAATAAAGAAGGTCTGGCGGGTAAATTTAAAGTAATCGGCCAGATTGGTATTGGTTTAATTGTGGGGGTGGTATTATTTTTCAATGATGATGTGGTAGTGCGGCAATACATTACCGATACCGGCATGAGTGCCGTGGATGCATCGGCCCGGTATAAAGACGTGCGGCAGATGATAACTACCATCCCGTTTGCCCGCAACAACGAACTCGATTACTATCAGCTGTTCTCCTTCGCTAGTCCGGTATTTGGTTCTTACGCCCGCTTCTTGTACATCCCTTTGGTAATTGTAATTATTACCGCGGTTTCCAATGGGGCCAATATCACCGATGGTATTGATGGCTTAGCGGCTGGTACTTCGGCTATTATTGGCGTTACTCTGGCCGTTTTTGCTTGGGTATCGGGTAATTCTTTCTTTGCCGACTACCTCGATATCATGTTTTTACCCAACTCCGGAGAGCTGGTGATTTTTTGTACGGCGTTTGTGGGCGCTTGCGTCGGATTTCTCTGGTATAATTCGTACCCGGCCCAGGTTTTCATGGGCGATACCGGAAGCTTATCCATTGGTGGAATCATTGCGGTTTTAGCGTTAATCTTACGCAAAGAGTTATTAATTCCGATACTTTGCGGTATCTTCTTAGTGGAGAATTTATCGGTTATGCTGCAGGTAAGTTATTTTAAATACACGAAGAAAAAATACGGCGAAGGCCGCCGGATTTTTAAAATGTCGCCGTTGCACCACCATTACCAAAAGCTAGGTTACCACGAAGCCAAGATTGTAGCGCGCTTCTGGATCGTTGGGATTATGCTGGCCCTGTTAACTTTGGTAACGCTGAAACTTCGTTAATCGTTGTTGGTTTTTCGTTGTTCGAGTTGGAAAAAATGAAGCGAGTTTATACTTATTTAGATGTATGGCAACGAAGCAGAAAGATGGTAAGTGAGATATACGAAATAACTAAAAGTTTCCCTAGGGAGGAAATGTTTGGATTAACGACTCAAATGAGGCGAGCAGCAGTTTCTGTTCCTTCAAACATAGCGGAAAGTTGTGGGAGACAACATATAAATGATGCCGTACAAATATTTTTTATCGCCAGAGGTTCTTTGTACGAACTCGAAACGCAACTTTATTTAGCCTTAGACCTAAAATACGTATCAGAACAAGTAGCTAAGGAAACAATACAAAAAATAACAGCTTGTAAGCAATTGCTTCATGGCTTTATTAATTATTATAAAAGTTTAAAAATTTCGAACAACGAATAACTAACAACGAATAACGAAATGATAGCAATACTGGGAGCTGGTGAAAGTGGAGTGGGAGCCGCCTTGTTGGCACAAGCGAAAGGATTGGAGGTGTTTGTTTCGGATAAAGGAGAAATTAAGCCAGTTTACCAGGAAAAGCTCCAAGCCGCTAATATTCCGTTCGAAGCTGGCTCGCATGATTACGCCCGGATTCTATCGGCTACCGAAATTATAAAAAGTCCCGGCATTCCGGACAAAGCCGATTTAATTCAGCAAGCCAAGGCGAAGAACATCCCGGTAATTTCGGAAATTGAATTTGCCAGTCGTTATACGCAAGCTAAGTTTATTGGCATAACGGGTACTAATGGCAAAACCACGACCACACTTCTAACTTTTCATTTACTCCAAAGCGCCGGGTTGAATGTGGCTTTGGCCGGGAACATTGGCGAAAGCCTGGCTGAAAAAGTTATTAAAGACGAGCACGATTATTATGTAGTGGAATTAAGCAGCTTTCAACTGGATGGCATGTATCAGTTTAAAGCGCACATCGGTATTCTACTTAATATTACCCCGGATCACCTGGACCGGTATGAATACAGTATGGCCAATTATGCACAATCCAAGTTGCGGATTGCGCAAAACATGACCCAATCGGATTACTTTATTTATAATCTGGATGATGCTGTAACCAACGAGTATTTCAACCCGGAAGATTTTAAAGGTCAGGCAGTACCGTTTTCCATAAACCAAAAGCCGGCGGCAAAAGCTTTTTACGAGGGTACTTCTTTGATAACAACTTACTCTGGCTCCGCAGAAAACATTGAAACCCGCACCTCGGTGTTAATTGGCAAACACAATCAATACAATACGGCGGCGGCTGTTTTAGCGGCGCGACTAGTTGGTATTGAACCGGAGGAAATTACCGCGGCTTTAGCCACTTTTAAAAATGCTGATCATCGTTTGCAAACCGTAGGGGAAGCGAACGGCGTCAGGTACATCAACGATTCCAAAGCTACCAACGTGGAGGCCGTGTGGTACGCGCTGGACGGAATAACGCAACCAATCGTCTGGATTGCCGGGGGCGTAGATAAAGGCAACGATTATACTTCCTTAAAAGCTTTGGCTCAGGAAAAGATTAAGGCACTAATTTGCTTAGGAGTGGACAATAAAAAGTTAGTAGAATCTTTCAGTGGCATCATTCCGGTAATTCATGAAACGCAATCGGTAGAAGAAGCTATTAACCTGACTAAAGAAGCTGCCGTTCCGGGCGATGTAGTTCTGCTTTCGCCGGCCTGCGCCAGCTTTGATTTATTTAATAATTACGAACACCGGGGCAAACGGTTTGCCGAAGCGGTGCAACACCTGGTTTTAGAACCATTGCAGCAGGAAAGCTAAAAACAGAAGTAAGTAAAAAAATAAATTTTTAAAAATTTCCATGGACTATGGTCCTTGGACTATCCATTAAGAAGTATGATGCAGGTAAAGCTTTGGTTACGGGAAAATTTGAAAGGAGACCCTATTCTGTGGGGCATTGTGATTGCTTTTTCACTCATCAGTATTGCGGTGGTGTATTCGGCTACAGGTACGCTGGCTTACAAAAAAATGTCGGGGAATACCGAGTATTTTTTGTTTAAGCACACCAGTTTAATTATCGTGGGTTTGGCATTTATGTGGTTTGCGCATAAAGTAAATTACCGCTACTATTCCCGTTTATCGTTGCTGGCGCTGTGTTTATCCGCACCCTTACTTTTATTTACTTTTTTGTACGGTTCCAATATTAACGAAGCTTCCCGTTGGTTAACCATTCCATTAATCAATCAAACTTTTCAACCTTCGGATTTGGCAAAATTGGCTTTGATCTCGCATTTAGCCAGTATGCTATCTAAGCGGCAGCACGTAACCACCGACGTTAAAAGTACCCTCATTCCCATTATGTTCTGGTGCGGCAGCATTTGTGGTTTAATTGCTTTAACCAATGCGTCTACGGCTACTTTACTATTTATTACCTGCTTGCTGCTCATGTTTATTGGCCGGGTACCCATGAAACATATTGCTATGGTTTTAATAATCGGGGGCGTGCTGGGGATAACTGCCTTGGCCTTGGGGCAACGGATGAAAACGGTAATCAGCCGGGTGGAAAATTTTACCAACGCCGATTCGCCGGTGTTTCAGTTAGAGCAATCTTACATTGCCATTGCTACCGGTGGACCCTTTGGGAAAGGACCCGGTAACTCCGATCAACGTAACTTTTTGCCGCACCCCTATTCCGATTTTATTTATGCTATTATCATTGAAGAATATGGCTTATTAGGCGGTGCTATTATTCTCTTTTTGTACCTGGCCTTTTTGTACCGAGGGCTGGTAACGGTGAGTAAAAGTTTCGGGGCGTTTGGGGGCTTGCTCTCGGCGGGCCTTAGTTTTAGTTTGGTATTACAGGCGATGGTTAACATGGGGGTAGCCGTTGGTTTGGGGCCAGTAACTGGTTTGCCGTTGCCCTTATTAAGCATGGGGGGAACTTCCCTGATATTTACCGGTATTTCCATCGGTATTATTCTGAGCGTAAGCCGCACGGAAGCCGAGCAAGCGCCGGGCGGAACCATCTTATCGGGTAATATTTCAAAAAAAGTGGTAGCGCATGCAGAATAAAAAACCATTCCGGGTAATTATTAGTGGGGGCGGCACGGGGGGACATATTTACCCGGCAGTGGCTATTGCGAATGAGCTAAAAGTACGGCAACCCGAAGCCGAAATTTTGTTTGTGGGTGCCAAAGGCCGTATGGAAATGACCCGGGTACCCGAAGCCGGTTACAAGATTATTGGCCTGCCTATTGCGGGTTTGCAACGCCGGTTAACTTTAAAAAACCTTACGTTTCCGTTCAAGGTAATCTCCAGTGTGCGGGCGGCCCGGCAAATTGTAAAAGATTTTAAGCCCAATGCCGTGGTGGGAGTGGGGGGGTATGCCAGCGCTCCCGTACTGTTTGCCGCCACTTCTATGGGAATACCCAGCTTAATTCAGGAGCAAAATTCTTATGCTGGTATTACCAATAAACTATTAGGAAAAAGAGTAAACAAAATTTGCGTGGCGTATGCGGGGATGTCGGCTTTTTTTCCGGCCGATAAAGTAATACTAACCGGTAACCCGGTACGGCAGGATATTGTGGGCAGCCAAAATAAGCGCTCGGAAGGTTTAGCTTTTTTCGGGTTAAAACCAGGTAAACCTACTATTTTGGTCATTGGCGGTAGCTTAGGCGCTCGCACTATTAATGAAAGTACGGCAGCACATTTAAAAGAAATCCAGCAAAAAGGCTATCAACTGCTTTGGCAAACTGGCAAAACGTATTACCCTAAGGCTGCGGAACAAACCGCAACCTTGGTCGAAACCGGCATTAAAAGTTTCGAGTTTATTCAGCGCATGGATTTAGCCTACGCTACCTCGGATGTGGTAATCTCCCGGGCCGGAGCTTTATCTATTTCGGAATTGTGTTTAGTAGGTAAACCGGCCATCTTGGTGCCTTCGCCCAACGTAGCCGAGGACCACCAAACGCAAAATGCTTTAGCTTTGGTAAATAACCAGGCGGCTTTGTTAGTTAAAGACGTGGATGCGGCTACTCAATTGTATCCGGCTGCCTTTGCTTTGTTACAAGACAAACCGCAGCAGGAACTATTAAGTGGGAACATTCAAAAATTAGCCAAGCCCGAAGCCGCTCAAACCATTGTGGGTGAACTATTAAAATTAATCAAGTGAGACCAGAAGCGTATAAATATATTTACTTTTTAGGTATTGGCGGCATTGGTATGAGTGCCATTGCCCGGTATTTTAATGCCAAAGGTTTGCCCGTATGGGGTTACGACAAAACGCCTACGCCACTTACCCAAGCTTTAATCGAAGAGGGTATCCAGATTCATTACGAAGATGATGTAAACTTAATACCAGAAGAAGTAAAACAAAACCGCGAGCAAACCTTAGTCGTTTTAACACCCGCTATTCCGGCCGAGCATCAACAATGGGCTTACCTTAAGGAAAATAATTATACAATTAAAAAAAGATCGGAAGTACTGGGTATAATTACCGCTAACGCCTATACCATTGCCGTCGCCGGTACCCACGGCAAAACTACCACTTCTTCCATGATTGCGCACTTACTTCACCATGCCGGGGTAGATTGTTCGGCTTTTTTGGGTGGGATTTCGGTTAATCTCAATTCTAATTTGCTGCTCAGCAAGAATAATGAAGGTCGGGAAATAGTGGTAGTGGAAGCCGATGAATACGACCGTTCTTTTCTGCGCTTGTACCCGGATGTGGCCATCGTTACTTCTACGGACGCCGACCATTTAGATATTTACGGCGATAAGGATGCGTTGATCGAATCTTTTCAGCATTTTATCAGTCAGGTGAAACCTGGTGGTACTTTGCTTTTAAATACCAAGGCAGATACCCGGATACTAAATAAAATAGAAGATTCGGTAAAAGTAATCCGGTATGGTCTTGAGCAAGCAGAACTAAATGCCGGACCAATCACCATTGCGGGGCATCATTTTAAATTTAATCTGACTACTTCCACAAATATAATTCCCGGCCTAGACTTACCCGTGCCGGGTTACCATAACGTTGAGAATGCCCTAGCGGCCTGCTATGTAGCACAAATCATGCGGGTACCGCCGCACCAGATTCGCGCGGGTTTAGCGGCGTACCGGGGTGTTAAGCGCCGGTTTGAGTTTGTGGTGGATTCCGAAGATTATATTTACATTGATGATTACGCCCATCATCCCACCGAGATAGATGCTTTTGTAAAATCCTTAAAAGCATTATTCCCGGAGAAAAAAATTAAGCTCATTTTTCAACCCCATTTGTTTACCCGTACCCGTGATTTCGCCGATGAGTTTGCGGAAAGTTTAAGTCAGGTGGATGAAGTTGAGTTGCTGGAAATATACCCGGCCCGGGAAAAACCAATTTCGGGAGTAAACGCCCAAATGCTTTTAAATCGCATTTCGGGACCAAATAAGAGCATTTTATCCAAGGAAGAAGTGTTGCGTAAATTAGAGCAATCTATTGATTTTGAGGTACTTGCAACGGTTGGTGCCGGTGATATTGATACCTTGGTAACGCCGATTAAAAACATCTTAAAAAATAAAAAAATGTTCCGGAAGCGTAAAATTATTTCTATAATTTTTGCATCTTGTTGCATCCTTATACTTGCTGGTTTAGGAGTATTTGTGGCACAGAAGCAAGCTCAAAAAGCCGTTCGGAAAGTCTCGGTTACGATCGACAATGAGTATAATAATTACTTTATCAGCGACCGGGAAGTGAAAAATATTCTGACGAACGATGGTGAAAAGAAAATAGAAGGTTCAAAAATAAGTGACGTTGATTTAAAAAGTCTTGAATTGCGGATTAAATCGCATAAATTTGTTCGGGAAGCGCAAGTTTATCGCGATTTAGCCGGGAACTTAAATATCAAGATCAAACAAAACAGGCCCATAGCCCGGATTGTACACGATAATTCAGAAGAAGACGTCTATATTGACGATGAAGGGAATATTTTACCTTTATCCGAAAGATTTACCGCGCGGGTGATTCCAATTACCAGATCCCTGTTTCGGCCGGCTCAGAACAAATCCTTTTACCAGGATTCTTTGGGTCAGGCTTACTTAGACTTGTTGAAGTTTGTTGAAAAAGATGCCTTTTGGAAAGCCCAGTTAGCCGAAATGCAAATTGATGCGAAAGGTAAAGTAATTTTTATGCCCCAGGTAGGTACCCAGGCCATTGAGTTTGGTAAACCGGAAGAAGTGGAGCAAAAATTTAAAAAATTACTGGTTTTTTATAAGAAGGTGTTGCCGGCCATGGGCTGGGACAGGTATAAACGGGTTAACCTGGAGTTTAGTGATCAGATCATTTGTGAATAAAATATAGATATGCAAAACGACAAAATTGTAGTAGGCTTGGATATCGGGACAACCAAAATCTGCGCTTTGGTTGGCCGGAAAAACGAGTTTGGCAAATTAGAAATCCTCGGCATGGGAAAAGCGGTTTCGGAAGGGGTAGTTCGCGGCATTGTGAGCAACATCGATAAAACCGTAGATGCCATCCGCAAAGCCATTAAACAGGCCGAAGAACAATCCGGTATTAACATTGGCGTGGTAAATGTCGGGATCGCTGGTCAGCACATTAAAAGTTTACAACACAACGGCAGCATTACCCGCGCTACCACCGATAACGAGATTACCGTAGATGACGTGAACCGCTTAACGAATGACATGTACCGGTTAGTAACCCCACCCGGCAGCGAAATCATTCACGTAATGCCCCAGGATTATAAGGTTGATTACGAAGAAGGTATTGTGGATCCAGTGGGTATGTCGGGTGTACGCTTAGAAGGTAACTTCCATATCATTACGGCCCAATCCAACGCCATCAACAACATCAATAAATGCGTTACCCGCGCCGGCTTGGAAATCGACAATTTGATTTTGGAACCGTTAGCCTCGTGTATGTCGGTGCTAAGCGACGAAGAAAAAGAAGCCGGTGTAGCTTTGGTAGATATTGGGGGTGGAACTACGGATTTAGCTATTTTTAAAGATAATATCATCCGGCACGCGGCGGTGTTGCCTTTTGGGGGCAATATTGTAACTACCGACATTAAACAAGGCTGCATGGTGATGCAGAACCAGGCCGAGCAGTTAAAAATAAGGTTTGGGAAAGCTATTGCGGATGAAGCTTCTGATAACGAGATTGTTTCGATACCAGGCTTACGCGACCGGACACCAAAAGAAATTTCCATTAAAAACCTTGCTTATATTATTGAGGCAAGAATGGAAGAAATTATTGAACTAGTTTATTCGGAAATTGTTAGAAGCGGATACGCGAATAATCTGGCGGCCGGCATAGTAGTAACCGGTGGTGGCTCACAATTGCAGAACTTAGTACAGTTAGTAGAATACTTAACCGGCCTGGATGCCCGTATTGGCTACCCAAATGAGCATCTAGGTAAAAGTAAAATCGACGCTGTAAAAAGCCCCATGTATGCCACTACCGTTGGTTTAGTATTAGCTGGATATCAGGCTTTGGATGAACGCTTAAATCGTTATACGGAAATTGCTGCCCGCACTACCGAAAACCGGGTAAACGAACGCGTGGCAAAGCCCGCTTCTACGGGTGGCAGTGATTTTTTCAAAAAAATAATAGACCGTACTAAAGGTTTATTAATTGACGATTTTGACGATAAGCAGAATTATTAAGAATTTTTTTAAGGAGAGTTATATATGAGTTTTTCATCCTATAAGTTTGATATACCTACACAAAGCAAATCTATTATTAAGGTTATTGGTGTTGGCGGAGGAGGTAGTAATGCCGTAAACCACATGTGTGGGCAAGGCATTAAAGATGTTGAATTTGTGGTATGTAATACCGACGCGCAGGCTCTGAAAAGCAGTAATGTACCCAACAAACTGCAAATCGGCGTGGACTTAACCGAGGGTTTGGGAGCCGGTGCCAATCCGGAACGGGGGAAGCAAGCCGCTATCGAAAGCCGGGAACAAATTCGGGAGTTGTTAGGCAACGACACCAAAATGGTATTTATTACGGCCGGGATGGGTGGCGGCACCGGCACCGGAGCTGCCCCGGTAATTGCCAAAATTGCCAAAGAACTCGATGTATTAACGGTAGGTATTGTTACAGCTCCTTTTATATTCGAAGGTAAGAAAAAGCGAGATGCTGCCGAAAGAGGGATTAAAGACCTGAGCGAAAATTGCGATACCGTATTGGTTATTCTGAACGATAAGTTGCGCGAGATTTTTGGTAATTTACCTATCCGCCAGGCGTTTGCTAAAGCCGATAATGTATTAACTACTGCTGCTAAAAGCATTGCCGAAATTATTACCGTAACTTCGGAAGTAAACGTGGATTTTGAAGACGTTAAAACGGTCATGAAAGATTCTGGTGCGGCCGTTATGGGATCGGCTACTACGGAAGGCGAAAACCGGGCTTTACGGGCTGCGGAAGAAGCTTTATCGTCGCCGTTGCTGAACAATACCGATATTCACGGAGCGCAAAAAATTCTGCTTTCCATCATGTCTGGTGATCAGGCCGAACTGGAAATGGATGAACTCACCGAAATTACCGAGTACATTCAGGAAAAAGCGGGTGAAGAGGCAGAAGTAATTTTTGGGCATGGGATTGATCCGGAGTTAGGCCAAAGCATTCGGGTTACCGTTATTGCTACTGGTTTTGCCCGCGAAGCCGTTACGATTAATACCGGTCAGGTAAAAAAAAACACCTTTCCGGAAGCTGATCCTCAAATAAATATTTTTGATACCGATCGTGCAGTAGCTATCCCTGAACCTGTGGCTGCTAAGCCGGTAGCGCCTGTTCGGGTACCCGTGCAGGAACCTGCCCCGGTGGTAAATCAAGCTCCCGCACCTACCCCTATTCCGGTGCCTACACCCGTTCCGGCTCCTACCCGAGTGCCGGCGGAACCGGTTAAAGTAGTGTTTGATTTAGAATCGCAGCACGAAGTATTTACACCGGAAGAGCGAAACGAATTTGTTAATCCGTCGGAAGATGAAGATTTAAATGATTTGCAACAAAAATCGCAGGAACGTCGGGAGCGTCTGCGCCGCTTAAGCAGCGAAATTACCAACGAGGCCATTAAAGAGAAATTAGAAGTACCCGCTTACTTACGCCGGAACGTAGCACTAGAAAATGTGCCGCATTCTTCTAACCGAAATATTTCTCGCTTTAACTTGAGCGACGATAATGATATTTTAGGAGATAATAAGTTTTTGCACGATAACGTAGACTAATAATACCTTTTAGGTAAAAGTAAAAACGCCGAAAATTTTAAATTTTCGGCGTTTTTACTTTTATAAATTTTACTTTCCATTTTAAAGTTGGGTAAATTATAGGGATAGCGTAAAAATTACTAAAATTTGGGGTGTTAACTTCTTAAACGCTGGTTTAGTACTTTAACTCCATATTCTTAATTAAATAAAACAATTAGTCTAGCATATTCCGGATCTCATCTTTTAAGCTTTGTAAGCTGTTCTTAATGTCGGTCCAAGTATTGGAAGATTCATCCTGAGTAGTATCTAGTTGTTGCACCAGTAAAGCCCGTTTTTTTTCTAGGCCTGCAATATGCTTATGGTAAGTGTGGTTAGAATCGGCGGTAGTGGCATGAGCACGGCCTTGAAGCACTTTAATTTTATTATCTAATTCTTCTAAACTTTGCTTTATTTCATCGCGGGTTAAATGTGCCGGAGCCCGCATATTTTCTGGTTTTAAAGGGTAATGATCCATGGTAGTATCGTTAGTTTAGATTGTAGATGGCTATAGTTTCTCTTCGGTTTTTACTCAAAATTTAAAAAAAAGATGTGCTATTAAGTAACTTGCTATAGTTCATAGCTGTAATTTTAATATGATCAGGTCTATAAATTTTATCTGACAACCGGCATATACTTCTTCTATTTAGATTATATTGTGAATACTCTCTTTTTTGTTTTAGTTTTTGATTGAAATGGATATACCACTAATGGCAAGCGCTCTTAAGTAGCACAAACTGATGGGATAAGGTATCTGTTAAGTAGAAGTTGGTAAAATGTTTTAATCGATTTATTCAACAAATCGCAGATTTTAGTTAATTTAAAGTCCAATTTCAACTACTTTTTTAAAATTTAATATTATTTAATTAAAATCTGAATTCCATAGAAAGCTGGTTTTAGTTATTAGAAATTTACTAACAGCACTGTGTTCCACCACTTAAAACAATCGAATGGCCTCTAATTTATTTGCGAAAAAATCTATTAATAAACTTATACAGGAGTCTGAAGGAGGGGGAAGTGATGGACATGGCCATTCGCTAAAACGGACTTTATCCGCTACTAACTTAATCTTGTTGGGTATAGGAGCCATTATTGGTACGGGTATATTTGTGCTTACGGGTAGTGCCGCGGCCCAGTTTGCGGGTCCGGGTTTAGTTATTTCGTTTATTGTGGCGGGTATTGCTTGTGCGTTTGCCGGCCTGTGCTACGCGGAGTTTGCTTCTATGATTCCAATTGCCGGTTCGGCCTACACTTACGGATATGCTACCTTAGGAGAATTAATCGCCTGGATAATTGGCTGGGATTTAATTTTAGAATACATGTTTGGGGCCGCTACTGTAGCAGTAGGTTGGAGCGGGTACGTGGTTAGCTTTCTGCGTGATTTAAACATTAACATTGCCCCCGAATGGTGGAACGCGCCGGGTATTTCTCTGATTCAGGATCCCAAAACCAGCGCCTGGGTGCAGATAACCGACCAGTTAACCACGCAGTATGCCGCTCAAGGGATTGATATTGCTTCGTTACCGCACGCTACGGGAGTTTTTAATATGGTGGCTGCGGCAGCAATACTTTTGATAACAGTAATCTTGGTAGTCGGTATTCAGGAGTCGGCTAAGTTTAACAACTTTATTGTGTTTATTAAGCTTTTCGTAGTAATCGCCTTTATTCTGGCGGGTGGGTATTATTTATTGCGGAATCCAGCCGTTGCAGCCCAAAACTGGACGCCGTTTATTCCGGATAATACCGGTGAGTTTGGTCATTATGGCTGGAGTGGTATTATGCGGGCCGCTGGGGTAATCTTTTTTGCTTACATTGGTTTCGATGCGGTTAGTACGGCGGCTCAGGAGGCTAAAAACCCTCAACGCGACATGCCAGTAGGTATTCTGGGATCACTGGTTATTTGCACCATTTTGTATATTCTGGTTTCCGGTATTTTAACCGGTCTAGTAGATTACCGGCAGTTAAACGTGGCTGAACCAATTGCCATTGGTATTGAAGTTACCGGCTATACTGTTTTAAGAGATTTAATTAAAATTGGTGCAATTGCTGGTTTAAGTTCGGTAATGCTGGTGATGTTACTGGGCCAGCCCCGTATTTTCTATTCCATGTCACGGGATGGTTTAATTCCGCCTATTTTCGGTAAAGTACATCCCAAGTTTCAAACGCCTTATATCAGCTCTATTTTAATTGGGGTAGTTTGCGCTATTACGGCTGGAGCATTACCCATTGCCCAACTCGGTGAAATGACTTCTATTGGTACCTTGCTGGCTTTTGTAATTGTTTGTGGGGGAGTTTGGTACATGCGGGTGCATGAGCCAGAGCGCACTCGTCCTTTCCGGACCCCTTGGGTGCCTTTGGTGCCGATTTTGGGTATGCTGGTGTGTTTTGCCATGATGGCCAGTTTAAATGTTCATACCTGGTACCGGTTAATTGGTTGGTTAATAGTTGGCTTAGTGGTGTATTTTACGTATAGCCGCAAGCACAGCAAATTAAATAAAACACCGATGGTACACAGTGGTAAATAAAAAACACAAAATATTAAAAAGGCGCTTCTACCAAATAGAAGCGCCTTTTTAATGCAATAAATCTAATTATACCAGATAGTAATAAGAACTTTCCATATTTTAGAAATGTTTGGTTTGCATGGGAAGAGTAAAGAAAATAGAGATCCAGGAGAGTGCGTCAGCGTTGCTGGAGTTGATGCAGCAGGAAAAGCGGGCTTTGGTGCAAGCGCGTTTGCAGGCCTTGTATTTATATAAAAGCGGGCAAGCGTCGGATTATGCCACTATCAGCCAGCAGGTGGGCTATGAGCGACACACCATTGGCAAATGGTTTAGCCAGTATGAACAAAAAGGTTTAGCCGCTTGCCAGGCTTTGGAGATGGGGAAGCACTCCGGTTCGCGCATCAGCGGGCCAGCCTTGGCAGAACTTACAGAAAAGCTTAACAGTACGACGGATTACTTTACTTCTTACAAGCAGATTCACCAGTGGCTGCAAGAAGCACATGGTATTCTGCTAAGCTATGAACACGTGCACCGCTTTGTACGCTACTACTTGGGAGCCAAGCTCAAAGTAGTCCGCAAAAGTAACCTGAAGAAAGATGTGGCTTACGAAGAGAAGTATAAAAAAAGTAAACGTGCTCTTATCTTTTCTGCTCCAACGCTACTATGGGCCTTTAGCCCGAGCCGGGAAAGTGAATAGCTGGAAAGTGTACTTTCAGGATGAGAGCCGGTTTGGTTTGATGACCGTCTTGCGCCGGGCCATTACCCGAGCCGGAGTGAAGCCAGTGGGCGCTTACCAGCACCGTTTTATTTACCGCTACTGTTATGGGTTAGTAGAGCCCCTCTCGGGGGATAAGTTTTTTGTCACCGCGCCGCAAGTCAACACCCTGTTTTTTGAGTATCTGCTCCAGGAGTTTTCCCGCCACGAGCCATCCGTATACAAAATCATTTTCTTGGATAAAGCCGGCTACCATCGGGCCAAACACTTGCAAGTGCCCGAGAATATCCGCCTGGTGTACCTGCCCTCTTCCAACCCGGAACTCAACCCTATCGAAAGGTTCTGGCGGGATATGAAAGATAAAGTTGCTTTTCGCAACTTTCCGGATGAATCAGCGCTGGAAACCTGGATCAACACCACCATTAACAACTACTCCAAAGAACACATTGCTTCGCTAACTGGCTACGAGTATATTCTCCAGGCCGTCTCGCACGCTAAAAATGCTATGGAAGTATCTTAATACTATTCGGTATTATATATACGAACAAAGATTTTACTAACTAATAATTGTAGAAAGTAGGTAAAGCATAAGTTTAAATTTTAGTACACGCTTACAGTGGCGTGTTTGCTTTAATAAGCTAACTCCCCTTCTACACCTTTGTAAGGCGCGGCAAAAGCTTTTACTACTGTTATTCCTTGCCCGGTTAAGGTACCGGTAGTATCACTTAATCCTGCTTCGGCTAGTTGATCTAGATGGCTGGTACCAATAGAATTACGATTTTTAAAAACAGTATCCCGGAACAAAGTGGTAATTTCATGATCGCCGGCCCCGTGTACACGTACCGGATTAATTAACTTTAAGATGGTTTTTAAAGCTTGCACAACTTCCGGATGATCCTGTAGTTTATTCTTTTTGGTAAATTCCTGGTCAAAAGTAGTTTCATCAAATGATTCGTCTTGCGGAATTAATTTTAAGGCTTCTATGCTCATGAGTTTAATTTTAAGTAAAAAATAATGGTTTTATTACTGCTTACTGCTTTATACCCTCTACAGGTAAAAATTGTTATTGCGGAAAAGCACCTTAACTAATTTGTTTCAAAAGGTTTAATCTAATGTCTCACAGGAGGATTTTTAAAAATATAACCTGTTCGCCTTAACAAAATTTAAAAAATTGGGTTATTAAACTCTTGAAACTATTATTTAATTAAACTACGAACTATGAAAACCTTGTATACAGCCGAAGTATCGGCAACAGGCGGCCGCAGCGGTCAAGTAAAATCATCGGATGGCATTATAGACATGGCCGTTAATGTGCCGGAAGGCTTAGGTGGTAAAAAAGGCAGTACTAACCCGGAACAACTTTTTGCGGCTGGTTATGCGGCTTGCTTTCAAAGTGCCTTGTTACTAGTGGCTGGTAAACAAAAAATCCGGCTGGAACCGGATTCTACAGTAACGGCGCACGTGAGCCTGCTGCAGTTAGATAACGAAAGCTACGGTTTAGGTGTGAAGCTGGTAGTGGATGTAAAAGGCTTAGATCATGATCAAGCGGTAAAACTCGTGAACCAGGCCCACGAAGTATGTCCGTATTCCGTTGGTACTCGCGGTAATATTGATGTTCAACTGGAAGTAGTATAGTACTAATTAATAAGTGCTTTTATAGCTAAATTTCCAGCTGTAGTCTTATCAGGATTTTATAGTCTGATAATTTTGTTTAACTATTAACTAACAGAAAAGCCTCACCCTAATTTAGATGAGGCTTTTCTGTTAAAAAACTAAATTTTTTTAAATTTCTAGCAGCTAAGCTAATACTTCTTTCACGCGAGCTGCGGCATCTTTTAGTAACACCGCCGAAAATACTTTTAAACCCGATTCATCAATAATGCGGGCGCCTTCTTCGGCGTTGGTACCTTGCAAACGTACAATAATGGGTACTTTAATGTCGCCAATGTTTTTGTAAGCTTCAACTACCCCATTCGCTACGCGGTCGCAGCGTACAATTCCGCCAAAAATATTAATCAGAATAGCTTTTACGTTCGGGTCTTTCAGAATAATTCTAAAACCAGCTTCTACGGTTTGCGCGTTAGCTCCACCTCCCACGTCCAGGAAGTTGGCCGGTTCACCACCCGAAAGTTTAATAATGTCCATGGTGGCCATAGCCAAACCGGCTCCGTTTACCATACAACCTACGTTGCCATCTAGCTTTACATAGTTTAAGTTGCTGGCGCTGGCTTCTACTTCTAACGGGTCTTCTTCGTTAAAATCGCGCAAATCTTCAAAAGCCCGGTGGCGATACAAGGCGTTATCATCTAAGTTTACCTTAGCATCTACCGCCAATATTTTATTATCGGAGGTTTTAAGTACCGGATTTATCTCGAACTGCGAAGCATCCGTGTCAATGTAAGCTTTGTAAAGAGCGGTAATAAATTTCACCATTTCTTTAAATGCTTCTCCTTCTAAGCCAAAAGCAAAAGCAATTTTACGGGCCTGAAATGCTTGTAAACCTACGGATGGATCAATCCATTCTTTTAATATTTTTTCCGGATGATTTTCGGCAACTTCTTCAATGTCCATACCACCTTCGGTGCTGGCCATAATTACATTCTGGCCCTTAGCCCGATCCAGCAGAATACTGACGTAAAATTCTTTCGGCTCCGTTGGTCCGGGATAATACACATCCTGGGCGATTAAAACTTTGTGAACCGTTTTTCCTTCCGGTCCGGTTTGGTGGGTTATCAGGTTCATCCCTAATATTTGCGACGAGAGCTCCCGTACCTGGTCCATGTTTTTGGCTAATTTTACGCCACCTCCTTTACCCCGTCCACCCGCGTGAATTTGCGCTTTAATAACGTGCCAACCCGTACCGGTCTCAGCGGTTAAACGTTTCGCCGCTTCTACGGCCTGGTCGGGGTTGCGGGCAACTATTCCTTCCTGAATCCGGACGCCATAACTTTTTAGAATCTCTTTTCCCTGATATTCGTGTATGTTCATGATTGGAGCATTTCGTGTGGCACGAAAGTAAACAGGAATCTTTTTATTTCAAACTTTTATATTAGTCGATAGTCCACGGTTATAGTGAGTAGTCCGTAGCAGAGGCAGGATGGTTGAGCATAAAATAAATTATTGCTAAACAGAAAATTATACGGAATTGTCTTTAACCAACTAGAGTAAAATTTAAAAAACGGACTAAAATCCATCGACTGTGGATTATAGTCTACAATTCCTTCCCGTACCAATCCGCTAAAATCTTTTCGGCGGGTTTGTGTTGCGGGGTAAAATCGCGGTGGTCGCGGCCATTATCGCGCACTTGCGGGTACCATTTCCAGATGAACAGGCCGCCAAACCACGGCTTTTCCCATAAAGTTTGGAACAAGGCCTGGTAACAATTGGCTTGTGTTTCGTAGGACTCTTCTATTAAAATATTTCTACCGCGCTCCGGCCACTTCCAAGGTTCAACTGCTGCATCAGGGGTGCTTTTATAACCCGCTTCGGTAAACACAATGGGTTTTTGGTACTTTTTAGCAATTTTTTGCATTCGCATCAAGTGAGGTTTCCAGCCGGCTTGTAATTCAGCTAAGCTGGCATTGTTTTTTTTGCTTACCGGAAAGTAACCTTGTACGCCAATAAAATCCAGGTCATCCCAAAATTTAACTTTTTCATACTCCAGATACCAATTCGCAGCGTAGGTTAGTTGGCCATGGTACACTTGCCGTATTTGCCGGATTAATTGCCGCCAGTCTTCTTCTCGGGTTATTGCTGGGTTCATTAATTCGGTACCAATACACAGCGCCTCTACATGGTGGGTTTCGGCAAGACGAGCATAATGCAAAATAAATTCGGAATAATTTTTAAACCAGGTTTGCCAATCTGCTTCGCTGGTCATGGCAATGTCGCCAATCCATTTATTTTGATCCTGGTTCATTAACCAGATATGTGGTTTCAGTAAGGTTTTGATTCCGGCTTGTCGCGCCAGATTAGTAGTATGAATCAGGCCCTGGTCGCTTTCGCCCCAAAAGTGTTTATTAAATTGCGTATTCAGCCGCATTTCGGGGGTATTATAGTTGCGCTGCCAGCCAAAGGGAGTTTGCGCAATCCATTGAATGTTACACTCTTTAGCGGCAATCAGCTGATCCAGAGTAACCGAATCACCAGCCACCCAGTTTACTCCCCGAAAGATAAATTTGGTCTGTGGCAATAAGGATGCTTCTTTAACGGGACTTATCCGGAAGCACAAGTGTAGGGCTACCATACTCAGTAAGAGTAGTAACAATCCTAGAAACGACTTACCGCTTGCCATGTAAAAGAAAGTTAATGGAAATGAAAGTTATTAAATTTCCAATGTTCTGCCTTATCCTTTTTATCGAAAGTGTTGTGCTTAACAAATAAAAACTACTAAAATTTAAAAATTTGATTGCTTTATCTCGCATCATTCAATTTGTCTGTAGGCGAAACAATTTTAGTTGCGCGATAACTTAATTGTAAATAATGGCAACTTTTGGCTAGATTTGCCGAAAACTCTCCTGGAGCAAATTAAACATCTAACTTCTTGTTACAAGCCGCTAATATTTTCAAATCATATGGAAGCTTACCCGTTTTAAAGGGTATTACGCTGCAAATTGCCAAAGGCGAAATTGTTTCAATTGTGGGTTCCTCGGGAGCAGGTAAAAGTACCTTGCTGCATATTTTGGGTACTTTAGACAATGCCGATAAAGGTGATGTGTTCTTTAACGGGGATGCTGTTAATAAATACAAAAGTGTTGAGCTAGCTCGATTTCGGAACCAGCACATTGGGTTTATTTTTCAGTTCCATAATTTACTGCCAGAATTTACTTCCGTCGAAAATGTGTGTTTGCCCGGTTTTTTAGCGGGTCGGCCCGAAGAAGAAGTAATATCCCGAGCCAAGGAACTTTTAAAAATGTTGAATTTAGGTCATCGCCTGGAACACAAGCCTTCCGAAATGTCAGGGGGAGAGCAACAGCGTACCGCCGTGGCCCGAGCTTTAATCAATGCGCCCGAAATAATTTTTGCCGATGAGCCCAGTGGAAATTTAGATTCGGAGAATGCCAGAGAGCTGCACGAAATATTTTTTCGGTTGCGCAACGAGCTGCACCAAACTTTTGTGATTGTAACCCACAACGAGCACTTAGCCGAAATGGCCGACCGCAAGCTGGTAATGAAAGATGGTTACCTCCTGGATTAATTTAAATTGGTAATTTTTCTAAAATTTAAAAAAGCTGGTAGATTTAACTTGCCAACATTTTAGATCTATTTACTTCCAACAATTCCTTTAAGCTGGCGGCATAGATTTCCCAATATTTCGTGTTCTGCTTATTAACTATCAACAGATTTGCTTCCTCAACATAATCTGTCTGGCTACTAACTTATTAATTTCTCCTTAAAAATAGAGAAGTGCAAAAAGATTAGTTTAGGAAACAACAGCTATTCTGAAATTCGAACGATTTTTCTTTACAACATTATAACTCCTTGATTAAAAGATTTTTAAATAATTCCTGGTCGATTGAAACCTATTAGACTAGAACTAGTAAATAAGCTTCCGTAACAATTAAATTTAGTTAATATATTAATTTTATACTATATTTACAGTGTGCATTTTACAATGCTAAAATTAATAGATATTATTGCTAATTAAAATAGAAAATATTTTTATATTTGTTTATAACTAATTGATTATCAAGGAGAATAATTTGCTAATTTCGCTACCTGTTTGGCACCAAACTCTTAGTGAATATGTTAACAATATGAACATAAAAACAAACGAAATGAATCAGGAAACAAATGAAAACAAGCTTGTTAAGAAGTCGCGAATCGAAAGTTACGATATCGCGAAATCTGACGAAACCATGCACCTGGCCATCGACCTTGCGAAATTTATTAAGGAGAATAAACTATATCAAAATATACAAGGCAAGGAATACGTAAACGTAGAAGGATGGCAGTATGCGGGTTCCCGATTAGGCATTCTGCCGGTGGTAGAGCACGTAATTAATGTAAGTACAGATACGGAGCTTAAATACCAGGCAAAGGTAAACTTACTTAATTTACGTACCGAGCAGGTAGTAGGTGCTGGTTTTGCTATTTGCTCGAACAAAGAACAAGGTAAAAAATACTATCAGGAATTTGCCATTGCTTCCATGGCGCAAACCCGCGCAATTGGTAAAGCTTACCGTAATATTTTAGCCTGGATTATTCGAGCAGCTGGTTACGAGCCTACGCCAGCCGAGGAAATGGATTATTCGGGCAATAACCAGGAAGCTCCTAAAGTGGAACAGCCCCAGGTAGCAGTCGAGCCTAAAGCCATGAAAGCAGTACCGGTAGAAGCTGAAAAGCAACCCGAAACTACTCCGGCTACTTCTGTTAAGTATGCCTCGGCGAAGCAAAAAGAAGAAATTATTCGTTTGCTAAATAATCCGGTAATTACCCGTCAGGAAAAAACTAAAATGTTATTAAACATAAATAAATTGGACGAGGAACGGGCTACACAAGCTATTGTTAAGCTGAAGAAGGTAATTGAAGATCGCGAAGACGAACAAACCGCTGCCGCTTAATTCTTTAGACAAACATTTAATACGCGCTGAAGCCTGGTTCTTATGAGCCAGGCTTTTATAATTTAAGCCGGTGTTTATTTTTAAATTTTAAGTAGTATTCCCGCTTAAAATTTAAAAAATTCTGTAAGCTTAATTTACTTTTTTATTATTCGTAAAGTTTGAACGCCGCTTTTTGTTTTAAGCTTTGCCACGTATATACCACTTTGTACCGTAGCTGCGTCCCAAAGTATTTGTACTTCTTCGTTTGCTTTGGCAACTTTGGTCGGAAAAGAATGAATAACTGTGCCGTCTAAATCGTAAATACTCAGTTCGTATTCTTCTTCCTGATCAAATGTAAACGTAAGAGTAGTAGCATTTGGTACGGGATTAGGATAAGCGCTTAACCGAGTAACCTGCTCTGTATCTGAGGTCTCTTGTTCCACTGGGTTTAAAACCATGCTGTTGCTGGTAGCTACTTCTGTTTCAGCTAAAGTAGACAGATTATTAATTCGCAAATAATCAACGTTAGGTCCTCCTTTTTCGCCCGATTTCAATCGGATCTCATTAACCCCGGCTTTTAAATTTGCATTAATTCTAACAATCGACCATGTAGACCAGGTTTCGGTTGCTTTAAAGGGTTTGGAGTCATCAATTACCTCGTCGTTTAAAATTACTTTTATTGGGTAACTATTGCCACTGCCGTTGGAATACCGAAAGCTTATTTCGCAATTACCTGCTTGTTGATCGGTGATAACCCATCTTATAATTGAGTAACTTTTACTTTTAACATCGGCATATCCTTTGCCACTGTAATCCATGTGTTCGCTACTGATTACGGCACCTTTAAGAAAAGCTTCTTCGGCTTCGTATACATTATGGCCAATAGGATCAAAAATAGCTGTAATATTTTTATTGCCATTTATAGTAATGGTTAAGGGGTTCTGAAGAACATTTACCGCGCCGCTCCAACCAGTAAACTTATAACCGGCTGCTGGCTTTGCCGTTAAAGAAACGACAGAACCACTTATATAAGCATCTTTTTTTATACTTCGATTAATGGAGCCTTTGCCATCGACCTTTAAAGTTAAAGCATAAGTACCCGCGTTATTACTCGCCGATTCTTCGGCAACTAAAATATTCACCAACCAATAATCATAATTACCTTTAGAGGACACCGTTCTATCTTCCGAAGTGGAGGATAAAGAATAACCACCTAAAATATATTGTCCTTTACCAATCTGCTGAACCGCTTGTAGACCATCTTCCTGATTGCCACCGATAGTTTTATCCCATTTCAAGGAGCCAGAAGCATCTAATTTTATCACCCAGAAATCAATGTCTTTACTCGATTTTTCTGATTTATCACCACTAACTGGCGAAGTAGAGTAACCACCTACAATATAGCCACCATCGCTAGTTTGTTTCACTGAACGCAGGTTGTCTTTCCGGCTACCACCAAGGGTTTTATCCCAGATTATCTTGCCCGTATTATCCATTTTAACCAACCAGTAATCTGTTTCACCTTTTGTGTTTTGCGATTTGTTACCACCCGCAGAGGAACTAGAAGTACCGCCCAGCACATAGCCGCCATCTTTCGTTATTTCTAGTGTCTCCAGAATATCTTCGTTTCGGCCACCTATGGTTTTATTCCATTCTATCAATCCTAACTTATTAACTTTTACAATCCAATAATCACCGAATCCTTTGTTCGCACCTGTTTTGTTACCACTGCTGGGCGAATAAGAATAACCTCCAATAATAAAGCCTTTATCTTGAGTTTGTTTGATTACACGTAAATAGTCAAAACTGCTGCCGCTTATGGTGCGATCCCATTCTTTTTGGCCGCGCGAATTCAGTTTAATAATCCAATAATCAGTATCTTTTTTGGAGCCCTTGGATTTGTTTAGTCCTAGCTTTCCGCTAACCGGTGAATTAGAAGAACCGCCTAGAATATACCCTTTATCGTTAGTAGGATAAACCGAAATTAAAAAATCATTCCGCTTCCCACCAAAGGTATTATCCCATTGTTTGTTTCCGGCAGCATCAATTTTAATTACCCAGTAATCATATTCAAAAGAAGCAACATCCGACTTATCGCCGCTGACCGGCGAGTTGGAATACCCGCCCAAAATGTAACCTCCGTCAAGCGTTTGTTGCACCGTTTGAAAAAAGTCCTTGCCACTTCCGCCAAATGTTTTATCCCACTGCTTTTTACCTGTGGCATCTACTTTAACTATCCAAAAATCTTCTTTTCCTTTCGAGTTATGAGATTTGTCGCCACTGGCCGGAGAGGTGGAAGTTCCACCTAAAATATAGCCGCCATCGCTAGTTTGTTGCTGGCATTGCATAACATCATTACCACTTCCTCCAAATGCAGCATCCCACTTTATGGCTACTTGGGCATGTAGTGCCGGAGCTTTAAAAAAAACTAAGGTAGCCAACACCAGCAGTATATGCTTGCAGGAATATTTAGTTCGGAATACAGTAAGCGGGTTGGTAAAAGTGTTCACTTGGGTTGGATTAAAGTAGTTTAAAGGTGTTTTAAGTGGGCTTTTACTAAACTTATTCTCTCATCCAGGATAAAACATTCAAGAGAGATTGCGTTCGGCTTATATTTTCTGAAAGGAAGGTAAAATAATCTTTTTGCTAAGCTGATTATCCACGTAACATTT
This sequence comes from Adhaeribacter pallidiroseus, assembly GCF_003340495.1. Taxonomy (NCBI): domain Bacteria; kingdom Pseudomonadati; phylum Bacteroidota; class Cytophagia; order Cytophagales; family Hymenobacteraceae; genus Adhaeribacter; species Adhaeribacter pallidiroseus. The sequence continues at coordinate 1,060,798 of NZ_QASA01000001.1, forward strand.
ACTCTTAAACCAAATAGATTATGTTAAGAATTGGTAGCTATCCTATTTTTTAAAAAAACTAATACATCCTTGTAGATAGTTGCTTATGGTTAAAATAATTCATTTATATCGGAAAGAATTTGAAGATCCAGGTTATCTATTGTTTATATTATATATTTTGATGGATACTATTGAAAAACAAAATTGGTCTTGAAAAAAGTAAAATTGTTATTTATCAGCTTTTGAGTATTAGTGTTCATAAAGTAGAAGGTAAATTATACTAAAAACAGAAGTTTATAACCGTAATTAATTGATTTTCTGTACTTAACTTATAAAAAATTATATAAATACTTTTTACTTAATAATACCTGATAAAACAAGGCTTAGATCTTTGCTAGGCCTTTATAAATTTACCGGAATAATATTTAATTGCTTAAAGATGAGTGTTATTTTTAATGTTGCCCTAAGTTAACTACTACTTTATAAAGTACCAAATTAATAAGGTTGCATAAATGCGTATTTTTTGATTTATAATGTAATTAATACTATTTTATCTATATTTAACAAATTTTAAAATTAAGAAGAACGTTCCTGTTCTTAACACAAACTTGCAGGTAGAATGCTGTTTTATTTAGTAATGATAGCTCCAATTGAATTAACTTTAGCATGTGGAGGCAAGCTTACAAAACTAAATACTATGGGAGTAAAAAATGATTTCGTATTTAAATAACTAAGTAAAGCTGCTACATTTAATCTGTAAACACACTAAACTAATAGTACTGCTATCTAATTCTTTGATTATAAAACTAAAATTAGCTATTTAATTTGATGATGCATTTAAAGCAGCGCACTTCCTTCTACTTTGTACCTTAACGGCTTAAACTGTTTTGGTCAAATATTTTACTTGCAAGAGCAATATTTTAAAATAATTTAAAAATTGTTCAAAAATTACGTGCTTGATAATTTTTATCCGAAATTCAACAGCGTAAGAACTTAAATTTTATGAAGTTCTCCGGCTTACTTTGGTGCGCTCGGTACCAATTGCCCTCGTTCGTTATAATAATACTTTCCTTCAAAATAAGAAGTTGGAATCCCTAATCCAGTTGCTACGGCTTTTACCGTTTGATCACCTTCCTCTTCACTTTCAAGATTATGGTACAGTAAAATAGGAGTTAATCCTAAACGATTGGCTAACTCGTCGATGGTGATGCTAGAATGATTAAGTGCGGTTTTAAGAAGCTGGGTACGGTCGAAGTCTTTATTCATTATTCTGCCAATATACTAATTCTGATAACGCAAAAATAGTGGAAAGTATACGTGGTAAACAGGTACTGCCATTTATTTTTGTTAAATCACGTTTAAGGTAAACTACTCTACGTTTGTTCTTAAATATGCGCGTACTTTGGCATTATCTGCAACCTCACCGGCAGCTTGTATTTTCTTCTTTGTTGCTGGCAGCAGCAAGCCAGATACTTACACTACTGGACCCGGTTATTTTCGGAAAAATCATTGATAATTATGCTACTCCGCCTTACACCTTGCCAGCGGAGGAACGGGTACAAGGTGCACTATGGCTTATGTTCCTGGCCGTAATTGTTGCATTACTTGCCCGGCTGGCCAAATCTTTTCAGGAATATTTAACGAATCTGGTAGTACAGAAATTTGGGGTACAGATCTTTAACGATGGCCTGAAACAAACCTTACGGTTGTCTTATCAGGAGTATGCCAATCAAAATAGCGGTGAAACTTTATCTATCCTGCAGCGGGTGCGCCGCGATACCGAACGTTTTATTAGCGCTTTCATTAATATATTATTTTCTTCTGTAGTAGGAGTCTGTTTTCTGGTGTGGTACGCTATTACAAAACACTGGGCCTTAGTTCCTGTATTTATAGTGGGCATTTTTGTTTTAGGCGGATTAACCAGTTTATTGAGCGCCAAAATAAAAACCATGCAGCGCTCCATAAACCGGGCTACTAACAAAATGGCGGGTTTTATTACCGAGTCTTTGCGAAATATTGAATTAATTAAAAGCTTAGGACTTACATTTCAGGAAATACGGCGCCTGCGTGGCCACACCGAGCAGATTTTTAGTTTAGAAATGGAAAAGGTAAAGCGCGTACGTACTTTATCGTTTTTGCAGGGCACATCCCTTAACTTATTAAAACAATCTATTTTGTTTACTTTGCTTTGGCTAATTTTCCGAGAGGTGCTCTCTACAGGCGAATTAATCTCGATGCAATTTATTTCGGTGAGCATTTTTGGGCCGCTACAAGATTTAGGAACTATTATTCTGGCATACCGCGAAGCAGATGCAGCTCTAATTAATTTCGACGAACTTCTCCGGAAGCCAATAGAAAACCGCCCTGAATCAGCAATTGATATTGGTCCCTTGTATCAGTTGCGGTTTGAGCAAGTAGTATTTTGTCACCAAAACGCTAGTCAAAATGCCATTAATGACATCTCATTTACAGCCAATACCGGCGACACGCTGGCTTTTGTAGGGCCATCAGGTTCAGGTAAATCAACGTTGGTAAAATTACTGGTAGGCTTGTATGTACCGGTAAGCGGCGAGATACGGTATAATAATTATTCGGCAAAAACCATTTGGCTGAACGAGGCGCGCCGACAATTGGGTTTTGTAACGCAGGAAACTAACTTATTTTCGGGCACTATTAAAGAAAATCTACTTTTGGTTAAGCCCGATGCTACAGATGCTGAAATAATGGCCGCATTGGGAAAAGCTGCTTGCACCAACTTATTAGCTCGCTCGGACTTAGGTATTGATACGCCAATTGGTGAGGGTGGCCTGAAAATGTCGGGCGGCGAAAAGCAACGATTATCCATTGCGCGGGCCCTGATTCGCAATCCCCGGCTGCTTATTTTTGACGAAGCAACATCGGCGCTTGACTCGCTTACCGAAGAAGAAATAACCAATACTGTTCGGGAGATTTCGGCGCAGCGGGAGCAAATAACCGTGTTAATTGCGCACCGGCTTTCCACTATTCTGCACGCCGATATTATTTACGTACTGGAAAAAGGTAAAATTGTAGAAAAAGGAAGTCATGCGGACTTGCTTACACAAAAAAGCTTATACTATGCCATGTGGCGCCAACAGATAGGCGAGCGGAGGTAAAAATGCGTAAAAAAGGAATTAACAAATTCTTGTTAAACTTTAGTAAAGCTAGCTTAAGTGGCAGTTAAAACTTTTTTAAATTTAAATTAATGCTTAAGCGCCAAAATAATTAAATATTGTTAATTAGAGAATAAAGCTTTAGGCTTGAACAATATTTTACCTAATAAATAAGCTTTCTCTTTGTAAGTTCTTAAAAGGGTAATTGCCGAAGAAAATTCGTTTATCGTCGCTACTTGTGCTGCTAGTTTCACTTCTGCTTGCTTCTGGGTTACTGTTGGTTTGGCGATAGAATTATTCTTAAACCACTCCGCCGCTCCTTCCGGTGTTGTGCAAATTTCGAGTTTGGTATGGCGGTTTGTTACATATCTGTGCTTTACACATTCTGTTATCTGATCGATCAGCAGCAAGTCTGGCATTACATAGTTGGCCAAGTGTACTATTCTAGTGACACCAGCAGTCATAATTTGTGGGCAAAATACGTGGGTTAAACACCGTTGTACGTCAATGTTTACGTAATCTACCATCCGTACATCATGTAACAACTGTGTAATGCGGTACTGTTTAATAATCGACACTAAGTAATCAGCAGATTCCGCTAAATCGCTCAGAGAAGGAGTACTTGTCCAGCTTACTTGCACCAAAGACTCCGCAGCATCTATCGTTATAGTAGCCTTAGAAGAAATGTTGGAAATAAAAGAATTGGCTGGAGCTGAGATAGTAGAAGTAGCGTTCATGTGGTGATTAAGTCTTAAAAATGATTGCGTTTAATATTTGCTTATACCTTCTATGAATAAATATTATGCCTTTATTTATATAGTATTTCCTATTTAATCCAAAAAGATAGAAACGGCAAATGGCCTTGCCAGAGTACCAGAATAATATATAATAAACCATATTTTATCTATATAGTCGAAGAGCTTTAAAATTAAGCTTATTGAATAACACCGCTAAAATTCTAATTTTTGAAGAGGATTCCTGAAATTAGATGTACCAGCTGAAAAAGGTACAGGATAAGAAGCTATAAAAAGAGGAAATATCCTGGAGGCCCCAGGTTTGGACAAGTTTATAAGTACAGTTTTTTAAATTTTGTCTTATTTTGATATATTCTGTAGAAGTATCCAGGCCATAAAACGTGACATATTTTACTTAATAAGCTTTCATGTTTATTTTTACGGTTCACTATGGAACGAATTTTGGCGGGCAGACTTACAGGAAACAGCAGCAAAGTTCGAGAAGCCTTGCTGCTGAAAATTTTAAAAATTAGTTGTGATTCCTTTTACTTACAAAACATAGAAGCTGGTAGCTTTTACTTTTTCCGGAACTTGGTGATGGTCGTTTACCATTTGTTTGAGGTTACGTTCGATGGTTAAGGTAATAGAAGTAACTGGCGTATCGGTAGGTTTATTTTCGAAAGGATCCTGTAAGTGAATCGCCATTTTTTCAATTAAAAAGAAAGACAAGGCAATCGTTATTACCATCGGAATTTGAAATAAACCAAAGGTTTCCAGGAGCGCAAAGGGCAATAGCAACACGAATATAAACAGCGAGAAATGAATGTATAAGCTGTATGTCACCGGAAATACCGTGTTTTTGATGCGTTCGCATTTACCCATAGAGTCGCAAAGCCGGGTTAGGGTCTCGTCTAAACCTAATTGCTGAAATTTGTTAATTTGACCTTCCTGCAAAAGCATTTTTAAATCGCGGCTGTGCAGTTGCAGCAGCGCATTGGGCACGTTATCGTGTTTGCCCACGTACTCTAATTCGGCCGCTTCCAAATATTGATCGAGTTTTTGGGTAGGTATTTGATTTCGGAGCGACTGGCCCAGGCTGTGGCACCAGGCAATCTGGCGATGCACGAAGCGGTCCTGAAAGTTTTTCACGTTAACCGATACGTAAGGGTCTGATATAAAATTAAGCAACTGCCGGGTCAAGGTTCGGGAATCATTTACAATGGCGCCCCACACAATGCGGGCTTCCCACCAACGGTCGTAGGCTTGGTTAGATTTAAATGCCAGTAGCAGCGAGAGCACTGTGCCCAGCACCATGGGCACACTCAGCGGGATATTAATATTAATGGTGTGAAAGTATTTATCCCAAATACCAATAATAGTAGCATAAACAAATACAAAACTTATTTCATATTTTACTTTCCCGAATATATAGGATATGGGAATATTTTTTTTCAATAACATAGTATTTTTAACTAAAGTGAGTACAACCTTTAACCGGCAGGTTAGCCGAATATTTAAGAAATGCTCAGGAAGGGAACTTTGGTGTGTTTGGCCATATCGCTGGAAGTGCGCTTGCGGGTGAACAAATTGCCAAGCAGATTTTTTTTACGGCCTGTAACGAGCAAGTCTACTTTAAATTCTTCCACAAAGGTGTAAACGCCTCCGGTAAAATTTTTCTCGCGAAGTAAATGCACCGAGCAGTTTAAACCTTTTAACTGCTCGGTGTGGTATATTTTATCCAGCACGTACTTAAGTTTTTCGCGGGTAGTATCTGGTTTAAAAATTATTAAAAAAGTAACGTAATGATCGCGGCCGGCGGTTAGATTCAGCAATAAATCGTTGAGCAGCAAAGAGTATTTATCATCGGTATCGAGTAGGTATACAATTTTCCGGAAACGGATAGATTCGGTTTCGTGGGGTATGTACAGCACCGGACACGAAACATCTTTCACTAAAGAACTAAACGGTTCGGGGTTATGGGTATCGGAGGTATTCACTTCCATGACCGGACAAAGAATTAAGTCGATATTATAGTCATCGATAAAATTGCGAATTTTGAGCGGATTGCCCCCGTATAGCGGAATTAACTCCAGATGGCTGATTTCGACGGCGTATAATTTACGCATGCGCTCCAATGCTTTATGGAAAGGTGTATTCGGGAGAGCTAGCGTTTCTTCCACACGCGGTAGCATCATTAAATCGGTAATAGAATCAGGTAAAGGAATAAAATGCAGTAAAATAATTTCGCAGGTCTGGCCTTTCATTACTTGCAGGCCGTATTTTATTAAGTTTAACGATTGCGGGGTAAGATCCGTAGGAATAACTATCTTTTTCACAGTTCAGAAATTTAGGTAAGTAATTGTTTGCGTTTAGTTAGAATGCAAATATTTACCAACGAAATTAATGCCCAGTTAAAATGATATTAAAATTCAATTAAAATACTTGTTTTTTAAAATAGCTCTTAGTTTTAATGCTATTTTAATAAAAATTTAATAATTTTTTAATTTTAGGCCTTTAAACAAGTTTGTAGGCAGGTATTTTTGAGTGATTTTTCCGGATTTAATTAGAATAGCATTAATCTGAAGTTAATTTAATTTTAATGCAGCTTAAATGCGGCAATGATCTTTTAATTTGCACGATGAGTCTGGAAATTAGCTTAAAAACAATTTGTTTGCTCTAGAATTTGATTTATACTTTTATTTAAACATTTTCATAAAAAGTATAAACAAGTCTTAGAAGTTGGCTATGTTTTAAGGCTTCTGGATAGTTCTTTCAAAAAAAACTAATTAAAACTAGTAGCTGGAACCACCGGATTATCGGGTAAGTCTTGCCGCAACTGTAAATAAAATAATACCAGTATTACCTAGAAGCTTACCTGTTTACGTGGATTTATCCCGAGAAAGAGTTGCAGCAGTAAAGCAAAATTCTAGATTTTAAATCCGGATCAACCCACCCGCATAAAGTAGCAGCAACAAAAAGCCAGTTGCTAAGAAATAAACGGAATAACGTTTTTTCTTATAAAATATGTAAATTGGTAAACAGCAATAACCATTAAAAAAATGGCAATATTTCATCTATAAGCGCCCTGATTTAAATTGTTGGGTATATCCAGTTGTTTGCTGTTAATTATCAATGCGGAATGAAAAAGTTTACTTTTTTTTTAATATTGATTGTTGTTGCTATTGGTTTTTCATGCCAGTCAGGTAAGCACTCCGGAGTGGTTAAACCTGATTTTCCCCCTTTTCCCGATTTGGATAGTCTGGAAAGAGCCAATAAAGTAATAGGCAAAAATTACATTATCGTAGATAGTGCGGCCAATGCTGATTTTAATTACAGCCTGCTTAATAAATTTAACAGTAAAATGGAGGCCTATAATTCACTGGACAGTGCCTCGGTTTTTTTCCGGCCGGTAAGCGGGGTGTATAAGTACTACAAATTTATCGCTAAATACAAAGGATTGGCTTACGGCAATGTCATCCGGGAGTACAACGATATATTGATTTTAAAAACAGATCCGGACCATAATATTATAGATGCGTACCAATATACTTTAGAGTGGGGGAATATCCTTTTACCTATGATTTATACCTGTTAACTAATAAAGGAGTTCGGCTTACGAACCAACTAAATCTTAATGCGTTGCGCATGCGAAGGGTTTACAATTATAATGAAAATTATATTTTAGATGATGAAGGAAAAGTGTTCTTAAAGCCAATAAAGTAGTTGGGCGTTTTTAGTTGTTTAAACTGGGATATTTCTTACCACAGCAAAATTAAAAGAATGCAGGAGGAAGATTTTTGGTTACAACAACTCCGGAAAATTTGGGAAGTTTGCTTCGACAATTTGGTTACGTGTTGAGTTAAAATGCAAAAAAGCAGCCATCGCCTAATAGATAAAAAACTGCACATTACCCGGATCTGTAAAGCTTTCCTCTTCTTGGTGGGTGAAGCCTAGATAAAATCTATATACCTGGTAAACGGGTGGGACCCCGTGGGTTACCCAGCACCATCGATAGCTTCAATTTTCGGGAAGGCGTTATACCGAAAAGCACAAAAAACGGTTCAAAGACCGGCTTTTCTATTAAAATTTTAAAAAATTAGCCCGGAAGCAGGCTATTCCGCCGTTCTCGCGCCGGAGTTATCAAAAGCCATCATCAGAATATAGCCGGTCATGGTGCCTACGGCGGTTCCCAGAATAGTAATAGCACCCGCCAGCATCATCGGGCTCATTACCGAGCCGTAGTAATCCTGGGTTTCGAGTATGGCGGCATAATCCGGATTCAGGAATTTGGCGTATACGTATATAAAAATAGCGTATAGCACCGACCCAATCAGCCCGACCAGAAAACCAATGCCCAACCCGGGTAAATAAGGTACCGGACCCTGGGTGTTGGTTTTTAAAGAATAAATAGCCCAAATTACCGCTCCAATTATAAAAATATTACTGGCAAACCGGATAACTTCCACATTTTGTAAGTTAAGAACATTGATCAGCAAGAAGTAGCCGAACATAGCTACTGCCGCAATCAGGCCGAAGCGAATGCCATATTTTTCGATAGCAATAGTATTCTTTGCCATAGTTATTTTAGTATTTAGTTTAAATCCGGATTTTATATTAGATAAGTATAAATACGTAAAAAAATGCTTTAGGGTGGTAATTCTTCTTAAAAGTCAGGTATTTACTGGAAATAAGCTTTTAAAGTGTAAAATGGTTAAAATAAAAAAGCCGGTAAACTCATCGTTTACCGGCTTTTTGTCCGTCGGAGTGGCGGGATTCGAACCCAACTTATTTATTTAAAAGATGGTTCTAAATACGTTTAAAATACTCGTTTTGTAACCATTTATTAAGTAAGATGCCTATATAATGCCAAAACAAGTGGCGCAAAAATTAGACTGCTTTTTCGCATAATTTTTATTAGGTTGCTACATCTTCAAAAACCCGAATACCATCGGTTTTAACCAATTTTTGGCTTAAGCTAAATCGTAGTTACTTTGTATCTTCAATTAGAATTTAGGGGAGGTATTAGCAAAAGCAGTAGCCAATTGAATAGCCATTACCGGTGTAATACCTTGCTTGCCATTAATGATAGCGGAAAGAGTTTTGCGCGTAGTGTCTAAACCAGTAGCGACTTCTTCAATGGTTAGTTTCTGGCCGGTTTCTTCGCGTAAACCCGTAATAGTTTCTTTAATAAGTTCTCCTGGATGGGAGGAGGCAAACATGGGCATAATATTACAGCTTAATGGTAACAGTAATAAAAAGTGCCATATCCCAAGCAGCCATTTTTATTCATAATGATACCGGCAGCTATATATAAATACTTCTCCCTGCTGGTATTTGTATACTAAGCGATGTTCCTGGTCAATTCGGCGCGACCAAAAACCGGCTAAATCATATTTAAGAGGTTCCGGTTTGCCTTTTCCCTCAAAAGGGGTGCGCTGAATTTCTTTTATCAGCTCGTTGATTTTTTTAACGATCTTCTTGTCTTCTGCCTGCCAATTTTCATACTCCTGCCAGGCAGCTTTGGAGAAATTAATCATTCGTTATTGAGCAGTTCCTTCAAATCCTTCCGGACAATTTCGCCGGCTTTCATTTGCTCAATAGATTGATATAAGTGGGCCGCATTTTCTTTTGATTTTAATAAATGCATGGTTTCCAGTAGGGAATTATACTCCTTTAAAGAAATAAGTACTGCTCCGTTGCCGGTGCCCCGTTTAATAATCAAAGTTTCATTATTATCTTCTACCTCATTTAAGTAAGTAGTAAGATTGGTCCTGAACTCGGTAAAATTGGCTGCTATCATGGTAATAATTACTAAATAAGTACAAATATAGGTACTTTTTTGGTAATTAAGGGAACCCTGATTTAGAAAATTTCTTCTGACATTTTACTAGCAATAGTGGAGCAGACAAGAAAAAGAAAATAAAAAAGCCGGTAAACTCATCGTTTACCGGCTTTTTGTCCGTCGGAGTGGCGGGATTCGAACCCACGACCTCCAGCACCCCATGCTGGCGCGATACCAGGCTACGCTACACCCCGAAGCTGAATTATTCTGGACTGGTTGGCAAAGAAACAAAAAGGTTTGCAAAAGATAAAATGCCCAAGGCCGGATTTTTTAAATTTTTGATGAGCTACCGGCTTAATCCTGCTCTTCGGTTTGTAACTGCCGCTCGTACAACGATTTATACAAGCCATCGTTCTGCATTAAATCCTGATGGGTGCCGTGCTGCACCACTTCACCATCATCGAGTACCAGAATCTGGTCCGCCAGTTTCACCGACGATACCCGGTGGGATATAATGATAGACGTACGGTTATGCATAATGCGCTGCAAATTATTCAGGATGGCGTTCTCGGTTTTAGTATCCACGGCGCTCAACGAATCGTCCAGAATCAAGATGGCGGGTTCGCGGACCAGGGCCCGGGCCATGGAAACCCGTTGCTTTTGCCCTCCGGATAAAGTAATGCCGCGTTCGCCCAGTTTCGTATCAAATTTTTCGGGAAAGCGCATCACGTTTTCGTACACGTCGGCATCTTTGGCCGCTTGCATCATTTGTGCTTCGGTCATGGTGGCGGAGCCAAAGCCAATGTTGTTGCGGATAGAGTCGGAGAATAAAAACACATCCTGGGGCACGTAGCCAATTTGGCTGCGCAAAGTAGGAATGTGATAATCGCGGATATCGACCCCGTCAATTTCGATGCGGCCACTGCTGGTATCGTACAAGCGGCACAGCAAAGCGGCTACCGTACTTTTTCCGGAACCGGTGTTACCCAGAATGGCCAACGTTTCGCCGTGCTTAATCCGGAACGATAAATCTTTTAAGGCGTGAATGCCCGTATCGGGATAGGTAAAATGTACGTTCTCGAATACAATGTCGCCGGTAATTTTTTGCTGCACGTTTTTCCGGGAAATAACATTGGTTTTGGTTTCCAGAAATTCATTGATGCGGCTCTGGGACGCGGCGGCCCGTTGCACTAAACTGGTGGTCCAGCCCAAAGAGGTTACCGGCCAGGTGAGCATGTTCACGTAAATTAAAAATTCGGCGATGTTACCGGCGGTAATGCTGCCGTTCATGACTTCGCGCCCGCCTACGTACACTGTAATAATGGTGCTTAAGCCAATTAAAAATAAAATGAGCGGAAAAAAAAGTGCGTTTACAAAGTTTAAATCCAAGGATTTTTGCTTGTACAAGTCGCTGGCTACGGTAAAATTCTGGTGTGAATCGTCTTCGCGCACAAACGATTTTAATACCCGAATTCCCGAAAAAGCTTCTTGCACAAACGTCGTAATACCCGATAAACTTTTCTGAATTTCGTCGGATTTTCGTTCAATAATATTGTTCACATAATAGATGCTTACCGATAAAATGGGTAAGGGGAGGAGCGTGTAAAAAGTAAGCTTGGCATTAATGTAAAACATGTAGGGCACCACCAGTAAAAACAACGCTACCAAGTTAATGCCGTACATAATAGCTGGACCCAAATACATGCGCACGCGGCTCACATCTTCGGAAATGCGGGCCATTAAATCGCCGGTATTGTTGCGGCGGTAAAAGCTGAGCGGTAAAGTTTGGTAGTGGGCATAAATTTCATTTTTCATGTCGTTTTCTACCAGCCGCGACATCACGATAATGGTTTGGCGCATGTAAAACGTAAATACGCCTTTGAGTAAAGCCAGCAAAATAATCAGGCCACCGTACAAAGTTACGTTGCGGGCAAACACATTATAAATTTCGGCTTGCTTGCTCGTACCCTCAAATAAATGATACTGGTTAATGCCTTCCACTATTAAGTTAAAAGCATAGCGCACAATTTGCGCCGGAATAATACCGAAGATGTTGGAGATTATAATAAACAGCGTACCCCACAAGAGGTGCCACTTATATTTCAACATGTATTTATTTAAGTAACGAAGTGATTTCACAGAATAAGAAAATTATAAAAAATTAAAAAAACAGCCGTATACCCTTAAAATTAAGGCTTTATGGCTACTGACTTTCGGTTATACCCACTTAAGTTGGTAAGTCCGGGCTTCCTTATTCATAGGTTTTATGCCGGTACCGTGCGATTAACAGAAAAAAGATTAATTTTGCGCCTCCATCCGGAAACTTACCGTTTAACGTATTCTACAAATATAAGATAAGCCTTTGGTATTTGCGTTGGCGATTTTACCCGTTGCTATTCTCACCTTTCTGGCTATAAAGAGTGGTTATACTAAGCCGCCCGGTGCGGATATTAAAACGGATAAGAAAACCGGATAGTAAACAGAACAAAATTGCCGGGGCAGATGTTTGACTAGCCGGACAAATAAGAAGAGCTTCTTCTGATGTAAATTTAAAAAACTTTGGTCCGGAATTTTTAAAAATAATACCTAATCGCTGTTGTATCACCCTACTGCAGAGAAAATGAGTCGTAAAATATACGACGTAGCTTTTTAAGTAAAATTATTTATCGTTCTTTAACATACCAGAATGCTTAACCGCAGAACATTACGAATCAAGGCGATGCAAGCCATTTACGCCTACATGCAAGCCGAAGGTTCCGACTATAACTTAGCCCTGGACCAGATTGAGGCCGCTTTTATGCCCGATTTAAACTCCATGCAAGTGCAGGACCGCAAAAAACTCGAAGGTCAAACTAAAATTGCTACCATTCTTTTTAAAGAGTGGTACAACACCCGCCAGTTCGATGCGGAGGAGGCCGATAAAGAAATCCGGGACGTGGTAAACAACGCCATCCGCTATTACGAAACGCAACTCAAGAAAGATTTTAAATTATACGGCAGCCAAATGGTACACGCCGTCGAGAAAATTTACGACCACTACCTGAGTCTGCTGCAAATTAACGAGGTGCTAGTACGGCTGATTGAAGGCGAAGAAGAAAAAAAAGCGACCCGCTTTACCGAGAAAAAAGAATTAAATTTTAAAAATTTTCTGCGCAATGGGGTGCTACAAAAGCTGCTCGCCAACAAATCGTACCAGGAGCGGATTATCCGGCGCAACATCAGCTGGGGCTCTAACCTCGACCAGGTTCGGCAGTGGTACCGTACCGTGTTTAAAGCCGACGAAACAGTAGCCGCTTATGTGCAACAACCCCAACATACCTACGACGAAGACCATGAACTCATCAAGCATATATACAAAGAGCTGGTTTTTAAAGACGAAACGCTGCAGAAGTATTTCGAAGAACAGGACATGAACTGGGCCGAAAACAAACAAATTGTAAAAAGTCTGGTCAACAAAACTATAAAATTACTGGAAGAAACCGCCGACGAGAACCTGCCTTTGCTGGATTTATCCGCAAATTGGGAAGATGATAAAGTATTTTTCGAAGACCTGTATAACCAAACCATCCAGGAAAATGCTACTTACGAAGCCCTGATTACCACCCATGTTAAAAATTGGGACGTGGAACGGGTAGCCCTGCTGGATAAAATAATTTTAAAAATGGCGCTCTGCGAAATGCATATTTTCCGGAGTATTCCCGTAAAAGTGACCATTAATGAGTATATCGAAATATCTAAACTTTACAGCACGCCTAAGAGCAAGCAATTTATAAATGGCGTACTGGATAAAATTGCCCAGGAACTCACCGATAAAGGAAACATTCGTAAATCGGGCCGGGGGTTGATAGACAATAAATAAAGCAGCAAACCAGTTAACCTTTTAAAGTTTAAATTTTAACTGTAAATTGAAGCTTTAAAAGGCTTAACCGAACTTATTTGAACTATGAGCAAGAGAATAACCTACACGCTTCTGGCATTTCTATCTGGCGTTGCTACCGGCGCAGCATTTGGTGTTTTATACGCGCCCGATAAAGGCCAGGGAACCCGTAACCGCCTGAGCTATCAGTTATTTAAATACCGCGACATGCTAATGGATTTAACCGATACGCTGCGCGACAACCGCGAAACGCATCAGTCAACGGCCCGCTCCGAAGGCCAACGTGTTATTAAAGACGCTAAAGACAAAGCCGAAAAATTGCTGGGCGACGTAGATTTGCTGATCAACCAAATAAATAGCCGCCGCGAGGTGATATAAATTTAGTTGCTAGTTGTTGGTTGTTCGTTATTTAGTTGATTGTTATAAAATATTTATAAACTACTACTAACGAACAACTAGCAACCAACAACGAACAACTACAAAAAACTATGACACAAATTACCTTAATTCCCGGTGATGGCATTGGCCCCGAGATTACCGAAGCCGTAAAAACCATTTTTGCGGCGGCCGAGGTACCCGTAACCTGGGAAGTAGAAAATGCGGGCATTACCACGCATAATGCCGGCGGTCTGTTAATTCCGGTTTCGTTGATTGCTTCTTTAAATAAAAACCGGGTAGCGCTAAAAGGCCCCATTACGACACCCGTTGGCGGAGGATTTAAAAGTATTAATGTTACGCTGCGCCAAATGTTTGATTTATACCAGAACGTGCGGCCGGCCAAAAGTACCGTGGGAATCGAAACGCCGTTTAAATTTGTAGATATAGTCCTGTTCCGCGAAAATACCGAAGGCTTGTACTCCGGCCTGGAGTTTTACGACGAACGCCACGGCATTGCCGATGCCATTGCCCGGGTAACCAAAGATGGCTGCGATAAAATTTGCCGTGCCGCTTTTGAATATGCCCGTAAACACAAGCGCAAAAAAGTAACGGTGGTGCACAAAGCCAATATTTTAAAATTAGCCGGTAGTTTATTTATTAATTCTGCTAAAACCATTGCGCCGGAATATCCCGAAATTACTCTGGATGATAAAATCATCGACAACATGTGCATGCAGTTGGTAAATAAGCCAGAACAGTTTGATGTAGTGGTAACCACTAACCTTTTCGGGGATATTTTATCCGATTTATGCGCGGGTTTAGTGGGTGGTTTAGGCGTGGTAGCGGGTGCTAACATTGGCAAAGACATGGCTATTTTCGAAGCGGTACACGGTTCGGCCCCCGATATTGCCGGCAAAGGCATTGCTAACCCCACCGCCTTGTTGCGTTCGGCTTTAATGATGCTGCACCACATTAACGAACATGAACACGCCAACCGCATTGAAGCGGCCTTGGAAGAAACCTTTAAACATCAGGAGCAATGCACCGGCGACTTAGGCGGTAAAGCCAGCACCCAGGAGTTTGCGCAAAACGTTATTTCGCATCTACAATAAATTAAAATCTTTGCTTTTTCCGGGTACATCCATTGTTATTTGTTTGCTTGTACCGGTATAACAAACCCGAAACAAAACTTGAATCAGTTATATTTAATGTATTCTAAAAATGAAAATGAATAAACTATTTGCCGGCTTATTGGCAGTAACTTTACTGGCCACCGGTTGCGATAATTTAAAAAATAAATCTGAAGGCGAAGGTACGGAGACCGCTTCGACTAGTTCTACGCCCGCCGTAAACACAGTAGCTAATCCTAACCTGACGAATGAGCAAGTAATCAGCAATGCGGATGCTCCCATAATGACTTTCGCCGAAATGGAACATGATTTTGGTGATATTAAGCCAGGTGCGGTAGTAAAGCATACCTTTACTTTTAAAAATACCGGCAAATCGCCTTTAATCATTTCTAACGCGTCGGCTACTTGCGGTTGCACTATACCAGAATGGCCGAAAGAACCCGTGGCACCCGGTGCCGAAGGTAAGATTGATGTGCAGTTCGATAGTCATGGCAAATCGGGTCAGGTTTCTAAAACCATTACGATTGAAGCTAATACGCAGCCTTCTACGAACCAGATCGCCATTAAAACGAATATTTTACCAGATATGGCTGCTAACGGACCTTTAAGAGCACAATAATAAACAGCATGCATCAACTACTATTACAAGTAAATACCCCGAGCAATATCTCTAATATTTTGTTTATTGGGGCTATTGTGCTGGTTTTTTATTTTTTTATGATCCGGCCGCAACAGAAAAAAGTATCCGACGCCAAAAAATTTCGGGAATCGCTCACCAAGGGCATGAACGTAGTTACGATTGGCGGCTTACACGGGAAACTCGTGGATATCGGCGAAAATACCGTTTGGGTAGAAGTAGATAAAGGCCTGAAGCTTAAATTTGATAAATCTGCCATTGCGGTAGAATCTACCACTAAAGCGAACGACAAAGCTTAAATTGCCATTAGCGCCAGTCAAAAATATCGTACTGTGGTTTTTAAAACCATTTCACGGCCAGGAACAATACTGGCGGGTAGTGCTGCTATGCTTTATAGCAGCCTCTACCTTTTGGCTGTTAAATGCGCTAAATAAAAATTATACCAACATCCGGGTAACGTATCCTATCCGGTTTGTTTACGACCAACGCGAATACATTCCTCTCCGGCCTTTGCCCGAAGAAATTACCATTAACGTAAGCGGCAAAGGCTGGAAACTCCTACGCAAATACCTGATGTTGGATGTGCAACCCGCCGATATTTCCATGCAGGGACTTATTCAGCAACAAGCCATTTCTACCGCTATCTTTCGGCCCAACGTAGCCAACGCCCTGGATGGTTTGCAACTGAATTTTATTGTGACCGATAGCTTGCGTTTTAAATTTGACAAACAGGTGAAACGGAAAATTCCGTTAATTCTGGATACCCTGCATTTGCCCATTAACGCCAATTATGCACTGGTAAACCCTATTACCATTACTCCCAAAGAAGTAGAATTTGAAGGACCCGCTTCGGTGTTGGATTCTTTGCCTAACCCATTTGTACTTTCTTTGCCCAAAACTACCTTAACGGGTTCCTTCAATAGCTCGGTTCCGATTGACTACCCGTACAAAGCTTTAGTTAAAAGCGATATTGTAGAAGCGGAAATTAAATTTAATGTAAAACTGCTGGCTTGGCAGAACTTGTTATTGGCTCCTACCTTGCAAAATAAACCTAAAACAGACTCGGTAACTTTGTTTCCGCCGGTAATCACCGTCCGGTACGGGTATTTTCCGGAACAAGCAGATGCAATAAACCTGACCCCATTTGTTTTAACCGCCGACCTCGCCGAAATAAACCCCAAAGACTCTACGGTTGCTATAGAACTTTTGCGGAAGCCGGCCCAGGTGCACCGCGTAATTTTGCAGCCTAATAAAGTAAAAGTTTTTACGGCCGTAAAGCTAACGCAACTTAAAAAGTAAAATGCTTAAATTGGGCATAACCGGCGGTATTGGTTCGGGTAAGAGTTTAATTTGTCGTGTGTTTGCTTTGCTGGGTATTCCGGTTTACGACTCGGATGGCCGAGCTAAATGGGTGATGCAGTACCTGCCGGAATTGCAACAAGAACTGCGCACTGCTTTTGGCCCGAACGCTTTTGATGCCAACACGGGTTTGCTAAACCGTGCTTACCTGGCGCAGTTGGTTTTTCAAAATCCGGAGCGGTTAGCAGTACTCAATGGTTTGGTTCACCCGCGCGTAAAACAAGATTTTACGGATTGGGCCGCCGCCCAAACCAATGCTCCTTACCTGATAAAAGAAGCGGCCCTGATGTACGAAACCGAAGCGCATAAACAGGTAGACAAAATGGTACTGGTAACCGCTCCCGAACCGCTGCGCATAACCCGCACGCTCCGCCGCGATTCCCACCGTACGGCCCTAGATGTTCAGGCTATCATGCAAAAGCAACTCACCGACGAAGAAAAAATAAAGCGGGTTGATTTTGTAATCCGCAACGATGAGCAGCAATTAATAATCCCGCAGGTTCTAGCTATTCATCACCAACTAGTAACAGAAGTAATTGAAAGACCCACCAAAATTTAAATTTTTTAATTTTTAGTTTTCCAGGAAGTAATAATGGCAGAGATATAGTTTACAATTCTCTGCCATTAACATTTATTCGTAACAATATATTACTCCCAACCTTCGGAGCGGCAAATACCTAGTTCCAAGCCTCTTAACTCGGCTAAGCCCCGCAAACGGCCAATCGCTGAATATCCCGGATTAGTGGTTTTGGCTAAATCATCCAGCATCTGGTGGCCATGATCCGGCCGGAAGGGAATCGGTTCGGCGGCTTGCTGCTGAATGGTGAGCATTTCTTTCATCACGGCGTACATATCCACGTCGCCGCCTAAATGGTCGGCTTCGAAAAAATTACCGTGCTCGTCTTTGGTTACATTCCGGAGATGCACAAAATGCATACGGCTACCCACTTGTTTTACCATCTCGGGTAAATTATTTTTCGGGTTAGCTCCCAGCGAGCCGGTGCAAAAACAAATGCCATTACTCGGGTTAGGTACTGCCTGCAGAATATAAGCAATATCATCGGCGGTACTCATAATACGGGGCAAGCCCAGAATGTGAAAAGGCGGATCATCAGGGTGAATGGCCAGTTTGATGCCTACTTCTTCGGCCACCGGTGCTATTTCCTGTAAAAAGTATTTTAAATTTTCGCGCAAAACAGAGGCATCTATGTCTTTGTAGCGCGCCAGGTTTTCCCGCATCTGCTCCAAAGTTTGTCTTTTCTCGCCCGGAATGCCAAACATTATAATATAGGTTAACAGCTCAAGTTTCTCGGGCGTATATTCTTTAAATCGTTTTTCCGCTTCCTGTACCACGTAGGCCGGATAATCTTGCTCGGCGTTGGGCCGCTGCAACAAATGAATATCAAACACGGCCAGGTCAAACCAATTAAAATACAAGGCTTTAGAGCCATCCGGCATTATCAGGTTTAAGTCGGTACGGGTCCAGTCGTTTACGGGCATAAAGTTGTAAGTCACAATCTGAATGCCACAGGCGGCCAGGTTGCGAAGCGTTTCTTTATACAAATTAATGTAATGCTGATAATCGCCGGTGCGGGTTTTAATACTTTCGTGTACCGTTACACTTTCTACTACGTCCCAGCTTAAATCAAAAGCCGCTATTTCCTGCTGGCGTTTTTTTATTTCCTCAATGGGCCAAACCGCCCCATGCGGAATGTGGTGCAAAGCGGTTACAATTCCCACGGCACCCGTCTGGCGGATGTCTTGTAGCGTTACCGGATCCGTTGGGCCGAACCAACGCCAGGTTTGTCTCATTTTCATAGCGTAGCGTGTAAAGTTTAACTCCCGAAAGTAGCGGAAAGACAGCATTTACCCAAATCAGGTGAGGAGTAAAAATAGCAATATGTCACCTAGGTGATAATTTTTAGTTAAACAGCTGGTAAAAGTAAACTTTGCTTTTGCCTAAGAGTTAGTAACTTTTAAATACCAGTAATTTTAGAATAATTTAGGTTCTTTTCCAGAAAACTAAACCGTAACATACGGCAAAAAGCTGTACATTTAAGTTTGCTTTCGATTTACCAGGCTCCGGAAAGCTTGAAACAAGCAATTTTTTAAATTTTTACGCGGACTCCAGCATTGCAGCCATAAAGGGAGTAAGAGAGAAATGCTTATGAATTTTAAATTTTTAGCAATTTATTTATTCGTACTTTTTACAACCATCCTCAGCTTACCCGTAATTGCCGACGATGGCTACCGCCTGTGGCAACGCTACGATTTCGTCCAGGATCAAGCAAAACGGCAAGCTTATCTCGCTAATTTAACGGGTCTGGTAATAGAGGGGAACTCGCCTACCTTAACGGTAGCCCGTCAGGAATTAGTAACCGGCTTGGCTGGTTTATTGGGTAAGCCTTTACGCTTAACTAGCCTTAACACCGCTGGCGTTTTA
This sequence comes from Adhaeribacter pallidiroseus, assembly GCF_003340495.1. Classification (NCBI taxonomy): domain Bacteria; kingdom Pseudomonadati; phylum Bacteroidota; class Cytophagia; order Cytophagales; family Hymenobacteraceae; genus Adhaeribacter; species Adhaeribacter pallidiroseus. The sequence goes on from NZ_QASA01000001.1 coordinate 1,080,248, forward strand.
ATACTCGGTACACCGCAAAATACCTCTGTGATTAAAAATTTAAATCTTGCTGTCAAGCTAACCGCTTTGGGTCCGGAAGGATTTTTAATTTTATCTGCGCAGGTGCAAGGTAAAAAAGCTACCGTTATTACCGCTAATTCCGATGTGGGGGTATTATACGGTACTTTCCATTTTTTAAAATTACTGCAAACCAACCAGGATATTACGCAACTGAACATAAGCAGTGCGCCTAAAATTCAGCGCCGGATTCTGAATCATTGGGATAACCTGGACCGTACCGTTGAACGGGGTTACGCTGGCTTTTCTATCTGGGACTGGCATAAATTACCCGATTACATCGATCAGCGGTATATAGATTATGCTCGCGCCAACGCGTCTATCGGGATCAACGGTACGGTGCTCACCAATGTAAATGCCAACGCTTTAATTTTAACGCCGCAGTATTTGGTAAAAGTAAAAGCCTTAGCCGATGCTTTTCGGCCTTACGGCTTGAAAGTTTATTTAACGGCTCGTTTTAGTGCGCCCGTGGAAATGGGCGGTCTTAAAACCGCCGACCCGCTGGATGCCCAGGTTAAAACCTGGTGGAAAAATAAAGCCGCTGAAATTTACTCGTATGTGCCGGATTTTGGGGGATTTCTGGTGAAAGCCAATTCCGAAGGGCAGCCTGGGCCCCAGAACTACGGTCGCAGTCACGCCGACGGTGCCAATATGCTCGCCGATGCGGTAGCCGAAAAAGGAGGCATAGTCATGTGGCGGGCCTTTGTGTACGACAATAAAGTACCCGACGACCGGGCCAAACAAGCCTATACCGAGTTTAAACCACTCGATGGTCAATTTCGGAAAAATGTGCTGGTTCAGGTTAAAAATGGCCCTATTGATTTTCAGCCGCGCGAACCGTTTCATCCCTTATTTGGCGCAATGCCCCAGACGCCGTTAATGATGGAATTTCAAATTACCCAGGAATACTTAGGCCAGGCTACCAATTTAGTGTACCAGGCGCCCCTGTATAAAGAAACGCTGGATGCCGATACCCACGTGAAAGGAGCAGGGTCGACGGTGGCGAAAGTGGTAGACGGCAGCTTGCACCAGTATGAACTTACCGGCATGGCCGGGGTTGCAAATATTGGCAACGACCGCAACTGGACCGGCCATTTATTTGGGCAAGCCAATTGGTATTGTTTTGGGCGCTTAGCCTGGGATCATACTTTGTCTTCGGAGAAAATAGCCGACGAATGGTTGCGCATGACTTTCACCAACGAAGCGACTTTTTTAAATCCTATCAATAAAATGATGCGACAATCACGGGAAACTCTGGTAAACTACATGACACCCCTGGGTTTGCACCACATTATGGGCTACAGCCACCATTACGGCCCTGGGCCTTGGATTAAAGATAAACAACGCGCTGACTGGACTTCGGTGTATTACCATAAAGCATCACCGGAGGGCATTGGTTTTGACCGAACAGTTACGGGGAGCAACGCACTGGCCCAATATGCACCGGGAGTGCAACAACAGTTTGGCAAACCCGCAACTTGTCCCGAAGAATTTTTGCTTTGGTTTCATCATGTAAAATGGGATTATAAAGTAAAATCTGGCCGTAGCTTATGGGACGAACTCTGCCAGCGCTATTACCGCGGGGCCGCCGAAGTAGGCCAGATGCGGCAAACCTGGCAAGCTGCCCAAGCCTACGTGGATGCCGAACGGTTTAACCACGTAAAAATGTTATTGCTTATTCAAGAGAAAGAAGCCCGGTGGTGGCGCGATGCCTGTGTACTTTATTTTCAAACTTTTGCGCAACGACCCATCCCGGCAGGCTTAGAAAAACCTAGTCAAACGCTGGATTATTACGTAAAACAAGATCCTAAATTCGTTCCGGGTAATTAAATGCCTTCCAAAAATAAAAAAATTTAAAAAAATAGCTAATTGGCACATTAGCCCTTCATCATTCATTAAAATGAAAAATAACAAACTGTGGATAGCCTTAAGTTTAGGTGCATGTAGTCTGGGGCTGGTGCAAAAATCAGAACTCACATTAAAAGACGCTTTTCAAAAAGATTTTTACGTAGGCGCGGCCCTCAACCAGGCGCAGGTATCGGGAAAGGATGCGCAAGTGCAAGCGCTCATTAAAAAACAGTTCAACACCATTAGTCCCGAAAATAGCTTAAAATGGGGACCAATACACCCGAAACCGGAGGAATATACCTTTAAACCGGCCGATGATTACGTGGCTTTCGGACAGCAGAACAAAATGTTTACTATTGGTCATACGTTGGTGTGGCACCAGCAAACGCCTGACTGGGTTTTTGAAGACGAGGTGGGTAAACCCGTTTCGCGCGAAGTGCTTTTACAACGCATGGAAAAGCACATTGCCACGGTGGTAGGGCGTTATAAAGGCAAGATCAACGGTTGGGACGTGGTAAATGAAGCCATTGCGGACCAGGGTGGCCAGATGCGGCCAACCAAATGGCTATCGATTATCGGGGAAGATTTTGCCGTTAAAGCTTTTGAGTACGCCCACAAAGCCGATCCCAAAGCCGAGCTTTACTACAATGATTACAGCTTATACCAACCGGCCAAGCGCGAGGGCGTCATCCGGTTAGTGAAAGGCCTGCAAGCCAAGGGAATAAAAGTAAATGCAATTGGTATGCAAGGGCATTACGGATTAACCGTTCCGACTATTGAGCAAGTAGAGGCCAGCATTGTGGCTTTTTCTAAACTGGGTGTGAAAGTAAACTTTACCGAGCTGGACATCGATGTATTACCCAATCCGAGCCGCCGGCAAGGGGCCGATATAGCCGAAACTTTTGAAACCGATCAGAAATATAACGTGTACACCACTGGCTTACCCGACTCGGTGCAGCAAAAGTTAACCAAGCGCTACGCCGATTTATTTACTTTATTCCGGAAACACCGCGATAAGATTGGCCGCATTACTTTTTGGGGCGTAACGGATGCCAACTCCTGGCTAAATAACTGGCCCATTAAAGGCCGCACCAGCTACCCGTTGTTATTTGATCGCCAGTACCAACCCAAGCCAGCCTTGCAGGCGGTACTCCAAACGGCCGCTTTAAAAAACTAAATTTAAAAAATAAGAAACGGCGGAGAGCAGCAAATTTTTAAATTTAAGATTCGTAGTTCACGCCTAACCGTAACGCTTTTAAACCCGAAACTCCTTGCAACGAATCTATCTCCAGGTATTCCACTGCGGGTAATAATTTCTTTTGTAGTTGTAACTGCTGAATAGCCGGTAAAAATGCTTCCATTTCGGGGCGCGAAGAATAAACCAGGGCAATAGTATCGGGTTGCGTGAGTCGCTGGTGGGTGTTCTTGATGTGGGCTTTATCTAGGCGTTTTTTAATTACTTCGTAGCGGATGCTGTAAGATCCTTCCACATCAAACCGGTGCTCATCGAGCCGGAATTTAATGTCTACTGGGTGGGCATGCGCCAGAATAAGTTGGGTAGTTTGTAAAGGTAAAGGCAAGTTGGGTAATAATTGGTGCGTCAGCCGGGCCATTTGCGTTATCGAAGTTAGTTGCCAGTTTCGGAATTGCTGTAAATGCTCCGGTTGAAACGGCAGCCAGGGGGCAATAGCGGATCCAATATACAAGCTATACTCTACGCCGTCGGTTCTAAATTTTTCGAAATAATGGGGGTATAAACGTTGAAGCTTTTTAGCTTCCTGGTCTAAATAATGGTTAACGGTTTTATTAATCCGGGATAAGCTTTGGTCGTAGGCCAGAAACGATTGATTATATAAACCAGTGGCATTAGTAGCGGCTGCGTACGTTTCCATTTGGTTAACTACTTTAGGGTAATGCTGTTGCAGATAACGGAAGTAAGGGTTAATTCTTTGTTGCAGAAATTCTGTTACCTGCTCTTCTTCTTCCGGACTTAATTTCTCGAGTAGGCGGCGCTGCCAGTACCAACTCCGGGCCTTTAATTGTTCGGGAGGAGTTTGGAAAGTTGGCAGGTTAGGTAGTTGTAGTAGGTCCACAATAAACCGGAATTGCCGGGTAAGGTCTTGTTGGATGGCTTTATTGCGTTCGGTAGAAGAATCCCGGACATCCACCGCCCCGTAAAAAGGATGCACATTTTTAAAAATTACTTCTGTTGCATCATCTTCCGGCAGATCGGTTTCGTTTTCCTGGCGCAAATAAGCCCAGGCCGCTTCGTTAAACTTCCATTCGAGGGCCGGTTGCAGCAAAGTAAATTTTTGCCGGATAATTTCTTCCATCCTCATCCGGAATTGGTTGCGTTGGTACAACAACAACTCTACCACCAACGGAATCGCTTGCTCTATTTTGCGTAATACTTCTTCGTTTAAAGCGCCTTCTTGCTGGCTGCCGATTTCGAGCATGCCCACTGCCGTATTGGCTACTACCAAGGGGTACAAAATAAAGCTCCGAAAACCTTTCCGGTGCAAGAGCCGCTGTTCCGGCTCACCGGATGCCCATAAATTATTAAAAATCTGCGGCTTGGAATTTCGCGCTATGGATCCCATAATTTGCTGCACCTTCGTATTTGTTTTTTCATCCATAATCTGGTTAGACTGCTTCAGAAAAATGCTGCGCGAAGTATAAGGCGCGTGGTGCACGTAATGGCCGTTTACCTGCAGAAAAGGCATCAAGCCAATTTGCACGGGTTGTCCGCACAAATTGCGTAGAGCTTCTTCAAAACGCTGGTAAATACCGCTTTCTTCTTCCGATTGCAAATGCACGAACACTTCCTTTAGTTCCAGCAGGGTAGCTTGTTCGGTAACATCTTCCATCAGAAAAAAACTAAATCCCTCAAAAGTAAATTGTTCCAGCGGCAAGGCAAGGGGCAATTCTTCTACGGTCCGGATGGCGTTGCTGGCAAAGGCGGTCCAGGAAGCTTGCAAAGGCGGCAATGCCCGTAAAGGCTGCGGTTCCATAAACCGGAAATCAATCCGAACGCGGTAATACTTCGTAAGGCCGTTTATTTTTTTCTTAATAGTGAGCCAAGGCGAAGGAGCTACGCTGGCCAATGTTTGGTAACATTTCTGCAACACTAACTGATATAAAGCCCGCAGCAGATTTTCCCGCATCGTTAGTAAATCCGAGTGAGGCGGCTGACTTTCCGATTGATTTGCCAACTGCTTAAAAGTTTCGGAATAATAAAACAAGGTAAACGGATGGTGGGGTAAACCAATGGCGTAAGGTATTTCTTCGCCCTGTGTGATGAGCGGTAAAACACTGTACTTGATTAAAGTAAAAAGTTCTTCTATAGATTCGGTGTCTACCAATTCCTCAAGTGGCTGGGGCAACGAAGCAAAAGGAGCGAATTTATGAATTAAATAATCATACAAGAAGGTTAATCCAGAATCCGGAGCAATTTGCTTTTGTTTCTGAATATAATGCACAAAAGGGCCAAAAGATAAGCGGAAAGGCAACGCTGCTTCCACTAATCGGGGAACATTTATTTGTAGCGGTTGCATACCACCTGATATATTAAAAGGCTCTTGATTTTAATTCTATAAAGGAAAGAATTTTCCCAGGAAAAATAGAAGTTCCTATCCTGATTTCTTAAAGCCAGGAATTTACTAAATTCTTTACCACCATCCGGCTTTTAGTCAAAGCAAATCGTGTAGGCGAAAGAATAACCGGAATATAGTTACATGGCACCGAAGGGGAGCATGCCTTATTAACGAAAAATAAGAAAAAAAAGGCAATAAAGCGACAAGCTAAAAGAGTGTGGGTTCCAGACTAAGATCTAGATCTACAAATGAAACAATTATTTTAAACTGATTCGCCGGGTATTTAACTAAGTATCGGGACAAAAATAAACGCAAGGATATTTCAAGGTAATGTTTTAGTTATCAATAGTTTATAGGTCGAACAACGAACAACTAATAACGACCAACTACTTAGTACCGCATAAAGGGTAAAAATTATTTCATGTTGGCTTGCATAATTATTTGTACAAAATTTTCGAGTGGCATGCTTAGCGAAACATTATTATCGGTGATATGGCACTGGTATTCGCCTTCCATGGTATTGAGTAGCCAGTTAATTTCCAACACCGATACACCCAGCTTTTTTAATGGTAATTTTTTTAACCGGGATAACTCCTCCGATATCTGCCATTCTTTTAGAATGTGGTTGTAAACTGATTTTTCGTTTAACTGATTTTTTGTATTTCTCACTGTATAAATTTTTAAATTTTTGGTCGGTTTTAATTATCAGAAAATTGGTAAACCCAATTAGCGGGGATCTAAAAGTTGGCGATTAACCTGGATATACTGGGTGATTTGATCGAGGCGGGTATAATTGGTGATTTCTTCGAGATTTAAATTAATTTTAAAAATGCGTTGAATCATGTGGAATAGCTCTGCTACATCGGTTGGTTTATAGTTCAAGTCCAGCACAATATCGGTTTCGGGTAAAATGGTTACACGCGCTACAATACCTTGCGCCAAAATCAATTCTTTTACTTGGTTAAATGTTGTCATGTTTATCAGAGTTTAGTTTAGAAAAGCCAGCTTGTTAATCCATGAGGTAGTTACGCACCGCCAAAATTTAAAAATTTTAAAAAAACAGTTACTCGGCGCCTGCGTACTGGTAAATTAAAAATCGAATTTAAATTGTCCCCGAACGCCTAACTCCGAGGTATCCGGATGATCCAGGTAGGAGAAGCGTTTAACCAGGTCTACCCGGAAAAATTTAAAAATATTGCCAATGCCCACACTGCCTTCCACGTAGGGCTTATTTTCTAAGGAGTAGGTAGTGGTCATACCGCGGGCATCCGCCGGAAATTGCAGCAACTGATTATTTTGAGCCGGATTATTTTCGGTGCGCAAGCCACCGTACAGCACTTTAAGAGTGGCGTATTCCCGGAATTTAGTTTTCTTGATTACAGGTATTTTGTTAAAAATAAAGCCGTTAAAGCAATGATCCAGCATCAGGCTGGCGTATTGATCGCTGGCAAATTCCAGAAAGTTCATCAAATTATAAGACTGAAACTGGTAAGAATAGGTTTGGTTGGCCCGATGTATCGTTAACAAAGGATAAGGAACCTGCCCGAATAAATAACCAGCTTCGGTAACCACATCGGTATAACCTAATTGCGATAAACTAAACCGCTTAAATATATTTAAAGTAACAGATTGGTAATTGTATTCGCCATCAAATAACCCTTTTACACCCGCAATGCCGCGCAAGGTAAAAACCGGGTACCGGCCAATAAAAGAAGTACGATAAATTTTACCCTGGAAAAATTTTTCATTCGGTGCCCACCGGAGTTCCGCCGACACTTCCGCTGTGGTTAAATGCGATAATAAATCAGTCTGATTTTCGGAAGTAGTAATTCTTTCAAAAGCCAGACTGCCAGCAGGAGCTTGTTGCCATCTTTTTAAACCCAGCCGATACGAAAAGTGGTTTTCAAACTCATGGAGGTATTCCAGGTTAAACGTTTTATTGTATAAATATTTATCGTTAATGCCCCGTTTAAAACTTAAAAAAACATTGCTCTCCTGAATAAGTTGTAGTTCCTGGCCGGGAATTTTCGTGTCTTGCTGGTAGCTTACCCGCACCGACCGGACCGGAAATTCATAAATAGTTTTATCCGTTAAAGAATAGGTGGCTCCCAGGTAATACTTCCATTTTTCATCTTTAAAGCCATAAGCCGCATACGCATCAAAGTTTATTTTCTTACTAAAGTTGGGCGTTGTTCGACCGCCAAACCGCAGCCGGAAACCTTCTACGGGGTTAAAGCTGTAAAATGTAGCCACCGGGCCAAGTTCTAACTTTGGACCAGCCTTTTTGTAGCCTGCAATCAATAAAGTAGCCCAGTCGGCGGTTCTTTTAAAAGAACTGGAATTTTTTAAAGTTTCGATATTCGTGTAAGTGGCGGCTTCGCTGGTAGTTAACGTATCGGGGCGGTTAGCCAGCAAAAAGTTATCGTCGGGTTGGCTAATTAATTCGGTGGAATTTACTACGGGTAAGCCATCGTATAAATTAAACGGTTGCGGCTGATCGAAAACATAATTTTTATAAACCACCAGGCGGCTGCCGTACATGCCAAAATTCCCGTTAGGCGTTAAGCCCAAGTCGGCGCGCATTTCACTTTTACTTAGGTGGTATTTACCCGCGGCATCTGGGGCAAAATCCAGATTAATGTGCAAGTCGCGTACCCAATTAATATTTACACTTTTGCTAAGGCTTAACTGGGCTTTTTGTACGGCATAATTACCGTCTTGGGTGATGTATAAATTTCCTGCAAATAAAAAATCGGTTTGGTTACGGGGTTCAAAGGTTAACTGAATTAATTTACCGGATTGGGTAGCTACGGTATCGGTTACGTAAAACCGGTAAAAAGTAGGGGCCGCATCGGCAATCGGGCTTAAAAACTGGTTGGTTACTACCGGAATATTATTTTTATAAATATCAATATCCTGGTATAAATGATTAAAATAAGCCTGCATGCCTTTGCTATCAATGTATTCCCCAAAATCAACTTTTTTCTCGGCCGTGATGATTTTTTTGCTTTTAGCCGGATTTTGGCGGTAATAATGATGCGAAAATACTTCCTGTAAATAAAACGGCAGCAACGCTTTACCTTTTAAAGTAGTGGTATCTAAATCAGCGGTTAAGTAGGGAAATTTCCGGAGTAAAAAGTTCTTTTTTAATTTTTCGGGCGTATTGGTTAGCGAAAACCGCAACTTCTCGTATTGTTCGTACTCGGCAAAATTATACTGTTGTAATTGGTTAGCGGCTTTGTGCGCAATTACTTCCCGGATAAGGTCTACGGCCGGATTGTTTTTATTGCGGTAACGGCGCTTCCCTTTAATCAGCACTTCGGTTAATTGCTGGCTATCGTTTTCCAGGGTAAGGTTAAGCTCCTGCGTTTGGCCAGGGTTTATAGAACGGGTAATAGTTTTGTAACCCACGTAAGAAAAGCGTACCTGCGTAAAAACTTGATTGGCTTTTAGAAGGTATTTGCCTTCCACATCGGTAACGGTACCAATTTGGGTATCGGGGAAATACACCGAAACCCCAATCAGCAGTTCCTGCGTTTGGGCATCTTTTAAGGTTCCGCGAATTACGGTAGGAGTAGTGCTCTGGGCCAGCATTTTATCAACGGCCAGAAAGCACAACAACCCCACCAGGAGCAGTACCTTAATTAGAGTAGTTAGATATTGCGAAAACATAGTTTTAAAATTGACTGGATTGTAGCGAACGAGGCAGAGCAAAGGATTAATTGTTTATAAGTAGTTGGTCGTTTTTAGTTGTTCGTTGTTAGATCGTTAGTAAATTAATAATCAAGTACTTAAACTCAGGTTTTTATCAACTTAATTTTGTCCTTTACTTATTTAAAATAGTCCGGTTAATCTGAAGTACAAAGCGTGCGGTGCAGCAACCGGGATAAGCGTTTTTTACCTTAGCTAAAAAAACCAGTGGTCGGGTGGTACGCCGGATCAGAATAACAGCAGGTAACTTGCATGGGTACATCAAATTTTACACGACAAATCTGGTAAATGCCTGGCAACGGTGAAATAGAAGGTCGGCTGAAAGGTAAAATTTGGTAGGTAAAACGTTGAAATTTGTCGGTGAAATTTTTAACCGACCGGAGAGTAGATACATGCATGGGTAAGGAGGCGTTTTTTTAAATTTTAATCAGGGCAACATCCATTTGTATTAAGAGCTGGTTTAAAAAATGGTACTTACAACCAGATTGTTATTTAAATGTTTTAAACGTTTGCTTAAAATAGGTACAAAAAAATCAACAATCTGCTTTTGGTAAAAATAAGTAGTTGCAAATCATATCTTTAACTATTTGCTGATGGTCGGCTACAAAGCGTTCAAACTCTTCGTTGTTCATTTGCCACAAGCGGGTAACCATTACTTTACTCTGAAAGATAAACTGTACATTTGCCGCTATTAACTGCAAAACATGCGGAATAGTAATGGGCCTTACTTCTCCTGCTTCAATCGCCTGCTGTAACTGTTGGTCAAAAACAGAAATGATGCGGCTTTTTTCTAAGCAAATAGCATTTAAGAAACGATCTGGGTTGCGATGCAATTCGTTTTGTAAAAAAGTAACCAGGCCCGGATTAGATTTAAATATTTGAAAATCATGATCGATTAAGCCGGTAATCTTTTCTTTTAAGGATATGGGCTCATTCATAATCTGAAGCATGCCCCGGAAATTGAGCTCAAATAATTCATTAAATACCAGCGAAAATAGCTTTTCTTTACTCCGGAAGTAATAATTAAGCAAAGCTCCGTTCATGCCGGCTTCCTGGGCAATGTCGCGGGTAGTAGTACCATCAAACCCTTTCTCCAGAAACACTTTTTAGCCGCCTCCTTTAATTTTTCTTCGGGTACTAAAAAACAGTTTGTCATATTCTCAATCAATGAATGGTGCAAAGGTAAACGGAAATATTTTAGATAGTAGTAATCTAAACAGAAATTTTAAACAAATGTTTAAAACAAATTTTTATTTATTATAGGTAGTTTACCCAATAAGTTATTTTTAGTTTAAAGATTATTAACCGCGATGGTACCGAATAATGAAATGCAACAATCGGTATGGTATACCTCTGTTCAAATAAAAAAATCGTTAATGTAAGGTAATAGCTTGAATTTCATGCTACTTCCTTTAATACTGCGGGTAAAGCCGAAGGGTTAGGTTAAGTTTTAAAAAAGTTTGATCTTACCTTTTCCTTAACCAAATTTGAGTTTCTAAATCCGGAAAATTTTTAAATTTTTACTACCAGAAAAGCTGCTGTATTAGAGTACACCCTGCAAAAACCGAGTTTACCCGGTATCCGGAAATCAGGAGTCGAAGAATTAACAATTAATAACAAACAAAACCGATACGCTATGAATAAATCCATCTTCCTACTTTCCGCTCTTTTTTTATGGGCTTCTTTTACGGTGGCCGATAAACCGGAACCTATCCGGACTGCCAAGCCCGCCGTAGTTGCTAAACCAGTAGCTTTTACCGTTGAAAAACTGCACGAAGGTTTTACCAATCCTTGGGGCATGGCCTGGTTGCCCGATGGCCGCTTATTGGTTACGGAACGTGCCGGCGACATCTTGGTTTTTAAAAATAATAAGTTTACCGGCGAAAAGTTAAGCGGCGTACCCAAAGTGTTTGCCGAAGGGCAAGGCGGCTTGCTGGATATTAAACTGCACCCCGATTATGCTACAAATAAATGGATTTACATTTCGTACGCCAAACCAGTAGAAGGCGGCGCTACCACGGCTATTATGCGTTTTAAATTGCAGGGCAACCAATTAGTAGAGAAAAAAGATATTTTTGAGGCGCAGCCTTATTTAAAAGCTGATTTTCACTTTGGCAGCCGCATTGTTTTTGATAAGGACAAATTTTTATATTTCAGCTCCGGCGAAAGGGGCACGCAGCCTAAAGTACAAGAGTTAAATAACGACCACGGTAAAATTCACCGGATTTACGACGATGGCCGGGTGCCGCAGGATAATCCTTTTGTAAACCAAAAAGACGCGCGCCCCACCATCTGGACGTATGGCCACCGCAACCCGCAAGGCATGGTGTACGATGCCACTACCAATCGTATTTGGGCCGTGGAGCATGGCCCTAAAGGAGGCGACGAATTAAATTTAATTCAAAAAGGCAAGAACTATGGCTGGCCCAAAACGTCGTACGGCATTAATTACGACGGTACTATTTTAACCGAGTTTAAAGAAATGGCCGGGGTTACCAACCCGGTGCGGTATTGGGTTCCATCTATCGGACCGTGCGGTATGGCCCAGGTTACCAGCGACCGCTATCCCGAATGGAAAGGTAATTTATTAGTGGGCGCCTTAGCTTTCCGGCACATTGCCCGGGTGCAGTTAAACGATGCCCAATACGTTACCGAAGAAAAATTAGTGCAAGATATTGGCCGGGTGCGGTGCGTGGCCGAAAGCCCGGATGGCTATATTTACGCGATTACCGAAGGGCCTGGTTTATTAATTCGGTTGACGCCCAACAAATCGTAGCAGAGTAAAAAATTTAAAAAAAGAACCTGGCTGATGTATTGTTCGGCCAGGTTCTTTTTTTAAATTTTTTGCAAAATCAGTACTTACACTAAAAACCTGAAAACCGTTTGTGAAGACACAAACTCCGGCACCAGCTATTGGCAGAGTCTCATACCTAACTTTTTAGAAAATTTTTTTAAATTAAATAGACGATAAAGCTACTCCCACTAAATTAAAAAGCCGAGTACACAGTGTCGGCGAAATGATGTTCGCCTTGCTGCCACAAGCGGGCGCCGCCTTTGATCCCGTCACGGTTAGAAACTATGGTAATGTTTTCATCGAGTTTAAACCGGAGTTTAGAGGCATTGCCGCCGCTGATATACAAATGATCGTAGTTAAAAACGGCTTTCAATATAGCCAAAACCCGCATCATGCGACTATTCCATTTTTCTTCGCCGTGTTTTTTAAACGCTTTCTCCCCGATGTATTGATCGTAGGTTTTGTTGCCGCATACCGGGTGGTGCGCCAGTTCCAGGTGGGGGAGAAGGTTGCCGTCCAGCAATAAGGCGGTGCCAAAACCCGTACCCAGGGTAATAACCATTTCCAATCCTTTTCCCTTTACCACGCCCAGCCCTTGCAAGTCCGCATCATTTACTAAACGTACGGGTTTATTTAAAACAGCTTTTAATTCTTCCTGCAAATTTACGTTGCGCCACAAGGCCGTATCCAGGTTGGGAGCGGTGAGCACCCGGCCATTCCGCACGTAACCCGGAAAACCAACGGATACTTTCTGGTAACCCTCAAAGTTTTTGAGTAACTCTTGAATCGCCTCTAATACGTTTTCCGGAGAAGCCGGGATTGGCGTGGGCACTTTTTTATATTCATTTTGAAGCTCGCCCTGAGCATCCAGAATAGTGGCTTTTATGTTAGAGCCACCAATATCAATCGACAATATTCTTTCTTCGGGCAATAATTCTTTCATCTTTTTTATGGAGTAAAAGCCGTTTTTAGAACAGTAATATACTTATTATAACGGAACAAGTTGTGTAATTCTTCTTAATTGCGTTGCTGGGCTGGTTATTGTTTCGGCGACTAGGAACCCAATCCGGCAGCAAGTCTATCTCCATCCCGAATACCCGCCGCCCCTATTTGCTTTTACAGCTAACGCCCTACAAGTTATTAACGTCTGAAGAGAAAAAGGTAACCGCAAACGAAGGTCCCCCTTATTGATTTAGGCTGCTTGCTTAGTGGGTGTTTGAGGAATGGCTACCAAGTTGGATTGGTAATTATTTTTCTATGAATGTTTGTTTGGTGAAGTAATGGATGAAGAAAGTATGTTGGATGCTTAGTTAAAATACTGATAGTCAAACATATTATTTAGGTATTAATTATTTTTTGAATTTTTTGATAAAATTGTATGTATATACATTAAATGTATGTACATTTGTACCATTAATACAACATAAACTTAAAACACCTAAATATTCAGACTATGGCAACTACCAAATGGTCAGTAGACCCAATGCACAGCGAAGTTCAGTTTAAGGTAAAACACTTAATGATTACTACCGTAACTGGTTATTTTCAAAAATTTAACGTGGAAGCAGAAACGCAAGACGATAAATTTACCAGCGCTACCAGCGTAACCTTTACCGCCGATGTCGATTCAATCAGCACCAACAACGAACAACGGGATACGCATTTAAAATCACCGGATTTTTTTGATGCCGCTAATCACAGCCAAATTCAGTTCGTGGGCAATAAATACGAACACGCGGGTGGCGATGACTACAAACTCCACGGGGAATTAACTATCCGGGGCATATCTAAACCCGTTACCGTGCACGTAGAGTTTGGCGGCATTGTAGTAGACCCGTATGGCCAAACTAAAGCTGGCTTTACCGTAACCGGTAAAATTAACCGGAAAGATTTTGGCTTAACCTGGAGCGCCGTAACCGAAGCCGGCAGCGTGGTGGTAAGCGACGAAATTAAGCTGCAAGCCGAAATTCAGTTAGTGAAACAAAGTTAATTAGCCCACTTTCTTTAATTTAGCAAAGGGTAAAGCTCCGGGTTTAGGTTAATTTTTAAAATAAAATTCAATGGAAAATAAAATATTAGGCCTGCACCACATCACGGCTATTGCCGACCAGGCTAAACGGAATGTAGACTTTTACACCAAAGTGCTGGGGTTGCGCCTCCTGAAAAAAACGGTTAATTTCGATGATCCGGGTACGTATCATTTGTATTACGGCGACGAAAAAGGCAGTGCAGGTACTATTCTAACCTTTTTCCCGTACGAAGGATCGCGCCGGGGCCGGGCCGGTACCGGCATGATTACGCACATTAGTTATTCGGTACCGGCGAGTAGTTTTGCTTTTTGGCTGAACCGTTTCGCCGAAAACAACGTGCCTTATCAGCAACCCGCCGAAAGATTTGGCGAAAAGTACATTGCTTTCCAAGACCCGGACGGATTGCAGTTTGAATTAGTAGCGGCCCAAAAACCCGATACCCGCCAACCCTGGGAAACCTCGGAAGTAAACGCCGAGGTAGCTACTCGCGGCTTTCACGGTGCCACGCTTACTTTACGCGACAAAGAAGCTACGGCAACTATTTTAACCGATATTTTTGAATATACAGCAGCAGGGCAGGAGGGTAACCGTTACCGTTTTGTTACCGGTACCGTAGATCAAGCCGCTACCATTGATCTGGTTGAAGCGCCGAACGAACTTCGGGGTACCGGTGGGGCCGGCACGAACCACCACATCGCCTTCCGGGTGAAAAACGAAGAAGTGCTTCTGCAATTTCGCGATAAAATCGCCCGGCAAGGATTTAACATTACCGAAAAAATTGACCGCAACTATTTTTATTCTTTGTATTTCCGGGAGCCGGGGGGCGTTTTGTTTGAAATAGCTACCGATAACCCCGGCTTCGGCATCGACGAACCCTTCGACCAATTAGGTTCCAGTTTGTTGTTGCCACCCCAGTACGAGCCCCGCCGCGCCGACATTGAAGCCGTTTTACCCCGCTTGGATTAAGCAATAAATAGCTTCCATTAAAAAGTAAATCACCCAATCGTTTTTTAAGCCGACTAGGTGGTTTACTTTTTTAAATTTAGATCAGCCCCGAATGTTTTCAACAATTCTCAACCTAACTTTTGTAAATTATAAACCTTAGCACCTTTCAACTTTCCAATCTGCAACTTTCCAACTTGCAACTTTTTAACCTTTCAACTTTCTAACCTTTCACTTTCCAACCTGCAACCTCATTAAAAATCAAAATACTCGTCCTGATTGGGTTGTGGCGCGGAAGTTTTGGGAGAAGTACCTTTTTTGTCTGGTTGCCGTACTTCTTTATATTCTTGTTTTTCGCGCTGTAGGTCCTGGGCAATTTTAGTTTTTACCCGTTGTTTATCCAGAGCTATTTTATAATTATTTTCGCTGCCTTTTAAGCGCAGAAATATATTGGGTCCGTTACTTACCAGCAGGTTTCCGGTTTCATCGGTAACCCGGGCGTTTTTATTCCGTAGCGGTACCCGGAATCGATAATCTAATTGTTGGTCGAAAGTATGGGTACCCTGCACCCCAATGACGGAAACCCGCGAAGCATTGGAGCGCACTTCCATCTCGGGAATAAAAACGGTACGGTCTTGAATCCAGAAGGTGTTGCTTAACTCCGAAAACTGCAAATTAGCGAGTTCGCGCTTCGGAATAAAAGGAGCCAGCTTTTGCATGGGTTCGAAGTTGATTAATTGCCCATTTTGAATACGGGCTTTTATTTCCGCTTCCATCCGGTCCGTAAGCGGGTTTAAATGGCGGTTAAAGTATAGATCCGAATGAACCGTAGCTGTAAGCGTTCCGCGTAAGTGCCTTTGCACCAAAAACTGCTGCCCAAAATTTTCGAAAACGTAAAATAAACTATCCAGTTTCAGTTGGTTTACGGTAGTAAGCGTCGTTACCTGAAGGTTATTCGGCTGCCGCCCATCGAGCAAGCCTTGTATGGCAAACTGACCGCCCGTGGTTTGTAAGGCCAGGCCGGGCGAAGAAATTACCCGGTTGTTCAGGCGCAAGATGCCCGTCAGGTTTTTGCCCGTAAACCGCCGGAATTGTACCCGGTCCACCGTGGTTTTTACATCAAAACCCAGGTATGGCGAAATTGCTAACTGGTACGCCGGGTTTGCGCCGGGCCGTTTATTGCTTATAGTAGTGGAGCGTATGGGTTTATCTTCGCGGAGTAACTCGTCAAAATTTAAAAATCGGGAGGTAAAATCGGCTTCTACCAGCAAGCGTTGTTTGGTCAGAAAAAGCCAGCCCAGTACATTTTTAAAATAACCGTTGATTAAAAAATCAGAGCTGCCCAGTTTGCCCGTAAAATCGGAGACGGCTAGGTCGCTTTTCCGGAAGATAAAGTTGCCATGGAGTTGCCGGAACCGCAGCGGATAATTTTTCACCTGAAAGGCTGCATTTTTTAAATTTATTTCGCCGGAACTACTTACCTGGCCGTACCCTTGCTGCGATTGGAAAGCCTGCAGTTTACCGGCCAAAGCAATATCTACGGTTACTTCGCCGCCGCCTCGGCTCAGGTTATCGTTCGGGAATAATTCCAGTGCGTGCGCTACGTCCAGGGTGCCTTTTAATTTTACTTGTAAAAAAGGATCTTGCAGGTTGCGGTATAGTACGCCGCCCGTAAAAGGTCGATTCTTCAGTTTTCCCCGGATGTTATTTAGTTGAATGGTGGAGGTCTGGTTGTTTTGCTGCGGGCCGTTCGAAAATTCTCCCTGAAGGTTTAAGTCTTCCAGCTTTTGCTGGGAAGCTGGGTGGTAAAAAGTAGCCTGGCGGCAGCCAAAACGCACAAGTACCCGCGGATTGGCTTTGCCCGAAGTAATACCCTGTACCGTACCATTAAAATAAATACGGCCCTCACTTTGGTACTCCCCCAAAACCCGGCTGAACTTAGGTGGCAGTAAAG
This sequence comes from Adhaeribacter pallidiroseus, assembly GCF_003340495.1. Classification (NCBI taxonomy): domain Bacteria; kingdom Pseudomonadati; phylum Bacteroidota; class Cytophagia; order Cytophagales; family Hymenobacteraceae; genus Adhaeribacter; species Adhaeribacter pallidiroseus. The sequence goes on from NZ_QASA01000001.1 coordinate 1,097,177, forward strand.
CCAGCAACGATTGCACATTCGTGTTTTTGCCGGCAAACCGGATATTCAGGTTTGTAGGCCCTGCGTAGCTAACGTTACCCGCTACCTGGTACCGGGCTGGACCTACGGCCACTTCGCCGGATGAAATCTGCACGGTGCGGTTAACGCGATCTACTACCAGCTTGGTTTGCACCCCTACCTGCTTATCCTGAAAATAATCATCGCCTTCTATCCGGATGGTTTGCAGATGGGTTTGACCGGTAGCCGCTACTTCTATGGTTTTATTTGATACCTGCAGCGTGGCTTGTACTTGTTGGTTTTTCAAATTAAAATATTGTTGCCGGCGTTGGTCAGCGTAGGTGAGTGCCACATTCCGAACCGTTATTTTCTTTAGTTCAAAAGCAAAGGGCTTATTTTGGGTTTGGGTAGTATCTGGGGTAAAAACCTGGTAATTACCGGTGCCATCGGGCAAAAATTTAATAGCCACATTACCTTCTTCCAGAAACATCTCCTGCACCCGGTATTGTCCCCGGAGCACATCCCACACGTTAAAGGTAAAATAAAGCTGCTCGGCTTGAGCCAAGGGAGCTTTACTGTTGGTAAAACTTTCGGTAATAGTTACGTTTTTTAAGGTAATGGCTAGGTCCGGAAATTTACGCAGGAGCGAAAGGGAAATGTGTCCTACCTGCACTTTGGTTTTTAAATGCTGGTTGGCTTCGGCAACAAACAAATTAATAATTTTATCCTGGTAAGAATAGAGCACCCCTGCCCCCAGCAAAAGTAGTAGTAACAATCCGCCGACACCGTACCGTAATCCCTGGCTAAAAGCTATCTTCTTCAAAACGAACGCATTGTAAAATTTAAAAATTTGGTAATAAAAGTACATCCGAAAATCGGGCGGGACAAACGCGGGTAGGTTAAATTTTTTTACGATTTTTTTAAATAAATAATTTGCAGTGATAAAAAAACCTACCATATTTGCACCACAATAAACGACAACAACAGGTTGTTGGTCCCGAAAGGGGTGTTAGCTCAGCTGGTTCAGAGCACCTGCCTTACAAGCAGGGGGTCACTGGTTCGAATCCAGTACGCCCCACATTAATTATCAAGAGGTTATAGATTTTATCTATAACCTCTTTTTTTTGGTTTAAGCATTGGTTTAAACAAATCTTTCACTTCTCTATTCTGCTTAATTAATATACTGTTTTTAATTCTTATAAAGTAGATTTATCAATTTAATTAGACTAAACTATAGTAGGAGTTGATTTTACTTTTAAAGCAACAATAGCTAGTCAAAATTAAATTGATAATAGGTTTAAGCCATATTAAGCAGCCTACATTAAAGTTTCATTTATATAAGTCATTAAGTGGTTATAAAAAGAATCGTGAGGAGCAAAATGAAATATGCGGTTTAATCTAACTTTAAATTTACCTGATAATAATTATAAAGTACTTCCCTTAAATTACCAATACGAGCTGTCGGCTTGGATATATAAAGTAATAAATTTAGGCGATGCTTCTTTTAGCTTTTGGCTGCATAGCCAAGGCTATTTGGCTAATGGAAGGCATTACAAACTTTTTACTTTTTCCCGGTTAAACATTCCCCAGTTTAAGATAGCCCAGGACCGCTTGCAGATTATTAGTACCACTGCTACGTTAAGTCTATCTTTTTACATGCCTGCCTCGGCCGAAACATTTATATCCGGGCTTTTTAAACAACAGCAATTTTCGCTCGGCGATACCCAGAGTCAGGTAAAATTTGAAGTAGCAGCTATTGCCGCTGAACCAACCCCCGCATTTAAACCCCAAACCCAGTTCAGACTAGTATCGCCCCTGTGCGCGAGTACGCAAAGGGACCAGCAAGGTAAATTAATGCCGCTTTACTTATCGCCAGAAGATTCAGGATTTAAAAAAATATTTGCGGAAAATCTTCTGAATAAATACGCAGCTGGCGCTATGTTAAAGGCTCCTCCGGCTGTTTCGCCTTTGTTAGGAGATGTACAGTTTCATCTACTCAGTAAGCCCATTTCTAAACTGGTTACCATAAAAGCGAATACCCCGCAACAAACCAAAGTACGTGGCTATTTATTCGATTTTGAGTTAGAAGCCTCGCCGGAATTAACGGAAGCGGGTTATTTCGCCGGATTTGGCGAGAAGAATAGTTTAGGATTCGGGTGTGCAGAATTTCTAAAGTAAGTTAGTGGCGATAATAAACTTTACTGGTTTAAAAAAACAACCAGGTTTAGTACATTATTATAATAGATGTAAATAAAATTTAATATATTTCGTAATACATCAGATGAGTTTATGTACTCAGTATTACTATATTTATCTAAAATTTCTAATGGATTTTTCTAGAATAATCACCCTAGAACCAGGTAAAAGAAGCGGTAAGCCTTGTATTAGAGGAATGCGGATAACCGTATATGATGTATTAAGTTACTTAGCCTCCGGCATGACTATGGAAGAAATTTTAGAAGATTTTCCGGAATTGAAGAAAGAAGATATTTTAGCTTGTCTGGCTTATGCGGCTAACGCTGAGAAACGTTCTATTATAGCTGTCCAATAATGTTTTACAGAAAAGGAGAACATTTTTTTTAATTAAGTACTAATTTTTATTAAACTCATTATTGAAGTATTGATAAAGCTTCCTTGTCATGGGTAATACAAAAATCTTAATTGATGAAAATCTGCCTAGAAGACTGGTAAGTCAATTAGCAGCATGCTTTATAGAAAGTGCTCATGTATCTGAAAAATCTTTATTAAAGAATTCAGATAGAAAAATTTGGCAGTACGCCAAAGAAAATAATTTTACCATCTTAACAAAAGATAATGATTTTACTGAGTTAAGTAAATTATTTGGATGTCCTCCTAAAGTAATTCGCCTAAAATGTGGAAATCAAACAACAGTTAATTTAGCTAAAATAATGATTGCTAAGCTTGAAATTATTATTAACTTCTTAGAGGCAGAAGAATTATGTTACTTAGAAATTGAATAACCGCTACAACGAAGCTATTTATTAGCTTTTAATTGCACTATGTTAGAATTGAAATTTATTGAAGTATTGATAATAGGAATTAATCGAACCATTTTGGACTTGGAGTAAGTATTTACCTTAAAATACCCAAAATTAGGTATTGTTAACGAATTGTTTTTTACTCATCTTCAAACCCGGTAGGTTTTAAAAACTACCGGGTTTATATCTGCTGTTTATATTCTATGAAATTAGAAAACGATTGGTTTATTCAGCCTACTGGCGACCCGTTTGCCGATGTAGGTGGCTATGTTATTGAATATTTTAGAGAGAAGTTCCCAAAAAAAAACATTCTGGAACTCATTAAAGAGGCTACCTATATTTATGTTAAAAATTGGGATAATAACTTGCACTCTTTTTTCTTAAATTCAACAATAACCCATAATTCCAATAAAGGTCAGAAAGGCATTGATAAAACTCTTGAGTATTACCAAAGCTTATTGGAAGATAAAAGAGATGCCCAAGAAGGATACTGCCGGATTACGGGTCAGAAGACAAAACTTTACTTTGCTGGACGCGACAATCATATTATGTCCGGTTCAGCAACGCTGATTAACTTTCATCATGGTTTTCAGAGTGGCATCCTACTTTCCAAAGAAGTATTAATCCGCATCTTTTTCTCGCCGTTGGGTTTAATACAATTAGGCAACAAAGTAGCTTTAATCCAAAGTAATAACGAAGAAGTAAATCGCTATTTTGTAAAGAGAATCTTGGACAACAATTTCAAGGATTTAGCTAGCGGCATCTCTAAATCATTGCAAAAATCAGAGTTTAGTAATCCGGCCAATACCTTATTTGATTTTGCGCATAAATGCATTTCAGACTTGAAAATTGCAGCTTCTGATAATACGACTGGCACCAAAGGAATTACCCTTAATCTTTATCACTTTACCAATTTTGGGGCTAGCCCTGAAATAAAGCTATATACCCTTCCAGCAGTTGTTTTTTTGTTTTATCAAAAATGCCTGAGTTTAGAATTTAAAAGTGATTGGCAGCGATTTGTGAATTACCATTATCGCTCATCGGGCTTTAAGGACGCATATTATAATGATGCCACTAGTACCTGGGAAAATAAAAAAGATTCGGTTGGCTATGACGATTATAAAACCTGGCGCAATCCGGTTTATGAAAGATTATTAAATGGCGAATCCTTACTAGGGCTTTTTGAAAGATGGTCCAGAAAGAATAAACTTAATATTAAAATTATCGAAATCTACCAACAAGTTTTAAGAAATATGGACAAACGCACACTTCAAAAAATTCAAGATTTAACAAATTTTATTATTGAGGATAAGGACTTTACTAAAAAATCTATAACCCGCCTAAATGGGATGAAAAGCGGGTATGATATACGCCAGTTTTTTCTTAATCTAATTGCCAAGAATTATTACAATAAAAACGAAAAAGCTCTTATTACCCTCGAAGATTACGTGGAATATCTTTTCCCAGATGGTGCCTCTTGGCGTGATATACGAGATTTACTGTTAATCTCTATTTATCAGAAGTTACACGAAACAGACACTTCTTTAGACATTGAAATGCCTGAACTAGAAGCTGAACAAGAACTTGAATCTTAAATTTAATCAAATATATGAACCTGAAAACGCAAGGATTTATTCTGCTTGATGTAGACGTGGTAGCCTTAAATAATGCAGGCAAGAGTTCTACAAGTAATTTTGATAATGCCGTTGGTACAAAAAAATTTTGAAAAATGGCCGTTACTATACTTACGTTTCAGGACAAGCCTGGCGGTACTGGTGGCGCGAAACTCTTAAGTTAAATCATAATTGGGAACTTTCGCCCATAACGCGAGAGAGTAAAATAGCCTTTACCGAAGCTAATCCTATAAAATTTGCCGACGACGATATTTTTGGTTATATGAAAGCAGCTAAAGATATTGTGCGAGATGATGATGGTAATCCTATTCTGGATAAAAAAGGAAAGGATCAAAAAGAGGATGTAACAGTAACCCGTACTTCACCATTAAAAAATTCAGTTATTGTTTCGGTTGGTTCTACCCAAACCGTTGAAAACTGGTCGAGTATGGCTAGACAAGTCGGTGATTCTGTGCCTTACAGCAAGGAAGAATACAGCACCATAATGAAAGGTATGTTCTCCTTGGACTTACTACAGGTGGGCACTTTTGCTACTTACAATAAAACCGGATTTAAAAACTTAACCGAAAAATTAAGAACCGAAGCTTTAAGTAATGGCGCAACTGAAAAGGATGATTTATTTGTAAAAGACAAAACCGGCAATGCTGCTAAACTGGTGCAATTAGATAAAAGTATTAGAACCCAACGCATAATAGATACTTTAAAAGCATTGAAAACTATTACGGGCGGCGCCATGCAAACCAATAATATGGGCGATGTAACACCTAAATTTATTGTTCTGGCTACTATGTCCTCTGGTAATCACCCATTCTCACACATTGTTAAAAATGAAGGTCGCAATAATGAGAAAGCTTTATTAAATATTGAAGGTTTACGAGAAGTGTTGCAGGATTATAAAGAACAATTTAAAGGTGTTGTTTTTATTGGCAAGCGCAGCGGCTTTATGGATGAATATAATGATGATTTGGCTACCTTGGCCGGTGAATTTGAAAATGTAAGATTGTTATCGGTAAACCAAGCCATAGACCAATACTGTGAACAGATTGCAAACCAGATTATGTAATGGAAGTTTACAAAATAGACCTTACCAGCTGGACCGCCAGCTTCCGTTATCCTAATTTAATCAGCGGTTTTCAGCCAACCCTGGAAGTGCCGCCATTAAGTACGGTATTAGGCTTAATAAATGCCGCCGCCGGAAGCTATCAAAATTATCAGACCTTAAAGATTGGATATTATTTTGAATACGAAGCCAAAGCGGTAGACCTGGAAACCATTTACCAAATTAGCAGCAAAGACGGAAAACCTACTAATCAGGCTAAATCTAATATACTAAACCGTGAGTTTTTATTTAATGCTTTTTTACGACTTTATTTAACAGATAATATTATTGCCGATTATTTTCGGCAGCCTTATTACCCTTTGTTATTAGGCCGCATGAACGATTTAGCTACCGTTACGAATATAGAAAAAGGAGAATTAGCAGCCGTTGTAAATGCGGATAAAGTACGGGGACAAATTATTCCATTTGCTAAAAATCGTTTGGCTGGGCAAATTCAGGCATTACCAAAATATTTTACCAATTCTTTTCCCCGCAATAATATTGGTACAGAACCTTATTCTATCATCAACTTTAAATCAAATGCTCTTGCTACCGGCATACAAGCATTCCGTGACGAGCTTGCGCCTAATAAACCAATAGATATTTACTTTCATGAAATAGATTTTTCCGTGTATGCCTAAAGTTAAATTGCCGGAAATATTAGCTAAATCGGAGCCGCCGCTTACTTTGCAGACCCACATAGATGATTGTTTACTAATTAGAAATTACTTGCAGAAATTGTTCCCGCAAATTCCTTTTACCAAAGATTTTGATTTTTGGAATACCTTGCAATTAGCTATTATATTTCATGATTTAGGCAAAGCGCACCAGGAATTTCAAAATGTATTAAGAGGGCAACCAGCTAAATGGCATTATCAGAGGCATGAACTTTTTTCACTTCCTTTTGTAGCTGCTTCTGCACTTCCACAAAATCTTAAGGAACTGCTTAATCTTGTTGTTGCCGGGCATCATAAAGATTTTGAATGCCTAATTAAAGATTATATTGATACGCAATACCCGGAGAAAGAGGAAGATGAATTTAGCTTAGGATTGGATTATAACGAAGACCGCAGTTTTGGAACAGCGTTTAAAGAAAATATTCCGGTAAGTGATGTTAAAACTTTGCTTTTTGCTTACGATGTAACTATTGGCGAAGTGCCGGACTTTCCGGTTCATGCCTTAGTGAGACGTTACCTTAAAAATAGATTTACCCAAACCAATGCCGAATATTTTTCTCTGCTGCTTTTGTTTGGTGCTTTAAAGCATTGTGACCATTTAGGCTCTGCTCGCGTTGAAAGCATAACTCATTTAGAACTTTCTGATTTTAATTTTTTAGACAACCAGCGCCAAGCGCTCCTGGCCAAACAAACGGATTTTTACCTACATCAATTAGAATGCAGGGATACAACGGGGAACCTTATATTAACTGCTCCAACTGGTTCTGGGAAAACCGAAAGTGCACTTCTCTGGCTTAAAAATCAACTTATTCATTCCGGACAAGGGCGCGTTTTCTACGTTTTGCCTTTTACAGCTTCTATTAACGCCATGTATGAGCGATTAAGCGATGTAGAAAAAGGCTTAGGAGAAGAAAAAGCCGGAATGCTGCACGGTAAGTTAATCGATTACTTGAACAATTATTTTGATGAATTTCAATATAGCGTCAGCCAGAAAAAGGAAAAAATAAAAAGCATTAAAGAAAAATTCCGAACCTTGCTTACGCCGGTTAAAGTAGTAACGCCTTTCCAGCTACTTAAGCATTTATTTGGGCTGAAAGGTTTTGAACAAGGCATTTTTGAATGGACAGGCGGCTATTTTATTTTTGATGAAATACATGCTTATAGTCCAAATGTTTTTGCCCAAATTAAAGTACTGCTCGAATTTGTAACAAAGCATCTGAATGCCAAAGTAATGGTAATGACTGCTACCATGCCCGCTTTCCTGAAAAAAGAATTAGAAGAAGCTATTGGTCAATTTACACCAATACAGGCAGAAACTGCTCTCTACGAAAAGTTTAAGCGGCACCGGGTAATATTACAGAATGGTTTACTCTCCGAAAACCTTAGCTTAATTCAGGTTGAATTACAAGCTGGTAGAAAAGTATTAGTGGTATGTAATACAGTATACGAAGCCCAGCAAACTTTTGAAAAGCTAAAGAGCTTTGTAGGTGTAGACAAGGCAGTTTTATTACACAGCGCATTTAATGGCAAAGACCGCAGTCAGAAAGAAAAGGCATTAAAAGAAGAAGAGGTATGTCTACTGGTAGGCACGCAAGCTATTGAAGTCAGTCTTGATATTGATTACGATGTGATTTTTACCGAACCAGCTCCCATTGATGCATTAATACAACGCTTCGGTCGGGTAAACCGGCGACGTGAAAAAGGCATATGTTTTTGCTATATTTTTAAAAACCGAAATAAAGCAGACAAATATATTTATACAACTGCCATAATTGAACGGACATTGCAAGCTTTAGCTACAGTTGAAAATGAATATGATGGCATTATAGATGAGCAAAAGTTGCAAGAATTAATTGACTTTGTCTATCCAACTTGGGAACCAGAAGACTTAGAAGAATTTAACCGCATTTATTTTTATTTAGATGATGCTGTTAAAAGTCTGTCGCCTTTAATAAATTCAAAACATACCGAAGAAGAATTTTATAAACAATTTGATGGCATTAAAATATTACCGCAAGCATGTAAATCTGAATATGAGAAATATTTACAACAGTTTGACTTTATTAATGCTGAAAGTTTAAAGGTTCAGATAAGGAAGAATGTTTTTGTTGGTTGGCTTCGTTCTGGTTTTCTTCGGTTGGAAAAATTTGTATTTGAAAAAAGCAATCAAAATTTACTTACAATTACTTATTATTTAACAAATAAACCTTATAATAGCTTTACTGGTCTACAGGCAAAAAGTGAAGGGGAAAGCTGGCAAGATGATATATTTTTATAATTATCTAAATAATGTCTATAAAAGTAGCTTTTCATGCATATCACTGCTACCCATATAAACCTCTATCACGTTTGCCACCGCGAACTGTGGCTGCACGCGCATGAAATTCGGATGGAGAATACCTCCGACACGGTTAGCGAAGGCAAACTGATTCACGAAACGGCCTACCCGCAACGGGCCGAGCGGTACCGGGAAGTAGTGTTGGGGGGAGTTAAAATTGATTTCTACGACCCGAAAGCCAAGGTGGTACACGAAATAAAAAAGTCAGATAAAGTAGAAGCGGCGCACCTGGCCCAGGTGAAATATTACCTCTACGTTCTGGAACAAAACGGCATCGCCGGCGCTACCGGCATCATTGAATACCCCACGCTCCGCAAAACCGAAACCGTAGAACTTACCCCCGCTGACCGCGCAGCGATTGTGATCTGGCTCGGGGAAATAAGCCGGTTACTGGCGCAGGCCCAATGTCCGCCTTTACTTAACAAACCTATCTGCAAGCAATGCAGCTATTTCGATTTTTGTTACGTGGAAGAATAGCTATTCTCTTCGCTTTTAATTTTAGCTTGTTTAACCGCTTAAGCTGAGTGCCATGAAAAAAAGCTACTATTTATTTAATCCTGGTCGGCTGAGCCGCAAAGACAATACCTTGCAGTTTACGCCCGTAGATGAACAAGGCAAAGAAGGGCCTTGCCGGTATATTCCGGTAGAAACCGTTTCGGATTTATACGTGTTTGGCAACCTGGACGCGAACAGTGCGATGTACAACTTCCTGGGCAAAAACGGTATTTCGGCGCATTTCTTTGATTACTACGAGCATTATACCGGTTCTTTCTTCGCCAAAGATTATTTGCTGGCCGGTAAAATGCAGGTAGAGCAAACCCGGCATTATACCCTTCGGAATAAACGCATGGTGCTGGCGCAAAAATTTGTGGAAGGAGCGGCTTTTAACATGTTAAAGAACCTGCGCTACTACAATAACCGGGAAAAAGACCTTGCCCAAATAATTAGCCAAATAGAAGGATATGCTACCCAAATCTCGGCTACCAGTGAGGTAGCCGAGTTAATGGGCATCGAGGGTAATATTCGGCAAACGTATTATGCGGCTTTTGATACCATTGTGTCGGGCTTTACCATGGTAAATCGTTCTAAGCGGCCACCCCTAAACGAAGTAAATGTCCTGATTTCGTTTGGCAACATGATGTGCTATTCGGTTTGTATGGATATGATTTACCACACCCAATTGAACCCCACCATCAGCTTTTTGCACGAGCCGGGTACCCGGCGCTACTCTTTAGCCTTAGACTTGGCCGAGATATTTAAACCGGTTCTGGTAGACCGCACTATTTTCCGGGTATTGAACAAGAAAGAAATTCAACCCAACGATTTTATGACCGACATTAACGGTTGCGTTTTAAAAGAAAGCGGGAAGAAGGTTTTTGTAAAAGCATTTGAAGAACGCTTAAAAGAAACCATTAAGCACCGTACTCTCAGTAAATCGGTTAGCTACAAGCACTTGGTAAAACTGGAATGTTATAAACTCAGTAAACATATTTTAAATATAGAAGAATATAAACCTTTTAAAATCTGGTGGTAAAAGATGTACGTAGTAGTGGTATATGACATAGGTGAATTGCGCGTCGCCCGGATGTTAAAACTTTGCCGCAAATACCTGAACTGGATTCAGAATTCCGTATTCGAAGGCGAAATTACCGAAGTAAAGTTAAAAGAAATGCTGAGCAAAGCCCGGGAAATCATGGACTTGGATTACGATAGTATTATAATCTTTAAGAGCCGGGAACATAAGTGGTTAGATAAACAAATTGTGGGTGTTGCCCGCAGTCAGATTGACAACTTTTTGTAGGGACTTAGTCGTCGAAGTGGATGCTGATAAATTGGTTACTTTATTTTTGTTCGTTTTAAAGTATAAAAAACCGCTTTCACGTATCCAGGATACAGTTGTCTATGCCTCCGTTAAAACGTATTATTGCTCATCGACAACTTTTATCTATTTTCTACCAAGCGAAAAACCTTAATTTAACCCTTACAAGGCTGTTTAGATGATTAAATTACAACGGCCTTTAATCGCACTATGTTAGAATTGAAATAGGGTAGTGCAGATAAGCTCATGGTGCCAGTTAACCCCTTTAATCGCACTATGTTAGAATTGAAATAGAGCTGGCCTGACAATTATTGACTATAATCCGGATACCTTTAATCGCACTATGTTAGAATTGAAATAAGCCTGACGAGCCGGATAATAGGAGTTCTTGCCAATCCTTTAATCGCACTATGTTAGAATTGAAATATCATATCTACCTGTACCATCGACATTTGCTGCCGGCCTTTAATCGCACTATGTTAGAATTGAAATTAGTGAATAGCGAACCACCCTAACTTAGTACAGACTCCTTTAATCGCACTATGTTAGAATTGAAATGTTTTCCTTAGATGCCAACAATAAATTTGTGTTAGTACCTTTAATCGCACTATGTTAGAATTGAAATTAAGCGGTTGCCTTGTTCGTCGTATTCGATGGTGCTCCTTTAATCGCACTATGTTAGAATTGAAATATGGCCATACTGGAAACACCGCCTTTCGCCATAGCACCTTTAATCGCACTATGTTAGAATTGAAATTTTCGTTCTAAGCGCCTAGAGCCCTGGAAAAGATTTGCCTTTAATCGCACTATGTTAGAATTGAAATTTGTCTTTGCGTTCCCACTTGGCCTCTTTCGATTTACCTTTAATCGCACTATGTTAGAATTGAAATTGAAAGGGCTGGAAGGATTGAGCCCGGAGTTTCTGCCCTTTAATCGCACTATGTTAGAATTGAAATATGCCTAAGAGCGCCATAATGGAAAAATCCGATCGCCCTTTAATCGCACTATGTTAGAATTGAAATATACGTAAAATCAAACACCCTGTACCCAATCGGCGGCCTTTAATCGCACTATGTTAGAATTGAAATTGCGTAGGCGAAACATCTATTTCGGATTCTTTTAACCTTTAATCGCACTATGTTAGAATTGAAATTCGTTACCCCTTACCCAATTAACCTTTTCTAAAGTGCCTTTAATCGCACTATGTTAGAATTGAAATATCTTTTTAGCCGCTTTCCCTTTGGCCTCTTTGGGAGCCTTTAATCGCACTATGTTAGAATTGAAATATTTGACCCGCGTTGGACTTGTCGAATTTAATACCCCCTTTAATCGCACTATGTTAGAATTGAAATCTCGTTGCTTGACATAATCCACTAAGCCCGCCGTTGCCTTTAATCGCACTATGTTAGAATTGAAATTTAATTGTAACCTGCGATACACTGACGTAAGGTCGGCCTTTAATCGCACTATGTTAGAATTGAAATGCGGACCCATGCGCTGCACATTCGATTCTTTGGAATCCCTTTAATCGCACTATGTTAGAATTGAAATATTTTTTCTTGCTTGCGTTCGAGTTTTTCCTCGCACCCTTTAATCGCACTATGTTAGAATTGAAATTTAATGCGATCACTCGGATCAAAATCAAACTCCCAACCTTTAATCGCACTATGTTAGAATTGAAATGCGGTTATAAGCTTTGCTGATCTCGCCTAAAAACAACCTTTAATCGCACTATGTTAGAATTGAAATAACGCTTTTGCAAAGTGCAGAAAATCGTCTAAGTATCCTTTAATCGCACTATGTTAGAATTGAGATATAAAACCGATACTTACATAAAAGTCAGGCAAATAACCTTTAATCGCACTATGTTAGAATTGAAATTTTTTTGCAGAAGCAGATGTAAGTGCTTCTGCATTTCCTTTAATCGCACTATGTTAGAATTGAAATGCCGGTTTCGGATCCCGAAGCAAATTGAAACCGGTAACCTTTAATCGCACTATGTTAGAATTGAAATATTTCGGTTTGCAGTTGCCCAGTCAGATTCCATACCCCTTTAATCGCACTATGTTAGAATTGAAATTGGGTGTTCGGCGGCTGTTAACCCGGTTTTGGAGGGCCTTTAATCGCACTATGTTAGAATTGAAATTTTAAACCCATCACAAAAGCATGGTTGCAGTTTTCCCTTTAATCGCACTATGTTAGAATTGAAATTCGAAAAATGCCTGAGGCGTTTCCCAGAGATCCGTTGCCTTTAATCGCACTATGTTAGAATTGAAATATGGTATAATGATTTCCGGCGTGTCTCAAGCTTCCTCCTTTAATCGCACTATGTTAGAATTGAAATTTTTTCTGCCGAGCTTTTTTCTCTTTGCTGCGCTAACCTTTAATCGCACTATGTTAGAATTGAAATATTATGTTCATACACGTTACGCCAAACTATTGGCATCCTTTAATCGCACTATGTTAGAATTGAAATCATACTTTATAACTTTTTGGCCTTCCGTAATACTGACCTTTAATCGCACTATGTTAGAATTGAAATTAGAAGAAATTAATAAGGTATTAAATCGTTAAAATAACCTTTAATCGCACTATGTTAGAATTGAAATTAAGCTTCGACTTCAGGAGAGTAAGCCCCATATTCGTCCTTTAATCGCACTATGTTAGAATTGAAATCTAACTAATTTACGCTGGTGTAAAACAGTCCGACCAACCTTTAATCGCACTATGTTAGAATTGAAATAATGGAAGTATTCCTGATACATAAGCTACTTTATTGACCTTTAATCGCACTATGTTAGAATTGAAATAGCGGAGCAGGTGTTACTGACTCTGGAATAGGTGCTCCTTTAATCGCACTATGTTAGAATTGAAATTTAGGCAGCGATAGTGCCGCACAAAGGGCCTTATTCCTTTAATCGCACTATGTTAGAATTGAAATTTGTTTTCGTGGTTGGCGGTAGAAGGATTAAGCCCGCCTTTAATCGCACTATGTTAGAATTGAAATTCTTGTAGTTATGCGGGCAATAAAGCAAGCTAATACCCCTTTAATCGCACTATGTTAGAATTGAAATATCTGAATAATCCGTGGTTTAGTCGGCTGAATAACCCCTTTAATCGCACTATGTTAGAATTGAAATACGTTGGTTTCTGTTCGGGCTGAAGTTGATGTTTTTCCTTTAATCGCACTATGTTAGAATTGAAATAGAGATAATAACCGCCTTTTCTACTTCACCCGAAAGCCTATAATCGCACTATGTTAGAATTGAAATATTTGGTGATGCTATTAGCCATTGGTGTCTGGATCTCCTTTAATCGCACTATGTTAGAATTGAAATCGATGGCGGAACGCTGCTTAAGCAGGGCAAATAAGCTCCTTTAATCGCACTATGTTAGAATTGAAATTAGGCCACGCAGTAGGTTTTATCTACTTGCGTTAAGCCTTTAATCGCACTATGTTAGAATTGAAATATGTTTAATGAATATGTTTTTAACTGGCTATTAATCCCTTTAATCGCACTATGTTAGAATTGAAATAGAGTTAAAAGGAACAAAAAATTAAAAATTATTTAAACCTTTAATCGCACTATGTTAGAATTGAAATTTGAATTTGGAATTTATAAGGGATAAGGAGAAATGCTCCTTTAATCGCACTATGTTAGAATTGGAATAAGGAAGGGTACGCTATTTTGGTATTATAGAGCAAGTCCTTTAATCGCACTATGTTAGAATTGAAATCTTAAACATTTTAGATGATGCATAGTCTTACTCCAGCCTGTTTAACAGCTTATAGTGTAGTTCTTAGTAAGTGATTTTATATATTAGTTTTTTTAAGAAATGAATTATATCCCAACTGCCAATTTTGTCCTCTATTGCTTTCGGTAGATTTCTGCCGGGTTGCACATTGGCTAATGCGTCCGCCAGCATGTTAAGGCGTTCGGTCATTATATCATACTCTTCTTCGTTAGTGTTGGGATAGATTTCTAATTTCATAGCGTTTACATTATATATTCATTAAAACCAAAATCCTTACCTGATTACTGTTTTTGCCCGAGAAATCCGAAACATGTGTATAAAGAATTTTGATTATTTTTTTAAATTCCAGTATAGTAGTAATCCTTTGTTTAGCCTTGTTCAGTACTTGTATCTAGATACAATTCATGCTATTTTGTTACCTCTTTAATCCTTAATTACTTTAACCAGAAAAAGGCCCTACTCGCGTGGGCCTTTAACTAAAATTTGATTTTTACCGGTTTAGATATGATTTGTTCCGGAATAATTCTGGCAGATCTGCAAGAATTGGAGGAGGAAGAAGTTATAGAAGTTGGCCCAGATTTAACGGTTGTAGTATTTCTATAGATCTAATAGCAAGTAAAGTACATTGCTCGTATAGTAAATAGCGCTAATACGTAACAAGCAAATCCTTATTAGAATGAGCCGGCCTATTTGTTTTTAACTCTTTTTTACTGTGTTTGTAGTACAAATAAATGAGTAAAAAAAGTAAAGCATAAACGACTACATTAAACGTATCGTGATGATCTAAATATTGATTGACGTTCCAGTTTTTAGCCAGAGCAATCAATATAACGGCTATTCGCCAGCAGTTTATTAACCAAATACTGGTTAAGCCTATAAGGCACCAGCTTACTTTTCTTTGCCAAGTGTCTTGTTGCGCCACAATAAAAGCTATCCAAAAACTCATTACTCCGTAGCCCAAGCAAGTATAGCCAATAATCACGCCCGGACCATGAGGTACAGTTAAAGTATAGCTATCAGCAATGTAAGATTTTAAACCAAATGTTTGCCCTATTAATTGAGCCGTATGCAAGATGGATGTTCTAAGCCAGGAAATATAATCCAGATAGGAATGGAGAAAAGAACTGAAAATAGCCCCGTTCGCATCCGTGATAGCTATATAAAATACATTAAAGTAATACAGAAGAGCCGTGAAGGTTATAAGCTTAATAACAAAAGTTACTTCAGTATATTTCAGTAAGCTTTTATGGATGGTAGCGGTGATAGTCATGATAAAGGGTAAATAGAAAGGATTAACTGTGGAAAAGTTGTGGTAAAGATGAAACGCTCATTACTGAAAGAAAAACTACAAGCACCAATGCTTACATTTATTTCTAATCAGAAATGAGCGATTAAAATCAGATAGGAAATTTGGCTGATAAAATTAAAGATGATCGTTATTTATATCGGCACCGTCCTTTTCTTTTTTTCTACGTTCACGGGCTTTTTTAATGCCTAAACCGGCACCAGCTGCTACGAGCAAACTTAATCCTCCATCAATGGGGGCGTTGGTGTTCCCGTTGTTATTCCCTCCGGTATGGCCACCGGTATGATTGCCAAAGATAATTTCCCAAAAACCAAAAGTGGCTAACCGGGCTGTGGCAGAAGCGTTGAAGGTGCTCGTTAAAAATAAGGCACTAGCAATAAATGCTGATTTGATGAATAATTGTTTCATAAGTAAAATTGTATGTTAGAAAATGGATAATAATGTATAACCTAAATCAATGGGGTATATTCCGTACACGCGCAAAGCCACTTTTAATCTCTTTCCTAACATGGATAAGAAATAATTGATCAGTAACTTACCGGCGATCTAAATATATGCAACAAATATATAATTTATATTATATATAAAAAAATTAATTATTAAAAATTTGATAAAAATTAGCATTGTGTAGGCACTATTTAATTTCCTTCAGGTGTATATTAGTAAAGCATTAACATAACCTTTCTGGAAAGCGAGGTATAGAATGTTTTTAAGCCCATCATCAATTGCTGCTTTGTTAAGATTGTTAATTATTTTAAACATCTTTCGCTATATTTTTTCCAATCACAATTGTAGAAATGTGACTTTATGTCCAGGGCACCACTGGAAGCTTCCCTTAAAACAGCATTGTTCCAGAGGAGATGGTGTAACTCAAAACAGTTAGTTATTAAACAGGAAAACCTTTACTTCCTGGCAAACTGCTAAAATCTCTTTGTAGTTAATTTTATAGACTAAATTCGATGCGCATCCCTCTAAATCTGTTATAAAGGTATTTTAAACACGAACTTTCCATACCTCCTATTCCCATTCCGTTTTTTCTATACCAAAACAGTTCTATTTTTGGGAGGCCAATAAGGGTGAACGCAATAGCCCGGGATTAATCTAACGTTTATGAAAGTAGCATTTTACTTATTGCAAGGTCCCGTAGAAAATTACCTGTATGATATAGAAAATAAAGGATTACACTTTTCTATTTTAAAAAAAGTAAATAACATAGTTTTTTACCTGCCCTACACACCAGCTAAAGGAATGTTGGTTCAGCTAGCTCGGTTTAACGCAATTTTTAAGTTTAGTAAAGCTGAGTTAGAACTGTTGGATAGCACCGGGGCTTATGTAGTAAGTGATTTGAGCATGACTCCGGAGCACTTAGAATTGTGGCTAACGTTTAAAGAAGATTATTAACTTTTTACCTCCTTGCCAAAAGTTTAAACACAAATACCCGATTTACTTTTTAAAAAATTAAATACTACCAGGCGAAGTAATAGAACAGCTAAAACTATAAAACGCGGGCATAACAAATAATTCCGGCATTCTGGATTAAGATGCCATGCTTTAATTAAGAAAAGCGTAGCAATGTGAAGTTAAGCCGAGTAAATTTTTTAAATTTTAGGATTTATGCGGGTGATTCTAGGCATAAAATGCTGGGTGCAGATGCTGCTAACAAGCCGGTAGGCAAGTAAAAATTAAAAAAACCTCTTTTAAATCCTTTGTAGTCTTTGATAAGCGAAGAGAACTTGCTCTATAAAGCCAGCTTTATACACTACAAATTTAATAATTGTGTAACTGGTAAAAAACCGGTAGATCGGGTGGTAAGCTCCTGCGGCTCATTTCAGGACCGGAGGAGGAGGCAGCGTAGCTCGGCCGGCAATCAAGAATTAGAAAAAATAAGTTTTGCTTTTCTTTATTCTAAAATAATATTAGGTTACATAAATTATTAACTACTAGTATATTAGTTGAAAAAATCTCTTAAAAAAGGAACAATGCAAACAGCATCAGTAACTTCTCCTTGGCACTTACCCGTGTAATGGGTATTGCTCCAGCCGCAAAATTTTAACCGGTAATCTTCTGCTAGCATGATTCACTAAACACATTTTTTTAAATTATGAAGAAGTTTCTGGATAATGTGGCATTTGTAATGTGCTGCCTGATGGGGTGTACGGCGCAACCCCCCACTAAACAAATGTTTGAGCCGGCATCCACGAGCAACTGCACTTTGCCCGATACCAAATGGTTAAAGGTAGTAAACGGCTATGATAGCAAAACAGTGGTAGATTTAGCTACTAAGTTAGAAGCGGCCGCTAAAGCCGACGCCGACAAGATCAAGAATATAGGCGCAGCCAGTGCCTCGGGATCGTTTACCTCCGATTTTTCTAAAATTGTAAACGCGAACTCCCAGCAGATGGTAGAAGTGTCGCCAGAATTTTATGAAGGTTATCGCTCGAAGCGCGATGCTTTATGCACTTTGTATAGCTTACTCGACCGTTCTAACATTTCGGATGCAACCCGAGCCGCCGCCGAAAAGCAGTTTCTGGAGATAAACGAGAGTTGGAGCAAAATTAAAGATAACGAACAAAAAAAAACTTTAAACCGGTAATTTCTGGCTTGTTCGTGGACTCCGTGAGTTGGAAAGGAGGCCGGTTACTCTTCTCTATTCATAATAATAACGACTTTGACTTACCGCTTCTGATCGATTTAATGATTATCAGCCTGAACTTGGACTACGAGATACAAAGTGCTGGTGCGCAACCCATTCAATTGAGCGGCACCCAAAGAACCAAGCTAAAAGATGTGTTTATTAACCTGAACCATAAAGAAACTTTACTTACGGAGGAGCAATACACCATTCCACCAAACGCCCAGATTCCGTTTAAAGTAAATTACATGACCACCTTAAAAAGTCTGAACGACTTAGTTACCGAAAGAATGCGGAACGCCGGTCACAAGCCCGTTCCGGGCAGTCAAGTATTGATTAAAAAAATCAACTATAATTTAGAAATCAAGTTTCTGAATCCTCAAAAAAATACGCCGGAAGCGTTAAAAGTAAATTTTGTGAAGGATGAGATTAAAAATTTAAAATTTTCTTTAAAGCCGTAGAGATGGGAGGCATAAACCTGGTTACCTAAGGCAACAATCGATTTTTGTTGAACAACCGCCAGAAATATTGTATATTCCGTAGTTTACATACCAATAATGCCCACTGCTACCTACCCCGAAATACAGGATTACGCCCTCCGGAAATTACGCACCGGATTAACCGAAAAGCATACGTACCACCACCTTAAACATACGGTAGATGTAGTAGCGCAATGTACCGCAATTTCGGATTTAGAAATGGTAAACTCCGCCGAAGATCTGTTTCTTTTAAAAGTAGGAGCCTTGTACCACGATATGGGTTTCTTATTTACTTACCAGGGGCACGAAGCTAAAAGCTGCGAAATAGCCGATACTGACTTAACCCTTTTTAAATTTACGGACCGCCAAAAAGAAGTTATTTTTAATTTAATTAAAGCCACGCAAGTACCTCAAAAGCCGCAGACCCAATTAGAAGAAATTATTTGCGATGCCGATTTGGATTACTTGGGCCGCAGCGATTTTTATGTAATCGGGGAGGGGCTGTACCAGGAGTTTCTGTGGCAAGGAATCGTGAAAAATGAACGGGACTGGAACCAAGTACAAATTAAATTTTTAGAAAACCATTGCTACTTTACGGCCTCATCTAAAAAACGGCGCGAAGAACAAAAGCAAGTGTACCTGGCGCAAATTAAAAAGAAGGTTGCGCCGTGGGAGCACTTGTTTTAGTCTCGGCCAGTTTGGCATCCATAATCCGGAGCCGGCGACCCAGCGTTTTTAAAATTCCTTTAAGTACTTCGGCGTTCGCCAGCATAATATCATAGAAAGGCTCTTGTTCCAGCTTCAGCAGAATGGTTTCTTCCAGAGCGGTGGCGCTCGCTGAACGGGTGTCGGCGTCCAGCACCGACAATTCTCCTAAAATTTCATTTTCTTCTAAAACGGCTAATGTTAGGTTGCCATCGTGAACGCGGATTTTCCCTTTGTAAATAAAATACATGCTTTCACCCACGTCGCCTTTTTGAAATAAGGTTTCGTTAGTATTCAGGTACAATTCCTCTAAAACTCCGGCTAGTTCCACCAATTCGGCTTCGGGTGTGTTCTGAAAAATTTCCGAAGACCGGAGGGTGAGCACTTTTTCTATGAGTAACATGCAGCAACTATAATTCTACTTGCGAAATAACAAATCTTTTAGTTTCACTCAGTAAAGGATGATTTTCTTCCGGGAGCGGTTCGCTCAGAATTTGCAAAAAATCCTTATTCTTTAAAGTAGGTATCAAGTATAAAGCTACGGATTTCGTCCAGACATTAAAACTGGTTTCGGGGGCCACTAGTATTTCCTGAATAACGGAGCTTACCCCGGAAGCGTGGGTACTTACGTTAAACGTAGGAGCAGGCTGAAACTCCAGCGCGTATTCCAAAATAACATCTATAGGCAAAAAGTAGCGTTTCGGGATATGGAGCTCCAGCATTTCAATGGCGTTAAAAAGGCGGGCTTGGTCCCGGGATTTTATTAGCTGCAGCACGCGTTCGAGGTGCGGACGGTTGTAGAGCAAAGCGCAGGCTTGTAAAATAAGCTGCCCATCTTGCGCAATTTCCGATTTCAAAGCAGTGGTCAATAAACCGGCAACCGGATCAGCGGCTAAGCGGGCAGTAACGTTTATTTTCTGTTTCGTTTGTGCTAGTTTGGCTTCGAGCCAAGTGGCCACTTCTTCCTGACCAGCATCCGCTAAATTGGCTTTTTTCCGGTACAGGGCGGCTACTGCTAAATCTCTCGTTTGGTTTTGGGCTCGCAAAAAAAACAGCAGATAATTAGTAGACAGATGACCGGTTATGGTTCCAGCCGTTTTGATAATTATATGGTTAATTGCCTCTGGTACAGAACCAGGAATCAGGTATTCTGGAGCAAAAATTGAATCGCCGAAGTGTAAAATAGCTCTCTGCAAGGCTCCCGTGGTATTTTGTTTTGCCGATATAACCAGCAGCACCGACCATAAGGAATAAGCTTTAACCTGGCCCACGGCTTCCATCGCGTTTTTAAAAATTACTGGCGAAGAATCTTGTAGTAAGCTTTGCAAAGGCGCCTGAAAATTGCCGTGGGGCGCGGCCGAAATAATCTCTAAAGCCAGTAGCTTAGCTTCTAACGGGGAGGCAGCGGCCAATGCGGTTACTTCTTGCTCCACTACTTGCTGGATAGTAGGTTCGGGACGCGAAGCTAAACCCAGTAAAGCCGCTTTTTTACTCGCCGGGTCTAAATTTTTAAATTTATTCTGTTCCCGAGCTTGTTCAGGATTTAAGTAATAGAGCGCCCGAATTAAATCGGGTTTGGTATCGGGGGAGGGATTGGCCGCTAATTGCTGCGCTACAACCGGTAAAGCTGCGGTTATATTCCGGTGCGTAATTCGGGATAAAACGTATTTTTTTATTAACGATGAAGCATTATGTAACTCCTGTAATAATAAAGTATCTATTTGTTTATACCCCGAGCGTTCCAGTAATTCTAAAGCAAACAATACTTCTTTGGGCTTTTCGCTGGTAGTTTTGGCCAGTAACAAATCGCGGACGGGTTTGTCGGATAAAAAAAGTTGCGTGCCCGTAAAATAACCCTTTTTTAAAGCTTGAATCAGGGTATGTACATATTCTTTTTTAATCAGCAACACCATTCCCGACCAAACAGCCAGGAGTAAAACCAAGGTGCGGCAAACCAGCGCAATCGAAATTTCGCCATGCGGGTCGCGGAAAGCAAAAGCAAAAATACCCACTACCAGTAAGGCAAAAGGCAAAGTATAACCTTTGGTAATTAAATGACCTTTTAAGCGCGTGTGCGGATGCAAGGGTTGAAATAAAATAAAAAAAGCCGGTTCCTGTACCGTCGATTTTAAAACCTCGGAAAGCAACACCATTAAGCCAAAAATTATTAGAACGTCGGTAGCATTATGCGGCGTGAGTAAGATAAATCCAGTGATGAGCAGCAAGATAGCAGGCGTTACCAGTAAAGAATTAGCTAAGCCCAAGCGGTTAATAACCCGGCTACTGAAAACTACTTTAATAAACATAGCCAGTACCCGGCCCACGGCAAAATAAATACCCAGAAAAGAAGCTAGTTCGTGGCTGGTTTTATACTTAACCTTTATTTCGGTTAAAAAAGTGTAATCCAGCAAAGAGAAAATAGTAAATCCTACGAAAGACCAAACGGCAATTACCAATATTAAATTATTTTCAAAAAAACGGCTGATAAAACCAGGATGTTCCTCACTCACTGGGTGCCCCGACCGGGTGGGCGGGTGGTGCGCCTGCTCGGGCGAGGCCACAATAACCGGGTGATTAAATTGGTTTAGGTAATAGTAGGCTATTAAAAAAGCAATAATGGAAATAGCCAGCACGTTGATAACGCTTATAACTGGGGCTAAAACCGCTACCGCCGCGTACCCTAGAATTTTGGCCGGAATGTCGCCGGAGCCTACAATCGAAAATATTCTTTTACTTTCCCGGACGTTAAAGATAATGGCCGCCATACCCCAGAAAGCATACCCTATTACCATATACAATACTAAATTCCAAGCTGATAAGAAAAAAGGCAGCCAGGTAATGGGAAAGAGAGCAGCTTCTAACCAGGTAAAAACAATAGAGATTAAAGAAAATAAAATAATCACCTGCAACAGCTTTTTAGGCGATAGCTTGGCTTCTAAGGCCGCATACACGTAATTGGCGCCCAATAACAGACCGGCCGCCAGCAACGACACTTTAGGTAGTTCTTTAATGGGGTAAGTCGCCAGAAAAAGGGTGAGCGCGCTGGTAAATAAAAACGAGGTGCCCACACCTAAAAAAAACTGTACTAAAAAAAGTTGCTTTACTACCCGGACTTCGGCCGGTTTAATATTAAGCAAGGAATAGATCTTACTTTTCATAAAAAATCCTATCCGATGTTCGATGGTTCGATACTCGATTTACTTGATTAAAATTAGCGGAATAAAATCAATAAAATCTTTTTAATGCCGCGCTTCATGCTTAATTATTTAAAAAAACAGTTTAAGTAATTGGTCCTTATTAGTTGTTGGTTAGGCTACTAATAAATTAAAAAAACCAGCTACTCATGCCAGCATTTCTTTTATTATATTTTGTACAAGAACTTAACTAAGTAAAAATTTGGTATCTACTATCCGGATAATAGTATTTTACATCAAACATTGAAAAATCGAATATCGAAATGGCTTGTACCCGCCGCTTATTCTAAAACTTCGTAGATTACCACGGGAACTGCTTTATTTTTTAAATTTACTTCTTTTATTTTCTGGCACTGAAACGATTCTTTCGCTTGTTCATAAACTGCTTCCGAAATTACGATTTGGTTGGGCTGCGCTACCGATTGCAGCCGTTGCGCCAGATTAACGCCATCGCCGATAACGGTATAGTCTAAGCGGCGCAGCGAAACAGAACCAATATTACCCGAAATAACCTCGCCGGAATTAATGCCCACCGAAACCTGCGGTTTAAAAAAATGCCCATCTAACTGTACTTCATTTTCCTGATTCAATTTTTCGCGCACCGCTAAGGCCGCATCCATGGCCCGGTCCAGGTGGTAATTACCCCGGAAGACCGCCATCACCGCATCGCCCATAAATTTATCCACGTGGCCATTCTGCGCAATTACTTCTTTCACCATCAAGTCGAAATATTTGTTTAGTAAACCCACTACCGTATTGGCCGGTACTTTTTCGGTAATAGACGTGAAACCGCAAATATCCATAAACATAATGGTGGCTTCAATGGATTCATTTACCAGAATACTGTTTTCGAACTCTTTGTGCGTCATAAAATTCAGCACGTTCTCGTCCACGTACATTTTAAGAATGTTATTTTCCTTAATGGCCTGCATGGTTTCGCGCAGTTGCGATACGTGCAGCATGGTTTTATCCATGGTTACTTCCAGGTCTTCGAAGTTTACGGGCTTGCACACAAAATCAAAAGCGCCCCGGTTCATGGCCATCCGGATGTTTTCCATGTCGCCGTAAGCCGATACCATCACGGCTTTTACCAACGGGTTTACCTCGGGTAATTTGGTGAGCAAGGTTAGGCCGTCCATTTCGGGCATGTTAATGTCGCTCAGCATAATATCTAAATCGGGGTGTTCGGCCAGTTTCTGCAAAGCTTCTACGCCGTTGTGCGCAAAAACAAACTCATACGCGTTTTCTCTAATTTTCCGTCGAAATTTTTGTTTAATCAGTAATTCTAAATCGGTCTCGTCGTCAACCACCAATATTTTGGCCATCAGGATGCAAAATTTTTAAGTTTTTCTTTTAACAGGCTAAAATCCAAGGGCTTGGTTAAAAAGTCATCGGCTCCGTAGTGCATGGCTTGCTGGTAGTTTTCCTCGTCGCCGTAAGCTGTTATCATCATTACGGTGGGCGGCTTGGTTTCGTGCTTTTTGCGAATCAATTGCAGCAGTTCCAGACCGCTCATGCCGGGCATATTAATATCGGATAAAATCAGTACTACCTCCGAATCGTATTGTTGCAGGTAAGCAAAAGCCTCTTCTCCGGACACGGAAAAAGCAAAATCCAGTTCGCCATTTTTAATTTCCCGCCGGAAACGTTGTAAAAATAATGGCTGCACATCGGCTTCGTCGTCCACTACTAATATTTTCATTTATTTAATAAATAGGGTCAAATAGTGTTTAAATTATTATTAATTATCCGTTATTCCGAGGTAAGCGCAAGATAAATTCCGAAAATTCCCCCTCCTGGGTATTTAAGTCGATGGTGCCGCCGTGTACTTTGGTGATTATATCGAAACTGAGCGATAAACCCAGGCCGGTACCTTTGCCGGCTGGTTTAGTCGTAAAAAACGGCTGCATGATTTTATCCCGGATGGCCTGGGGAATACCCAAGCCGTTATCTTTTACCCGAATTTCTATTTTGTCGTCTTTTTGCTGGGTAGATACGTTAATGGTGGGCTCAAAAGCGCCGTTTTGTAATTTCTTCTTCTCGCTGATGGCGTAAAAAGCATTGTTATACAAATTGAGCAATACCCGACCCAAATCCTGCGAAACCGCTTCCACAGGTTTTAAATCCGGCGCAAAGTCGGTTTTAATAGTGGCGTTAAAAGATTTGTCTTTCGCCCGCAAACCATGGTACGAAAGCCGCAAATACTCATCGGCTAAGGCATTAATGTCCGTGGGTTCTTTTTGGCCGGTGGTCGTGCGCGAGTGCTGCAACATGCCTTTCACAATTTTCTCGGCCCGTTTGCCGTGGTACGATACTTTGTTCAGATTTTGGGTTAAATCAAACAAAATTTCTTCGGCGTACTGTTTTTCTTCGGGAGGTAATTTTTGCAAAGGGCCTTCTTTTAATTCTCCCAGCAGTTCGGTGCTTACTTCCGAAAAGTTATTCACAAAATTGAGCGGGTTTTGAATTTCGTGGGCAATGCCCGCGGTAAGCTCGCCTAAGGAAGCCAGTTTTTCTTGTTGAACAAGTTGCGCCTGGGTGGCTTGGAGTTCTTTTATAGTTACTTCCAGTTCTTCTTTTTGTTTGGTTATTTCGGCGGTGCGTTCGGCTACTAAAACTTCGAGCTGGTTATTTTGGGCCGAAAGAGCTAATTTTTGTTGTTCTTCCAGTTGCCTTTGCTGGCGTTCGTAGTCTAATTCTTTTTCGCGCTTATTAGCATTTATCCAACTGGCAAAATTCCAGACGAATGCACCCATAATCGCCGCACTCCAGTAACCTTCCCAATTTTTATAAAAGTCCGGCACAATTAAATTTAAAAAACCGCTTAAAAAAGCAATTACCGCAAACGGCAAAATAGGGGTAACAAAGGCGCGGGACGAATAAAAATCAGGTTCTTTGTAGATAAAGAATATGACCAACCACAGATAAATGGCCGCGCTAAAATTAGATACTTCGTCGCTTAAAAAACTGCCAATCGCAAACATAAGGCCCAGAGTAATCCAGCTGGAAACATTCAGCCATTGGTCCCACTTAAAAGTCTGAGTGGTGCCCTGGTTGGATTTTCGCAAGCGCCTGAGAAGAAGAAAAACAGAGAGTAGGGTAAAAAAATACATAAACTAATTTTCTGACGGTAAAACGAAAAGCAGCTAAACCAACCTAGACTTGGCCGTTTGGGGTAAGTTAATAATAAATTCGGTATACTCCCCTGGTTCTGTTTTTACTTCTATTTGGCCCTGGTGCCCTTTGGTAATAATGTCATAACTTAAAGATAAACCCAGGCCAGTGCCTTGTCCGGTGGGTTTAGTAGTAAAGAAAGGCTGGAATATTTTGCTTTTGATATTTTCCGGCATGCCCGTACCATTATCCCGAATATGGATTACTGCGTACCCATTTTTTTGACTGGTAGTAATTTTTATCTCCGGCTGGTATTGGCCGTTTAGCTGGGCCTTCTTTTGTTTGGTGGCATAAAAGGCATTATTAAACACGTTTACCAGTACCCGACCCAGTTCCAGGGGACTAACTTCTATTTTCGGGAGGTCGTTATTTAGCTCTGTAATCAGGTTGGCGGTATACTCTTTATCTTTGGCGCGTATATTTTGGTAAGCTAACCGATAGTACTCTTGGGTAAGTTTACTGATATCCAAGGTTTTTTTCTCGCCGGAACTGCTCCGCGAATGCTCCAACATGCCTTTTACGATAAAGTCGGCGCGCTTGCCATGATGATTGATTTTTTGCAGATTTTCTTTAACATCACCCACAATGGCTAAAGCTTCGTCGGTGTCCCCCTTCAGCATTTCTTCTGCCAGTTCATCCAGCAACTCCGCACTTACTTCCGAGAAGTTATTGACAAAATTGAGCGGATTTTGAATTTCGTGGGCAATACCCGCGGTGAGTTCGCCCAAAGATGCCATTTTTTCGGACAGAATAAGCTGCGCTTGGGTACGCTTGAGAGTGGTTAAAGTATTTTCAATTTCTTCTTTCTGGGTTTGCAGCTGGGCATTCGCCAATTGTTTCTGGCGGTAAGCCCAAAATGCCACGGCAGCCAGGCTAAAGGAAAGAACCAGGCCAACAATTAAAGCTAACTGCCGGGCTTGGGTAATAGCATCTTTGTTTTTTTGTTCGATCCGTTGCGTTTCTTGCTTTTTATTAAATTCATAATTCATGCTTAATTCCGTTACCCGGCGGATGTTATCCCGGCTAAGAACAGAATCCGCTATTTGGGCCGAATTTTTAAAAAAAGTGAGCGCTTTGCTAAAATTGCCGGTCTTCTCGTAACAATAAGATAAGTGTTGATAGGTATTGCCTACCTCTTCGTTATACAAATCGGTTTTTTCTAAAAACGCCACACTTTTTTCCAGGTAAGGAATAGCTGCTTTGTATTGATTTTGCAACCGTAAAACATACCCTAAACTCGAGTAAGCCTGGTACCGGTTATAAGTCTGGCCCGAAGAGTCCGCAATAATGATGGCTTTTTTAGCTAAAGCCGTTGCCGCCGGAAATTGCCGCATGGTTGCCAGAGAGCCGGCTGCTTTAGACAGGCTAGCGGCCTGAATGCCATAATCGCCCATTTCCTGGCCTAGTTGGGCCGCTTTCATGGCAAATTCGTACTCTTTTTGAACGTCTTTTTTCTGACTGTATAAATTCGCTAAATTAGAATAGGCATACAATTCCACATTTTTTATTCCTTCTTGTTTTGCCAACCGGATAGATTCCAGTAAAGATTGCCGGGCCCGCAAAGTGTCCTTCATATTGGCGAAGACAAGCCCCATGTTCAGGCGGATATAAGCTTGATTTGAAACATCTTTATTGGCAATGGCCAGGTTTAAGGATTTTTGCTGGTATTCCAAAGCTTTTATAAAATTGGCTTGCATCTGGTAGCCAATAGCAATGTTGCCGTAATAAGTAGCCAGCCGCTCTTCAAACTTATTGCGTTCGGCAATGCTAATAGCTTTCTCCAGGTTTGTAATGGAAGAATCGTATTTACTTTGCATGCCATAATACATACCGTAGGTAGAGTAGGTATTACTTAACCCTAAAGAGTCTGGTATATCCAGAAATATTTTCTGGGCAATATTCATGTTTTCCGAAGCTTTTTTAAAATTTCCTTTCATTATATACGTGCTGGCCAAGTTAATGCGGGCGGCGGCTTCTCCGTAAGAATACCGAAGGGATTTTGATTTTTGAAGAGTAGCCAAGCCTAGCGTTTCGGCGGAGTCCAGATTAATGCGAATTAAAAGTCGGATTTTACTATTAGTAAGATTAATACTGGCTGTATCCGTGGTTGCTTGGCGAATGAGCCGGTTTAAACTGTCAATCTGGGTATTTTGGGCATAGGTAGCGCTTTTTAAAATAAAAAAGGACAAAACCACTATAGCAAGTTTCATTTGGGAGGAGGATAGGGAGGTAGTTTCTTCTCTGGCCAGGAATGGTGCGGAGTTTAATTTAAATTGTTTACTCCAGCAGGTCCTTACTTTAATCGGATTTTCTAAAAGAAAGCCCTATCAAAGTACCTGTTATATGCTGAGTACCTGTTACGGCCGGTGGGGTAGAATTAACCTATAAAGAATATTTTTTAAATTTTTACTAAAGAACGAAAGCGGTACTGGCAAATACGGCATACATTTTCTCCGGAAAGGTAAAGTAGCATTTCTAGAGATTATGCGGGGTATTCCTCTGGTTTAAAAAAGTGATAAGCTTATAAATTACGCCCGGGAAGTATTCTGTCAATTAACGTTATAACCGCTGCCTCTTTAGCTTATCACATGCTTTATTTGGCGTGTAAAGTAGTAAAATTATATTTAATTATCGCATGGGTAAAAAAGCAAATGAGTAGATTAATGGTTGTGGCCCCGAGCGGTGGCAGACTATTTTGGTTACACGAAAGGCATTCATATTAAAAGAAACACAGAGAAAACAAATGCTTAAAGCTTAATGATAATGAAGCGTTAAATTACTTTCTTCCAGGTCTAGTTCGTTATCTAGTTTCCGCAGGATTTCTTCTTCGATGCTGTCCGCCTGCCGCAATTCCTGGAGTACTTGCCGTTCAATCCGGAACAACTCGCATTGAGCCGCATGAAACTCTTGAAACAACAGCTTAGGGTCTACGTGGCTATTATCGGTGCGTACCCGGCCATTAATTTGGTCTATTTGCAACTCGTACTTATTTTTTAAAAATTGCAAAATTTCGTTGCTGATATTTTCCGGCGAAAAATTAGATTCCATGTGCGTGATGGCTCGGCTGGCCATCTGCATCCGGACTTTTTTTTCTACTTCTTTCGAGTTGACTTCAACGGGCAAATCAAACTTTTTAATGAGCAGCGGAAGCGTTAAACCGTGTACCACCAAAGAGTACAGAATAACGCAGAAAGTTAAAAATATAATAAGATCCCGGCCCGGGAAAACCGTACCATCGGCTAAAGAAACCGGCAACGCCAAAGCCGCGGCCAGCGATACAATGCCGCGCATGCCCGACCAGGAAACAATAAACACGGCTTGCCAGCTCGGCCTGGTTTCGGTGGTGCGAATGTGTTTACTCAATATCCGGGGCAAATACGTGCCCGGAAAAACCCACACTATCCGGATGAGCATGGTAACTACGCTAATAACCAAACCATAAAAAATTAAATTCCGGAAGGAATAATTGCTGATAGAAGTAAGAATAACGGGTAGCTGCAAGCCAATAATGATAAAGATAACGGCATTCAATAAAAATATAATAATATCCCAGACGTAGTTGGCTTGCAGGCGGGTATTATGGGTAAAGGTGGCGTGGAGCTTACGCGTTAAAAACAAACCGCTGGTTACCACGGCCAGCACTCCGGAAAAATGAAAATGCTCAGCGAGCAAAAAACTCAGGTACGGCGTTACTAAGGTCAGGGCTGTATCAATGGTGGGTATGCCATTAATAAATTGATGCAGGTAATAAACTCCGTAACCCACGAGAAAACCAATAAGTACCCCGGCTATGCCCACTATAAAAAATTGCAAACCTGCTTCCCAGAAAACAAACTGACCAGTGAGTACAGCCGCTACGGCGTAGCGGTAAGCAATCAAACCGGAGGCATCATTCACCAGACTTTCTCCTTCTAGCACGGTAATAATACGCCGCGGAACCCGTAAACCTTTCGTAACCGAAGTAGCCGCTACCGCATCGGGGGGTGATACAATTGCGCCCAGAATAAATCCTTCGGCTAAACTAAACCCCGGAATTAAGTAAGAACTAATGTAAGCAATAATGCTGGTGGTAAATAAAACGCAGCCAATAGCTAAAAAGGAAATGGGTCGTCGGTATTTTTTTATATCCCGCCACGAGGTATTCCAGGCTGCCGCGTACAAAGCCGGGGGCAGAAAAACCAGCAAAGCAATATCCGGATCGAGCTTAATCATTGGTAAGCCGGGCAACAAGCCAATTAGCAAACCAATTATTACCAGAAAAATAGGATACGCTATTTTAATTTTAATGGCAACTAATGCGGCTAAAATAGTAATTGATAACAGGAGGATGATGACTTCCAGGTCCTTCATGAATAAGCTTTTTTAAATAGCTGTCCAAAAATTAAGGAACCACCGTTCTTTTTAAAAGTAAACGGGCAAGTAATTTTTTACTGGTGGAAAGGCAATTTTTAAATTTTTAGTAATAAGGCGGCCAGATTTTACTGTAATTCAAAAGTATGTTCGGCCAGGTCGGCACTCTCGGCCGGGTAGTGCGTTACAATTAAGCAAGTAGTTTTTAATTCCACTAGCAATGGTTTCAGGTCCGTTATTATGCTTTGCTTCAATGTGTTGTCAAGCGCCGAAAAAGGTTCGTCCATCAATAACAAGTGGGGTTTCGTGGAAAGAGCACGCAATAAAGCCAATCGTTGTTGCTGCCCACCGGATAAATGCCGGGGTTTATGTCGCCGAAAGCTAGTCATTTGGCCAATCTCTAATAAATGCTGCACATAATCCTGATCCGTAGTACCGTAAAGCAGGTGCTGTTCCACGGTCAGGTGCGGAAAAAGGGCGTAATCCTGAAAAACAAAGCCTACTTTTCTTTTTTGCGGCGGTAAGCAAATGTTGGAATGAGTATCTAGCCAAATTTGCTGGTGCACGCAGATAAGACCTTGTTCTGGCTGCACCAAACCAGCCAGTATTTTTAAAAAAGTAGTTTTGCCAGCGCCCGATGGACCAAAAATTTGGGTAGTAGCCTGCGGAGCGAAGCTGGTTTTAATTTGTAGTTGCTGCTGCCCGTTGTACGTTTTTATTTGTTTGGTAACCTCTACTTGTATCATTCCAGCGGACTTTTGGCCGAATGGCGGTTTAAAACAAAAACAGCTACCACAATTACAAAGGTAAGACTAAATAAGAACAGGGAGTAGTAGTTGGCGCTGGCGTAATCCAGGGTTTCTACAGCGTCGTAAATAGCAATGGAAGCTACTTTGGTAACCCCGGGAATGTTGCCGCCAATCATGAGCACCACCCCAAACTCACCCAGCGTATGCGCAAAAGTAAGCACAGCCGCCGTGAGCAGTGCCGATTTAATGTTGGGTAGCAAAATATAAAAAAACGTTTGCCCCTTTGATTTGCCCATGGTATACGAAGCCTCGGCCATAGAACGCGGTAGCTGATTAAACGCCGATTTGACTGGGCTGATCATAAACGGTAAGCTGTAAATAACCGAAGCCAGAATTAAGCCTTTAAATGAAAATACAAACTGCATGGCAAAGGTGTTTTGCAGCCATTTGCCCAGCGCATTTTGCGGACTAAAAGTGAGTAGTAAATAAAAGCCTAGAACCGAAGGGGGCAACACCAGCGGCATGGTAATAATGGCCTCCAAAATAAGTTTAGGCACCGAGCTGCGTCCTGCTAGCCAATACGCTACCGGTAAACCAATAATAAGTAAAATAAGCGTGGTTACAGAAGCAAGTTTTAAACTAAGCCAGATGGGCGTTAAATCCATTTGTATGTGGTGTACCGGTTAAGGAGTTTGGTAGCCGTTTTGCCTGAATAACTGTTGCGCCGCCGGTGAAAAAAGATAATTATAAAATTTCAGGACTTTAGCGTAATTCTTTTTTTGGGCGTAACTCAGCACAATCACGCCTTGTTTAATTTTTGGATACAACTTTTTATCTACCCGTACCCAGTTAAATTTTGTTTTTTTTAAATTTTCGTAAATCAAAGCTTCGCTGGTAAATCCTACAGGAACGGCTCCCGTGGAAAGGTACGTATTTACTTGCGCAATACTTTCGCCATAGATAAGTTTGGCTTGCACCTGATGCCATAATTTATAATGCTGCAGGGTTGCTTGCGCGGCTTTCCCGTAAGGTGCCAGCTTCGGGTTGGCTATCGCCATTTTAGTTATGCGGGTTTGCGTTAGTAGCTCGGGCCAATTTTTTAAATCTACATCTAAGGTGGTGCACACAATTAAACTACCTAAGGCATATACTTGGGGTTTACTGATGCCAAAACCGGCTTGGTACAGGTTTTCCGGAAAGTCCATATCCGCCGACAAAAATAAGTCGTAGGGAGCGCCATTTTTAATTTGCGCCATTAATTTGCCGGATGAACCACTGATTATTTCCACATCCATGCCGGTTTTCTTTTTAAAATCTGCTTGCAGCGCCTTCATTACGAATTGCGCATTGGCGGCTACGGCTACTCTTACCGGCTGGCAAACTCCGGATAAGTTAAAGGCTAGAATAAAAACAAAGATTGAAAATAAGCGCATTATGTTATGCAAATTTAATTAGCGGAATGCACCGCAATACGGGTAACCTGGCGAATAAAACGAGCCTTCTTTTTTTCACCTTCCACAATAATTTGGAAAGGCCCTTGGTCTGGGTTAAGCAGATTGCCATCCAGGCGATTAGCCAGAATAATTTTCTTTTCAGAAAAAACCGGGTCGATTTCGGCTAAGGAAAAAACAACCTGGTAGCCATCGCGCGCCTCCAGTAACACGTATTTTTTTAAATTTTTACCTTTTAACTCTTCGCCCAGGGTAACTCCGGATTTTTGTAGTAGAGTGGCTAGCAACACGCCGGTGTAGTTTTGCGCTTGATTATTACGGTCTGTTGCCACTACGGTAATTTTTTTCATTTTATCCAGTTCGCCCGAAGTAATGGTTACTTCTGTTTTTACTTCGCCGGCTATCTTAACGGTAGCTTCATTATTAGCCGTTTGTGCTGGAATACGCAAGGGCCAAGCCAAGAAAATGAATAAAGTAATTAGAAATAATCCTGGAATTAATTTCATGAATAGCCATTTTTAGCTTAATAGAATTGGCTGTCGTTATATATTTAAAAATATAACGGTAAATATAAAAATGCTAGCGTTATATTCCAATGCGAACAGAATTTTGCACGGAATAAAACTTCTAAAAACTGAAGATGTTAGGAAGCCTTGACTAAGGGGAATACCTATTTTGTACCGGAGTGATTTCAGAGGAATTAAGTAAATGGACACAAGTAGTAAGACACAAGTATCAAGATAAAATATAAGGAATCAAATATCAATGATTTAACCTTGTATTTTCAATATTGGAATGTGTCTTTTAATTTGTCCTTTTACTTAGTGCGAAGCTAATTTTTAAAATTTAAAAAATATACTTCCTGCAGCGCATTCGCTAAATTTAAAAAATTCTTAGCATTCTATTGCTTGTTTTTTAGCGCATGAGTTAATGGTATTCATCAGGTTCTTTTTTTATAATTAACCACCGCCCACGTGTTTAATACAATAGCAAAACCCGTGGTAATAAAGAGTTGCTGAGAAATATCCGCCAGATTGCTGCCTTTAAGTAGCACCATCCGGATAACCTGAATAAAATATGAAACCGGATTTAATTTAGTTAAATACTGCGCCCAGGTAGGCATACTTTCAATGGGCGTGTATAAGCCACTCATCAGAATAAAAACCATAATCAGGAAAAAAGAAAGCAGCATGGCCTGTTGCTGATTTTCGGAATAAGTAGAAAGCAGCAAACCTAAACCCAGCACCGCCAACAAGTAAACCGCCGCGTATACGTATAAAACGAACAAATTGCCCACCGGTACAATGCCGTAAAAGGCCCAGGCCAGAAGTAATCCTAAACTCAGGACGAATAAACCCAATACCCAGAAAGGCAAGAGTTTAGCCAGAATAAAATAATGCTTTTTTACCGGGGTTACGTTCATTTGTTCGATGGTGCCAATCTCTTTTTCTTTTACAATATTTAAAGAAGCCAGAAATGAACCTACCATCGTTACCAGCACCACTAATATGCCGGGTACCATAAAATCTTTGTATTGGAGCAGGGGATTAAACCAGTTGGAAGCTGTAACCTCAATAACTGGCTGCGGGGAAAAACGGGTGGGCTGAATCCAGGCGGTGCGGATCTGATTATTGTATTCCCGGATAACGCTTTGCAGGTAGGCGCTGCCCAAACCAGCTTTTACACCATTAATGGCATTAACGGCAATTAAGGCAGAGGTTTCGTTTTCTTTAATCATGTTTTTTTCGAAGCCGGTGGGAATTTCCAAAATTAGATCTGCCTGATCGCGGTCTAGGTTAGCAACAGCCTGCGCGTAAGATGGGGTATATGCGTACAGTTGAAAATAGCCCGAAGAATTAATGGTGGAAATTAGCTTTTGAGAGCTGCTTGAATGGTCATGATCCACTACGGCAAGCCGGATATTTTTAATTTCGTAATCGGCTGCCCAAGGTAAAACCAGCAATTGAATCAGGGGCATTATAAAAATGATGCGTAGAATAGCCGGATTCCGGAAAATTTGCCGGAATTCTTTTTGCAGTAAAAATTGTAAGGTTCTCATGCCAATCGGATTTTAAAATTTTTCATGCTTAAACCCAAGAGCAGCAAAGTCATGCTGGTTAATACCAAGGCTTCTTTCCAGATTACCGCCAGGCCCGCGCCTTTAATCATGACGGTGCGCACAATAATGTAAAACCATTTGGCCGGTACCAGATTAGATACCACTTGCAGCGGTAAGGGCATATTTTCGATCGGGAACATAAAACCGCTGAGCATAACCGTAGGCAAAAACAGGCCGGTTAAAGAAATAAACATGGCGGTTTGCTGCGAGGCGGTAATGGTGGAAATTAGCAAGCCCAACGACAAGCTGGTGATTATAAACAGAGTACTGGCGGCCAGCAAAAGCAGTAAACTGCCATTAATGGGCACCTGCAGCACAAACACGCTCAGCAGTAAAATGCTGGTAATATTCAGCATAGACAGCAGCAAATAAGGAATAGCTTTGGCAATAATAACTTTAAGCGGCTGCACCGGCGAAACCAACAAAATTTCCATCGTCCCTAATTCTTTTTCGCGCACAATGGTAATGGCCGTCATCATGGTGCAGACCAGCATAAGGACCATGGCCATAACGCCGGGCACAAAACTATAAGCGCCTTGCAACTGCGGATTGTACAACATGCGGGTTTCGGTGCGAATGGTATAAGGTAAAGTATTGTTGTTGGTAAGCCGGTCCTGAAAATCCAGGATAACGGCAGTGGCGTAGTTAATTAAAGTATTGGCTACATTTGGGTCGGAGGCATCGGCAATTAGTTGCACCTGGGTTTTGTTAAAGTGCTTTAAATCAGCAGCAAAGTGGGGCGGTAGTACTAAAGCTAGCTTAATGGTGCCTTTTTTAAATTCTTCTTCAATGGCGGAGTAAGAAGTAAAAATCCGGGTAACCTCGAAGTACCGGCTAGCTTCCAGCTCGTTTATTAAAGCCTGGGCATGAGCATCTTGAGCCTGGTTAAATACCCCGATCCGGGAGTTTTTTACTTCGTTGGTTAAAGCGAACCCGAAAATAATGATTTGTACAATGGGCATTCCCAACAGAATTATCAAGGTTCTGCGGTCACGGAAAATATGGAAGAATTCTTTTTTAGCGAGGGAAAAAAATTGCCGGTTGGGCTTTACTTTTCTTTGGCTTATGTGCGGATGAGTTTTCATGATGAATTTTTTAAATTTTAAGGGCTTTCTTTGGAGCCTATTCCATTCTCCG
Organism: Adhaeribacter pallidiroseus; assembly: GCF_003340495.1. Taxonomy (NCBI): domain Bacteria; kingdom Pseudomonadati; phylum Bacteroidota; class Cytophagia; order Cytophagales; family Hymenobacteraceae; genus Adhaeribacter; species Adhaeribacter pallidiroseus. Next base: position 1,132,792 of record NZ_QASA01000001.1, read on the forward strand.
AGCAGCGATGCTATCTTGTTTGACGAATAACCTATTTGCTTCAGGGCCGGCTGGCCTCATTTGACTTGGTGTGTCCATGCTTTCCTGTAGGAACGTGCCGCGGCACGTTCCTACGCTGCGTATTGCCTCATTGCTTGGTACCCGATGTCTACAAGGCGCTCCACAGCTAAACTGGTGTTAGTTTCATTGAATTACTATTTATCAGTTATTTAATCTGTTTTGCTATAAAATAGGAAGGTCTTTTTACGCAGAAGTTACTTCTGTGCCCTTTTTCTGATCCTAGCACAGAAGTAACTTCTGCGCTAATGAAAATGAATTATAAAAACTGTAGAAGCTTCCCTCTTAAGCTCAGGAGGGGCAGGGGTAATTGGTTTTCCAAAATTAAAATTACTCACCGGTCCGTTTCGCTTGCCGGGCAAGTTTTAAAAATACCTCGCTCATGTTGGCGGCATTAAATTGCGCTTTTAATTCTTTGGGTTTACCCAAGGCTTCTAGTTGGCCATCTACCATAATCGAAACCCGGTTACAGTATTCAGCTTCGTCCATGTAGTGGGTAGTTACAAAAACAGTAATGCCGCGCTCGGCCGCTTCGTAAATCATTTGCCAGAATTCGCGCCGGGTAAGTGGGTCTACGCCGCCGGTAGGTTCATCCAGAAAAACAATCTGCGGCTCATGAAAAATAGCCACCGAAAAAGCCAGCTTCTGTTTCCAGCCTAATGGCAGGGAACCCACTAACTGATCGGCCGCCTGCTCAAGTTTCAGCTGGTGCAGTACAAGCTGCGTTTTTTCTTTAATGTACGGATTAGATTTACCGTAAATACCCGCGTATAAGCGGATGTTTTCTTTTACCGTAAGATCGTGGTACAAAGAAAATTTCTGGCTCATGTAGCCGATGTGTTTTTTAATTAATTCGGTGTGCGTAAATACATCATATCCGGCCACGGTAGCCTGGCCCGAAGTTGGCCGCGATAAGCCGCACAACATTCGGATAGCGGTGGTTTTGCCGGCACCATTCGCTCCCAGAAATCCAAATATCTCGCCTTTTTCCACGGTAAAAGAGATGCGATCCACCGCTTTAAAGTCCGCGAAGGTTTTACTTAATTCTTGACAAACAATGCTGGAAGAACTCATTTTGATAAGCTTAAGAATCGTTTCGGGACATTAATAGGATGAAAGAATCTTCGATATCCGGCAGCACTTCCTTAATTTCTAATTCTGGATGGTTTTTTCCCTGGAGGTATTCTTGTAACCGGGCAATGCTGTAACCTGGCCGCATGACTACGTGGTGGTATTCGCCGAAAGGATAGCTGGCTAAAGCCGGATCATAATTTTTCAGGTCGTTGAGTAACCGGAACATGGCCGAGGAGGCAACCGCCAGCAAAGGCTTACCAAATTGTTGGTTTATAACCGTTGGTTTATCAATGGCCAGCAGGCTGCCTTCCTGAATTAAAGCTACCCGGTCGCAGAGCGCAGCTTCGTCCATGTAAGGGGTAGAAACAAATGTGGTAATACCTTGCTTTTTTAGCTGGGCCAGCATGTCCCAGAATTCTTTCCGCGAAACGGCATCTACGCCCGTGGTAGGTTCATCCAAAAATAAAACCGATGGTTTATGAATTAAGGCGCAACATAAGGCGAGCTTTTGTTTCATACCGCCGGAAAGCTTACCGGCCCGCCGGTTTTTAAAAGGCTCAATTTGTTCGTAAATATCTTTTATCAGACTATAATTTTCGGCAATGGAGGTTTCAAAAACGGTGGCGAAAAAAGTTAGATTTTCCTGAATCGTTAAATCCTGGTACAAAGAGAAAGTGCCCGGCATATAGCCTACTCGCCGCCGAATTTTTTTATATTCCTGCTGCACATCACAACCATCCACCGTAGCGGAACCCTGGTCGGCTAACAATAAAGTTACCAGAATCCGGATAAGAGTAGTTTTGCCCGCACCATCCGGACCAATTAAGCCAAACAATTCGCCGGGTTCTACGGTAAAAGAAACTTTATTTAAGGCTAGCACCTTTTTTTTACCAGCTGTATAGGTCTTAGTCAGATTTTCGGCAACTATAGCTTTCATGGGATTTGGTTTAAAGCTACTTCGCCGTACATACCAATTTTTAAAAATCCATCGTTCTTTACGTTTATTTTTACCGCGTACACCAGGTTGGCCCGCTGATCTTTGGTTTGAATAGTTTTAGGGGTGAACTCGGCCTTACTGGCAATCCAGGAAATAGTACCGGGTAATTTTTTGTAGTCTTCCGGGCCATTATCCACTAAAACGGTTACGGGTTGCCCTATTTTAATGCGCGCTACCTGATCGCCGGTAATGTAAGCGCGCAACGTCATCGTGGATAAATCAGCAATTTTATACAAAGCTTTACCCGGCGTAGTAAACTCGCCACTCCGGGCGTATTGTGTTAGTACCGTACCGGGCACCGGATTGCGGATCTGCGCTTTACTTAGCTCGTTACTAATTTGCGCAATGTGTTTTTGCATGGGCTCTTTTTCGCTTAAAATACTCCGGTTGCGAGTAGCTACCTCGTTTTGCTGCACTTTAATCTGCTGCTGAATAACTTGGATCTGACGTTGGGTTACTTCTATTTGGGTGTTCAGGTCGTCGAGTTGTTTGCCCGTGGCGGCATCCAGTTTAAGTAAGTTCTCGGTCCGGGTTTTTTCCCGGAAGAGCGATGTTAGCTGAACCTGTTGCACGGCTAACTGGTCTTTCAAAAGCCTGACTTGGGGGGCTACATCCGTGATTTTTTCTTTTAAAGCGTGTAAACTTTCTTCGGCTTGTTCTTTTTGGAGTTGTAAACTAACGGCATCTATCACCCCTACTACCTTACCAGCTGGTAGAACTTGCCCTTCCTGTATTTTCAAGGAGTGAATCTCACCGCCCAGCTCCGCTGATATAATTACTTCTTCTGCCTCAAACGTACCGGCGGCATCGTATATATTATTTTTTGAGTGGCAGGAGATGAACGCGGATGCGGCCAATAATAAAATTTTTAAATTTTTCATCTTGCTAGTACTTAATTGCCCATTAAAGTTCTATAGTTTAGTTGCGATTGCAGGAGTTGTACCTGGTGAATGATCAAGGCTTGCCGGGCCTGATCCTCGGCATTTACTTCCCGTAAAAAGTCGTTAGCGGTAATTGCGGCATTGTCTAGTTGCGCTCGAGCCGCTATTTTTACGCTTTCCCGCAGAGCAATTATTTCCTGGTCGCTGCGAATAAGTTGCTCCAGTTTAGTTACCTCGGCGAGTTCGCGGGTAAGTTGCAGATTTAGGTGGAGTAAAAAGGTTTCCTGCTGCAAGCCCGTGGTGGACTTATTTATTTCAAGTAGTTTTTTTTCGTTTTTGAAGGTGTACCAGCTGTTTACTCGCCAGGTAAAGCGTATACCGGTAGTATAAAAATAATCAAATTCATTATTTAATAGATTTAGACCAGGACGCCCGTAACCTCCTTGCCCGAATAAGCTTACACCCGGGCGCAACGCTATATCCACCATTTTCTTCTGAGCTTCCAAAGCTTGTATTTGCTTCTGGTACAGCAGAAGTTCCGGCCGCTGAATGGCGGACTTAGAAAGTAATACGGGAGCAACTGGCCGGATTAGTTGAATAGTGGGCGGCAAAGGTTCATTTATCAGCAAGCTAAGGGCTTGTAAATATCCGTTGCGGGTATTTTGCAATTCGGTAATTCGCTGACCGGCTTTAAGGTACTCCGCCTGTAACACGCTTAGGTTAGACCGGAAAGAAAGGCCGTTGGCAATCTGAGCTTTTACCCGATTTATTCCGATGGCTAAATCCTTTTGCACCATTGCGGCCTGTACTGCTTGTTGCTCCAGTAAAATCAAAGCAAAATAGTATTGATTTACCTGCTCCCGCAGTTTGTAAAGTTCTACTTCTAATCGCTGACTTTCTACTTCCGTATTAAGTTGCTGTACTATTTGCCGCGATTTTCTAAGACCGCCATCGTACAAAGATTGCGTTATTTCGGCTGTAATCCGGTATTGGTCTTTGGCCGGAGCTGCTATTTCGAGGCCGGCTACGGGAGAGGTAATACTAGTTACCTCGGACTGATAACTGGCTTGCCCGTTAAATAGTAGCTGCGGCAGATTAGCTTTATTGATGTTTTGCAACAGCCGCTGATTGCTTTCCTGTAATAAATTTTGCTGCTGCGTTAAGGGATACTGATCGCGGGCTTTTTGCTGAATTTGTTCCAGCGAAATGGTTTGCCCGCGAGCGCAAAAGAAATTGAAAAATAATAAAATAACCAAGTTGTTTAACCAGATAGTTAGTTTCATGGCAAAAAATTTAGAATACGTTTCTTATTTTTTTATAGAATTAATAATAAACTGGGCTACATCTGTTTTTCTTTGATCCATTAAATAATTAAACTGCAATTGATCCATACCGGATAAAAAATTCCAGATTGGCCGGCCTAAAAACGGAAAGATGCACATCGACATCATATTTAAAATGAGTTGCGCCGGACTAACGGGATGAATAACACCTTTTTTTACTTCTTCTTCTATTTGAATAATTAAAGTTCTTAAGTCTGGTTTTTGATTTCCCATCATGGTTTTCAGGAACTCATAGGGTTGCTTATTAGCTTCATCCACGATAAATAAAGGAATATAGGGGTTCTCCATCAGCACTGTAATGTACTCCCGACAAAAAATCTCAATCTTCTCGAATAAAGAACAATCCAGAGCAATGGTAGCATTAACTTTCGGCAAAAACCTACTGATCGCTTCCCGGAAAATAACTTCGAATAGTTTTTCTTTGCTTCGGAAATAATAATGAAGCATTGCTTTGTTAATACCGGCCTCATCGGCAATATCCTGCATGCGTGCTCCAGCCATGCCTTTATGAATAAAAACTGTTTTGGCAGCTTGTAAAATGCGCTGTTCCGTACTTTGATCCTTTTGTTTTTTACTCATTAGTTTAACCAGATGGTTAACAAATATAGAAGTAATTTTTAAAATAAAAAATAAAAGAAAATTTTTTTGCAGACATTTAGTTAAGCACAGTATAACCAAGTAATCGTTAGAACCAGTAATTAGTATAGTGGAAGGAAACTAGTGAAAAAAATTTATGCTGCTTTTTTAGTTTAAGTTTTCTGCTGGAAACGTCCACTATGAGATTAGGTAGGGAAATTAGGTAAAAAGCCCCCTTCGAAGGGGATAGGGGATGATAATCGTTAGCTGGTAAAAATTTATAAAGAATACCATTCCTTAACTTCATGACATTGATCAGGAGATTGGCATAACTAAAAGTACTTAGAGTACCTTGCTAACTCGAAGTACAACGGTGTATTTGGCTCGTGTTGTTGACTGATATGAAAGGTTTAATAAATAAGGTTTACCAATAAATGGAACTGAGCACTTCTACAAAAAAGAGGAAATTTGAGGATATACTTTGGAGAATATGGCTAACCAAAGGAAGTCAAAATAAATTTTGGAAGTAGCAGCTAGAATAAAGCCGAGCGGGATTAGAAAAATTTAAAAAAAAGACCTAAGTTGATCATCTTAGGTCGGGTAATATCTTTATAAAAAACCAAGTTCCAGTTTAGCTTCTTCGCTCATCATGTCGCGGGTCCAGGGCGGGTCAAAGGTCAGGAGTACGTAGGCATCGGTTACCCCTTCAATCGCTTCGAGTTTACTCTGGGTTTCAAAAATAATATCACCAGCCGCCGGACAGGCAGGGGCCGTTAACGTCATGGTTACCCGCACTTTCGAGCCTTCTTCTACTTTTACTTCGTATACCAAACCCAAATCGTAAATATTAACGGGTATTTCTGGGTCGTGAACGGTGCGTAAAGTTTCTTCTACTTTATCTCTTAATTCCGAAGCGTTCATGAGGCATTCATCGTTTGGGTTTGATAGGCTAAGGCATATAACTTTATTTGCTTCAGCATAGCTAGTAATCCATTAGAACGGGTTGGGGAGAGATGGTTCTGTAAGCCAATTTCGTTCATAAAATAAAGATTAGCCTTAACAATGTCCTGGGGCGTTTGGCCCGATAATACCTGCACCACCATGCTTACAAGGCCTTTGGTAATAATGGCGTCGCTATCGGCCGTAAAAATAAGTTTGCCTCCTTCGTAATCGGCGTGTAACCACACTTTCGACTGGCAACCTTTAATGATATTTTCTTCGGTTTTATACTTCTCGTCAATAATGGGCAGTTCTTTTCCTAGCTGGATAATGTATTCGTATTTATCCATCCAATCGTCAAACAAGGCGAAATCCTCAATAATCTGGTCCTGCCGCTCGTCTATCGTCATGTTAATCGTATCAGCTTAATAAGGTAACGGCTTTCTTTATACCGGTTACCAATTTATCAATCTCTTCGGTAGTATTGTAAATCGCAATCGAAGCTCTTACGGTACCCGGAATGTTAAAATACTGCATAATCGGCTCGGTGCAATGGTGGCCCGTACGGACGGCAATGCCTTGTTTATCCAGAATTTCACCAATATCAAACGGATGCGCATCGCCTACCAGAAACGAAATAGAAGCTGCCCGGTTATGCGCTTCGCCGATAAAACGCAATTCCTCAATGGTGCTGAGCGCATCTACGGCGTAGGCATATAACTGGCTTTCGGCTTCCTGAATGTTGGGTAAACCAATGCTGTTGATGTAATCTATCGCGGCTCCAAAAGCAATCCCTTCGGCTATACTGGGCGTACCGGCCTCAAACTTGAGGGGCAACTCGTTATAAGTGGTTTTTTTAAAACTAACCGACTTAATCATGTCGCCGCCGCCCTGGTAAGGTGGTATTTGGTTTAGCCACTCTTCCTTGCCGTACAAAGCGCCAAAGCCAGTGGGACCGTACATCTTATGCGCCGAAAAAGCCATGAAATCAACGTCTAAATCCTGTACATCCAAAGGTAAGTGCGGAGCCGCCTGGGCGGCATCTACTAAAACCGGTATGTTTTGCTGGTGCGCCCGGGCTACTATTTCTTTTACCGGGTTAATGGTCCCTAAAGTATTGGAAATGTACGTAACGGCAACCAGTTTTACTTTATCATCCAGCAACTCGTCTAACGTATCCAGAACCAGTTCGCCTTTTTCGTTTACCGGTATAACTTTAATGCTCGCACCGCGTTCCTCACAAATCATTTGCCAGGGCACAATGTTCGAGTGGTGTTCTATGGCCGAGATAACAATGCTATCGCCTTTTTCTAAGAATTTGCGGCCAAAGCTGCTGGCTACCAGGTTTATGCCATCCGTTGTGCCCCGCGTAAAAATTACTTCGTGCGCATGTTTGGCGTTAATAAAAGCAGTTACTTTTTTGCGGGCATCTTCGTAGGCAGCGGTAGCTTTCTGGCTCAAAAAATGAACTCCCCGGTGCACGTTGCTATTATATTGGGTATAATAATCCTGAATAGCATCCAGTACTAATTTAGGCTTTTGGGTAGTGGCCGCATTATCTAAATAGACCAAAGGCTTGCCGTATACCTGCGTTTGCAGGATCGGAAAATCAGCCCGTATTTTTTGAATATCCAATTGGATACTTGTTTCTAAACTTAAATTAGCCGGCATACTTTTAGGCTTTAACCAACTCCTGCTCCGCAGGAATATGTTGGGTGATTAATTTATTGATGTAAGCTTCTACGGCCGGAATTTTAATATTCTGCGTAACGTCAAAAGCAAAGGCGCTAACCAGTAACCGACGGGCCGTTGCTTCGGAAATGCCCCGGGAACGTAAATAGAACATTGCTTCCTGGCTTAACTGACCGACCGTAGAACCGTGGCTGCATTTTACGTCATCGGCAAAAATCTCGAGCTGCGGTTTGGAGTTAATGGTAGCCTTATTGCTTAAAAGCAAGTTGTTGTTCTGCTGAAAAGCATTGGTTTTCTGGGCATCGCGCTGCACGAATATTTTTCCGTTAAACACGCCGGTAGCATTATCCAGCAGCACGCCTTTATACACTTCGTTGCTATTGCAATGCGGATGCAAATGGTTTACAAAAGAATGGTTATCGGTTAATTGTTTGCCATTCACTAAATACAAACCATACAAGTGGCTTTCGGTATACGCATCATCCAGGTTTACGTGCAAGTTGTTGCGCAGTAAATCCGATTCTGGTAAAGAAAAAGTGTAATTACTATATACACTGTCCCGTTTCTGGCTTACTTCGGTATGGCTTACCTGGCGGGTATTCTTGCTATTAGTTTGCAAATTATAATGATTCACCTGCGCGTTTTCTTTCACCACTACTTCGGAAACACTATTGATGAAGAAATCACCGGTTTGGTTATCCGAAATCACCGATTCTACTATGCTTACTGAGGCACTGCGGTTTACCACTACTAAATGGCGCGGTTGAATAAATAAATTACCCGTACTGGCATAAATATGCACCAGGTGAATAGGTTTATCCAGTACCACGTTCGCCGGAACTTCAATAAATAATCCGTCTGAAAACCAGGCAGTATTTAAAGCTGCAAAATGGTACTTTTCAATATTTACATGTTTACCAAAGTGTTCTGCAAAAGCGGGTTCACCTTCAGCTTCAGCAATATTTTTAATTTTTACCTGCACCGGTAGCTGGTCAGATAGCGCTGCTTGCAATTGGCCGTTTACCAGCACAATGCGGTAAGCGTCTAAAGCCGGAATTGTAGCATTGTCCAGCGAAATAGCGGTTTTAGCGGCATTCTGAATCGCGTACGGATTAAACTCATACGTTTCCTGTAAAAAAGGCAATACGTTGGTGTACTTCCAATCTTCTACTTTGCGCGTAGGGAAACCCAAAGTACGGAATTGCTCGTTGGCTTTCTGTCGAAGCGGCAACAACGATTCATTTCCGGTGGTTTGTTTGCTCCGTAACCAACCATCAAACCCGTGTAACAGGTCTAGGTATAAAGGTATAGCAGTTATTTGATTAGCCATTTTAGTGGGCTGTTTCTTCCGTTTTAAATTCTTCTTTTATCCAGTCGTAGCCTTTTGCTTCCAGCTCCAGCGCCAGATCTTTCGTACCCGACATTACGATACGACCATCGTATAAAACGTGCACAAAATCCGGCACAATGTATTCTAATAAACGCTGGTAGTGCGTAATTAAAACAAAGGCATTCTGCTCGCTCCGGATTTGGTTAACGCCTTTGGCTACAATGCGTAAAGCGTCAATGTCCAGACCAGAGTCGGTTTCGTCCATAATGGAAAGTTTAGGCTCCAGCATGGCCAATTGCAGAATCTCGTTCCGTTTTTTCTCACCACCCGAGAAACCTTCATTTAACGAGCGGTTTACTAATTTAGATTGAAACTCCACCAGTTTTTGTTTTTCTTTGGTCAGTTTTAAAAATTCTTTTGCTTCCAAAGCCGGTAAACCCCGGTATTCGCGAATTTCGTTTAAAGCTGTCCGTAAGAAATTAATATTGGATACTCCCGGAATTTCTACCGGGTACTGAAACGCCAGGAATAAGCCTTCGCGGGCCCGTACTTCCGGGGCCATGTCCAGCAAATCTTTACCATCAAAAAGAACTTCACCTTCGGTAACCTCATACGATTCCCGGCCGGCTAACACCGATGACAAAGAACTTTTACCAGAACCGTTCGGGCCCATAATGGCGTGAACTTCCCCGGCTTTTACTTCCAGATTAATACCTTTTAAAATTTTTTTGCCTTCTACTTCGGCGTGCAAATTTTTAATGCTTAGCATTTATTCTTTTATTTTAATTTTAACCCACGCTACCTTCGAGGGTAATCGATAATAACTTTTGTGCTTCTACCGCAAATTCCATCGGTAGCTGATTTAAAACTTCTTTCGCGTATCCGTTTACAATAAGGGCTACTGCTTTCTCGGAATCAATCCCTCTTTGGTTCAGATAGAAAATCTGGTCCTCGCCAATCTTAGAAGTAGTAGCTTCGTGCTCCACGGTGGCGGTGCTGTTCTTGGTTTCGATGTACGGGAACGTATGTGCCCCGCAATGGCTGCCAATCAGTAAAGAATCGCACTGGGTAAAGTTACGGGAGTTATCGGCTTTGTTACCAATTTGTACTAAACCCCGGTAGCTGTTATTACTCTGGCCTGCCGAAATACCTTTGGAAATAATACGGCTTTTGGTGTTTTTGCCTAAATGATACATTTTAGTTCCCGTATCGGCAATTTGCTTATTACCTGTAACAGCTACGGAGTAAAACTCACCGCTGGAATTATCGCCTTGTAAAATTACCGCCGGATATTTCCAGGTAATGGCCGAGCCGGTTTCTACCTGCGTCCAGGAAATTTTAGAATTAGCCCCTTTGCAGATACCGCGTTTAGTCACAAAGTTATAAATACCACCTTTACCATCTTTATCACCGGGGTACCAGTTTTGTACTGTCGAATATTTAATTTCGGCATTTTCCAAGGCAATTAATTCTACTACCGCCGCGTGCAACTGATTTTCGTCGCGCATCGGAGCCGTACAACCTTCCAGGTAACTCACGTAACTGCCTTCATCCGCAATAATCAAAGTACGCTCAAACTGACCGGTGTTCTGGCTGTTGATCCGGAAATAAGTAGATAACTCCATCGGGCAACGTACGCCTTTCGGAATATACACAAAAGACCCATCGGAAAATACCGCGGTGTTCAAGGATGCAAAAATATTGTCAGAATGCGGTACTACGGAGCCTAGGTATTTTTTAACCAGTTCCGGGTGTTCTTGCACCGCTTCACTAATGGAACAAAATATAACGCCTAATTCCATGAGCTTTGCCTTGTAAGTGGTAGCTACCGAAATACTATCGAAAACGGCATCAACGGCTACTCCCGCCAGCATTTTTTGCTCCGTCAACGGAATACCCAGCTTGGCAAAAGTAGCCAGCAATTCCGGATCTACTTCGTCGAGGCTTTCGTACTTTTTCTTGTTTTTAGGTGCTGCGTAGTAGGATATCTTTTGAAAATCAAACTCGGGCATTTCAAAGTTTTGCCAGTTAGGCATTTGCTGCTTCTGAAAAGCCTGGTACCCTTTTAAACGCCAATCCAACAACCAGCTCGGCTCGTTCTTTTTCTCCGAAATAAAATGAATTATATCCTCGTCCAGACCGGCCGGGGCAATATCCATTTCGATGTCGGTGATAAAACCGTACTCGTACTCTTTGGTGGCAAAGTCATTTATAATCTCGTTGCTATCTTTCATTCCGCCTCTTAAATTTAAAAAAACTATACCGCAAAGCTCTCGCCGCAACTGCAGGTGCGGGTAGCGTTGGGGTTATTAAAAAATAAGCCTTTTCCATTCAGGCCATCCGAATAATCTAATTCGGTACCAAATAAGTAAAGTAAACTTTTGCGGTCTACAATTACTTTAACTTCTTTATCCAAAAACTCCTCGTCGGTTTCTTTCTTTTCCGAATCGAATTGCAATTGGTATTCTAAACCAGAACAGCCCCCCCTTTCACGCCCACGCGCACAAAGGTATTAAGGTCTTTATTTTCTTTCGCCATTAACTGGCTGATATATTCTTTTGCTTTGGGAGATACCGTAATCATAATACTATCAGGTTAATCAGATAAATAACAAATATTCCAAGTAATAGGTTGCAAAATAACTACCCGCTTTTTGATATTGCCTGGGTTTTCGTTCGAAAACCAAAAGGTAGTTTAATTTTAATCGTGTTTTTTTCTAAAACATTGATTTATAGCAAAGTGTTTTAAATAATACCAGTCGGCTGATGTTTTATGGTAGACCGGTATTAATAAATATTATTTGTTTAAAGCACCCTTTTTTAAAAAATCTTGTTTTAAGCACATCAGGCTTACCTACCTGAAAGCGAAGCCCAGTAAATTTTCTTTAAATCTCAAACCCGGCTTTATTAAAAGGCAAAGTTATTACAATAATGAGTAAAGCAAGTTATTCTCTGGAGAATAGTTTAACCAGTTCGCAATCGGCTACCGACCGCATCATCATGGTTTTAAAAACCCAGGGCGCCCAAACCGCCGGTAATTTGGCAAAAATTCTGGGTATTACCGGGGAAGGCGCGCGTTTGCATTTGCTGAAATTAGCCGAAGAAGGTTTGGTGCAGGCTACTTCGGAATCGAAAGGAGTAGGGCGGCCCACTTTAAACTGGAGTTTAACCGCTTTGGGCAATACCCGTTTTCCGAATACCCACGGTAATTTATCGGTGCAATTACTCCAAACCATTAAAACGGAATTAGGCGAACAGGTTCTGGAACAAATTATTGATAAAAGAGGCTCGGAAATTTTACAACAGTACACGGAAGAATTAAAAAATTGCCAAACCATTGAAGAAAAAATTGCTGCTTTTGCCGCCATCCGGTACCGCGAAGGCTACCTAGCGGATTGGGGTAAAGATGATTTTGGTTATTTGCTCGTGGAAAATCATTGTCCCATTTGCGCTGCGGCCACGGCTACTCCGGCTATTTGCCAATCCGAGTTAACTGTTTTAAAAAATGTATTAGGCAACGAAGTGCAGGTACGACGGGTAGACCATATTCTGGAAGGCGCCCGGCGTTGTGCTTACCGCATTACCGTTTTATCTTAAATAATTAACAAGGGCGAAATTTAGATGCTTATCGTAGTTTTGCTAACTAAATTATTGAATTATAGGATAATAATTTTTCGGTTTGACGTATAAAGATCATTTTACCAGCGTAACGGATAAGTTTTTGTGGCCTGCTCTTTTTAGATGAATTTTCTTTCTTATTAAGTAACCTACCAAACTCATAATTTTAAAAAAGCCAGATTTTAACTTCGACTTTTTTAATCTTTTAAGCTGTTAAGCAAATAATTACCGTTCAAACTTAATTCGACTCGCCCATAATTTTAAAAATGGCGCCGTCTATGGCTTCGCTTACCCGGATTTGACAGGACAAGTGGCTGTTGGGTCCGGCTTCGGGTAAGGTATCCAGCATGTCTAATTCGGTATCGTTAACAGGGGGCAACGAATCCGGAGCCTCCACCACGGCTACGTGACAGGTGGCACAAATACCCAGGCCTCCGCAGGTTGCCAGAATATCGTACTCCGACGCTTTTAATACTTCCATCAGCGACAAGTTGATACCTTCGGGTATTTCAATGTCCTGCGAGCTATCATCGCGATCTATAATAGTGAGTTTAATCATAAAAATTTAAAAAATTAAAGCGCGTGAATACCGTTGACCGTGGTGTATTTAAAACTTAATTTTTGCTCCGGGAAAACATACTTAAACGCACTTTGGGCCATTAACGCCGCCTCGTGAAATCCGCACAATATTAGTTTTAACTTACCCGGGTAGGTGTTAATATCGCCAATGGCGTAAATGCGCTCCACGTTGGTCATGAAATCTTTGGTGTTTACTTCAATGGCCGATTTATCAATGGCTAAATTCCAGTCGGCAATGGGTCCCAGTTTAGGCGTTAAGCCAAACAAGGGTATAAAGTAATCTACATCCAGATGCAACACGGATTTATCTTTATTTACCACCGAAATTTCTTTTAAGTGGCCGTTGCCGTTTAAGGCCGCCACGTTGGCGTTTAATATTAAATTGATCTGGCCTTGTTCGGCCTTCGAAAAAACTTTTTCCGCTGAATCGGGCGCCCCCCGGAAGGTTTCGCCGCGGTGGATTAAAGTAACTTCTTTGGCTATTTCGGATAAAAACAAAGTCCAGTCGAGGGCCGAATCACCGCCGCCGGCTAATACAATGCGTTTGTCGCGGAATAATTCCGGATTTTTCACCATGTAGGCTACGCCTTTGCCTTCAAAATCTTCCAGGCGCTCTACCGCGGGTTTGCGGGGCTCAAAAGAACCTAATCCCGCCGCAATTACCACCACCTGGCAATGAATTTCGGTGTTTTCGTTAGAGGTAATCAGGTAAGAGCCATCTTCCTGCCGTTCCAGTTTTTCTACGCGTTCACCCAAAGTAAAAGTAGGATGGAACGGATTAATCTGGTCCAGCAGGTTATTTACTAAATCTTGGGCATTAATAGCCGGAAAACCAGGAATATCATAAATTGGTTTTTGCGGATAAATTTCCGATAATTGGCCGCCCACCTGCGGTAAAGCATCAATTAAATGGCAACGCATTTTTAATAAGCCCGCTTCAAAAACCGCAAATAAGCCCACGGGACCGGCCCCAATAATGCATATATCAGTAGTTATCATGGTGTTAAAATCAACAAAGTTAATAAGTGAAAAGAATGGCGAAACAGCACGTTTCGGGCGTTTACTTTATAAAAGCAAACAGCAATTATAAAAGTTTACATTTAAGCAAGCCCGGATTGCGGGCCAAGAGAAAAGAAAGTCAACAGAGAATGCGTAGCTACCGACTTTTGGGGGGTTTAGCTACAACAACAATGAATAGCGGAATGAAGAAGGGGTAATAACCAAAAATTGTTCATCTCAATATTACAAGTAGAAACTTGTTTTATTTGCAAAAGTAATACCTTCGGGTTAGAAAACAAGGCAAATAAGTTAAAATTTTGATTGAGGTGCAGCTTTTAACCATTACCTATCCAGGAGAAAGTTTTTTTACCTGCAATATGGGTAAAGTAAATACCATTTTAGTTTAGCAGAAGCGAGCCGTTAACACAGTTGTTTTTTTAAATTTTAAGTAGCCAAGGCAATCACGCGCAAGCCCGGTGCAGATTTCGTGAAAAAATACTTAATATTGAACGGGCATTTTGCTTTGGTCAGAAGCAGCCTTACTTAAAATTTTAAAATTGAAAATACATGTACACCGGATTACAACACCTGCATTCTTATTTAGCTTACCTGGTATTATTAGGATTGATCATAAGTTTATTAAACGCGTTAACGGGTTGGCTGCAAAACCGCCGGTTTCAGGATAAAGACCGGAAACGTTCCTTACTCGGTTTGATTCCCGTGCACTTGCAATGGCTAATTGGCGTTGTGTTGTATTTCGTTTCGCCGCTGGGTGCTGCTAACGCCTCGGGGGCAGCCATGAAAGACGCTACTTCACGATTGTACATTTTGGAGCACCCGCTTACCATGATTATTGCGGTAATACTCATTACCGTGGGTTACTCCCGAGCCAAACGCCTGAAAACCGACAACGCCCGGTTCAAGAATCTAGTTATTTTTTACGGTATTGGACTGATTCTGGTGCTCAGTCGTATTCCGTGGCAAGCTTGGTTTGCTGCTAATTAAATTCTGTTTTAATTGCTGCAGTTTTATAGTAACAGCATTCCTAGTATTTAACCTATTTTACCAAGCCTTTACCCTGATCCGGTAAAGGCTTTTTAATTTTAATACCGGGCAATCACTTAATAAATGCTTAACCCGGAAATCTACTTTACTCCGAGTAATTGGGTACGTTTAGCCTGATTTATTTGATTTTTTGATTCACAAACATTAAAATATAATTGACTTTATTTTTTAAAATTTTACCTAACTGGTCAAACTCTGTTTTTTATTTGGGTACTTACCAATACTTACAATTGGTTCATGAAAATTAACTTCTTCTGGTTACAATGGAAAAGTTATTCCAGGAAATTTCTGCGTCAAAGTTCTTGTTTTTAAAGCAGCTTTAGTCTTTTGTTTAAGCGTTTAGAACGGTATTGATTTTGGTAAAAATCAGCCATTCTAAATGAATATCAATCATGTTGTAAACACTTATTCCGAAATATTTTTGAACAACTTTGAATAATTTTAGAATATTTTGATTTAAATAAATATATTCGCCACTTGATGTATTTTTAACTTATAAATATTTTTTCATGGCAAAAGAAGCGAACATAACCGAAATCGTACAAACTCTTCAGGAAGCGCAACAAAATAAAGAACTTTTAGGCGCTTTAACCAGCAGCCTGGAGCGTTATGTAGAGCAGCAAAAGAAAGGTTTGGAAGAATTAGAAACTTTAGTAGCAAAAGCGAAAGACGGTAAACTTACCGTAAAAAAACGGGGTGGTTACCGGGGTAGAAAAAGCAAAAATGTTGAAAATACCGGCGCTGCCGAATAATTAATATTAAAATTTTGAAATCAGGAGAGTGCACCCAAAAGGTGTACTTTTTTTGTTCGCATCAATTAAATTGTTTGTTACTTATACCAGGAAACGGCTGTTTTTTTAAATTTTTTTGATTTTCTAAAATCACAAGCAGGGGGAGCTCCGGATCAAAGCAGCCTGGCTATTTATAACAGTAGCTTTTTTATAATGGTTATTTTTATTCTTTTAACTTTTACAGATCCCGCATTTTTAATAGCACGTAAGTCAAGAGCGTAAAAAGACTAATGTAGAGGATTGCTGGTAACAAAGCCATTGTTGGCGAAAGGGCTAAGGTTGGTCCGGTGAGCGATTCAAGCACGTCGCGGCCCGGCATGGGCGTTAAGCTAGATAAAACTTTCATCGGAAAATATTGGTCTACTTCGTCGGGTAATCGCAGGTGAATAATGGGTTCTATAATTTTGGCGTATACTAAAAAAGCAATAATGGCGAGACCGTTTTTCCGGATCAGAAAAGCAAACAGCATGGCCAAACTCATATAGCCAATAGCTTGCACAAAGTAAAATAATAAATGCCGGATATCCTGAATAACTTTATTAGCCGAGGTATCCGGCGAATAAGATAAACCAAAGAATAACCCGGCTCCTAACAACACACAGGTGCCAAAAGCAGCAATCAACAAGATTACAAAAAATTTTGCCAAAACAACATCGCTTTTAAACCAGCCATCAATTACTTGTTGGCGCAAGGTTCGAAAACTGTATTCGTCGGTAATCAAAATTATAATAAGTACTCCCAGTAGTAAGTTAAAGTAACTGGCAATGTAAGCTAATTTTAACCAAATATCCGGAAAGTTATACAGTTTGGGGCCGGCAGCCTGGCCGTTTATTTCTACTTTGCTGCCCATGTACACAAAGAGCAAAAACAGGCCGGTGAAAATAACCAAAATGGTCCAGAAAGTACGATACGGAATTAACTTACGCAGTTCCGTTATAAGCAGTGAAGCCATCAGGTAGGATTATTTGTAAGTTGAAGAAATTGGGACTCCAGACTTTTCTTTTTTACCTGAAGTTGACTCAAAACTAAACCATTGGCAAAAAAAGCCTGGTTTAAATTGGTGCTCGTAAACCCTGATTGTAAAGTTAAAGTTAACTGGTGCGGCTCGGTTTTTATAAGCGTTACGGGAAGTTGCGGCAACAAGGCCAGCGCTTTTTGTTGGTCGTGTAAACTAATAATTACCTGGTCTTCTTTCGCCAGAATAGATGTTACGGAGCCCGCTGCCCGCAGTTTACCGGTTTGCAATACGGCTACGTGCGTGCACACTTTTTCTACTTCGTCGAGCAAATGGCTGGCAATAATAATGGTTTTGCCCTGACTTGCTATTTTTAAAATCAGTTCGCGTACCTCGGCAATGCCCTGCGGGTCCAGCCCATTGGTAGGTTCATCCAATACTAATACTTCCGGGTTATTTAACAGGGCAGCCGCTAAGGCTAAGCGTTGTTTCATACCGAGCGAAAAGCTTTTGAAAGCCGAATTTTGGCGGTGGAGCAAACCAACCATTTCTAACACTGGCGGTATAGCCTGGGGCGACACTTTTTTAACATCCGCTGCCACCTGTAAATTCTGGGCCGCGGACATATAGGGGTAAAAGTTAGGCGTTTCCAGAATAGCGCCAATGCGGCGTTTGGTTTGATGACTGAGCGCTTCTCCAAACCATTGGAAAGTACCAGAAGTAGCTTGCAATACATCCAGTACAATACCTAAGGTGGTGGTTTTGCCGCTGCCATTTGGACCCAATAACCCATAAACACTACCAGCTTCTACGGTAAAACTTACCTGATTTAAGGCCTGCACGGTGCCGTACTTTTTTGATAAATTATTTATTTGCAATATAGGAGTCAACGGCTTGTTGTTAATTAAGTAATATTTATGCTTAGTAATTTTAATGTAAAAAGAAAACAGACGACCAGGTTATTTTTTAATTTTTACTCAATGATCAGACTAGGTGAGTTTACTACAGCTCTAGTTTTAGACCTGATTTCTCAAATTTAAAAAAGCCAACTACTTTTTTCGCGTGAGTAAGTTTCAAAATAGCCGGCACTTAAAAAAAGATAATCTATCTTTTTTAGTAAAAAATTAGTCCAATACAGGTACTAATAAATGTAAACTGGTAAATGTGTATAAAAAGTTTGTTGTTGTACACTAGTAATATCTTACTTCACTAGTTTACATCTACTTACATTACCTGGTGAATGAAACAGAATCTTTTATTTACTTCCGGTTTGTTTTGATTATGGAGCAAAGCCATTAGCTGCATGAATGATATATAATGAAGGAAGATAAATGCAGCTCGGTTGAAAATGAAAGCAGGGGTAGTAAAAAACCTAAGCAGGTAAATATTAGATGCCTAAATAAGTATTTTTCGACTTCAACTTTTGCTGTAAAGCAATATGATTTATGAATAGCACGTACGAAACCAGGTATTGGCAGCAGTAGATAGATTACAAACGTAATTTGCTGCGTAGGAAAGCGTATTAAAAAGCAAAATTTTTTTAATTTTTGATTCAAATACAAGCAAAAATTAAGAGCAACAAGGTCAAGAAAAACTAATTTATGATTCGGCTTATAGGGTAGCGCAAATGTGATTTTTCGTAGTAGGGCGAGTGGCGATAAATAAAATCTAATTGGGTTTGTGCGCTTTTAGCGGCTTCGGGATTTTGACTTATATATTCCTGCAATTGTTTTTTTAAATTTAAATCTTTTTGCAGTAGCTCAGCGGCAATATCCTCGAAAACGTAAGAAGAGAAATACTCTTTTGGCTGCAGGATTTCATCAAAAAAGCCCCAATTAAAATAGGAATCTACGGCTTGGGGCTCCAACGTTTCTACCAGAAAACGGTTGGCGGTCTGGTTGGTGGTAATAATGTAGTCGCCGGCAAAATAATTTACACGTTGTTTTTCAGTACGTACCTGCACGCCCGAGTGCAGGTAATGGCCCTCGTACGGGCGGCTACTGGTTTTATAATCGGCGATGTAATATACTTCGGCCGTAAAGCTGGTATCGTGGCGCAGTGCACGCATTTTTACCCGGTTTAATCGTAAGCGGTCGATTACTTCTTCCCAAGCCTGCGGCACTGCATAAGCTACCGGTTTGGTAGTGGTTAGGGCTGGCCGATACGTATTGTAGTATGGTATTTTTTTAAGAAATGGAGCTTGGCGGTCGTAGTACAAACGGCTCAGGCCGCTTACCTGGCTGGGTTTATGTTTGGCCGCATAGCCTAAAAAAGTAATGGAATCAAGGGCCGTAGTGTCTAACTGCCAGGTTAAGGCAAATTGTTTTTGGCTAAGTACTTCCTGGTCGGCTTTTTGGCGCGCCGCGGCAATCTTAGCCGCATCTTGTTGTACCAGCCGGATGAGAATATCCAGGAAAGCATACTGCGCCTGTACTCGGTTCGGGAAAGGTTTTAACATATGCGTTTCCGTTACAAAACCAATGGTATTAAACAAAGTAGTGTAACCGGTAGAATAACGCGGTGTTTCTAAAAATCCAATCAGGCCCGTATCGGGCGTTTCGCCTTTACTATCCACGTAGGGGCACATCGGCAATTTTTGCTTTTGCATCTGCTGGTACAATTGCGGCAAAAGTTGGGAAGTTAGGTAATCGCGGAGCGGCGCCTGCAACTTGTCCTTCTGGGTGGCAATCAAAGTCATGGTATGCTGGTAATCAGCACCGTTGGAGGTATGGGTGTCCACGAAAACATCGGGTTGCCATTCCCGGAAAAGGACGGCAAAGGTTTGCGCGTTGCGCGAGGTAGCCTTAATGTAATCGCGGTTGAGATCCAGGTTGCGCGCATTGCCCCGGAAACCGTAACTTTCCGGTCCGTTCTGGTTGGCCCGGCTATATTGGTTGCGGTTTAAAGAGCCATCTACGTTATAAATAGGAATAAATAAAACTACTACGTTTTTTAAATTTGCCCGAAGTTCTTTTTTTTGCAGGTAATCGCGCGCCAGCATCATACTGGCATCAATGCCTTCGGGTTCACCCGGATGAATGCCGTTTTGAATCAGGAGTACCCTTTTATTTTTCCGCCGTACGGAAGCCGGATTATAATCTTTATCCAACGACAAAATGGCCAGGTGCAGCGGCTTCCCCGAATCGGTAGCTCCATATTCCACCAGTTTCAGTTCGTCGTAGGCATTATCTAATTGTTGGTAGTAACGAATGCACTCCGGGTATGTGGCGGTTTTTTTACCGAAGCTTTTTTCGTAAGGGGTAAGCCAGTTGCCCGCGTTAGGCAGAAGAGTAATCTGCAGTAAAAGAGAAAGTACCGTTAAAATCATGCTGTTAGAAAATGCCGGTTAAATGTGGTAGCAATATTACGGATAAACAACAGGGAAAAGAATAAAAGACCAGTACCGATTTTACTCTAAAAAGATGGAAGCAGTTAGCAAAATGCTGTTAATGTATAAAAGTAATGCGCTACCAGCGTAGTTCAATTAAGACTTAAATATACTCCCCAAGCAAGCTTAAATGCGTATTTTACATTTACTTAGGCAAGGCTCTGCTAACTCATATAATTCACTTTAAATTTCCGCAGTCGCGGTAGATACGTTACAGAATTATAAAAATTTAAAAAAAGCGTAAAAGTAAAAATGCATCCACTCAACGAGCAGATGCATTTTATATATGGAGTAGGAGGTATTAAAAGTTAAGCTGCCGCGCCCATCTGCTGCCGACCACTCTCCGGAAAGAGCGGCGCAACATGCTGGTGTAAGCGAGCCTGTACAAAACCATGTTGCAAGTGAGTCGGCAGACTAGCCACTATTTCCTGGTACTTTTCGATACCCAGGGCTTGCGCCACGTAGCTTTCGTGTACCGCGTTCAAGTAACTTACAATGTTGAGCAACGATTCGTGAAATAATTTAAAATCAATATCTGCTTCTACAAACCGGTCAATTTCTTTGTTGCTCGACGAGATGCGTAAACGGCTGAGTAGATCAAAAATAGTAGTGTAACCTAAACGCCAGGTAATCTGATCCCAGTGTTGGGAACCCCACTTATCCAGTACTAAACCGGTTTTAGAACTCCGGATAGCCGTAGTAGGGTTGTTTTGTACTTGCTGACGGGTTGTAACCGCCTGCAGTTTACGCGTAGTCCGTAAAAACTGACCAATTTGAGCTTGTGCCTCAATGCCTTTTTCCGGAATATGCAAACTAGGTTTGTAGCCGGCCAAAGGCAAACGATGCACGCTAAAGTCGTAGTACGGGCCAGCGGCATAATACCCGATAGCTCTCGGATAGGCGTTCTTAACTACCAAACGGCCCGCTTCGCGACGCATTACGGTAGCGTTATTGGTTTTTACATCCAAAGTGTACAAGAAAGCCTGCAAGCCCGCAAAAATGGTATAATACGCCTGCGGGAAAGTCCAGTGCAAGGCATTGCGCAAGTAGTCTTCGTTGCCTAATTCAGCCGTAGCCCGCAAGGCATACTCCGTGCTCCAGCAACTCTGCAGCAGTTTGGTAATGGCTGCTAAATCTTTCTCGTTGAGCTGGGCACGGTGCTCCCGGAAGAAAGAAATATGCTGCAACCCCAAAGCATCATCGGTATGCTGAATATGGTAGTTGATCGCAAAAAAATAATTCAGAAAAACCTGCGCCGGTATAGATTTGCGCCATACCTCATCTGGCTTTTTCGGCTCTTCCGAAAATAAAGGAATTACGTTTTCGTCCGTTAGCTTTTTCATATTGTAGTAACATAAAAGTACCCCTTTTTAGTTGCAAAATCAACCAGAATTGTTAGTTTTTTTAGTATTTTAAATAGTTGATTATCAAGGATATAAGATTGATATTCAGAAAAATTTTAAAAAATTTTACAGGCTAAAAACAAACTTCTTGAAAACAGCTTAAAAATGCTAAAATGTTTAGCAAAGGATTTTTGCTGGTTACTCTATTGGGCTTTTTTTTCGTGTTTGAAACTGTTGGAAAAGGAGACTCTGAACAGCTTTTCGGAAAATAATTTAGCTACAAAAAAGTGAATATTTAAAAAACTGGGTTAAAGAA
The DNA here is from genome assembly GCF_003340495.1 of Adhaeribacter pallidiroseus. Lineage (NCBI taxonomy): Bacteria > Pseudomonadati > Bacteroidota > Cytophagia > Cytophagales > Hymenobacteraceae > Adhaeribacter > Adhaeribacter pallidiroseus. The sequence continues at coordinate 1,154,734 of NZ_QASA01000001.1, forward strand.
CTTGTAACCATTAAGCGGGCTTTATCAACCTATTTTCTTTTTAAGGAGGAGAAGAGCTTACCCGAGAGGTAAAGCCTGCTGGCTCTGATTAGCAAATTTTTAAGCAGTAGCGTTGAAGAAATTTTTCCGTAATAGCCGCGCATCAATATTTTGAAATAGTAGAATTAATAAGTATATAGCCTTTTTAATATGAATTTTTAAAATATTTAATATAATCTGATGCGTTTGCACAAACAATTTCTGCTCACTCTGGCCTTTATAGGTTGCTTGGCTACGGTAAAAGCAGCTAATTCTCCCATCCACGTCTGGGAAATGCAGGAACTTCTGTTTACTGCAAAAAACACGTACCAAAATCCGTATACCGAGGTAGTTGTTTGGGTTGATTTAACGGGGCCCGGCTTTCAGAAACGTGTTTATGGTTTTTGGAACGGCGGCAATACTTTTCTGGTGCGATTAGTTGCTGTTCAGCCCGGAGCCTGGAGTTGGAAAAGCGGTTCGAATACCAATGATCCCGGCCTCAGCAAACAGGCCGGAGCTTTCACGGCAGTAAACTGGACCAACCAGGAATTAAAAGAAAATCCTTTGCGGCGCGGCTTTTTGCGGGCATCGGCAAATGGCCATGCTTTAAATTATGCCGATGGTACGCCTTACTTCGCCATTGGCGATACGTGGTTTTCGGCGGGAGCCCACCGGTTTAAATGGTACGACGATGAGGTAAAAAGACCTATTGGACCCAAAGCGGGCTTTAAAGATTATGTCCGGTACCGGAAAGCGCAGGGTTATAATTGGATTAATATGATTGCGGCTTTCCCAAACTGGAAAACCGATGATAGCTCGTTTCACATGGTTTTGCGCGACTCCGCCCGTACTACCCTGCGTTCGGCCTGGCTCGAATTTGGCACCGGTAGCGCTAAAAACATGGATAACGAAGGCGGCCGACCATTCTTCTTCCCGGGTAAGGTGCCGGGCTACGAAAATTATTTCCCAGACATGGACCGGATTAACCCAGAATATTTTAAATACCTCGACCGCAAAATTGCTTACCTCAATGCGCATGGTTTTGTGCCTTTTATTGAAGCTTCGCGGCGTGATGCCAGTTTGTTGTGGTATAAATATTATAAATGGCCCGATTCATACTCCCGGTACTTGCAATATTTTTACTCTAGGTACCAGGCCTATAATACAGTACTGGCTCCGGTGCACCTGGATATTATTGATGGAACCGTGAGCCCCGGTGATTACATTCTGGCTGTAAAAGAGGTAGAACAAAAATATGGGCCTTTGCCTTTCGGTAATTTATTATCGGCTAATGCTAATCCGTCGACCCTTGAAAATTGGGGCGAAGACTCCTGGGTAACCCTGCATCAGATTGGGAATATGCGCGAGCATAATAACTACTGGTACCTCACCGAAATCTATCATTTAAAAAATCCGAAGCCGGCTTTAAACGGCGAACCTTATTACTCGGGGTATAAAGATGCCCGGGGCGGGGCTATTGGCGTAAATTACACCCGGGGCGCTGATGGAGGCACGGATAAAGATAATGCTATTGTGCACTCGGGCGCGTACGGCAGCTTTCTTTCGGGTGGTTTAGCCGGCCATGTTTACGGGGCTGAAGGCATTTGGGGCGGCGATATAGAGCCGGAAGCGCCTACACACATGTGGGATGCCTTTAAATGGCCGTCGGGTGCTCAAATGAAACACCTGCGGACTTTTGCATTTTCCCTAGGTAATCGTTATCAGGATTTGGTACCCTTGGCCGATCTAGTTTCACCGAATAAAAACCACGATGTTTTAAGTTACGAAGGTTGGGCTTATTGCGCCCGTACGCCCGACAAAAGCAATTTTCTGGCTTTCTTTGAAAAAGGATGTCCGCAATCTGAAATTCGGGGTGCCCACCTGAACGGCATTTACGATGCCCAGTGGTTTAATCCTAGAAATGGCACTTGGTTAAATGTAGGTGCAGGCAGTATCATGTCCAGCAAAATCGGCATTATTAAGCTGCCGCCTTTACCTGACGCTAATGACTGGGGACTTAAATTAATTTACCAAGGGCCCCGGGATAAAAACGTAAAATATCAGGAATTTAAAAAAGAACCGCAAGATTCGTTTGCTATTAGTAAGGTGCTTCCTTACGTGCTAGCTGGGGTGGTTATAATAGTTTTGCTGGTTTTATTTACTGCATTTATAATTAATAGACGGCGTTCACGCTAGTATAATTTTTTTTATTGATAAGTTACAAGCCCAAATAAAAAGGTTTTTTTAAATTTTTTACAAGATAATGAAGTTGTTAGTAAGCTTCTCTTCCAGCGTAGGTTTCTCGCCAATTAGTTTTGGTAAAAGGTTTAAACCTTTTTTTTAATCAATAAAAGATTAGTTCAGCAGTAAAAAATATTACTTGCTATAATGCTCATCTAGTATTTGCACAAATACAGCTGTATTATGCGACCAGGGAATGTGCCCACTTTCCGGAATAAAAATAATGGGTATAGTGGGGTAACGGCGCATCACGTATTTTTTACTTTTCCCGTAAATATCGCGAGCGCCGTACGCAATGGTTAACGGATACGGCGGAATAATTTTTTCGGGTAGTAATGGGTACTTCAGAATGGCTTTTACCGTTTGGTTAATGGCCTTAGCTTTGATGCAATCAGTGGCAAAATTTTCGGGGTGTACTTCTTTAAAACCCCGACTGAAATTACGTAAAGCTTGGCCATAAAATTTTTTATAAGCCATATCACTGCCCAGTAATCCTAAGGCAGATTGTGCCTGCATCGCCACCCATTCGGTATAGCTGCATTTTCTTTTATTGTAATCAGCAATTTCCAATACAGTATCTTTCCAATGAGAGCCGGTACCAGAAGCCGGACTGCACAGAAATAAACTTAGCAGCCGAGAAGCATATTCTTGCGCATAAACCTGCGCGTAAAGTCCGCCCCAGGAATGCCCAAATAAATGAAATAGGGTAAGTTTAAAGTAATTAGCCAAAGTGTTAATGTCAGCAATATAGCTCTCCAGCGAAAAATTGTTTGAAGCAGTAGGTGACCGGCGGGTGCCGCGTTGGTGAAACGTGATAACCTGGTAATTGGATAGCAGATAGTGCACTATAAAAGATAATCCTTCTGGTACACTGGGGCCACCGTGTAATAAAATAACGGTTTCTTTGCCCGGGTTCGGGTAAAATAAAGTAAATAAAGTTACATCCTTATTCTGAATTGAGAGTTCTGTTGGTCTTTTTTGTATAATCACGGGTATAGTAAAGCTAAGGATTAAATAAATTAATAACGCGTTCTGCTCTGGACAGAAAATAGCCTGAAAACTAAATACGAGTTTTAATAATTTGGGATTAAAAATTAAAAGATCCTGTTGGATTAAAGGTATATAGGATATTTTGTATAGAGGTATGTGCTTAAAACAATAAAATTTCAAAAATAACAGAGGCTCCCCGTTAACGAGCTTTCTTATTGGTAAAACTGGCTTTTTACTTGTTATCAGACTGTATAAAAACTTTATATGCGTAAACTTAAACTCTATTTGATTTGGTGCCTCGTAGTAGGTACGCTAGTTTCCTGTGATAAAAAAGATGACTCTGATCCGGCTCCGGCAGTGGCACAGGATTACCTGCCAACAACGGCCGGCTCTATTTGGACTTACGGGGGAAGTTCTCCGTATACTTTAAGGTCGACCGGGGTTACTAAAACCACAAACAATAAAATTTATTACGAGATGGAAACCCAACAAGGAACTTCGGTAAGCAAATCGTACGTACTAAAAGAAAATGGAAGTTATACGGGTATTGGAATGGTACCGGGTATGGGTACCCTGGAAATGACAATACTAAAAGATAATGTTCCGGTTGGCCAAACTTGGGAGCAAACTACTACAACCAGCGGCGTAGGTACCAAATTTACCTATACCGTAGTAGAAAAGAATGTTACTAAAGCAGTAGAAGGTAAAACGTATAACAATGTTATTCATGTGAAACTAACCTACGGCTATAACTTGGATGACGAGGATTTTGGCTTAGGAGAAGATTTCGACTTAGGTGATCTGGGAATGAATATAGAAGCACATTATTATTTTGCCAAAGGAGTGGGTTTAATATTATCTGATATGGGCCCATATGGGCAAGTTCCCTTGGTATCTTGTACGGTAAAGTAAAAAATTCAACAGCATCGTTTGTAATGGAAGCTTAACAAAAAAGCAGCAGCCAGTAATGGAAGCTGCTTTTTTATTTATAAGTGTTTGGTTGGCTTACCAAAATTTTTGGTACGGTTGTGTAAAGTATTCAAATAACAAAAAAAACTTTGTTTAGCTGCAGTAGCTGATTTTTAAAATTTATGCAGCAACAACGAACCAATACTAACTATTTATAAGAAAGCGGTTTTTGTTTTTTCATTAGGGCTGTTTGTTTTTTCAGAGCATCTCTTTCTTCGTTTTCCCGCATTTTGAATTGTACAATTTTTTGAATCAGGGAGCTTGGCAAGGGCTTATGGGCGGTAAAATGAATTGTAGTGCCCGAAGTTTTAAAATGCAGCAGTTCTTCCGTGAAAATTTTAAAAATTTGTTTATTCGTTACAAACAAGGAGCAATGATTTTTAAAGCCGGCAAAATAAACAAGTGGTCCTAAGTAGTTATACCCCGGAATTTGATAGCTAATAACTTCTTTAGCCTGGGGAGCCGTAGCCCGGATGGTCTGCCGCACTTGTTCCAGAACGGCTTGTACCTCTTCCGAAAATCCCTGAAAGTATTCATCTACGTTTTGAGCAGTTTTAGAACGATCTGTCTCTTTCATGGTAGTAAGATTTTAGAGTGGTTACCGGCTTACCGCTGCTTTTAAGCAATGCTTCCCTAAATTAATTGGTAATGCTAATTTGAGCATTTCCTGTAGCTGGCAACTTTTTTGTGTCCTATTTTTAATTTTAAATCAGGCGCCGCCTAGTTTATTGTACTTCCAAAGTTTCTGCTTCGTAGGCTTGCTTTAAGGTAGGTATGTCAATCTTTTTCATTTTCAGCATAGCTTGCATGACCCGGTTAGCTTTTGCTCGATCCGGATCTCCTAAGAGTTTTGACAATACTGGCGGAACAATTTGCCACGATAAGCCAAATTTATCTTTTAGCCAGCCGCAACGGCCTTCTTCGCCTCCCGCCGAGAGTTTCTCCCACAGATCATCAATTTCTTCCTGAGTTTCGCAATTTATCACAAACGAAATAGCCTCCGTAAATTTATAAAGGGGCCCTCCGTTTAAAGCCACAAATTCTTGCCCATTTAATGAGAACGAGGCAGTCATAACGGTGCCTTTAGGTCCGGGGCCGCCTTCGCCATAACGAGATACACTGTTGATCCGGGAATTTTTAAAAATAGAAGTATAATGCTGCATTGCTTCTTCGGCCTGGTTGTCGAACCATAAAAAGGGGGTAATTTTTTGCGTGCTCTCTGGTGTATTTTCCATAATATTCTTCTTTAAAGGTTTATACAAAGTTGAAAAAATTACCCCAAATCAGGAGGGTACAAAACGACAATAATCGGGGGATTTGCGGCATAATTCCAGCGCTTTAATTACCCTCTACTTAATCGAAATATAAAAGAATAAACCAGAATAATGAAGGCCAGAATAATCAGGATACTAGTTAAAAATAAACAATTCCGAAAGTTATAATTCCAGAGTTTTAATTGCTTGTTGTTTTACGCTTTTAATTTTAGTTAATTATAAGCGTATACTGCAAAAAGCTGTAATTATGAAAACAAAGCCTTTTTATTGCCGAATGCCGCTGCACAGCTTGTTTCTGACTTGGCTGGGATTTTTGCTTATCTCGTTATCTATCCATGTTCAAGCCCAGCCAAAAACCAGAAACATTACGGCTTTCGAGATAAAACGAGGCACCAACATTAGCCATTGGTTATCGCAAAGTACGCGGGTAGGAGCGGAACGGCAAGCTTTTTTTACGGAGAAAGATGTGGCCAATATAGCTTCTTTGGGTTTTGACCATATACGATTGCCCGTTGATGAAATGCAGCTATGGAACGAAGCCGGCCAGAAAGAGCCCGAGGCATTTGCTTTGCTGCATCAGGCCATCAACTGGAGTCAGAAGTACCATCTTAAAACCGTAGTAGATTTACATATTCTGCGCTCGCATTATTTTAATGCTGCCGAAAAACCGCTCTTCACCCAAGCCGCTGCCCAAGAGCGCTTTTACCAATGCTGGCGCGATCTTTCCTCGGAACTGAAAAGATATCCGGTAACCCAGGTCGCCTACGAGCTCATGAACGAGCCCGTAGCCGATAACCCGGAGGATTGGAACAAGATAGTAGAAAAAGCTATTCAGGTAATCCGGGCAAATGAACCAGCGCGAATAATTGTGGTGGGTTCTAACCGGTGGCAATCGCACGAAGAGTTTGATACCTTACGGATCCCGGCAAATGATAAAAACCTCTTGTTAAGCTTTCATTACTATTTGCCTTTTCTGCTTACCCACTACCAGGCCAGCTGGACCAAAACCGCAAAATACCAGGGACCGGTGCATTACCCCGGGCGTACGGTAACCGACGAAGAACTTGCTGCTCAACCCGCCGACATAGCTAACCTGGTTACTAATTACGAAAAGAGCCATATTAAAACCGTTTACAATGCAGCCAAATTTCAGCAGGATTTTCAAAAACCTTTGGATTTTGCCCGGCGCTACGGCTTAAAATTATATTGCGGAGAATGGGGTGCCCTAAATACTACGCCCAAAGCCGACCGGTTACGCTGGTACCAGGATATGGTAACGGTTTTGGAAAAAAATAACATTGCCTGGGCCAATTGGGATTACAAAGGCGGGGGTTTTGGCTTTACCAATGCTCAAGGCGAAAATTATCAACCCGAAATGATAAAAATTTTGACGGGAAAAGCGGTAACCGCAAGAAAATAAAGAAAATTTAAAAAAGTAGCGTTATAACCTAGCCGCAAGAGCCATTTATATAATAGACTTCTTTCAAAAGTAATTAGATATTAAGTAAATAGCAGAACTTTGCGGTATGGTGACAAAATACGAACAAATCCGCTTTTTAAGCGAAGCTCTTTTCCGGCGCTTAACAGGGGTGCATAAAGCCACCTTTGAGCACATGAAAGCAGTTTTAAGCGAACAAATAGCCAAAAACAAGAAAGTTCTCGGTCGTCCTAGTCGCTTGTCGGAGGCCGATCAAGTATTGATGATGTTAGAATATAATCGGGAATACCGGACCTATTTTCACATCGCTCAGAGCTACCAAGTGAGTGAAGCCACGGCCTTCCGCTTGATTACACGAGCGGAAAATCTTTTACTCCAATCCGGGGAATTTAGCTTACCTGGCAAAAAAGCCCTTCTCCAAAGTTCCATCAGTTACCAAGTAGTACTGGTAGATGCTACGGAGACAAGAATCGAACGTCCCCAAAAAACAAAGACGCTACTACTCGGCTAAAAAGAAACAACATCATCTGAAAACACAAATGATAGTGGATAAGAAGAGCGGAAAAATCATTTGTACGCATTTTGCCAAAGGAGCAGTGCATGATTTCCAACTTTTTAAATGCAGCCAGCTTAAACTCCCAACTCCTATCCTGCTATTAGCGGATTCGGGTTATCAAGGAATCAAAAAGTTGATCCCGCAAGCCCATACCCCGAAGAAGGCCTCCAAACATTATCCTTTAACGCGGCAAGACCAGCAACAAAACCGAGCGTTGTCTTCCCAGCGAATCAAGATTGAAAACGTGTTTGGTTTTCTTAAACGATTCAAAATTTTTGCTACCAAGTATAGAAATCGTCGAAAGCGCTTTGGCTTACGCTTTAACCTCTTTGCTGCCATTGCTAATTACGACACTATCTAAGTACTTTTGAAAGAAGTCTATTGAAACCTGCGGCTAAGTTGTATTTAATTAAACTGTAAAAATAAAAGGCCGGTTGATAAGTGCTTTGCCGAAATTAATTTAGACTATCATTGGTGATATCGTACTGATCATCAAATGTATACAAACCGAACAACGAACAACTAATAACCAACAACTATTTATTATTAAGCATGGGCATAAGCCTGGGCAAACACCGGCCCAAAAGATTCCAGTTTAGTTTGGCTGATTGGCGGGTTTTCTTGTTGCCGGTATTCGGCAAACATGCTGCCGTTACGCATTGCGGCACCCATTTCGGTGTAATTTTTTGCCATTTCTTCGGGTAAACCGTTTTGCACCATAGCCGCTAAGGTATCTTCATCCGTAAAATCTACCCAGTGTAAATCCGGTTTACCAACGGCCTGGCCTAATATAGCGGCTATTTCGGAGGTAGTACGTTCGTCCGATACAATATACCGGATGCTTTTTCCGGTAAAATCCAGATTTAACAATTCTTCGGCAGCCGCTTTGGCAATATCACCCGTGTCCACTAGCACCATTTTAGTTTCTTCACCAAAGTTGCCGCCCAAAATACCCATGTGCTTGGCCATGGCGGCATTATTCAAGAAGTTATAATAAAAATAGCCGGGTCTTAAATGCTTCACGTTAACGTTTTCTAACGCATTTAAGGCTTCCTCCACGTGGTATACGCCACTTACCGGTCCGCAACCTTCCGGCATGTGCGCCCCGATACTGCTTAGGTTTACCACGTGTTTTACGCCGGTGGCTCTAATGGCTTCGGCATAATTTTTACCAACTTGGGCAATGTACTCCCGCCATCCGCTTGTGGTAAAATAAGGGGGTACCATGGTATAAACCGCATCGGCACCAGTAAAAGTTTTAATTAAAAAGGCCGTATCTTCTACGGAGCCCACGGCAGCCGCGGCGCCTAATTTCTCAATAGCGGCAACTTTATCGGGCTTGCTGCTGATAATAGTTACTTGGTGGCCTGCCTGTATTAAGTGCTGCGCCAAAGGTTTGCTGATGTGCCCTAAGGAACCGGTTACAACGTATTTCATATTTTTTATTTATTTTGATTATTGATGCGTCAAAGGTATATTTGCACTTACTTTTATACAAGTACTTACCCTAAAGTAGGTGCTGCCTGCTATGACAAAAATCAAAGAATCATCTACCAATCAAAGCAACAAAGCCACGGCTTTATTTGCCTGCCCGGTAACATTTACCCTTACCAAAATCGGAGGCCGCTGGAAACCGCTTATTATTTATAATTTACTCGAGGGCCCGAAACGGTATAGTGCATTAAAAAAGCTGATTCCGGCCATTACCGAAAAAATGCTGATTCAACATTTAAAAGAACTGGAAGCCGACCAACTGGTAAGCCGCCAGGCTTTAGCTATTGTGCCGCCACACGTGGAATACAGCTTAACCCCTTCCGGGCGAGCACTTGGTCCGGCCATGCAGGAAATGGCTAATTGGGGTTTTACCTACCGCGACTCTGATGCGCAATAAAAAAATTTAAAAAAGTTGAGCTTACCTGTTTAAAAGTCTTCCTTTTTTATTATTTGACATTATTATTTGGTACTAAAATAGATTTTACTGCCCCCAGGTGGAAGGTAGCATTTTGAGGTGTTAAGCTTTGCTTTTTATTTAATGGCAGATTATTTAAAATACCGCATATTTACCATATTAATATTAATTTTTACCATAACCTGACCTTGTTGCCAGCTTACTTTTGATGGTATATAACTTCTTGTTCCAGAAGCAAATAACCCGTAGATAGAAATTGTTTAAACGGCTATTTACGCCTGCTTCCAAACGTATCTGTTAATCATAAAATCAAAAGTATTATGAAAAAATTAGCCTTACTTTCTGCTGTTATCTCGCTCTGTTTTCTAACAGGCCTGAGTTCTTTTCAGCCGAAAGAAGATTGGGAAAACCTGCTCGACAAAGATTTGAGTAAGTGGGAAATGTATTTGAGCTATCGGCACAAAGTAGGGTATAAAGGCGAACAGCCCAAAGATGCCGATGGTGTGGCTATTAAACCGATTGGTTATAATAAAAATACTAATAATGTTTTCTCGGTAACAGAAGAAAAAGGCGAACCGGTGCTGCGCATCAGCGGCGAAATTTACGGATGCGTTTTCACGAAACAAGAGTACCAAAACTACCATTTAAAGCTAAAAGTAAAATGGGGCCAGAAAAAGTGGGAACCGCGCACCACCCTTCTGAAAGATTCCGGGGTGCTCTACCATTCCATCGGCGAAAGTGGCCAGGATTACTGGCGGGCCTGGATGCTGGGCCAAGAATTTCAAATAATGGAAGGCCACATGGGCGATTACTGGACTATTGCTAATTCAGCGGTTGATATACGCGCTTATTTGCCGGAAGGAAACATGAACACGGTGGCTAGTGCCAAACAGCCGTTCTTACCATTGGGCAAAGGTACCAATCTCGGGGGCTTTTGCCTGCGCAGCGAAGACCACGAGAGTCCCAGCGGCGACTGGACCGACATAGAACTAATTTGCTACCAGGATAAAAGTCTTCATATCGTAAACGGGCACGTGGTAATGGTACTGCAAAACTCCCGCTACGTAGAAAATGATAAAACCATTCCTCTTACCAAAGGCAAATTACAACTGCAAAGCGAAGCCGCCGAGGTTTTTTACAAAGATGTAAAAATTAAAAGTCTGCCGGAGTTGCCTAAAAAATACGCCGCGTACTTTACTAACTAAGTGTTAATTTTTGAATACAATAATAGTCCGGTGGCGTTCTCTCTTTATCTAAGGAGAAAACGCCACCGGACTTTTTTCGGGGAATGAGCAGCCAGAAAAGTAAAATTTTAAAAAAACGTACCCTTTTTAGTTTTAAGCGCCCTTTAAAAATACTGTCGTCACATTATGCAATGCCGTTGTTGGTGTTTGCACAACCAAATTTCCGGGCTTTTTGGCAAAAGTTCTATCTAACCAGGCGAATCACCTGAATAGTAAAACGTAATACACTTTTTTAACTACGGCGGCAAATTAAATTTTTTAATACAGTCCGACAGCTTGGATCAGGAGTAGATGTTAGTTTTTAACCACTTGATGCTGGCCGCCGGATCGTCGATGGTTTTGGCGCCGTCCTGTTCAATAAAAGTGTGCTCCACCCCGGATAATTTTGAGTTTTCGTAAACGCGCTTAAAATCAAATTGTCCGGCACCTACGGGGCAGGGCCGATTGGTGCTAGGATCAATGTCTTTCACGTGCCACAGCGGGAAACGGTTAGGGTATTGTTTAAACATAGCTACCGGGTCCATTTTAGCCAGAAATGCCCAAGCTAAATCTAGTTCCATGTACACTTCGTTTTTGTTGGTTTGCGTTAAAATGTAATCGTAAGCACTAACGCCATCTACTTTCGTAAATTCCGACTGGTGATTATGGTAAGCAAAACGCATTTTGTTTTTACGGGCGGCCTCACCGGCTTTGGAAAAGATTTCGGTAGTTTTTTTAATTTCATCCATCGTGGATTCGGCCGAACTGGAGCACACTACCCAAGAACAACCACCGGCGGCGGCTTCGTCTACTATTTGCTGCAAGTTTTCGGCTAAGTTAGTACGGGGCCCACCGGGCATGGGCGGCCGGGCCGGACTGGTAGGAGGCGTAGCTATAGCGCCTACTGCCCCACTAGCGCTGGTGGCCGGGTTTGGGCGGGTGCGCGGCAAACCTCCGTAATGATTGCCTACCCAAGTCATGCCTAAATCTTTTACCATCGCGCCAAATTCCTGGGGTTTATGCCCGTAGTAAAGGCCGGTAGCGGTGCCGGTGGCGGTTTCTAATTCTTTTACGCCAATATCGGCTATTTGCTTTAACACCGCTTTGGTATCTACATCGGGGCCATTCAGCAAAAAGTTAAGCGTATACGTTTGGATACCAATGAGCGGATATTTAGGAGCTGCCAAGCTTGGAAGGAGAGCGTTTGCCTTGCCTAAAAACGGTAACAGTCCGGCAACCGCTAAAGCACCGGAGTTTTTTAAAAAATTACGTCTGTTCTGCATCATATTTAATTTAAGGTAGATACCAATAGAATTAAAAAATTGGGAATAGTTAAAGCTAAAGTTTATGCGGCAATAAGCCAAGTAGCAAACAGGAAGTTAAAGGATTCTTCTGAATTTACTTATCGATTTGCTTTTTTTATCTTTTTAAGTCCTGATTAAGAATTTTGCCCGGCGTCACAACTATTTAGTATTCTGCCTGAGAAAGGATTATAGGTATTTTTTGTATAAATTATATAAAATCTGTTTATCTGTTTTGGTTAAAACAGTATTAACTTCGGTTTGCACAAAGTGTAACTTAAAAGCTTTAATAGCTGCCGCCTCATCGGTTACATCGTACCCAATAATTCGTAAAGCTTCCAGAGGATTAAAATGGAGGGGCACGCTATCCTGGCTTACCAGGCTGTCCGCTGGTAGCAGCAGGGTGTCGGCTAAGGCAACAGCCGTTAAAGTAGTATCGGCTAAATCAGGTAGTATGCTAATGGCCGAGGAGTCAGCAGGCCGGTTAGAAGTTAAGGCATCCGCGTCGTACCATAAACCAAAGCCTTGTTGCGCCAGTTGCTGCCAGGGGAAAATAGCACTAGGGTCGTTTTTGCGGGTTGGAGCAATATCGGAATGGCCAATGAAATTAGATGTTGGAATGTTGTAGGCTTTCTTGAGGGTAGCCAATAATTTTAAAAGGCTGGATATTTGGGGCTCTGCAAATGGCTCGCTGCCATTATTATCTAACTCTATGCCGATAGAAGATGAATTAACATCAGTGGTATTGCCCCATTTAGCGATCCCGGCGTGCCAGGCGCGCAAATAATCGTTGAGCATGTGGTAAATTTTTCCGTCGCGCCCGATAACGTAATGGGCACTTACCTGGGTGCGGGGCTGGGTAAATGTTTGCAGGGTTTGCGCGGTGGAGCTTTGCGCCGTATGGTGAATAATCACGAAATTAGGTTTGCGGCTGTTAAAGTTAGTAGCGCCTACCCATAAATCGCTCATAAACAGGCTATCGGCACCCGGCGTTATTACGGGTACCTGCCGCAAGCGGCGGGTAAAAGCTTTTACTTGCTTTTTATAAGACTTATTCGTTTGTGCATACGGGTTGGTAGCGCAGCAGTATAAACCAAAACTGGCTAGTACCATTGCAACCAAGCGGAATAAGTTAATTTTCATAGAAACCAGGTATACCGCTTACCAAAGAGCAGCTGGACCCCAAGATACAAAATCAGGATAATGTAGAAAATAGTTATCTAAGCGACTTATTTTTGCCTTATCTGCAAACCTTTAACAAGTAAGCGAACTCATACCCGGGAACGCAACAACTTGCTGCCGGTTTAGCTATTCGTTTTACTTTTTTTTAAATAATTTACGAACCAGACTTACTATTTTTTCAATTATAAAACCTAAAATTAAGCCGCCAATGGCGCAGGCTACCGCCTTGGCTAGCCAGGCTAAGGGAGGTACGCTGGCTAGCGTGTGTTCCAACGTTTCTACTAAATGGTGTAATACACGAATACCGTGGGTAATAATTTCGAACCCTACCCACAGCATAGCCGCGGTGCCCACATAGCCCAAAATTTTTAAAAAATGCGGCATAAACTTAACAATGCCGCGCCCAATATTCCGCACCATTGGGTGTTGTTTTTCCTTAGCTAAATGCACTCCAAAATCGTCGGCTTTTACGATCAGGCCCACAAAGCCGTAAACGGCCGCGGTTATAAAAACGGCTACGGCCAATAACACCACAATTTGCGTAGTTAAAGGTTGGGTGGCAACCTGACTGTACGCAATCGCGATAATTTCCGAAGAAAGTATAATATCTGTGCGTACGGCGCTGGTAATTCTTTCTTGCTCTAATTCCTCCGGTGTAATCGGTTTTACTTCTTCCGCTGGGGCAGGCGTTTCCTCGTGATGACTAAACAGGGAATGTACTTTTTCGTAGCCCTCAAAACACAAATAAGCCCCGCCCAGCATTAAAATAGGTTGAATGGCCCAGGGCGCGAAGAAACCCAACAATAACGCCGCCGGCGCTAAAAAAACAATTTTATTAATCAGCGATTTTTTTGCGATTTGAAAGATGATGGCCAGTTCGCGGGCGGGGTCCAGGCCTACTACGTACTTCGGGGTTACGGCCGTATCATCTATCACAATACCGGATACTTTACCCGTAGTTTTGGCAACCTGCGTGGGAACATCGTCGAGGCTGGCCGCGCTAACTTTTACCAGGGCACCAATATCATCCAATAAAGCAAGTAGTCCGGAAGGCATTTTGTAGTAGCTTAATTAAAAACAGATTTGTTTTATAAATTTTTAACTTATTTCTTGATCTTTCCATCGCGAAGCTGGCCAACAATATAGGAAGCCCGTTTTTGATTAACAAATAAGACCTAGTCCGCCGCCCATTATCTAATTATTTTACCAAATAAACCAGCATCGGCCCGGACAAAGGAATTACTAAAATTAGCGGCGCGACAGGAACCATGTAAGCCCTCTACTACTGTTATTGCTTTATTTTTGTTCGCTACGCTATTTAATCTGGATTATTTTAGGCGCGCTACATAATGAAGAGCTAAGGTTCTAGGCAGGTTTTACCGGTAAGTAGTTATTGATTGGTGATTATTCGTTTTTAAATTTATAAATATTTAAAATAATGGCTTATAATAATATTTCCATTTTATTATCAATAGGTATTTCATGCATTCTATCATTGCACCATCAGGTGTAAGGAAGATTTTTTGTTCTGCCAGAACTAATTTTAAATTATCTTGTTTCAACAATCTAACAAGCGAGTGGCCTGATATTCGGGCAGTTTTCATTAAAAATGCCCGAAGCGTTCTTCGGGCATTTTGTTTTTTTAATTAATCCGGCTAACCAACGGGACTCTTAAACCAGACCGGCCAAATTCAATCTACTTTTAGTACCTCGTACCAGATTTCGTTGTTGTGGAGCACCGGCTTATACTGCACCCCATCTACCAGGTAATAGGTTTCCCCGTCTAGCACCATTTGTTCGTAGCCATCCGGAATACTTTCAACCAGAGCACCTACCGGTGGTTTCACCACTTCGTAGTAGCCGTTCTGGGGCACGTAATAGGTGCCGTAGTAATAATAGTAAGGCCGCTGATTAACGTAAAACCGAAGGTGCCCGGTGGGAATAACCCGGGTACGAAGTCCGAAGGGAGCCGGTACTACCACGTACCTTCCGTGCATAGAACGGTAATAAACGCCATTATCATAATGAAAATACAGTCCCCCAAATGCTATATTAATGGAACGAGCAGGAGCCATGGGTACCGAATAGCCTCGGCGGGGTAAGTTGCGGTAATGCCAAGCAGGGCTTCTATCGCGGTTGGGGGCATAGTAGGGCTGGGTAGGCCTTGGTGTTCCTCGGTAGCGGTAATCTCGGCGGCCGCCGTACGCTAGTTCCCGGCTGTTTTGCCGGCCGGGCTGGTAAGAAGGTTGCCGGCTCGGCTCCGGGCGGTAGTACGAACTTTGATGAGCTCTATCGGGGGTAGCTTCGGAAGAGCGGCGCCCTTCCCGGTTCGGTCGCTTATTTTCGTGCCCATTAGAGCGGTTATATTCGGGAGCGTTATGCCGATCCGGACGTTGCGCCATTCCGGTGTCCGGAAAAATCAATCCGCCCAGCAAAGCTATAGCTACGAAATAAACCAGTTTTTTATAATAAAGTAATTGTTTCCAGTAAGAACCTGACGTAGGTGCCTTTCTCATGTTTCATGTAATTTATATAGCATTAGACTAGCAAAACCGGTAAAGGTTTAATTTTAAAGTTAGATTTTTTAATTAAAATAGAGGCAGATATTGTCTTAAAGTTACAACTACTCCCCATCCTTAAAGACGAAAGCTTTTCGTAACTACTTGATCATAACGGGCATCAACCCGGTGCAAAATTTAAAATTTCAGCTTCCTGAAATACAACAACCATAAACAAGCTGTAATGCCCTTATCCGGTTGGTATAGTGATGAAAGTATAGCCATTAGCGGCACGCGGGATTAGATTTTTTTAAAAAACTAAAAACTCGCGAAAAGAAAAATGTATCCGATTAACTACTGTCATTTTAAAAGTTATTGCTGAAATAAGGCAAATTTTCATCTGCCCTTTTTTATGCGGGTGCTAACCGGCTACACTATTAATAAAACTGGCAAGGCCAAACGCGAGAAAAGGGCATAGCTAGAGCTATTTTCAAATAACTTAAAGCGTAGGGGTTAGTCCATTTTTAAAAATTTGCTAACTTCCGGTCTAAAAAAACATACCCGCATGAACCGTTTTAAATTTCTACTCTTCTTTTTTGTGTTTCAGGTAGCTCTCGCCTCTAGTGCGTGGGCGCAAAAACAATTTAAAGTATTATTGGTAACCACTACCAAAGGCTGGCACCACGAATCGGTACACGCGGGGGTGTTGGCCTTGCAACAATTAGGGGCCCGCAATTTTTTTGACGTAGTTTTGTGGGAAGACCCAAACGGATTTACCGATAAATACCTGGAGCAATTTAAGGCAGTAGTATTTTTAAATACCACCGGCGATATTTTCGACGAAAACCAGCAAAAAGTATTGGAACGCTTTATTCAGGGCGGCAAAGGTTTTGTGGGCATTCACAGCGCCTCCGATACCGAGTACGAATGGCCCTGGTACACCAAAATGGTCGGCCGTATGTTTCACATCCATCCCACTATTCAAACGGCTAAATTAAAAGTACTCGATCCCAAATTCCCGGGTTTGCAGGGCTTTGCCGACGATAAACAATGGACCGAAGAATTATACGAATTTGGTCCGGAAAAAACCACTGGCTTAAATTACATTCTCAGCGTTGATGAAACCACGTATAACCCTAAAGTAGATTGGGGCCGGGTTAAAGGCGAAGGCATGGGCAAATTACACCCTTTAGCCTGGTACCACAACTACGACGGCGGACGTGCTTTTTACACGGCCCTGGGTCATTTACCCACCAACTTCAGCGAACCAGCTTTTCAGAATCACTTGTTAGCGGGCATTTTCTGGGCCGCTACCGGCAAGAAGTAAGTTAGTTTACCAGATTGGGTGGATAGCCGATTTAGCTTTTTAAAAAAACTAACGTAAGCAAGCTGCTGGCCTATTAAAAATTTAAAAAAAGAAAGGTGTAGTTACTCACTACACCTATCTTTTTGCTTGCATAAAATTACTCATCCGGGCTGCAAGCGCGTACCGGCTGGTAATCAAGTATACTTGTCATTCTTATTATTAAATGGGGTTAATTAACTATTGCCGTTTTCGGCGGGATACGGAATGGTATTGCGCAAACTTTGGATACGCTCCGGGCTGAACTTGGGTAAAGGCAAATCGTGGGCTTGGCGCCATTCTTTTACTTTTTGTTCGGCGGCTTGCGTTTTTTCTTTTGATTTGCCCGCATCGCGGCCCAAGTAAATTGTTTGCGACGGGAAAGCTAAACCCGAACCACTGGCTTCTACTACGTCCATCATCCGGAGCAGCAAATCTTCCTGCACTTCTAAAAACTCATTAAAGTCGCTGGTGAGCACGTACGAGAATACTTCCAGATTAAAGGAAGAATCACCAATGCCCACCAAACGTACCCGCGCCGATTCCGGGTCGATCTTCGGGTGGGCATACAAAATGGCCCGAAGCTCTACCAGCAAATACCGGAGTTGGTCGGGGCTGGTGTCGCAGCGCACGCCAAAAGTAGGATGAAACCAGATGCGGTCGCGGTGCGCGTAATTTTCAATGCGTTGCGACGAGAAATCGCCGTTGGGAATGGTAACTACGGTGCGGTCGTTGGTGCGGATACGGGTGGAGCGCATGCCAATGGTTTCCACGGTGCCTACGGTATCGCCCACCTTGCAAAAATCACCTACCCGGATGGGCTGGTCGGCAATTAAAGTAACGCTGCCCACAAAGTTTTCAACGGTTTTTTGGGCCCCCAAGGCCAAAGCCAAACCACCAACGCCCAGGGCAGCTAAACCCGTGGTAACATCAAATCCTAAAGTACTTAACACGCCAATCACACCAAAAATAATGACGGCCAGTTTGGCGCCCCGCCGCAAGAACAATACCGCCGAAAGCCCCGCCTGGTGCTGGTACCGGATCATGCGCCGTTCTAAAAACCGGCCTAACACATCAATCAGGCGCCACAGCAACAGCAGAAATACCAATAAGCCCGCAATAACCGTAATAACGCTGAATTTCTGCCGCACAATAATAGATATACCCGCCCGCTGGCTGAACTGAAAGAACAGCCACAAGGCCCCGTATAACTGCAGGGGTAAGGTAAAAGCTTTAATAATACCCGCAATCGGTTCTTCTTTGGCCCTCCGCCAGGAAATGAATAATACAAATTGCAAAGCATGAATCAGTCCCCAGGCCAGGGCATAACTCAGCAGCGCCATCAGTAACATGGCTATCCAGTGCCCAATGGGTACGCCGCCCCATTTATTTTTAACCAATACAGCTGGCATTACCTTGTCGGCGAGGGGTGGCTCGGTTTGCGCAATCTCGGTAGGGATGCGTTGCACGGTTTGCGACGAAAACAACCAGATGGGGCCACCGGCTTTATCGGTGGTTTTTTCCAGGTAGAGGTCAAACGTTTCGCCGTTGGCCGAAACAGAACCCACCCGTTCTAAATCCGGGCCCAGATTATCGTCCATGTTGCCGGAATACGAATCGTTGATTAAGGAATACGGATTGATTTTGCCACCGTGATCCAGGAGGCGTTGCAGGGTATGTGCCAGTTGTTCGCCTTGCTTGCGTTGTTTGCGGTTGAGATTTAAATATAGAGCGGCTTTCGCGTAGTCTTCGTCGGCAATGGCTTCGATAAACCCTTGCACCGCGTACCGGGGCGTGCGCCGACCCAAGGTATCGGCGGGCCAGTCGGGTTCCGCGGCGGCGGTATCGGCGCTGGATTCCGATTTAATAGCATTCAACTGAGCCTGGGCCGTTACCGGAAAAAGGGCCGGGCTCAGAAGCGCACCAATCAAAAAAAGCCTTAAGACAGGTGATTTTTTAAAAAAACGCATTAAAATGAAAATTAAAGGCATTGGCACACTCATAGCAATAATTAAAAATAATGGTAAGGCAGCTCTTACGAAAATTACCGGCCCCTGGTAACCCTGGAAAGTATTTCTATTTTACGTTTGTGGTCTGGCAAGTGTTAAACGGGGTAGGACAGGAGCCTTACCAGTTACATAAAGTAAAAGTAAGCTTTAGTATATAAATAGATAAATCAGAAAAGCAAAATAGCTGGTTAGATGCGAGTAGTTAAACCAGTGCGGGTAAAACTTTGGGTAAGAGTAATGAATAATTTAAATATTTTAATATTTATGGAATTAATACCTGATAACTGGTTAGATTATTGGTTGGAGCTATAAATTTTAAATTTTAGCAAATATGTTGTGATTTATTCTCTACTAAAGTCCCGGATTCTATGCCGCAAAATGCCTACGACGGTTTAAAACCCTTCTTTTGGCTAGGCACTATTCTTATACTGGCTGCTGGGTTATACTTTTTATTCTGGAGTAAAAAAGAATTGGCAAAATTTAAACAAGTTACGGGTATTATTTCTTTTCTGGCAAAAACGCATCCAGATGCGGTGGGCATGCCCGATGCTAAAAACCGGTATGTACAATTAAGTAACTTCGATAAACCTTTCGAACTTTATTTGGGCGGCGATACGGGTGACTTTTTGCCGGAATTTCAAGCGTATGATCAGTTAAAAATGGGCGATACCATTACGGTTTACTACAATGAAACGCCTCCCTTCGTAAATGCTTCCGCTAAAATAATAGTGTTTACCCAGCAAATAAATAAAAACGGCCAACCTTATTACCTGCGCGGTGACATGAATTTGTATTTCGCCAACTTCTTTATCATGGTGGGAGTACTACTGGCCTTATTTTTACACTTCTACAAAAGCTAACATGAAAGAACTAAAGCAAAAGCATTTATTCACTAAAAAAGAATTCCTGCTTACTCCCAAAAGCATTCGGGTTATATGCAAATCTATCAAAGAAGATCTGGAATATACCATTAAATACGATCAACTGGGTTTTGATATAGTTAAAAGGCACGATAAAACCGCCATACTTCCGGCCATTTTCCTATCCTTCTTTTTTCTGCTCGACCTCTATTTGCTTGTTGATGCTCTGATACACCGCGAAAGAACCGCCATAGTGGTTATGTGGCTGTTAAGTGCCGTTTTCTTCGGGGTTATAACGGGCCTTGCTTTTTACCAGACGAATAAAAATAGGGTGTACTTAACGGGAGGCGCCAAAGTGCTTTCTTTGCTGCGCGCTAAGCCATCCGAAGCCGAAGTTGATCTTTTTATTGAAGCAACGCTTAAAGCTATCCGTACTTACCACAGAAATAAGTTCGCGGGTATTAATTCTTACCAGCCGTAGGAAGTACAAATAGAAAATCTGCAGTGGTTAAAGGACATAGGTGCCCTTAACGACAACGAACACGACGATTTACTTGCGCAGTTAACCAATAGTCATCTTTTTTAAATTTTTAACTTTTGGAAGCTATAATAATCCGTTTATGTGCGAACCAGCATAGGGCACGGTAACTCTAACAAATTAATTCCCCGAATATACGTGGGTAACACATTTCTTCCCCACGATAAGTACCCGCGATTGTACCAGAAAACAAATGCGCGCTACTATTAAATGTGCTCTTTGATAGGTAATTAACTAAAAATTTAAAAAACTTCCGTCCTGCCTCGTGAGCCGGAGTTTTGCCGGTAAACCGAAAGAAAATAACTCCAGGAAATGGTCGGGCTTTTTTCCAGATAGAGTCGGCGGAATAAACTTCCAGGTTTTTGACTTCGATGTTGTTGCCCCAAAAGTGAAAACCTTCCTGGCTTTTCGGGTCGGGTAGGCGCTCCACAGAACCCTACTGGCAACGAATATGATTTGAAAATAAATAATTTAGTTTTGGGGTACGGCCTCCGGAGCAGTGAGGGCTAATGCAATCATGCTCCTAATACTTTACCCTTGTTAATGTAGTTTTAGGCAATTGAAAAATAAGGAAAAATTAATAGAATGCATCCGGTAATCACTGGAGGTAGCAACACTACGAGCGAGCAGAAAGCCGGCTAAAAGCTGAATTTTTAATTTTTTGTTAAATTGCAAGAACCGTAAGTGGTGTTGCGGGTTCCAGACAATAACCTGAGCATTAGCCAGCACCACCAAAACCAGCTATATACACCCTGTTTAAACAATTTCACAGACACGTAGATGGTTCAGGTGCGGGGCTGTGGCTGTGCACGGTGAAACAGATTGGTGATAACGCCGGCGGTAAAACAGCAGTAGAATCGGAGGAAGGGATGGGCACCGCATTTAACGTGTATTGGAAAGATAACTTATAACCAAGTGGTTGCAAACTGACCGTATACCCGGTCCCATCTTCTTGAAGCGGTACAATCCTGCATTAATGCATTAACCGGTTTACTTATTTTAATATGCCAAAATGAAATCTTTGCTCCGGAGCGGCGCGAAAATTTAAAAAAATTAATTACTTTGAGTCTAATTGTTCCTAAACATAGGCCCATGACCGCTGCGGATTACGTTGCTTGTTTACAATTACAACCGCATCCGGAAGGCGGCTATTACCAGGAAACTTACCGCTCCGCCGATAATATCCCGCACAATAGTTTACCCCCACGTTTCGCGCAATCCACCACCGGCGACCGTAGTTTTGCCACCGCAATTTACTTTTTGTTACCCGCCGGGGAGTTTTCGGCGTTTCACCAGATTAAAAGCGACGAAGGCTGGCATTTTTACGCGGGCGGATCTATGCTGATTCATGTGCTTCACCCTAGTGGCCGGTACGAGCAAATAAAGCTAGGTCCCAATCTGCCGCAAGGCGAAAATTTTCAGGCGGTAGTACCGGCCGGAGCCTGGTTTGCCTCCGAGCCCGCACCCGGAACGGCTTTTGCCCTGGTGGGCTGTACCGTTGCGCCCGGCTTTGATTTTGCGGATTTCCAAATGGCCCGCGCCCAAACGCTTTTGCCCCTTTGCCCGGAGCAAAGCGAACTAATTACCCGCTTGTGCCGGCTGTGAAAAACTGGTCTACTTAGCCGAAACAACCTTATATCCGGAAAGGCTGGTATTAATTACGGGCTTGTATAAGCAGCCGGTAAGCCTATCCAAAAGTAAAAAGTTTACTCCGCCCAGTAATCCACCACCATTACCTTGACCAGCAGCGGATCTGCGGATTGGCTGAATGCTTGGTGTTTGGGGTGGAAGCTGTAGGTATTTAAATCCGACTAGTTTTTAACCGTTACCACAAAACAAGGCGTGTACTTGCCCTACTTTTGTACCAGCGCCACATCGGGGCCAACTTCTATAGCGATGATCTGCGGCACCTGAGATTTAGATTCAGAAAATCCATGGTGGCTTTTTGCATTTGCTCCGGCGTAGTGCCGAGTTTAAATTTGAAGGCTACTACGTGGCGGAGTTTTTTCTCTGTTGGAATATTGGGTTTTAGGTAGAAGCTGGAAGCAATACCAATAAGTATCATACTTATAAGTGTAATTATAAAATTTTTCATGTTTGAGCCATTACTCTGGATTGATATTTTTATAATTTAAGAATTAAACGCGCTTCTTCTGTTTAGTCCATCACTGAATCTTTATTATAATTTAGTTAGGGTTGTTCCTTATTCTTTAAACTGCGCCTTTAAAATCTTTCAATATCTTGGGGTAGTAGTAAAATAATATCTAAATGTCAATTTAGTTAATACTTTCTTTAATTGTTCTAAAGCTAGCTAAGGCGCTTTCTATGTTTTCAATAATTTCATCTATCAAAATATCTGGCTCTGGTAAATTTTCTAAATCGATCAGATTATCATCTTTAAGCCATATAATATCCAAGTTCGTTTTATCTCTTTTTATTATTTCTTCATAACTATACTTCCTCCAGCGTCCATTTTCAGTTTCAGAGTTCCAGGTTTCGACTCGATTATCATGATTGTCTGGCAGATAATGATTTACAAAATCACTTAAGTGTTCGGATCGTAATGGATTCTTTTTGGGAGTATGTCTAATATTTGTACGATAATCGTAGTACCATATTTTTTTTGTTTTTCTACCCTTATCAAAGAAGAGTACATTTGCTTTTACTCCTTGAGCATAAAAGATTCCAGTTGGAAGTCTTAATATGGTATGTAAATCTGTTTCTTCCAGAAGTTTTTTTCGGATAGTTTCACCTGCACCTCCTTCAAATAATACATTGTCTGGAAGTACTACTGCTGCTCGGCCACTATCTTTAAGCATTGTTACAATATGTTGTAAAAATGCTAATTGTTTATTCCCAGTAGTTACCCAAAAATCTTTTCTTAAAAAGTAGCCTTCTTTTAATGATTGTTTTTCGTCATTAGTAGGAATATCACTACTACTAACACCAAACGGTGGATTAGCTAAAACTATATCTACTTTTTCATCTTCCTCAACCTGCCCCTTCTTTCTTTTTAAGCTATCTGTTACCTCTATATCAGGAGTTTCCTTTAAGTCTCCAATTCCATGAAGGAAAAGATTCATTAAACATAACCGAGCTGTAGATTTTTCTATCTCCCAACCATGAAAGGTTTTAAATTTTAAGAAGCTTGACTCTTCAATTGTTGAAATAAAAGGCTTCAAGTATTGTAAAGCACCAAGAAAAAAGCCCCCTGTACCACATGATGGGTCTGCAATGGTTTCTTTGGGTTTTGGTTGAATACAATCAACCATAGCTCTAATTACAGGACGTGGTGTGAAATATTGACCTGCACCGCTACTTTCTGCATTCTTTTGAAGTAGAGATTCATAAATTTCTCCTTTGATATCTAATTCTTGGTTAGTCCAATTTTCTGAATCAATTAAATTTACTAATTTACTTAATTTAGATGAGTCATGAATTTTATTCTTTGCACCTGCAAAAATTTTCCCTAACATGCCTCCACCTTGAGAAAGGGAATAAAGAATATCTTCGTAAAAGCCTCCTATTTCAATTTTACTTCTGTCTTTTAGGGAAGCCCAGTTGCAATCTTCTGGTAAATTATATTTGTCAGATTTTTCATCTGCCATTTTTAGAAATAGAAGATAAGTTAATTGTTCTAAGTATTCAGTATAACTTAAACCATCATCTCTTAAAGTATCACAAAATTTCCAGATTTTATCTATTAAAATATTGGTTGTCATTATTATAAATTTAACAATTCGATTATTTCGCAGTATCCTTCACGCTTTCTATAGAGATTGAGACATGCCTTTGCTACAGAGGAGTAGTCAGCTTTAGGGTTTATTCTCCTATTTATTGTTTCTGCACAAGTCTTTAATGCTAATTTTATTGCCTCTTCTGAATCTGATTGAGTATAATAAAGAAAAGCATCTTCAATTACTCCGCTACATTCCGACCATACCTGTTGTCTTGCGGTTTCCAGTTGATCTAAATTTAGATGATATAAAATTATTGATGTTTCTACCCTCTTTTTATCAAAATCATTTTTTATAAGTGGATTAGCATATATAGTTCCTCCTTCATCAAAGGTTAATAAACCAACATCACTTGCAATAATTGGATCAAGAAGTAAAGGCTTTTCGCAAAAGGTTGAGCATTCATCTTCTGCAATTTTCCCATTATCTAAATCTAATGGAAATATATCCCCTTTCCCTTCAACTTCTGAATTCTCCTTTAACCTATCTCTCCGCCTCTTATTAGCTAAGGCCCCAGATAACCTAAAATTTTTAAAATTATATGCTAACCACCAATACCCGTTATCTTTATTTATTATACTTTTTTCATCATCTTGTCTCGCCCTGTTTTTAGGTCTAAAATGATCAATCTCTAATTCACCATTCCCTATAGGAGCTTCAGAATACCAGCATTTATTGCCATATTCTTCCATCATTATTTTCTGTAAAATATTCCAATCTGAGTTTTTAGAGATATATTCCTTTTTTTCGGAAACAGATAAACTTTTAATATTTTCAAGGTGCTTTTTTTCTACATCCTCCCAATTTATATATTGTTCTCCTGTTTTTGGATCGTTAAACAACAGAGGTTCAAGATGTTTCTTACTAACATCTGTAAACTTTATTTTTTTGATTTTTGATTTTATCCTCTCCAGATCAATATATCTCATTTGGATTACTTTTTTTATTTCATCTATAACTTCCTTTGCAATTCGATCTAGCTTTTCTTTCTCTTCTTTAGAAAAAGATCTATATGCAAATTCTTTGTGTTTGCTGGTTAATTTTAGAAATTGATTATAGCGGCTATCTGCTGTTATGTCATAAAATCCTATTTCGTCCAAATATTCTTTTAAAGCTTCAAATCTTTTTCTATCCTCTTTAGAAATGTCATTGGAAATCATTTTAGCCTGTAGATATCTTTTTTCATTTAGTTTGTCTTCAAGCTCCTTGTTCATTATTGAAGGCAGTCCAAATAAATCACTTGTTAATATTTTTTCAACACTCATTTCTTTTGGACTTATTGCAGGTTCCCGAACAACTGTTTTCCCTTGTTCAGAATCGTAATTGAAAATTCTCACTTGAGATTTGTCCATACTTCCAAAAAGTAGAGGATCATGAGTGCAGAAAATTATTTGAGTGTTTTCTGGGCGTTTAACTACTTTATCAAGGTAATCTAAATATTTCCATTTCCAATGCGGATTTAAATGAGTATCTGGCTCATCTAGAAGAATTAAGGATTCATCATCTTTTGTAAATTTTAATAAACCTAAAACAGTTAATAGTTGTTTTTCACCTTCACTCATTTCATTCATTGATAGTTCCCCATCAACATTTTCTTTGAGCACATTTATTTTTACATCTTGCATTAAATCTGATAAATGAAGACTTTCTAGTGCATTAAAGAGCCGTACTTTATCATCATCATACTTATTCTTAATGAGTTCTTTAAATTTTTCTTTTGAATTTATAAACAGATATAGCCTGCTCTGCTTTTCAGTCTTTTTATAGTTAGTATGAACTCTCTCATAGGTTGCTATAGGAGCAAGACTAAAACCTAGAATATCTATCATTAAAGATTTAACAAGGCCTTTTGCGCCCCATAAGCTATCTACTTTATTTCCTTGTCTTGCCCATGAGGGCTCTTTCAAGATAAAAAGTGCCGAACCAAAATCATGAATTCTTAACTCATCTTTTAAAAAATCAATTGTTTCTTGCTCTCTTTCTCTAAACATGTAAAAGGCAATCAATGCAAAGCTGGCATGAATATTTTGAACAAGAAATATAGGTCTGATTTCATTAAAATTTTCTGGTTTCGCATCAGTTTTAATTATTTCTTGGTAGTATTTTTTTTCGTGTTCGGAGTAAAGTTCTTTGACTCTATCGCTAATACCAGAATAATAAAAGAAGATGTGCTTTGGTAGATATTCTGCCCTTTTATTAAAAAAAGTAGTTTTACTTTTTATTCTTTCTCCGTCTATTTTAAATACATAACCATTTCCCTTGGAGAACTCTGCTTCAATATTTTTATTTCTACAATTGTATTTTATATAATATTCGAGCGCCTCTTTCTTCTTACCAAACTGAGGCTCCCTTTTTAATTCCAAATCTCTAAAAATAATGATTAGTGCTTCCATGAAATTTGATTTTCCTGTAGCATTTAAGCCAACAAGAACCGTCTCCATTGCGTTGGAATCAAATTCTATTTCAAAATCGTCGAGATTCTTAAATTTACTTTTAATATGGACTTTGTCTATTCTCATTTCTTGAGGGATAAAAAAGATTTGGTTCCTTCTTTTATTTCCGTTAAGTATTGATAAATATTTTTTAATTCAGAATAAAATCCTTCAATATCCTCACTATGAATGGAACTCTGCCAAAGTTCTTTTGCCTCAATTGGTTTTTCACTTTCCTTTAATATTTCGAGAACTGTTTTCTTTAATTTCATAAATTCTTCCTTTGTGGGCTTTGATTTTTTGCCTCATTTTTCGTTTTTAAATATTCACTCTTCTCAATCTTTATTTTTTGTATTAGAGTATTTGCAGATTCTTCTAATGGGTCTTGATTTACTAATTTTCCTTCAAAGGCTTTTTTGAGAGTTGTGTGTTTAAATAACTCAATATCTTTAAAACTTTTATTTATTATCGTTTCAAGATTCTCAATTAAAGTAAATCTTGTTTCTAGCATTTCAACTATTTTGGTTTGCTCTTCTTTATTGCATAGTGGAAATGAAAATCTTTTTATTTGAGTTAGAGTTAATGCCTCGCGCGTAGCTCCTGAATTTATTTGACTTATTTTTATTTGAGCATCAGGGGAATTTAAATAAAATGTTAAATATTTATAATCAGTAATATCAGAGTTTACCCTAATAATGCAGACATGTTGATTGATATTGCCAAGTATAAAGTCCTCCGGTATATATGCACATCTACCAATGGAAGCCCCAGTGATATTTAATAATATATCTCTTGGTTTTGTTTTAGTGCGTTTCATCTTTTCATTTATTTCTTCAGAGATATATACTAAGTCATTCTGTATAAATTTATTAACATGAACATTTTGACTTCTTATAAATGGAATACCCAATTCTGTATAAGTATTTTTGCCTCCTTTGGGGGTAGAACCTGAGCCAATAAATTCAGAAACATTTTCAATTGTTTCCAATTTCCAATTATTGGGGAGATTGTAATCTGAAAATTCTTCGAAATCAATCATTTCAGAAGTATTCTCCTCCCTCCATTTTTCACTTAACTTCCCTGTAAATGTACTTTTAAGTATACTTTGTTTATAAATATCTAACTCATATTTCGCTTTTTGTAGATTTTTAGTAGCATGATCTATTTCACTAAAAAGTTCTTCTATTTTGATAATAATTCTACTTTGTTCTTTTAGTGGAGGTAATGGAAGTTTAATATTGTTAAGGTCTGTTACTTTCAGACCTTTTACTGTTGTACCACTTGCCCTTGAAATAAACTTTTGATCATTAGATTTAATTAAAAAATATACAAAAGATGGGATTATTCCTCCGAAAAGCTTTAGGATTTTTAAATCCTGATTAATAGTAATTTTTTCCTTTGCTATTGATACTTGGCCCGGAGCTATTCTTGTTACTAAAATTATGTCCCCAATACTTGCAAGATTTGTATTACTTTGATTCAATCCCTCATTTGTGATTTTATCAATTGTTTCTGTTAGAAATTGTGATTTGATATCTTTAACTGAGGCCCATTTAATATCTCCTCCCCAATACTTTGCGTGTTTTTTTGAAGGTGTTCCACCTCCAATGATTATAAATAACTCTGAAATATTTGACCATACCCAACCTTTAGGTAAATTATTTAATTGTTCCTTTTGCTCCATTATTCAATTTCTGCAATACCCTGTATTAATTCTAAAATAATATCAGTTGCTTCTTCTCCTGTCCCATACGGTAAAGCACTTTCAACTCCTTCTGTTAGGTTTTTATTATTTAATAAGCTTGTAAATTCTTCCTTTAGATACATTTTTACTGTGTTACTTGAATTGGTAATGTCTTCCAAAATATTTGGGCAGTTATCTAAAATATATATAATGTCTTCAAAATCATGGCTTTGTCTTAAATCTTTGCCACCTCTATTTTTATGTGCTTCTAGCTTTGCAGCTATATAATAGGCTGGAGAAAATACAAATATTTCTGTTTCATCCGGCAATGTTTTTACTATTTTAGTTTCAATTCCTTCTGGATACCATTTGTTACTAAAACCTAATACTTTTTCGTCGGTGGGCATTACATCTACTATTATGCCCTTATAAACCCACCGGCAAATAGGGGCTCCCGGAGTGGTGTCGTTTGTGAATCCCTTTGCTCTTAAATTTTCTTCCAGTTGGGCATGAGCCGTTCTAGAACTTAATTCAATTACACAATCTACATCAATTGTGGGTCTTATATCAGATGCGGCTGGATTTTCAGCATATAGTTCAGCTACGGCGCCTCCTACAAAAACCATCTCATTTTTTAAATCTCCCAATCCATTAGCTACAGTTTGTATCCATATAATATTGGTATCAGTCATGTATCAATCGGCTCTTTAACTCTTCCATAGCAATTTTTATTTCTCTTACTCTACCCACCCGCAAAGTATCTACAATAGTTAACAGTTCATAAAATAAGTCACCTTCCTTCACTACTTGAGGTAAGGTTTTATAAAGAGGTTCGATTGCTTGTCCACGCTGAGTACCTTTAGCATAAGGCCAAACATAAATATCATTGCCGGCAGCAATATGTTCTTTTAAAGGCGATGCAGAATGTGCCGTAGGAACTCCTTTAACAACAGCACCAGGTTCGGCAGGGAATACATATTTTAATCCATATGTAACAAACTCATAAAAAGAATTAGTATTTACTTTTCTTTTTTTCGAATCAATAAGTCCGGCAATCCTACATCTGTTTAATGCTTCAGAAACTTCAGAAGGACTTATATAAATATCATGAGCTATATCAATATTCCTCCATTCTTTATTATTGAACGCTACTATCTTTAGTAGTACTACAATATCCTGTGGACGCATGCCATTATGCTTCTTCATTATCTCTGTTCTTAATTCGCGAATCGCGAATTTAATATCATAATCTCTATTAACAATAGGCGTATTAACCTTATTTATAAGAAGCTCATAAAGTCTATCAGAATGACTATAAAGTTGGTTAGATTAACTTATATTAAGAGCATAATAAGCACATGC
Organism: Adhaeribacter pallidiroseus; assembly: GCF_003340495.1. Lineage (NCBI taxonomy): Bacteria > Pseudomonadati > Bacteroidota > Cytophagia > Cytophagales > Hymenobacteraceae > Adhaeribacter > Adhaeribacter pallidiroseus. Next base: position 1,184,297 of record NZ_QASA01000001.1, read on the forward strand.
AGGAGTGGTAAGACCAATACTCTCAAGTATAATCATGTTAATATCATTAAAATCAGCAAAAATCTATAGATTTGACTATAATTAATATGTAAGCAATTTTCCCCTTGCCCTTCAACCCCTTCACCATCGACTTACTCGTTCGGGAAATAATCCCGAGCGTTAAAGAACTCCTCGCTGACCGCAACACGCTGATTGTACAAGCCCCGCCGGGAGCCGGTAAAAGTACCTTGTTGCCGCTGGCTTTGCTGGACGAACCCTGGCTGGCTAATCAGAAAATAATTATGCTGGAACCCCGGCGCTTAGCCGCCCGCACCATTGCCGAACGCATGGCCTTTTTGCTGGGCGAAGAAGTAGGGCAAACGGTGGGCTACCGCATCCGCTTCGAGAACCGTACTTCGGCGCAAACCCGCATCGAGGTAGTAACCGAAGGCATTCTTACCCGTATGTTGCATTCGGATAATGCACTGGCCGGCGTAGGGTTGGTGATTTTTGATGAATTTCACGAGCGTAGCATCCACGCCGATGTCGCCATGGCCCTGAGCCGCGAAGCCCAGCGCACCAAACGGTCCGATTTGCGTTTGCTCGTGATGTCCGCCACCTTGGATATGCCAACGCTGTCGGGTTTGCTCCAAGCCGAGGTGGTGCTGAGCCAGGGACGGCAATACCCGGTGGAAACTATTTACACCGGCGACCTGGATGAATCGCTGCTGCCCGACCTGACAGCCCGCACTGTGCAGCGCGCCCTTCGGGAACAAGCCGGCGACGTGCTGGTGTTTTTGCCCGGCGAAGGCGATATTAAAAAAGTAGAAGGCTTGCTGCGCCGTCAGGTTGCCCGCGAGATTGCGATTCATCCGTTGTTTGGCATGTTGCCGCCCCACAAGCAATACGCCGCCATTATGCCCGACCGCAACGGTAGGCGCAAAATAGTGCTGGCCACGAGCATTGCCGAAACCAGCTTAACCATCGAGGGCGTGTCGGTGGTAGTGGATACCGGCTTTGGTAAAACCAGTCGCTTTGATCCGAACTCCGGCTTGTCGCGCCTCGAAACCATCCGCATCAGCAAAGACGCCGCCGACCAACGCGCCGGTCGCGCCGGTCGCTTAGGTCCGGGGACCTGTTACCGCCTCTGGACCGAAGCGACTCACACCCGCCTGGCGCCGCACCGCACCCCCGAAATCCTGGAAGCCGATTTAGCTTCTTTGGTGCTGGATATGGCTTCGTGGGGTATTATGGATATCAACCAACTCACCTGGCTCAGTCCGCCGCCCAAAGCCGCCTTGCTGCAAGCCCAAGATACCCTGCACCAGCTCAATGCCCTGGAACACGGCCGCATTACCGAACACGGTAAAAAAATGCACGCGCTGCCCACGCACCCGCGCCTGGCCCACATGCTGCTGGCTGCCGAAGAGTCCGGGCAACTAACTTTGGCAACTGATATTGCCGCCATCCTGGAAGAGCGCGACCCGCTGCCCCGCGAGGCCGGGATTGATATTAATTTAAGAATTGAAGCCTTGCGCCGCTTCCGGAAAGAAAACGTGGGGGGCAAAGGTTTAAAGAAAATAGAGAAAATAGCCGCACAATACCGCCGGCTGTTCGAGATAGCGCCGGATAACGGTTCCGTCGATCCGTACGAAACCGGCGTGCAGTTGGCGCATTGCTACCCCGAGCGCATTGCCTGCGCCCGCCCCGGCAACAACGCGCAATTCCAGTTAGCCAACGGCAAGTACGCCCAGGCCGGCCACCGCGACGACCTAGCCCACGATCCCTGGCTGGCCGTGGCGAACCTGGACGCCCGGCAAGGTTTGGGTAAGATCTTCCTGGCCTCGCCGCTGAACCCCAAAGATTTGGCCCCGCTCGTGAAAAAACAAGAAACCATTACTTGGGACCCCACCGACGGCGAACTCACCGCTTCGATGGATTTGCGCATTGGCTCCATTGTGCTGCAACGCAAACCTTTACCTACCCCCGACGATAAACACCGCCCCGCCGCTATTTCGGAAGCGCTCAAACGCGAGGGTGAAGAGTTGTTAAACTTTTCGGAAGCTGTTACGCAATGGCAAAACCGGGTGTTGAGCTTACGGAAATGGCACCCCCAGGAAGCCTGGCCCGACGTGAGTACGCCCACTTTGCTGGCTACCAACTGGGAATGGCTGCGGCCAGCTTTACAAGCTATTGAAATGCCAGAAGATTTAGCTGCAATTGATTTATTGCCGATATTGCAAGAATTTTTAGATGCAAATATGCAGGCGCGTTTAGAAATATTAGCCCCGGCCGAGTTTCCCTTACCCGATAATACTACTATGGAATTGCAATACTTCGGGAACGGCGCCCCGCCAGTGCTGGAAATTCGGTTGCAGGATGTATTGGACTGGGACGAGCAATCAGTAATAGATGCCGGAGAGATGCCAGTAGAGTTGCACTTGCTTACGCCGGATTTAAAGCCACTGGCTAGGATTACAGATTTAAAACAATTTTGGCAGGAAGATTACCCATTATTAAGGCTTGATTTACGGAAGCAGTTTCCAAAGATAGTTTGGCCGGAGAAGTAGGGTAGGAGCAAGCCTTCTGCTTAATTATAGAGTAAGGTGGGCTGTTAATTGTAAACAAGCTTTTTTGGGAGCCTATCCTCTTGAGCCTGATATTAGTTAACTTTAAACAAATAAATAATAGCCTAAAAGGGGAATTTAAATCCTATATTCAAGAACAATGATGCATAATACACGACCTAGCAGAAAGCGCTCTTAAAAATTATGAAACTAATTTCACTTCTTACTTTCTTCTCTTTCGTTTTGCAAAGTAGTGCCCAGCATCTGTCGCCAAAGCAGTTATTGCTATTCAGGCAAATGCCAGCAGAAGTGTTATCGAAAAAGTTAATGAAAAAAGGTTGGTCCTTTATGGAAGATAATAAGCCAACGCAAGAAACAATGGGTAAAGCTGTAGTGGCTTATCATCCCGTGGAGCCTGGAAATATGAAAAAAGGAGCAGAGGCCTGGTGTGTTCTTTACTATGCCCCAGAAAGTGCCAGCCGCTTGCTGTACAACCACTTCGGAAACGTTACCATGCAGAAGATTACCAAAAAGATCAGGAAGAGAGGCATGACTCTCATCGATAAGGGTGATGAACTAAGAGGTGTGAATTCACTGGCTTCGTATGCTGATTATGCGGATCAAGAGTTAGTATTTCGCGTAATGATTTATGAACTTTCCGATCAGTTTGGTATTAAAATTTTTGAAAAAGAAGATTACTTGCAAGCAAAACAAAATAATCGTCTGTAGATATATTGGTAAAATATTAAACTTAACTCTTTGTAAGTCCAGGAAAATCAATCCTGTACTCCAGTTTATATTTTTCTACTTTTGGATTTTTGTGAAGGCTTTAAAAAGGCTTAATGCTGAAAAAAGTCAGAAGGTATTTAACGGACAGACTTTCTATTTATTAAATTATTTTCTTCCTCTTCTTCTTTCCAGTTCAGGGCATTATTCAAAAACTTTAATTTAGTTACCCTAAAAAATCCGTAAAGCAGGATGGTAAAATGGCGGTGTAAATAGAATAATTTTGATATTGATAATTACATTACTTATTTTAAAGTCTGTTGGCATTATTTGTTTCGGGAAAGATTTTTGCATCAAGCGGTATAAACCAGTTCCTGAAACACGAATTTGTATATTTTACTAATGAAAAATTTAAATTTTTTTCTTTTGTGTCTTCTTCTGTTTACGGCCGTGCGATTTTCTGCTCACGCCCAAGAACCAGATGTAAATGAATTGGCAGCCGATAAAGTTACCATTGTTAGAAGTACAGATAAAACGGCCAAACCATTTAAAATTTTCGGTACCGAGGCTAATTTGCTGGCGGCATTTGGGAAACCTAAAAGTAAAACTATAGAGTTTTCCGAGATGGATCAGGTTAATTTTACGGTTTACCGGTACAATGGTGGGGAGTTCTCCTTTTTTGCCGATACCTTATATTATTTTCGGATCACTGGTCCGGCCTTTCAAGTACTAACGCCTACTGCCTCTAAAAATGCGCCTAAGTATTCGTTGAAAGTAGGGGATAAAGCAAATAAAATCAAATTGGTTTATCCGAAAACGTATCAAGCTCGAAACAGCGAGAATGTTTATTTTTTCTGGCTCTATCGCTTAGCTGGCAACAATAAAGATAATAAAACCCGCTTAGAACGCGGGATCGGTATTTTCACCACCAATGGGCTTATTACCGACATTGTTTACGAAGAGTAGTGCTCCCGGTAGGGTTACAGCAAAGGCATATATTTAAAAAACGCGACTAATTCCCGGCAAAAGGAGGTTGTTGATTCACCGCAATCTTAAGAGGAGCTTTCCCAGGTTTTGAGCAATCGCCGCATCAGAAGAATTTGCCCGGTATGATAGGCATTGTGTTCGGCTACCAGCATAGCCTCCCGCACTAGGTTTTGGCCATTGCCATGCGGAAATGGCTCATATAAATTGTTGGCTGGGTTTTGTACCAAATAGATCATCTGTTCTATTCCCTCCTGAATACTTTGCTTGCTTCTATTCAGGATTGCCTGGCTGGCTGGTTTGGCTTCCGCTGGCCAATAGCCCGAGGGCCACTCCGGCGATTCATGGTTCGGGTCGCGGCTAAATTCTATAATATCGTATAAGGCCAGGCGGATATGCTCTATTAATTGCCAAAGGGTATAAGGCAATTCCGGAATGTTGGTGCCGGCTTCTGTTAGGGTTATATCGGCTATAACTTCTTTCAGCGGCGTAAATGCTTGTCCGCCGTGCAATAACTTTACTAGGTGCTCCCGAAGTATCTGGTCTGGGTTCATAATTTTTTAAATTTTTGCTTTGCCGAGTTCCGGTTTAAGGCGATTTTGCGGAAAATAGCTGCGGCATCCAGTTCCTACTTTATATTTTATTTACCAAAAGATGTAACTGCTTGTGCAACAGAAAATCTCTTGGTAAATAAAAATATCTGCTGCCGAGCAAAATGCTGCCTACTTCTGATAGAAATTGGGTAACGGATTTAACTTGGTATTCTGGCGTTGGTGCCAGTACGGGTAAACAGGAGGTACTTCGCTGGCTTTGTCCAATTTTTTTACTTGCTCCACGGTCAGGTGCCAGCCTACGGCCCCCAGGTTTTGTTTTAATTGTTCTTCGTTGCGGGCGCCTATAATTATGCTGGAAACAGTAGGCCGTTGTAATAACCAGTTTAAAGCTACCTGGGCCACTGATTTATCTACTTCTTGGGCTACCTCATCGAGGGCATCTAGGGTGTTATAAAATACTTCTTCGTTTAATACGGCTTCCGGTACGGGGCTACCGCCTTGCGCAATGCGGGTATCCTGGGGCAAGGGTTGATTGCGGCGAAATTTACCCCCCAAACGCCCGGCCGCCAGCGGCGACCAGATTAAACTACCCACTTTTTGATCGATGCCCAGAGGCATTAACTCCCATTCGTAATCGCGGTTAGCTAGCGAATAATATACCTGGTGCCCGACGTATTTGGTCCAGCCGTATTTTTCGGAAATTGCCAAAGATTTCATGAGGTGCCAGCCGGAATAATTAGAAGCCGCGATGTAGCGGATTTTACCGGCTTTTACCAGGGTATCCAGGGTATGTAAGGTTTCTTCAACGGGCGTATTGCCGTCGAAGCCGTGCATGTGGTACAGATCAATGTAATCGGTACCCAGCCGTTTTAAGCTGCCTTCCACCTGTTTTATCAAATGAAACCGCGACGATCCCTGGTTGTTCGGGCCTTCGCCGAACGGAAAAGTGCCTTTCGTGGAAATAATCATTTTGTCGCGCCGACCCGCAATGGCTTTGCCCAGTATTTCTTCGGACGCGCCTTGGGAGTAAATATCGGCCGTATCGAAAAAGTTAACGCCAGCGTCCATGCACACATCAATGAGCCGGGTGGCTTCTTCTACCTGCGTGCTGCCCCAGGCCTTAAAAAATTCCCCTTCGCCGCCGAAGGTGGCGGTACCAAAACTTAACACCGGTACAAATAAGCCGGACGCTCCTAATTGTCTAAATTCCATAGTTTAAATGTTGTAATTCCGTTGTAAAAAATGCAGTTTGCTTCAGAATACAGCTTTACCGGCCTTTAGGTTTGCTTTTCTTTCTGATCCAAACCTTTAGCTCCTACGTAATTCTTTTGTTTTAGAATTAAGTGCCCGGCCTTTTTTGTTTACCGCTGAGCTAAAATTTAAAAAATCAGCCAAAAGCCTTTTAAAAGATGAAACTAAATGTAATTATAACCGGCGCCACCGGCATGGTAGGAGAGGGCGTTTTGCACGAATGCCTCCAACACCCGGACGTTGAAAAAGTATTGGTGATTAATCGTCGGCCCGGTGATAGGACGCATCCGAAATTGCACGAAATTATTCACCCGGATTTTTTAAACTTTTCAACCATCGACGTTGATTTTACTGCCTATAATGCTTGTTTCTTTTGCCTGGGGGTTTCGTCGGTAGGGATGAAAAAAGAAGAATACTACCGCCTGACCTATGATTTAACGCTGCACATAGCGCATACCATGGTGCGCCACAATCCCAATATGGTTTTTTGCTATGTTTCCGGCGCCGGCACCAATAGTGCCGAAACGGGGCGTTTGCATTGGGCCCGGGTAAAAGGCAAAACCGAAAACGATTTGTTACAACTACCTTTTAAAGCGGCTTACATGTTTCGGCCCGGGTTTTTGCAGGCAACGCCCGGTTTAAAGAACGTGAAATCGTATTATAAATACTTTGCCTGGTTGGCGCCGGCTTTAAAGTTATTCTATCCGAATGGATTTTCGTCGTTGCGGGAACTAGGTTTAGCCATGATTCACGTGGTACAACGAGGTTACCCTACACCGGTGCTGGAAGTAAAGGATTTTAAAGCCTTAGCGAAGGAGTGAGTTAGTTAAGTATTTAATTTATAGTTGCAATAAAAAACAAAGCAGGAGATGTTCCAATAACTATTCCCGCAATTACTACAGGCACATAAAAGAAGAAGGCCAGTAAAATTACCGGCCTTCTTCTTTTATAAACAACTTAAAACTTATTCACTAAACTGATCTTTCACTACGTTTAAAGCTTCTTCCAGGTAAATATCTTTGTTTAAAGCTTTAGCAAAACGGTTCATGCGATTTACCTTAACCGTATCAGATTTAGCGGTGGTTAAATCGGCTTTTAAAGCAGTAACGGTAATGGCCGGAGCGCTTTTTTGTAAAGTTTCGTATTTGCTGGATTCTTCCTTGGCTTTTTTCTGCATGGTCCGGTAATCTGCCAGCTTTAATGAATAGTTGGTCATGTCAGCACGAGACTTAAAGCTTTTAGCCTGATTCGCAATGGCGTTAAACAACTCGTTGTTGGAAATTCGTTGTTTGCTGTTAGCTTTAATGCGTTCCACGTTTAAGGCTGGTTTAGCCCAGGTCTGGTACTCAGCCGGTTTAATTTCGTCCCAAGGTAAAGCGTATTCCTGTTCTTTTTCGCCTTGCTCAATATAGGTGTATAAGTCCGGTAAGATAATATCCGGAGTAACGCCTTTTAGCTGCGTAGCGCCCCCATTAATGCGGTAAAACTTTTGAGTAGTTAGTTTTAACGAACCAAAAGGTTTTAAAGCATTGTATTCCGATGGCAATACTTGGTCGAAATCAAATACCTGTTGTACGGTACCTTTGCCGTAGGTAGATGAAGATCCCACAATAATGGCCCGCTTGTAGTCCTGTAAAGCCGCCGCTAAAATTTCGGAAGCGGAAGCACTAAACGAGTTCACCATTACCACCATCGGACCATCAAACTGAGTAGCTTCGTCGCGGTCGCGTAACACGTTCGGCGCCGCCCCGCTGGATTCTACCTGTACTACCGGGCCTTCCGGAATAAACAAACCCGTCATTTCTACTGCATCCGGTAAAGAACCACCGCCGTTGTTCCGCAAATCCAGAATAATGCCGGTAGCTCCTTCTTGCTTTAATTTCGCAATTTCAGTTTTTACGTCTTCGCCACTGTTACGGCCTCCTTTGCGGGCAAAATCAGCGTAAAAAGTAGGTAATTTAATGTATCCTACTTTACGTTTATCCTGAATTAACGCCGACTGAGCGTAGGTATCTTCAATAATGATAACATCGCGGATGAGCGGAATAACTTTAATGGTAGCATCGGGTTTTTTAACAGTTAAGCGCACTTCGGTACCTTTTTTACCCCGGATTAACTGAATGGCTTTGTCAATGCGCATGCCTTCCACGTTCACGGGTTCCTGACGGCCCTGACCTACTTTTAAAATAATATCGCCAGCCTTTAAATCGCCCTGGCGATACGAAGGCGTACCGGCCACAATTTCCATAATCTTAATCTGACCATCTTTTTCCTGTAGCTGCGCGCCAATACCTTCTAAACGACCAGTCATGGAAATATCAAACTGCTCTTTGTCTTTCGGCGGAAAATACTCGGTGTGCGGATCGTACAGATTCGTAATGGAATTTACGTAAATGGCCATCCACTCTTCTTTATCGGTTTGACCAATACGGCGGTAAAAATCTTCGTACGTTTTTACAACTTTTTTTCGCGCTTCGGCTTCCAGTTCCGGCATGGATTTCTGGGCTACCTTGGTGTCTTTGTTGTTTTTGGCTTTTTCCTGTACATCAATCAAATCCGATAATTGCAGCATGGTTTGATATTTCAGGTATTTGCGCCAGGCTTCTTTTAAAGCCGCTTTATCGGCGGGATATTCTAATTTATCCACGTCGGTTTCTACGGTTTCGGCCACCGTAAAATCAAAAGGTTTCGATAAAATTTCTTTGTACAAGCCTTCGGATTCTTTTACCCGCGTTTGAAAAAGATTAGTAGCAAATTCAAAAAACTCGTACGAGCCTTTTTTTACTTCATCATCAATATCCGTTTCAAATTTTTTAAGCTGAGCAATATCTGCTTGGGTTAAAAACTTTTTATTAAAAGCTAATCTTTCCAAGTAGGTTTTATATACATCTTTCGAGAAAGTATCGTCTACTTTTTTCGGGTGAAAGTGCGCCGAAGTTAGCCCTTGCATTAACACTTTCATTAATACGGCATTTTTGTCGGCTGCCGCATCCACGGGAGCAGGATGATTAAATTTATAAGAAGCCAATACTACTACCAGCAGCAGCACGGCGGCATAAGCAAAAAATTTGGTTTTCAATTTAAACATATTAGGTTAATTTATACAAAGTGCTAATCAAAAGTAGTGCCCGAGGTAGAACTGGCAGTATTGATTTTGTACGATAGATTCAACAATTGGGTAAGCTTTTTATAATATATTATTCAACAGGAAAAAAGCTGTTAAATGCGTTTAAACGTAATAATGGGGCTACCATTCCAAAACATAGAACAAAGGAGTAAACGGCCTATCTTAAACGAAACAAGTTGCAGAAAATATTGTTTACAAACTATTTAATCGGTGTTATTTATTTACAACATAACCTGCTTGCATTTAGTTTTTAGATTATCTAATTATAACGGGTAAGGTAATTTTTTGTGCTACTGGTTTGCCCTGCGGATGGGCGGGCTGCCAAACGGGGCCTTGTTTTACCCAGTTTATAACGGTTTCGTCCGTGGTTTTACCTAAGCTTTTAATCACCTGAAAGTCTGTCAGGCTGCTATCGGGGTTTACGGTGAAACTAATAACAACGCTGCCTTTTTTTAACGCAGTAGTAGCCGAAGGCTCGGCGGGTTGGTTTTGTTGCTGAAGCAGGTAATTTTTTAAATTTTTATAGCCTTTTACCGGTTGGGCCTGGGCATTTAAGCCAGGGCTGGCTGGCCCCGGATTAAGGGTAGAAGTTGTTTTAGCCATATGTACTGCATTCCAGACGATAGCCGCCGAAATTAAAATTAAAAAAACAATAGCGGTAGCAATCCCCCAGGTTTTAATATCGTTTACCAAGGTGTTGGGTTTGCGGCGGGTGGTCCGTTTTTTAATCAAATGATTCAGCTCCAGCAAATCGGCGCGCGATTTTAAGTAATCGGCCTGGGCAAAGCCTTCCAGAGCTTCGGTACAAAGCGGGCATGTTTGGAGGTGTACTTCCATTTGCTGCTTCTCGGCCGGCGTAACCTCGTTCGTTAGCAGCTGAAAAAGCTTTTCCTGCGTTAAATGAAAACCTATGGGTTCGGTTTGGGGCGATGGATGCGAATTAATCATGTTGGCGATCAAGGTAAATTTTTAAATTTCTTTTCCCATTCTGGATATAACTTTTGATTTTATTTAAATCGAAACCGGTTATTTCGGCTATTTCTTTGTACGACTTCCGGTGCAGGTAAAACAATTCCACGCATTGGCGTTGTTCCGCCGGAATCTGGGCTAAGCCTTTTTCTAAATTTTCGATTTTTGCTTCCAGTATTATTTCCGGAAACTCTTCGTCTGGAGCGGCTTCGGTGAGCAAGCCATTACGGGCCAAAGCTTTTACTTTTTCGTCTTTGGTTTTTACCGCGCGCAGCTGCATGAGGCAATAGTTGCGGGTAAGTACGTGCAGCCAATTGTTAAAACTAGTTACTTCTTGTTTTTTTAAAACGCCCAAAAGCTGCTCAAAAATTTGCATCACGGCATCTTTACTTTCTTCCGGGTCTTTTAAATATTTCAGGCATACGCCATACACCAGGTGCGTGTAGCGCCGGTACAATTCTCCTACGTAATTACTGTCTTTGGTTTGCTGATACAACCGGATCAGTTCTTCGTCCTTAAGCAGCGAACCGGCAGCGGATTTTCGGAATAGCATAGAATTTTGGTTTAAAGGCTTTCCAGTGGTCGTAAATACGCGCAAAATCCGGAAAAGAAAAAATTTATTTTTCTATGGAATCTATCCATTACTGGCATCTTAAAGCTATAAACAAAAACAGAAAGGAGGTGCCCCGCCAAAGAGAGAAGCCAGCTAAACAACCCAAAAATTTAAAAATTTGCTTACCTATTATCTTTATTATTTAATCCGTATGAAAACCCTAACCACTCCGGACTATTCGCTGGACGATATTATTTTTGAAGGCCGTCACCAAGCCTACGGCGCCTATGCTTTACGAAAAGCTTACCCGCAACATATCAAACGAGCTACCACCTACATGTTTGCGGCGGTAGGTTTAATTATAGCAGCCGCCCGCTTGGGTATTGCTTTTAAACCCGACTTAGTTCCAGATCGAACGGATAAAAGAATTATCGAAATTTCCACAGTTGTTATGCCGAAGGTAGAAGAACCGGTAAGGGAGAAACCTGTGGTACAGGCTTCTCCAAAAGTAATTACCAGTACACCAACTAAGCGTTTGGTAACAACCCACATTGTTCCGGATCCGGTTCCGGTAAATGAAAACATGCCTGATCAAACAGATTTTACAAACGCGGAACCAGGACTAGAAGATGTGGTGGGTAAACCCGGAGCTGGACCAATAGCAATAGGGGCGGATAGCGACCACCCAATGGCCGGTACAGCCGAGGAAACAACTGAAAACGTTCGGGATTTTGTGGATATTATGCCGGAATTTCCGGGTGGGTTGAAGCAGATGTACGACTTTATCCGGCGCACTTTGCGTTACCCCGCCGAGGCTCAGCGCCAAGGTTTGGAGGGCACCGTAGTGGTAACATTTGTGGTGGGCAAATCCGGTGAAATTTCCGATATAAAGGTAATAAAAGACGTTGGCGGTGGCACCGCCGAAGAAGCAATTCGGGTGATACGCAGTATGAAACCTTGGCAACCCGGCCGCCAGAAGGGCCAGCCGGTACCCGTCAGGTTTACTTTACCGCTGCGTTTTTCGTTGGCTTCATAACCCCTAGTACTTACGTAAACTTTTTTTCTAACGAAAAAAGCCTTACCATGTTGGTAAGGCTTTTTTGTAGAAGTATGTATTGTTTTTAAAAATTAACGGTAAATGCTTTCGCCATGGCTGTTGCGCCATTCGTTTTCAAAATGGTGGGCATCTTCTTCTGTACGCGGATGAACTCCCATCACAATCCCCCCGTCTTTCACGCCAGACTCGTATTCTTTAGCATGATCTTCCGGAATACCGGAACCTACTAAAGCTCCCAATAAACCGCCGGTTAAACCACCTGCTCCCGCACCGGCCAAACCAGCAGCTAACGGACCAGCTATTATCAGGCCTAAACCTGGTAAAGCAACCGAGGTACCAATGGCGGCTACCGCCCCTACAATTGCTCCTAATGTACCGCCAATGGCTGACCCGGCTCCGGCTCCTTCCAGGGCTTTATCGCCTAGGTCAGAGTCAGGGGTGTGATCTCCAAAATGTTTCTTACGGGTGTCGTCCGACATTACCAAGTTTACATCGTCTTTGCTGTAGCCACGGCTTTGCAAGGAAGAGTAAGCTCTTTCGGCACTAGCCCGGTCCCGGAACATGCCCGTCATCATGCGCGAGGTGCCTCCAGAATTAGAATTTCCAAAAGTAGAACCACTTCCGGAAGTATTTCCTAAAGAAGAACCTCCTAAGGAAGTAGCACCTGCTGCAGCTGCTCCTAATGAAGAACCACTTAAATTTGAATCGCTGCTGCTGGAACTTCCGGCAGTATTATAATCGGTGTTAGATGTACTAAAAGGGTTATTAGAGTTGTTTGGGTTGTCGAAACTACCGCTATTCTGGTTGTTGTTGCCGGTTGTGTTTTCCATAGTTTTTATCAAGTTTTAGGTTTAGAACTAATTTTAGATAGCAATTTTTTAAACAGTTGATTTCCAAAATTTGTATATGGCTAAACGATTTATAAAATAAGAAGTTGCAAACCAAGCTTAAACTTTACTTACGGGTAACACCGAGTAAAGCAGTATAACAATATGCATAATTAAGGATAAAGCAAGGTTGTTGAAAATATTAAAAATTTTGAACGCGATCTTTGTTTTGTTTCAAGATTATAGATCATACCTTTTAAAAGCATGTAGAACTAAGGATCCAGCAAGTATTATATCATCTATAGCTCTTTATTCACTAAAACTACCCTCGTTTAAAAGGGATTATACGATATAAAATTTAAAAATATAACCAGATTAAAGTATGCTGGCGAATCAGGCTCTTCTAACTTCATGGGGTTAATGGCAGGATAAAGCCTGGCTTGTAAGTATTTCTGGAAAAGAATGGCTAGCTCAAAAATTTTAAAAATAAAGGTGTTGGGGTCGCTCATGCGGTTTATGATGATATTGTACCCGGAAGTGAGCGCCGGCGAAGTAAAGACCTCGGTAATTAAAGAAATTAAAGAAGCGCTTTCTTCCTTCGAAAATTAAGTTTGCGTTTTATCTGGCACGCCGAAAGGAGTTTCGTTGGTAATTATTTTAATGCTGCAAGTGGCCGATATTAATTTATTGGTGCAGGATGCGCAACGCAAGAGGAACACAATTATGGCCCAACTACCCAGCGACGTATATACGTTAACCATTTAAGAACTTTCTGTTTCCAATGTTCCGTAACTGCAATTTAGGAGTAACCGGTAAACTGAGCACAACGGCGTTTTACCAATTAGTTACAGATCGCTTGCAGCCGCAATTAGCAATATGGGTTACCTTAGCAGCAGTAAGGGAAGTAACTTAGGTACCAGTAACCGTAGCTATCCGCAACGAAGCCAATTAAAAGTCAAAAAGTAGACGCTTTTTTAAATTTCAAATCTTTTAGCACTACAATTCTTGTAGGCCAACTAAAAACTTACTATGCAGATTTTAATGCTTTTCGCCGCTGCATTTCCTTCTTTATCAGATTAAATTCCCGGCTGCTTTGGCCCGCAATAGCGGTATTTTCTTCGGCCCGCCGCAGCAGATAAGGTATCACGGCTTCCACAGGGCCATAAGGTACGTATTTGGCTACATTGTAGCCGGCGTGCGCCAAATTGTACGATAAATTATCGCTCATGCCGTACAGTTGGGCAAAGTAAATGCGCTTATCGTTGGGCGTAATGCCGTGTTTTTCCATTAAATCTACCAGTAAATAAGAGCTGGCTTCGTTGTGCGTGCCCGCACAAATAGCTATACGATCTAAATGCTCCACACAAAAAGTTAAAGCTTCGTTAAACAAAGCGTCGGAGGCTTCTTTAGTAGAATTAATCGGATTGGAATACCCTTGCTCCGCGGCGCGCCGGGCTTCTTTCTCCATATACGCGCCGCGGACTAATTTGGCGCCAATAAAGTAATTGTGCTGCACAGCTTTTTGGTAATCGCGTTGCAGTACTTCCAGGCGGTCGTGCCGGTACAATTGGTAAGTATTATAAACAATGGCTTTTTCGCGGTTGTACTTCGCCATCATTTCATAGGTTAAAGTATCAATTACTTCCTGAAACCAGCTTTCTTCGGCATCTACCAATATGGCAACGCCGTATTGGTGCGCGCGGTGGCACAATGTTTCCATGCGGTTGCGGGCCCGGGCATAAGCCTTTTCTTCCTGAGGTGTTAAAATTTCATTCGCTTGTACTTTTTCTAAAACCCGGCTATCAGCAATACCACTTACTTTAAAAACCGAGAAAGGAATAAACTGGGAAGTATTGGCTTTTTCAATAGTCGCCAGCACTTCTTTGGTAGTACGGTCGAAGCTGTTTTCGTTGTTTTCACCCTCCACGGAGTAATCCAGGATGGTACCAACATTGGCTTTGCCTAAGCTTTGGATAGCCTGATTGCATTCCAGTAAGTTTTCGCCCCCGCAAAAATGTTGGAAGATGGTAGGCTTTACCACAAATTTTACCGGTAAGCCCCATTTAAAGGCGCGCTGCACCAGGTTTCCGCCTTTTTTTACCAGAAAATTGTTATTCATGGCAGCGAACAAAGTATACATTTTAAGTAATTCCGCGTCTGATTTAGTGGCAAAGGCTACGGCCGTATCATCAAAAGAAAGCTTGCTTTCGGTGGTCATGCACAATTGATTTGATTAGAATAGATTTTAGTGAGGATTCAGTTGGTTACTTTTAGGTAATGCCTGATCCGGGTTTATACATTCTTAACTAGTAAATACCTAAAAAAGTTAAGCCGTATTGCTACGAAGCACGAGAATAGGCTACAAGAATTACACCACGATAAGTAGGCCCATTATATTTACAGAAAGTGTAAACTTTTACTCCGGTATTTGACAAAGGTTAGATTTAATACCTATTTTTAGGACGTCAATTTTAGAAAATTATTGTTTTGTTAGAAAATATTCATATTGGCCTGGATGTCCGGGAGCAATTGCAAGAATTTTTAAAAAACCGGGCTTTTGATAAAATAGCCGTGCTGGTAGATGAAAATACCGCAGCGCTATGCTACCCATTACTGCGCCCCTATTTGCCCGAACATACGCTCATTACCATTAAAAGCGGAGAAGAACAGAAAACCTTGGCTACCTGCGAACACGTGTGGCAACAGTTAACCGATATTCAGGCGAGTCGCTGGTCGGTGTTGGTAAACGTGGGGGGCGGCGTAATTGGCGATTTAGGCGGGTTTTGCGCGGGTGTTTTTAAGCGCGGCATTTACTTTGTGCAAGTGCCTACTACTTTGCTGGCCCAGGTAGATGCCAGCGTAGGCGGAAAAACCGGCGTTGATTTCAATGGTTTAAAAAACCATTTGGGCGTTTTCCAAGAACCTTTAAAAGTGTTTATCTATCCGGAATTTTTAAAAACTTTATCTGAAAGAGAAGTTAAATCAGGCTATGCCGAAATAATAAAGCATTGGCTGATTGCCGAAGCGGCCTCGTTTGAAGAACAACGCTACATTGGTTTGATGACGGAAGACTGGACCAAACTAATTGAAGATTCGGTAGCGGTAAAGGCCCGGGTGGTAGCCAACGATCCGAGGGAAAACGGACTCCGGAAAATTTTAAATTTTGGTCATACCATTGGCCACGCCGTAGAAACGTATTTGCTGGCGCAACCCCAAAGAAAGCTGTTGCACGGCGAAGCTATTGCGGTAGGCATGCTCTGCGAAAGTTATTTATCGGTGCGCAAAGGATTATTAACACAATCCGATCTTTCTAAAATAGAAACCTTTCTTTTTTCGGTTTACGAGAAAGTAAATATGGCGGCCCGTGAATACGCGGCCATTGCCCGATTAGCTTTGCAAGATAAAAAAAATACGGGTTCTACAATTAACTGTACTTTACTGGCGGCCATTGGCGAAGCCGTCTACGACCAACCGATTACTTTGGCCGAAATAGAAGTTGCTTTAAAATATTACCATTCTTTATGATTTCTACAGCCATTACGCTTACTCACCTTACCGGTATTTTGCGGGGAACGGTTACTTTACCGGCTTCTAAAAGCGAAAGCAACCGGGCTCAAATTATAAATGCTTTATCGGGTGCCGCTTCCACGCTGGATAATTTATCCGAAGCCAACGATACCACAGTAATCACCAACTTGCTGCAATCTACAGCTAACGAGTTAAACGCCGAAGACGCCGGCACGGTCATGCGCTTTATGACGGCCTACCTGGCCGTAACGGATCAGCATAAAGTAATTACGGGAACTCCCCGCATGTTGCAACGTCCTATTGGGGTTTTAGTGGATGCTTTACGGCAGTTAGGGGCGCAAATTGATTATTTGGGTCAAGATGGTTATCCGCCTTTGCGGTTTAAAGGCATTGATCGGAGCCAGAAATATCCAGCTACATTAAAAGTACGCGGCGATATTAGCAGCCAATATATTTCGGCTTTGCTCATGGTGGCACCGCTTTTTCCGCAAGGCTTAACCCTGGAGCTGCAAGGCAAAGTAGGTTCCCGGCCGTATATTCAAATGACTTTGTCCTTGATGAAGCATTTCGGGGTAGAAGGAACTTTTAATAATAATACCATTACTATTCCGGCGCAAAGTTACCGAGCCAACCATTACACCATAGAATCGGATTGGTCAGGAGCTAGTTACTGGTACAGCATGGTTGCTTTAGCTAAAGATGCTTCCGTGGAACTTAAAGGATTGCGCCCGAAATCGTTTCAGGGAGATAGTGTAATTGCGACCATCATGGAGCATTTAGGAGTACGCACCACCTACGTGGCCAACGAGGTAGTACTCACCAAAACCGGTACCGTAGAACCTTTCCGCTTCGATTTTACGGATTGTCCGGACTTAGCCCAGACGGTGGCCGTGGTAGCCGCTGCTAAAAACGTGGCGTTAGAAATGACGGGTTTAGAAAGTTTGCGCATTAAAGAAACCGATCGTATTGCCGCTTTGCAACAGGAACTTCAAAAAATTGGGGGCGACCTGGAAGACTTGGGCGAGGGCTTGTTTCGGGTGAAGCCCGCTACATCTATAAATAATAACCCGGTTTTCCATACCTACGAAGACCACCGCATGGCCATGGCTTTTGCTCCCGTAGCCTTATTAACTCCCATTACCATAGAAGAACCCGGCGTAGTTAGAAAATCGTACCCCCGTTTCTGGCAGGACTTAGAACAATTAGGTTTTGCCATCAAACCATTGGAAAAGTAAAGCTATACTGTTAAAAATTTAAAAAATTCTTTTTAAATGTTAACTTATCTTGACTAAAAAGTCCTCCCACCATTCAGGAGGACTTTTTAGTTTCAAACTATTATTTTAATTTTTTAGCGTAATGCTTCATGGCTTTGTTCAGAAACTGAGCAAAAGCCGGATTCGGTTGGCCTTGCTGACTGGTGTAGCGTTCATCGGTAACATACAAATCAGCTAGACCAGCGTAAGCTTCGGCTTGTTTGTCCGGGCTGCCGGCAGTTCCCCAAAACTCCCGGATAATAAGATAATGTTTAGCAATAACCTTTTGCACTTGTTCGCTGGTGGGTTCTTCTCCCATTAAACTTAAAAGCTTTATCTGGTTAGCTTTTGCTTGTTCTTTTAAGCTTTCAAATTCTGGCTTGGATTTGTTCAGCAAATAGTTTTGGGAGCGCTCGAAGTCAAAGCCCCATTTTTCTTTAGCTTCCTGTTGCCAGGCTTCTGCGGTTTCCCGAGGTAAGCCTGCGTATAATTCTTCGGTTGATAGCATCGTCTTATTTTTTAAATGGTTAATGGTTTTGTCAATGGTTTGCAATAAGGTTTCGAGCCGATCTTTTTGTTGTTGTAATTCTTTTTTGTGAAGTTCTAAGGCCGATAAAGGGTTAAACTGCGGATCGTCTAGAATTTCCGCAATTTCTCTTAAGGGCACTTGGAGCTCTTTGTAGAAAAGAATTTGCTGCAGCCGTAAAGCTTCGGCTTTTCCATATAATCGGTAGTTTTTCTCGGTCCGGATGGCTGGTTTTAGCAAACCCATCTGATCGTAGAGGTGAAGTGTCCGGACACTTACTCCCGCCAGAGCGGCCAGCTTTTTTCACAGAATAGCGTTCCACGGCTTATTGCATAAAGTACCCGACAAACATAAGCTATGACGTAAGGGGAGAGTCAAGTAATTTTTTAAAAATTTTTATTTTTTTGTTGCAAGAGGTAGTCTTCAGTTAAAAGTAAACTATAGGGCTTTTTTTTAACTCAGCTCTACTGCAACTTCTGCCATTAGCTTTTCAAAATAAGCTGCGGAATATTGGAGGCGGCTGCCGTACCAGGAGAACATTTCGCCATCTACTAGTTTGATGATTGCGCTGGGGCACAAAGCCTGAAATTCCTGCACGTGTTTTTCCCGGAAGGGATAAGGCTCCGATGAAAGTAAAATTACTTTCGGTTGGGCTGCCTGTAATTGCGTTGCCGTAATTTCGGGGTAACGGGAGAAATTCGCAAATACATTAACAAAACCACAACTTTTCAGCATTTGGTGAATAAAGGTATCCTGACCAACACTCAGGTATGGTTGTCGCCAGATGAAATAAGCGGCCGGTATTTTGCGGGTGGGCTTTAAATTTTGAAAAGAATTTAAAATTTTTTGAATGAGTTGCTGAGCCGGTTCGATCTTGTTGGTGATAAGGCTAATTTGCCGCACCATTTCCATGGCTTCTGCTAAATTAGTAATATCACTCATCCAAACCGGATATTTCGCCTTTAGTTGCAGAATGCCTTCCTGGTAGTTTTCCTCTTTATTGCCAATAATCAAATCAGGATGTAAAGCATCTATTTGGTCGAAATGGAAATTTTTGGTTCCGCCTATTTTGGTCTTACTGCTAACTTTTTCTGCTGGGTGATTGCAGAATTTAGTGATGCCTACTACCAGATCATCCAATCCTAAATCAAAAAGTAATTCGGTTTGGGAAGGTACTAAAGAAACAATACGCCGTGGCTG
This sequence comes from Adhaeribacter pallidiroseus, assembly GCF_003340495.1. Classification (NCBI taxonomy): domain Bacteria; kingdom Pseudomonadati; phylum Bacteroidota; class Cytophagia; order Cytophagales; family Hymenobacteraceae; genus Adhaeribacter; species Adhaeribacter pallidiroseus. Next base: position 1,203,398 of record NZ_QASA01000001.1, read on the forward strand.
CTCTGGTATTTCTACAGGATAGCCCATTTGATCAGTTACCAGCATTGATTTTTTAAATTTTTAAAAACAAAACACCTCACCAGCTTAAAACCAGTGAGGTGCTAAAAGTATTTATTAAGATGATTCAATAAAGACCTATCATGCTTTTATTTAAAATAACGGAAATCGTGACCAGCTGGCAACTGAATTAAAAATTCGTACATCAGCTTCGATACATTCTCAACATCATCTAAATGCACGGTTTCCACGGTGGTGTGCATGTATTTTAATGGCAACGACACTAAAGCCGAAGCTACTCCTTCGTTTGAATAGGCAAAAGCATCGGTATCGGTGCCGGTACTCCGGGAAGCCGATGCCCGCTGAAAAGGTGTTTCCGATTTTTGGGCTACTTCAATCAACATATCGCGCAGGTTGTTTTGTACGGCTGGCCCGTAAGTTATAACCGGTCCTTTGCCGCAGTAAATATCACCGCTTACTTTCTTTTCGTACATCGGCGATTGCGTGTCGTGGGTAACGTCGGTAATCAAGGCAACGTCTGGTTTTATCCGGTGCGCAATCATTTCGGCCCCGCGTAAGCCAATTTCTTCCTGTACGGCATTTACAATATATAAACCAAAAGGCAATTGCTTTTTGTTTTCCTTCAGCATCCGGGCCACTTCCGCAATCATAAAGCCGCCTACCCGGTTATCCAAGGCTCTACCTACCAGGTATTTTTCGTTCATTACCATTACTTCGTCGTCGAAAGTAATTACGGATCCAACATGTATCCCCAAGTTTTCGACTTCTTCGCGGGTATTGGCACCACAATCCAGGAAAATAGTTTCCATGGCGGGGGCTTTATCCTGTTCTACTTTACGCACGTGAATGGCCGGCCAGCCAAACACGGCTTTCACAACTCCCTTGCGGGTATGAATGTTTACCTTTTTAGAAGGAGCAATTAAGGCATCAGAACCGCCGTTTCGCCGAACGTAAATATATCCCTGATCGGTAATGTAATTTACAAACCAGCTAATCTCATCGGCATGGGCTTCTATAACAACTTTGTATTCGGCCTGCGGATTGATGACTCCAACTACGGTGCCGTAGGTATCCACAAAATATTCATCGATGTAAGGCTTCATGTATTCGAGCCATACCTTTTGGCCTTCGGCCTCAAAGCCTGTAGGGGCTGCTGTATTTAAATATTTTTCTAAGAACTCGAAGCTTTCCTGTCGCATGTGTTAGTCGATAAACATAAGTCCATGGTCCACAGACTATGTTTTTAAATTTTAATTGTTGAACAGTTAAACTTATATTTTGTTAAAAGGTTGAAAATTAGAGTTACAATCTTTTATATACCATTCCAACCTGCAACTATAATGGTATGTTTCCGTGCTTTTTACGTGGAAGTTGGTCTACTTTGTTTTCCAGCATCTTAAATGCTTTAATTAATTTTGTGCGGGTTTCGGCAGGCATAATTACTTCATCAATAAATCCGCGGTGAGCAGCCCGAAAAGGAGTCGCAAACTTTTTTTGGTATTCCTCTATTTTCTCCGCCAGCTTGGCTTCCGGGTCTTCAGCAGCCGCAATTTCCCGTTTAAAGATAATTTCGGCGGCACCTTTGGCGCCCATCACGGCAATTTCGGCAGTAGGCCAAGCATAATTTAAATCCGCTCCTATGTGTTTGGAGTTCATTACATCGTAGGCACCGCCGTAAGCTTTACGGGTAATTACCGTGATCCGCGGTACGGTAGCTTCGCAAAAGGCATATAATAGTTTCGCTCCGTTGCTAATGATACCTCGCCATTCCTGATCGGTGCCGGGTAAAAAACCAGGTACATCTTCTAGCACTAACAAAGGTATGTTAAAACAATCGCAGAACCGGACAAACCGGGCCGCTTTGGTGCTGGCATTGATATCTAAAACCCCCGCGAGCACCGCTGGCTGATTGCCGACAATGCCAATGCTACGACCCGCTAATCGGGCAAAACCCACTACTATGTTTTCCCCAAAGTTTTTGTGCACCTCCAGAAATGAATCTGCATCAATAATGCCCGCAATTATTTCGCGCATATCATAGGGCTGGTTGGTATTTTCCGGAATTAAATTATTCAGTATTTCCCGGCTTTCGTCTTCTGTTGGTTCGTAGGGGAGTGGAGGCGTCGTATCTTCGCAGTTTTGGGGAATATAACTCAATAAAGCTTTTATGTTGTTAATGCATTCTGCTTCGTTGGCGCACGAAAAATGCGTTACCCCACTTTTGGTACTATGCGTGCTGGCGCCGCCCAGTTCTTCGGAGGTTACATTTTCGTGGGTTACGGTTTTTACCACATTTGGACCCGTAACGAACATGTACGACGTGTTTTCGACCATTAAAATAAAATCGGTAATGGCCGGAGAGTACACTGCTCCACCCGCACACGGCCCCATTACCGCCGAAATTTGGGGGATTACCCCAGAAGCTAAAGTGTTTTTATAAAAAATATCAGCGTACCCGCCTAAAGAAACCACTCCTTCCTGGATGCGGGCACCTCCCGAATCATTTAATCCTATAACCGGAGCACCATTTTTCATGGCTAAGTCCATAATCTTTACGATTTTTTCCGCGTGTGTTTCGGAGAGGGAACCACCAAAAACAGTGAAATCCTGCGAGAAAACGTACACTAATCTTCCGTTTACAGTGCCGTATCCGGTTACTACTCCATCACCTAAATAATATTCTTTGTCTAGCCCAAAATCTTTAGAGCGGTGCATGACAAATTTTCCGATTTCTTCAAACGAGCCTGGATCTAATAACAAATCTACCCGTTCCCGAGCCGTCAGTTTTCCTTTTTTATGTTGGGCATCAATGCGATCTGGTCCGCCTCCCAATAAAGCTTCTGCGTTCTTTTGTTCTAATATTTTAATGTTACTTAAACTGGTTGTATCTGCCATTTAGTACGTTGCTAGAATAGGATGATATTGTAAATTTAAAAAAATAGAATTACTAGAAAATATTTTTTAATTTATAAGACAGCTTTAAACAAAAAAGGCTGACAATTATGTCAGCCTTTCAATAGAATTTGAATTTTAATTATTCAGTTGCTTTCGGATCAGTCGTTTTGGGTTCCGATTCCGGTAATTCATCTTTCGTATCCGTAGTGCCTTTACCACTATTTCTTGATTGGAAAGATAAGGTTTCTTTGCCTTCTTCGTGGTCAATTGTAATGGTATCACCATGAGCTAACTCCGCTTTCAGGATTTCTTCCGCAATTGGATCTTCCAGGTATTTCTGGATGGCCCGGTTTAACGGACGTGCTCCGTATTTTGGATCATAACCCTTATCCGCTACAAAATCCTTTGCCTTATCGGTTAACTCAATCTTATAACCTAAAGCATCTACCCGGTTTAACAATTTGCCTAAAGAGATATCAATAATTTTGTGAATATCTTCCCGTACTAACGAGTTAAAAACTATCACATCATCCAAACGGTTCATGAACTCTGGCGAGAAAGTTTTTTTCAGCGCACTGCCGATAGTCGCTTTCATGATCTCGTCCATGTTTTCTTGTTTGGCTTTGGAAGCGAAACCAATACCGGCACCAAAATCTTGCAAATCGCGGGCCCCAATGTTCGAAGTCATAATGATGATGGTATTCCGGAAATCTACTTTACGGCCTAAACCATCGGTTAAAATACCGTCATCCAGCACTTGTAACAGTAAGTTATAAATATCCGGGTGCGCTTTTTCAATTTCGTCTAGTAATACTACCGAATATGGTTTCCGACGGATTTTCTCGGTTAACTGACCACCTTCTTCGTATCCAACGTAGCCCGGAGGCGCTCCTACCAACCGCGATACGCTGAATTTCTCCATGTATTCGCTCATGTCGATCCGCACTAAGGCATCTTCTTTATCAAATAAGTAAGTAGCCAGTACTTTCGCTAATTCGGTTTTACCAACCCCCGTTGGGCCTAAGAATACAAAAGAACCAATTGGTTTCTTCGGATCTTTTAAACCAACGCGGGTACGCTGAATAGCTTTCACTAACTGCGCAATGGCTTTATCCTGACCGATAACTTTACCGCGGAGTTCTTCGCCCATGTTCAGCAGTTTTACGCCTTCTTTCTGCGCAATACGTTTCACCGGAATACCTGTCATCATGGCGATTACTTCAGCCACGTTTTCTTCTTTCACGGTATAACGTTTCTTTTTGGTTTCTTCTTCCCAGCTTTTCTTGGCAGCATCTAACTGGTCGATAAGTTTCTTCTCTTTATCGCGCAGTTGAGCCGCTTCCTCGTATTTCTGAGATTTAACCACCCGGTTTTTCTCGGTTTTAATATTTTCAATCTGCTCTTCGAGCTTCAAAATATCTTCCGGTACCACAATGTTGTTGATGTGTACGCGGGCACCGGCTTCATCCAGAATATCAATCGCTTTGTCTGGTAAGAAACGATCGCTCATGTACCGGTCTGATAACTTCACGCAAGCTTCAATCGCTTTGTCGGTGTACAGTACATGGTGGTGATCCTGGTATTTATCTTTAATGTTATTCAGAATTTCAATGGTTTCTTCCGGCGAAGTTGGGTCTACCATTACAATCTGGAAACGACGAGCCAAAGCGCCATCTTTCTCGATGTACTGGCGGTATTCATCTAAAGTAGTGGCCCCGATGCATTGAATTTCACCGCGAGCTAAAGCTGGTTTAAACATGTTGCTGGCATCTAAGGAGCCAGAAGCACCACCCGCCCCCACAATGGTATGCAACTCATCAATGAACAAAATAACGTCCGGCGATTTTTCCAGTTCGTTCATTACGGCTTTCATTCGCTCTTCAAACTGGCCACGGTATTTGGTACCGGCTACCAGAGAGGCTAAGTCCAGAGTAACTACGCGTTTGTTGAACAATACCCGCGATACTTTTTTCTGCACAATGCGCAGCGCTAAACCTTCGGCAATAGCGGTTTTACCTACACCTGGTTCCCCAATTAAGATTGGATTGTTTTTCTTCCGGCGGCTTAATACCTGGGCCACGCGCTCAATTTCTTTTTCGCGGCCAACAATCGGGTCGAGTTTATCTTCCTCGGCCAGTTTGGTTAAGTCGCGGCCAAAGTTGTCGAGAACCGGAGTCCGGGATTTTTCGCCGGGTTTTTTAGCAGTGCTGCCTTTGCTGGAACTGCTGCCAAACAGTTTATCGTTATCGTCGTTGTCGTCGGTATCGGAAGACGCCATGGGATTATTGTTCTGATAATCCAGAGAATCTCTTATGGTTTCGTAATTCACGTTAAATTTGGCTAAAGTTTGCGAAGATATGTTATCTTCATCCCGCAGGATGGAGAGCAATAAATGTTCGGTGCCAATAATATCGCTTTTAAATATTTTGGCCTCCAGGTAAGTAATCTTTAAAACTTTTTCGGTTTGTTTCGTGAGCGGAATACTGCCGGTAATGCTGGTGCCGGGGCTCGCCGTGTTACGGGTGGCCTGCTCTAAAGCATACTTCAACTCGTCAATCGAAATACCCAGTTTTTTCAGCAAGGTGATGGCAGTACCTTCGCCTTCGCGAATCATACCTAAAAGCAAGTGTTCCGTACCTATATAATCATGACCAAGTCGGATAGCTTCTTCACGGCTAAGCGAGATGACCTCTTTTACTCGGTTTGAGAATTTAGCTTCCATGTAAATTATTTAAAAAATAAAAAATGCGTTTGTATTGATTGCGCTGATACAAGATAAGCGTCTTTTATATAAAAACAAGCTTTTGTACGTAATTGTTCAGTGTATTACTTACTGAATTTACAGGAAGTTTTTAGCTGCCGGACCTTGTGAAAACAACAAATCAATTATACTCAGATTGGGGGCAAATTGTTTGCCAAACACTTGTTGATATGGTTTTACGTCCAAAATGGCAGACTCCTGTTTTGGATGAATCTGGTTACGTAAATCAAGCACCCCGTTTGGGTACAAATGGATATACTCCTTTGTGTACGTAATAGGTTTGCGCAACTGCAAACTTTTTATGTAAAACTTTAATAATGTTACATTTAACTCAAATAATGTGGTAACGCGCTGTTCCAGTATTTGTTGTAAGTAATCGCTGTAATAGGTAAAATAAGGCGCACTGCCATAACCGGATTTTAGGGTACGCCAATGGGTATTTAACCATTTTTGGCTATAATCTATCTCTATATCGGTAATTATAGCTTTACGGTTGCCTTTCTTTACCGGAATAGTTAAATCTTTTACCCCCTGTGCCGTTAGCACATAACAGCGGTTACGATAACTTTGTTTTATATAATGCTCGTGTTGTTCGAGCCAAATGCCATCCGCTTTATTTACCTGCTGAAAATAAGCAATGCACGGATGGTATTGGATTTCGGTTAAAAGGAACATGATCAGGAATCTGGGTTCTATCTGCTATATTAGCACCTTTTAGCTGAAACCGAGAGTAAGATACTAATTCTTCTGACGCAAACAAATTTCCCGCATGACGAAATTACCTATCCAAAAGCGATATTACCCGCTGTGGTGGTTATTGCAAGGAATTGCGCAGTTGCCTTTTTCTATACTCTACTTTATCTCGGATGGATTGTTCTTTGTTCTGTATTTCCTGGTTGGTTACCGGAAGAAGGTAGTATTCCAAAATTTGCAAAACGCTTTTCCGGATAAAACGAAAGCAGAACAACGGGCCATTGCGCAACAGTTTTACCGTAACCTCACCGATATTATTCTGGAGACGATTAAACTCGCTGCCATTACCCCGGAAAATTTAAAAGAACGAGTCAAAATTTTAAATCCGGAGGTGATTGAAGCGGCTACAACCCATGGTGAATTGGTTTTAGCATTAGGAGGGCACCAGGGTAATTGGGAATGGGCACCATCGGGCGGTATTTTCTATTTAAATTGCCCGATTGACGTTGTGTACAAACCTTTGAGTAACTCGTTTTTTGAATTTTTATCGGGCGGGCCCGAACGCGCTTAGGTCCCAACATGGTGCGCATGAAAGACACCTTACGCCATTTGATCAATCATAAAAAGCAACCCCGGCTTTTTTGCATGTTATCGGACCAAACGCCACCCAAAAGTGAAATTCAATACTGGACAACCTTTATGAACCAGGATGCCGGTTTTTTTGTCGGCGGCGAGAAGTTAGCGGCGTCATTTAAAATGCGAGTTTTTTTTATTCATGCCCAACGAGTGGGCCGGGGTTACTATAATTTTAAATTTTTACCCATTATTCCTGCGGAACAAGCCCTTAAAACAGCTTTTCCCGTAACGGAGCAATTTACCCGGATGCTCGAAGATTGGATTTGCGAAAACCCCGCGGATTATCTTTGGTCGCACCGCCGCTGGAAACACAAGCGCCCGGAGGGCGAGGCAAGTTAAGAGTTGAAAGGTATAAGTTATGAGTTAAAAGTGAGGAGTGATAAATTGGGATTTGAGAGCTATTGTGGTATTGGACTGTTTCGCAGTTAATCAAAATTTGTGATCCGCTTTTTTAAATTTTTTAAATTCTCAACTCATAACTCATAACATTCAACTCATAACTTATTTAGTTAAACATAGTTTGCTATATCGCCGGCGCCTTGCCGGAGAACTTCAAATTGTTCGTCTTCGCAATTAACTACCGTAGAAGGAATATTATTGCCGTAACCACCATCTATTACTACATCCACCAAATTTCGAAATTTTTCAAAAATTAACTCCGGATCGGTAGCGTATTCAAGGATTTCGTCATCGTCGTGGATAGAGGTGGAAATTATGGGGTTGCCTAGTTCTTTTACAATACAAAGCGGAATTTGATTATCCGGGACCCGGATGCCCACCGTTTTCTTCCGTATTCCGCCTAGCCGGGGCACTTTACTGCTCGCTTCTAACACAAAAGTAAACGGACCCGGTAAAGCCTTTTTCATCACTTTATAAACGGAAGTCGAAATATTTTTAGCATAATCCGAAATGTGGGTTAAATCGGAGCAAATAAAAGAAAGGTTTGCTTTGTCGGGCTTAATGCCTTTAATCAGGCAAAGTCTTTCCAAAGCCCGGGCATTATGTAAATCACAACCCATCCCGTAAATAGTATCTGTAGGATAAATCACGATGCCGCCTTTTCGTAAGATATCTACTACTTGTGTAATTTTATTCATAGGCGGATTAGTCGGATGAATTTTTAAAAGCACTGCGTTTGCCATGTTAAATATTGTTTAAGTATAAATTGCATGGTATTTTACCGGCAAATTAGAAATTGGTTTATTTTTTTATAGAAATATTTATTAACATCTGGTTGTGGGCTAACGCAAATGCTGTGGAATAACTTATATTTACCAGATTAGAGCAGAATATCAATTAAATCCCACCAAAATTCTTAAAAATTATTTTGCTAAATTTTTGTTAAAAAATTTTGGTTCAAAATTTGAATTTGTATTATACCAGTTTACTGAACATGAGTTAAAGTTGGTCCGCGTGAAAGAATTATGCAAACAGAACTACTGAAACAGCTACACGAATTACAAAACAGAATTTTAGAATCAGAAAACCGGAATCAATTATTAATAAAAAAGCAGGCTATTCTGGAAGAAAATTTTAAAAATTTAACCGTTCAGCAAGAATTAAGTCAGATTGATGGTACTAATTCGCATCTACCAGTTAAAGTAAATCCGAGTAGTCTATTTAGTGGAATTGTATTTCGGCAAATATTTCAGGATAATCGGGAGGCCATGTTGATTATGTCAACGGAAGGAATAATTCTGGATGCTAACAAGGCTGCTTGTGCTTTACTACAATACAACTCCGCGGAAATTCTAACGCTGCAATACGCGCAAATAGTAAATAAAGATACCCGTGAACCAGCTTGGTGGAACCAGAATTTAGGGCCTAATACCGCCTGCAAAGAAGTACTAACTCTTATTCGCAGCAATGGAGAACCTATTTTAACCGAAATCAACGCTCAAGCCTACAACGATCAATCTGGAGAAATAAAAGTTTTAGCTACCATCCGGGATATTACGAGCCAACAGATAGCGTTGCTAGGCGCAGAACAAAATTACTGGGAACTATTCAACAAAGTAAATGATGCCATTTTAATATTTGATTTAAATTCTGCTCACATTTTGGATGCTAATCACCAAGCGTGTAAACTCTATGGTTATACTCTAGCGGATTTTAAAACTACAAACTTAAAAGATCTTTTTGAAGATGTTGAACTTGGGCAAAAATACTTGCAGCAATTAAGGCTGGCCGGCAATCTGGAAGAGATAGAAGTTACCCATTGCCGAAAAGATAAATCTACTTTTCCATTATCGTGGCGTGTCTCTTTTATAAATTACCGCAACCAAAAAGCAGTTTTAGCTATTATAAAGGATTTAACGGAGCAAAAAAAGACAGAAAAAATCTTGCTTGATAGCGAAGAACGATTTTTTGCTTTCATGGATAATAGCCCCTTTTTAGCTTGGATGAAAAAGGCGGATAACTGGCAATATACTTATTCAAACGCCACTCATAAACGATTTTTAGGTTTATCCAGAGAACAACTAAATGGTAAAACGGACTTTGATTTATGGCTACCGGATATTGCCACCAAATTACGCCAGAATGACATAGATGTGGTAGAAGCCCAGCAGGCATTGGAATATCAAGAAGAGATAGACTTGCCTGATGGTAGTAAAAGACAATTCTTAGTGCAGAAATTTCCCTTTAAACCTTTGACTGGCGAGTCTTACGTTGCTGGTACCTGCATCGATATTACTGATTTACTACTAGTACAGCAAGCTTTAGTTGAAAGTGAAACCCGGAATCGAGCGGTGTTAAATACGGCTATGGAGAGCATTATCAGCATAAATCGGAAGGGAGAAATTTTAGAGTTTAATCCGGCCGCTGAAAAAACTTTTGGTTATCGGCGCGAGGAGGTGATTGGTAAAAAATTGCATGATGTTATTATTCCCCCACGTGTGCGGCGCGGCCACGATTCAGGCTTCCACCGATTTTTACAAACGGGTGAAAGTAATTTAATGGGGCGCGTATTAGAATTAACTGCCATGCGGGCTAATGGAGAAGAATTTCCAGTAGAAGTTTCTATAACTGCCAGCATAGAATTAAATATTCCCATATTTACTGGAATCATCCGGGATATCAGTGAGCGAAAAGCAGCTGAAGATGCACTTCGCCGAAGTGAGAAACAATTCCGAGTTATTACGGAAAATATGACAGACCTGGTTTGTTTGCACGAGCCGGACGGTAAAATAATTTATATCTCCCCCTCGGTGCAAGATATTTTAGGTTTTAAGCCGGAAGAGTTAATTCATACCTCGCCCTATGCGCTTATCCATCCGGCCGATAAAAGTAGATTAATCACTTATGTGGTAGAAGTTTTATCCGGTAATCCGTCAGTTAAAAATATGGAATACCGGGTGCAGCAGAAAGACGGAAATTATATATGGGTAGATACCGGCGTACGACCCATATTTAACGAAGCAGGAAAAACAGTTGAAGTACAAACCGTATCCCGCAACATTACGACCCGGAAGAAAACCGAACGAAAATTAAAAAAAGCAAAAAAAGCGGCCGAGATTTCTGCCATGGCCAAAGAAAGTTTTTTGGCTAACATGAGTCACGAAATAAGAACGCCTCTGAATGGAATTCTGGGAATGGCTGGTTTATTAACCAAAACCGCGTTAAATGATGCGCAACAAAAATATTTAAATATCATCGATTATTCTGCCCGTAATCTGTTGGTTATTATAAACGACATTCTGGATTTAGCTAAAATTGAATCTGGTAAATTAATTCTGGAACAAATTCCTTTTAATATTCAGGAGTTGTTACAGAGTACCCAGCAAGCACTGGAATATAAAGCCGAGGAAAAAGACATTTTACTGATTGTAAAAAGTTTTAACCTGGCTAACCCGTATGTAGTAGGCGATCCGCACCGTCTCACGCAAGTACTGCTCAATTTAGTGAGTAATGCCGTTAAGTTTACCAGTCAAGGGGTTGTGGTTATTCGCACCGACATTTTAGAAGAAACTGCCACTCATTTTAAATTTTTAATTACTGTAAAAGACACGGGCATTGGTATTCCCAAGGAAAAACAAGAATTAATATTTGATAATTTTACGCAGGCTGATCCGCATACTTCCCGGAATTACGGTGGCACTGGTTTAGGTCTTACCATTTGTAAAAACCTGATTGAAATGCAAGGCGGCCGCATTTGGGTAGAAAGCGTACCAGGCCAAGGCAGTGAATTTAAATTTGAACTTGCCTTTCAGAAAGCTGCGCCTGCTCAGATTGAAAAAGTAATTTCAGATATAGAGCACATTGATTATTCCAGCTTGGGGCCGTTGCATATTTTGCTGGCCGAGGATAATGAGGTAAATCAGTTTTTAGCAAAATCGATTATGCAAAACTGGGGTTTTACCATTGATGTCGCGAAAAACGGGAAAGAAGCAGTAACATTAGCGACCAACCGTGATTATGATTTAATTTTAATGGATATCCAGATGCCGGAAGTAAGTGGCACCGAAGCTACCCACCTGATCCGGCAATTACCCAATCCACAAAAAGCCAATACTCCCATTATTGCCTTAACTGCAAATGCCTTAAAAGGCGACGCCGAACGATTTATAGCTGCCGGTATGAACGATTACGTGGCTAAACCATTCGACGAGAGTAAACTTTTTCAAAAAATTGCCGCGAACCTGGCAAATTCCGAGGTTCTTTCAACTAAATCAATTAATTCTTTAAAGGAGATAAATACTGTGACAAATTTTTCTAACGGAACACCGATCAAAGTCTGCGATCTGACCGCTTTACAAGCGATGGCTAATGGTAAAAGCGATTTTTTAATTAAATTTTTCGAATTATTTATTCAACAGGTTCCACCCCAGGTACAGCGCATGCAGGAAGCAGCTGCCCAAAATAACTGGTCTACGGTAACCGGATTGGCACATCAGCTTAAATCAAATTTTGATACGCTAGGGGTAACCACTCTGCAGCAACCTATTCGCAACCTCGAAGATTATTCCCGGCAGCAAAGCAATTTAACGGCTATTCCGGGGTTGTTAGCCACCATTAAAACAATTTCGGATCAGGCCATTTTGGAGCTTCAAACGGAAAAAGCACGTTTGCAAGGTTAAGGATTACTTTGTGATTTTATTTGTGGTACTTCCGAGATGCGTTTATCCGGAAGCACAGTTTAAGTCATACCAAATTATAATTTTAATTGGCAGCTAGTTTTCAGACCACTGGCTGCCATTTTTTTGCTTCTGCCGGGTTGTCATTATTTACCACTGCTTGACTAAAACGTAACAATAGCCGCCTCGCTGTTAATCAAAATTTTAAAATCCTGCCAGATGTATTACTTTTGTTTATTAGCGGCGACTACATGCTGCGGCTGCTAAAGGAATTTAAGTTAAAACATGGAAGTACAGAAAAAAGCCCGGAAAAAATCAAATGCCCTTCGCAATTTTCTGGTTGTGGGAGGGATTTTATTTGTTAGTTTTTCGTATTACGCCTACCAAATAGTTTATACCCCCAACATTGATACGCACGGTAAACATAGTTATATCCGGATCCCGCGGGGAGCAACCTTTGAGCAGGTAATGGATTCTGTGGAACAGGAAAAAGTAGTGATTGATCTATTGTCCTTCCGGTTTATTGCCAAGTTAATGGATTACCCGAAGCTTATTAAACCGGGTCATTATGAACTGGTAAATGGGGCTACCAATTACCAAATGATCGGTCGTTTACGGGCCGGTATTCAATCGCCGGTAAAGCTTACCTTTAATAACATCCGGATAAAAAAAGATTTAACCGCCAAGCTCAGTACAGACATATCAGCTACTCAAACTGAACTGGATTCTTTGCTGCGCAATACCAAGTATGTGCAAAACCTGGGTTTTGATACCACTACTATTATGACCATGTTTATTCCGAACACTTACGAGTTGTATTGGAATACTTCCGGTAGAGAGTTAATAAAACGCATGAAGAAGGAGTACGATGCCTTCTGGACTCCCGCCCGGGTAGCCAAAGCTAAGGCGCAGGGCCTAAGTAAAACGGAGGTATCTACTTTAGCTTCCATTGTGGAAGCAGAACAAGCGGTGCATCCGGATGAACGCCGGCGGATTGCGGGCGTTTACCTGAACCGTTTAAAAACCGGCCTGCCCCTGCAAGCTGACCCCACAGTGGTATTTGCGGTGGGCGACTTCACGATTCGCCGGGTGCTGAATGAACATTTACGCCTTGATTCGCCTTATAATACCTATAAATACAAAGGTTTACCTCCCGGTCCGATTAACTTGCCGTCCATCACTTCCATTGATGCGGTTTTAAACCCGGAGCAGCACGACTATATTTATTTCTGCGCCAAAGAAGATTTTTCCGGCTATCATAATTTTGCGGTTACTCAAGCCGAACATATCCGAAATGCCCGTAAGTACCAGCAAGCTCTGAACGAACGAAATATTTTAAAATAAATTTAGAAATTATGAATTAGAAACTGAGCGTTGCAGTATTTCTAGCCCGGAATTATTTTAATTTCTAAATCAACTAATTTCTGAATTGGAGTATACCATACAATTAAAAGATCATTTCTAATTTTTAATCCATAATTGAAAAATATGTTTCAATCGGAAGTGCAGGTACGAGTGCGTTATTCAGAAACAGATCAGATGGGCTACGTTTATTACGGCAACTTTGCCGCGTATTACGAAGTAGCACGTACCGAAACTTTTCGCAATCTGGGCATTAATTACAAAGAATTAGAGAAAGCGGGAGTTATGATGCCCGTACTGGAACTCCGCTGTAAGTACATCCGACCAGCCCGTTACGACGATTTGCTCACCGTTAAAGTATTAGTACCTAACAAACCCCACGGTACACGTATAAAGTTTGAGTACGAAGTGTTTAACGAAGCAAAAGAGCTCTTAAATATTGGAGAAACAACCCTGGTGTTTGTGGATATGCGTTCTGGAAAACCAACCGCTATTCCGGAAAGCTTGGTATCGCTGCTCGAAGGTTATTATTAACGCATGGGTTTACAACAGAAATACGTAGAAGATCGCAAGCCTTACCGGAAATTTATAATTTTTTTAAAAAGGTTGCGGTTTAACCAAGGGCGACTTTCGGTGTACGATATTCTGGACGTTTTAATTCGGGAGTTGAAACTCGATTCGCTTACCAAAAGGGCTTCTTACATGGCCTTTAACTTTACACTATCTATTTTCCCCACTATTATTTTTCTTTTTACCCTTATTCCTTACATCCCCATTCCGGATTTAAATTCCAGCATTTTAACTTTTCTGCAGGATTTTATGCCCAAGGAAATGTACGCGGCTGCTTCCAGTACCATTGAGGATATTGTAAACATTCCGCGCGGTGGGTTATTATCCGTTAACTTTTTGTTTGCTCTGGTGCTTTCCACCAACGGTCTGATGTCGTTAATGGATGCCTTTGATAAAAAATACAAAACATTCCGGCAACGATCTTACCTGCGTAAGCGCGTAATTGCCACCGGACTTACTTTTATGCTGTCGTTTATTTTAATTATGTCCATCGGTATTATTTTTTTCGGAACTTATTTGCTGGATGTATTGGTGTTTTACGAAATAGTAACGGAAGCTTTTACTTATACTTTAATTGTAGCTTTAAAATACATTGCAATTGTGTTGTTGTTTTTGCTAGGAACCTGTTCTATTTACTACTACGTACCGGCTATTCACGATAAATGGCCTTTTTTCTCGGTGGGTGCCGTGGTAGCTACTTTGCTTATATTTTTGGTTTCCTGGCTGTTTTCGTTGTATATCCGCATTTTTGATACCTACAATCATTTCTACGGGTCAATCGGCGCTTTGGTCGGGATGATGATCTGGCTGGATTTTATTTCGATGATTTTGGTTTTAGGGTTTGAAATAAACATTAGTATTGATTCTATCACAAAACGTTTTTCAAAAATAAATCTGGAGTGAGCCTGTAAAAGCCGGTAAGTGATGTGGGATTGCCACTGTTTTATTGCTTATTCGATAGCGCTATTATTAATTAAATAATTTGGTAGAGTTTTTTAGATTTTAGAACCTAATAGCTGCATTTTTAAAATTCGAACCCGAAATAATACCGAGATTGAAAATAAACTCTTTCAAAATGAATACGTTAATGTTTTTGAGCTAACAAAAATTTAAATTTTTTTTGTGGTTTTCGCGCAAAACCCTACTTTTGTACCACTAAAGAGAGATGGCAGAGTGGTCGATTGCGGCGGTCTTGAAAACCGTTGACTGTTAAAGGTCCGGGGGTTCGAATCCCTCTCTCTCTGCTAGCTAAACAAAAAAGCCTGTAAGTTATTTACTTACAGGCTTTTTTGTTTAGCAGTATCATATCAATTAACTAATCGATTTCTAATTTAAGGGTTAAGGTGTTCAATGGCTTATAATTTAAAATTATTTGCCAGAAGGTTGCTCAAAATGCTTACCTGTTCCGTTATAGAAAAAGATTTTGTTTTCTTTAATTATTCAAGTCTTAAACTTGTTAGCATCTTTGCCAACTAAGCAGGAGGTAAAAATGGCTGCGAAATGTTATATCTACTCATATGAGACAAATCTTTGCTCTATTGCTTTTTTTGATTTAACCTTTGCTTGTTCTTTCGAGAAAAAACCGGAAAACAACCAAAAGGTAATATCTTTGCAACCAGCCTCTAAGCCTGTGGTACGAGCCGCTCCCCAACCGGTAGTAAATTTGACGGAGAAAGTAGTTTTGCAGGATACGTTGGATGTAAAAAAAAGCCTTAAACACGAGTCGGTTAATGGGCCAGCGAGAGGAACCAAGCCATCCGGAGTTAAAAAGAAAATTCCGGAAGCACCTGGTAAGTTGGTAAACAAAGGCGTTATTACCAATACCGCTAATTTAAATAAAAATTTACAGGCAGCTACCTCTGGCGATCTGCTGATGAAAAAAGCAGTAGATAAAGCTATTACTGATGGCTATAAAGCCTTAAAAAAACCGATTGCGGTGATAACCACCAAAAGTTTTATGGTGGATACCGAGGATAAGCACAACTTTAATTCGGTGGCTCCTTATTGGCACCAACAGGATAATGGTACCTGGAAGAGAATTGATGGTAAAGCCAACGGCTTAAGTGGCAAAATTGGCGATACGGTAAAATTGCAAAAAGGAGTCGGGAGTGTGGTACCCACGTTAGCCCTGGCTTATGTAGCGAGCAGCAATCCGGCAGAAAAAGAAAAATTTGCGGCGCGGGCCATTGAATACTGCCAGAAGTTTTTTTTAAATCCGGCCACCCGCATGAATCCCAATCTGGATTACGCCCAGTTAATACCGGGTCAGAACAAAATCCGGGTAGAGAGTGCCGTGGAAGGCGAGAAACTCGTGGAAATCGTGGATGCGCTTTTACTGCTTCAATCCAGTAAACATTATACCCCCGAGTTTGATCGGCAAATACGCAGTTGGTTCGGGGATATGGCCGATTGGATGGTAAACAGCCCCACCGGAAAACAAGCTGATAAAAAAATCAGGGGTAATATTGGCGTTATTTACGAAACCATGCGAGCCGCCTTTGCTATTTTTAGTGGCGATACCTCTTACGCCCGCCGCCGCCTGCCACGCGTAAAAGAGCGTTTGTTCGCAGAAATGGATTCTGACGGGGGCCTGAAACTGGAACTAGGCCGCGCAAAGCCAAATATGTACAGCAACAAAGCCTTAAATGCCTGGTTAACTTTAGCCCGCATTATGGCTATACAAGACGTAGATCTTTGGACTTTAGAAGAAAATGGCAAGAGTTTAGAAAAAGCGGTTTTGTTTATGGTACCTTACATGATGGGGGAGAAAAAACTTAACGATACCGAAGAAGTTCAACCCAGGTATTTTAAAGAAGTAGCCCGCACGGCCCAATACGCCTACCGGAACCATCCGGCAACAGTACAAGCGCTAGAGCAATTTTTAGTTAAATACGACACCGATTTTCGTGAGGGAGATGATCCTGCAATTTTAACCGAAAGTTATTTGCCCTGGATGAAAGGTTTGCCACAACCAGAGTTCAGTAGTTTCCAGGAACAATAGAAAAATTTAAAAATTAGAATTTATCTTGCGATTAGCTGTTCTGATTGTAGCAAAATCTACTGTAGTACATAAATAAGCTGGTTTGCCACTTTAGCTAGTACTCTGTGTTCAAATAAAGAAGGCCGTACTTAAAAGCAATGGGAAAAGCTTGCTCTAAATAAAAGGTAGCAACCACCAGAGTAATCCATTTAAAAACGCAATATAAAAACAGGAAGTCACCAAAAGGTTAAACTTTACCAAGCAATTTTGGTTAGTTTAACTTATTTTATGAGGAAAACAAAAAATGATGAATGAACAAGAAAAAATAACGGCCTCGCAACGGGTGGTGCAACTTACCACTCAGCGGGAACTGACCGAAGCGGAACAAGTGGAGTTAACAAACCTGAGAGAATTATTGGCTGCCCAACCGGATTTAAACAATCCGGAAGAAGATTTTATAAATCCCTTAATCACTAATTCCGGCGAATAAAAAAGTTTATTTTCGTTTAAAAAGCCGGCTTTATTGTCAGTTTTTAAATTTATGGGTGGTTTGTCTCCTTTTATGCCATTACTAAGGAGCTTTAATTAGTTTACTATTATTGCATATAGCTTCTATTAAATTTGGCAATAAAGCTATGCGTAAACGCAGTTAAGTAGAGTTTAGAGTCTTATTATTTATAGTATAAATTTAAAATCCGGTTAACCGTACCAAGCGATTTTGACGGAATTTTTTCATAAAGAGAAAGCTTGCAAATGAATGTAGAAAAGAATTAAACTTTTTGAGCAACCGGAGTAAAAAGCCACTGGTGCGCTAAGTCGATATCTGTAAAAACTGCCACTTTTACTCTGGCGCTAAGGTCAGCATCTTGTTCTACTAAATCCATGATGTTATAGGCGGTAACTACTTCCGGCACCATGGGCCGGATAAGATACGCATAATCGTGTGTTAACTGGGGATTAAAGGAGGTAAAGATGTTTTTAACCAGCCAGAGTTGATCAGCAGCTTCTAAATAATCAGCTTGTTGAATATTGCACAACCATTTGGTTAGTTGCTGTTCGTGGGCATAGTGGTGGGCACGAAGAACTACTTCTCGGAAAACCTGGCTAATTGGGTGGGTTAGCCATTCTAACTCCAGGTAGCTATACTTCAGACTTACCTGAATTACAACTTTTTCATGGCAGAATATCGTTTGTAAGTTCATAAGTATCTAAAATCCACACTACTGCTTACACGAATAAAAAGTTGCTTTTTAGCGCCTCATTTGTGTATTTAGAGGATAGATTGTTTTGCATGTACTATTGGATAGAAGAAACTTTAATCAAAAGAAAGGCGGAAGTTTAATTTTTTAAATTTTTGCAATGGTGCTTTTACTTTCGATAGTGATGGGCGAGCCCTCCGCCAACATTACCGAAGCAGGAGCGATGTTATTTAAAAATTGAAACTCCCGACCATAGTTTAAGGCAAAATCTACGGTTATGGCGTAATCTTTAACCGCGTACTGTTCCCATTTGGGATGCGTTACTTCGTACTGGTTACTTTTGGCGTTATTAACTTTAGCATACCCGTAATAATGCTCCGTAATAAACTCAGCTTCGCTTCCGGCAACAATGGCAATAGCTTCTTTATCGGCGATTACTTTTATTTGCTGCCAGTTCGATTTTTGCTTCCAGCGATAATCTATTTCCCAGGTATTGTTATTGTCGGTCCAGGAATGCAGCATCGGTTTGGTTTCGTATTTTTCGTTGTATAACAGGTTGGCTACCAAAGCTAAGGCTGGTAAAGGCACAATCTCTTTAATAAAGACAACCCCGCGTCGCCACGAATTGTTGGCCTTTCTTTTAACATAAAACCGAAGGTTAACTTCGGCAAAATTTACGTGGTAAGGAATTTTTAGACCCAGCAACCGTACCTTTTGAAACATAAAGCCAATCAGGCTTACGTAGCAAGTATCTTCCCATAAGTCCAGTTCGGTACCAAAAGGTAAATAAGGTTTTAATATATTTGGATTTACTTTGTAATTGGCAATCGCTAGTTTACGCCATTCGGCAGTCAGGAAACTCATAATATTTTTTACCGGGTAAATAATCTGCAGCTAAATACGTAGTTTAGTATTTGCCGGGATTTAGTTGCGCGTTTATATATTCAGCATAGCTTCTCTTAAATCAGGAAATTAGGTGGAATTTAAAAATTAGCCTTAATGGATGGACTAGACTACTGGCCTTAAACAGAGCAGCTTAATACTAAATAGTACATTAAAAGTTGTACTCTGGTTGTTCCTGCAGAAAAGTTTGCAAATAGAACAACTAAAAACTAATCCGTTAGTCATAAAAAAGCCTGATGCGAGAATTTGCATCAGGCTTTTAGGTTATTTTTAAAAATACTAGCGCAATTGCATATCCGCAATAATCTCGTGGATGCGCCGGGTTAACTGGGCATCTACACGGTCGAAGTCGGCTTCGGACGGAAGTTTTTGCTGCACGCTAAAGTAAAATTTAATTTTTGGTTCCGTGCCCGACGGACGAGCCGAGATTTTAGATCCATCGGCGG
The DNA here is from genome assembly GCF_003340495.1 of Adhaeribacter pallidiroseus. Classification (NCBI taxonomy): domain Bacteria; kingdom Pseudomonadati; phylum Bacteroidota; class Cytophagia; order Cytophagales; family Hymenobacteraceae; genus Adhaeribacter; species Adhaeribacter pallidiroseus. The sequence goes on from NZ_QASA01000001.1 coordinate 1,222,936, forward strand.
TAATAAACTGCAGCACGTTGGAGCGTTCCATATCAATGGTGTGCTCCGTGTTGGTTTCCAGGTTTTTAATAACGCCGGTTTTATAATCCCGGATTTCGTGTACCCGCGCACCATTAATTACCTGCGGCGGATTTTCCCGGAGCGTCTGCATCATTTCGGCAATTTCCTGCTGGCCGCGCTGGCCTTTTTTGGTTAAAGAAATTAAGTCTTCTTTAAAAAACTTAAACTCTTCGTACATGCTTATCATGAGTTGGTACAACGTTTTGCCCTGATCTTTAGCAGCAGCGGCCATTTCGGCAATCATAGCGCAGGAAGCAATGGCATCTTTATCGCGTACGAAATCCCCGATTAAGTAACCGTAGCTTTCTTCGCCGCCGCCAATAAACGTTTCTTTTCCTTCTAAACCCCGGATTACTTCAGCAATGTATTTAAAGCCGGTAAGAGTCTGGTAAGATTTTACGTGGTATTTTTCGGCCACGCGGTTCATAAGCTCGGTAGTAACAATAGTATTGGCAATAAATTCTTTGCCAGTTAACTTACCCGCGTCGTTCCAGGCTTTTACTAAATAATATATGAGCAAACTACCGGTTTGGTTGCCATTGAGCAGCACAAATTCGCCGTGAATATTTTTTACAGCTATCCCTACGCGATCGGCATCCGGGTCGGTGGCCAATACTAAATCAGCATCTATTTCTTGAGCTTTTTGTAAAGCCAGGCTCATGGCTTCTTTTTCTTCGGGGTTCGGGTAAATTACCGTCGGAAAATTACCATCCGGCGTGGCTTGTTCTTCCACGATGGTAACATTGGTGAAACCGAGTTTTTCCAGAATCCGGGGAACTAAGGTAATGCCGGTGCCGTGCAAGGGGGTGTACACAATTTTTAAATCGTGCTGGCGCTGTATAGCCTCGTGCGAGATAGATAAACCAGCTACCCGTTCCAGGTACGCTTCGTCTACTTCGTTGCCGATTAACTGAATGTTTTCTGGTTTAGATTCAAACCGGATATCTTCGATGGAAGTAATGGCGTTTACTTCGTTAATAATATTTTTATCGTGGGGCGCTACCACTTGGCCGCCATCGTTCCAGTAAGCCTTGTAACCGTTGTATTCTTTGGGGTTGTGCGAGGCCGTTAAAACTACCCCGCTGTGGCAACCTAAATGGCGAATGGCGAAAGAAAGCTCCGGGGTCGGGCGCAGTTCTTCAAAGAAAAATACTTTAATATCATTGGCGCTGAAAACATCAGCCACAATGCGGGCAAACTCCGGGCTATTATTTCGGCTGTCGTGGGCAATAGCTACTTTTACTTGCTCGCCCGGAAAAGATTTTTTTAAATAATTACTTAAACCTTGCGTGGCGGCGCCTAATGTGTAGCGGTTCATGCGGTTGCTACCTACGCCCATTAATCCCCGGAGGCCACCCGTCCCAAACTCCAGGTCGCGGTAAAATGCATCGGTGAGCGATTCATTCTGCGTGCCGGTCATAAGTTCCCGTATTTGCGCTTTGGTCGCGTCGTCGTAAGGTCCGTTTAACCAGGAGTCGATTTTACTTTGGATAGCTGGGTCAATCATAGTTTTAACATAGAATTAGAAGGTGAATATAAAACAAGTAAATTTTAAAAATTACCGTAGTACTTCAGTAAAGTAGTAAGAATTTAGGTGAAACTACCTTTTATAAGGCTACTAATTTATTCCGCCGGGAACCTTGAGTTTCGCGGAACAAAATTAGAAAATGTTGCCATATAAATTTGTTTATTTACAGGTGTGGTTCTGTACGGATTTTACCGGAATTCGGATATTATAAATCCAGAATAGGCGCATACTAACAGTTAATAACCGGCCTAAATAGCTTTATTATTTGCTTGCTCCTGGATAAAGTTTTTCCGTAGCAACTGTTCCATCTCAACCATTATTAATATTAAGCTACACACTTGATAGTATAAAACGGAAAACAAAGCCCTGGCTGGAAGTAAGTTATTACTCCTAAACAGATTCTGGTAAATCTTCCTCTTAAATGGTGGTGGCTGTTTTAAATTATTTAGTATTTACTTGCAATTGCTGATTCATGTTTTAAAATTTGTAAAAATCATAGCATGCACTCATGAACACGAAGGAACTGAATACATCACTTATAGCCATTATCCAGAAAAAGCAGGAATTAGGAAAACTAACCTACGACGACGACCGGTACGATGAGGTTGAGGAAGAACTGCACGATCTGGAAGATGATTTTAATGAGAGATTTGGCGATTATTTAGAAGATATATTAACCCAGGTACACGATAAAGTTTGTCCGGATACGGATGTATTGCTGCCAACTGCTTATTTGCCCACCCAACTAGCGACCGAAGACAATACTACCATTTCGGCCAAAGAAGGTGTTTGGGTAGATACCGAAGAATTTCCGGACCGCGAAGCCCGGCTGGTATTAGTGCCTAACCCAACCCGCTTGGTTTTATCGGTGGGCAAAAACGTACGCAAGGAAGTGTGGAAAGCTTAGAAGGGTAAGCCAGATTAGCAATTACTTAAAAAGCATAAATCCGGAGTGGCCAGGCCACTCCGGATTTATGCTTTTTAAGCTTTCGTAAGTTAAAGTCCGGAAGGTACACGTGCGCCACTTATAAATAATAACGATTAGCGTTTAAATGCTCAAAACTAATATTTCTTGCTTCAACAAATCTAAATTGTACTTAAATTTAATTGATTTATACTATTGTATAATTTACAATAACTAATATATTTGTTAGAACAGGCTTTAAAATATTGATAAAGAGGAGGGTAAATTAACTATATAAATTAAAAATTTTTAAATTATTCAGTTTGTACTTTAGTAAATTTCTAGTAAAATTAATTTTTTTGAAGAAATATTATATCGAAAATCCGTTTCAGATTAATTATCGCGTAAATAAATTTGCCAATTATTTATTTAGCTTTTAGGGTTGTTCATTTGAAAGCTGTCTTTCAGGTAAGATGCTGTACCAACGCAATAGCGTCGCTGAAAAAGGTTTAAAAACAAGGAGCAATTTCCGAATCGGGGAGGTAAATCTTTTTATCAGTTAAACCAATCAATAATTTTAAATAAAGAAGTATATGCGTACATGTAGACTCATTTTTTACTTACTCACATGGAGTTTGGGCTTATTCCAGGCGTTAAATGTACAAGCCCAGGGCAGGCAGATTACCGGCACCGTTCTTTCGGCCAAAGACCGGCAAGCTATTGTTGGGGCTACTATTCTGGTTAAAAACACGACTACTGGTACCACCACCGATGCAGAAGGAAAATTTAGTTTAAACGTACCAGAAAGTGCGACGCTGGTTGTTAGTTACATTGGTTATACTAACCGCGAAATTCCGGTAGGTAATCAAACCACCATCAATGTTTCGCTGGAAGAAAATTCTGAAGCCTTGGAAGAGGTGGTAGTAACGGCTTTGGGTATAAGAAAAGAATCAAAAAAACTAGGTTATGCTACTTCTACTGTAAACACCGAGCAATTAACTACCGCACGCACCACCAACGTAGGTAATAGCCTGGTAGGTAAAGTGCCTGGTTTGCAGGTACAAGCCCCGCCCAGTGGGCCGGGTGGTTCTTCTAAAATCCGGATTCGGGGACAAGCCTCTTTTGGCGCCAATAACTCGCCATTAATTATTGTAAACGGGGTGCCGATTAACAACTCTACCGGCGGATCGGCCAACAGTGGCGGAACCGGATATACCGGTGAAGCCCGTACCGATACCGGAGATGGTCTGCAAAGCATTAATCCCGACGATATAGAGTCCATGACCGTTTTAAAAGGAGCAGCGGCCTCGGCTCTTTATGGTTTTCGGGCTAGCAACGGGGTTATTATTATTACTACAAAATCCGGTAAAGGTCAAGCCGGTATGGGAGTAGAATTAAATTCGAATTTCCAGGCCGATCAGGCTTTAGATTATACCGATTTTCAGTACGAATTTGGCCAAGGCGAAAACGGCTTCCGGCCGCAGGTACTCGAAGGTGGTCCAAATGCGGCGCGGGGGCCTTCCACCGGTACTGGTACCTGGAGCTTTGGCGAACGTTTCGATGGTAAACCTACTATTGCGGTAGATGGTCAATTACATCCGTATAGTCCTTACAAAGATCGGGTTAAAGATTTTTACCGTACTGGTACCACCTGGACTAACTCCGTGGCTTTATCCGGCGGTAATGATAAAGGTAACTTCCGTTTGTCTTTTGCCAATACCAATGCCAACAGCATCATTCCTAATTCGGAATTCAACAAGAAAATTTTAAATTTCGGATTAAATTATAACCTCACCGATAAGCTTTCTACCCAATTTAACGCGAACTACTCCAACGAGTACAATAAAAATCCGCCGGTAGTGGCGCAACAAGATTATAACATTAACCAAACAGTTTACACCTTGGCTAATAGCATTGATGTAGCCTGGCTAGAAGCGGCTTACCAAAACGCGGCCGGCAACGAAATTCACCCTTCCCGTTTTACCAACCGAACTAACCCGTATTGGTCCATTAATAAACGCTTTGAAGAAAACCGCCGCGACCGGATTTTTGGCAATGCTTCCATCCGTTACCAATTTACACCTTGGTTATACGCGCAAGGTAGGGTAGGGCAAGATTATTTTACCAACCCCTATAGGGCTAACCGACCCACCGGAACTGCTTTCCTGGTTTCTGCTCCTATTGGTTTTAATGGTAACTTTTATCAGCGGGAAAATACTTTCCGGGAGCGCAACCTTGATTTCCTAATTGGCGCTAACCATGAGTTTGGTAAGTTTGGTATCGACGCAACTTTCGGTGGTAACTCCCTAGATATAAAAACTACTACCATTGGAACTTCGGTAACTAACTTCTACGTGCGCGACTTGTATACCATTGGTAACGGCCAGGTGAAAGACCCGCAAGCATCCAGCACTTGGAAACGGGTAAATTCTTTATTTGGTACTGTTGATTTTTCGTTCAACAACTACTTGTTTTTAAACCTGACCGGCCGTAATGATTGGTTCTCGCCTTTAAATCTGAAATCAAACGATATCTTTTACCCATCAGTCAGTACTAGTTTTGTTTTTAGTCAAGCCATTACATCGTTGCCAGCTTGGCTAAATTATGGTAAACTCCGGGTAGCTTACGCCGAGGTAGGCGGAGACACTGATCCTTATTCCAATGCCCTCTTCTATAACATTAACGCTAATCCTTTAGCAGTAGGTAGTAATAATTATGCTTTAGGAAATATTTCCGGTTCCGTCAGTCCAAATCCAAATTTAAAACCATCTCGGGTGAAGGAAGCAGAAGCGGGAGTGGAATTAAAAACTCTGGATAACCGGATTAACTTAGACTTAAGTGTTTACCGGAAAACTACCGTGGATGAAATTTTGAACGTGGATATTTCGAACACCTCTGGCTATAATCAAACCAAAGTAAATGTGGGTAAACTTCGGAACCAAGGTATTGAAGCCTTATTAACTTTAGAGCCCGTACGCTCGGACGCTACTACTTGGACCAGTGCTTTTAATTTTACCATTAACAAAAGCGAAGTACTGGAACTAGCAAATAACCAAACCCGCTTCGACGTTGCCAATGCTCAAGATTTAGGAGCTTTTATTGGTTATGTGTCGCACGAAGTAGGTAAGCCTTTAGCCTCTTTACGCGGCTTCGATTACAAACGGGATGACCAAGGACGCATTTTAACGACCAACGGCCGCTTTGCGCAAGGTAACCTGGTAACTTACGGTAGCGCAATCCCTACGCATACCGGTGGCTGGTTAAACACCGTTAACTTTAAAGGCTTCCGTTTATTTGCGCAAGTAGACTTTAAAGCGGGTCATAAGCTAATATCTAACTCTAATTTTAACTGGATGCGTCACGGCTTGCACAAAGCTTCCTTAATTGGCCGCGAAGGTGGCGTGGTAATGGAAGGCGCGGTAAATGCCGATGGTACTCCTAATGCTACTCCCGTACCTGCTCAAGAATTTTATAATAACTACCGCAGCGTAAACGTAACCACTCCGTTTGTGTACGATGCGAGCTTCGTGCGTTGGAGAACCTTGTCTTTAGGATACGATTTTACCAAGTTTGTAAACAAATCTTTCGTGAAAGGTTTAGCGCTGAATGCTTTTATTAACAACGTGCTGATAATTAAAAAATACGTCGACAACCTGGATCCGGAAACTCAGTTTTCGGCATCTGACCTTAACACTGGTTTAGAAGCGCATGCCTTACCTACTACCCGCAGTTATGGTTTAAACATTAACATTAAGCTTTAAGCAATTATGATTTACACGAAAAAATATATATCCCTGGCCTTTGCCGCTCTTTTATTAAGCGTGAGCAGCTGCGATAAGGATTTTGAATTAATTAACACCAACCCTAACGCAGCTACTGATCTTGATCCGGTTTATCTGTTAAACAATGCCCAGTTTGCTTCCGGTAACCAAGCCATGCATTTTTACGAAGGCCAGATTGTACAACAGGTAAACACTCCTTTTACGGGGGTAGTAGAGGCCGGTAACCACAACGTGCTCAACGATGCCAACACCCGGAGTTTGTGGAACGGCTTATACGAAGGTCCGGTGCGCAACACGGTAGCTATTATTGAAAAAACCAAGGCTGATCCGAACCAAAGTAATATTTACAACATGGCCCGCATCCTAAAGGCCTACAACTTTATTGTTTTAGTAGATAGCTACGGCGATGTGCCTTACTTTGAAGCCGGTAAAGGATTTGTGGAAAGTACTTACCTGCCGAAATATGACGATCAGAAAGCCATTTACGATGATATTCTGAAGGAATTACAAGAAGCTACGGCTGCCTTAGACCCCGCTAAACCAACCGTAATTGGGGGCGATATCTTCTATAATGGCAACATTGAAAAATGGAGGAAACTGGGTAATTCTTTGTTGTTGCGGGCGGCTATGCGTTTCACGGAAGTGGATCCAACTAAAGCCGACCAGTGGGTGGATAAAGCCGTAGCTGGTCCGTTAATGGTGTCTAACGACGATAACGCTTTTGTCCGCTTTAATTCTCCGGCTTATGTGCATCCTACTACCTCCGGCTTAACGGCTACCGAAAAGGCCAACTTTTTTGCCGGCGAACCTTTCGTAAATTACCTGAAAACCTACAACGATCCCAGAGCCCCTTATATAGTTGTCCGTTACTCGCAACGCGGCACCGATTCCGGGGGTGAAATAAATACCAACCTGGCTGATCAGTTTGGCTTACCTTATGGCTATTCCGATGTAACCTTACCTACCGCTCCCGGCTACCGCGGATCGCTGGACCTTTACTCGCAATTTCGCCGCACTACCGTATTAAATCAAAATTCGCCGGAGTTTTTAGTTACCTACGCGCAAACCCAACTTTTACTGGCCGAAGCAGTGCAAAGAGGGTTTATCACCGGCGATGCCAAAACCTATTACGAAACCGGTATAAAAGCGCACATGGACCAACTAAAAGGCTATGATGCTACCATTAACATTCCGGAAGAAGTAAAAAATGCTTACGTGCAGCAACCCGGTATTTTGTACGATCCGGCTACTGCTCTGGAGCAAATTAATACGCAATACTGGGTGGCCTCTTTCCGGAGCTGGTCCGAAGCCTGGTCTAACTTCCGCCGTACCGAATTGCCAAGATTGCAGCCTATTAATTACCCCGGCGAAGATGCCTCGGTAAAAGGAGGCTTTATCCGCCGCCTGGTTTATCCGAACCGGGAAGTATCGGTAAACCAAACCAACGTGAACGATGCGGTTAGCCGGATGGGAGCCAATGTTTTAGGTACCCGTTTGTTCTGGGATAAATAAAAATTTAAAAAAAACGCCCATTATTATTAAGTAGCGGGCGTTTTTTAAATTTTTAGCCTCTTTGTATTTTGTTTTAAGGTAGCTATACGGCTAAAGATCATATTATCTACAAAATTAAACTAATACCTTACTGCTCTTCAGCAGCCCTTATTTCCGCGATTTGTTTCTCTGTCAAATGAAAAAAGTATTTACCTTACTACTCTTATCTTCCTTTTTTATTCCTTTTTCCAACATACAAGCGCAGCAAATATCCAAAGAAGAGTTAGTTTTTCTGACCCCGGAGTGGAAAGGGGATCGTTTTCCGGATGGGCGGCCAAAAGTTCCGGATGATATTCTGAAACGCATGAAAGCGGTAAGTATGGAAGAAGCCTGGGCGACGATGGGAGGTGCCCAATTCAATTACCAATTAGCGGAAGATTGGCCCGTTAGAATCAACCCGGACAGTGTACTGGTGGGCCGGGCATTTACCACCACCTTTATGCCTTATCGCCCGGATATGTGGAAAGTTATCGACGAACGCGGTAAAAAAGAAGGCCGCCGTAACCAAAACGTGTGGGGGGTGGAGCAATTGCAAAAAGGCGATGTATATGTGGCTGATCAATTTGGCTTGCACAAAAATGGCCCCACCATCGGCGACCGCGTAGCCGCCGATATTTACCGAAGATCTGGTAATGGCATTGTGTACGACGGAGCCATCCGGGATATTGAAGGTTTAAAAGAGATGGGCCGGTTTACCTCCTATGTAACGAGTTACTCTCCATCTTATCATAACCCGCGCAACGATTTAAATACCATGATCATGGGCATTAACAAACCCGTTCGTATTCGTCAGGTAACGGTTATGCCGGGCGATGTGGTTTTGGGCAAAGAAGGAGTCGTTATCTTTATTCCGCCGCATTTGGCCGAAAGAGTAGTGAAAGCATCCGAAAAAACCCGCCTGGAAGATATGTTTGCCCATATTCGCACCGCCGAAGGTAAATATACGGCCGGCCAAATGGATGCGAGTTGGCCGGCTGCTATTCAGAAAGATTACCTGGATTGGTTAAAAGCCAGCGTGAAAGATAAAAAATTAAAATTACCGGTAGCCAAAGCGCAAGTCGAGGAAATAATAGCGGCCAGTAGTGTCAATAATGTCAATTAAACTTTAACCAAAACACCTAGCAAATAAATTAAACAAATATGTCATATAAACAAAATCGCCGTTCCTTTATAGGGAAGCTTTCATTAGCGGGCGCTGCGAGTCTTTTGGGTGCTCCGGCCTTGGCTTCGGCCGGTACCGGTTTAATTGGAGCTAAAGAAAGAACGACCCACGCTTCGGCTCCGGCTGATCTGAAAATTACCGATGTAACCTGTGGTTTTATCAAAGGGGGCCATGATTTAATTGTAAAGGTTTCGACTAACCAAGGCATTGTGGGTTGGGGACAAGGGGTAGATGCCGTAGATGGAACCTACTATATGGTAAAACAAATGGGCAACCGCTTAAAAGGCCAAAACCCCTTAAATCCTAATCGTATCCAGGAAGATTTGCGGAAAGGTGCTTTTTTTGGGGGCGCCCAATCGGGGGTTTATGTAGCCGTAATGGGAGCTATTGAAACCGCTCTTTGGGATGTTACGGGCAAAGCGTTAGGCGTACCGGTGTACCAATTACTAGGCGGTAAATTTCGGGATAAAGTGCGGGTTTATTGCGATACCGCCTTATATACCGCTCGTAACCCAACGCCCGATGATTACGCCAAATCGGCGAAAGGTGCCGTTGACAAAGGTTATACGGCCGTTAAGTTTGATATTGATGAAGGCAACGACCCGAACAAATATGACCGCTACAACTGGACCGCCAACCCGGCCGAGTTAGACCGCATGTATAATTCTATTGCCGCGGTTCGGAAGGCAGTAGGACCAAAAATTGATATTTGCGTGGACATGCACGGCCGTTATGATGCCACAACCGGCCATCGAGTGGCTAAACTGATGGAGCCTTTAAACCTGATGTTTTTAGAAGAGCCCATACCGGCCGATAACATGGATGTTTATAAAGAAATTACTAAAAGTACATCTACCCCTATTTGTGCCGGCGAAAACATGTATTTAGCTTATGGCTTCACCCGGGTTTTAGCCGATGGCGGCGTGGATATTATCATGCCGGATTTACAAAAAACGGGCGGTTTAGGCGAAGGCCAACGCATTGCTAACCTAGCCAACTTGTATTATGTGCCTTTCTCTCCCCACATGGTAGCCTCCTTCATCGGGGCAATGGCAACTGCCCACGTTTGTGCCTCCGTGCCAAACTTCCATATTCTGGAGTGGCAAACTTACATGGATACGGAGCAGATTTACAAGGACGTAGTAAAATACGACAAACCATTCGTAGAAAAAGGTTTTATTACCGTTTCAGATAAACCAGGTATTGGCGTAGATATCAACGAAGAAGGCATGAAGAAATACCATCCGAAAGATATTCCTTTCTTTGTGTAAAGCCTTATCAGCTTAAACCCTAAACTTTAGAATTTTTTAAATTTTGAATACACCTACCAGATTAGTTTACCCAACACTTTGCCTGAATAGGCTACTTTTAAAAAATTTCATGCTAATAACCGATAACCAATAACAATTAACTTCTTACTTCTAATACTCCTAAATAACCTTAAACTTTATGAAAAGCATTTTACAGAAGATTATTGCCCAAAACAAACAACAGGAGAAAGAAACGGCCGAAGCCATGCAGGCTGAAATAAATAATCCCCAAACCAGTGACAGCCGCCGTTCATTTTTAAAAAAATCAGCTTTAGGCGGTATTTCGTTAGGGGCTTTAATGGGAATGTCTTTTGAAGATACCATTGCCCAAACTACCTCCAAAGTAAGCCGGGCTTCGAAACCCTCCGAATTAAAAATTACGGATATGCGCTACGCCTTAACGAGTGTGTTGGGCGGTACCGCTATCATCCGGATTGATACCAACCAGGGAATTTACGGTTTAGGTGAAGTTCGGGATGGGGCCGATCCGCGTTATGCCTTAATGCTGAAAAGCCGCATATTAGGTATGAACCCCTGCAACGTAGAAATGATATTTAAAGCCATCAAGCAATTTGGGGGGCAAAGCCGCCAGGCGGGTGGCGTTTGCGGCGTGGAAATGGCTTTGTGGGATTTGTGCGGTAAAGCGTATAACGTACCGGCCTGGCAACTATTAGGAGGACGTTACCGCGACCAGGTACGCTTGTATGCCGATACGCCGGAAGCGGGTTCGCCGGAAGAACAAGCGAAATTAATTAAATTCCGGACCCAGGATCAAGGGTATACTTGGCTGAAGATGGACGTTTCGATTGGCGAATTAAAAGGGAAACCCGGCACCGTGGTAAACTCTAAGTTCTGGGAAAATGCCCAGGGCAACTTGGCGCAGTGGGGCGATCAAAGCAATTACATGTCTTATGGCAATACCTTGCACCCATTCACCCAAATCCAAATAACCGATAAAGGCTTTGAAGAACTGGCTAAAATTGCCGAAAATGTGCGGAGCATGGTGGGCTACGATATTCCCCTGTCTACCGACCATTACGGCCACTTCGATCATAACAACGGTATCCGGTTAGGGAAAGCGCTGGAAAAGTACCGGCTGGCCTGGTTAGAAGATATTATTTCGTGGGAATACACCGATCAGTGGAAAACCATCTCGGATGCGATTGAAACCCCCACCACTACCGGCGAAGATATCTTCTTACTGAAATACTTTAAACCACTCATTGATAAAAAAGCGGTTGATATTATTCACCCGGACTTAGCAACCTCCGGCGGTCTGCTGGAAACAAAGCGGATTGGCGATTACGCCGAAGAAAATGGCATTGCCATGGCCATGCACCAGGCTGGTACGCCGGTTTCTTTTATGGCCAACGTGCATTGCGCCGCCGCTACGCAAAACTTTTTAGCGCTGGAACACCACTCCGTAGATTTACCTTGGTGGGAAAGTTTAGTGAAAACTACCGATGGCCGGAAATTAATTACAAAAGGCTACGCGACTGTACCGCTTACGGCACCGGGCTTAGGCATTGAATTAAACGAAGAAGTAGTAAAACAGCACTTGCACCAAAGAGATAAAACATTTTTTGCGCCAACCAAAGAGTGGGACGAAAGACGTTCTCACGACCGGATTTTCAGTTAATAAGCTTAAAGCGGAAGGTAGCATTGCCTTCCGCTTTATTAATTTTTAAAAATTTTACTCGTGGGCGAACTACCCAACAGGCGTTCATCCTGATCTTCCATTAAGATTAACAGTTTATACCTTGAAACAGAACAGCATTTATAAAGTAGCCTTGGGAATAGCGGCACTGGCCCTGGTAGTGGCTCTTGTAATGATCTTTAGCGGCAAAAACGCGCAAGCCGGGCCTGTATTTATTTTAGTATTTGTAGCCTTAGGCATTGGTTTCCGCGGCTTTGCCATTACCAAAGGCTTTGCTTACACCATGATGATTTTTGCCGCCGTAACAACGGCGCTTAATTTTCCGCAGTATTTTGTAGAAGTTAACGGCTTTAAGTTTGCCACCCTCATTACCCCGCTTATTCAAATCATTATGTTTGGCATGGGCACCGAAATGGGATTGAAAGATTTTGCCGGCGTTTTAAAAATGCCCAAGGCCGTATTAATTGGCTTAGTGGGCCATTTTACGGTAATGCCTCTCCTGGGATTTTCGTTGGCCAAAGCTTTTGGTTTTCCGCCGGAAATTGCGGCGGGCGTTGTTTTAATCGGCAGCATGCCCTGCGGTTTGGCTTCCAACGTAATGTCGTACCTGGCCAATGCCAATCTCGCTTTATCGGTAACGCTTACCGCGGTAGCTACTTTACTGGCCCCTTTCTTAACCCCCCTGTGGATGAAAATTTTAGGCGGTCAGTTTGTGGAGGTAGATGCTTTAGCCATGATGTGGGACATTGTAAAAATGGTAATTATTCCGATTGGGGGCGGTTTGTTGTTTAATAAGTTTTTTAAAGGAAAAGCCCATTGGTTAGATAAAGCCATGCCTTTAGTTTCCATGATCGGGATTGCTTTTATCATTACCATTATTACCGCCGCCGGCCGCGATAATCTGATTGTTATTGGCCCGGCTTTAATTGTGTGTGCGCTGATTCATAACACCGGCGGCTATATGTTCGGTTACTGGATTGGCCGTTTGTTTGGCTTAAAAGAACGCGACGCCCGCACCATTGCCATAGAAGTAGGTATGCAAAACGGAGGCTTGGCCTCGGGTTTGGCGAAAGAAATGGGCAAAGCCGCGACCATTGGCCTGGCGCCGGCTGTTTTCGGACCTTTAATGAATATTACCGGTTCCATCCTGGCCTCTTACTGGCACCGCAAACCACCCGTAGATAAGGACGAAGCCCTCAATCAAGAATTTAGCGAGTTGGCCGTAAAATCGTAACGAGTAGATCGCGCTCATTTAATCGGCAAAAATTTAAAATTTAAAAAACGAAGTAATAAAAACTTACATGAAAAAAATAGGGGTACTGTGTCTATTTTGGCTGGGGTTTATCGGGAACGGTTTTGCTCAAACTGCCGAAGAGAAGCAAGTAACAGCAGCAGTCGAAACGTTTAAAAATGCTTTAATAACCGCTGATAAAAATTTGCTGGAGTCCATAACAGCCGATGAGCTCAGTTACGGACACTCCAGCGGCAAAGTAGAAGACAAAGCAGCTTTTGTGAATGGTGTAATCAACGACCCCATTAAGTTTAATTTAATTGATTTACAAGATCAAACCATTCGGATGGCGGGTAATACGGCCCTGGTGCGGCATGCTTTTAATGCCAAAATCACGAATAATGGCACCCCCGGAGAAATTAAAATTAGGAATTTATTGGTGTGGCAAAAACAAAAAGGGCAATGGAAATTATTAGCCCGGCAAGCTTTCAGAGTACCGTAAATTTTAAAAAATACTTAAAAAGTTTTTGCATCAGATAATTTAAAATACAAAAAAAATGAATAAAAAGATATTTCTTATTGGCGCGCTCGTTTTAAGCGGATTTTTAACAAATGCCCAAATGCGGGTAGGTTCTACTCCCGAAACCGTAAAAGCCTTAACTTCTAACTGGAAGGGTGAACGGTTTCCGGATGGCCGCCCTAAGGTGCCGGATATTGTATTAGACCGGTTACAAAATGCCACTTTAGAGCAAATCTGGGGCTATTTAGGCAACAAAGGATATCGCAACCAGGTCGAAAAAAACTGGATTATCTTAAAACCCGGCGAAACCATGACCGGCCGCGTAGTTACCGCGCAGTTTATGCCTACCCGCCCGGACCTGGATAGCTTGGTAAGAGCGCAAGGCAAAGCCGAAGGCCGTTCGCAAAAAGGCGGTATTAACATTTGGCCCATCGATGTTTTAACCAAAGGCGATATTTACGTGGCCGATGGTTTTGGCAAAGTAAAAGACGGAACTTTAATTGGCTCTAGTTTAGGCAACGCTATTTATGGTAAAACCGGCAAAGGTGTTATTTTCTACGGTTCCGTACGCGACATGCAGGAATTAAAAGACACCAAAGGTTTTAACGCCTGGGTAAAAGGCCACGATCCGTCGTATATCAAAGACATGACGCCCTCTTCCATTAATGCCCCCATCCGGATTGGCGAAGTAACCGTTTTCCCCGGCGATGTGGTGTTTGCGAACGAGTACGGCGTGGTATTTATTCCGGCGCACTTAGTAGAAGGCTTGGTATCGGCTTCCGAAATGACGGCGTTGCGCGACGAATTCGAGCGGGTACTTTTAACCCAAGGTAAATATCCGTCCGGCGAAATTCACGGCGACTGGTCCGATAAAATTAAAGATGAATTCAGAACCTGGGTGGGTAAATATCCGAAGAAGTTAGCTATTACTAAAAAAGACATTGACGCTTACTTAGCCAAAGGGCATTAATAATATTCCGGTTAAGTAAACGGGATTAGCTTGTCTTAAATTTAAAAAAAATAATTTCTGGTAGATAAATTCAATTTTTAATCCATAAAAGTTGCGCTTGGTTAGTTAGCAAAATCTTTTGTTAGATTGCGTTAACTAACCAAGTTGTTTATACAAATCTTTCATTTAATGATAAATCTATAATGAATTTTAAAATTTCTTTTTTATTGCTTTCTGTTGTGGGTATTATGGACTCACAATTATTATACGCCCAAACGATCTCGAAAGAAGAACTTACTTTTTTAACTTCCGAGTGGAAAGGAGAGCGCTTTCCGGATGGACGCCCGAAAGTGGCGGAAAGCTTACTCGAAAGAGCCAAGAAAGTGGGCATTGCCGATGCCTGGACCGTGTTAAAAAACGAGGGTTATACCAACCAGTACGAAGGCAACTGGAAAACCGTAAACGACGAAACCCCGGTAGTAGGCCGGGCCGTTACGGCTCAATTTATGCCCAGCCGGCCCGATGTAGAAAAAAGTATCGTGGACCGGGGCCAGAAAGTGCAAGGCCGCAAAGGGGCTTCTAACTCCTGGCCCATCGATGTGTTAACGAAAGGCGATGTGTACGTAGCCGATGGTTTTGGTAAAATTAACGGCGGCACTTTAATGGGCGCTACACTGGCTAATTCTATTTTTAATAAGTCGGGTAACGGCGTAGTGTTTAACGCGGCCGTCCGCGATCTGGAAGAAATTCAAACCATAAAAGGCTTTAACGCATTTGTGCGCGATTGGCACCCGTCGTTTTTAGAAGGCAGCGTACTTATGGGTTTAAATACCCCCATCCGGATGGGCAACGTCATGGTGATGCCGGGTGATTTAGTAATTGCTAAAAGAGAAGGCGTGCTTTTTATTCCGGCGCATTTAGCGGAACAAGTAATTAGTACCTGTGAGTTTGTAACCCGCAAAGACAAATTTGGCTTTGAAATGATTAAAGCGGGCAAATACTCAGCCGGTCAGATTGATAGCCAGTGGAACGATCAGTTAAAAAATGATTTTCTAAAGTGGCTGGGTACGCACCCCGAAATGGGCACCATGACCAAAGCGGAAGTGGACAAAGTAATGAGCAAAAGAACCTGGTAGCCTTTTTTTTAAATTTTTTGTAAAAGCTGGAGTAAATTCCAGCTTTTTTCTTTTTTAGAGTAATTCTAGCAACTAAAAGTTTAATAAAAGGAACTCGGTACGATTTAACTAAACTTATAAGATTCTTTTATTACGTGCTAGATTCTCTAACTTTGTTATTCTGTTTTTTTTTAATGTAAAAAACTGTTTTTTTATATACTTAAAGAATTCTGTTTTTAAGTATTAAAAAATATAAAAAAAATCCTTTTGAAAATCGAACTAGTACCCTAGGCTTATAAGTTGTCGTTTTTAGTAAATTAGCTTATTCTTTATGATGCATACATCCGACAATTTATTGCAAGATTTGGAGGCAGTCCGGCAAATTTCCTTTGTACCCAGTATGCTGGAGATTATTTGCCAGATTACCGGGATGGGTTTTGCTGCCGTGACCCGGGTTACGCCGGATAAGTGGATTGCCTGCAGTGTGCGGGATGAAGTGCAATTTGGCTTAATAGCGGGCGGGGAGCTTCCTGTTGCTACTACTCTTTGCAATGAAATAAGAGATCACCGGCAGCCCATCATCATTGATAATGTTGCGCAAGATCCGGAGTATAAGCATCATCATACGCCGCAGCTATACGGGTTGCAAAGTTACATCTCCTTTCCTATTATTTTAAAAAATGGCGCCTTTTTCGGTACCCTTTGTGCCATTGATTCAAAAACCGCAGCGTTAAACAACAAGAAAGTGGTGGACACCTTTACCATGTTTGCCGAACTGCTGTCCTTTCATTTACAAAGTCAGGACTTACTGGAACGGAGTTACTGCACCACGGTAGAATTACAAAATAAAAATACTATCCTGACGAAGGCTAATCAGGACCTGGACTCCATTGTTTATACGGCCGCCCACGACCTGAAATCCCCGATTACCAACATTGAAGGATTGGTAGCAGCCCTCACTTACTCGCTGGGGCAAGAAAATTTGAATCGGGCAGAGATTAACCAGATTCTTAAGCTGATGCAATCCTCTATAAAGAATTTTCACACCACCATCCAGGATTTAACCACCATTATAGAAGCAGATACGAGCAAGCGAGAGGAAAAAGCCGAAGAAATTCACCTTTTAGAGCTGGTAGAAAGTGTGAAATGGGATCTGCAACATTTGCTGGAAGAATCACGGGCCCAAATAGAGGTAAGTAGCGAAGAAAACCTGTCGCTGCATTATCCCAAAAAATACTTTAAAAGCATCCTGTATAATCTTTTAAATAATGCCCTTAAATATCGCTCCCCAGTCAGAACACCGCTGGTGCGGTTAAGTCTAAAGCAGGTGGCAGGAAAGATTCATTTTACCGTGGCGGATAATGGCTTGGGTATTCGCGCAGATCAACAAGATAAAATATTTACCTTATTCAAGCGCTTTCATAACCATGTAGAAGGAAGCGGTCTGGGTTTATATATCGTTAAAAAGATGGTGGAGGATGGCCAAGGGCAAATACAGGTAAATAGCATTTTAGATCAAGGCACTACCATTACAATCATATTTTAAGTTTCTTATCAAGAATATCTGCGTAATTGCTTTGGGAATAAATGGTATTATTACGCCGGTTACCTAATGAGAAAATGCTGCTCCAGAATCCCCGGTAAAGCTGTTTCGGTTTAGGGCTTAATCATTAAATCAGCAACCGCTTATTTTTAAAAAACGCTCCTTCAGATAATAGGCCGTACCATCCGCATCTACTGGCAAAGCACTAGCAATATTAGTCACGGTATTTTTTTAAAAATAGGTAATGTTCCAAAGTATTCCAGCAAAACTTATTGCTTATTACGCGGAAAGAAAACCTGAAAAGTGGAGCCTTCGTCCAGCGTACTTTGTACCTGGATTTTACCACCCGCATTGTCGATGATTCTTTTAAACATGTATAAGCCAATTCCGGAACCTTCCACGTGATTGTGCAGCCGCTGGAACATGCTAAAGAGCTTTGGTTTGCCGGATAAGTCCATGCCCAAGCCATTATCCGAAACAGAAAGTACCTGGTATTCGTCTTTTTGGGAACAATGCACTTTAATCCAGGATGTTCGCGTAGGAGAGCGGTACTTGAGCGCATTGGAAAGTAGATTATACATAATATTGCGTAAGTTCTTCGGGGAAAAGTAGATGCTGGGGCAAGCGCCTACTTCTAGTTCTATTTTGGCCTGCGCGGCTTGAATATCCGGGGTTAAATCTAGTTGCACCTCGGCAATCAGGGTTGCTAAATCAATGGGGGTGGCTTCCAGGCTATTCTCTTTCTGCAGCTTGGTAATTTCGGTTAAATGATCAATGGTGCGCTTAAAGCGTTGCACCGAATCTACAATTAAATGCATGGTGTACTGCGTAGATTTGTCGTGAATGGATGCGGGTGGTAATTGGTCCCGCAAGGCTTCCATCAAACCTTCAATATTAAGAATAGGGGCTTTTAAATCGTGCGAGGCCGTGTAAATAAAGTTATCCAGGTCCACGTTTACGCGCAGGAGCTCCTGGTTAGTTTGTTGTAATTCTTGGTTCGCCAGTAGTAAACTTTCGGCTAAGGCTGTAGCCTGTTTCTCACTCGCTTCAAGGGATTGGCGAGCTGCTACCTGATTGGTAATATCGTTTATTAAAGTATAAAATCCGACAACTTGACCATTTTGCCAATCGGGCACATAACTGGTGCGGATATGCTTGGTAAAGCCTTCCCGGTAGGGCATAGAGGCTTCAAAGTTTAGGCGTTCTCCCGCTAAGGCCCGGTCAATATATTCTTTTACTCTCTGGTAAGCCGTTTCGCCTATTATTTCCCGCACGGGATGTCCCAGCAAATCCGCTGGTTTTTGATTAAACCAACTCTCATAGGCCTGGTTAGCAAACTGGTATTTCTCATCCTGATCCAGGTAACCAATAAGTACGGGTAAGGCGTCGGTAATCAGGCGTAGTTGTTGGGTACTAGCTTCGCTGGCTTGGCGGGCTTTCACCTGCTCGGTTACTTCAAAGGCAAATACCACTACCCCATCAATGCGCCCCTGCCAATCATTACGGGCTTGCTGGATAAAGTTGAAGTAACGTTTTTCCCATACGCCATCTTGCGGGCGGGCTAAAGGGATGAGCAGTTCTTGTTCTTTATGGGTTTTTCCGGTGCGAAAAACTTCTTGAAAAGTACGATAAACCTTATTCTCAGAGATTTCCGGTAACACTTTCAAAATAGGAGAACCAAGTAGATGCCGACCCGGAAAGAGTTGTTGGTAAGCCGGATTAACTAATTCATAAACTAAGTCCGCGCCCCCTAATATACAAATAGCGGCGGGCGCCTGCATAAACAACCGTTCTAAGCGGAGCCGCTGCCGTTCGGCTTCGGCCTGAGCTTTTTGCACTTCTTGCGTCCGCTGAACCACACGTCCTTCCAGTTCTTCGTTGAGACTTTGGAGCGCCCACTGGGTTCGTAATACTTCCTCATTAGTGGCTAGCAGCTCTTCGTTAATTACCTGTAACTTCTCGTTGAGTTGTTGGACCTGGTGTCGGGTATTTACCTGCTCGGTTACTTCTACTGCTACATTCAATACTCCCAGCACTTGGCCTTGTTCATTGTAAAGAGGCTGGAAGACTAAATTAAAATAACCTGTTTTTAAGTGTCCTTGGCGGAATATTTGCGCGGGAATTTCAGTGCCCACAAAAGGAACCTGGGTGTGAAAAACGGTAGCAATCTGCTCACTAAAATGCTGGTCTTGTAGCTCCGGAAGCGCTTCATTAAAGGACCGGCCTAATACTTGCCCGGGCGAACGCCCCCAAAGATTACACATCATGGCATTAGCCAGCGAAATGCGTTGTTCCGGTCCTTCGAACAAGCTAATGGCGGCGGGTGCTTGTTCAAATAAGCGTTGCAAGATCGCCCGCTGATTTTCCACTGCCTTCCAGGCGGCTACTTCCCGAATCTGACTTTGCCGCAACAATCTATCGGCTTGCACCTGGCCCGTGACGTTCACAACCGCGTGAATGATGTGCCGGACCTGGCCTTGCGCATCGAGTACCGGCGTATTGCGGGGTAACCAATGGCGCTCTACAAATTGGCCAACGTTCTCCGGATCGGGTACATCGTAGTGCTGGCGGGCCATCTCGTGGGGCTTACCCGTGGCTAATACCTGTTCTAAAGAAGCCCGTAAATTAGATACTCCTTTTGCTTCGGGTGTTTGCGGGTTGTCAGGAAAAGCTTCAAAGATAGAGCGCCCCATTAAGTTTTTCCGTTCAGTCAGGGTAGCTTCTAAATAAACATCCGAAATGGCTTCAATGCTAAACTCCCGGGAAAGTAATAGAAACGCTCCCGGCATAGAATTAAAAACAGCCAACAAGAGATGAGGCTCGGTATTAAGATCAAACATTCCAATCAACTTATAGGCCAAGGAGTAAAGGTTGGATTATTGTACTTACCTTTCTGGAATAGTATTACGGAACTTGCTTCAATACAGCTGAAAAGAAGAATATACTTAACATTTTTTATTGGTTTAGTTTAAAAATAGGTGGATGACGTGTCCTGAAAAATTTGTTCCATAATTTACTTTTTTTAGGTTCACCTTTTAACCTCTGCAACCAGACTTTTTTAGTTTAAAACTGTTTTAAATGGCCGTTATATCAATCAATCTTAACATTTAATTGTTGAGTCGAGTTGTAGCCAAGAACAATAAACTTGTACCACAGCCAGCAGAATTTTTTAAATCTATGGAAGAGAATCATTAAGCTTGTAACAGCCGGGCGATGGTTCGCCTAGTGAGCCGCTCTAAAAGGAAGTGCTTTGGTAACGCTTTTACTGCTAATGCTACCAAAGGCTTTCTTTCCACTGCTTGTCTTTTACAAGTTTCTCATTTATAATTCTGCTTACCCTACCGGGTTTTTCCATTTTTATCTATTTTTACAAACCGGCAAGGAGGGCAATGGGTTATATTTTAAAACTTCGGTGATATCTATTCGGCGTATATTGCGTCTTATTGTCTTTTCCCTAATTTTAGCATCCTTACTTTTACGACACTACTCAATTTTCAGGATTATTGGCTATTGTAATTATAAACAGGAATAAGTTAATGAAGAACACGCTACAACAAATAATGATGGCCAACAAAGCCACTGAAGAAAAGCAAAAGGCAATTCATCAGACCGAAATAAATAATCCGTTAACAAAACCGGACCGGCGCCATTTTTTAAAAAAATCAGTTTTAGGCGGTGTCTCCTTAGCTAGTTTCCTGAATCTGTCCGTGGAAGATACGTTGGCCCAGAGTACCGCTAAAGTAAACCGGGCCTCTAACCCATCGGAATTAAAAATTACCGATATGCGGTACGCCACGGTATCAAATGGTACCTCGTTTACCAATGCCCGTAACGTAATAATCCGGATAGATACCAACCAAGGTATTTACGGGTTAGGCGAGGTTCGGGATGGGGGCGATGCGCGTTATGCCCTTTTCCTGAAAAGCCGGCTGCTGGGTCAGAATCCCTGCAACGTAGAAATGCTATTTAAAATGATAAAGCAATTCGGGAATCATGGTCGCTTGGGCGGTGGCGTAAGTGGTGTAGAAATGGCGCTCTGGGATTTAGCCGGTAAAGCGTACGGCGTACCGGTTTGGCAACTGCTGGGCGGGCATTACCGCGATAAGGTTCGATTGTATTCGTACGTTCCCGGCCACTCGGTAACCAATATGGATGTAGCCAAGTTTAAAGCCGACATAAAACACCGTCTGGAAGAACAAGGCTTTACCTGGTTAAAAATGCACCCGGGCATCCAAGTGTACAGTAGTATTTTGGGCACTACCGTTAATACCAAATTTGTTCCGGGTTTCGGTACCGATGATCTGAGTTTTGGTTCTTACCAGAGTACGCGGCATCCTTTCACGGCTATTCAGGTAACTGACAAAGGACTGGACTTACTCGCAAAATACGTGGATACTATTCGTTCTATTGTGGGCTACGAAGTTCCTTTATCCGCCGATCACATGGGCCACTTCGACGTAAATAATTGCATCCGGGTGGCGCGGGCCCTGGAACCGTTCCGGATGGCCTCGTTGGAAGATTTTGTACCCTGGGACAGCACCGACCAGCTAAAAACCATTACCGACGCCATTACTACGCCCACCATGACTGGCGAAGATATTTACCTGAAAGAAACCTTTCAGAAGCTCTGTGATGTACGGGCCGTGGATATTGTGCAACCCGACATGGGAAGTTCCGGCGGCATCCTGGAAACCAAAAAAATTGGCGATTACGCCGAAGAAAAAGGAATTGCCATGGGCCTGCACTTTGCCGGTACGCCAATTTGTTTTATGGCTAACGTGCACAGCGCTGCGGCTACGCAAAATGTACTAGCCCTGGAAGTTCCCAACCAGGTAGTAGATAATCCGTGGTGGCCTACTTTAGTAAAAATGGTAGGCAAACAACCTTTGTATACCAAGGGCTACGCTCATGTGCCTTTAGATGCGCCAGGCTTAGGGGTAGAATTAAACGACGAAGTAGTGAAACAACACTTGCATAAAGAAGATACCTCTTATTTCCGGCCCACCCCCGAATGGAACGAAACACGCTCCCATGACCGGATTTTTAGTTAAAAAGAGTTTAACATTTTAAAAAGAAACTCCTAAACAAGCTTAAGTGGGTAAAAAAAGACAGGAATAACTTTAAAAAACAAAACCTTGAAAACTATTAAGATTTCTTGTCAAGGATTTGGACCTCTGGAAAAGATTTCTAAAGTAAATTCCCTGGCCGGTATAGTTTGCTTGTTCTTTCCAGCTTCAAATTTCAACTTTTATTTTAAATGCAACAATGGCCCAATTACTTCATTGTTTCGATTTTAAATACACTATCAAATATTTTTTATAAAAAAAAGACCGGGTAGTTTTAGATTTTTTGTTGGCTATTCTTCTCGAAAATCATTTTAACGTATTAAAGTTAGAGGCTGCTTGACCTAAGTGGACTTATAGGACTGGGTTAGCCGAGTAAGAGGGTAGCGTCGCCTTTTTTTTTGAAGCGAAGTGCTTCACACCATTTTATTTGTTGCTCGTTCCTTTATTTTTGTTATTATTTTATTGTGTGAGCAACAAAAAAACAACATTGTGCCCGTTTTCTCTCTCCAGAATCTTCTCGTAAGACTACCTTCTCTAAAATACTAGCTATATGTATTATCAAGTATAAATAAAAACAATTGAACAAATTTTCTGCCGCCGAAATGTGTCTAAACAGCTTTAAACAAGCCGTTACTGCTATCATGCCAATGGAACTCGAGGATTTTGAGAACCTATTACCCGTTCTAAAAAGTAGGACAGTAAAGAAAGGAGAGTTGATTTTACAGGAAAATCAGGTGTGTCGATACATATACTTTTTATGTAACGGTTTGGTAAGAATGTATTATTTAGATAATGGAAAAGAGATTAGCTTCCGTTTTACCGAGGGCGGTAACTTTTTTGTAGATTTTCAGAGTTTCCTTACGCAGAAACCATCCCGGTATTATTGGGAAGCAATGCAGGATGTGGAGCTTCTCCTGATACCTTATGTATCTGTCCAACATATCTATAAGTTATATGCCCGGTGGAATTACTTTGGCCGAGCTATGGCCGAGCATGTGTATTTGCAGCTGAACGAGCGAGTGGAGATGCTGCTTTTTATGAAACCAGAAGAACGGTACAAGTACCTTTTAAAAACAAATCCCACTTTAATTAACCAGGTTACTTTAGCTCATCTTTCCTCGTATTTGGGTGTCAAGCCAGAATCTCTCAGCCGTATTCGCAAAAGAATTTCTGAAAAATAATTTCTTAACCAAAGTCAATTTTTACGACTAACGGATTACTCACCTTTGCTAATATAAAAATACTATGGTTAAATTTTCAATTTTCCTTCGCAAGCGAGCTGATATAAATCAGACCGATTTTGTTGATTATCACAAAACGCAGCATGCGCCTTTATTTACGTCTTTGCCGGAAGTGAAACAGTACGTTCATAAGTATGTACAAAGTCATGCGGTGCCGGTAGCATTGCCCGGCTTTCCTGATACTTACTATAATGGCATTACCGAGTTGTGGTTTGATGATGTAGCATCCATTGGTAAAGTATTTGGGTCAACGCAATACCTAGCAATTGTTCGTCCTGACGAAGAGAAGTTTCTTGCCTTGAATGAGTGCGGCTTTTTAATTACTACCGAAAACCACGTAATGTAATAATTGCAACTGGGCAGTTGATTCCCAAACTGTCCAGTTTTAAAAATATAGAATGGAGACCCTTCATTTTTAGTGGCCTTCTACAATTGTCCGAAGAAAAATTACTTCCTTTTTAATTGGGAAGGTTTGTCCAATTTTTCGGTTTCTAACTTCTGACTGACTAGATCAGCTATTTCGGCCATCCTTTTTTGCCTAGTTACTGGTAGTTTGGCCACGGCCAGCCGTTGCAGAAGAGCTTTTCTTACTGATTTGCTTAAACGAAGGAAAAAATCCTGTGAGCCTTTTTTAGTTTCAAACTCTTTTGCCAGGTCCAGAGGTATTATTAATTTTTCTACTTCGTCTAGAATGGTCCAAGATCCATTTTGTTTTGCCCGGTCAATGCTTGCAAAACCAGCTGGCGTCATCAAGCCTTTACCAATAAGATGTTTAATTTTTTCTTTATTCACTTTCGACCAAGTTCCGTTAGGTTTTCGCTGGGTAAAAAACTGCATAAACTTGTCTTGGTCCAGTGCTATTTTCTTACTATCAATCCATCCAAAGCAAAGTGCTTCGTCTACGGCGTGGCTCCAGGAGATAGTAGGCATACCGGATTTCTTTTTATAAAATATGAGCCCTACCGCTTGTTTAGATTGATGATTGTCTACTAACCATTGCCGCCAATCTTTTTGGCTAGCGGGACAAAAAGTAGCTATATCTTTTTTTTGCATGGCTTCTTGCTATCTCATGGCCACTAAAACAATACTTACTATAAAGATACCCACTAAATGATAGGCGCCACTGATTATTCCGTAATGAATGGGATAGGGTATATTCGGGTTGATAGCAATGTTGAAGGTATTGGCTACCAAATAGCCTCCACCCACGATAAAGGCAAACCCCATGGCTTGGCTATAAGTATCTAGGCCTAAAGCATAGAGCAACAGGGCACTCGTAATGGTGATGATGAAGGAGCAAACTGCCGGGCCAATAATGAAGATGGGAGCTGGTTTAGCAGGTAACTCATTTTCTTTTCCCAAGGAAATCGCGTACTGCTTTTTAAACAGTACGGTAAACCAAACTCCACCGAGTATCGTGTAAGCTACAAAGGCTATCAAAACGCTAATCCAATTAATATTTGCTAACTGACTCATCATACTAGTATATTTTTAAATTTGATTGTATGCACTGATTTGTTTTAATTTTAAAACATTAAAAAGGAGGTCACATTTTATGAAACTCCTTTTTAATGTACTTTCCGGACTACTTCACCACCGTAGCTTCCAGTTCCACGGTTAATCCGGCAAAAAGCCCTTGCACTTCAATTAACGTAGTTGCTTGGCGAATGCCATGCTTGGCGGTGAACGCTTGATAAACATCCACGCACGTAGTGAAAAACTCGGTGGTAGAAGTAGTAAAAACATTTAACCGCACAATACCGCTGCATGCATACCCGGCCTCACTAATAAGTTGTTCTAAATTCTGGATGGTTTGCAACAGTTGGGCTCTCATGTCGCCGGTACTAGGTTGTCCATTCGCATCAATGGCTACCTGCCCGGAGCAATAAAGCGTTCCTACCGGATTTTTTATTTCAACGGCCTGTACGGAATTAGTTCTTTCACCCCATTGCCAAGGGTCAATTGTGCGTTTTTCCATTTTTATTGTGTTTTAGATTAGTTGAAAAAGTGGTTGGTTCCTTAATAATATAAAGGTAAGTCCGGCTAGTGACAGCCTTATGTCAGGGGTGAAATATTTAATGCGATTTATCGAAAAATTCTTGGAGAGTCATTTTATGGGGCGAGAACTTGTTGGATAGAATTTCCAGATGCTTTATTCGATCCAAACGGAAATAGCGAAATTCTTTTCGTAAGCGGCACCAAGCTACCAGTAACCAATTTTCCGTGGTGCTTACTAAGGCAAAAGGCTCAATTAATCGGCTGGTAATGTTATTGGCTTCGTTGCTGTATTCTATTTTGGTCAGACAAAAATTAGTAAGGGCAAATTGCAGTTGAGATAAGTTGTTACTGTTTTTTTCGCTGTTGCTGTTTTGATTAAATCGGGTCCGTTCGGCCAGCAGGTTAGCTTTGTCTTTTAAAGAATAGCCTAATACGGCTTTAATTTTATCAATTGCCTCGACATAATCCTTTACAAAAGAAGAATCTTTGTTTTTTAACACTAATTGTTCGGCCAGAATTAAGGCATTTGCTTGATTTTCCGTAAACATAACCGGAGGAATTTTGTACCCTTCCATTAAGGTATAACCTTTGCCTTCTTCGGTAATAATAGGAACCCCCGATTGTTCTAATGCTCTGATATCGCGGTAAATGGTTCTTATACTAACCTGAAATTTGTCGGCCAAGCTTGTGGCGGTAATTAGGCGTTTGGTTTGCAATTGAGTTAAAATTGCCGTAAGTCGGGAAAGTCGATTTGTCTCGTTTTCGTACATCTTTTAATTTAGGCTAACAAGTACCTGGTCGATTTATGAGAGGGTTACCATTCCATTAACCGCATAGTGGGGCATTACCTGGTTTGCTAGGTAGGTTTTCAGCTAAATGATTGTCTAAATTCTAAAGGGGATAAGTTGGTCTTGTTTTTAAATAGTTTACTGAACGACTGCGGATGTTCAAAACCTAATTCGTAGGCAATTTCGCTTACCGATAAATTCGTTACGGATAACTTTTCTTTTGCTTTTTCAATTAATTTATCGTGGATGTGTTGCTGGGTGCTCTGGCCGGTTAACACTTTAAGCAAACTGCGTAGGTAATTGGGCGATATATTTAAATTTTTCGAGATGAATTGAACAGTAGGTAATCCTTTTAGTACTAAATCATCGCTGTTAAAGTAAGCCGTAAGCAATTCTTCCAAACGGTCCAGGATTTTATGATTACTAATTTTTCGGGTAATAAACTGGCGGTGATAAAACCGTTCGGCATAATTTAGTAAAGTTTCAATCTGCGAAATAATGATATCCTGACTAAACTTGTCGATGGTGGAATGATATTCTTGCTGGATGTTTTGAATGACGTTGTTAAGCGTAGCTTCCTCCTTTTCAGATAAAAATAAGGCCTCATTTACGGAATAACCGAAGTATTCGTAACGTTTTATATTTTTAGCTAAGGCTGTATTCCATAAGAAATCGGGGTGAAGCAGCAATATCCAACCTGATTTCTTTAAAGCAGCATTATTCTCCTCCACTTGGGTGCTAAAGACTTGTCCGGGCATAATAAAAAACAGCACGCCTTCATCAAAATCATATTGCTGCTGCCCGTATTTAAATTTAGCATGAGCATTTCTTTTCAACGCGATCGAATAAAAATCAAGCACCCAACTAACAGCATTATTAGCCGGATTATGTTTAATGGTTGAATAATCGACCACACTGATTAAAGGATGTTCGGGCTGAGGTAAGCCTCTGGAACGATGAAAATCACGGATGGTTTTTAATCTTTGGATTGGTAAATCTTTCATAGTATGTGCTTCCGAATGAGCTTTATAAGTAGTTGTTTGTTGTTTGTTGTTTGTTATTCGGTTCATAGAGATATGCTAATCAACTACATCATTATCAATCTTTATTCATTTAATTTTGTCCCAGTAGGTAATATAATCACTTTATAGTACCTAAAGACCTACCCGTGCAAGAATCCTTTACCAGGGTACTTCCCCTTCTTCCCGAAAGAATTTTCCGGTTGGGCCATTATGCTCCATGGTGGCAAGTTTAACTATCGGGCGGGCTCCTTCTTCTACTGATTTTGTTCCTCTGGATTGATTCAGGTCCGTAGCGGTATAACCCGGCGTAACACTGTTGATTTTAAATTTAGTATTTCTATATTCATGCGCTAGCATCACAGTAAAAGCATTCAGGGCGGTTTTTGAAGACCCGTAGGCATGATAAAAGTCCCAATTGGAATTGCGCGCAGGGCTGCTATGCAGCGTTAAAGACCCAACTTCACTCGAAACATTCACAATAACGGGTAGATTCGCTTTTTTTAAAAGAGGAATAAATTGCTGCGTGGTTTGTACAGCACCAAAATAATTGGTGTCGAATACTTGGCGTAAGTTTGCGATGGCGCAGGTGGAGCTGTTTTGTGGCTGCTCTCCGCTAATGCCGGCGTTGTTTATTAAAATATCTAAAACAGCAATTTTTAATTCTAATTCTGATTTTGCCTGTTTTATGGAATTGAGATCCGTAACATCCATTTCGATGGCATCAACATTTAAAAGACCGCCATCTTTCAATTTGCTTACCGCATCATTGCCTTTTTGTTTATCCCTGCTGGCTAAGTAAACATAGTATCCTAATTGCGCTAATTGTTTAGCGGTTGCAAAACCTATTCCTTTATTGGCCCCGGTTATCAATACAGTTTTCATATTGTAGTTTGTGAAAATATAAACGGGTTAATGGCTGCCTGCCTGAGAGGTCGAGCCGCTATGAACAAGCTTGGTTACGATAAAATCTACCCCATAACCTAATGTAAACCCA